>NZ_LQIN01000001.1 GCF_001500065.1 Mycobacterium sp. IS-3022
GGTGGGGGCGCGCTCGGCGGCGTCGGGGGAGGCGGCGGCCGGTAGGCGGGATCGCGGCGGATCACCTGTGACGGCTCCCGGCGTGCCCGCGGCGGGTGCTCGAACCCGCGGGGCGGCTGCCGGTTGTCGGTCATCTGACGAATCTACGTCGCCTTCGGCCGTGTTCACCGCAACCAGCCCAGGTGGCCGGCGGCCACGGTGTAGCCCACGAATGCCACGGCGTCGATCAGCGCGTGGGCGATGATCAGCGGCCACAGCCGACCGGTGCGCAGATAGACGTAGCCGAACACCAGGCCCATCGCCAAGTTCCCCAAGCCCGCCCCGAAGCCCTGATAGAGGTGGTACAGGCCGCGCAGCACGCTGGAGACGATGACGGCGGACGCCGGGCTCACGCGCAGTTGACGCAGCCGGGTGATCAGGAAGCCGACGACCACCACCTCCTCTGCCCAGCCGTTCGCGAGCGACGTCAACAACAGGACCGGGATCCGCCACCAGGTGTCGTAGAGTTCGGCGGGTTCGACGTCGGCGTTCATGCCGAGGATGCGGGCGATCTGATACAACGCGAGACCGGGGATCCCGATGAGCGCGGCCAAACCCAACCCGCCGAGCAGGTCCGGCCGCCACCGCGGTCGACCCAGTCCGATCGCCTCGAGAATGAATCCGCTGCGCCACAACAGGTATACGGCGAGCGCGCCCCATGCCGAAAGTTGGAAGACCCAGACGAGGTTGAGCCCGAGGTCGATCAGGTCGAATGGGGATCGGCGCGGATTGAGTGCCACGACTTGGCCGGAAAGCCCCAGCAGGACCGACTCGGTCAGGTTCAGCAGTGCGCTGTAGGCGGACAGGCCGAACGTCACCGCCAGTACGACGGCGACTTCGATGCGAAGCGCCCGGCGCTCGGGGTCGGTCAGCTCGTCGGAGGCGCCGGTCACCGCAGCTACGGTAGTGGCGTCACAGCTTGCGTGCGCGCAGCCCGTTGAGGAACGGGCAGCCCATCAGCACCCGGATCGCCTGGCTGAGCCCGGTGACGTCGTCGACCGGCTTGGTGAACGGCAGCCGCACGTCGTGATCACCGTCGTCGGTTTCCACCCGAAGCCGCACGCCGTAGCGGTCCAGTCCCAGCGGCCGAACGCGGCCGCGGCGCAACGACATCGGCAGCCGACTGGCCAGCCGCTCGACCACGTCGCGGTGTGCCGACTCCATGTGCTGCAACCAGCACGACTCCATCGCGCAGAACGGATCCGGCCGGGCGTCGAGCAGCGTGCTCACCCCGACCGATTCGGCGCCGGTGGAGTCCGCCACGACCACCGAGTCGATCTCGAGGCGTAGGAGTGCATAGCCACGATCACCGTCGGACTGCCCGGAGTTCACCTGCAGGAGGTTCGGGTTGGGGTCCTCGGAGGCGACCAGATCGAGCAGGTTGGGCACCTCGCCCGCCGGCACGTCGTGCAGGCCCCCGCGGATCCACACCAGGGACCGCACCGGCTCGCGCAGCGGCAGCGGCGCGTAGTCGGTCATCTCCAGCACCGCCTGCACCCCGGCGGTGCCGGCGGAAACGGCCTTGGCCGCCACGGGGCTGTCGAGCGGGACGGTGATCGCGAACGAGCCGTCGTCGAGCAGATGGTGGACCGGCGTCTCGGTGGGCTCGATACCTTCGACCGCGAGCATCGCGCCGCCGGCCCGGGCGCACGCGCTGCGGATCCGCTCGGCCGTCGTCGGTGCCGTGGTCGTTGTCGTCATGCCGCCTCCTCAGATAAGGTGAGCCTAACTTAACTAGGTTGCCGCGGATCCCGCAAGGCTTTCGTGCTGCGGAACGGCATTACCGCAGTGACCCGATAGTGTTGAGCCGTGCCGCGCATCGCTTATCTGGGACCTCAGGGGACCTTCACCGAGGTGGCGCTTCTCACGATGTCCGCCGAGGGCATGCTGCCGGGTGGGCCGTCCGCCGACGAGGTGACCGCAGTCCCAACCGACAGCACCACCGGCGCCTTGGCCGTGGTCCGCAGCGGAGACGCGGACTACGCCTGCGTGCCGATCGAGAACTCGATCGAGGGATCGGTGCTACCGACGCTGGACGGCCTGGCCACCGGTACGCCCCTGCAGATTTTCGCCGAACTGACGCTCGACGTGTCGTTCACGATCGTGGTGCGCGACGGTATGCGGGCCGGTGATGTCGCCACGGTCGCCGCCTATCCCGTCGCGGCCGCCCAGGTGCGCAACTGGCTGGCCGAGCAGCTGCCGTCGGCGCAGTTGGTGCCCGCCAACTCCAACGCCGCGGCCGCCAACGACGTGGCCGAGGGCCGCGCCGACGCGGGTGTGAGCACCGCGCTCGCCGCGGAGCGTTACGGCCTTACGGCATTGGCGTCCGACATCGTCGACGAACCCAACGCGCGTACCAGGTTCGTGTTGGTCGGACCGCCCGCTCCGCCGCCGGACCGCACGGGCGCCGACCGCACCTCGGTGGTACTGCGACTGGCCAACGTGCCCGGCGCGCTGGTGTCGGCGATGACCGAGCTCGCGGTCCGCGACATCGACCTGACGCGAATCGAATCACGCCCCACCCGAACGGGTTTGGGCACCTACATGTTCTTTCTCGACTGTGTCGGCCACATCGACGACGATGCGGTCGCCGAGGCACTCAAGGCGCTGCACCGTCGTTGTTCGGATGTGCGATTCCTGGGTTCCTGGCCGACCGGAGCCACCGCAGGGGCGGCGCCGCCCGCGCTGGACGAGGCCTCTCGCTGGCTGGCGAGGCTGAAGGAGGGAAAGCCGTGACCGGGCGCCTGGTGCTGGTGCGGCACGGGCAGTCACTGGCGAACGTGCAGCGTCGTCTCGACACCAGGCCGCCCGGGGCCGAGCTGACCGACCTCGGCCGCAACCAGGCGCGCTCCTACGCCACGGGCCTGCCGCTGCCACCCGCGATACTTGCGCATTCGGTGGCGCACCGGGCCCGCCAGACCGCCGAGGAGATCGCAGGCGCGCTGCGGGTGCCGCCCGTGGAACTCGAGGGCATCCACGAGGTGCAGGTGGGCGACCTGGAGGACCGCAACGACGACGAGGCGATCGCGATGTTCGAGACCGTCTACCAGCAGTGGCACGAAGGTAACCTCGACGCGTCGATGCCCAACGGCGAGACCGGTAACGACGTGTTGGACCGGTATGTGCCGGCCATCACGCAGCTGCGGATGCGGCACCTCGACGACGACGCCTGGCGCGGCGACATCGTGGTGGTCAGCCACGGCGCGGCGATCCGGCTGGTGTCGTCGGTGCTGGCGGGCGTCGAGCGCAGCTTCGTGCTCGACCATCACCTCGGCAACACCGAGGCCGTCGTGCTGGCCCCGATCACCGACGGCCGGTGGAGTTGCGTGCGGTGGGGGTCGATGACGCCGCCGTTCTACCCGGAGCCCGACGTGCACCCGGTCGAAGACGCCCTGCAGTCAGCCGACCCGATGGGCTGACAGCGAGACGGCGCACGTGCAGCCGATCGCCTCGCAGTCGATCACGAACGCGTGCACCACTTCCGGGGTCACGCAGTCCGGCTCGGTGCATTCCGCCCGATACGACGCGTGGTGGATGACGGTGCCATGGCAGTGTTCGAGGCCGCCCATGCAGTCTCGGCACTCGGTCATGGCCCCTTGATAGCACCGGCGGGGGACAAAGCGTGGTTGCCGCGCGGTGTGTTCCGGGCTTTGCGCGGTCTTCCCGCTGTTATCCCCAACCGAGTTCGTGCAGGCGTTCGTCGTCGATACCGAAATGGTGCGCAATCTCGTGGATCACGGTGATCGCCACCTCGTCGACGACCTCGTCCTCGGTGTCGCAGTGCTGCAGCAGCGCTTCGCGGTAGATCGTGATCTTGTCCGGCAGCGAGCCCGCGTACCACGAATCGCGTTCGGTCAGCGCGACGCCCTCGTAGAGGCCCAGCAGGTCGGGTTCCTCGTCGTTGCGGGCCTCGACCAGGACGACGACGTTGTCGAGCGCGTCGGCGAGCTTCGGCGGTATCAGGTCGAGCGCCTCGGAGACCAGTTCGTCGAACCGTTGCGGGCTCATCCGCACGGTCACGCGGCTACGGTCCCGGCGGCGGAGGCGGCGGCGCCGGTGGGGGAGGCGCAGGCGCCGGTGGCGGTGGCGGTGCGGGCGCAGGTGCAGGCGCCGGCGGCGGAGGAGCGGCCGCGGGCGGCGGCGGTGGCAGCGGGGCGCCCGGCGGAGGCGGCGGCGGAACCGGCGCACCCGGAGGCAGCGGCGCGCCCGGCGGTGGCGGCCCCCCGTTGAACGTGTTGCCCGGCGCGTGCCCCTGGCCGGCGTCGGGCTCGCCCGCGTCCGTCACCTGCGCGGGCCCGTGGGTCGACTGGTCGCTGCTACTGCTGTCGCTGTCACTGCTGCTGTCGTCGGAGGACTGGTCGCTGGTGACCTGCGAGGTGCTGCCCGAGTCGTCGTCGGGGATCGGGATCGGCGGGAAGTTCAGCCGCTCCTCGGGAATGTCGGGGGGCGGGACCGGCGGCTGACCGTTGATCAGAAGCGGACCCTTGGCGCTGTTGAGCAGAGTCGACCAGCCCCCGTTGCCGAGGGTCGCACCGATGCTGCACGACACCTGACGGCTGCCCGCTGACCAACTCGGCAGCGAAATGGTGCTGTAGATCAGTGTCAGCGTGGTGCTGCGCAACTCGATCGGCGCAAGATAGGCGTCCGTCATCCGGGTGCACGCGTCCTTGATGAAGGCGTCCTGCTCGGGCTCCGGCGGCAAACCGCCGGGGAACTTCTCGGCGAGGTTCACCGCGCCGGTGACCTCCATCGCATGCGGGGCCGCGCAGTCGACGGGAATGTCGGTGGGCTGGTTGGTGGTCGGGTCGATTCCCAGGCAGGTTCCGGCGGGCCACACCTTGGACTGGTCGATCTCGGCCACCTTGCCCGTGAACGGCAACTGCTGGTTGTTGGGGCCTGGCAACTGCAGGCCGCACAGCATGCGTCGTTCACCGGACTGGCGCCAGGCCTTGTCGCCCGACCAGAGCATGCTCACGGTGAAGCGGCTGTTCGGATCGAAGCGCGGACCCAGGTAACGCTTCACGGCCGTCGAGCACTGCTCCTGGCTGATCTGCTGGATACGCGCGCTCGACGGCGGCGCGGCGTCGGGCCCGTACTCGCTGCCCGGGAAGGTCCGCATGTCGACCGACTCGGCGACCTCGAACCGGTGCTCCTTGTTGCAATCGACGATCTCGGCGGCGTCGGGCGTGCGGTCGGGCCAGTTGAGGCAGTCCCCGGCCTTGGCGTGTTCGAACGTCGCATTGCCGCGCGGGCCGAGGGAGATCGTGCTGGCGGTCAGACCATTGGCACCCTCGCTCTGCGGCAGGGCGGTGATGAAGCCGGCTATGAGCAGCCCCCCGAGGGCCGTCAGCAACAGGGCGCGCCGCGTCGACGTGGCGTGGAAACTCTGCCACCACGCCACCCGCTGCGACGGTTCGGTGTCGTCTTGCTGCAGATCGGCGCGCTCTTGCGCGTCGCCCGGACGACCTGGTGCCTCCAACATCTGCTCCATTGTGACAGGCGTGTCAGGTGCTGTGACAACTGTTGCAGTTGTAAAGTTATGCGGTTGTGCTGGCTCGACCCGTCGACCAGTAGGGTTGCGGCCGTGATCGACCTCAAGTTGCTGCGCGATAACCCCGATGCGGTCCGTGCCTCGCAACGCGCCCGCGGTGAAGATCCGAACCTCGTCGACGCGCTGCTGCAGTCCGACGCCACCCGCCGGGCCGCGGTGTCGGCGGCCGACAATCTGCGCGCCGAACAGAAGGCCGCGAGCAAGAAGGTCGGCAAGGCGTCACCCGAGGAGCGGCCCGCTCTGCTCGAGCACGCCAAGCAGCTCGCCGAGAAGGTCAAGGCCGCCGAGGCCGATCAAGCCGAGGCCGAGCGGGCGTTCACCGCGGCGCACATGGCGTTGTCGAACGTGATCATCGACGGAGTGCCGGTCGGCGGCGAGGACGACGCCGTGGTGCTCGAGACCGTCGGCGAGCCACCGCGCATCGAGGACCCCAAGGATCACGTCGAGCTCGGCGAGGCGCTGGGACTGATCGACCTCGAACGCGGCGCCAAGGTGGCCGGGTCGCGGTTCTACTTCCTCACCGGCGCGGGCGCGCTGCTGCAACTGGGCTTGCTGCAGCTGGCGGTCAGGCTGGCCACCGAGAACGGCTTCACGTTGATGATCCCCCCGGTGCTGGTGCGCCCGGAGATCATGGCGGGGACCGGCTTCCTCGGCGCCCACAGCGAGGAGGTGTACCGCATCGAGGACGACGACCTGTACCTCGTCGGGACCTCGGAGGTGCCGCTGGCCGGATACCACGCCGACGAGATCCTCGACCTGTCCGACGGACCGTTGCGGTACGCGGGCTGGTCGTCGTGCTTCCGCCGGGAAGCCGGCAGTCACGGCAAGGACACCCGCGGCATCATCCGGGTGCACCAGTTCGACAAGGTCGAGGGGTTCGTCTACTGCAAGCCCGAGGACGCCGAGGCCGAACACGACCGGCTGCTGGGCTGGCAGCGCGAGATGCTGGCCAAGATCGAGGTGCCCTACCGCATCGTCGACATCGCGGCGGGTGATCTCGGGTCGTCGGCGGCACGCAAATTCGATTGCGAGGCTTGGTTTCCCACTCAGCGCACCTACCGCGAGCTGACCTCGACGTCGAATTGCACGACGTTCCAGGCGCGTCGGCTGGCGGTGCGGTACCGCGACGAGAACGGACGGCCGCAGACCGCGGCCACGCTCAACGGCACGTTCGCGACGACGCGGTGGCTGGTGGCGATCCTGGAGAACCACCAGCAGCCCGACGGCAGTGTCCGCGTCCCGGAAGCGTTGGTGCCCTTCGTCGGAACCGAACTTCTGACGCCGGCCAAGTGAGCGCCGGCGCTTGTGCCGTCGTTCGCTAGTCGTTCAGCAGTTCGTCGAGGCTCGCGAGGAACTCGGTGGGCCGCTGCGGCGTGAACGCGGGTTTGGGTCGGGCGCCCGGAACGTCGAGCGTCACCAAAGTCGACTTGATCGGTCGCCACACGTCGAGTGGCAGCCAGCGCCGCAGGTCCGAGCTGCCCCAGATGCGGAACCGGTGGGTGAACATGCCCAGCGGCTCGGCCTTGTATCCGCGGATCGACCGCAGCGGGATGATCT
Organism: Mycobacterium sp. IS-3022; assembly: GCF_001500065.1. Lineage (GTDB taxonomy): Bacteria > Actinomycetota > Actinomycetes > Mycobacteriales > Mycobacteriaceae > Mycobacterium. Next base: position 7,148 of record NZ_LQIN01000001.1, read on the forward strand.
TCGAGGTGCCCGACGGGAAGTGGTAGCGGCGCAGTGTGATCGCCTCACGGTCGAGCTGGATCATCCCGTCGTCGTAAAACTGCTGCGGGGCCATCATTTCGGGGCGCACCTCAACTCGTGACCCTTGGAGGTCAGGCAGCGGCCGTTCTGCAGGTTCCACTGCCACCCGTGAAGATTGCAAGTCAGTGTCGACCCTTCGACCACACCGAATTTCGACAGGTCGGCCTTCAAGTGCGGGCACCGGCGCTGGATCTCCCAGCCGTCCAACGTGATCGTGGAGGAGTCGTCATGGGCCTCGGCGAACCACCCGTCGGCATAAGCGATCCGCTCGTCGGTCAGGCACTTGAAGAATGTGTAGAGGTACTCGTTGTAGCCGCCGACCCGCCACGCCCGGAACCGGGTCGACAGGAAGATGGTGTTGACCCAGTCGGGTTCGTTGTCCCGCAGCACGGTGCGCACCAGTTCCGGCGCAATCGCGAAGCCGTAGCGGAATTTCTCGTCGGGAATAGGTTCACGCACAACCCGTTTCGGGAAATCGAGGACCACCGTCTCGGGGCCCAACCGCAACTCCACCGGGTAGCCGATACCGTCGCAGATCTGATCTGTCTGGATCATGATCGGCTCGAAGACCGTGCGCAGCGGTTCCAGCAGCGGCTCGCCCGCCGCGGGCGCCCAATTCGCCTTCTCCGCGGCCAGCACCGGCGCCATCCGCTCGGCGTAGTCGGCGATGTAGTCGGCCTTGCCGGTCGTGAAGATCGCCTGCACCTGGTCGTCGGGCAGCGGATGGGTCAGCGAATCCAGTTGCGAGCCGGTGAAAGCCGCCGTCGACCCCGGGATCATCAGCAGGCCACCCTGGTGGCCGTGCGCGCGCAGCTGATCCAGGAACACCGCCTGGTCGGGAAAGATGTTGGCCGGATCGCCATGGTCGTCGTTCAGCTGGCGCAGGTCCGGATCGAGGAAGCACGGCGGGCCCGCCGACGGGACGACCCAGGTGGCGCCGACCTGCGCGATGTACTGGCGGCAGCGGTCCATCTGGCGCTGCCGCTTCTGGATGCCGAACGCCTCCTTGGCGCGGGCGGGCATGTCGTAGACCATCGGGTACCAGATGGCGCCGGAGTACTGCAGCATGTGCACGTCGACGTGGCCGAAGTCGGCGTGCACCACGTCGAGGTCGACGGGCCGCGCGTCGTTCATGTTGAAAGCCACGGTTTCCCCGTCGTCGACCACGAGTCCGGAGTCACCGATGGGACCGTCGGCCGGGGCACGCAACGCGATGATCATCACCTTGAGATCGCCGCGCGGGCCGCTGACGGTGTGGGTGACCGAATCCGTCGTCTCGAAGAACCGGTGGAAGCCGAGCTTCTCGAGTTCGCGTCGCAGATCGGGCACCGGATAGTCCGGCAGCAGCACGACCGCGTCCTTGTTGACGTGTCTGCGCAGTAGCCGCGGATCGAAGTGGTCGCGGTGCAGATGCGAGACGTACAGGTAGTCGCAGTCGCCGAGCGCGTCCCAGTCCAACCCGCTGTTGTCGGGGAACGGGAACCACGACGCGAAGTAGGCGGGGTTGACCCAGGGGTCGCACAAGATGCTCCCGGCCTGGGTATCGATGCGAAAACCCGCGTGCCCGACGCTCGTGACCTGCACAAATACCCTTTCTCTGGGATGCGGCGCTCGCGAAGAGTCTAGCCCGCCGGCAGGTCCTGACCGTCGTCGTAGGCGTCCCACGCGCGCCGGTAGTAGCCGATGCGCTCGCCATCGGCTGCGACGCCGTACGCCTCGAGCAGTAGTTCCTGGAAACCGCCGGGGCCCTCGGTGGGGAAGTTCCAGTCCAGCGACATCGTCGCGACGGCCAGGTCGGCCCAGCGGTCGGCGACCCCGAGGTCGCCGAGGTCGACGTGCCCGCTGAACGCGCCGTCGTCGGCCATCAGAGTGTTCGGGGCGCAGGCGTCGCCGTGGCACACCACGAGCCGGTCGGCCGGTGGCGCGTCGATCGGCACCCAGGGCGGCCTGCCGAACGGACAGTCCTCGACCGGCAGCGCGGCGTGCAAGCGCCGCAGCCCCTGCCCGATTGCGCGGGCGGCGGTTGCAGGTTCGTCGGCCCAGCGGGCATCGATTGCGGAGCGACCCGTCAGGCGCGCGGTGTGCAGCCAGCCCGAACCGGACGCCAGCACTTCCGGTACCGGCGTGTAGCGCCCCGCCCAGCGCAACCGGGGCACCTCTGCGGCCAGTAGGTGCGCGTAGACGTCGGGATACACCTTGACGAACTCCGCGCCCCCGTCGATCTCGAAAGTGATGCCACCGAGCTCGTTGACCCAGACGGCACGCACCGGGCGGCCCGCCGCTATCGAGGCGACGAGGGCGGGAACTGGCACGGGTTCGCCGGGTCGGGTCACGCGACTAGGCTGCCTGATGTGGAACCGGTATACGGCACCGTCATCCAGCTGGCGCGGCTGCTGTGGCGTGTGCAGGGGCTGAAGTTCACGGTCACGGGCGTGGAGAACCTGCCGGCCACCGGCGGCGCGGTGATCGCGATCAACCACACCAGCTATTTCGACTTCACGTTCGCGGGCTTGCCCGCCTACCGGCAGGGGCAGGGCCGCAAGGTCCGCTTCATGGCCAAGAAAGAGGTCTTCGACCACAAGATCACCGGACCGCTCATGCGCAGCCTGCGCCACATCGAGGTGGACCGCGACAGCGGCGCAGGATCCTTCGACGAGGCCTGCCGCAAGCTCAAGGAGGGTGAGTGGGTCGGCGTCTATCCGGAGGCCACGATCAGCCGCAGCTTCGAGATCAAGGCGTTCAAGTCCGGCGCCGCGCGCATGGCGATCGCCGCCGATGTGCCGATCGTTCCGCACGTCGTATGGGGTGCCCAGCGGATCTGGACAAAGGGCCACCCGAAGAAGATGTGGCGGCCCAAGGTGCCGATCTCGGTTGCGGTCGGTGAACCGATCGAGCCGACGCTGCCCGCAGCCGAGCTCACCGCGCTGCTGCACTCGCGTATGCAGCACTTGTTGGAGCGGGTGCAGGACGCTTACGGTCCACACCCGCCCGGCGAGTTCTGGGTGCCGCACCGGCTGGGCGGGGGAGCACCGACTCTGGCGGAGGCCAACCGGATGGACGCCGAGGAGGCTGCCGAGAAGGCCGCCAGGCGCGCACAGCGTCCCGACCCCAGCGGAGCACCGGGGTAACCGACATGGAGCCCGTCTTCTACACGCTCGAGGTACTGGTCAAGGCGGCGGTCAGGGTCAACGGGATCCAAATCACCTACCACGGTCTGGAGAACATCCCCGCCACTGGCGGTGCGGTGATCGCGATCAACCACACCAGCTATGTCGACTGGTTGCCGGCCGCGCTGGCAGCGCATTACCGCAAGCGGCGGCTGCGTTTCATGATCAAAGAAGAGATGCAGCAGGTGAAGGTCGTCAACTACCTCATCAGCCGCACGGGCACGATCCCGGTGGATCGCACTGCCGGGGCCGGCTCCTACGCCGTCGCCGTGGAGCGGCTGCGGGCGGGCGAACTCGTCGGCGTCTATCCGGAGGCCACGATCAGTCGCAGCTTCGAGCTCAAGGACTTCAAGACCGGTGCGGCCCGCATGGCGCGGGAGGCCGACGTGCCGATCGTTCCGCTCATCGTGTGGGGCGCCCAGCGGCTCTGGACCAAAGACCATCCGCGGCGTCTTTGGGGTCGACGGGGCCGCAGCAAGCTTCCGATCACCGTCGAAGTGGGTAAACCCCTGCGGGCCGACGACACGATGGAGCGGACGTTGCAGAACCTGCGCACGGCGATGACCGAGCTGTTGCACGAGGCGCAACGCGACTACCCACGCCCGGAGGGCGCGTTCTGGGTGCCGCGCCGGCTCGGCGGCGGCGCACCGACACCCGTCGAGGCCAAAGCGCTCGACGAGGCGGAACTGGCCGAGCGGGCCCGCAAGCGCGCTGAGCGGGAAGCCAAGAGTCGCCGGTGACCCTCCCATTGCTGATCGCCTCCGACGTCGACGGCACGCTGCTTGACGACGACGAGAAGGTCTCCCAGCGCACCCGAGCGGCGGTCACCGCCGCGGTCGCGGCGGGCACGAAATTCGTGCTGGCCACCGGGCGCCCGCCGCGGTGGGTGCAGCCCGTCGTCGATGAGCTGGGCTTCGCGCCGATGGCGGTGTGCGCCAACGGTGCGGTGATCTACGACCCGGCCACCGATCGGATCGTGTCCGCCCGCACATTGACCACCGACGTGCTCGGCGAGCTCGCCGACATCGCGACGCGGGCGATCCCGGGCGCCGGCCTGGCCGTCGAGCGGGTGGGCCGCAGCGCCCATGACGCCGCGACCCCGCAGTTCGTCAGCTCACCGGGCTATGAACACGCGTGGCTCAACCCGGACAACACCGAGGTGTCCCTCGAGGACCTGCTCAGCGCGCCCGCCGTCAAGCTACTCATCCGCAAGGCCGGCGCACGCAGCGCCGACATGGCCGCCGAGCTCGCCAAACACGTTGGCCCGCAGGGCGATATCACGTATTCCACGAACAACGGCTTGGTGGAGATCATGCCGGTCGGCATCAGCAAGGCCACCGGCGTGGAGGAATTGGCCCGCCCGCTCGGCATCACCGCCGGGGAGATCGTGACGTTCGGTGACATGCCCAACGACGTGCCGATGCTGCAATGGGCCGGGTTGGGTGTCGCCATGGGGCATGCTCATCCGGACGCGTTGGCCGCGGCCGACGAGGTCACCTCCACCAACAACGACGACGGCGTCGCACGGGTGCTCGAGCGGTGGTGGATGTAACGCCGAATCAACTGCTGATCGGCGGGGTGAACCGCTCGAGCTGCACGGGCGCCGCATCGGCCGTCGGCTTCGGTAGCTCGACCGGGATGCCGTCGAACACCCGTGTGACGGTGCCGTTCTCGCGATCGAGGTTCAGCGTGCCGTGTTGGAAATTCTGCACAATCCAAAGCGGTGCTTGGATTTCCGCGCTCGTCGGCAATCCGAGCGCGCCACGCTCGAAACCCAGTGCGCCCCAGGCCTTGTAGATTTCGCCGGTGACCGGTTGAGCGCCGCTCTGCGGCGACCAGTACACCGCGCCGCGTTCGAATGTGACGTAGCGGGCGCCGCCCTCGCCGGCAGCCTCCAATGACGTCGGCCTGCCCAGCGGGCTCTTCATTCCGCCCATCGCCTCCCAGCGCGCGAAAATGGCGCCCCCGCGCAGTGATTCGGACAGATCGTCGGGGCCCGGCGGGTGATTGAACCGGGCGGCGATGTCACGGATGTGGTCCATCAGGGCATACGCCGCATTGCCGGGGCACTCCGTGGCACCGACGTCGCGGTGGGTGAAGATCGCGGGCAGCTTGGGTGTCGCGCCCGTCGGGAAGGCCGAGAACGACCCACCCGAGGAGGCCAGCACCACGGTGCCGCGCGGATCCACGTGGTCCAATCCGAGCCGCCACCCGAGCAATCGGGCCGTGGTGCGCAACTGGATCGGTGTCGGCGGGACCACCTCGAAGTTGCCCATCATCGCCACACCCCAGGTGTCGCGGTTGAAGCCGCCGGTGTGCGCGCCCTCGACCGGTTTGGTCATGCCGCCCGCGCGCCCCTCGAAGACCTGTCCGTACTTGTCGACCAGTGCGTTGTACGCGATGTCGCACCAGCCCAGAGTGCGGGTGTGGTACTCGTAGACCGATCGGACGATGCCCGCGGAGTCCTGGGGTGCGTATTCGTTGCTGCCGGCCGTGTGGTGCACGATTCCGGCTCGAATTCCCAAGTCGTAGCGCGGTTCACCGCACCGCATCGATTCGTCGGCGCCCCACTGCGACCGGTTGATGATGTTCGGCGGCACGCCCGGCGCGTTGACTGCCGACGGCGGCGGCAGCGTGTCGACCGGCGGCGCCTGCGGCGGGCTGATCAGCACGGCGTTCAGGTTTTGCCCGATGGACTGCTCCACGCTGGCCGGCAGGTAACCGAGGCCGGGCCCCTGCGCGGGCGCCGGCTCCGGGGTCGTGGCCGCATCGGGTGGACGAGTCACGGCAATCTGCACGGTGGTGGTGCGCCCGACGAACACCGGCTCGGTGCCGATCGGGCCGGCAGCGGGAGTGTCCGGGCCGACGCCCTCGAGAGGCTCGGCCTCGTACCACGGCCCCCATGTGCCGTCGGCCTTCTTGGCCCGCACGCGGGCGGTGGTGCCGGCGAAGTCGTCTGCGGTCAGCGCGACCAACGAGAACGGTGCGTCCTGATGGATCTCGCGGACCGTCTCTCCGCCCGTGAGGCCGGTCAGCGGTTGTTGCGCGAGCCGGGGCGCCTCCGGGGCCGTCGCCCGGTCCGGCCCGTCATCCGGTGGGCCGTAGAGCGCCATCGGCAGCATAACGACCGTCGCCGCCAGGGCGGTGAAGATCAGCGACGGCGTGGGACGGCGAGTCGGCACGGACCGATGTTACGTATGTGTCAGTTGTTGCTTGTGGTACGACACGGCCCGGAGCCGCACCAAAATCGACGGCGACCTGCACCGGCACCGCAGAGCCGCCGGCTTCTGCGGTGCCGTCTGGTGGCAGGTCTCAGGCGCCGGGTGCGGGCGGCGCGGGCACCGGCGGTGCGGGCACGGCGGCCGGGGCACCCGGCGGCTTCACCGCCGACATGATGGCCGGCATCACCATGCCTTTGAGCAGGTCGATCGCCTGTCCCGCGCCGAGTTGTTCGGCCATGCTGGACAGCTCGCCGACGATCCCACCACTGCCTCCGCTGGTCGCGGCGGGCATCGTCGCCAGAGAGGGGTCGCCGAGAATCGGGTACGTGCCGGCGGCCGGGTCCAGCCCGATCGGCGCCGCAATGGGCACCTCACCAGGAGCCGGCAGGCCCGTGGTCGCCGAGATCGGCGTGGTGCCCAGCGCCGGGTCCGTCAGCGCCGGCGGCGTGGACAGGCCCGGAGTCGTCAGGCTGCCGGCATCTCCGGTGGGACTGGTCAGCCCTGGGCTGGTCAGGTCCGGGCTGGTCAGCGCGGGATTGGTCAACGCCGGGTCGGTGAGAGAGGGGCCGGTGGCGGTGACCGGCGGAACCGTGGCGCTCGGGGCGGTCAGTCCCGGAGTCGTCAGGCCGGGCGTGGTCAGGCCGGGAGTGGTGAGCCCGGGCGCCGTTAGGCTCGGAGACGTCAGCTCCGGCGTGGTGAGACCCGGCGTGGTGAGACCCGGCGTCGTCAGCCCCGGGGAGGTGAGCGTGGTCGGCGCGCTCGCCCCCGTGCCCGTCAGCATCCCGGTCGGCATCGGAGGAAGATTGATGCCGAACTGCGAGAGGCCCTGAGACAGGGCGGACATCAACTCGTTCGGCAGATCGGTGATCATCGCTGCCTGGACGAACTCGCGGTGCTGGGACGCCGGCTCGGTGCTCTCCGACAACTCGGTCACGGCGACTACTGCGGCGGGACTCGCGACTGCCAAGGCCAGCACTGCGCTCGTGGCTGTCGACAGCCTGCGTCGACGTCGGTTCGGCACGGAAGTCTCCTCAATACATGGGCTACATCTGTTAGGCGGTCTGCTAGGTCGCGCTAGGCGATTCAGGTGAACCGCCCAGGTCGTGCGCTGTCGGCACGGGTTGCCGACGTGAACGACGGTACTGGTGTGACTAGTGGGACGAAAGTGACGATATGGAATCGTGAGCCGATCGCAATCTTCGGCTCCTGTCGAATTCGGGTCGGGCGGTCGCGGTCGGATACCCTTGCTGCCGATGACAGCTCGTTTCGACCTCCTTGTCGTCGGCTCCGGATTCTTCGGCCTGACGATTGCCGAGCGCGCGGCAACCCAGCTGGACAAACGTGTCCTCGTCGTCGAGCGACGCCCGCACATCGGTGGCAACGCGTACTCCGAACCCGAGCCGCAGACCGGCATCGAGGTGCACAAGTATGGCGCCCACCTGTTCCACACCTCCAACAAGCGGGTGTGGGACTACGTACGGCAGTTCACCGAGTTCACCGGCTACCAGCATCGCGTCTACGCCATGCACAACGGGCAGGCCTACCAGTTCCCGATGGGGCTGGGCCTGGTCTCGCAGTTCTTCGGCAAGTACTTCACGCCCGACGAGGCCCGCCAACTGATCAAGGAGCAGGCCGCCGAGATCAAGACCGAAGACGCCCAGAACTTCGAGGAGAAGGCGATCAGCCTGGTCGGGCGCCCCCTGTACGAGGCATTCCTGAAGAACTACACCGCCAAGCAGTGGCAGACCGACCCGAAGGAATTGCCGGCCAGCAACATCACCCGGCTACCCGTGCGATACACCTTCGACAACCGCTACTTCAACGACACCTATGAAGGGCTGCCGGCCGAGGGCTACACCGCGTGGCTGCAGAACATGGCCGCCGACGACCGCATCGAGGTGCGGCTGGACACCGACTGGTTCGACGTGGGTGACCAGCTGCGTGCCGAGAACCCCGACGCCCCATTGGTCTACACCGGGCCGCTGGACCGCTATTTCGACTACGCCGAGGGGCGGCTGGGTTGGCGCACCCTCGATTTCGAGGTCGAGGTGTTGAGCGACTGCGGTGATTTTCAAGGCACACCCGTCATGAACTACAACGACGCCGACGTGCCCTTCACCCGCATCCACGAGTTCCGGCACTTCCATCCCGAACGCGCGTACCCGACCGACAAGACGGTCATCATGCGCGAGTTCTCCAGGTTCGCCGATGACGACGACGAGCCCTACTATCCGATCAACACCGAAGCCGACCGCGCGTTGTTGGCCGCGTACCGCGCCCGGGCGAAGGCCGAAACCGCTTCTGCGAAGGTGTTGTTCGGTGGCCGACTGGGCACCTACCAGTACCTGGACATGCACATGGCGATCGCCAGCGCGCTGAGCATGTACGACAACACGCTGGCCCCGCACCTGCGCGACGGTGCTCCACTGACCGAACCGGACCCAGAAAGCAGTAGCGCATGAGCGAGATCCCGTCCGGCGCCCTCGACGCCGACGAATCGAAGGCGGTCAGCCTGCTGGCCCGCGTCATCCTGCCGCGTCCCGGCGAACCGCATGACGTCCGCAAGCTCTATATCGAGGAAGCAGACACCAACGCCAAACGCGCGCACGCGCCGACCCGCACGGCACTCGAGATCGGCACCGAATCGCAGGTGTCGTTCGCGACCTACTTCAACGCCTTCCCCGCCAGCTACTGGCGGCGTTGGTCGACACTGCAATCGGTGGTGCTGCGGGTCGAGCTGACCGGCAGCGCGCGCGTCGACGTCTACCGATCCAAGGCCACCGGGGCCCGCATCACCGTCGGCGGCGCTCCGGTCGCCAGCGAGCGCGACGGCGCCCGCGCCGCGGTCGAGTTCGAGATCGACCTCGGCCCGTTCGAGGACGGCGGCTGGATCTGGTTCGACATCGCCACCGACGCCGCGTCGACGTTGCATCACGCCGGTTGGTACGCGCCGGTGCCCGCACCGGGCCGGGCCAACATCGCGGTCGGCATCCCGACCTTCAACCGCCCGGCGGACTGTGTCAACGCGCTGGCCGCGCTGACTTCGGATCCGTTGGTGGACGAGGTGATCGGCGCCGTGATCGTGACCGATCAGGGCGCGAACAAGGCCAAGGATCATCCCGGTTTCGACGAGGCCGCGGCCGCACTGGGCAACCGGCTGTCGGTGCACAACCAGCCCAACCTCGGTGGTTCCGGCGGCTACAGCCGGGTGATGTACGAGGCGCTGAAAAACACCGACTGCGAACAGATCCTGTTCATGGATGACGACATCCGCATCGAGCCGGACTCGATTCTGCGCGCGTTGGCGATGAACCGGTTCGCGAAGTCGCCGACCCTGGTCGGCGGCCAGATGCTCAACCTGCAGGAACCCTCGCACCTGCACGTGATGGGTGAGATGGTCGACTCCGAGAACTTCATGTGGACCAACGCGGTCAACACCGAGTACGACCACAACTTCGCCAAATTCCGGCTCAGCGACGAGGATTCGCCACGCAGCAAGCTGCTGCACCGCCGCATCGACGTGGATTACAACGGCTGGTGGATGTGCATGATCCCGCGCCAGGTCGCAGAGGAACTCGGTCAGCCGCTGCCGCTGTTCATCAAGTGGGATGACGCCGACTACGGCCTGCGTGCCGGCGAGCACGGCTATCCGACCGTCACGCTGCCCGGGGCCGCCATCTGGCACATGGCTTGGAGCGACAAGGACGACGCGATCGACTGGCAGGCGTACTTTCATCTGCGCAACCGGCTGGTGGTGGCGGCGCTGCACTGGGACGGCAACATCAGCGGGCTGATCGCAAGCCATCTGAAGGCGACCCTGAAACACCTTCTCTGCCTTGAGTATTCGACGGTCGCCATTCAGAACAGGGCGATGGACGACTTCCTGGCCGGACCCGAGCACATCTTCTCGATCCTGGAGTCCGCGCTGCCTGAGGTGCGCAAGATGCGCCAGGAGTACCCCGACGCGGTGGTGCTGTCCAGCGCGGCCGAGCTACCGACACCGTCGGACAAGCGGTGGCGCAAGAAGGTGAACATCCCCACGAACGCGCTGGCGATCTCGTGGCGGCTGTCCCGCGGCGTCATCCACCAACTGAAGGCACCCGACCCCGAGCACCATCGCCGTCCGCAGATCAACGTCGCCACCCAGGACGCCCGCTGGTTCTCGCTGTGCAGGGTCGACGGCGTCACGGTGACGACCGCCGACGGTCGCGGTGTGGTGTATCGCCAACGCGACCGCGAGAAGATGTTCGAGCTGCTGCGGGAGTCGCTGAAGCGCCAGGCCCGCCTCGCGCGCAAGTTCAACCGGATGCGCAAGGTCTACCGCGAGGCGCTGCCGACGTTGTCGAGCAAGCAGAAGTGGGAGACGGTCCTACTGGAGTCGTCTGCACATGGCTGAGACTCCGCGCGGCGAAGAGGCCGCGCTGGTCGCCGTGCAGTCCGCGCTCGCCGGCCGGCCGGGGATCCTCTCGGGTGCACGCGCGTTGTCGCATTTCGGCGAGCACAGCCTCGGCTGGTTGGGAATCGCCTTGCTAGGAGCGGTCTTTCAGGCCGACCGCCGACGCGCCTGGCTGGCCGCGGGGGTGGGCGCATTCGTCGCGCACGCCACGGCCGTCGTGATCAAGCGGGTGGTGCGCCGCGAGCGCCCGCACCACCCGGCGGTCACGGTCAACGTCGGAACCCCGAGTCGGCTGAGCTTCCCGTCGGCCCACGCCACGTCCACCACCGCCGCGTCGCTGCTGATGGCCAGGACCACCGGGTTGCCGCTGCCGGCGCTGCTGGTGCCGCCGATGGCGTTGTCGCGGTTGGTGCTCGGCGTGCACTACCCGAGCGACGTGCTGACCGGTGTCGCGGTCGGGGCGGCCGTCGCCAAGGTGGTCGGCACGGTCGCCGACCGCGCCCAGGGGAGCCCATGAGCATCTCGAGTGACAGCAGCGCAGAGAGCGTACGGCCAATGAGTCAACAATCGGCACCGGTCAAGGGACCACCGCGAAACGCCGCGACGGGTCTGATCAAGGCGATCCGGCCGCGGCAGTGGGTGAAGAACCTGCTCGTCCTCGCCGCGCCCATCGCCGCGCTCGGCGGGGACGTGGATTATGACTACCGCGAGGTCGCGGTCAAGATCCTGATCGCCTTCGTGGCGTTCTCACTGGCCGCCTCGTCGATCTATCTGGTCAACGACGCGCGCGACGTCGAGGCCGACCGTCAGCATCCCACGAAGCGGTTCCGGCCGATCGCGGCCGGCGTCGTCCCGGAATGGCTGGCCTACTGCGCCGCCGTCGTGCTGGCCGCTGCGGCCCTGGGTATTTCGGTGCTCGCATCGACGAATCTGGCAGTGGTGATCGCGGTCTACATCGCGATGCAGCTGGCCTACTGCTTCGGGCTCAAACACCAGGCCGTCCTCGACATCTGCATCGTCTCCTCGGCGTACCTGATCCGCGCCATCGCGGGCGGCGCGGCGGCGAGCATCCCGCTGTCGCAATGGTTCCTGTTGGTGATGACCTTCGGCTCGCTGTTCATGGTGGCCGGAAAGCGTTACGCCGAACTGCAACTCGCCGAACGCACCGGCGCCAAGATCCGCAAGTCCCTGGAAAGTTACACCGCGTCCTACCTGCGCTTCGTGTGGACGTTGTCGGCCACCGCGATGGTTCTCTGCTACGGACTGTGGGCCTTCGAACGCGACGGCGCGACCGCCTCCTGGTACGCAATCACGATCATCCCGATCACCATCGCGATCCTGCGGTACGCGGTCGACGTCGACGGCGGGTTGGCCGGGGAGCCCGAGGAGATCGCGTTGAAGGACCGGGTACTGCAGCTGTTGCTGCTGGCGTGGATCGGGACCATCGGTGCCGCCGTCTTCCTCAGCTGAGAAGGTGGCCCCGCCCGTCGCGGGGCGATGGGCCGACGAACTCACCCGCAACCTGGCCCGCTGGCCCGCCTTCCGGTACGACACCACGGTACGGGTGAGCCTGTGGCTCAGCGTGCTGGTGGTCGCGGTGCTGTTCGGCTGGGGCGCCTGGCAGCGGCGCTGGATCGCCGATGACGGCCTGATCGTGCTGCGGACAGTCCGAAACCTGTTGGCGGGCAACGGACCGGTGTTCAACGCGGGTGAGCGGGTGGAGGCCAACACCTCCACGGTGTGGACCTATCTGGTCTACCTCGGCGCACTGGTGGGTGGCTCGGTACGGCTGGAGTACGTGGTGCTCGTGCTGGCGTTGGTGCTCAGCCTGCTGGGGGTGGCTTTCGCGATGCTGGGCACCGGCCGGCTGTATGCGCCGAGCCTGCAGGGCCGGCGCGCGCTGATGCTGCCCGCGGGCGCACTGGTGTACATCGCCGTACCGCCCGCCCGCGACTTCGCCACTTCCGGACTCGAAAACGGTTTGGTGCTGGCCTATCTCGGCTTGCTGTGGTGGATGATGGTGTGCTGGTCACAAATACCGCGCGCCCGCCGTGCCGCCCCGGCGCCGATCACCCGCGGCGGCGCACCGGTGATCCGCCGGCATCCCGCCGGTTCGCAGGCGCCGTCGTCACCGCCCCGACCGGCGAGCGGAACATTCGACGGCGCACTGGCTTTCGTCGCGGGCCTGAGCGTGCTCGTGCGCCCCGAGTTGGCGTTGATCGGAGGGCTCGCCCTGGTGATGATGCTGATCGCGGCACGCGATTGGCGGCGCCGCACCATCATCCTCGTCGCGGGCGGGCTGCTTCCGGTGGCTTATGAGATCTTCCGAATGGGCTACTACGGGTTGCTGTTTCCCGGCACCGCGCTGGCCAAGGACGCCACCGGATCGAAGTGGTCGCAGGGATTCGTGTACCTCGCCAACTTCAACCAGCCGTACCTGCTGTGGGCGCCGGCGATCCTGCTGGCCGGGCTGGCCGGGGTGGTGTGGGTGACCCGCGGGCGCCCCCGGCCGGGCCGCGGCACCGCGGCGCCCGGCTACGGATGGTTGGCGCGGATGGTGCAGAGTCCCGCTGCGGTGGTGATCTTCTTCCTCGTCAGCGGCCTGCTGCAGGCGCTGTACTGGATCCGCCAGGGTGGGGACTTCATGCACGGCAGGGTGCTGCTGACCCCGCTGTTCTGCCTGTTGATGCCGATCGCCGTGATTCCCGTCGTACTGCCCGACGAAACCCGAATGGCCCGTGGCGCAGGCTATTTGTTCGTCGGCGCCACCAGTGTGCTGTGGTTGGCCGTCGCGGGATGGTCGCTGTGGGCGGCCAATTCGGGCGGGATGGGCAGTGACGCCACCCGCGTCACCTACTCCGGCATCGTCGACGAGCGGCGGTTCTACGCTCAGGCCACCGGCCATGCGCACCCGCTGACCGCCGCGGACTACCTGGACTATCCACGCATGCGGGCGGTACTCGAGGCGTTGGACAACACGCCCGACGGTGCGCTGCTGCTGCCGTCGGGCAATTACGACCAATGGGATGTGGTGCCCGCGCTCCCGCCGCCGCCCGACGCACCGAAGGACTACCGAGGGCCGCACACAGTCTTTTTCACCAACCTCGGCATGCTGGGCATGAACGTCGGATTGGACGTGCGGGTCATCGACCAGATCGGCCTCGCCAACCCGCTGGCGGCGCACACCGCGCGCCTCGAGGACGGCCGAATCGGCCACGACAAGAACCTGTTTCCCGACTGGGCGATCGCCGAGGGGCCGTTCCTCAAAGAGCCACCGTTCATTCCGGGCTACATCGACGAGGACTGGGTCAAGCAGGCCGAGGCGGCGCTGGAATGTCCGGCGACCGATGCGATGTTGACGTCGGTGCGCGGCCCGATGGGCCCGCGGCGGTTCCTGTCGAACCTCGTGCACGCATACCAGTTCACGCAGTACCGGATCAACCGCGTGCCACTATATGAACTCATCCGCTGTGGGTTGCCGGTGCCGGAGTCCACGGTCGACCCGTATCAAGGCATGCCGGCGACGGGTCCGTAACGCGGAAGCCCCATGCGACCGATAGATCAGTGGCTCAACGGCTTAGCGTCGTGACCAGGAACGACACGCTCTGAATGGGAAGATCGCGACGAGGTGTGGTTGACTGCACGGGTTACGCGGCATGCCCGAGGGGCTTTTCCGCGAGCGGCATACGACAGATGGGATAGATGAAGCATGAAGTTCGTTGGCAAGATCCGGGGTGCCTGGGTCCGCCGGCTGGCAACAGCGGCGATGGTCGCCGCGGTGCTGCCCGGTTTGATCAGCGCCATCGGAGGCTCGGCGACTGCGGGGGCTTTCTCTCGTCCGGGTCTGCCGGTCGAGTACCTCATGGTTCCGTCCGCCGGGATGGGCCGTGACATCAAAGTTCAGTTCCAGAACGGCGGTCCGAACGCACCGGGCGTGTATCTGCTCGACGGTCTTCGTGCGCGCGACGACTTCAACGGCTGGGACATCGAGACCGCGGCATTCGAGTGGTACCTGGATTCCGGGCTCGCGGTGATCATGCCGGTCGGTGGCCAGTCCAGCTTCTACAGCGACTGGTACAAGCCGGCCTGCGGCAAGGCCGGTTGCCAGACGTACAAGTGGGAGACGTTCCTGACCCAGGAACTGCCCGCGTACCTGGCGGCCAACAAGGGTGTGAACCCGAACCGCAACGCGGCCGTCGGGCTGTCGATGGCCGGATCCGCCGCGCTCACGCTGGCGATCTACTACCCGCAGCAGTTCCAGTACGCTGCTTCGCTTTCGGGCTTCCTGAACCTCTCCGAGGGTTGGTGGCCGATGCTGGTGGGTCTGTCGATGGGCGACGCGGGCGGCTACGAGTCCGAGGACATGTGGGGCCCGTCGAGTGATCCGGCGTGGAAGCGCAACGACCCGATGGTGAACATCGACAAGCTGGTCGCCAACGGCACCCGGATCTGGGTGTTCTGCGGTAACGGCAAGCCGGCCGACATCAACGGAACCGGCGTTGCTGCGGGCGACAACTTCAACGCGAAGTTCCTGGAGAGCTTCACGCTGCGGACGAACGAGACGTTCCAGGAGCAGTACCTCGCGGCGGGCGGCAAGAACGGTGTGTTCAACTTCCCGCAGGCCGGCACTCACAGCTGGGAGTACTGGGGTCAGCAGCTGCAGCAGATGAAGCCGGACATCCAGCGAGTGCTGGGTGCCACGCCTCAGCCGACGACTCCGATCGCGACCGAGGCCTCGGCGCAGACGCCGAACGCCGGGAACTGACCGGTACGGCAATAACTACACAGTTGGCGGCGGCGATCCCCAGGGGTCGCCGCCGTCAGCCGTTTCCAGCCCGATCCGGAGGGCGGGTGTGATTGACTACCTCGCGCGGGGACAGCAGGCGAACACGAGGTGGGTCAAGTGATGCGTGGGATCTTCCGGACGATCATGACCGTGGCGCTGGCCGCCGGTCTGTGGACCGCTGGCACGTCCATGGCGCCGTCGGCGAACGCACAAGTCGAGATGCTCATGGTGCCGTCGGCCGCGATGGGACGCGACATCCCCGTCGCCTTCCAGGGTGGTGGCCCGCACGCGGTCGTGCTGCTCGACGCGTTCAACGCTGCCCCCGACGTGAGCAACTGGGTGACCGCGGGCAACGCGATGAACACCCTCGCCGGGAAGGGCATCTCGGTGGCCGCACCCGCGGGTGGCGCGTGGAGCATGTACACCAACTGGGAGTTGGACGGCAGCCGGCAGTGGGAGACGTTCCTCGCCGACGAACTGCCGAACTGGCTGGCCGCCAACAAGGGGCTGGCCCCGTCGGGCCACGGCATCGTCGGTGCGGCGCAGGGCGGGTACGGCGCGATGGCGATGGCCACCTTCCACCCCGACCGCTACCGCTACGCGGGCTCGCTGTCCGGCTTCCTGACCCCCGAGCGCACCGGTGTCGACGGCGCCATCACCGCCGGGCTCGCCCAGTACGGCGGCGTCGAGACCCGCAACATGTGGGGCCTGCCACAGCTGGGCCGGTGGAAGTGGCATTCGCCCAACGTCCATGTGCAGTTGCTGGCCGACAACAACACCCGGTTGTGGGTGTGGAGCGCGCCGGTCGGCGGCTGCACCGATCCGCCCGCGATGATCGGCTACTGCGACATCGCCCAGGGCACCAATCGCGAGTTCTACCAGCACTACCGCTCTGTCGGCGGCCACAACGGGCATTTCGACTTCCCGACCAGCGGCACCCACGACTGGGGTTCCTGGAGCGCACAGCTGGCCGCCATGAGCGGGGAACTGGCCGCGACGATCAAGTAGCCGGCGAGCCGTCCTCGACGACCGGTCCGCTCGCGGGCTGCCGGTACCTTGGAGGAGTGCAACGCTCGGTACGGACATCGGCGGCAGGGTCGCTGTTGATCGCTTCGGCGACCGCGATGCTGACCGGATGCTCGGGTGATGCGGTCATGGCGACCATGGGCATGCCGACGACCGAGTCGGCGCCGGCCCACGGCACAGCCCATGCGCAGCCGGGGCCGCCGCCCGCAGGCGGTCAGTCCAACGCGCTGGTCGTCACCGACCGGCAGCGCGCCTACCTCGACGGGTTGGCCGCCGAGCGCGTCGAACCGTCCAGTGACCTGCTGGCGTTGAGCATCGGCTCGTACGTGTGTCAGGCCCGCGCCGCCAAGCACACCGACCAGGAAGTGTGGGACGCCGTGTTGCCGATGGTGCGCAGCGATATGGATGAACGGGTGGAACGGACGGCGGGGATGGCGTCCTCGTCCGTCGACGTCCACGCCGCCACTTCCGACTACATTCGCATCGCAACCGACCGACTCTGCTAGCAGGAGCCCAACCGACACATGGCCAAGACCAATCGGCGGAAACGCCATCGCATCCTCGCGCTCGTCGCAGCCGGCGCGATGGCGCTTGTGGTGGTGCTGCTCGTCGTCATCGTCGTGGTGATCCTGCGCAAACCCGAGGGCCCGCCGACCGCGGGGCCGCCGTCGGCGGTGCCCCCGACCGGCGCCAGCCCGACCAAGAAGCCGCGGCCGGAGTTTCAGGACGCCAGCTGCCCGGATGTGCAGATGATCTCGGTCCCGGGCACGTGGGAGTCCTCGCCGCACCTCGATCCGTTCAACCCGACACAGTTCCCGATCGCCCTGTTGCTCGGCGTCTCGAACCCGATCCGCGAGCAGTTTGACGACAATCGGCTCGAGGTGTTCACCGTCCCCTACACGGCGCAGTTCCACAATCCGTTCTCCCAGGACGGCCAGATGTCCTACAACGACAGCCGCGCCGAGGGCTTCAACGCGACGGTCAAGGCGATGACGGAGATGAACGAGCGGTGCCCGTTGACGAGTTACGTCATCGTCGGCTTCTCCCAGGGCGCGGTGATCGCGGGTGATATCGCCAGCGACATCGGTAACGGGCGCGGGCCGGTCGACGAGGACCTGGTGCTCGGTGTGACGTTGATCGCCGACGGCCGTCGACAGGTCGGCGTCGGCCGCGACGTCGGGCCGAATCCGCCCGGGCAGGGCGCCGAGATCACGCTTCGTGATGTGCCGTTGCTCGAGGGGATGGGGCTGGCGATGACGGGTCCCCGGCCCGGCGGGTTCGGCGCGTTGAACGATCGCGTCAACGAGATCTGCGCTCCTGGCGACCTGATCTGCTCGGCGCCGCCGGAGGCGTTCAACATCATGAACCTGCCCAAGACCATCGACATCTTGCTCGGCGGTGCGGGACAACCGATCCACGCGATGTACGCGACGACGCAGTTCTGGAATCTCGACGGCGCTTCGGCCACACAGTGGACACTGAATTGGGCGAAGGGGTTGATCGATAACGCCCCGCGCCCGAAACATGGCTGACCTGTGATCAGACGGATTTGGACTGCGCCAACCGGTCACCTAACATTAAGAAAAAACTAAGAGCAGTAAGCGGATAGCCGACCGGTACGATCTTCCGGGGCTTGGCGGGGCGGCTCCGAGATCATGTGCGAATCGGCATCGAGAAGCGTGTGCCGTTGACAGGAGAGTGCGATGGGGTTCCATAACCCGTTCATCAAGGACGGACTGATCAAGTTTCCCGACAACGGGAGCCTGGTCAAACACGTCGAACGATGGGCGAAGGTGCGTGGAGACAAGCTCGCCTACCGGTTCATCGACTTCTCCACCGAGCGTGACGGTGTCGCGCGCGACTTGCACTGGGCCGACTTCGGCGCCCGAAACCGCGCCGTCGGCGCCCGCTTGCAGCAGGTCACCCAGCCCGGCGACCGCGTCGCGATCCTGTGCCCGCAGAACCTCGAATACCTCGTCGCGTTCTTCGGCACCCTGTACTCCGGCCGCATCGCCGTTCCGCTGTTCGACCCGAACGAACCCGGCCACGTGGGCCGGCTGCACGCCGTGCTCGACGACTGCCACCCGTCGGCGATCCTGACCACCACCGAGGCGGCCGAGGGCGTTCGCAAGTTCTTCCGCAGCCGCCCGGCCAACCAGCGCCCGCGCGTCATCGCCGTCGACGCGGTGCCCAACGAGGTCGGCGCCACCTGGGAGCCGGTCGACGTCGACGAGCACACCATCGCCTACCTGCAGTACACGTCGGGGTCGACGCGCATCCCGACCGGCGTGCAGATCACGCACCTCAACCTGGCCACCAACGTCGTTCAGGTGATCGAGGCCCTCGACGGCGAGGAGGGTGACCGGGGTGTGTCCTGGCTACCGTTCTTCCACGACATGGGCCTGATCACCGTGCTGCTGTCGCCGATGATCGGTCACTACGTGACGTTCATGACCCCGGCCGCGTTCGTCCGTCGCCCCGGGCGCTGGATCCGCGAACTCGCGCGCAAGGAAGGCGACACCGGCGGCACCATCTCGGTGGCGCCGAACTTCGCGTTCGACCACGCCGCGGCCCGCGGTGTGCCAAAGGACGGGGAACCTCCGCTGGACCTGTCCAACGTCAAGTGCATCCTCAACGGCAGTGAGCCGATCTCGGCGGCCACCGTGCGCCGGTTCAACGAGGCGTTCGGGCCGTTCGGCTTCAAGCCGCAGGCCATCAAGCCGTCCTACGGCCTGGCCGAGGCGACCCTGTTCGTGTCCACCACGCCGATGGACGCCGAGCCGGTGATCATCTCGGTGGACCGCGACGAGTTGAACGCCGGGCGTTTCGTCCCGGTACCCGACGACTCGCCGAAGGCCGTCGCGCAGGCCGGCGCCGGCAAGATCGGCTTGGCCGAATGGGCGGTCATCGTCGACAACGACACCGCCACCGAGTTGCCGGACGGGCAGATCGGTGAGATCTGGATCAGCGGTCAGAACATGGGCACCGGTTACTGGGGCAAGCCCGAGGAGACGGTCGCCACGTTCCAGAACATCCTCAAGTCGCGGACCAACCCGTCGCACGCCGAAGGGGCCGCCGACGACGCCACCTGGGTGCGCACCGGTGACCTCGGCACCTACCACGACGGTGAGCTCTACATCACCGGTCGCGTCAAGGACCTGGTGATCATCGACGGCCGCAACCACTACCCGCAGGACCTCGAGTACTCCGCGCAGGAGGCCACCAAGGCGCTGCGCACCGGGTTCGTCGCGGCGTTCTCGGTGCCCGCCAACCAGCTGCCGGACGAGGTGTTCGAGAACGCCCACTCCGGTTTGAAGCGCGATCCCGACGACACCTCCGAGCAGCTGGTGATCGTCGGCGAGCGCGCGCCGGGCGCACACAAGCTCGACATGGGGCCGATCGCCGACGACATCCGCGCCGCGATCGCGGTGCGCCACGGCGTCACCGTGCGCGACGTGCTGCTCACCCCCGCAGGCGCGATCCCCCGTACCTCGAGCGGCAAGATCGGTCGGCGGGCGTGCCGCTCGGCATACCTGGACGGCAGTCTGCGCAGCGGGAAGATCGCCAACGCGTTCCCTGACGAGACAGACTGAGAACTCACTCGAAAATGGCTGATACACCAGACGATTCGCAGCAACCCGCCGGCGACGAGATCCAGCTGGCACCCGAGAAGCCACTGACTGCACCGCGAACCGATATGTCGGTCAACGAAATGCGTGAGTGGCTGCGCAACTGGATCGGTAACGCCACGGGCCAGTCGCCCGACTCGATCAGCGAGTCCGCGCCGATGGTCGAACTCGGCCTCTCGTCGCGCGACGCCGTCGCGATGGCCAGCGACATCGAGGACCTCACCGGCGTCACGCTGACCGCCACTGTGGCCTTCCGCCATCCCACGATCGAGTCGCTGGCGACGGTGATCATCGAGGGCGAGCCCGAACTCGAGCAGGGTGACGACGACGAGGACTGGAGCCGCGACGACACGGCCTCCCGGGACATCGCCATTGTCGGCCTGGCCACCCGCTTCCCCGGCGACATGAACACACCCGACGAGACGTGGCAGGCGCTGCTCGAGGGTCGCGATGCGATCAGCGACCTGCCGGAGGGCCGCTGGGAGGAGTTCCTCGGCGAGCCGCGCATTTCCGAGCGGGTCGCCAAGGCCCGCACCCGCGGTGGCTACCTGTCCGACATCAAGGGCTTCGACGCCGAGTTCTTCGCACTGTCGAAGATGGAGGCCGACAACATCGATCCGCAGCAGCGGATGGCGCTCGAGCTGACCTGGGAGGCGCTGGAGAACGCCCGCATCCCGGCGTCGAGCCTGCGCGGCAGCAACGTCGGCGTCTACATCGGCAGCTCGCTGAACGACTACAGCTTCCTGGCGATGTCGGATCCCTCGGTCGCGCATCCGTACGCGATCACCGGCACGGCGAGCTCGATCATCGCCAACCGGGTGTCGTACTTCTACGACTTCCGCGGCCCGTCGGTGGCCGTCGACACCGCGTGTTCGTCCTCGTTGGT
Organism: Mycobacterium sp. IS-3022; assembly: GCF_001500065.1. Taxonomy (GTDB): domain Bacteria; phylum Actinomycetota; class Actinomycetes; order Mycobacteriales; family Mycobacteriaceae; genus Mycobacterium. Next base: position 28,319 of record NZ_LQIN01000001.1, read on the forward strand.
CGCCGCGCACCAGGGGGTGCAGGCGTTGCGGTCCGGGGAGGCCGACGTGGTGGTCGTCGGCGGTGTCAACGCGTTGATCACCCCTCTGGTGACGGTCGGTTTCGACGAGGTCGGCGGCGTGCTCGCGCCCGACGGCCGGATCAAGTCGTTCTCGCAGGACGCCGACGGCTACGCCCGCTCCGAGGGCGGCGGCATGCTGGTGCTCAAGCGGGTGGCCGACGCCCGGCGCGACGGCGACGAGATCCTCGCCGTCATCGCCGGAAGCGCAGTCAACCACGACGGCCGGTCCAACGGCCTGCTGGCGCCGAACCCCGACGCCCAGGCCGAGGTGCTGCGCAAGGCGTACAAGGACGCCGGCATCAACCCGCGCCTCGTCGACTACGTCGAGGCGCACGGCACCGGCACCATTCTCGGTGACCCGATCGAGGCCGACGCGCTCGGCCGGGTCGTCGGCAGGGGCCGGGCGCCCGACAAACCCGCGCTGCTGGGTGCGATCAAATCCAATGTGGGACACCTGGAGTCGGCGGCCGGCGCGGCGAGCCTGGCGAAGATGACGCTGGCGCTGCGCAACGACAAGATCCCGCCCTCGATCAACTACACCGGCCCCAACCCCTACATCGACTTCGACGGTGTGCACCTGAAGGTCGCCGACACCGTCACCGACTGGCCGCGCTACAGCGGGCACGCGATCACCGGGGTGTCCGGGTTCGGTTTCGGCGGCGCCAACGCCCACCTCGTGTTGCGCGAGGTGCTGCCGTCCGATCTCGTCGAGCCCGAGACCGAAGAGCCGGTAGCCGAAGCCACCGCGAGCCCGTCTGAAGCGACCGCCGTCTACGTCGGCGGCGTACGGATGGACGAGTACGGCGAGTTCATCGACGACGACTCAGAAGACGATGCACTGGACCGGCCCGCCGTCGCGGTCGATGACGAACCCGAGTTGCCGGGGCTGACCGACGAGGCGCGGAGGCTGCTGGAGGTCGCCAGAGAAGAGCTGGAGTCCGCAGAACAGCCCACTCCCGTTGTGCCGCTGGTTGTTTCAGGTTTCCTGACGTCGCGCAAGAAGGCCACCGCGGCCGAGCTGGCCGACTGGATCGACAGTCCGGAGGGCCGCGCTTCGTCGCTGGAGTCGATCGGCCGCGCGCTGTCGCGGCGCAACCACGGCCGCTCCCGCGCGGTGGTGCTGGCGCACGACCACGACGAGGCGGTCAAGGGCATGCGCGCGGTCGCCGAGGGCAAACAACACCCGAGCGTGTTCAGCGCGGACGGCCCGGTCACCAACGGTCCGGTGTGGGTGCTGGCCGGGTTCGGTGCGCAGCACCGCAAGATGGGCAAGAACCTGTACCTGCGCAACGAGGTCTTCGCCGAGTGGATCAACAAGGTCGACGCCCTCATCCAGGATGAACGGGGCTATTCGATCGTCGAGATGATCCTCGATGACGCGATCGACTACACCAATGAGACCTGCGAATACCCCATCGAAGTAGTCCAGACGGTGATCTTCGCCCTGCAGATCGCACTCGGTGAGCTGCTCAAGCACCACGGCGCGAAACCCGCTGCGGTGGTGGGCCAGTCGCTCGGCGAGGCGGCCGCCGCCTATTTCGCCGGCGGCCTGTCGCTGGAGGACGCCACCCGGGCGATCTGTTCGCGCGCGCACCTCATGGGTGAGGGCGAAGCGATGCTTTTCGGCGAATGGATCCGGTTGATGGCGCTGGTCGAGTACTCGGCCGAGGAGATCGAGACCGTCTTCGCCGATTTCAAGGATCTCGAGGTGTGCGTGTACGCCGCGCCCAGCCAGACCGTCATCGGCGGCCCGCCCGACCAGGTCGATGCGATCATCGAACGTTGCGAGCAAGAGGGCAAATTCGCGCGCAAGATGCAGACCAAGGGCGCCAGCCACACCTCGCAGATGGACCCGCTGTTGGGCGAGCTGGCCGCCGAACTCGTTGGCATCCAACCGCATCCGCTGAAGATCGGGTATTTCTCGACGGTGCACGAGGGTCGCTACATCCGGCCCGGCGAGACGATCCACGACGTCGACTACTGGAAGAAGGGGCTGCGCCACAGCGTCTACTTCACCCACGGCATCCGCAATGCCGTCGACAACGGCCACACCACGTTCCTGGAGTTGGCGCCGAATCCCGTTGCGCTCATGCAGGTCGGCCTGACGACGGCGGCTGCCGGTCTTCACGACGCACAGCTGATCGCGACGCTGGCGCGCAAGCAGGACGAGGTCGACTCGATGACCGTGGCGATGGCGCAGCTGTTCGTGCACGGCCACGACTTGGACATCCGCACGCTGTTCCCGCGCCGGTCCAAGGGGCTGGCCGGAGCGCTGGACTTCGCGAACATCCCGCCGACGCGGTTCCGGCGCAAGCCGCACTGGCTCGACGCGCGGTTCACCGGGGACAGCTCGGTGATGATGCCGGGCAACCACGTCGCGACCCCGGACGGCCGGCATGTCTGGGAGTTCGCGCCGAAGGGCGAACCGGATCTCGCCGCGCTGGTGAAAGCCGCTGCGGCGCAGGTGCTTCCCGACGCCAAGCTGGTCGCATCCGAGCAGCGCGCGGTTCCCGGCGAGGGGGCGCGGTTGGTGACGACGCTGACCCGGCATCCCGGCGGGGCCAGTGTGCAGGTGCACGCCCGCATCGACGAGTCGTTCACGCTGGTGTACGACGCGGTGGTGAGCCGGGAGGGCGCCGTCGGCGCGCTGCCCGTCGCCGTGGGTGCCGGCACTGGTGTGGCGCAGCAGCTTTCGGCCGCGCCCGTCGATGACGAGCCCGAGGATGATGCCGAGATCCTGCAGGACAACCTCACGGCGGGCGCAGGTCTGGCGGCGGGCTTCGCCAAGTGGTCACCGGATTCCGGGGAGACCATCCACGACCGGTTGGGCGCGATCGTCGGCGGCGCGATGGGCTACGAGCCCGAAGACCTGCCCTGGGAGGTTCCGCTGATCGAACTCGGCCTCGATTCGCTGATGGCCGTGCGGATCAAGAACCGCGTCGAATACGACTTCGACCTGCCGCCGATTCAGCTGACCGCCGTGCGCGACGCCAACCTGTACGCCGTCGAGAAGCTGATCGAATACGCGATCGAGCACCGCGACGAGGTCGACCAGCTTGCCGAGCACCAGAAGTCGAAGACCGCCGAGGAGATCGCGGCCGAGCAGGCCGAGCTGATGGGTGGCGCGACGACCGTCGCCGAGCTCGAACGGAAGCTCGCCGAACGGGGCGGGGAATCCCCGCTCACGAGTGCCGGTACTGCGACCGCCACCGACATCCCGCCGCCACCCACGGATCCGAGCGGTCCGAACATCCCGCCGCCACCGACCGACCCGAGCGGTCCCACCGGTCCGTCGGAGTCGACAGGTCCGTCGGAGTCGACCGTCGCGGCGGCCGCCAAGGTGCTCAGCCAGGACGCGGTCACCGAGGCGCTGGGCGCCGACGTGCCGCCGCGGGACGCCGCCGAACGCGTCACGTTCGCGACGTGGGCGATCGTCACCGGCAAGTCGCCGGGCGGAATCTTCAACGAATTGCCCGCACTCGACGAGACGACCGCGAGCAAGATCGCCGAGCGGCTGACCGAACGCGTCGACGAAGGCACGATCACCGCCGACGACGTCACCGGCGCGCGGACCATCGAGGAGCTGGCCACCACGGTCCGCGAGTACCTCGAGGGCGGCAAGGTCGACGGCTTCGTGCGGACGTTGCGCGCCCCGCAGGAGGGCTCGAACCGGATTCCGGTGTTCGTCTTCCACGCCGCGGGTGGGTCCACGGTGGTCTACGAGCCGCTGCTCAAACGGCTGCCGGCCGACACCCCGATGTACGGCATCGAACGGGTGGAGGGCTCGATCGAGGAACGCGCCCGCGAGTACGTGCCGAAGCTGTTGGAGCTCAACGGCGATCGCCCGTTCATCCTGACGGGCTGGTCGCTCGGCGGTGTGTTGGCCTACGCGTGCGCGATCGGGCTGAAGCAGGCCGGTGCCGATGTACGGTTCGTCGGTCTCATCGACGCGGTGCGTCCGGGTGAGGAGATACCGCAGACGCGCGAGGAGACCCGCGCCCGCTGGGATCGCTACGCCCGGTTCGCCGAGCGCACGTTCAACGTCGAGGTGCCCGAAATCCCCTACGAGGAACTCGAAAAGCTGGACGACGAGGGCCAGGTGAAGTTCGTCCTCGACGTGGTCAGCCAGAGTGGGGTACAGATCCCGGGCGGCATCATCGAGCACCAGCGCACGTCCTACCTGGATCAGCGGGCCATCGACACCGCCGAGATCAAGCCGTACGACGGCAAGGTCACGCTGTACATGGCCGACCGCTACCACGACGACGCGATCTATTTCGAGCCGCGCTACGCCACCCGCAAGCCCGACGGCGGCTGGGGTGAGTTCGTCTCCGAGCTCGAGGTCGTCCCGGTCGGGGGTGAGCACATCCAGGTGATCGACGAGCCGTACATTGCGAAGGTCGGTGCGCATATGAGCGAGGCGATCAGCCGGATCGAGAGCGAGAACGAGTGACCACCAAGACGACCGCAGAACTGCTGGCCGAACTCCGCGAGAAGCTCGAGCTGGCCAAGGAACCCGGTGGCGAGAAGGCGGTGGCCAAACGGGAGAAGAAGGGGATCCCGAGTGCCCGCGCCCGAATTCACGCGCTGGTGGATCCGGGTAGCTTCCTGGAAATCGGGGCGCTGGCGAAGACCCCCGGCGATCCCAACGCGTTGTTCGGCGACGGCGTGGTGACCGGCCACGCAAGGATCAACGGCAGGCCGGTCGGCGTGTTCAGCCACGACCAGACGGTGTTCCAGGGCTCGGTCGGTGAGATGTTCGGTCGCAAGGTGGCCAAGCTGATGGAGTGGGTGGCGATGGTCGGCTGCCCGATCATCGGCATCAACGACTCGGCGGGCGCCCGGATCCAGGACGCCGTGACGTCGCTGGCGTGGTACGCCGAGCTGGGCCGGCGCCATGAGTTGCTGCGTGGGTTGGTGCCCGAGATCTCCATCATCCTCGGCAAATGCGCTGGCGGAGCGGTGTATTCCCCGATCCAGACCGATCTCGTCGTCGCGGTGCGCGATCAGGGCTACATGTTCGTCACAGGTCCCGACGTGATCAAGGACGTCACCGGCGAGGACGTCACGCTCGACGAACTCGGCGGCGCCGACGCGCAGGCCCGCTACGGCAACATCCACCAGGTGGTGGAGAGCGAGGCCGCTGCGTTCCAGTACGTTCGCGACTACCTGGAGTTCCTGCCCCCCAACACCTTCGACGACCCGCCGATCGTCAACCCGGGCCTGGAACCCGAGATAACACCGCACGACTACGAGCTCGACACGATCGTGCCGGACAGCGACAACATGGCTTACGACATGCACGAGATCCTGCTGCGGATCTTCGACGACGGCGACGTTTTCGACGTGGCCGAGCAGCAGGGCCCGGCGATCATCACCGCGTTCGCCCGCGTCGACGGCCGCCCGGTCGGGGTGGTCGCCAACCAGCCGATGCACCTGTCCGGGGCGATCGACAACGAGGCTTCCGACAAGGCGGCGCGGTTCATCCGGTTCTGCGACTCCTACAACCTGCCACTGGTTTTCGTGGTCGACACACCCGGGTTCATGCCGGGCGTCGAACAGGAGAAGGGCGGCATCATCAAGCGCGGCGGCCGGTTCCTCAACGCCGTCGTCGAGGCCGACGTACCGAAGGTGACGATCACGATCCGTAAATCATACGGCGGCGCGTACGCGGTGATGGGTTCCAAGCAGCTCTCCGCCGACCTGAACTTCGCGTGGCCGACCGCACGAATCGCGGTGATCGGAGCCGAGGGCGCGGCACAGCTGCTGGTGAAGCGGTTCCCCGACCCGACCGCGCCGGAAGTGCAGAAGATTCGTGCCGACTTCATCGAGGGCTACAACCTGAACATGGCCACGCCGTGGATCGCCGCCGAGCGCGGGTTCATCGACGCGGTGATCCAGCCGCACGAGACCCGCCTGCTGCTGCGGAAGTCACTGAACCTGTTGCGCGACAAGCAGATCGACCGCGTACAGCGCAAACACGGACTCACCCCGATCTAATTTCGCGGTCTGCGCACGCTCGTCGCATCGTGAGCATGCGCCTAACGGTGCGCCGCCTAGTTCATGTCTCCAGCCGTGGTCGCGATGTCGTCGCCGAACCACTTCTCTTTGATGAGGTTGTAGGTGCCGTCTTCGCGCATCCGGAACAGCGTTTGATTGATCGGTCTGCGCAGCGGACTGCCGATCTCGGTGACGAAGCCTTGGTCCTCTTCATGGAAAACCGGTCCCGCCATCACCGCCACGCCCTCGCCGCGGTGGGCCACGTAGTACCGCAGTACCGGAGCGTCGAAAACGACCGCGTCGTAGCCCTCTTCACGCAATAGGTGGTAGGAGTCCTCGACTGTGGAGGTTTCGGTGGCGTCAATGCCCATGCCCCGAAGAAACGTCGCGGCGGTGGTGCCTGCGACGGTGGCAACCGATTTGTCGTACAGGTCTGCCGGCCCGGTGATCTTGGCGTCCAGTTTGGCGACGGTCAACGTGGCGCTGAGGTTGGCCGAGTAGTACGCGATGAAGACGATGCCTGCGAAGCCCCACAGGATCGCCAATGCCTTGGTGACTGTCTTCGTCGCGGAGGCGCTGTTCTTGCCCACCAAGGAACCGATGCCCCACCCGAACGATTGGACGATACCGGGAAAGTAGGCGCGCGACACGACAGGCTTGTCGCTGCGGCGTTCGATGAGCCAAAAGACGTGTGCGGGAAGCACGCTTACGACCACGGCAGCACTCAGCCAGATCAGCATCGTCCTGGACAGCAGTAGGTCGAGGTAGCCGCCCAAGCCGGGCACCGACGGCCGGGTGTCGTGGACGGGCACAATGATCTGCAAGCCGGCATCGAGCGTCGGGTGGGTGAAGTCGAACGATTGCTCCCGCTCCGCCGTCAACGAAACGCCTCCGACGGCCACCTTGGCACGTCCGTCGGCGACCGCAGCCAATTGACCACGCACATCACCGGTTTCGACGTAGTGGGTGGACCAGTCGAGGCGTTTGGCGATCTCCTCCCACAACTCGACGCTGAACCCTGTCAGCGCGCCGCTGCCGGTCGGCATGACGAATGGCTCCAGCGTGTGAACAGCGGCGGTCACCGTCCGCGTGCCCGGTTCGGGTTGGGGCTCGGGGTCGGCGGAAGCCCCCGGGGCGGCGCCGGGTACTGCTGCGAACAGACACACCCAGAGAACGGTCACGGCCAGCGCATACCACCGCAAACCCATGAGACGGTCGACCTCTTTCCACCTTGGCGGCTCTGTGAACCATACAAGTCGCCTGATCCGCGCCCGCGGGCCACCGCAACGGGTCCTAGATCGGTGGAAGGCCGAGCCAGTCGTCGACCATGAACGTGTCCCCGCGAGCGACGACCGTCGCGCCGCCACGGCCCGGATAGTGCGCCGGAATAACCGCAGCTCGCCGCCGCGACGCCTCGGTCAGAACGCGTTTACGCGTCGTCGCGGCCGCTTCGAAGTCTTCGTCCCAGCCGCACGGATCGTCCGGTCTGACAATCTGGATCGGGCAGTGCGTCAGGTCACCGACGAATACCGCGGGTTTACCGGCGTCGAGCCACACCACCGACGACCCGGGGGTATGGCCCGGCGCGGGGCGAAGCCACAGCGACTGGCTGAGCCGATGGTCGCCGGACCACAACTCGATCTGGGGCTCGACGGGCGTAACACTGTCGGCGAAGACCGTTCGCACATGCCGTTGCACCGATTCCTCCTCCTCGGTCCGCGGCGTCGACGACTGCGCGGGGCCGTCGGGACCGAAGTGCCGGAAGTCGGCCTCGGATACCAGATAGCGGGCGTTGGGGAACGTCGGAACCCAGGAGTCGTTGAGCCACAGTGTGTTCCAGCCGACGTGGTCGAAATGCAGGTGTGTGTTGACGACGACGTCCACCTCGGCCGGGTCGAATCCCGCCGCGCGGAACGAAGCCAGGAATTCTGTCTGCAATCCCGACAGCACGGGCATCCGTGGCCGGGGTTTGTCGTTGCCCGCACCGGTGTCGACCACCACGGTCCGCCCGTCGACCTCGATCACCCAGATCTGCAGCGCGATACGCCATCCGGCGTCGGTCCAGAATGTCGGCGAGAACTCGTCTGCGTGGCTTGACCACGCTTCGGCGGGGGTGTGCGGGAACACCGATGTCGGTAAATCGTCGACCCGCCACTCGATGACGCGGGTGAGCGTCGCGGCGCCGAGCCGGATCCGGTCCACCGCCTCAGATTAGAGGACTGTGACGCTGCGCGAGCGACCCCAGAATGCTCGCAGACCCGCGGCGTGTCGTGTGCAAACACGGTCAGTCACGCAGGAAGAGCGGACGTCTACGGTTTGATGCGGATGTGGCCCGGGCTGTACAACCCGCTATGCGTCGCCGTGCCGTATTCCAGCGTCGCCGGCTTCGCCCCTTGCGCTTCGGGGGTCATGACGAACCTGCGCAGCGAACCCCAGTCGCGGCCCCAGTCCTTCGACAGATACGTCGACATCACGTGTGCGCGCATCAACAGGTCCGTGATGCCGAGCAGCCCGCCGTTGAGCCCGTCCTGCCAGGTGTCGGTGTCTTTGCGCTTGGCGTTGTAGTCCGGTGTGATGCGGAACTTCGGAATCTCGGTGACGCCGTTGGCGTGCAGCATCGGCTGCTGGCACGGGAACGCCAGGCCGACGGCCCAGTCCATCAGCACCGGCTGCTCGGATCCGACGTATTCCTGCACCGAGCGCAGTTCGGGCACCCGCGGCGGCGTCACCGCCAGCCAGTCACCGGTCGTCAGCGAACGGTCCTCGGCGACAACACGAACCGCGACAGCATCGGATGGAATGTCGGCCCGCGGGAACCGCAGGTTCCGCCACGACGGGATCGGACCCAGGTCGTAGGGCACCAGCCGGCCGGCGGGTACCGGCGCGCCGTCCGGGCCGCGGCGCGCATACTCCAGTTCGACGGTCTCACCCTCGGTGCGCCCGTTGAACACGCTGTCGCCGGTGATGGTGCCCGCGGCGGTGATGACCACGAGCGGATGCGCGTCGTCGGCGGGCGGCAGTTCGTACCACGCTGACGTCAGCGTGCTCTGCTGTTGCGGCCCCTCGACGTAACTGCCCGCCAGGGGCACCCGCTTCGGATCGAGCCCGTACGGCAGCGGGACCGTGGAACCATTGATCCCGGGAGTCTCGAGCTTGGTCGGCTGGTCCCAGTCGTAATCGGTACCCGGCATCGGAAGGTTGACCCGAATCGCCTCGGCGACAATCTCTTCCGGCATACCGCTGGCCGTGAACCCGACCGGCCCGACACCGCCGAGCGGTCCCAGCGGCCCGTAATCGCCGGGCAGCGGCTGGAGGAACCCGTCGTTGCTGTCGGGTTCGACGAGCACGTCGTCGGCCAGGCCGCAGCCGCCGGCGAAGGCACGCAGGTTGGCCCACCCGTTCGAGTACGTCGGATATTGGCGAACCACGCCGATGAGCATCGAGCCCACGAACACCACCACCATGAACCCCGCCGTGACGGGAATGGGCGCGGCGGTCAGCGTCCGTGCGATCCGGCCTTCACCGCGGGTTCGTGACGAGAAGTGCAGCCACGCCGCCCACAGCGCCGCGACCGCGAACATCGCGAAAAAGATGGTGCTGAGCGTGATTCCGCCGATCGCAGGCTTGTCGTTGTTGAACGGCACGCCGAAGCTGGACACGTACCACCAGCCGTTGGTGGTCGCGAAACACAGCGCCAGCACGAACAACACCGCGGCCAGGAACGCCATCCGGTTGCGGGACCATGCCAACACCTTCGGTGACACCAGCACCGTGGCCAGGGCCGCCATCGCCGCGCCCACCGCGGCGAACAGACCGAAGTGGTGCACCCACTTCGTCGGGGTGAACATCAGGAAGAACATCGTGCCGAGGATGATCCCCATCAGCCGCCAGGCCGGGCCGCGCGCCACACCGGCGATCCGCTTGCGCCGCAACATGATGAACATCGACGCGAACAGCGACAGCGCGGTGATCAGGAAGCCGAAGCGCCGCGACAGCGACCCGTCGACGGTCGGCAGGATCAGGTAGTAGTAGCGCAGGTTCTCGGTGTACCACTCCTGGTTCGGGCCGATCGCGGTGCGAATCCTGGTGGCTTCCAACACCGTCGCGAAGGTCTGGTCGAAGAAGACGACCGTCAGGATCACCGTGCCGGCCGCGAGCAGCGGCAGCACCAGTGGCCAGGTTCCCACGACGCGCCGCCGCCGCACCAGGATCCGCAGCAGCGGGCGGCCGCCGGCGAGCAGCGCGGCCACCGCGATCAGGCCCGTCGGCTGGATGCCCAGCGTGAACGAGGCCGTGAGGATCGCGAACGCGGCCGGAGTGAGCCGGCCCGAGCTGATGGCCCGCTCGATCAGCACGTAGGTGATCAGGGCGCCGGTGGCGATCTGGCCTTCCGGGCGCAACCCGTTGTTGAACGGCATCCACGCCGCCAGCAGCACCAGGCCCGCGGCCCACAGCGCGGGCTTGCTCGCCGCCACGGCCGGCCCCAACCGAGGCAGCACTTCGCGGGACAGCAAGAGCCAACAGACGATTCCGCAGACCAGGTCGGGCAGCCGCATCCAGATGCTCGCGTCGCTGACGCTGGTCATCATCGCCAGCAGGTTGTAGTACCAGCCGAACGGGTCCTCCGGGCTGCCGAACCAGCGGAAATAGTTCGACATGTAGCCGGCGTGCCCGGCCACGCGCGCCATGCCGAGGATGTAACCGTCGTCGGAGGAGTTGGCCCCGATCACATGCCAGACCATGAAGCCGCCGACCACCACGACGTCGGTGGCGGTGAAGGTGCGCCAGCGCTGAGGGATCAGCCGCCGCATCCGCCGGCCGTCCATGCGATCCAGTCGCCACAGCGCCAGCAGCGCGATCGCGGTCGACGCGATGGCCAGCACCATCGCCGTCAGCTTCAACGGCGTCGGCGTGGTGGTGAATCGGGTGTCGATCTCCGCCGACAGGCTCAATCCCGGTGGCGCCGGACCGGTCAGGTCGGTGAACACGCCCACGATCGCGGGGCGCAGATTCGGATCCGGAAAGCCGCTGTACTGCGGCGAGCCGTCCCGTTTCGTCAACCCGACGAATGTCGCGAAGGTGCCCTCCTCGGAGGACGTGATCTCGATCCGCTGGCAGTCGGGGCCGACGACGCGTTCCCGAGGAACGCTGGCCACCACGACGTTTCGGTCGGTGATGTCGACGCGCTGGGCGTTGACCGTCACGAACAGGCTCTGCAGAGCGGCCTGCTTGCCGTCCTTGGGCGCGGTACCCAACACCACCCCGCCGCGGGCGGGCATCTCCCGGATCACGTCGCACGGCACCGTCACCGACATCCTGACCGGCGTCTGCGAGATCAACGGCGCGGTGACGCTGTTCAGCTGCCCCTGCTGCGGCCAGTTCAGGGTGGCGGTGGTCTGCTCGACCGGAAGCAGGGGCGTGGCCACCGACAGCACGAACCCGATCAGCCCGGCAATGGCCGCGACCCAGCGGGCGATCCTCACATCGCTGATGTCTCGACTCACGGCAGCGCCCTGATCGGTCCGTTGCGGCTCCAGCCGAACACTCGCGTCGTGCCCTGTTGGACGACCGCGTCGGGCGCCTGCGACTCGGGCACCACGCGGTCGTAACGCTCGATCGAGCCCCAGTCGCGGTACCAGTCGTCACGCAGGTACGTAGGCACGGTCGACGTGCGCAGCAGCGCCTGGATGAACAGGAACGGACCGCCGTCCTGGGCGGACTGCCACTGATTCGAGGACACGACCACCTGCTTGAGGTTCGGAAGGATCCGGTACTCCGGCAGTTCGGCGATGCCGAGATGCTCGGAGAACGGGCGCTGGCACGGGAAATTCGCCGCCGTGGCGATGTCCATCAGCACGGGGGTCTGCGCACCGAGGAACTGCTGAGCGGTCTGCAACACCGGCACCCGCGGCGGGGTGAACGCGAACCACTGATCGGTGGACAAGTTCGGGTCGTCGGCCACGATGCGCGCGACGTTGGCCTCCGGCGGCGCCCAGGCGAGCGGGAATCGCAGGTTGCGCCAAGCCTTCTGGGGACCCGGTCCGACGTCGATCGGCTGCACCTCGGCCAGCGGGAGGTAGCTGCCGTCGGGACGGTGCACACCCCACTGCAACTTCAGGGACTGCCCGTAGTTGAACGAGCCGTCCTCCTCGTAGAACCAGATGGCGCCCGCGGCCGCGACGGTGACCAACGGCCGATCGGGGCTTCGAGGCGGCAGTTGGTACCAGGCCGAAGTGACCTCGGCCGCAAGGTTGTTCTCGTCGTAGCTGCCCATCACCGGCGTGCGTTCGGGGTCGAGACCGAACGGCAGGAAGACGTTCGAACCGTTGACCCCGACCGGGCCGTAGCCGCCGCCGGTCCCTGCCGCGAAACCGATGCCGATGTTCGGCTCGTTCGGCGAGCCGTCGGAGTTCACCGTGCCGGGGTTCGCGGTGATCGGTTCGGGCGGGTCCAGCGTGTCGCTGACGCCGTTGGGCGTGAAACCGACCGGGTCCTCGCCGCCGAGCGGACCGTACTCGCCGAAGCGTTGTCCCGGAACCGGTTGCAGCATACCGGCGTTCGTGTCCGCCTCGACCAGCACGTCGTCGGCCATCGCGCAGCTGGTGTCCGAGAGCCCCGACTTCAGGGCGGAGAGGTTCGCCTTGGCGGTCGTGTAGACGGGATAGCGCTGCACGGCGCCCTTGGCCATCGAACCCACTTCGAGCACCACCATGATGGTCGCCACCACCAGCAGCGGCGTCGACGCGAGCACCCGGTTGCGCCGGGTGTCGGCGACCTGCGTGTGGCCCGCGTAGTCCATCCGGAAGTGCAGCCATCCCGCGAGCAGGCCCGTCAGGATCGCCAGCGCGAGGAAGATGCCCGTGACCGGGATACCGGCGATCACCGGCTGCTTGTCGAACCACGGCACACCGTAGTTGCCGACATAGAACCAGCCGTTGATACCCGATGTCGCCCAGGCCAATACGAACAGCAGCGCGGTGACGTACAGCGCGAGGTTACGTCGGCTGTGCAGACCGACCCGGGAGAACGCGAACGCGGTCACCGCCCCGAGCGCACCCGCCAGCCCGGCGAACACACCGAACTGCACCGCCCACTTCGTCGGCGTGAACGTCAGCAGGAGCAGGCCGATCGCCGTCGACCCGATCAGCCGCCAGACCGACCCGCGGGCCATGCCCGGGACGCCGCCGCGCCGCAGCAACACGGCCAGCATCCCGAACAGGCAGAGCATCAGCACCAGCACCGCGAAGCGCCGGGTCAGCGACGAGTCGACGCTGTCCTCGACGGTGAGGAAGTAGTAGCGCAGAAACTCTTGGTACCAGGCGATGGTCGGGCCGACCACATATTTGATGCGTGCCGACTCGGCGACCGTCGCCAGGGTCTGGTCCCGGAACACCACCACGAAGATCAGGGCAAGCGCCGCCAACAGCGTCGCAAGTGGCGCCAGGATGCCGTCGACCGGGCGCCGGGCGCGAACGGTGCGCACGATCGCGCGGGATCCGACGAGCAGTGGCGCGATCGCGATCAGACCCTGCGGGGCCAGCGTCACGCTGAACACGGCGACGACGATCGCCAGCGCGGCCGGCCACGTCCGCCGGGTCGCGACCGCGTTCTCGACCAGCACCCACACCGCGACGGTGCCGAACGCGATCAGCGGTTCGGGCCGTAGGCCGTTGTTGAACGGCAACCACGCCGCGAGGAACACCGCCCCCGCAGTCCACACGGCGACCTTGTTCACCGCCAGTCGGCGGCCGAGTCGGGGCAGCACGCATCGGCTGACGATCAGCCACGCGCCGATCGCGGCCAGCGTCGCGGGCAGCCGCATCCACACGCTCGCGGTGCTGACCGTCGCGAAGGCTGCGAGCACCGACTGGTACCAGTCGAACGGCGCCTCGGTGGCGCCGAAGAAGCGGTAGTAGTTCGCGGTGTAGCCGGCCTCGGCGGAGACGCGCGCGATCGTCAGGTTGTAGCCGTCGTCGGACGACAAGGCGCCGATGACGTGCCACAGCAGCAGGGTGCCGACGACGCCGGCGTCGGCGAGCCAGTGCCCGAGGCCGACGCGCCAGAACCGTCGCCAGGCCCCCGGTACGCGACGGCGGTGCCGGCGGTCGAGCACCGCCAACGCCACGATCGACGCGATCACGCTCGCCACCCCGAGCACCATCGCCGCGAGCTTGGGCGCGGTGGGCGAGCTGATGAACCGGGTGTCGACGTCGATGCGCGCCGACAGCCCGTCCTGCGCCGCCACCTTCAGATCCGTGAAGACCCCTGCGACCTGCGGCTTCTCTTCCGGGGGCAGCGTCCCTGCGGCGACGGGCAGCCCGACGAAGTCGGCGCCGACCTGCCCTGGATTCGCCCAGATGTGCAGCGTGCTGCAGGTCCCGGACTCGACAGCAGGCCGCGGCGCGACCGCGGCGACGGAGTCACGGAACGCCACCACCACGACGTCGGAGGTGGCCCGCACGAACAGCCCGTTGCGGCTGGCGTCGATACCCGCCGGCGGGACCGTCGACAACACCAGGCCACCGGCCTCGGGCAGGGTGGCGACGGCCTGGCAGGGGATCGAGATGTCGAGGGCCTGCGGCGCGCCGGAGACCAGCGGCGCGGTGATGTCGGTGACGAAACCGTCGGGGCCGGGCGCTTGCGGCCACAGGATCGTCGCGGTGGTCTGCTTCACCGGCAGGAGTGGGACCAGCCCGCACAGCAATACACCGGCGATGCCTGCGACGACCGCGATCAGTCGCGCGAACCGGTGGGTCCGCTGATCTTCGTCGCGTGGCACGAGGGTCGATGGTAGGCGACGAAACCGTCCGGGCTGACGACGGCAGGCCGTCGCGGTCCACAACGTCAGTCTGAGAGCGTCGCCGTGTACATATAGCCGTGACGACGCTCTCAGCGTGACATTGCGTCGGCGAGGCGTATCAGGAAAGACGCAGCGGGGCCGGGCTCCACAGCCCGCTGCGCGTCGCGGTGCCCAGGTCCAGCCGGGCCGGCTCGGCGTTCGGGTACCACGGGGTGAGCTGCTGCAGCGAGCCCCAGTCCCGGAACCAGTCGTCCTCGAGGTAGGTCGGCACCGTTGTGGCGCGCACGAGTAGCTCGGTGATGCCGAGCGGCCCGCCGCCGAGGTAGTCCATCACCGGGGAGTTGGCCTCGGCGCCGAACCGGTCGGGCAAGATCCGCCACTCGGGCACCTCGATGACGCCGTTCTGGTGCCCGAACGGCCGCTGGCAGGGGAAGGCCAAACCGACCAGCCAGTCGAGCAGGACGGGATCCTCGGAGCCGACGACGTCCTGCAGCGTGCGCAGGTTCGGGATTCGCGGCGGCGTCAACGCGATCCAGTGCTGCGGGTCGAGGTCGTCGTCGGTGGCCACCAGCCGGATCTGCGTGGCCTGCTGCGGGATCGCGGCCATCGGCGCCCGCAGGTTGCGCCATGCGGGAGCGGCCCCGACGTCGGCGAACCCGAGCGCGCCACCGGGCTCGTCGTCGCGCGCCTGTGCGTCGGTGGCCCACTGCACGACGACCTCGCCGGGGTCGAAGCGGCCGGCCGCCGCGACAACCAGCAGCGGCCCGGCCTCGTCGCGCGAGGGCAGGCGGTACCAGGCCGAGCGCAACTGCGCCGGCTGCTGTGTGCCCGGACGCCAGCTGCCCATCACCGGTGTGCGGGCGGGATCGAGGTCGTAGGGCAGCCGGGCCCGCGAGCCGTTGACGCCCGCTGCGGCGGTGGTCCCGCCTTCGGTGCCGCCGTTGCCGGCCTGGTCCTCGTCTGCGTCGGTGTCGGCGAAGTTGGTGGAGGTGCCTTCTCCGCTCATCGCTTCGTCGGCGGAGACGTCGGTGGGAATTCCGTTGGGGCCGAAGCCCTGTGCAGTCACGGCGCCGAGCGCCTCGCCGACCGGCGTGCCGATGGGGTTCAGCATGCCGGCGTTCGGGTTCTCCTCGACGAGCACGTCCTCGGCCATGCCGCAGGTCTTTCCGGTCAAGGCTTCGAGGTTGGAACGCCCGACACTCCATGCCGGGTACTGGTCGACCATCGCCAGCGTCAGCGAGACCACCTCGAACACCACCACCAGCCAGGTGGCCACGGCCAGGGGCGACCGCACGATCCGCTGCCACCGACGTGGTGGCCCCGGCGGCGACACGTCTCGCCCGGAGAAGTGGAACCACGCCGCGGCCAGCAGCGCCAGCACGGCCAGCCCGAGCAGGATGGTGCTGAAGCCGAACTTCCACTCCGGCATCTGATTCGACCAAGGCACCCCGAAATTCGAGACGTACCACCAGCCGTTGACGGTGGCGAACGAGAGCGCCATCGCGAACAGCACCGCGGCGGCGAACACCGATCGGTTGCGCCGCGAGCGCATCGCGGTCACGGTGACGGCGACCGCGGCCAACGCGCCCAGCGAGCCGGCCAGGCCGGCGAACACGCCGAAGTGATGCGTCCACTTGGTGGGCGTGAACATCATCGCCAGGAACGAGATCACCGTGATGCCGATGATGCGGCGGCTCGGTCCCAGCGCAGTACCGGGAATCCTGAACTTGCGCAACGACATCGCCACCGACACGGCCAGCGCCAGCAGCAGCGTGAGCACCGCGAACCGTCGTGCGACCGAACCGTCCGGGCTCAGCGTGAACAGCCGCTCGTAGCGGATGTGCTCGTCGAACCAGCTCAGGCTCGGCCCGACCGCGGACTTGAACGTGCTGGCCTGCAGTTCGGCGGCCAGCGTCTGGTCCCGGAAGATCAAGATGATCGTGACGGTGGCAGCGGCCAGAATCGGCGCCAGCAGGGCGAGATACCCGAATCGCGAAACATGCGCTGCGACAATTGTTTTCAGCGGTCCGACGGCCACCAGCAGCGCGCCGACCGCCGCGATGCCGGTCGGGCCGGAGAACAGTGTGAGCGCGCCGATGATGACCGCGATCGCGACCGGCAGCAGCCGGCTCGTGGCGACCCCGCGTTCGACCGAGCACCAGGTGAGCAGAATGCCGAGCGCGATGATCGGTTCGGGGCGCAGGCCGTTGTTCAGCGGCAGCCAGAACGCCAGGAACAGACCCGCCGCCGTCCACGCCGCCGCCGGGGTGGACTTGACCGCGTGCCCCAGGCGCGGGATCACCTCGCGGCTGATCACCCACCAGCACGCCAGCGCCATCACCAGAGTCGGCAGCCGCATCCACACGCTGTGCGTGCTGACGTGCGCCCACAGCGCCAGCAGGTCGTAGTACCACCCGAACGGCGCTTCGGGAGTGCCGAACCAGCGGTAGTAGTTGGCCATGTAGCCGGCCTGCTCGGACACCCGGGCCATGGTCAGGATGTAGCCGTCGTCGGCGGTGTTCGCGCCGACGAAGTGCCACCACACCAGAACCGCGGCGACGAGCCCGTCCAGCGGCCGCAGTGTCCACCACCGCGGCGGCAGGAACCGCTTGGCCCGACGGCCGTCTGCGGTGTCCAGCATGTGCAAGGCGGCCAACGCGATTACCGTCATCGCCACCCCGACGACCATCGCGAGCGTCTTGAGCAGGGTGGGTGACGTGCTGTACCGGGAGTCGAGGGTCGCGGAGAACTCCAGTCCCGGCGGCGCCGGACCGCTCAGATCGGTGAAGACCCCGACGATCTGCGGCCGGAAGTCGTAGCCGCCGCGCTCGCCGCGCAGCGGTTCCCCGGGATCCCGGTCGTCGGCACCTTGTACGAGGCCGACGAACTCGCCGGTCACCTTGTCGGCATGCGCAGTGAAGGTCAGCCGCTCGCACTGCGGGCTGAGCACCTGATCCAGCGGGGCGCTGACCACCGGGGTGTTGCGCACGATCACCAGCAGGTCGTTGTTGACCCGCTCGATGAGCAGTCCGCGGTCGACGGCCTTGGGCGCCTGTTTGGGCACCGTCGACAGCAGCACCGTGCGACCGCGGTTCTCCGGCCGAGCCAAAGGAGCCGCCGCGCGGCACGGCACGCTGATCTGCAGGTCGGTCGCGACGTAGCCGATGAGCGGGGCGTTCACACTCTGCAACACGCCGTTCTGCGGCCAGTTCAGCTGCGCGGTCGTCTGCGTGACCGGCAGCAACGGGGTCGCGATCGCGAGCAGGGCGCCGAGCAACCCGGCGACGATGGCAATCAGCCGCACGGTCCGATGGTTGGACGCGACCCCGGCTTCACCGACCACGGGGTTCGATCCTAATTGGGCTGCCGAATCGCCAGCACGAACGGGCCGATGGTGGACACCTCGAAGCGCGGGTCGTCGAACAGGGCCTCGTCGAGCGCGACGTGATAGCGGCGCACGTTCGGCTGGTTGGGATAGACGTCCGATGCCAGCCGAAGCGTGTAGGTGTCGTCGGCGCCGCGGCGCATCAGAAACACCGTCGGCGGCTGCCACGGCAGCGTGTCGAGCGCCTCGACGAACTGGTCGGCGTCGGTCAGCGTCGCCCAGCCCTCGATGGCTTCGGCCCGCTTTTCGAACTGCGCCAGCGGGTTCGCGTAGTGCGACGTCAGCCCCTGGAAGCCGTAGTAGGGGTAGTACGACAGAAAGCTGTAGTCCGCGGTCAGCACGACGGTCTCGTCGCGCGGCCGGCCGGTCACCTCGGCGATCTTGGCGTCGATCTCGCGGTAGTAGCGCTCGGCGCCGGGCGGCCGCCGGTCGGCGCGCTGACCGTAGCCGTCGGTGTCGGTGTAGGCGACGATGATGTCGGAGCGCAGCACGTCGGGAATGTCCTGGCTGAACGTGACCGCGCCGAGTGCGCCCAGCGTGGCCGCCACCGCGACGACCCGTTTCGCGTTCTCCCGCCGCACCCGCGCCGCGACCGCGCGCGTGACATCGATGAAGCCGAACGCGCCGGCCGCGGTCAACAGCACGGTCAGCGTCGGGTTCAGCCGGAACGACAACAACGTCGTGCCCGCCAGCGTGGTCAGCATCGACAGCAGTGACCAGGCGTAGACGGCCAGCACCGCGATCGCGAGCGCGCCGGCCCGGGTCGATGACCGGGCGCGCCAGACCAGCCACAGCGTGCCGAGCATGCACAACGCCCCGAGCAGCGTGAAGTGCAGCATCGGAAACTCGAGTTGCGCACCGTCGGTCGGCAGGTAGTGCTGTGCCGTGCCGGAATCGGCGGGCTCACCGGTGATCGCGGCCAGCAGCCACGGACCCAGGCCGATCAGCCACATGGCACCGGAGATCACCGCGATGACGACGAGTCGCAGCAGCGGCTCGACGCGCTTCCGGGCGACGGCGATCGTGAACGCCATGATCGCCAACGTGAACGCGGCGTAGGCGAACAGCAGGGTGTACGACAGTGCCGCCGCGCCGAGGAACAATCCGGTGCCGATGACCGCGGCCCACCCGGCTCGCGTCCTCCCGCCCGCCACCCCGTGCGGCCCGCCTCCGCGCACAACCCGATCGCCTCCGCGCAGTCCCGACCAGGCCAGCACGAAAACCGGCGGCAACAGCACGGTGATGATCGCGGCGTACGGCTCGGCCGGCGAGTACGCGAGCGTGGCGGCGGCGGTGGCGGTCGTGACGACGAGTGCGTACTCGAACCGGATCATGGCCGCCCACAACACGAACGCCGCCACGATCGCGACGGTGATCGAGATGATCGCCCACGGTTTGAACATCTCCCATGCGGGCGTCCCGGTCAGCGCGGCAAGACGCCCGCCGATCCAGAACCAGCCCGGCGGATAGAACGGCGGGAGCCCGATGTAGGTCATGTCGCGCAGCGCGGCGGTGTCGGTCAGCCGGGTCAGATACTCGGTGCGGAACGCCTGGTCGACGGAGATGCCGTGCAGATAGAGCCGGGTGGCTCCCAGCGGCATCGCCAGCGTCACAACGGAGAACGCGGACAGGAACAGCGTCGCCGCGCCCTTGGCGATAAGGCGACGCCCGCACCGCCACACCCAGCCGCACACCAACAGCCCCGTCAGGCAGGCGAATTGGCCGACTGTTGTCAGCGCGTGCAGCTGATTCGACGAGTTGTACGCGGGCCACTCCACCCGGGCGATCGCGGCAAGGGAGATCACCGCCACGACGACCGCCACCGCAGCAGCCGCCGCCATCTGGCCGATGACGGCCAGCGTGCCGCGCATCAGATGGGAAGCTTGCGGAAGATCGGCCGTGGGATGTGTCGCAACACCATCATCACGTACCTGAACGCTCCCGGCGCCCATACCAGTTCCTTGCCCTTGGCTGCTGCCGTGACCGCCAGTTCGGCGACGTCCTCCTTGTCGACGGTGAACGGCGCCTCCTTCGTGCCGGTCGCCTTCCAGTGCTCGACGGTGGTCGTGGTGCGAACCTGCCCGGGTCTGATGACCAGCACTCGAACGCCGTACTCCCGCAACGCTTCTCCCAGCCCGAGGTAGAAGCCGTCCAGGCCGGCCTTGGTGGAGCCGTACACGAAGTTGGACCGCCGCACCCGCTCACCGGCCGCCGAGCTCATCGCGATGATCTGTCCGAAGCCCTGAGCGCGCATCTTCTCGCCGAGCAGCACGCCGACCGAAACCGCTGCGGTGTAATTGATCTCGGCGATCTGCACGGCCTTTCGCTGGTCCTGCCACAGCTCTTCGGCATTACCGAGCAGGCCGAACGCCACGATCGCCACATCGACATCACCGTCGGCGAACGCGGCGTCGATCACGGCCGGGTGGCCGTCGGTGTCGGTGCCGTCGAAGTCGATCCACTCGACCGACTTCGCGCCGGCCGCCTTCATCGCCGCGATGGCGTTGTCCTTGCGCGGGTGGTCGGGCAGGTCAGCCAAGACGATCCGGGCGTGGGCGTTGCGCAGGTAGCGCTCGCAGATCGCCAGCCCGATCTCGGACGTACCGCCGAGCAGCAGGATCGTTTGGGGATTACCAACGGCATCAAGCATTTTTGTGAACCATTACAAGAGCTCCAAGCGTCGGGCCATATCGGATGCGAAGACGCCGTTCGGGTCGGCCTTGCGGCGCACGACGATCCACTCATCGATACGGGGATACATCTTGTGGAACCGTTCGGCGCTGACGCGAGAGTCCTTCGCCGTATACACCCGGCCACCGAACTCCATGACCCGGTCGTCGAGTTCGTTGAGGAATTCGTTGACGCCGGCTTTGTTCGGGAAGTCCATCGCGACGTTCCAGCCGGCCATCGGAAAGCTCAGTGGCGCACGGTTGCCGGGTCCGAACAGCTTGAACACGTTCAGCGCAGAGTAGTGGCCGCGGGTCTGGATCCAACCGATGATGGCCTTGAACTCCTCGAGCGCGTCGGGCGGCACCAGGAACTGGTGCTGTGCGAAACCTGCTGGGCCATAAGCGTTGTTCCACCCGCTGACCAGGTCGAGCATGTGGTAGAACTGCGACAGATTCATGATCTTGCCGCTGTAGGTACCGCCGAGCCGGTAGTACACCTCGCCGATGGCCATGAACGACAGCTTGTTCATCGCGCTGACCGGAAACACGTCGGGCACCGTCAGTAGTTGCGGCGCATCGAATTTCAACGGGTTCTTGGCCAGTTTCGGTGGCAGCTGGTCCAGTGTCGCGAGGCTGCCGCGGCTGATCGAGGCGCGGCCGAGCTTCGGTGGCGGGCTGATGAGATCGAACCAGGCGCTGGAGTAGGTGTAGCGGTCCTCGCTGCCGTCGAGGTGCACGGCTATGGTCTCGTCGAGGTCTTTGGTGGCCACCCCGTCGGCGATGAAGTAGGCGGTCTCGGTGCGGGTCATCGCGATACGGGCGCGCAGCACGATGCCGGTGAGGCCGTTACCGCCGACGGTGGCCCAGAAGAGCTCGCTGTCCGGCCCGTCGGGCGTCAGGGCGCGCACCTCGCCGTCGGCCATCAACAGGTCCATCGACAACACGTGGTTGCCGAAGCTGCCGGCGCTGTGGTGGTTCTTGCCGTGGATGTCGGAGGCGATGGCTCCGCCGACGGTGACCTGCCGGGTGCCCGGCAGCACCGGAACCCACAACCCGAACGGCAGCGCCGCCTTCATCAGCTGATGCAGGCTGACGCCCGCGTCCACGTCGGCGACGGCGGTGTCGGCGCTTATCGAGTGGATCGTGTTCAGCGCGGTCATGTCGACGACGAGCCCACCGCCGTTGCACGCCTGGTCGCCATAGGACCGGCCGAGCCCACGGGCGAGCACACCACGGCGCAGGAAGGACGGACTCGTCGCGGCGGGGTCGGCGGCTTCCCGAACGGCGCGGGCGATCACCTCGACGTCGGGGGTGCGCAGCACCTGGGCGACCGACGGTGCAGTGCGCCCGAAGCCGGTCAGGGCACGCGAAGTCGTCGGCAGGTTCTCGGACATCGTGACGAGGGTACCGTGCGGCGGGTCGAGCCCCGGAGAGCCGGAAATTGGTGCACGGACCACGTGTGCCGGTGAGTTAGCGTGGTCAGGCGACTGTTAGGGGTCACCGCCGATGCTGCTCAGCGACATCGACACCTGGAACGTGGGTGCGTTGCGGTCCATCGCGTTCGAGCTCGGCGGCGAGCTGACGACCATCGAGGGAGTCGCCTCCGACCTCGAGCTCATCTCCCGGCTGCCGGGCTGGGAATCGCCTGCCGCGGACGCCGCGCGGGGCAAGATCGACGAGACGACCGGTCGGGTGCTCGACGACGTCGCGGTGATCGGCGCCGTGCAGCAACTCGCGTCGGAGACCGCCGCGGCGGTCGAGAAACTGCAGACCGAACTCGACGCCATCCGTGCCGACATCGCCGCGCAGGCCGGCTTGCTCACCCTGTCCGACAACGGCGACGTCACGATCAACGCGCCGCCGGACATGCGTGACGAGTTGCGCCCGATCGCCGACAACATCGAGGCGCGGGCCAAGGCGCTCATACGTCAGGCCGAGGACGTCGACGCCGACTGCGCCGAGGTGTTCGGTCACCTCGAAGACGGCGACATCACCTCGAAGGGCGCCACCGATTTCGCCGGCGCCCAGCAGATGGGCCGTGACCAGTCGGGTCTGTCGGCACCGTATCCGCCCGAGGGCGAGGGCGCCACGCCCGAAGACGTCACGGGGTGGTGGAACGCGCTGTCGCAGGAGGAGCAGGACAAGGTCAAGGCCGAACATCCAGACTGGATCGCCAACCGCGACGGGGTGCCGACCCCGGTGCGCAGTGAGCTGAACAAGGCGGCGCTGGACCGCGAACTGGCCGACGCGCAGCGGGCCGTCGACGAGTTGCCGACACTGGAGGAGTACCTGGGCGGCACCGGCGCGGGCCCCGGATCGGCGATCAAGCGGTCGGAGTACAGCCGGATGGTGGCCGAACGGCAGGATCGGTTGAACGATGCGAGGGCTATGAGGGCCGCGATGTCGGTGGACGGCAAGACCGAGAGCGCGTACGACCCGAACAAGTACCTGATGCTGTTGGAGTTCCCGGAAGACAGGGAAGCCCGGGCCGCCATCGCGGTCGGCAATCCCGACACCGCCGAACATGTCAGCGTGACGACGCCGGGCGTCGACACCCGACCGACCAGTCTGCCGGGCATGGTCAACGAGGCCACCGCGCTGCGCAACGAGACCGTCAACCAGCTCGAGCTCGCCAAGCGCCCCGGGGAGGAGGTGTCGACGATCGCATGGCTCGGCTATGAGCCACCGGGCAAGGACATCTCGGTGTTGGAGGCCGGTTTCGAGAACCGGGCCAACGACGCCGCGCCGGATCTCGCCGATTTCTACCGCGGAATCAACGCGACCAACGAACACGGATCGGATGTGCACTTGTCGGCGCTGGGGCATTCCTACGGTTCGCTCACCACCGCGCAGGCGCTCTACGAGCTCGGCCAGACCGGGGTGGTCGACGACGCCGCGTTCTACGGGTCGCCGGGCCTCGGGCACACCGACGAAGTCGGCTCGGTCACCGGCGTCCATGGCGTCCCGCTGGAGGTGATGCGTCCCATCGGCGACGAGGCCGACATGTTCTTGCAGGACGGCCACGCATACGTCATGAGCGCGCCGGGGGACTGGATCTCCGGAGACCCCAAGCTCGGACCGATCCCGATGCCGTCGGCCGGTGATCTCGGGCAATTCGGACCGAACCCGACCACGCTGCCGCTGGAGCAACTGTCCTCGGAGGCGGCGAGAAGTCCCACCGACAACGTTTCTCGCGCGGGCGCGGAGAGCCATGCCGACTACCCGCGATCAGACGACAGCGGCGTGCTGCGCACCACCGGCTACAACTTGGCGATCATCACCGGTGGGCTGGCGGAAGTACCTTTGGATAACGGCGACGAAAGGTTGATTCGATGACGACGACGCGCGCGTTGGCGGCCTTGTTGGCGACCGCGGCGCTGGTCATCGCGGGATGCAATGGCGGTGGCGGTGCGGACGGCGCCTCGAGCGTCGGCCAGGACAAACCCGAATCCCCGATCACGAACGAGGACGTACCGGCAATGGACATCGCAGACCTGCCCGATATCGAGGCCACGCGAGCCCAGATGCTCGACCTGATCGAGCGCGTGCGCGGTGAGGTCAGCCGGCTGGTGCCGGCCAGTGCCCCGTGGGAGTGGCGCAGAGAAGAGTCGCGCGCCGGCTGCGAACGCAACGGTCGGCAGGGCGTGGCGCTGTACTTCGCCAAGCTGACTTCTCCGCACTCGTTCACCGACGAGGAGTGGAACCTCGCCCTGCCGGCGGTGCAGCGGCTGGCCGCCGAGGCGGGCTTGACCTCCGACACCGCGATGCAGAACTCGGCAGGAGCCCACGATGTGCGGCTCACCAGTGACGACGGGCGCGAGTTGATGTTCGGCTCGATCGAAGCGTCGCTGATCACCGGAACGATCGCGTGCCGGCTCTCGCCCGGAGACAAAACGCCATGACCTACGGCAATCTCATTGTGGTGACCGCCGAGGTTCGCCGGTCCGCCGACCAGATGCAGGTGGTGGCCGACGAGGCGGCGTCGAGTCGCGCAGCGGTGGCCGACAGCATCTCGACCCAAGGTGCGGCGTGGAAGCAGGCGGGCACCCCCGGATTCGGGAAGTTCATCGACATCCTCGAGACGCAGGCGCAGCGTCTGCGCACCGACCTGACCGACCTCAGCGACAAGTTGCGCGCCGCTGCCGACGTCTACGACCGGCAGGACCACGAAGCCGGCGCAGCGCTCGACGGTGCTCTCCGTCGCGAGTGAAACCGTCCGTCACGACTGAAGGCGGAAGATCACCGCGCGCTGGACCACGAAGTTGATCACGGTCGCGGTGCCCTGGGCGATGACGAACGCGACCGGGACCCGCCACGGCTTCTCGTCCCACGCCACATAGAACGCGTAGTTGATGCCGACCTGGACGGCATAGGTGACGGCGTAGAGCACGCAGACGGCGATGAACCGCGCCGCGCTCGGCGGTGCCTGAAAGGTCCACCGGCGGTTGATGAGATAGGCGGTCGTGGTGCCGGCGATGAAGCTGACGGTCTTGGCGACGTTGACGTGCAGGCCGGCGGCGAGCAACGCGACATACAACCCGAAGTCGACGACCGCCGAAACCCCGCCGGTGATGATGAACCGCCCCATCTGGGTGCCCAGGCTGAGGTTCGGCTGCATCGGCGGCTCGGCCACCCGGGCAGCTTACGGTGCGATCGGCGGCGATGCGGTCAGCGGGCCAGCCCGCTCGACTCGAGCACACCGCACAATGCGTCGACGGCCGCGGCGAAGGCATTCTCGGCCGGTGTGCCGAAGCCGATGATGATGCCGTCGGGATCGGGCACGTCGGCACTTGCCTGCGGGTGTCGCATGATCGAAAGCCCCTGCAGCGCAACGCCGGCGTCACCCGCCCGCTGCAGCACTTCGGGTTCGGCGCCGTCGGGCAGCGTCAGCAGCAGATTGAGCCCCGCGTTGAGCCCGCCGATCCCGATGTGAAAGCCGCCCAACGCCTCGACGAGGGTGTCCCGGCGGTGCCGGTACCGGATCCGCATGCGTCGGATGTGTTTGTCGTAGGCGCCGCTGGTGATGAAATCGGCCATCGTCAGCTGCGCGATTCCGTTGACGTAGAACTGATCTCCGCCGCCGGCCGCAAGCACCGACTCGACGAGTTGGTCCGGCAGCACCATCCAGCCCAGGCGCAGCACGGGCGACAGGCTCTTGCTCGCCGAACCGAGGTAGACGACGCGCTCCGGACACAGCGCCTGCAGGGCGCCGACGGGTTGGCGGTCATAGCGGAACTCGCCGTCGTAGTCGTCGTCGATCACGTAACCGTTCGCGCGTCGGGCCCACTCGACCACCGCGGCGCGGCGCTCCGGATGAAGCGACATACCGAGCGGGCTGTGGTGGGCGGGGGTCAGAAGCGCAGCGGGTACGTCTATGGCATCGAGATCGGCCACCACCGCGCCGTGATCGTCGACGCCGATCGGCACCGTGTGCCCGCCGAGTGCGGCGATCGCGTCGCGAAAGATAAAGAGCCCGTAGGCTTCCACTGCGATCGGCCGGCTGGTGCCGAACACGCGCGTCAGCACCTCGACGCCGTGTCGGGTGCCGGCGCAGATGACGATCGAGTCCGGGGTGGTGCGCACCCCACGCACGCGCGCGAGGTAGCCGGCGATCGCCTCGCGCAGTTCCAGACGCCCGCGTGGATCGCCCATGCGTAGCGCCTCGGTGGGCGCGTTGGCCAGCGCCCGACGGGTGGATGCGACCCACTCGGTGCGGGGGAATTCCGAAACGTCCGGTGATCCGGGCATGAAGTTGTGCCGCGGTGCGGTGCGCATCCCGCGGCGGGGACGCGCCGGGGCTGCCGCGCCGCCTGCGTTGAGCACCCAGGTGCCCGCGCCCTGCCGCGAGGCGAGCCATCCTTCCGCGACCAGCTCGGCATAGGCTTCGGCGACGGTGTTGCGGGCCAGCCCGAGGTCGCCGGCCAGGCTGCGCGAAGGCGGCAACACGGCGCCGGGTGCGAGTCGTCCCGAGCGCACCGCATCGCGCAGGGCGCCGATCAGCAGGTCACGCGCGCCGCGGGTGCCGGGCACGATGCGGTGGCGCAGATCCAGATGTAGATCGCGCGTCCCCGGATTGGCCCACGAAGCCATGCCTGAATTGAACCATGTAGCTGGGACATTTCGTACTAGCGTCGGAGTCATGACACAGACACTGGAAACCCGCGAAGCCACCAACAGCGCCGACCGGCTCAAGATCTACAAGACGTCTCCGGAGTTGCTTGACGCGATGATGACGCTGAGCAACGCCGCCGCCAAGGATCTCGACGTCGAACTCGGCGAGCTGATCAAGATTCGCGCGTCGCAGATGAACCACTGCGCGTTCTGCCTCGACATGCACACCCGAGATGCCCGTGAACAGGGCGTCGACGAGCAGAAGCTCGATCTCCTGGCCGCATGGAGGGAGGCCGGCGGGCTGTTCTCCGAGCGTGAGCGCGCGGCCCTGGCGCTGACCGAGGCGGTCACCGACCTGCGGGACGGCCCCGTGCCTGACGACGTGTACGCGCAAGCCGCCGGGGTGTTCTCCGAGCGCGAGCTGGGACAGGTCGTCGCGATGGCGGTCACCATCAACGCGTGGAACCGCATCAACGCCGCCATCGTTCAGCAACCGCCGCGGCGTCGATGACGGCCGACACCCAATACCGTTTCAGGCGTGCAGACCCCGTCCGGTGCGCAGATCGTCGTCGAAGGCGTCGGTTCCGATGCCGTCGTCTACAAGCTGCACCGGCCGGGCACCGACCCCCGCGCACTGGCCGCCCGGCTTAGCATCGCCGCCCGGTCGGACTGTCTGCTCTCACCGCTGCTGCCGACCCCCGAGCCGGTCGGCGACCGATGGAGGACCCAGTGGCCGTGGGTGGAAACCGTTGCCCAGCAACCTGGTTGCTTACCATGGGCCGAGGCCGGGCAGCTGCTGGCCAGGTTGCACTGCGAATCGCGCCCGCCGCGCTTGCCGGCGCACGGTTGGCCGCAGCGGATGCGGCGGGCGGTCGACACATTGCGCAAGGACGGCGACCCGACGGTGCGCCGGGCGGCGGCCGGCCTGCCCGACGCGGTTTGGCGCGCCGGGTCGCCGAACCGTCCGGTGACGCTGGTGCACGGCGACTGGCATCTGGGCCAGCTCGGGCGCCGGCGCGGGGACGCCCCGTGGGTGCTCATCGACGTCGACGACCTCGGCGCGGGTGACCCGGCATGGGACCTCGCGCGGCCGGCCGGGTTCTGGGCGGCGGGCCTGATTCCCGACGACGACTGGACGCGCTTCGCCGACGCCTACCGCGGCGCGGGCGGTCCCGCGCTGCCCAACGACGACCCCTGGCCGGTGCTCGAACCGTTCGCGCGCGCCGCCGTCGTGCAGGCCGCGGCCCATCACCCCGATGACGAACTGTTGCTGGCCGCCTGCGCGCGAATGTGCTGATCGGCTAGCTGGAGAAGAACAGCCGGCCGAACCCCTGCTTGCGGTAGTACTTGTTGCCGCGGTGACCCCAACCGGGCCCGTAGCCGTAGCCCGGCTGAACGGGCGGCGGGGGCGGCGGGGACTGCACGAACCGGTTCTCCATCTGGGTGAGCGACTCGAGTTCGCCGAAGTCGAGGAAGATGCCCCGGCAGGTGTCGCACTGCTCGAGGTGGATGCCGTTGCGTTCGTATGTGCGCATCGAGCCCGCACACTTCGGGCACGTCAACGTGCCGCCGGCGCTCTGCGGTGTGGACGACGGTGGTTGATATGGCGGGATGCTCATATGTCCATAACGGCCGCGGTGGCTCCCCAGGTTCCGCCGGGTGCCTTACGTAGGAGAATCAGACCCAGTACGGCACGCGGGCCCGGTACTGGCGCATCGCAAACGCCGCGAGTATCCAACCGATCACCGTCAGCACAAGCACCACCACCCAGTGCCGCAGTTCCTGGTCGGCGCCGAGCAGCGGCGCACGCACGATGTCGAGATAGTGCAGCAGCGGGTTGAGTTCGACGACCTTCGCGTACTGAGCCGCGCCCTGCTGCTGCAGGGTCGATTCGTTCCAGATGATCGGCGTCATGAAGAACAGCAGTTGCACCAGGCTGTTCAGCAGGGGGCTGATGTCGCGGTAGCGCGTCGCCAGGATGCCGAAGCACAGCGATACCCAGATGCAGTTGAGCACGATCAGCCCCAGCGCGGGAATGACCGCCAGATCGGTCCATTTCCACGGCTTGGGATAGATCATCGCGATGATCACGAAGATGATCATGTTGTGGGCGAACAGGATCATCTGCCGCCACACCAGTCGATACACGTGTACCGACAGCGGAGTCGGCAACTGCTTGATCAGACCCTCGTTGGCGACGAACACGTCGGCGCCCTCCAAGATCGCCGCGTTGATCAGGTTCCACACGATCAACCCGAGGGTGACGTACGGAAGGTGTTCGGCCAGTTCGAGTTTGAACAGCTTCGAGTACAGCAGGCCCATGGCGACGGCGGTCGCGCCGGTCGCGATCGTGATCCAGAACGGGCCGAGGACCGAGCGGCGGTAGCGCTGTTTGATGTCCTGCCAGCCGAGGTGCAGCCACAGTTCGCGCTTGCCGAAGCCGGCGACCAGGTCGCCCCACGCCCGGCCCATGGTCCTCGACTGCGCGGCGGCGTCGGTGAACGTCATCTCTTTTTCCCGTCGTCCCCTGCCCTACGGGCGTGGCCCCTTCGCTCGCCCAGGTGTGCTGGCCTGCCGAACCTCTCCTTACGGCCCAAGCGCCGCAACCGAATCCACTCCATCAGGCCGGCGGGGTCGCGGCGTGACACCAGAAAGAACCAGCCGAAGCGGGCCCATTCCTGCAACTGCAGCCGGCGCAGCCCGGGTTGGGACAACAGATAGCCGCGGTTGCGGTAGGTATAGAAACGTTTAGCAGCGTTTTCCGGGTGCTGGGTGTGCATCCGGCCGCCGAGGATCGGCTTGAACTCGTCGCCGCCCTGTGGGTGCAGGTACACCGCGGTCAAGCAGGTGCCGAACGGCAGCCCGGAGCGCACCAGCCTGCGGTGCAGTTCGGTTTCGTCGCCGCGCACGAACAGCCGCAGATCCGGCACACCGACCGCGTCCAGCGTCCCGGCGGCGAACAGCGCCCCGTTGAACAGCGACGCGATGCCCGGCAGCAGATCGCCGGCATCGGTGCGTAACTCCTCGACCCGGCGCCGCCACACGATGCCGCGGCGCAGCGGGAACGCCAGTCGCCCAGGGTCGGTCATATCGCAGACCATCGGTGACACTTCGGCAAGGCCGTGGCGGGCGGCGCACTCGAGCAGTGTGCCGAGCACCTCGGAGTCGGCGGGGCGACCGTCGTCGTCGGCCAGCCAGACCCAGTCGGCGCCCAGCGCCAGCGCGTGCAGCATGCCCAACGCGAAACCGCCTGCGCCCCCGAGATTTCGCCGTGATCCCAGATACGTGGTCGGTACCGGCTGGCCGGCCACCAGCTCGGCCACGCGCTGGTCGCCACCTTCTGAGAAGTCGTTGTCGACGACGATCAGATGGTCGGGCGCACGGGTCTGGGCCGACACCGCCTCCAGCGATTTGGCCAGGTCGTCGGGCCGCCGGTGGGTGACCACCACCGCGCACACGACGGGGTTGGTTGGCTCCTCGGGCAAGCCCTCGTCGGGGTTGGTTGGCTCCTCGGGCAAGCCCTCGTCGGCGGTCATCCCTGGCGCGTCTCTTCGAGCACTTCCCGAACGTGCCGGGCGGCGTCGTCGCCCTCATACGCACGGACGACATCCTCGATCCCGCCGGTCATCTTGACCGTGCCGTGGTCGATCCACATCGCGGTGTTGCAGAGCCGGGCCAGGAATTCGTTGGAGTGGCTGGCGAACACCAGAATTCCGGAACG
This sequence comes from Mycobacterium sp. IS-3022, assembly GCF_001500065.1. Taxonomy (GTDB): domain Bacteria; phylum Actinomycetota; class Actinomycetes; order Mycobacteriales; family Mycobacteriaceae; genus Mycobacterium. The sequence continues at coordinate 59,065 of NZ_LQIN01000001.1, forward strand.
CTCGACGAGCTCGGCCAACCGGGTCTGCGCCTTCTTCAAGAACTCGGCGTCCACCGCGCCGATACCCTCGTCGAGCAGCAGGATCTCCGGGTCGATGCTCGTCACCACGCCCATCGCCAGACGTACCCGCATACCGGTGGAATACGTGCGCAACGGCATCGACAGATAATCGCCGAGTTCGGTGAACTCCGCGATCTCGTCGACCTTTGCCAGCATCTGCTTGCGGGTCTGCCCGAGGAACAACCCGCGGATGATGATGTTCTCGAACCCCGAGATCTCCGGGTCCATCCCGACGCCGAGGTCGAACACCGGCGCCACCCGGCCGGTCACCGTCGCCACGCCGCGGGTGGGCTCGTAGATGCCCGACAGCAGCCGCAGCAGCGTCGACTTGCCCGCGCCGTTGTGGCCGACGAGGCCCACCCGGTCGCCGAGTTCCAGCGACATGGTGATGTCCCGCAGGGCCTCGATGACCACGACGTTGGAGTCGTTGCGTCCGATCGCGCCGCCGGCCTTGCCGAGGAACGCCTTCTTCAATGAGCGCGACTTCGCGTCGAAGATCGGGAACTCCACCCACGCATTGCGTGTCTCGATGTGCGGGACCACCAACCGGCTCCTACCCGAAAATCAGAGGTACTGTCCGGTCCCCGGATGCGACGGGCCACCGCGGACCGCCACGCCGGGGGGCAGCGCGCCCTGTCCGCGCATCTGCTCGAGCTGTTGGCGGGCGGCCATCTGCTGGGCGAACAGCGCGGTCTGGATCCCGTGGAACAACCCCTCCAGCCAGCCGACCAGTTGCGCCTGCGCAATGCGCAGCTCGGCGTCGGAGGGCACGCCGTCGTCTGTGAACGGCAGCGTGAGCCGTTCGAGCTCGTCGCGCAGCTCAGGGGCGAGCCCGTCTTCGAGTTCGGTGATGCTGGTGCGGTGGATCTCGCGGAGCCGGTTGCGGCTGGCCTCGTCGAGCGGGGCGGCGCGGACCTCCTCGAGGAGTTGCTTGATCATGGTGCCGATCCGCATGACCTTCGCCGGTTGCTCGACGAGGTCGGTCAGCGACTTGCCGTCGCTGTCCTCGTCGGCGTCGGCCTCGCCGGTCCCGCCGCTGATGATCTCGATGTTGTCGTCGTCGGTCATAACCTCGGTGTTCCCTCTGGGTTCCATCTAATCCACGTCATTCGTCGGCGCGGGCCCCCCGACCGCGAACCACCTAGCGACACTAGTCCCAGGGTCGCGGCGAGCCCGCTCACCTCTGGTGTCGAGGCCATTCCGTAGCGCGAGTTGAGCGTTGCTGCGGGGCTGACCAGCAACGACAACGCGATTAGCACACCGGTGGCGAAGCTCACTGGACTAGTATGGCTGCGCAACAGACCCAGTCCGGCATGGCGGGTCGGGCCGAGCTTCGGCCAGAATCGTGTCGGTTTGTGAAAATCACGGACGCTCGAAGGTGGACTGGCATGGCATACGACGTCGCCCGGGTGCGCGGTTTGCACCCGTCCCTGGGCGATGGGTGGGTGCGTTTCGACGCCCAGCACGGCATGCTGCTGCCCGACAGCGTCGGCCGTGCGGTGTCGACGGCCTTCCGCGGTTCGATGCCGACGCCGGTGGGCCCGCACCCGTCGGCGCAGCGTAGCGCCGCCGTGCTGGAGGCCGCCCGCTCGGCGGTGGCCGACCTGGTCAACGCCGATCCGCGCGGTGTGGTGCTGGGCGCCGACCGCGCGATCCTGCTGACCTCGCTGGCGGACGCGTCGTCGTCGCGGGTCGGACTCGGCTATGAAGTGGTTGTCACCCGGCTCGACGACGAGGCCAACATCGCGCCGTGGCTGCGGGCCGCCAATCGCTATGGGGCGAAGGTGAAGTGGGCCGAGGTTGACATCGAGACCGGCGAACTGCCCAGCTGGCAGTGGGAAAGCCTGGTCACCAGGAACACCCGGTTGGTCGCAATCACTTCTGCCTCTTCGACTTTGGGCACGGTGACCGACCTGCGCGCGGTGACGAAGCTGGCGCATGACCAGGGCGCACTGGTCGTCGTCGACCATTCCGCGGCCGCGCCCTACCAGCTGATCGACATCGACGAGATCGACGCCGACGTGGTGGCGGTCAACGCGTTGGCATGGGGCGGGCCGCCGATCGGCGCGCTGGTGTTCCGCGACCCGTCCCTCATCGACACGTTCAGCTCGGTTTCGTTGAACCCGTATGCGATCGGGGCTTCGCGGCTGGAGGTCGGCGCGCATCAATTCGGCTTGCTCGCCGGGGTGGTGGCGAGCATCGAGTACTTGGCTTCGCTGGACGAGAACGCGCACGGCACGCGTCGCGAACGGCTGGGCATCTCGATGCAATCGGCGAGCCTGTACATGAACCGGTTGTTCGACTACCTGCTGATCTCGCTGCGGTCGCTGTCCACCGTCATGGTCATCGGCCAGCCGGAATCCAGAATTCCGGTGCTCAGCTTCGCGGTCAGCGATGTGCCCGCCGAACGGGTGGTGCAGCGCCTGGCCGACAACGGGATTCTGGCCATATCGAACGCGAACTCGCGGGTGCTGGACGTGATCGGCGTCAATGATGTCGGCGGCGCCGTGACCGTGGGATTGGCGCATTACACCACCACCGCAGAGGTCGACCAGCTGGTTCGCGCGCTCGCCTCGCTGGGCTGACCTTCGGTTAATCGGCAACGCGCAGAAGGACTTTGCCCGAAACCTCGCCGGACTGCAGAAGTTCGTGTGCCGCGCCGGCCTCCTGAACCGGGTACTCGGCCCCGATGATCGGCCGCACCTGACCGCTCTCGACCATCGGCCAGACGTTCGCCACCACCTCGGCGACGACCTCGCTCTTGCTGCCGCGTCCGTCGACCGGGCGGGAGCGCAGCGCGGTGGCGATGACACCGGCGCGCTTGCCGAGCAGCTTGCCGATGTTGAGTTCGGCCTTGACCCCGCCCTGCATCCCAATGACCACCACGCGGCCGTCGGGCCCGAGCGCGTCGATGTTGCGGTCGAGGTAGGCCGCCCCCATGATGTCGAGGATCACGTCGGCGCCACCCTCGGCGCCGATCCGCTCGACGAAGTCCTCGTCGCGGTAGTTGATCGTCACCTCGGCCCCCAATTCGGCGCACAGGTCGAGCTTCTGCGTCGAACCTGCGGTCACCGCCACCCGGGCGCCGAGGGCACGGCCCACCTGGATGGCGTGGGTGCCGATGCCGCTGGCGCCGCCGTGGATCAGCACCAACTGCCCGGCAGTCAGGCCCGCCGTCATCACCAGGTTCGACCAGACCGTGCAAGCCACTTCGGGTAGGCCGGCGGCCTCGTGCAGGCTCACCGACGCGGGCAGCGGCAGCACCTGTCCGGCGGGCACCGCCACATACTCGGCGTATCCGCCGCCGGCCAGCAGCGCGCAGACCTGTTGTCCGACCGACCATCCGGCGGTGCTGTCGCCGGTCGCGACGACGGTTCCGGAAACCTCGAGCCCGAGGATGTCACTGGCGCCCGGCGGTGGCGGGTACTTCCCGGCGGCTTGCAGCAGATCGGCCCGGTTGATCCCGGCGCTGGCCACCTTGATCAGTAGCTCGTCGCCGGCGGGCTTGATGTCGGGAACTTCCTGCCAGGTCAGTCGGCCTTCGGGCCCGGCCACGATCGCGTGCATCCAACTAACGCTATAGCCTGCGGAAACAGTCTGACAAATCTCCTACCAGCAACGCACGCGCGATTTACTATGACCGCATGGAGGGGATTATCGCGGGACGTACCGCGGGGGACATGCCGGGCCTGGACATCGCTGAGCAACGGTCCTGGCAAAACTTTCTGGACTCGGCGTTGCGGCTTTACGCGACGCTGAACCGCTCGCTCGTGGACACGCACCACCTCACGCTGAACGACGTGCGGTTGCTGGACATGCTGGACAAGTCCGCGACCGGGTCGGCCCGCATGGGGGACCTCGCGGACGGGTTGATGTCGCTACCGAGCCGGGTCACCCGGCAGATTCGCCGGCTGGAACTGCAGGGACTGGTGCGCCGTGGCGCGAGCCCCGACGACGGCCGTGGCGTACTGGCCAGCATCACCGAGGACGGCCAGGCCGCGGTGCGACAGGCCATGACCACGTACGGCGAAGGCGTCCGCGCACATTTTCTCGACCGGCTGTCGCGGCCCCAGGTTGCGGCGATGGGCGAGAACTGCAGGCGGATCAGCGTTGCGCTGAAGAGCGGGACCTCGAACGCCAAGCTCGGCCGCGTCTGAGCGGTCTCCCCGTCGCTCCCGAGCCGGGACCCCCGTACTCTTGTCGGCGGTGGCGTGGCAGAGCGGCCTAATGCACTCGCCTTGAAAGCGAGAGACGGCTAACACCGTCCGGGGGTTCAAATCCCTCCGCCACCGCTCTTCGCGCATCGCGCCAACGTCTGCACGCCCGAATCGATCTGTGTCTCAGTGAGGTTGGCATAGCCCAGGAGCAGTCCCGGTGGCGCCGACGCCGGATCGGCGTAGCACGGCGCCAGGGGTTCGACGCGCACGCGTTGAGCCGCGGCCCGACGCACCAACTGCTCGACCGGGAATCCGTCGGGAAAGTGCACGGTCAGATGCACACCGGCCGCCGCGCCGAGCACCCTCGCCCGCGGCAAGTACCGGCGCAGCGCCCCCAACAGCGCGTTGCGGCGGATCAGGTAGCGACGACGCATCTGGCGCAGGTGCCGGTCGTATCCGCCCGAGGTGAGAAGTTGCGCGAACGCCAACTGGTCCATCACCGAACTTCCGGTGTCGGCAAGGCCTTTCGCCATTGTCACGGATTCCACGAGATGCGCGGGAAGCACCATCCAGCCGATGCGAAGGCCCGGCGCCAGCGTCTTGCTGGTCGAGCCGACATAGACGACGCGGTCGGGCGCGATGCCCTGCAGCGCGCCGACAGGCGCACGGTCGTAGCGGTACTCGGCGTCGTAGTCGTCCTCGATGACCAGGTGACCGGCGCGCGCCCAGTCCATCAGCTCGGTCCGCCGCGCGGCCGACAGCACGACCCCGGTCGGAGACTGGTGGGCTGGGGTGGCGAGCACGGCGTCGGCACCGCTGTCGGCCAGCGCGCCGACATCGAGCCCGTCGTCGTCGACTGGAACGGGTATCGGCTCGACCCCGTTGTTGCGCAGCACCATTCGATGCAGCCAGAAGCCGGGGTCCTCCATCGCCAGCGAGGTCGTGGGCAGCGACTGCGCCAGCAGTGCCACGGCCTGGGTGGCCCCCGAGCAGAGCACGATGTGATGCGGGTCGGCGTGTACGGCTCGGGCGCGACGTAGGTAGTCGGCCACCGCAACCCGCGCCGCGAACAGCCCCTGCGGCGCCACGTAGCCGAATGCGTCCGAGCCGATTTCGGCGAGGCCCTGCCGCAGGGCCCGCAGCCAAGCTTCGCGCGGGAAACTCCGCAGATCCGGCGATCCCGGCAGGAAGTCGACGTCGTAGCGCGTCGTTGGTCCGCGTGCGTCGCCGGTGGGCATGTGCACCGTGTCGACCGTGGCGACCACGGTGCCCGACCCGTGCCTGCCGAGCAGGAAGCCCTCGGCGACGAGTTGGCTGTAGGCGTTGACCACCAGACGCCGGGAGACGCCGAGGTCGACGGCCAGCACCCGACTCGAGGGCAGCCGTGTCCCCGGTGCGAGGCGACCCGTGCGGATGGCCTCCCGCAGCCCGTCGGTGAGTTGGCGGTGCAGCGGATCGCCGGCGGTGCGGTCCAGTTCCAACAACAGCTCGGGCCCCGAAGTGGTACCCGATTTCGCCATAGAAGTGGTGCCTATCTTGAGGCCAGTAACGAACTAGCGTGACCGTATGACAACGACGCCGACGCGCACAAGGGCCGGGTTCGTTGAGGTGACTCTCATCGTCTTCGGGCTGTACGCCCTGGCGGTGGGGCTGTTCATGTTGTTCGCGCCCGGCGTCTTCTTCGATACGCTCGGCAACTTCGGCTCGCGCAACGATCACTACATCTTCGACAACGCCACCTTCGAGGTGCCGCAGGGGCTCATGCTGCTCGCCGCGGTGCGGTGGCCGACCTGGCGCACACCCGCGCTGGCATTCGCGACGCTGCACTGGGCGCTGCACGCGCTCAGCCACCTCATCGATCCACACCACGGCGCGGGCGACTGGATCGGCTGGCTGGAGGCCGGTGGCCTGGTGGCGACCACCGTGATACTGGCAATCGCATTGCGCGTCAATGTAGTTGCTGAAAGAGGAGGGCGTTGATGCGGGTACTGGTGGCCGGCGCGACGAGCGTACCGGGGCTTCCGCTGTTGCGGGAGTTGAACTTCCGCGGCCACGAGGTCGCCGGGCTGACCCGGTCGCAGTCGAAAACGTCACAGATCGCGGCGGCGGGCGCCAAACCGGTGGTGGCCGACGTTTTCGATGCCGACGCCGTCGACAAGGTGGTGGCAGACATCGGCCCGGAAGTGGTGGTGTCGCTGCTGACCACGCTGCCCAAGCGGGGGCCGATGCGGCTCAAGGACTTCGAGCCCGCGCGAAAGCTGTGGGGAACCGGCGCGCCCAACCTCCTGGCGGCGGCGCAGCGTGCCGGTGTGCGGCGCGTCGTCGCCGAGTCCGTGATCTTCGCGTACGGCTACCCGACCACCGGGCCCACACTCATGGACGAGAGCGACCCATATCCCGGCCCGCCTCCGCCCGGCGGTGCCGCGATGCTGGCGGCGCTACGCGGGATGGAGCAGATGGTCCTGACGTCCGGCGAACACAGCGACACGGAGGGAATCGTGTTGCGCTATGGCGCCTTCTATGGGCCGGGCGTACCGCACGACGAGACCTTCGCCCGGATGGCGAAGTGGCGCGTGGGGTTGGACATGGGCGGCTCGGGGATCGTGTCCTGGGTCCACATCGACGACGTCGCCAAGGCCACCGCGGAGGCGCTCGACCGCGGCCACGGTGGGGAGATCTACAACATCATCGACGACCGCCCGCAGTCGTTCAACGACTACACCCGGGAACTGGCCGCCAAGCTGGGACGGCCTCGGCAGCTACGCATTCCGCGCAGTGTGGTCAAGCTCGTCGCACCGTACGGGGTGACGGCATTCGGCGACACGTGGTTGCCGCTGTCGAACGCCAAGGCCAAGGACGAACTGGGTTGGACGCCAGTTCCCCGGGTCTGACTAATCCCCCGTGAAGTTCGGCGGCCGCTTCTCGAACGTCGCGCTGATTCCCTCGGTCAGGTCTTTCGACGGGAGGAACGCGGAGTTCCACGCGGCGACGTAGCGCAGGCTCTCCGAGACGCGGGCGATGCGCTGCTGGTCGAGCACGTCCTTCACCCCGGCGACGGTCAGCGGAGGGTTGGCGGCGATCTCGGCGGCGGTCCGGTGCGCGGCGGCCAGTGACGCCTCGGCATCGTCGTACACGTCGTTGACCAACCCGATCTTCTCCGCGCGCGCCGCGTCGATGTCCTTGCCCGTCAACGCGAGTTCGCGCAAGTGCCCGTCGTTGAGGATCAGCGGCAACCTGGCCAGGCTGCCGACGTCGGCCACCATCGCGAGCTTGATCTCTCGCACGGAGAACTTGGCGTCGGCGCTGGCGTATCTGATGTCGACCGCCGAGATCAGATCGACGCCGCCGCCGATGCACCAGCCGTGCACAGAGGCGATCGTCGGTGTGCGGCAGTCGGCGACCGCGCTGATCGCGCCTTGCATGCGGAGCACCGTCGCGTGGAATTCGGCGCGTGGCCGGGCGCTCGCACCCCCGGACAGCACGCCTGAGAGCGTCCCGCCCATCGCGGGCAGGTCGAGCCCGTAACTGAAGTGCTTGCCCGAGCCGGTCAGCACGATCGCGCGCACCTCGCGGTCGGCGTCGAGTTCGGCGAACACCTCGGGCATCTCGGCCCAGAACGCGGGACCCATGGCATTGCCCTTGCCAGGACCGATCAACGTCACCCGCGCGACGTGATCGGAGATGTCGACGGTGAGCGATTCGTAAGCACCGGTTTCAAGGCCCATGGGGCAACACGCTAGTTCGTCACGAATGAGCGCTTGCGCGAAGACCCGGTTACGGCGGCGGCTTGCCCAGCAGGATCTCGTTCACCGTGGCGCTGGGCAGGAACTGGCAGGCGGCCTCGGCGAGCATCTGACCGATGCCCTCCCCGTTGGGCCCCAGCGGGTTGTTCTCCTGCTCGAGGATCGCGCGGATCACGGCGAGCCGGGTCGCCTCGTCGAGCCCGTTGAACTCCTCGCATGTCATCGAAAGGGCGTTCGGAGGTGGCGGCACGGTCGGCACGTCGGTGTTGCGGGTCGGCAGCGGTAAGCCGGGAATCTCGAGATCGGGCAGACCGGGAATCGACGGCAACGCCGTCGGCGCCGGGGAGGTCAACGGCGGCCCCGGTTCGGTGGTCATCGCGACGGAGCCCTCCGTGGTGCGCTGGCATGCCGTCGTGACGCCGACGAACACCAGCATCGCCGCCGCCACTCGCACGTGCGTCCTCATCCCGGCAACGATATGCCCAACGGCGACGTAGCGTGGCGGCATGCCCGAGGACTTGCGCCCAGGACCCGATTCGCCACCGACCGACGAACTGCGCAGTGCGGAGAAGTCGTTCGCCGTGTTGCAGCACGTCCTGCACGGCATCGCCGCCGACGATCTGCACAAGCAGACCCCGTGCCGGGAGTTCGACGTCGCCGCGCTGACCGACCACCTGCTCAACTCGATCACCATCATCGGCGGGATGGCCGGCGCCGAGTTCGGTGAGCGCGACCGCGACGCTTCCGTCGAGCAGCAGGTGGTGTTGGCGGCGCGGCCCGCGCTCGACGCCTGGCAGCGCCGCGGCCTGGACGGCACCGTCGAGTTCGGCGGAAACGAGGCGCCCGCCAAGGTGATGGTCGGTGTGCTGTCGCTCGAGTTCCTCGTGCACGCATGGGATTACGCCGAGGCGGTCGGGCGTGAGGTCGACGCTCCGGAGTCGCTGTCCGACTACGTGCTGGGGTTGGCGCGCAAGATCATCACGCCGGAGGGGCGCGTCAACGTCGGCTTCGACGACCCGCTCGAAGTCGCCGATGACGCGGATGCGCTGACGCGCTTGCTCGCATACACCGGCCGCCGGGCCTAGCGTCGAGATTGCACACAGGGTCGTGGTCAGAACCAACTGCCCTCAGCGCAATCTCGGCCCTAGCATCGCGACTATTACACCCGCTCGAGGTAGAAGTAGAGGTGCCTGCCCGCATCGAGGGCGCCCTTGCCGTTCATGATTCCGACGACGGCGTTCTCGTCGACGACCTTGAAGTGATCATGGACCGGAGCGCCGTCGTAGACCATCGACGCGACCACCTCGCCGCGGAACTCCTCCATCCACAAGCTCGCCTCGCCCTTCATCGCGTCGGTGTTGGAGAACTTGTTGCCCTCGTCGTCGAGGCACACCAGCGGCTTGGCGTCGGTGGCCGACACGAACGTCTTGCCGAACCAGTTGAGCCGCTCCATGAAGCCGTTCGCCTTGTGGCCGGTGTGGAACTCGCCGCCTTTCCACTCGCCGATCATGAAGTCGATGGTGGCCGGCTGCAGCGTGGCCCAGAACTCGTCGAGCTCGGCGTCGGAGATCTGACCGGTGCGCTTCGTGAGGTCGGTGAACGTCTCGCGGGCAGTGCGCGTCGAAGTCATGTGTTTCCTTTCCACTGGCGGGCGAACTCGATGAACGCGTCGTTCTCGTGCGTCGCGGCGACGGTGACGCGCACCCCGTCGTCGCCGTAGGGCCGCACGATGATGCGGTGATCCGCCGACGCCTCGGCGAACTCTTGAGCGCGCCCCGGCATCGGCAGCCACACGAAGTTGGCTTGCGAGTCCGGCACCGTGTAGCCGGCCTCACGCAGTGCCGCCGTGACGCGGGCGCGTTCGGCGACGACCGCATCGGTGCGCTCGAGCAGTTCGTCGGCGGCATCAAGGGACGCGATCGCGGCCGCCTGGGAGATGCTGGTCGCGGTGAACGGGACGTACACCTTGCCGAGCGCGGCGATGACGTCCGGGTCGCCGACCGCGTAGCCGATCCGCAGCCCGGCCAGCCCATATGCTTTCGAAAACGTCCGTAAGACAACAAGGTTCGGGTGGGCGCGGACCAGGCCGAAGCTGTCCGGCAGCATGGGCTCGCGGATGTACTCGACGTAGGCCTCGTCGAGCGCGATCAGGATGTGCGGCGGCACCGCCGCGACGAAGCGGGCGAGCGCGGCCGGCTCGACGACGGTGGAGGTCGGGTTGTTCGGATTGCACACGAAGATCAACCGGGTGCGGTCGGTGATCGCGGCGAGCATCGCATCGAGGTCGTGCGTGTGGTCGGTCAGCGGCACACGCACGGCAGTGGCGCCCGCCGTGCGCACCTGCAGCGGATAGATCTCGAAGCTGCGCCAGCCGAACAACACCTCGTCGCCGACGGTCGAGGTGATCTGGATCAGCTGCTGGCACAAGCTGACCGATCCGCAGCCGACCGAGATGTGCTCCGGAGCGAAGTTGACGTGTTTGGCGAGCCGCTCCTTGAGTTCGACGTAACCGTTGTCGGGATAGCGGTTGATGTTGCCGGCGGCCTTCTCGATCGCAGCCCGCACGCTCGGCAGCGGCGGATGCACCGTCTCGTTGCTGGCGATCTTGATCGCGCCGGGAACGGTTCTGCCGGGGGTGTACGCAGGCAGATCAGCCAGTTCGGGGCGCAGCCGGACGGTCACCGCACCAGTTTATGGGTCGGGCGAATGCGCTTTGCCTCGCGCGGTGGCCGATGTGTACGCTGTCGGATCGGCGGTAATCGTCGAGGAGGCGTGCCAGAGCGGCCGAATGGGGCTCACTGCTAATGAGTTGTCGCCCTCAAAGGCGACCGGAGGTTCAAATCCTCTCGCCTCCGCCGCGGCTGACCCGTCAGCCATACAACTCAAGATTGACCAGGCGCCCGTAGCTCAACGGATAGAGCATCTGACTACGGATCAGAAGGTTAGGGGTTCGAATCCCTTCGGGCGCGCTTTTTCTTGCCGCCGAACCTGAAGTTTTTCTCGAGTTCCAGCCCAGACTTCGCACACAAGCTCAGGTTCGGCGTCGGCATCGCCACCACTAGATTGGCCGGTATGCGGCTGCTGCTCATCGCCGATACCCATGTCCCCAAGCGCGCCCGAGATCTGCCCGCCAGAGTGTGGGACGAAGTGTCGAAGGCCGACGTCGTCGTCCATGCCGGCGACTGGGTCGAGCCGTCGCTGCTGGACACTCTGGAGGCCCGCGCCACGCGACTGGTCGCATGCTGGGGCAACAACGACGGCGCCGAACTACGAAGGCGACTGCCCGAACGCGCCGACGTGACGCTCGACGGCCTGCGGTTCACCGTCGTCCACGAGACCGGCGCGGCGACCGGTCGCGAGGCGCGGATGGCCAAGGCGTACCCCGACACCGACGTCCTGGTGTTCGGCCACAGTCACATACCGTGGGACACGACGGCGAAAACCGGTCTGCGCCTGCTCAATCCCGGCTCACCGACCGACCGTCGCCGCCAGCCTTACTGCACCTATATGACGGCGACGGTGCGTAACGCCACGCTGACCGACGTCGTCTTGCACACCTTGGACCGCCATGCGTGACCGACCGGCGCGAGTGGCCGACGTGCACGAGATCGCCGCGTCGATGCCGCACACCAAACGCATCGAGGGTCCCAAGGGCAACCCGATCTACCAGGTGGGCGGCAAGTCGTTCGTGTTCTTCCGCACCCCGCAACCCGACGCCGAAGACCCCGAGACGGGCGAACGCTACACCGATGTGATCATGATCTGGGTGGAGTCGGAAATGGACAAGCTGGCGCTCGTTCAAGACTCCTCTTCGCCGTTCTTCACCACCGACCGCTTCGAGGGGCACCCGTCGGTTCTGGTGCGGGCCAGCAGGTTACCCGAGATCGGCAAGGTGGAGCTGACCGAACTGATTCAGGACGCGTGGCTGTCGCGGGCGTCGCGCCGGCGGGCGGATCAGTGGCTCGCCGAGCACCAGAGTTAGGGCACGATCACGTCGGCGTGCTCAGCGCCGCAGATGAAAACGGCCATGCGGGCAGGCTTGTCGCCCGGGTTCTTCCACCGGTGCCGCGTGCCGTTCTGCACCACCGTGTCACCCGGGTGCAACGTCACCTCGGCGCCGTCGTCGAGCTCGAGCACCACCGTGCCGTCGAGAACCACCTCGAAGTCGACGGTGGGAGTGGTATGCATGCCCGGATCGGTGTAGTCCATGTAACCCAGCATCCCGGGCAGTTTCTCCTCCATCTCGGCCATCGCTTCGTCGACGTCGAGACCAGCCGGCGCCTCGGCGGTGTGCGAAGGCGGCAGCGTCAGCATCGCGAACCGGAATCCACCGACGGGCGGGAAGTAATTGCGCCACTGCGGCATCGAGCCGTCATCGGGGAATCGGCAAGGTTCGTCGCCGCCCCACAACAGATGGTTCTCGAAGCCCCGCATCAACATGGTCTCGATGGGGGCAACGTGAGTGTCGCTGACGAAAACGGACTTCCCGGACGGGTCGTGCCCGGTCACCACTCGGCGTACGTGCATGGGCTCAGTGAACCAGCCACACGCCGATGCCGGGGTGGATATGGCGCGACCCGACTCAGGGAATGCCGCCGTCGACGCGGATGATCGAGCCCGACGTATAGCTCGACGCATCCGACATCAGATACAGTGCGGCGCCGACGATCTCGGGTGGCTCACCGAGTCGCTTCAAAGCGAAATGCTGCGCGCCCGCCGTCGTCGCCGGAATGTCCCAGGCCTTGCTGATGTCGGTGAGGAACGGGCCGGGCATCAGCGTGTTGACCCGCACCGTCGGGCCGTACGCCAGCGCGAGCCCCTCGGTCAACGCGTTGAGGCCCGCCTTGGCCGCCGAGTACGGCAGCTGCTCAGGGCGGGGCCGGCGCGAACCGCTCGAGCTGACGTTGACGATCGAGCCGCCACCGTCGGCGACCATCCGTTCGCCGACGAGGGCGGACAACCGGAACGGGCCCTTCAGGTTGAGGTTGATCACCGCATCGAACAGCTTCTCCGGCACCGACACCAGTGACTCGTACAGCGGTGACATGCCGGCGTTGTTCACCAGGACGTCGACCTTGCCGAACCGTTCATAGGCCGCGCCGACCAAACCGTCGAGCTCATCCCACCGCCCGACGTGCACCTGATACGGGAGCGCGGCGCGGCCCGTCGCCGCAGCGATCTCCTCGGCCGTCGCCACGCAGGAGTCGTACTTGCGGCTGGCGATCACCACATCGGCGCCGCAGCGCGCGGCGGCGAACGCCATCTCCCGGCCCAGCCCGCGGCTGCCGCCGGTGATCAGCACGACGCGGTCGGTCAGGTCGAACAGTTGGTCGGCGTAACCCATCAGACCGCGCGGCGACTTACGCCTTGGCGGCCTCACGACGTTCGCGGCGAATGTCCTGAGCCTTTTCGACCGCCGTCTGGATTTCAGCGAACACGGTCTCGACATCGGTCTCCCCTCCACGGAGAGACATCGACATCGAGGCCGAGTCTGTACCGCGCAGGGTGTATTTCGGCCGTCCGCCATGGATCAGGGAGTTCTCGACAAAGTCGCCCGAAGCGATGTCGTCTTCGTCGGTCTCGGCACTGATGAGGACGATTTCCGTCTCTGTTCCGCCGACCGATGCGATGCTTGTCGTCATTCCCGCGAACTCCCTTTCTGAGGATGCCGAGGCTAGTCTTCGCCCTGCACCTACGTCAACGTTGCCGGTACACGTAGCGGGCATACTTTCCGAGCAACACGAACGTGATGATCGCGGTGCTCAGCGTGGAGGAGAACACCAGCGACGCCCACAAGACATCCACGATTTCCAGAGTGTCGGCGAGAGGCGTGCCCCACCGCACGCCGAACGGCAGCTGTAGGTGTGCTCCGTCCCACGAAAAGGCCTCGTTGCGGCCAAGAGCAACAGCAGCGAATGCGACGGCCAACACCGCGTTGAGAAGCGTCCAAGCAATGAGGGCTAGGGCCGGTAGAGATACGCGGGCGATCGACGAGGTGGTGAACTTCGTCAAGAACCACGCCGAGATGAGCGCGGGAACGGTGAAGATGACGGTCGTCCACACTGGCGGGATACCGGTGCTGCTACCCAAAATCTCTGCATAGAACAGTCCCACAGTCCAGACAATGAACCCAACGTAAAGTGATAGCAATAACGTCGGCAGGAGGATGCCGGGCAGGCGTTCCCTGAACTCGATGTCAAGCGCTGGTACGACGCTGCTCTGTCGCTTTTCGGTTTCGTCGACAAGACCGAGACGCCAGATTGCGCGGAAGTATCCGTGGGCCCGCGAGCCGCCGAGGCCTGTCACGCTGAGTCGCGGCGACACAAATCCCTTCGCTAGAGTGTCGAGCTTGCGGTTTCGCGTGGCATTTCGTCGCTTGGGCCAGGCCCGCGGTGATGCGTCGACCAAACCGATATCGGCGTCGTAGAAATACAACCCATCTGCCGCTTCCAGTTCTAAGTGATAACTGTCGGTCTCCCTGGCGAATGGCAGCGGATAAGTCAGTTTCCTTGGTGTCATGCCGAGCAGCCCGCGCACCTTTTCGCTGAGATTCGGCTGCCGTGTCGCCGGCGCAAGGTGGCGATGGGTGATCCGGTTCCAGGACGGTTTGTCGACGTTGCCCTTGCCAGGAACTAGGAGACTGCACCAAATGATCTGGTTGCGGCATAGGTCACTGAGCAAGAAGACGAGCTCGTCGATTTTCGCCTCAGCCTCCGGGTTCACCTGCAGGAGCCCAGCCCGAAGCGAGTCGAGGTAATCCCTCAAGCGCAGTTCACGCCGTCCGTGGCATCGCGATTTGCCGCATTCGGGACACTGTGCAGGCGACTGCGCTTGCACTGCATGATCAGAAATCACCCCCCTTGCGATCGAGAAGAAAACGTTTTCGAGGGCCTGGTCGGCTTTCACGTCGTCCCCGTCACCGGACACCACCTCCGTGTAGTTGGTGTGCACGACGGCGAGCATGATGGCCCTCGCGTCACGCAGACTCAGCGTCGACCAATCGTCGCCGTCGACCGCCACCGACAAGTTGGTGAGGATCGCGCCCTTTTCGGCACGGTGCACGACTGCGACTTGCTCGTATGGCGCATCGTCGCGCACTTGGTCAACCCGACGGATGTAGGTGTTTTCGTCGTACAGATCCATCGGTGTGATCGTGTGTCCAATGCGCGGCGTGACCAGCCAAGGGGAAGTGAGATGCAAATTGGCAAATGCGACCGTGCGCTTGTCGGGAAACCGTTCATCGCAGTGGTTGAGGAGGTCGTAGACGATCATGGGCATGTAATTTGTAGGCGAATCTGCCCGCCCACACGCGTCGTGATTCGGGGCGTGGACGGGCTGATTGGTCGTGCGTGAGTTACGGTTCCGGCGAACACCGCGTGAGATGCGCCACCAGATGAGCGCTACAAATGTCAAAGCAAGACCGATGAGCGTCCACGGGTTCGGTCGGTTCTCGTACTCGATGAACGTTCCCGCTCCCTCATTGCGCGGGATCAGCCCGAAAACCAGAAACACTGCAGTGACGGCTGCTGAGACGAGCAGTATGCCATTGACCGCAGCCCGAACGCGTGCCCGGACGTCGGTGGTAGGGCGTTTCAGCACAGTTCCTTCGCCGGTCTCTCCGGCGCTGGGAAGCCCGAACGCGGCGATGGGCAACTCATGTGCGGCGAGTACCTCGCCGGCTGAGCCGGCCATGCGCCGCACCATATCGTGACACTGGCGCCACCGAGCGCAAGAGAGAGGCGGGTCATCGCGAAATATGCAGTTGCTCATCATCCGACACGCGCTGCCCCTGCGCAGCGAGCCCGGCCAGGGCTCCGACCCCGACCTCTCCGAAGAAGGTGTCGAACAGGCCAAACGCCTACCCGATGCGCTCGCCCGGTTCCCGATATCGCGGCTCGTCAGCAGCCCGCAGCGGCGCGCGATCCAAACGGCGCAGCCGGTCGCCGACGCGTTGGGACTCGAAATAGACGTCGACGACCGCCTCGCCGAGTACGACCGCGACCTGTCGCACTACACCCCGGTCGAGGAGATCTCCGAGGAGGACATGCGCCGCCTGGCCAACGGCGAGCTGCCCAGCGGGGTGGACCAGTCGGCGTTCATCACCCGCGTCAAGGCCGGGGTCGCCGACATCGTCAAGGCCGCCGACCGGGAGGACACCGTCGCGCTGTTCAGCCACGGCGGCGTCATCAACGCATTGGTCCACGACGTCATGGGCACCGAGCGCCTGCTGTGCGTGCAGGTCGACTACGCGGGCATCACCCGGCTGCTGTGGTCGTCGTCGCGCGAGACGTTCTTCGTGGCGGGGGTCAACGCGACCGAGCACGTATGGGATCTGCTGCCGAGAAATCAGCAGTGGTAGACAAGTCCGGTGACCACTGAGCCGCGCCCGTCCGTGCCCGCCCGGCTGGAAGGGCTCGACCTCGACGCCCTGGACCGTCACCTCCGTTCGGAAGGCATCCCGCGTTCCGGTGGCCTACGCGCCGAGCTCATCTCCGGCGGCCGGTCCAACCTGACCTTCCTGATCGCCGACGACGCCTCGAAGTGGGTGCTGCGCCGCCCGCCGCTGCACGGGCTCACGCCGTCGGCGCACGACATGGCCCGCGAGTACAAGGTCGTCGCCGCTCTGCAGAACACCGCTGTACCCGTCGCCCGGGCCGTGACCATGCGCAACGACGACTCCGTGCTCGGAGCGCCGTTCCAGATGGTCGAGTACGTGCCGGGCCGCGTCATCCGCCACGCCGACGAACTCGAGGCGCTGGGCGGCAAGGACGAAATCGAGGCGTGCGTGGACGCGCTGATCAAGGTGCTCGCCGACCTGCACGCGCTGGAACCCGAAGAGGTCGGCCTCGGCGACTTCGGCAAGCCCACCGGATACCTCGAACGACAGGTCAAGCGCTGGGGCGGCCAGTGGGAGCTGGTGCGCCGCGACATCAATGGAGGGGACGAACGCGACGGCGACGTCAAGCGGCTGCACTCGGCGCTGGGCGAGGCGATCCCGCCGCAGCGCCGCAGCGCGATCGTGCACGGCGACTATCGCATCGACAACACGATGCTCGACGCCACCGACGCCAGCAAGGTGCTGGCGGTGCTGGACTGGGAGATGTCCACCCTCGGCGACCCGATCAGCGACGCCGCGCTGATGTGCGTCTACCGCCATCCGATGTTCAACCTGGTGCACGCCGACGCGGCGTGGGCATCACCGCTGATCCCGACGGCCGACGAACTGGCGCAACGCTATTCGGTGGCATCCGGCGAGCCGCTGGACCACTGGGACTTCTACATGGGGCTGGCGTACTTCAAGCTGGCGATCATCGCCGCGGGCATCGCCTACCGCGGCCGGGTGGGCGGCGCGGACGCGGAGTTCGTCACCATGGTCGACGACGCGGTGGCGCCGTTGATCGCCGCGGGCCTCGAATCGGTCTCGCGCCGAGCGTGAGACCAGTGCGAGCGAGGCCCAAAGGCCTACGGCCGTGGACCCAGTCCCTTGAAATTCTTCTTGGCCGCGCGACGCAGCTGAACGATTCTGGCCGTGCCTGCCGCGACAGTCAGCAACCCGCCACACACGGCGGCCAACAGAATCGCCACGCCGACAGGCAAATGCCACTCCCACGCGAAGAAGTTGATGGTCGTCGAGTCGGTGTTCTGCATGATGAACACCAACAACACGATCAGGATCACGAAGCCTGCGAACAACGCCGACCACAGCGCCGCGGCGCGGGTGAACTTCACCGCCGACTCCGGTTTTACGAGGTAGTCACCCGGGGTCGCGGTCGGATCGGGTGGTGTCCCGCGCGAGGACTCCGGCGAGGGGACGGACGGCGGCACTTCAGCGGGATCGCTGGTCATGCCCACATCTTTGCCCGTTCCGGCACTCGGGAAACCCAGTTCGGAGAATCGCGGCGAGATTCGGGCTGAAACAAACCCGGGTGGAGCTGCGGTGCGGTGGATAGTTTGGGCTTATGACAGCCTCGTCCGCGGCCCCGCGACGCCGGCACCGTCCTTTCGTTGTTCTCGTCCTGGTCGCGGGAATGCTGTCGGCCTGCGGAAGCTCCAACCCGCTCGGCGGGGGCGAGATCTCCGGTGACCTCAAGACGATCGCCGTCGGGTCGGCGGACTTCACGGAGTCCAAGATCATCGCCGAGATCTACGCCCAGGCGCTGGAGGCCAACGACTTCACCGTGCGCCGCCAGTTCGGCATCGGCAGCCGCGAGACCTACGTCCCTGCCGTGCAGGATCACTCCATCGATCTCATCCCCGAGTACACCGGCAACCTGCTGCAGTATTTCGACGAGGACACCACCGCCACCACTCCCGACGAGGTGTTGCTGGCGCTGTTCGAGGTGCTTCCCGGCGACCTGTCGATCCTGAATCCGTCGCCGGCGCAGGACAAGGACACCCTCGCGGTGACGGAGGCGACCGCGCAGCGGTGGAACCTCAAGACCATCGGTGATCTGGCCGAGCATTCCGCCGAGGTCAAAGTCGGTGCGCCGTCTGAGTTTCAGACGCGCGTCACCGGGCTGGTCGGGCTCAAGGACGAATACGGCCTGGACATCGCACCCGCGAACTTCGTCGCGATCAGCGACGGCGGCGGCCCGGCGACCGTCGATGCCCTCAACAGCGGGGCGGTCACCGCCGCCAACATCTTCAGCACCTCACCGGCGATCGAGCAGAACAACCTCGTCGTCCTCGAGGACCCCGAGAACGTCTTCCTCTCCGCCAACGTGGTGCCGCTGGTGGCGTCGCAGAAGAAGTCCACTCAGCTCAAGACGGTGCTCGACGCGGTCAGCGCGAAACTCACCACCGAGGCGTTGACAGCGCTCAACACCTCGGTGGAGGGCAACCGGGGCCTCGACCCCGATGAAGCGGCCCGAAAGTGGATCGCCGACAACGGATTCGACAAGCCGGTGGGCAGTTGATCACGTTCTCCGACGTCACGAAGCGCTACCCGGACGGCACCGTCGCGGTCGACGACCTCACCCTGGAGGTACCCGAGGGCACGCTGACGGTCTTCGTCGGTCCGTCGGGCTGCGGCAAGACCACCTCGATGCGGATGATCAACCGGATGATCGAGCCGACCTCGGGCACGCTGACAGTCGACGGCCGGGACGTCAGCGAGGTGGATCCGGTCAAGCTGCGGCTCGGCATCGGTTACGTGATCCAGAGCGCCGGGCTCATGCCGCACCTGCGGGTCGTCGACAACGTGGCCACCGTGCCGGTGCTCCGCGGCCAATCTCGGCGCAGCGCAAGACGATCCGCACTGCAGGTGATGGAACGGGTGGGGCTGGACACCAAACTCGCCGACCGCTATCCCGCCCAGCTCTCGGGCGGTCAGCAACAGCGCGTCGGGGTGGCCCGGGCGCTGGCCGCGGACCCACCGATCCTGTTGATGGACGAGCCGTTCAGCGCCGTCGACCCGGTGGTGCGCGAGGACCTGCAGGCCGAAATCGTGCGGCTGCACGGCGAATTGCGCAAGACCATCGTGTTCGTCACCCACGACATCGACGAGGCGGTCAAGCTCGGCGACAAGGTGGCGGTGTTCGGCCGCGGCGGCGTGCTGCGCCAGTACGCCGACCCGGCGTTCGTGCTGTCCAACCCCGCCGACGAGGAGGTGGCCGCGTTCGTCGGCGCCGACCGCGGCTACCGCGGCCTGCAGTTCTTCCACGCCACCGGACTGCCGCTGCACGACATCGACCACGTCTCCGAGGACCAGGTGGACGGGCTGAGCCTGCAACCGGGTGCGTGGACGCTGGTCACCAAGGGAAACGGCAAGCCGTACGCGTGGATCAACGCCGACGGCGTGGCGCTGCACCGCAACGGAAGTTCGCTGCACGACAGCACCATCGGCGGCGGATCGCTGTTCCGGCCGGACGGCACGCTGCGGCATGCGCTCGACGCGGCGCTGTCCTCGCCGAGCGGCCTGGGCGTCGCAGTCGACGAGCACGGAGGGGTGATCGGCGGGGTGAAGGCCGACGACGTGCTGGCCGCACTCGACAAGCAGCGTCGCCTGCCGGAGTTGGGGTAGCGCATGCGCTATCTGCTCACCCACCTCGATGACCTGTGGGCGTTGACGCTGATCCATCTGCGGCTGTCGCTGATCCCGATCGTGCTCGGACTGATCATCGCGGTGCCGTTGGGCGCCGCGGTCCAGCGGACCACCACGCTGCGACGGTTGACCACGATAACCGCCAGCATCGTCTTCACGGTTCCGTCGCTGGCGCTGTTCGTCGTGCTGCCGCTGGTCATCCCGACGCGCATCCTCGACGAGGCGAACGTGATCGTCGCGCTGACGCTCTACACCGTCGCGCTGCTCGTGCGAGCGGTGCCCGAGGCCTTGGACGCGGTGTCGCCGACGGTACTCGACGCCGCGACGGCGGTCGGCTACCGGCCCTTGACCCGGATGATCAAAGTCGAACTGCCGCTGGCGCTTCCGGTTCTGACAGCCAGTCTGCGGGTGGTCGCCGTCACCAACATCTCGATGGTGTCCGTCGGTTCTGTGATCGGCATCGGCGGGCTGGGCACCTGGTTCACCGAGGGTTATCAGGCCAACAAGAGCGATCAGATCGTCGCGGGCATCATCGCGATCTTCCTGCTGGCGATCCTCATCGACACGTTGATCATGCTGTCGGGCAAGGCGCTCACACCCTGGACGCGCGCCACGCGCACGAGCCGAGTCAAGGCGGTCTCCGCGTGAGCCCGATGAGCTTCTTGACCGAGGCGCTGTCGTATATCTTCACCGCGGCCAACTGGGGCGGACCGGCCGGGCTGACCGCCCGCCTGCTCGAACACCTGCTGTACACGGTCGTCGCGGTGTTCTTCTCGGCCCTCGTCGCGGTCCCGATCGGGATGCTCATCGGCCACACCGGCCGCGGGATCTTCCTGGTGGTCACCGGGGTCAACGCATTGCGGGCGCTTCCGACGCTCGGCGTCCTGCTGCTCGGCGTGCTGCTGTGGGGTCTGGGCCTCATACCGCCGACGGTCGCGTTGATGTTGCTGGGTATCCCGCCACTGCTGGCAGGCACCTACGCCGGAATCGCCAACGTCGATCACGCGGTCGTCGACGCCGCGCGGGCGATGGGCATGACCGAGCGGCGCATCCTGCTGCGGGTGGAGGCGCCGATCGCGTTGCCGTTGATCCTCAGCGGGTTGCGCACCGCCACACTGCAGATCGTGGCCACCGCAACGGTTGCCGCGTACGCCAGCCTCGGCGGGCTGGGCCGCTACCTCATCGACGGCATCAAGGTGCGGCAGTTCCAACTGGCGTTGGTCGGCGCACTGATGGTGACGGCGCTGGCGTTGCTCCTCGACGCCGCGCTCGCATTCGCAGTGTGGGTTTCGGTACCGGGGACCGGTCGGCTCAGGAGATCGCCGATGCCCCAGCCGCTGCTCAGTGACGAAGTCGTCCTCGAATCCCGACCGCGCGCAACATCACAGAACGCCGGCAAAACCGCCGCCCAAGCACGTTACGAACGGGGCGATCCTTCGCATACGGTATAGGGGTGAGTGAAGCAGGTGGCTCCGAGAAGTCATGGCCGGCGATCCTGACCTGGCGGGCGCATGACGTACCGCGGATGGAATCGGTCCGGCTTCATGTGTCGGGCAACCGCATCAAGGCCTACGGCAGGATCGTGGCCGCCGCGACGCCGTCGCACCCGGCGTTCTCGGCCTCCTACGATCTGGTGACCGACGAGGCCGGTGCCACCAAGCGGCTTTCGATGACGGTCACACTCGCCGAGCGGGAACGGCAGCTGTCGATCGCTCGCGACGAAGAGAACATGTGGCTGGTCCAGCAGCACACCGGCGAGTCCCGACGCGCCGCGTACGACGGTGCGCTCGACGTCGACGTGATCTTCAGCCCGTTCTTCAATGCGCTACCGATCCGGCGCACCCGGCTCTATCAACGCTCGGACTCGATCAGCTGTCCGGTGGTGTACGTGCGACTGCCGGAGATGTCCGTCGAGGCCGCGGTGATCAGCTACAGCAGCGCCGAGGACGGCATCAAACTGCACTCGCCGGTCGCCGAGACGACGATCAGCGTGGACTCCGACGGATTCATCCTCGATTACCCAGGGCTGGCAGAGCGGATCTGATCACCCCGCCGGCGCGGCCCGCGGCGGCGAGTTCCTCGCGCCACCTGTCCTCGCCGACGACGACCGTGACGATCTCCGGCCTGCTGAAGCTGTCATAGCGGATCCGGGCCGCGTGGCCAATTTCGACGAGGTCGGTCAAGGGCTTGTGCTCGGCCAGCGCATCGCGCGCATGGTGCAGCAGACCCAGCGTGCGCTCCAGGACCGGCAGCAGTTCGTCGGCGTTGGCCTCACACATCGCCCGCACCAGATCCGGCGCGGTCGCTGCCACCCGGGTGCCGTCCCGGAAGGACCCCGCCGCCAGAGCGAACGCCAACGGCACCTCTCCCGCGGTCGCGGCGAGCGCCTCGGCCAGCAGGTGCGGCAGGTGCGAGATCGTCGCTGCGGCGGCATCGTGTTCATCCGAGCGGGCCGGGACGACGACTGCGCCGCAGTCCAACGCGAGGTCCATCACCTGGGTCCAGACCTCGGGGTCGACGTGGTCGTCGACGCTGATCACCCAGGGCGCCCCGACGAACAACCGGGCGTTGCCGGCCGCCCAACCGGAGTGCGCCGTGCCCGCCATCGGATGGCCTCCGACGAACCGCTCCAGCAGTCCGAACGACTGAACCTCCTGCAGCACAGCGGTTTTCACGCTGGTCACATCGGTCAGGGGACATCCCGGCGCCGTTTCGCGGATGCGGCCGAGCATCTGGGCCAGTGCGGGCACCGGGACCGCCAGCACGATCAGCGCATTGCCTGCCGCCGCGCGACCGAGCGTGGCATCGAGGTCTTCGCTGGCGTCGAACCCGTCGGCCACCGCCGCCTGGACGGCCTCCAGTGACCGGTTGTACCCGAAGACCTCGCGTCCGGCGGCCGCCGCCGCACGCATCACCGAACCCCCGATCAGCCCGAGGCCGACCACGCAAACCGGTGTGTTCGTCACCCTTCAAGGTTGGCACATCGAGGGCCATCGACCGCCGTCAGGCTTGGCGCCTTTTCCTGGTCAAGGGCATGGTCGGCGACTACCGTAGGCCGACATGGGAGCACAGCGTGCGCCGGCGCGGGAGCAGTCCGTCGAGACCCCCGACGGCTTCGGCGTGGCGGTCGTCCGGGAGGACGGCAAGTGGCGTTGCGCACCGCTGCGCCGCGCGGCGCTGAGCAGCCTGACCGCCGCCGAGACCGAGCTCCGCGAGATACGCAGTGCCGGAGCGGTGTTCGGGCTGCTCGACATCGACGATGAGTTCTTTGTGATCGTGCGGCCCGCACCGGCGGGCACGCGGTTGTTGCTCTCGGATGCCACCGCGGCGCTGGACTACGACATCGCCGCCGAGGCGCTGGAAAAGCTCGACGCCGACATCGAGCCCGAGGAACTCGAGGAGGCCGAACCCTTCGAGGAGGGCGACCTGGGCCTGCTGTCCGACGTCGGCCTGCCGGAGGCGGTGCTCGGCGTCATCCTCGACGAATCCGATCTCTACGCCGACGAACAATTGGGCAGGATCGCGCGGGAGATGGGATTCGCCGACGAACTGTCGGCGGTGCTGGATCGTCTGGGTCGGTGAACCGACAAAAGGCTGGGGTCGGTGAACCTGATCGACGACGAGGCGCTGATCCGCGCCGCCCTCGAGGCTGCGTCCGCCGCAGGACCGCGCGACGTGCCCGTCGGCGCGGTCGTCGTGTCCGCCGACGGCACCGAACTGGCCCGCGCGGCCAACGCGCGCGAAGCGTTGGGCGACCCCACCGCGCACGCGGAGATCCTCGCAATCCGCGCGGCCGCGGCGGTGCTCGGGGACGGCTGGCGGCTGGAGGGTACGACGCTGGCCGTCACCGTCGAACCCTGCACGATGTGCGCCGGTGCGCTGGTGATGGCGCGCGTGGCGCGCGTGGTGTTCGGCGCCTGGGAGCCCAAGACCGGAGCCGTCGGATCGCTGTGGGATGTGGTGCGCGACAGGCGGCTGACGCATCGGGCCCAGGTGCGCGGCGGGGTGCTGGCCGAGCAGTGCGCGGCGCCGCTGGAGGAGTTCTTCGCCCGGCAGCGATTGGAGTAGAAGGGCGGGCGCCCGGTAAGCTGCCACACGGTGGCGTGTCCGAGCGGCCTAAGGAGCACGCCTCGAAAGCGTGTGACGGGTAACCCCCGTCCGAGGGTTCAAATCCCTCCGCCACCGCCACAACGACTGACGCACTATTGTCGGATCCGTCACTGAAGCAGAGGTCGAGGCGACCGCGGTGACCAACGCGAGAGAATTGGTTACATATGCGTGCGCTTCATGACCAAGGCCCGTCCGCCTCGGCCGGCACCGGCGCTGCCGTGCGCCCTTTTTCCGTGCTCCTCGTCGAGGACGATCGCGGCGACGCGATGCTGGTCGAGGAGTTGATCGCCGATGCCGCCGTCGAAATCGATGTCGCGTGGGCGCCGTCGATGGAGGACGCCGAACGGCAGTTGGATACCTCTCGGCCGGATTGTGTGCTGCTTGATTTGAACCTGCCCGATGCGAACGGCATCAAGGCGCTCGACCGGATCACCAGGCGCGACATCACTTTGCCGATCGTGGTGTTGACGGGGCTCAACGACGAGCACTTCGGCGTCTCCGCCGTCGCCGCCGGCGCTCAGGACTATCTCGTCAAGGGCCGAGTGGAACCCGAGACGCTCCGCCGCGCGCTGCTCTACGCAGTGGAACGCAAACGCGCCGAGCTGACGTCGGTGGAACTGCACGCCAGCGAGCTGCGTGCCATGGAGAACGCCCGTCTCGAGCGTGGGCTGCTGCCGTCTCCGCTGCTCCTTGACCCGCCCGGTGTCGACATCGTCGCCGAGTACCGGCCCAGCAGACAGCATGCGCTGCTCGGCGGTGACTTCTACGACTTCGTGCAGACGCCGGACCGCACCGTGCACGTCATGGTCGGCGACGTGGCCGGGCACGGCCCCGACGAGGCCGCACTGGGAGTGGCGCTGCGGATCGGCTGGCGCGCGCTGACGTTCGCCGGGCTGCGCGGCAACGAACGCATGCGACAACTCGAACGGATTCTGAGCACCGAACGGCCGGGTTCGAGCATCTTCGCGACCGTGATCAGCGTCGCGATGTCGACCGACACCCTCAGCTTCAACGTGGTGTCCGCCGGCCATCCCGGCATGCTGCTGCACGGTCCCGACACCGTGGAGTGGCTGGAGCCGAAGGTGGGTCCCGCCCTCGGCCTGTATGGCCACGAGTGGCCGCTGAACGTCCTCGAGCTGCCGCCGGGGTACGGCCTGGTGTTGCTGACCGATGGGCTGTTCGAGGGCCGCTCCGGTGAGGGCACCCGACGCCTCGGCGAGAAGGGCCTGCTCGACGTCGCGCGCGGCTATGCGCATCTGCCCGGCGCCGAGTTCGTCAGCGCGCTGATCGACGATGTGGAGCGCCGCGCGCAGTCGGTGGGCGGCATCAGTGACGACATCGCGGTCGTGCGGGTGGAGCGGACGACGACCGGATGAGATCGCGCCTCACCGTTCAGGGCTGGCAGAACCTGGTGCTGTCGATGATGGGTGTGGTGGTGATCGCCGGTGCGATCGCCGCTGCCCTGCTGCTGAACCGGACCGACGACATCTCGCGTGAGCTCAACCTCGGCATCCAACCCGCCCGCGTCGCGGCGTACCAACTGCAGGCCGCTTTGCGTGACCAGGAGACCGCCATTCGCGGATATGCCATCGCCGCCGACCGCCAGTTCCTCGAACCGTATTACGCCGGCCAGGGGGCCGAGCGCGCCGCCGCGCAGCAGGTCCGCGACGGCATCGGCCACCGGCCCGAGTTGCTCGCCGACCTCGAAGCGATCGAAGAGGCCGCTGCAGCGTGGCGCTCGACGTTCGCGGACCCGGTCCTCGCGTCGGTGACGCCGGGTTCGCCGAAGGTTCTGGACGCCGAGACGGCCGCGCGCGGCAAAGCCGAATTCGACAGCCTACGAGCGTTGTTCGAAGCCCAGAACCGCGATCTCACACAGGCCCGGCAGGACGCCGTCGACGACCTCACCCGGGTGCAGACCTGGCGGAACGTCGTGCTCCTCACGGTCGTGGCGACATTCCTCGTGGCCGCGATCGCGTTGGCGGTGCTGGTGCGACGCGCAGTCACCCGGCCGCTGGAAGCGCTCGCCGCGGCCTGCCGCAAGATCACCGAAGGCAGTTTCGGCGAGAGGATCGCGGTGGGGGGCCCACGCGACATTCGGTCCATCGCCGCGGCTGTCGAGGACATGAGGCAGCGCATCGTCGACGAACTCGAAGCGTCGCGGGAGGCGCGGAGCCAGCTGGCCGACCAGGCCCTCGAACTGCAGCGCTCCAATGCCGAACTCGAGCAGTTCGCGTATGTCGCCTCGCATGACCTGCAGGAGCCGCTGCGCAAGGTGGCGTCGTTCTGTCAACTTCTGGAGAAGCGCTACGGCGACAAGTTGGACGAGCGAGGCGTCGAGTACATCCGGTTCGCCGTCGACGGCGCCAAGCGGATGCAGGTGCTGATCAACGATCTGCTGACGTTCTCCCGCGTCGGCAGGCTCAATTCGGTGCACGACGACGTCGACCTTTCAGCCGTGTTGGACGACGCGATGGACAACCTGGCCACCACGATCGAGGAGGCCGGTGCCGAGGTGGTGGTCCACTCCGGACAGCCGCTACCTTCGGTCAAGGGTGACCCGACCCTGCTGACGATGCTCTGGCAGAACCTGATCGGCAACGCGGTGAAGTTCGCCAGACCGGGCGTCGTACCGCGGATCGTCATCGACTGCGAGGCGGGCGAGGACGCGCAGGAGGGTTCGTGGCTGTTCACCGTCACCGACAATGGGATCGGGATCCCCGACGAGTTCACGGAGAAGGTCTTCGTGATCTTCCAGCGCCTGCACGGCCGCGAGTCGTACTCCGGCACGGGAATCGGGCTTGCGCTGTGTCGCAAGATCGTCGAGTACCACGGCGGCAGCATCTGGATCGACACCACCTACACGGACGGCACCAGGTTCCGTTTCACCATTCCCTGCGTCGTCGACGAGCCCGTCGAGGCCGATATGGAAGGATCAACCGCATGACATTGGACGGTCGGGCGATCGACGTTCTGCTGATCGAGGACGATCCGGGCGATGAGCTGATCACCCGGGAAGCCTTCGAGCACAACAAGATCAAGAACACGCTGCACGTCGCCCACGATGGCGAGGAGGGGCTCGACTTCCTCTACCGCCGCGGCAAGTTCGCCGACGCGCCGCGCCCCGATTTGATCCTGCTCGATCTGAACCTGCCGAAGTACGACGGCAGGCAACTGCTGGAGACCATCAAATCCGACGCGGACCTGAGCCACATCCCGGTGGTGGTACTCACGACATCGTCGGCGGAGGAAGACATCCTGCGCAGCTACAAGCTGCATGCCAACGCCTACGTCACCAAACCGGTTGACCTCGACCAGTTCATGAACGCCGTTCGGCAGATCGACGAGTTCTTCGTTCAGGTGGTTCGGCTGCCCCAGTCGTGACGTCCGTCGGTGACCTCGAAGTCGATCCGCACGGTGGTGCCGCTCGCCGAACCCGCGACGTCCACTCCGTCGCCTACCGCCCGGATGATCGGCAGCCCGCGACCGCGGGTGGTCGGTTCGGCGCTCGGTGTTCGCCACGCGCCGTGATCGGAGACGCAGACGATGATCCGCTCGTCCTCGACGGTCGCGTCGATGACGATCACGCCGTCGTCGCAATCTCGATAGGCATGTTCGACGCAGTTGGTGGCCGCTTCGTTGACCGCCAGCACGATGTCGGCGACGACGGGATCGGGCACGCCGATCGGGGCCATCCAGTCGAGTAGTCGATGGCGGATCTGGGCCAATCGATCCGCGGTGGCCGGTACCTCGATACGCAACGGGTCTGCCGGCCGCAGGCGCACATCGATCACCACGCCCGTGTTGTACCCCGCTTGGCCCGATTCCTCACGCACGCCACGCATACGCGGTCGATCTCGAAACCGTAGCGAGGCGCAGATCACACCTCGACGGCCGACGAGACGGCGATCACGGGACCTCGCCGCCGGCGCCTTTCGCGCGCGTCAGCCGTAGAACATCACGCGGTAGTCGGGGGTCCAGGCACCTTCGAGGCAGCTCAGCGGAACGCCGTCCGGCGACTGCGCGACCCCGGTCGCGTCCCCGCAGGGCAGCCGGTTGGTCCGGATGCCGATCAGCGGTGGTGATGCGATCCATGTGCTGCGTGAGTTGCATGCGAGCGTGTTGCCCGACGCGTCGAGCCCGAAGTTGTAGCGGGTGTTCTGCACGCAATGCGTGCCTTCCACCGCGGTCCGGTCGACATACGGGACGCAATCCGCGCCGTCGCAGTAACCCGGGGACGCCGGCGCATTCGCGGCGGTGAACATCGGTGCGGCGACGAACCCGCACGCCAGCGCAGCTGCAGCCATGAGCCTCATGGGGTTAGCGTATGTGCCCCGCACCGGCGGCGGGCACGGAATAGGCTCATATGCCATGAAGCGGATCATCGTTGCTTTGGCCGCCGCCGCTGCCGGTGCCGCCGCCCTCGTCTGCGCCCCGCCGGCCGGCGGCGACGTCGTCGCCTATCTGGTCAACGTGCACGTGCGACCCGGCTACAACTTCCCGAACGCGGACGCGGCCATCGGCTACGGCAACAGCATCTGCGACCGGGTGGCGGCCAAGATGCGTTACGCCCAACTCGTCGATCAGGTGAAGGCCGACTTCCACACCGCGGACTATTACCAGGGCGCGTACCTGATCAACCAGGCCGTCAACGAGCTGTGTCCGGCGCAGATCTGGCAGCTGCGCCAGTCGGCGGCCGGCTACACCGGATGACGAACGGCGGCGCCCCGGTCCGGGACGCCGCCGCTTTTCGTGCACGATTTTCCTACGGGCAGCTGACCTCGATCTCGAACGGCTTGTTGACCGGCTGCAGCGGGTTCGCCATGTCGACACCCGTCGCGGTGCCGGTGATCTTGTAGGTGTTGCCGTCCTTCTCCACCTTGGCGTCGCCCTGGCCCGTACCGCTCTGGTAGCCCAGCGTCACGCCGTTGACGTTGCCCAGACCGACGGACTGCACGGTTGGCTCGTCACCGGAGCTGACCACTGCGCCGATGCCGGTGGTCGCGTCACCGATCGCGATGTTGGTGTTGCCGCCGACCGAACTGCACACGACCGTGCCGGTTACGGCCTGATCCTGGCCGTCGATCGTGACGGTGGTCTTGCCTTCCGCTGCTGCGGCCGTTGACGTCTCACCCGTCGTCTCTGACTTCTTGTCGTCGGAAGAACAGCCGGACAGTCCGGCGATGACGAGAGCCGCGCCGCCTACCGCGACCAGGAAACCACGCTTCACCACAGTTCTCCTTTTGTTGTCGTGACCCGTCAAGATCGGATCATCTAGAGCAGTATGGTTCGCGGCACCCCTGCGAACAGCGGTTTCGAGGAAAAATTGATCTTGCCCGGTCAGCAGGACACGCGGATGTGGAATGGGCCGGAAGTGCGAAAGCTCGGCGAGTCGGTCTTGAAGCCGTGGGCGGTGCCGGAGATGTCGTAGGTCCGGCCGGTCATCTGAACCTCAGCGGCCTCAACTTCCGCGCCGCCGGCACCGGCGTTGTAACTACCGGTGAAGCCGCCGACGTTGTTGATGCTGACCGACTCCGCGGCCAGTTCGTCTTCGGCCGACAGCATCGCCGTGACCCCGGACGTCTGATCGCCGGTGGTGATGGTGGTGAGCCACCCCGTCGTGTCGCACTGCACTGCCTCGGTGACGCCCGCGTCGTGGCCGTTGACCGTCACCTGCGCCGTGCCCGCGACGAGTTCACCCGCCGGCGGTTGGTAGTCCGGCGGATCCGACGAACATCCAGCCATCGCCAGCACCGTCGCGGCTGCACAGCACGTGGGGACCCACCGGTTTCTCACAGTGCAGAATCTACGGCGTGGCCGTGCCGAATTCTCCCGCTCCGAAAGAGTCGTCGGCACCGTCGTTCAGCGTGGTGACCGAACTGCCCGGTCGCTTCGGCCGCACGGGCGTCATCCGCACCCCGCACGGCGAGATCCACACCCCGGCGTTCATCCCGGTGGGCACCCAGGCCACCGTCAAGGCGGTGCTGCCCGAGATGATGAAAGAGCTTGGCGCTCAGGCGATCCTGGCCAACGCCTATCACCTGTATCTGCAGCCGGGTGCGGACATCGTCGACGAGGCCGGCGGGGTGGGCGCGTTCATGAACTGGTCGGGGCCGACGTTCACCGACAGCGGCGGGTTCCAGGTGCTGTCGCTGGGCGCCGGGTTCCGCAAGGTGTTGGCGATGGATACCGAACGCGTCCAGGCCGACGACATCATCGCCGAGGGCAAGGAGCGGTTGGCCAACGTCGACGACGACGGGGTGACGTTCCGGTCGCACCTCGACGGCTCGACCCACCGGTTCACCCCCGAGGTGTCGATCGGCATCCAGCACCAACTCGGCGCCGACATCATCTTCGCGTTCGACGAACTGACCACGCTGGTGAACACCCGCGGCTACCAGGAAAGCTCGGTGCAGCGCACCCACGAGTGGGCGGTGCGCTGCCGGGCCGAGCACGAGAGGTTGTCGACCCTTCGCCCGGACAGGCCGCCGCAGGCGTTGTTCGGTGTGGTGCAGGGCGCGCAGTACGAAGACCTGCGCCGGCAGGCGACCCGCGGGCTGGTGTCGATCGGGTTCGACGGCTACGGCATCGGCGGGGCACTGGAGAAGCAGAACCTGGCCACCATCGTCGGGTGGGTGTGTGAGGAACTGCCCGTCGACAAGCCCCGCCACCTGTTGGGCATCAGCGAGCCCGACGACCTGTTCGACGCGGTGGCCGCCGGAGCCGACACCTTCGACTGCGTATCGCCGTCGCGCGTCGCGCGCAACGCCGCGCTCTACTCGTCCACCGGCCGGTTCAACATCACCAACGCACGGTTCCGGCGCGACTTCACACCGATCGACGAGGACTGCGACTGCTACACCTGCGCTCACTACACCCGGGCTTATCTGCATCACCTGTTCAAGGCCAAGGAGATCCTCTCGGCGACGCTGTGCACCATCCACAACGAGCGGTTCGTGGTGCGCCTCGTCGACCGGATCCGCGCGGCGATCGACGCGGGTGAGTTCGACGAACTTCGCGCCGACGTGCTGGGCCGGTACTACTCGACGCCCACGCGGTAGTTTCACGCCATGCCTACCGAGCTCACCGCCGAGCAGGCCGCCGCGCGGCTCGCGACCGACGACACCCTGGGGATACCGCTCGGACCCGGCCAGCCGCCGGCGGTGCTGCGGGCGCTCGGCGAGCGCGAGGACTGGACGGATCTGCGGGTGTACGGCGCGTTGCTCGCGGTCGGCACGGAGCTGTTCGCCCGCCCCGGCGTGCATTACCTGTCGGGCTTCTTCGGTCCGCTCGAGCGGGCGCTGCGGGATACGGGCGCCAATGTCGAGTTCGCGCCCGCGGACTTCCGCCGGTTCGGGCCGCTGCTCGAGCAACAGTCGCCGCGGGTGATGACGACGGTCGCGGCCCCGCCCGACGTGGACGGCTGGTGCTCGCTGTCCCTGCACGCGGGCGGCACGGTCAACGAATTGCGCCGTGCCGGAACCGATCCCGAACGGCTGCTGATCGTCGAGGTGTCAACCGCCTACCCGCGGACATTCGGGCTCGATGAACACCGGCACGCGCTGCACGTCGACGAGATCGACGTACTCGTGCACTCGACCGATGTGCCGATTGCACTGCCGGGCGGGGACGCGGCGCCCACCGACGCCGATACGGCGATCGCGCGCCACGCGGTCAAGTTCATCGCCTCCGGCGCGACTCTGCAGACCGGCATCGGTTCGATACCCAGCCAGATCGCGACGCTGCTGGCCGAGGGCGACGGTGGCGAATACGGTTTGCACAGCGAGATGTTCACCGACGGCTGCATGAAACTGCATCGCGCGGGCAAGGTCACCAACACCGGCAAGGGTATCTACGACGGTGTCAGCGTGACGACGTTCGCGTTCGGGTCGGCGGAGCTGTACGCCTGGCTCGACGGCAACCACGACGTCGCATTCCTGCCCGTGGAGATCGTCAACGCGCCCGGGGTGATCGGGGCCAACAACGACATGGTCTCGATCAACGGTGCGCTCGCGATCGACATCCAGGGCCAAGTCGTCGCCGACACGATCGGCGGCAATCAGTTCAGCGGAGTCGGCGGCGCCGAGGATTTCGTCGCCGGCGCGGGTCTCGAGCTGTCGGACCGCTCGCTGATCTGTCTGCCTTCGACGTTCGAGAAGGACGGCGAACTGCAGTCGCGGATCGTGCCGTGGTTCGGGCCGGGCGCGGTGATCACGACACCGCGACACCACGTCGACGTGATCGTCACCGAGTACGGCGCTGCCGAACTGGAGGGCAAGACGGTCCGCGAACGCGGTGAAGCGCTCGCCGCGATCGCGCATCCGCGGTTCCGCGACGACCTGCTTGCGGCTGCCGAGCGCGCCGCCAAGGGCCGCTCCCCGGTCATTTAGTCGGCACGAGTGACCGCTGAACCCCGGCGAGCGACCGCGCTTGTACAACGACACGCCGCCGATGGCGGTGCAAACACGGTCGCTCGCGCCGGTCAAGTGACCGGGTAGATCCACGGGCGTCGCGGCAACTCGGCCGGGTCGAATTCGGCCAGCATGCCCTCGACGTCGCGGGCCTGCCAGCCCAACGACGCGCTGATCTGCTCGAGCGCGCCCTGGACGCCGATCTCGGCGAGCGTTACCGCGCCGTCGCGCTTGGCCAGCCGGGCGCCGTCCTCGTTGAGCACCAGCGCGACGTGGGCGTACGTCGGCTCCGGAAACCCGAGCATCCGGGCCAGGTACGCCTGGCGCGGCGACGAAGGGAGGAGGTCGTCACCGCGCACCACCTGGTCGATGCCCTGCGCCGCGTCGTCGACGACGACCGCGAGGTTGTACGCGGGCACGCCGTCGCCCCGGCGGACCACGAAATCGTCGACGATGCCGGTGTAGTCGCCGTGCAGCAGGTCGTGGATGGTGTGCACGATCGCGTCGGTGCGCAGCCGTAACGCGGGCGCCCGTCCGATCTCGGCTCGGCGCGTCGCGCGCTCGGCGTCGGTGAGGTCGCGGCAGGTCCCGGGGTAGGCGCCCTGCGGTGCATGCGGGGCCCGCGGCGCTTGCGCGATATCCCTTCGGCTGCAATAGCATTCGTACAGCAGTCCGCGGCCCGCCAGCTCCTCGATCGCCGAGGAGTAACGGTCGGCCTGCTCGGACTGCCACTCGACGGCGTCCCACGTCAACCCGATCGCGGCGAGGTCGGCGAGTTGCTGTCGGCCGATCTCGGTCGAGGTGCGGTCGTCGAGGTCGTCGACGCGGATCAGGAACCGGCGGCCGGTGGACCGGGCGAACAACCACGCGAGCACCGCGGTGCGCAGGTTGCCGATGTGCAGGTCGGCAGAGGGGCTCGGGGCGAACCTGCCTGCGCTCACCACAGAAATCTAGCCATTCGGCGCATGCCGTCGATCAACGGCGCCTGCCGCGAGGCGATCCGGGGTACTCGCCTGAAGCGCTGGTACTTTGCTCGTGCACCGAGAAACACGGCCCTCCGCCGGCGCTCGCCGTGCCTAGGCGTCCCGGGGGCCGTGCCCGACGGACGCGAGGAGGCACGCGCGTGCACCCCGAAGGCTCCAGCAACCCGCACCACGAGCCCGAGCAGGAGTCGCCGCCGGGCCAGGTGAAGAAAGCCATCGCGGCCTCGGCCGTCGGCAACTTCACCGAGTGGTTCGACTACGGCCTCTACGCCTACGGCGTCTCCTACATCTCCGCGGCCATCTTCCCGGGCGACGGCGCCACGGCGACGCTGTTGGCGCTGATGACGTTCGCCGTCTCGTTCCTGGTCCGCCCGCTCGGCGGATTCGTCTGGGGCCCGCTCGGCGACCGACTCGGCCGACGGCGGGTCCTCGCCATCACGATCCTGGTGATGGCCGGCGCAACGCTGTGCGTCGGGCTCGTTCCCAGCTACGCCGTGATCGGGCTCTGGGCCCCCGCGCTCATGGTGATCTTGCGAATGATCCAGGGCTTCTCGACGGGCGGAGAGTACGGCGGGGCCGCCACCTTCATGGCGGAATACGCGCCGACCCGTCGTCGGGGGATGCTCGGCAGCTTCCTCGAATTCGGCACCTTGTCCGGCTTCTCGGTGGGCGCGCTGTTCATGCTCGGGTTCTCGCTGGTGCTCACCGACGACCAGATGAACGTATGGGGCTGGCGGCTGCCCTTCCTGCTCGCCGCGCCGCTCGGCCTGATCGGGCTGTATCTGCGCACCCGACTGGACGAGACGCCGGTGTTCAAGGAGTTGGCGAAGTCGGGCGAACGAGAGCACGACGTCGGCGGCGAGTTCAAGGATCTACTGGTCCAATACTGGGGTCCGATCCTGCGCCTGGGCGGCCTGGTCGTCGCGCTCAATGTCGTCAACTACACACTCCTCACCTACATGCCCACCTATCTCGAGCAGTCGATCGGCCTGTCCACCGACATGTCGCTCGTCGTCCCGATCATCGGCATGCTCTCGATGATGGTGTTCCTGCCGTTCGCCGGCCTGGCGTCGGACAGGATCGGGCGCAAGCCGATCTGGTGGATCTCCCTCATCGGGCTGTTCGTCGCGGGCATCCCGATGTTCATGTTGATGTCGACCGGCGCGCTCGGCGCCGTCATCGGTTTCGCCGTGCTGGGCTTGCTTTACGTTCCGCAGTTGGCGACGATCTCGGCCACCTTCCCGGCGATGTTCCCGACACAGGTGCGCTACGCCGGTTTCGCGATCGCCTACAACGTGTCGACCGCGATCTTCGGTGGCACCGCGCCGGCGGTCAACGACTGGCTGGTCAACGCGACGGGCCACAACCTCGTACCGGCGTACTACATGATGGCCGCCTGCGTCGTCGGCGCGATCGCCCTGCTCAAAATGCCGGAGACCGCGCGGTGCCCGATCAACGGCACCGAAATACCCGGCACGCCCGAAGCGCCGCCGCAGTTGGACTACGAGCTCTCGGGCAGTCGCGGCTGACTACAGCGGTTGCAAGCTGATCGGGTTCTCGTGCCGGCTCGCGTTGGGATCATTGCACGCCCCGGGCTTCGACGTGTATGTGGCGGTGCCCGCCAGGCTGGCGGGGTCGAACGCGTACGACAGATCGCCGGGCCCGGTACTACCGTCGGGGCACGTCCAGCCGTTCGGGACGTCATGGCGCTCGACGAGCCACGGGCCGTCGGCCGCCCGGCTGATATGGGCGATCATGCCGGTGGAACTCGACACCGTCCCGGCGCAGTAACCTTCGGGGTTGCATTGCGTGGTGATCGCCCACGTGTTGGACGTTGCGCCGTTGACGAATCGGTAGTCGCCCTCGAGGCGCCCGTCCGCCCATGCGGGGCTTGCCAATCCGATCGCGACGCCGGCGATTGCGGCCGCTGCTGCCATCGGGCGTGTGAGCATCATGCAGGCAGCATCACACGTTCGAGGCGCGGAGATACGCCTTCCGACGAAAGTGCTTCTTCAGCCCAGCCCGGGGACGATGTCACCGAGCTTGAAGATGACGGGTTGCTCGAGTTGTTCGTAGGTGCACGATCGAGGGTCCCGGTCTGGGCGCCAGCGATTGAATTGTGCGGTGTGGCGGAATCTTTCGCCCTCCATGTGGTCGTAGCGCACCTCGACGACGAGTTCGGGCCGCAGGGGTACGAACGACAGGTCCTTACCGGCGTTCCAGCGTGACCCCTCGTTGCGGCGGGGTGTGCGGTCGCCGACCATGTGTGCGGCCCAGTTCCAAGGGTGTTCGTCGAATGTCGTTACCAGCGGCTGCAATTCGGCGAAGAGCTCGCGACGCCGGGCCATCGGGAAAGCGCCGATGACGCCGACGGATGCGAGCGTCCCATCGTCCTTGTACAGCCCGAGCAGCAGCGAACCGATCGCGTCCTCGCCGGACTTGTGCACCCGGTAGCCCGCGACCACACAGTCTGCGGTGCGCTCGTGTTTGATCTTGAACATCACTCGCTTCTCCGGCTGATAGGTCAGGTCCAACGGCTTGGCGATGATGCCGTCGAGGCCCGCGCCCTCGAACTCGTCGAACCAGCGCTCAGCGGTGGCCGCGTCGGTGCTCGCCGGCGTGATGTGGAACGACGGCCCGGCGTCGCCGAGCGCGTCGACGAGCGCGGCGCGCCGCTGTGTGAACGGCCGGCCGGTGTAGTCGTCATCGCCGAGCGCGAGCAGGTCGAACGCGATGAACGATGCCGGGATCTGCTCGGCAAGCATGCGCACCCGGCTGGCGGCGGGGTGCAGGCGTAGCTGAAGCGCCTCGAAATCCAAGCCCCGGTCGGTCGCGATGATGATCTCGCCGTCGATGACGCAGCGATCGGGCAGTTCGGCCTTGGCTGCCTCGACCACCTCGGGGAAGTATCGGGTCATCGGCCGCTCGTTGCGACTGCCCAACTCGACCTCGTCGCCGTCACGAAAGCAGATGGTTCGAAAGCCATCCCACTTCGGTTCGTAGGAGGCGTCGGCTGGAATCGAGGTGACCGGTTTGGCCAGCATCGGCGACACCGGAGGCATCACGGGCAGGTGCATCCCGCCATTGTCGCAGCGAGCTCTGCGGCAGCGACGCCGCCGCGTCGCACTATGCGCTCTTGTCTCCGGCCGCGGCGAGGGATCGGTGGACCATCGCCTTCCGCTCCTCGATGGCGCGGCCAATCTCCTGCAACAGCAACGGTTTTCGACGCGCGAGGGCCTCGATATGTTCGCGTTCCACCTCTACGACGGTGACTTCCTCGAGCGCTCGAGCGGCGGCGATCACCGGCTCGCGAGTCAGCGTTGTCTGACCTAGGTAGTCGCCCCGATCGAGGGTGCGAACGCCGACGGTCGCGTTGTCGTCGGTGGTTGCGGTAAGTCGTATGTGACCGCTCACCACGAACGTCATGTGCTTGGGCACCTCGCCGGGGAACTGCAGGGTTTCGTCGGTCCCGTACCGCACGATGCGGATGTAGGGCTGGAGTAGCTGCTGGTCGGTGCGCCCGATCCGCAACGCCTGCCCCAGCACGGTCAATGCATCTTCCTGCAGGTCCGGGTCGGGATATCCATCGTCCGCGTCATCCAGATGCAGCTCGGCTCGCCGGGCCGCGTACCACAGCCAGCGCAGAAAGGTCGACCGCGCTGCGGCGTCGTTTCCCGCGCTGCGCAGGGGGATCGTCGTCGTGTACTCGCCGCCTGCACCCTTGGTGACTTCGGGCACGGCGTCGGGCCGCAGTTGCGGGAGCTGTTGCGCCACCCGCGCCAGCACCGAGCACACCTGGTCGGGGGAGTCGTTCGGCGAGAAGACGGTGACCACTTCCGTCGAGCGGCCGTCGCGCGGCAGGCTCAGGTTGATGAACCATTCCGTTGCCAGTAGCGAGTTGGGAAGTACGTATACACCATTGCCGGACTCGAGATGGGTTGCCCGCCAGTTGACTTCGACCACCCGGCCGCCCGGAAGCCACCGGGTGGCCACCAGGTCGCCCAGTTGGAACGGCTGCTCGAACAGCACCAGCAGCCCGGCGATGATCTGGCCGACGGAGTTCTGCAGGACCAAACCCAAGACAATGGACCCGACGCCGAGCGCGGCGAACAGCCCGCCGACGTTGGCCCCCCAAATCCAGGCGAAGATGAGCGCGATGCCGACGGCGATCACCACGAAGCGGGCGACATCGAGGAAGATCGACGGCACCCGCTGCCGCCAGCTTCCTTCCGGCGCTCCTTGGAAGAGGGTGGCGTTGAGCCCGGAAAGCAACAGCACCAGGACGACGAACCCGAGCCCTGTCGCGACGATCCGCACCGCGGTGGCCTCGGTCGCCACCTCGTTGGCCTTGACCAGAAGTAACAGCAGCGCACCCAGCGGCAGTACGTAGTTGCGGATCAGGTTCACCGGCCGGGCGAGATAACTGCGTCGGCGAGCCAGCGCGTTGTGCAGTTCGGTGAGGCATACCAAGGCCAGCGGCAATCCGACCGCGATGACGAGGGCCCACCAGAACCACGGCGCCGACAACACGCCGTTCATCACTGTCGCTCCGACAGTTGCCAGACATGCTCGGTGCGTCCGTCCACCTTGATTTCGCCCGCGGCAGTGAACTGTGTCGAGCCCCGCATCGCCTCGAAAACCCGGGTGGTGACGTACACGCCTGGTCGTGAGAAGCCGCTCTGCACCTGGTAAGCAAGGTTGACCGCGGCGCCCCACATGTCGTACGCGAGGCTGGTTCGACCCACCAGCCCGCTGGTCACTGTGCCCGTATCTATGCCCGCACGCAGCTGTAGGTGATTGCCCGTCTCGCCGTTGAACCGATCGATGATGTGCTGTAGCTCAACGGCGAACTCAACCGTTCGCCGGACGTTGTCCAGCCGCGGCACGTTGAGTCCGCAGCTGGCCAGGTAGCCGTTGTGCAGCGTGCGGACCTTCTCCACGCCCAGGTTCTCTGCCGCCCCGTCGAACTCCCGCACCAGCCGATTGACGATGGACAGAGCTTCTTCGGACGTCAGCTCGTTTGCGAGCACATCCAAGCCGACGATGTCGGCGAAGATCACCGTGACGTCCTGGTGGTCCTGCGCGATCGTCTCGTCACCCTCGCGGTAGCGTTGCGCCACCTGCTCGGGCATCACCGACAGCAGCAGCCGGTCGTTCTCTCGCCGCTGCTCGGTGAGCAGGTCCTCCTTGATCCGCAGATTGCGGCTCATCTCGTTGAAGGCATGCGTCAGATCGCCGAACTCGTCGCGTGAGATGACCGGCAGGGCGACGTCGTAGTCGCCCGCGCTGATCCGCCGCGCGCCGCCCTCGAGTCGGCGTATCGGGCCCACGAAAATGCGTGCCAGCAGCATCGCGGCGATACAGACCACGAAGATGATCACCGCTGTCGACAACACCAGGGTCCGAGTGAACGCCGCAACCGGGGCGAAGGCCTCCTCGGTGTCGATCTTGGCCACGATGGACCAGTTGAGCCCCGGCAAGTCGATCGGTGCGTATGCCTGCAGGGTCTCGCGTCCCTTGTAGTCGGTGTCGATCAGCGTCCCATGTTGACCCTGCAGCGCGCGCTCCGCGGCATCGGTGGTCATCGGCTGTACCAGTGTGGTGCCGTTCTGTCGGATCGCCTGCTCGACGACTTCGACCGGCGTACCGGCCGCAACGACGTCGCGGCGGTACGCATCACGATCCTCGAGGAACAATCGAGCGTCCGACCGCATGAGATTGTCCGGCCCGACGATGACCGTCTCGCCGGTCCGGCCCAGACCCGCCGCCTCCCATTGCTGACCGAACGTCGTCACCTGGTTGAGCTTGGAGATGGGCAGTTGCAGCGCAAGGACACCCTGGATGTTCGTCGCCGGGCCGACCGGCGAAACCATCCAGGCGGCTGGCTCCTCCGAGGGCTGGTAATCGCCGAAGTCGGTGACGGCAACGTAATCGAGCGCGTTGGACGCCAGCGCCTCCTCGTAGGCATCGGTGAGGTTGCTGCCGCGATACGGGCCATTGAGGATGTTGGTACCGAGGTCGGCGCCTTTGTAGGCCGAGTAGACGACGTTGCCCGTGTCGTCGATGAGCAGGGCGTCCTCGAACTGGAATCGGCTGACCATTACGCGGAAGAACTCGTTGAACCTGGCGTTTGCCGCCGACCACGCACTGCCGTCGCGCGCGTCGTCCAGCTTGATCGCGGCGTCCCTGTCTTCGGCCCGGACGGTGTAATGCGCCTGCAGGTACCGTTGCGCATTCGATCGCGGAACCAGAGTGTCCACGTCGACCTCGGCGCCGGTGACATCACCATCGCGTGCCGCGAGAGTCTCGGTGTAGTGATCCACGATGGCCTGCTGCTGGGCTGGGCTGATACGTGCGTCATTGAGTTCAGCGAATCCCGCCCTGAACGCTCCCATTGCGTCTTCGGCGGTGCCGCCCCGCGTGTAGACCGCCAGGGAGTTCGTCAGGTTTCCTACCGTGGCCTCGAGGTGGCGAGCTTGCGAACCGCGAATCTGGGTGAGCCGGTCGAACGCGGAGTCGCGCAATGATTCGCGTCCGGACTGATAGCCGATGAATCCCACCACGGCGGCCGACAAGACACTGATCACCAGCATCATCACCAGGAGCTTGGACTGGATGCTGATGCGGGACATGAACCGCCGTCGCGGGGTCCTCGGTTCAGGCGCAGGTTCAGGTCCGATGGCCGTCATATGCCCTTCAACGCTAGCGGCGAAACCTGCATGGGGCAGGACCGTCGCGAAATCAGTCGCTCGTGACGACATGAGCCAGCGGCGCTCACTGTGTGGGTCGGCCTGTTCGGGTCGGCACCGATGACATTGCCCGACGTCGACGGTCTGAAGTGGCGTGGACGCAATAATGGACCAGGTGGACCTTCCCGTGCTGCCGCCGCTCGAACCGATGCTGGCCAAGGCCCAGGCCAAGGTGCCACCCGAGGCGGGCGTGTGGTCGTACGAGCCCAAGTGGGACGGCTACCGCGCGCTGGTGTTCCGCGACGGCGACAAGGTGGTGCTGCTTTCCCGCAGCGGTAAGGACCTGGGCCGCTACTTCCCTGAGGTCCTCGAGTCGGTGCGCGAGGAATTGGCGACGCGGTGTGTGCTCGACGGTGAGATCGTCGTACCCCGCGAGATCGGCGGGCGCACACGGCTGGACTGGGAGTCGCTGAGTCAGCGTATCCACCCCGCCGTCAGCCGGATCAAGATGCTGTCCGAGCAGACGCCGGCCCACTTCATCGGTTTCGATGCGCTTGCCACCGGCGACACGTCGTTGATGAAGGAGTCTTTCCGGGTCCGCCGCGAGGCGCTGCTCGATGCGGTGACCGAAAAGCAGTGGTGTCACGTCACCCGCACCACCGAGGATCCCGAACTAGGCGCCCAATGGCTCGAGGAGTTCGAGGGCGCCGGGCTCGACGGTGTGATCGCCAAGCGCCTCGACGGTCCATACCTGCCGGGCAAGCGGGAGATGGTGAAGGTCAAGCACGCCCGCGACGCCGACTGTGTGGCGATCGGATACCGCATACACAAGAGCGGCGAGGGCATCGGGTCCATCTTGCTGGGCCTGTATCGCGACGATGGTGAACTCCAGATGGTCGGTGGCGCAGCGTCTTTCACAGCGAAGGACCGGCTCAAGCTGCTCGCCGAACTGGAGCCGCTGCGCGAGGGCGACCAGATGCGCGAAGGGGATCCCAGCCGGTGGAACTCGGCCGCCGACAAGCGGTGGATTCCGATCCGGCCGGAGAAGGTGTGCGAGGTGGCCTACGACCAGATGGAGGGCAACACCGTGCTCGGAGCCGGGCCGCCGGCGACATCTGGCCCGGGCCGACGTTTCCGGCATGCGGTGAAATTCCGCCGCTGGCGTCCAGACCGGGATCCCGAGAGCTGCACGTTCGACCAGCTCGAGGTACCGCTGAACTACGACCTGTACGACGTTCTGGAGTCCTGAAATGGCAACGGCTGCTGAGGAAATCGACGTCGACGGCGTCAAGGTCCGGCTGACCAACCGCGACAAGCCCTACTTCCCGAAACTCGGTAAGGAGGGCACCAAGGGCAAGCTCTTCGAGTATTACCTGTCGGTGGCTGACCGGATGGTGATGCTGTTGCGAGATCGGCCCACGCATCTGCAGCGTTTCCCCGACGGCATCGACGGCGAGGAGATCTACCAGAAGCGGGTGCCGCAGAAGCATCCCGACTATCTGCAGACGTGCCAGGTCACCTTCCCGTCCGGCCGCACCGCCGACGCACTCAAGGTGACCCACCCATCGGCGATCGCATGGGCGGCACAGATGGGCACGATCACGCTGCATCCGTGGCAGGTGCGGTGCCCGGACACCGAGCATCCCGACGAGCTGCGCATCGACCTGGACCCGCAGCCCGGGACGGATTTCAGTGATGCCAGTTCGGTGGCGGTGGACGTGCTGAAACCGCTGCTCGACGAGTTGGGTCTGATCGGCTATCCGAAGACCTCGGGCGGTCGAGGCGTACATGTCTTCCTGCGAATCAAGACCGACTGGGACTTCATCGCGGTGCGTCGTGCAGGCATCGCGCTGGCCCGCGAGGTCGAGCGCCGGGCACCCGATGCGGTCACCACTTCGTGGTGGAAAGAAGAGCGGGGCGCGCGCACCTTCATCGACTACAACCAGAACGCCAGAGACCGCACGTTCGCGTCGGCGTACTCGGCGCGCAAGACTCCGATCGCCACCGTGTCGACGCCCTTGACGTGGGACGAATTGCGCACCGCCGACCCCGATGACTTCACGATCTCGACGGTGCCGGATTTCGTTGCGGGACGGTCGGATCCGTGGGCCGACATCGACAGCGATGCGCAATCGCTCGAACCACTGTTGAAGCTGGTGAAAGCCGACGAGGAGCGCGGACTGGGTGATATGCCCTATCCGCCGAACTACCCGAAGATGCCTGGCGAACCGCCGCGCGTGCAGCCCAGCAAGAAGGTCGCATCCAACTGGGACGCCGACGGCAACCCGGTGAAACCGGACTGACGAAAACGCGCCATCGCCGGCGATGTGCTCTTAGCATCGACGAATCGCCACCAGA
This sequence comes from Mycobacterium sp. IS-3022, assembly GCF_001500065.1. GTDB lineage: Bacteria > Actinomycetota > Actinomycetes > Mycobacteriales > Mycobacteriaceae > Mycobacterium. The sequence goes on from NZ_LQIN01000001.1 coordinate 101,619, forward strand.
TGGGCACGAATTTGGATCGCCGTACGGGTCTGCGCAGCCGGCCTGGCGGCGGTCGTTGTATTGAGCGGCCCGGTCGGCGTCCCTTCTGCGTGGGCCCAAACGTGTCCCGACATCGAGGTGGTGTTCGCGCGCGGGACGGGCGACCCGGTTGGTGTGGGCGCCGTGGGGCAGGCGTTCATCGACTCGCTGCGGTCGAAAGTGGGCGACAGAACGGTGGGCCAGTACGCGGTCAACTACGCCGCCACCATGAACTTCCTGCGAGCCGCCGAGGGCGCCGCCGACGCGAACGGTCACGTCGGGTACATGACCGCGAACTGCCCGGCCACCCGGTTGGTCCTCGGCGGCTTCTCGCAGGGCGCCGCTGTCATCGACCTGATGCTGGGCGTCACTCCCGGCCTGAGTGCCATCTCGGGGTTGGGTGCGATACCAGGCCTGGAGGCTGTGCCCGGCCTGGATCTCGGTGCCGTCGCCGCGCCGCTGCCTCCGCAAGCCGCCGACCATGTGGCCGCCGTCGCGGTGTTCGGCAACCCACTGGCCAAGATCGTCGGCCCGCTGAACGCGCTCAGCCCGGTCTATGGCGGCAGGACCATCGACCTGTGCAATGCCAACGACCCGATCTGCGGCGAGGGCGACCTGGACAACCGGGCCGCGCATCATCAGTACGTACCTGGAATGACCGATCAGGCCGCATCTTTCGTCGCCGGTCTGGTCTAGTCTCCGGTGCGCTGGACGCGTGATTCGAAATCACTGTTGAAGGGGCAGCCGCCCGTGACGGTGTAGTGCCCGCGTCCGGTGAGCAGGGTGATCGGATCCTGCGGCGGCTGCGGCAGCGGGTAGTTCAGGGTGATCTCGCGGTGAGCCGGCGCACCGTTCTTGCACTGCGAGTCCGTCGAGGTGTTGGTCAGTGTCCACTGGTTCTGTTCGAACACCAGGACTTTGACGTCGTTGGGGTTCAGCCAGTAACTCAGGCACCGCTGCCCGCTGCGCAGGCAGTACGTCTGGATGTCGAAACTCACTTCGGCGCTGCGGTTTCCGTCGACGTACGTATCGACTTCCTGATAGCGGCCGTGTAAGGCCTGCGCTGGGGACGCGACGCGCGCCGGCTGACTGGCCGGGTCGGCGACCGACACGCCGGCCTCGGGGTCACCGGTGCGGGTAAAAGTCACCGGCTGGTTACTCGCGCAACTGCCGCTGGTCGACCGGAGGACGAACTCACCCTCCAGGCTTCCGTCGGGCTGAGACTGCAGCGAGAACACCTCCCAGAGTTCGACGGGCTCGGTGCCCTGGCAGGTGCCTTGTTTCACGTTGACCGCTTCCCAACGTCCGTCGATCTCGTCGAGCACCAGAGTCGACGTCGTTGTGCGGGACCCGTTGACCTTCGTCGCCGACGCGACACATCCGCCGTCGCGGCACGCGGATCGGATCACCCATTTCTCGTTGCCGCCCTGTGCGTTTTGATAAGGCTCGCCGTTGGGCTTTGTCGGCGAACCGAATTCGACGGCGAACGTCCCGTCGAGAGGCGCATCCGGTGGTTGTGCGACGGGTCGGTTGCCGCCGTCGTCACTGATCACAGTGAGGATGGTGGCCGCGGCGGCGATGATCAGAATTACACTGATGGGCACGACGATCGCGGTCCGTCGCCACCACGGCAGCGGCGCGTCTTCGTCGGGCGTCTTGTCCGAAGAGTCGCCCGGAGGCAGCGTTTCGGCGGGGCCGACCGAATCGGCAGGCCGCTCCTGAGTCCCCGCGTATGCCTGTTCGTCATGAGCGGCAGGCGCGGCATGGGTTGGTGCCCATGCCTTCTTCACATGCTCCGGCGGACCGGCCTGCGTGGGGTCCGCGGGCGCATCGACCTGCTCTGCAGGGCGAGCTTGGGTCGCCGCCCACGCCTGTCCCGCTTGAGCCGTACTGGCAGCTGCGGTGGGCGCGGAGACGGCGGGTCCTGCAGCTGTCGGCGCTGAATGTGGTTGTGCCGGTTGGGTGACGGCCGGATCGGTGATGGCCTTGCTTGCCGCTTGGGCGAGTTCGACGGTCGTTCCGTAGCGCTCCTCGGGGTCTTTTGCCATGCCGGCCGCGATCACGTCATCCAACTCCGGCGTCACCTCCGGCCGCGAGATCGACGGCCGCGGTGGCGGAGTCGTCAGGTGACCCGCGATCTGCTGTTCGACGCTGTCGCCGGGGAAGGGGCGGCTGGACGTGAGGCACTCATACAACACGCACGTCAACGCATAGACGTCCGCGCGGGTGTCGGTTTGGCCGGTGGTGAACCGCTCGGGCGCCATGTATGGCCACGTGCCGACCACGTTGCCGGTGGCGGTCAGCTTGGTGTCGCCCGTCGCACGTGCAATCCCGAAATCGATCAGATACGAGAAATCGTCTTCGGCGACGAGGATGTTGGAGGGTTTGACGTCGCGATGCACGAGCCCGATCCGATGCGCGGCATGCAGCGCCGAGGCAATCTGGGCGATGATCTTCACCGCCCGTTCCGGCTCCAATGGGCCGAGCGCTAGCAGGTGTTCGAGATCCTGACCCTCGATCAACCGCATGTCGACATACAGTCGGCCTTCGATCTCGCCGAAGTTGTGAATCGGCACCACATGGGGATTGGTCAGGCCGGCGGCCGCGAAAGCCTCGTGCCGGAACCGCTGTTCGAACACCGGGTCGGCGGCGAGATGCGCCGGCAGCACCTTCACCGCGACCACACGCTGGGTGGCCGTGTCGAATGCCTTCCAGACCTCGCCCATGCCACCGCGGCCCAACAACTCGACCAATCGGTATCGGCCGAACGGCGCGCCGTCCACTACGCCTCCCGTGGACTGCTGCGTACCAGCGGATTCACAGTCATCACCATAAGCCGGTCCGGGGCCGCTCGTTCGCTCTTGGAATGGTTGCTCTACCTGGACACCCACCGCTGCGGCGCCGTGCGAATGTCCGGCGCCGCGGGCTAGATGCTGCGCGCATGGTTCGCAGTTGCACCAAAATTTGCTGTTTTTGCAGTTTTCCGAATGCTCGCAACTTTCGGCTGAAACAATTCGACGATCTGACCGTTCGGGGGTCACCAGGTCAAAGGGGACAGTCGATGAACTCGTCACACGAACCCAAACCGCGCTCGTCAATCGTTGTCGTGTTGGCCGCCGCTTTTGCCGTTGTCTGCGCGTGGGCAGCGGCCCCGGCGCAGGCGTTCCAGATCCAGAACCACGACCGCATCACTCGCGATGCACTGGCGCCGCTGGGAGTCGACAACGTCACCATGGGCCAGATACTCGTCGGGCCCCCGCCGGGCGCCGGCGTGGTAGGCAGCGACGCATTCTTCGCCGACGAGTTCCGCCACATCGACAACGCAAAAGACCCCGCCGACATCTGCGCCCGCACCCAGGAAGCGTGGAACTTTTTCACTCCGCTCATCCTCAGCGGCGCTCAGCCCGCCGGTCCCGGCGGCAGCGACCTCGTCGACGGGCCCGGGGCCCGCGCCGCGTTCGGCGGACTGGCCCACGCTCTGCAGGACTTCTACTCCCACTCGAACTGGGTCGAGGACAACATCGCTGTCGGCCAACTCGATCGGATGCCGCCACCGCTGATGCCGACATGCGATCCGGCGAGCCTGCCGCCCGGGCTGCAGACCGGGTTCTACGCCGTCGACAGCGACCGCCACGACCCGCTGGGCGGCTGCCCGCCCGGTGGTCCGCCGCCGGGCTTCGTCGAGTGCCACTCGACGCTGAACAAGGACGCCTGGGACACCCCCCGCGGCATGATGCTCGTGCCAGGCACCAATCCGCCGATCAACCATTTCGACTTGGCCGCACAGCTGGCGACGAAGGCCACCGCTGACCTGTACTGGCAGATCCGCAACCTCGTCGTCAGCGATGCGGGAGAGTGCGCCGCCGCCAATCTGTTCCAGGCGGAGCGGCGTCAAGCCTGCTGGTGAGAAGAGGTTGACGTGCCTGTCGCAGTCAGCATTCCGCGCGTCCGCCACCTAGCGGCTGCGCTGGCTTCAGTGGCGGCTGTCGCGTTGATCGCGGCCGGCACCGATGTGCACCCAGCGTTCGCCCAGCCGGACACGACCGCACCGACCGAGACCGCCTACGCTCCCGCAGAAGAGGCGCCTGCCGAAGTCCCGACCTACGAAGCACCGCCGGCGGTCGAGGCACCACCGGCGGTCGAGGCACCACCGGCGGTCGAGGCACCACCGGCGGTCGAAGCCCCGCCTGCGGTCGAAGCCCCGCCTGCGGTCGAAGCACCCCCGACGTATGAAGCGCCGACGGAGGTTCCGACGCCCGTGGCGCCGGAGCCGCCGCAGGAACCGCAAGCGCCCCAGGAGCCTACGACGCAAGCCCCGGTCGTCACCGAAGAGACGCAGGCACCGGATAGCGCGACGACGACGGGCGCGCCGAGTCCTACTCCGACGTCACAGGCGACACCGACGACGCGGGCGACGACCGAGGCCACGACGGCAGCGACGACGCCGTCGGCCACCACGTCGCCGTCCCCGGCCCCGGCAACGACGTCGGGAACCCCGACGGTCACGAGTGCACCGGCCGGCCTGCAGCCCGAGACGACGACGGGCACCGCATCGCCGAGTGAGACGGTGCCCGCCGGGGGATCGCAGCAGTCAAGTTCCGAGGAAACCGCTCCCGTTGGCGGAACGACGGATTCGTCGGGGGTGACGCAGTCGCCAAGTGCGGAACTGGCAGCGGGCGTGACTGAAACCCCTGAGCCGCAAAGGTCGGAAGCATCGCCACAGGACATCAAGATCGCTCAGCTGGCTGCCCCCGTCCAGGAAATACCGCCGCCTGCGCCGCCGGCGGAGATCGACCGCCTCAGGAACCTGGTCGTCCCCGCGGCAGATCCCGGCGCCAACGCCCCGGCGAGCGGCGCCGCTGAGGCGGGCGGTGCGACCGCGCCGTTGAGAGTGTTGCAATGGCAACCGGACTGGGTGGAATACGACCGGTACTTCAGGCCGCTGATCTTCAACCCTTACCCGGAACCGCTGCAGCTGGTCTACGAGGTAGCCGGGGTGCCGCGGATCCTGCTCATCCCCCCGCTGGGCCGCATCGTCACCGAAGTGCGCGATCTCGGGTCGTACAACTTCACCGCACTGCGACTCAATCCCTTCGGGATTCCGATCGACGTCGCGGTCGGCAACTTCTTCGGCGGTGGCTACTTCCCCGGACCGGGGCTGCCACCTCCGCCGCCGCCTCCACCGGTGCGGACGCTCACCGATGTCCCGGTCCAGGTCAAGTACACGAACGCGACATATCGGCCGATCGTGGTCCGAAAGATTGTCGACGTCGGCCCTGACCCGGCCGTCGGCGGTGCGCACAAAGTCCTACTCGACGGCGTCACCCCGGCTTGGGGGGAATGGAAGCAAAACGACAGCGGCGTACCGCAATTCGAGGTTCACCAGACTCAGAGCTTCCCGGGTATGGAAGGCCCCGGGGAGGGCCCGTTGCCCGGCGACTACGACCTGCAGCTGGTAAGTGACTCCTCGCCCACCGGCCTCAGCGGCAAGGACATCACGTTGATCGTCGCGGCCGCGCTGGTTGCGGCACTGGGTCTCGGCGGGATCTTCCTGACGCTGTTCCTCGGCAGACGCCGCCGGATCAGGCACTGAGAGAACCGCCGTCGGTAATGCGACGGAAACGCCGCGCATCCGGTGGCCCACCAGGTTTCCTTGACGCATGCGCGTGTCGACTGCCGTCCGCAAATGGTCCGCGGGACTGGCGCTGCTCGCCCTCATCGCCGGCGGCGTCGGCATGGCGGCCGTGATGATCCTCGGCAGTGTCAACGCGCCCGAGCAGGCGCAGCGGGCGACAACGCCGCGCTCCACGTTAGCTCCGCCGCCGGCGAAGGTTCCGACACCGGTGGAGTTCACGGTCAACGTGATCGTCACCGACCGGCAGTGCCCACCGGGACCGTCCGCCTGTACCTACAGGTATACGATCGAGCCGAAATACATTGGACTGCACCCACTTCCCGATACTCCGTTCACGGTCTTCTACGAAGTCGTCGGCGGCGCGGCGCCGCAGAAGGGTGAGTTCACCGTGCACAGGGATCAGGCCAAGATACTCAAAGACGTTGTCCTGGAAGGACCGCCGAACGCCCAGCTGAAGGCGACCGTCATGGGCGTCAACGGTGCTGCGGTGCCTCCGCCTCGCCCATAGTCACGACGCGGCCATCGGCGGAGAACCGGCGTCAGCTCTTCGGCCCGACCCCGCGGGCCTGCGGTAGCGGCAGGTCGTTGTAGGTGGCGATACCGGGCGCCGCAGCCACGACCGCCGGTATCGCATGGATCGGCGGCATTGCGGTCATGATGTGCCCGAGCACGAAGAAGTCCTCGATCGACTTGGCGTTCTCGATCATGTCCGGCGGCGGTAGGAAACCGACCTGCATGTTGACCGTCGGCCGGCCGTCGACAGTGATCTTCCAGCCGTCACCGTCGAGCTGCCAGTCCGGATCGAGCGTCTGCCCCTTTTTCCACCGGACGTTGATGTCGACGACGGTCTTCCCGTTCACCATGCCCTGCCAGCTGGCATAGACGCCCGCAACATGTCCGGCCGGGATGGTCCACGACGCCATCACGAGATCCTCTGTGGTCTGGGCATATTCGGAGACACACTTGATCTCGTCGAGTTCGACGCCGATGGAGTCGGCGACCAGGCGCACCGCTTCGGCGAACACCGCGGTGCCGTTGGCGGCCATCGGGGGCAGGGTCGGGTCGTCGATCGCGGTGCCGAAGCCGGTCGGCCGCTCCGTGTCGGGGGAGTCGTAGAGCGTGGTGTCGGCGGATTCGGAGATGGTGACCTTGTCGACCCGATCGCAGGCCGTCGAGGCGACGATGGCGAGCAGTTCGGCGAAGCCGGGGCTGACACCGGAACCGAACAGCGTCGAACCGCCCCGTCGGCACGCCTCTTCGAGTTTGTCCCGGCCGGCGCCGAGGTTGTGGCCGGTGATGAAGGACGCCGACGCCACGACGTTGACGCCGGCCTCGAGGATGCGGACCAGTTCGTCGACGTCGATCCACATCGGGTTGTAGACGACCACGTCGGGCTTCAGCGCGAGCAGCGCGTCGACGTCGTTGGTGGCCTGCACGCCGAGGGATGCAATGCCGGCGAGCTCACCGGCGTCCCGGCCCACCTTGTCCTTCGACCACGCGTAGAGGCCGACGAGTTCGTAGTTCGGGTTCTTGGCGATCGCCTCGACCGAAATCTTGCCGACATTGCCGGTCGTCCACTGAACGACGCGATAAGGGGTGTTTGGCACGCGCACAGCATAGGGAAACGCGACGCGTCGCGATGGTGTTTTTACCGACCGGTGAAAAATATGTGCCGTACCCCTTAGGGTGACCGTGATGAGCGGCCGCGGCAGAGGTCGTCCACCCCGGATCAGCCGAGACCAGATCGTCGCGGCGGCGCACGGCGTGGCGGGCCGAGACCTGACGATGCAGGCGGTGGCCGACGCGCTCGGTGTCAGCCGAAAGGCGCTGCACTACTACGTCGGTGACCGGGAGGGGCTTCTGACGCTGATGGTCGCCGACCTGTTCGAACGCGAACTGACCAGCGTCGAGTTGCCGGTCGACGACGACTGGCGTGCGGTGCTGCGCGCATACAGCGTCGCGTTCCGCGAGGGCCTGGTGCAGGTCGGGGTAGCGACCGATTTCACGCGGTTGCGCGGAATCGGCGCCGCGGCCGCCCTGGCGCTGGCCGACCGGGTGCTCGACGCACTGCTCGCCGCGGGCTTCCCGCCCGACGCCGCCCGGTACGCCCTGACCGCGGCGTCCAACATCGCGCAGTCGGCCGCGTACAGCAGCGCCGCCCAGACCGCATCGGGGGTGCATCGGCACCGCGCCGAGACGTCCGCGGCGCTCGAACACGAACCGCAGGACACCTACCCGGCACTGCGCACGGTGCTGGCGTCGGCCGAATCGCAGCGCCACGACGCCGAGCGTCAATTCGACTTCGAATTGGGCCTGCTGATCGGCGGTCTTGACCGCCTCCTGGACGCTTAGAGCGGCGTCAGGGTGGCTTTGCCGGTGCGTTCCTGCCCGCTGCGGTCGATCCACGTCAGGTCGATCACATCGCCGGGGTAGTGGCGGTCCAGCACGTAGGTCAGCGTGGTCGCCGAATCGAGGGGAGTGCCGTCGAGCACGACCAGTACGTCACCGGCGAGCAGTCCGGCGCGGTCAGCGGGCCCGCCGCGCAGCACCTCGGCGATCTGCACGCCCGGGCCGCGTTGCGCCGAGCGGACCCCGACACCGAGCAACACCGGCGGCCCGATGTGCACCTCGGCAGAGGGAGCTCGGGACCGGATCTGGTTCGCGACCGGCATGGCGTCGTTGATCGGGATCGCGTAGCCCTCTCCGCCCGGACCGAACCGGTAGTTCACCGATGCCGCGGTGGTGATGCCGACAACCTGCCCGGCGCTGTTGACCACGGGTCCGCCGGAATCACCCGCGACCACCGGCGCGGCGAACTCGAAAAGCCCTGCGAGTTCGTCCTTGCTGCCGGTCAACGTGTCTTCGGCGTTGACGGTACGGCCGAACCCGGTGACCTGTCCGACCTCGCGGGTCAGCGGTCCGTTCGATCCGTTGGCGTTGCCGAGCGCCACGACGGGTTCGCCCGGAACCAGCTGCGCGGAATCGCCGATCGGTGCGACGGGCAACCCGTTCGCGCCGATCAGTTGCAGCACCGCGATGTCACGCCTGCGGTTGTAGCCGACCAGCTCGGCGGGATAGGACCGGCCCCCGACGCTCGCGGTGATCCGGTCGGCGCCCGACACGACGTGGAAGTTGGTCAGCACCTGGCCGCCCGGATCGAGCACGAAACCCGCGCCGTTGCCGATGGCGCCCTGGTAGTCGATCTCGGTGTCGATGCGCACGACGGCCGGCTCCACCTGCGCCGCCGCCGCGATCGGGTCGGCGGGGGCCGCCGTGGCCGGAATAACCGGTACGACCATGGCCAGCACCGCGGCCAACGCGATCAGTAGCGCCGCGAACGGACGCCGGACGGGGATTTTGCCCATGAACCCATATTGCCCGATGCGCGGGCGGCTAATCGTCTACGACGACGCCGCCACGCAGTCGCCTGCGGCGCCGGCGGGTCGGCTCGGGGCGGCGATTGCGCAGCTTGCCGTCGGTTTGCTCGGCTTCTTCGGTGGCGGTCGAGGTGGGTTCTTCGGCGCCCGAGTCGGGCTCTTCAGCGACGGTTTCGTCCTCGCCGTCCACCTCGGCGGTGGTCTTCTCTGGCGCTGAGGCGTCCTCGTGCTCGGCGTCCTCGGACGCTTCGGCCTCTTCCGCCTCTTCGGCCTCTTCCGCCTCTTTCTCCTCACCAGCTTCCGCGGCGTCCTTCTCGGCGCCTTTGCGTCGGCCGCGCCGCTTCTTCGGCGCCTTGACCTTGAGCGGTTTCGGCGGCGGTGGTGGCATCTCGGCGACCCAGGCCAGATAGAAGGCGAAGACGGCGAGCAAGGCGATCGCCGCGGCGGCCCCGTAGATGCCGAACAACCACCGGCCCGCGTCGTCGAGCGACAGCCAGATCTCGGCGATCGCCGCGCCCAGGATCAGGACCCCGGCCAACACGTGCAACACGATGGACCAGGTCCGCAGCCTCAGCGCCAGCAGCGGTGTGCCGAACTCCGGCCTGCGGGTGCGCAGCAACGTGAACACCACCGGCAGCGCCGCCAGCCCGATCAGCGCACCGACCACGATGCGCATCGCGATGCCCAGTGTGTGGGGGATGTCGCCAGACAACTCGTACCAGCGAGGCAGGACGAAGAAGAAGTACAGAACACCGGCCACGACGCTGAACGATGCGTGCCAGATCACCGCGACGGTGCGGCTCATACTCCTCCTAGACATTTGGTTGGACGGGGTGCGACCGGGCGAGGCCTGCAGATCGCACCCCGTGCCGAGTGCGGAGGATGCGGGATTTGAACCCGCGAGGGCTATTAACCCAACCCGCGTTCCAGGCGAGCGCCATAGGCCACTAGGCGAATCCTCCGCGGCCATGGTAGCCGACCCCGAAGATGAGCCCGTCCGGATGCGGGAGGCTCTGGTATTAGACTCGCCGTGGACCCCGCGCGGCGTCCATCCTGTGAACTCCCCCAGGGCCGGAAGGCAGCAAGGGTCAATGGGCTCTGGCGGGTGCGCGGGGTCCCCTTCTTCCACGGTTCGAAAGGCTTCCGGTGTCTTTTCTGTCGCTCGGCCGAGACGACCTCTCCGCACAGCACGAGCAGCAGAAGCGCAACTATGCCGAGCTGCAGGCCAAAGGCCTCAAACTGGACCTGACCCGGGGCAAGCCGGCGCCCGCGCAGCTGGACCTGTCGAACGGGCTGCTGGACCTGCCGGGCAAGGACGACTTCCGGGACGGTGACGGCACCGACACCCGTAACTACGGCGGTGTCCACGGGCTGCCGGAATTGCGGGCGATCTTCGGCGAGCTGCTGGGCATCCCGGTGCAGAATCTCATCGCCGGCAACAACGCCAGCCTGGAGCTGATGCACGACGTGGTGGTGTTCTCGATGCTGCACGGCACGGCCGACTCGCCGCGGCCCTGGAGCCAAGAGCCCACGCTGAAGTTTCTGTGCCCCGCTCCCGGCTATGACCGGCACTTCGCGATCACCGAGAGCCTGGGCATCGAGATGATCACCGTGCCGATGCGCGAGGACGGCCCCGACGTCGACCTGATCGAGGAACTCGTCGCCGCCGACCCGGCCATCAAGGGCATCTGGTGCGTGCCGGTCTACTCCAACCCGACCGGCGTCACCTATTCGTGGGAGGTCGTGCGCCGACTCGTCCAGATGCGCACGGCCGCAACAGATTTCCGAATCATCTGGGATAACGCGTACGCGGTGCACACGTTGACCCACGACTTCGTCCGGCAGATCGACGTGCTCGGGCTGGCGGAAGCCGCTGGCAACGCGAACCGGCCGCTGGTGTTCGCGTCGACGTCGAAGATCACGTTCGCCGGCGCCGGGGTGAGCTTCCTCGGCGGGTCGCTGGGCAACATCGCCTGGTATCTGCAGCATGCGGGCAAGAAGTCGATCGGCCCCGACAAGGTGAACCAACTGCGGCACCTGCGCTTCTTCGGCGACGCGGACGGAGTGCGCCTGCAGATGCAACGCCACCAGCAATTGTTGGCGCCGAAGTTCGCCGCGGTGCTGGAAATCCTCTCCGACCGCCTCGGCGAATCGAAGATCGCGTCGTGGACCGAACCCAAGGGCGGCTACTTCATCAGCCTCGACGTGCTGCCCGGGACGGCCAAGCGCACGGTGGCGCTGGCGAAGGACGCCGGCATCGCGGTGACCGAGGCCGGGGCGACGTTCCCGTATCGAAACGACCCGGAGGACAAGAACATCCGGATCGCGCCGACGTTCCCCGCCGAACCGGAGCTGCGGGCGGCGATCGACGGCCTGGCCACCTGTGCACTGCTGTCGGCCACCGAATCGCTGCTCTCCTAGGCCCGTCTCTTAGGCCCGTTTGTGAATCTGACGACGAAATCCGCCCGAAAACGTCGCCAGATTCACAATCGAAACCCGCGCGAATACAACGCGCTCTCGACCCTGGCTACATAGGTGGAGCGCCGATAACGCAGCAGGTCTCTGCTGACCCGGATGATCAGCCAATCCAGCCCGGTCAATACGAACTGCTTATCGATATCGCGCTGCCGCACTGCGGGATCGGTCCAGTGTTGCGGCCCGTCGTATTCGATACCGACTTTAAAATCCTCATACGCCATGTCGACGCGTGCGACGAACTGCCCGTACTCGTCGAATATCCGGACCTGCGTCTGCGGGGCCGGAAGGCCCGCATCGATCAACGCCAGCCGGGCAAGCGTCTCTTGTGGGGATTCCGCACCGCCGTCCATCAGCGGAAGCACGCTGCGCAGTCGCGGAATGCCGCGGGCCCCCGCGTGTGCAGCGATCACCGCCTCCACGTCGACGTGTTTGAGACCAGTCGCATTGGCCAGAGCGTCGAGTCGTTGCACTGCGACGGTCCGAGACTCGAGATGGCGACCGAGGTCGAACGCGGTGCGGGCCGGCGTGGTCACGCGCATCTCGCTTATCGTCACGAGTTCGTTCGGCAGCACCCGTTCAGTCCTGACGACGAGTTTCGGTGGCGGCCTCCGATTGTCGTGGATCAGCTCCGCGGCCTCCGACGGATCGATCCACTTGGTACCCAGGACCGCCGCCGCCGACAGGCCGGCAACGACTCCGCGCCGCTTCGACCACAGCCAGGCCGCCTGGGCACGATGCTGCGCCGACACGGTGGCGTCGCGTGGGACGTAGATCCCCGGATACATCGGTGCGTACAGGCGGCGCATCGTGCGCTCGGAGATGCTGCCTGTCGACAACGCTTCGGTTCCGACGAACGGCCACGGCAGCTCGGTCATGCCCGTACGGTGCACGCGTGGACCGACGGATCAGGGCTGCGGTCGACGAGTCATCCACAGAGTTGCGCCGCCCGGCCGAACCCGTTTGTGAATCTGACGACGCGCATCGCACCCCAACCGTCGTCAGATGCACAATCCAGAGACGCAGTGGCGGCCCGCCGGTGCGTCAGACCGCATCGGTAGCCTGCTGAGCGTGGCGCTCTACCGCAAGTACCGGCCTGCGACGTTCGCCGAAGTCGTCGGACAGGAACATGTCACCGAGCCCCTGTCGACGGCCCTTTCCTCGGGCCGGATCAATCACGCGTACCTGTTCTCCGGTCCGCGGGGGTGCGGCAAGACCTCGTCGGCGCGCATCCTGGCCCGCTCGCTGAACTGCGCGCAGGGACCGACGGCCACCCCGTGCGGGGTGTGCGACTCGTGTGTGGCGCTCGCGCCCAACGGGCCGGGCAGCGTCGACGTCGTCGAACTCGACGCAGCCAGCCACGGCGGCGTGGACGACACCCGCGAGCTGCGCGACCGCGCGTTCTATGCACCGGCGCAGTCGCGGTACCGGATCTTCATCGTCGACGAAGCGCACATGGTCACCACGGCCGGCTTCAACGCGCTGCTGAAGATCGTCGAGGAACCGCCGGAACACCTGATCTTCGTGTTCGCGACCACCGAACCGGAGAAGGTGCTGCCGACCATCCGCTCGCGCACGCATCACTACCCGTTCCGGTTGCTTGCCCCGCGCACCATGCGGTCGCTGCTGGAGGGCATCTGCGCGCAGGAGGGCGTGACCGTCGACGACGCGGTGTATCCGTTGGTGATCCGCGCCGGTGGCGGATCGCCGCGCGACACGTTGTCGGTGCTCGACCAGTTGCTGGCGGGAGCCGAGGGCAACCACGTCACGTATGCGCGGGCTCTGGCGCTGCTCGGTGCGACGGACGTCGCGCTGATCGACGACGCGATCGACGCGCTCGCCGCCAACGACGCCGCCGCCCTCTTCGGGGTTGTCGAGGCGGTGATCGACGCCGGCCACGACCCGCGCCGGTTCGCGACCGACTTGTTGGAGCGGTTCCGCGACCTGATCGTGCTGCAGTCGGTGCCCGACGCGGGAGCGCGTGGCGTCGTCGACGGGCCGGAGGATGTGCTCGAGCGGATGCGTGAGCAGGCGACGCGCATCGGGACTGCGACGCTGACCCGCTACGCCGAGGTGGTGCATGCCGGGCTCGGCGAGATGCGGGGCGCCACTGCGCCTCGACTGCTTCTCGAAGTGGTGTGCGCGCGGCTGCTGCTGCCGTCGGCCAGCGACACCGAATCGGCGCTGCTGCAACGTGTCGAGCGCATCGAGACCCGGCTGGACATGTCGCTTCCGGCCGGAGAGGGCGCAGCGGCGCAGGGCAGCGGGCCGCCGAGGCAGTACGCCCGCAAGAGCAAGGCGGCCGAACCGCGTCAGGCTCCGCCCGAGCTCTCGGCGCCCACCGAACCGGTGCCCGAAGTCAGGGCGCCCCAGGAAAAGGCGCGGGAAGACAAAGCGTCTGAAGACAAGGCGCCCGAAGAGAAGCCGCCGTCGCCTCCACCGGTGCGACCGCCGTCGGACCCGGTGGTGGAGGCACCGGCGGCGGCCGGCGAGCCGAACGCGGCGGCCGTGCGCAGCATGTGGTCGACGGTGCGCGACAAGGTCCGCGAACGCAGCCGCACCACCGAGGTGATGTTGTCGGGCGCGATCGTCCGCGCGATCGAGGGCGACACGCTGGTCCTCAGCCACGACTCGGCGCCGCTGGCCAAGCGGTTGGCCGAACAGCGCAACGCCGACGTCATCCGCGAAGCGTTGAAGGACGCCCTCGGGGTGAACTGGAAGATCCGCTGCGAGACCGGTTCTGCGGATCCTGTGGCCGCTCAGACCAAGCCGGCCGCCGACGTGCCCGCGCCGGCGCAGCGCGACGAGGACGAGGAAGACATGCTGGCCGAAGCCGGCAGCGACACCTCCGACACCCCGCGCCGGGATCCCGAGGAAGCCGCGCTCGAACTTCTGCAGAACGAACTGGGAGCGCGGCGCATCGACGGCTGACGCTTCAAGGTGTCCACCACGGCCGCAGCGGCAGCCCGCCATCGCGTCCATCGCGGTCCAGCTTGACCGCCAGAACCTGGTGTAGCTGAACCACATTCGTCTCGAACCCGAGGCGCGACCCGGCCATGTACAAGCCCCACACCTTGGCGGTCGCCAGGCCGACCTCGGCGACGGCCTCATCCCAGTGCTCCACCAGGTTGCGACACCAGTCGCGCAACGTCAGCGCGTAGTGGTTGCGCAGGTTCTCCTCGTGCAGGACCTCCAGGCCCACGTCCTGCGCCTCGCTGATGATCCGTCCGGACCCGGTCAGCTCACCGTCGGGGAAGACGTAGCGGTCGATGAAGCCTCCAGCAGTCGCCCCGGTTCTGTTGTCCGGACGCGTGATGCAGTGGTTGAGCAGCAACGCGCCGGCACGCATCCTCGACTGCAGGAACGCGAAGTAGGCCGGATAGTTGTGCACGCCGATGTGCTCGGTCAGCCCGATCGACGAGACCGCGTCGAAGCCGTCCTCGCGGACGTCGCGGTAGTCACCGTGCCGAACCTCGGCCAGATCGCCGAGGCCGTCCTCCGCGATCGCCTTCTGCGCCCAGGACGCCTGCTCTCTCGACAGCGTGACGCCGATCGCCTTGACTCCGTGGCGCGCGGCGTAGCGCACCATGCCGCCCCAACCGCAGCCCACGTCTAGCAGCCGATCGCCGGGCTTGAGCCGCAGCTTCTCGAACACCAGCCGGTACTTGTTCTCCTGCGCTTCCTCCAGGGTGGCCCCCTGGTGCGGATAGCAGGCGCAGGTGTAGGTCATCGACGGGCCCAGCACCCACTCGTAGAAGGTGTTGGACACGTCGTAGTGGTGATGGATCGCCTCGGCGTCACGGGTCTTGCTGTGCCGCAGGCCCTCTGCGATTCGACGCCAGCGTGGCAGTGCCTCCTGCGGCGGCGGCGCGATCGGCTTGAGGTGCTCGATGCCGATGGAACGCACGATGTTGGCGAGCACCCGCGCGGGCGGTCGTTTGAAATCCATCTTGTCAGCGAGCGCCTTGAGCAGCTCGTAGGGATCGCCTGGGTGCACTCCGTGCGGTTCCAAATCGCCCGACACGTAGGCCCGCGCCAAGCCCAAATCGCCGAACGCGGTCGCCAGGTAGGTGGTGCCGCGGGGGGTCAGCAATTCGAGGCCGAGCGGCGAATCCTCGGGCCCGGCCGAACTACCGTCATAGGCTGTGAATCTCAGCGGTAGGTTCCCCGCGGCGAGGATCTCCAGGATCTCCGCCAACGTAAGCTTTCTGGCCGGCGCGTGAGAATGTGCGGCGTTTTCCTTGAAGGTCGTCATCGTCTTTGCACCGCCTTCGCATACAGATCGAGGAGCCGGGAATCTGGATCGTAGGCCTT
Source organism: Mycobacterium sp. IS-3022 (assembly GCF_001500065.1). Lineage (GTDB taxonomy): Bacteria > Actinomycetota > Actinomycetes > Mycobacteriales > Mycobacteriaceae > Mycobacterium. Next base: position 117,438 of record NZ_LQIN01000001.1, read on the forward strand.
TTTGACGATCTTGTAGGTTTCCCCGCCGTAGAGATCGTCAAACTCGTCGCGGCCGTAGTACGAATCCGAGTACAGCGATTTGTGTCCGTCGAGTTCACTGACCTTGCGTTCGATCAGCCTGTTGGTGTGGCCTTGCTCGGCCGGCCGGTTGGGATCGATAGGCACCGAGGACCAGAACCCGACGTTGACGTAGGTGTGGCCCGGCCGCAAAGGATAAAGCGGCCAGCCGCCACCTGTCCTCGGGTCGTCGCGAAGACGTAACGGGCACAACCAGATCGGCTCGATCGGAACGTTGGCGAGGAACCAGTGCAGGAACTCGGCGACCCGCTCGATCGGCACCTCGACGTCCTGTACGACGCGTTCGCGCGGCGACCGCCCGTTGCGCTTCTCGATCCGGTCGGCGATGTCGAACCGCTGGTCGTAGGCGATGAGCTTCCAGTAGAAGCTGCTGCGCCGGTAGCGCCTTGGCCACCACCGGCGGATCCGCGGGTTCTGCGCGCCGAACGCCCGCGAGCACCAGAACCAGTCGGTGTCCCAGCGCCAGAGGTAGTCGTGGATCGTCAGCCGGTCATGCTTTTCGGCGCCGTTGTCGCCCGCGTGCTGGATCGAGCGGTAGTAGATCTGCTGGCCGGTGTAATCGCTGACGGGCCCAGGCGTCGCGGTCTGGAATCCCAGCGTCAGGTACGCCTCGTCGGCGGAGAACACCACACCGTCGAGGTAGTCGACTTGGGCTCCGTCGTAACCGCCGGTCTCGACGATGCGGTCCATGGCGGCGACGAGAGCCTCGATGGTGTTGAACCGCAGGTGGCGAATGGCGACGAACGGGAGGACCGTCTCCAGCTCGATCTTCAACCGGACCGAATAGCCCAGAGTGCCATACGAATTCGGGAATGCCCGGTACAAGTCGACGTGCTGGTCCGGCGACGCGGTGAGCACCTCGCCGGTGCCGGTCAGGATGTCCATCTCCAGCACCGACTCATGCGGGAGGCCGTTGCGGAACGATGCGGACTCGATGCCGAGCCCGGTGACCGCGCCACCGAGCGTGATCGTCTTCAGTTGCGGTACCACCAACGGGGACAAGCCGTATGGCAGCGTCGCGGCCACCAGGTCTTCGTAGGTGCACATGCCCGCCACGTCTGCGGTGCGGGCATCGGGGTCGACGGTGATGACCCCGGTCAGGCCCGAGACGTCCAACCCCTTGACGGTGGTCTTGGCGCGCGCTCGAAACAGGTTCGACGTGGGCTTGGCGAGACGCACGGTCGCATCGGGCGGGATCGCACGGTAGCTGGACAGTAGCCGCTGCACGCCCGCGGCATGTGAAGCACGTGCGTCGGTTCGGGCAACAGACACGCATATACGCTAGTCCGCGGTGGCACCTGATGCGACCCAACCAACTTTCAACCAAGGAGCTCGTAGGAGATGGGACAGGTCAGCGCGTCCAGCACGGTTTTGATCGACGCGGCGCCGGAGGCGGTGTTGTCGGCCGTCGCGGATTACGCGACCGTGCGTCCGAGAATTCTGTCGCCGCACTACAGCGAATTCAAGGTGCTCGAGGGCGGCCAGGGCGCGGGAACCGTGGCGAGTTGGAAGCTGCAGGCGACCAAGTCGCGGGTGCGCGACGTGAAGGCCAACGTCGACGTTGCGGGTCACACGGTGATCGAGAAGGACGCCAATTCGTCGATGATCACCAACTGGACCGTCGCTCCCGCGGGGCCTGGCTCCTCGGTGACCGTCAAGACGTCCTGGCAGGGCGCGGGCGGTATCGGCGGCTTCTTCGAGAAGACGTTCGCGCCGCTCGGGTTGCGCAAGATCCAGGCCGAGGTGCTGGCGAACCTCAAGAAAGAGGTGGAGGGCTCACCTCGTTAAGCGGTTGATCACACGCACCAGATGCGAGCAATCAACCGCTTAGGGGCAAGAGGCGCGCTAGCTGGCGCCCAAGAAGCCCGCGATGCCGCGCACCACGGCGTCGGCGTACTTCTGCCGGCCTTCCGCCGTTTTCATCAGCGCCGAGTCGACCGGGTTCTTCATGTTGCCCAGCTCGACGAGTATCGACGGGTATTGGGCGAGGTTCAGCCCGGCGATGTCCGAGCGCGGGTTGAGGCCGCCGGAGCCGATGTAGGTCGACGGCACGAAGCCCGACGCCTGCAACTGGTCGCGCATGATCGCCGCGAACCGTGGAGACGGCCCCGCCTGCGCGTCGTTGAGCGGCGGGGAGGAGTACAGCACGTGAAATCCGCGCCCGGTGGGCGGGCCGCCGTCGGCGTGGATGCTCACGATCGCATTCGGCTTCAGCGAGTTGGCCATCGCGGCGCGCTCGTCGACGCAGGGGCCCACTGCGGTGTCGTTGCCCCGCGACATCGCGGTGCGCACGCCGAGCGCGGTCAGCGCCTGACGGATCCGCAGGGTGGTGTCCCAGGCGAAGGTGTGCTCGGCGTAGCCGTCGTCGGTGGAGGTGCCGCTGGCCTGGCAGTCCTTGGTGCCGCCGCGGCCGGTGGGCACCTGCCGGCTGATCGACGCGTCGTTGGCGCCGTTGTGGCCCGGGTCGAGGAACACGATCTTGCCCGCGATGCTGGCTGGCGCGGCGGCGGCTTCGCCGGCTGGGCTGACGAGCGTCGATGCGACAACGAGCAGTCCGATGGCCACTGCGGCGCAACCGCGCATTGCTCGAGTGGCGCCGACACGCAGGCGGGCAGGCACGGGCGTCACCGTAGCCGCAACCACGACTACGCTGAAAGGCCAAACCGCCGCGAGCGGGCGAGGCGAGACCAAGTCGAAACCCGTCCGCAATCAACACGCAAGGGGATCAGTAATGCAACCCGGAGGCCAACCGGATATGTCGGCCCTGCTCGCGCAGGCGCAGCAGGTGCAGCAGCAACTGATGGAGGCGCAAGAGGCGCTGGCCAACTCCGAGGTGCACGGACAGGCCGGCGGCGGTCTGGTGCAGGTCACGATGAAGGGCAGCGGTGAAGTGGTCGCCGTGTCCATCGATCCGAAGGTCGTCGACCCCAACGACGTCGAGACGCTGCAGGACCTCGTCGTCGGCGCGATCGCCGACGCCTCCAAGCAGGTCACCATCCTCGCCCACGACCGGCTCGGGCCGCTGGCGGGCGGGATGGGCAACATCGGTCTGCCGGGAATGTAATTGTCCCTCCATGTTTGAAGGACCCGTCCAGGATCTGATCGACGAGCTCGGCAAGCTGCCCGGTATCGGGCCGAAGAGCGCGCAGCGGATCGCCTTTCACCTGCTGTCGGTGGAACCACCCGACATCGACCGGCTGACCGCCGTGCTCAACAAGGTGCGGGACGGGGTCAAGTTCTGCGCGGTGTGCGGAAACGTCTCCGACGACGATCGCTGCCGCATCTGCAGCGATCCGCGGCGCGACGCGTCGCTGGTGTGCGTGGTCGAGGAGCCCAAGGATGTGCAGGCCGTCGAGCGCACGCGTGAGTTCCGCGGCCGCTACCACGTGCTGGGCGGTGCGTTGGATCCGCTGTCGGGGGTCGGGCCGGAACAGCTGCGAATCCGCGAGTTGCTCAACCGGATCGGGGAGCGGGTGGACGGCGTGGATGTCACCGAGGTGATCATCGCGACCGACCCCAACACCGAGGGCGAGGCCACGGCCACGTACCTGGTGCGCATGCTGCGCGACATCCCGGGGCTGACCGTGACGCGGATCGCGTCCGGTCTGCCGATGGGCGGGGATCTGGAATTCGCCGACGAGCTGACGTTGGGCAGGGCGCTGGCTGGCCGCCGGGCCATGGCATAGGTTGGCCGTCATGCCGGACGAGGAGTTCAAGGTCGAGGTCGAGCTGGGCAGCGATGAGCACCGGCTCTCGTTCTGGGAGAAGCTGCGAACCCTGGATCTGGACGACGGCGCGCGCCGACGGCTCGGGTCGCGGGTGACGGTGACGCGCGACGGCGATCGCATCCAGCTGTACACCCACACGCTCGCCGATGCGCAGGAGGCCGAACGCACGCTGCGCGCGTTGGTGGCCGACGACCACGTGAGTGCGCAGTACACCCTGAGCCGGTGGGACGCCTCGAGCCAGGAGTGGGTGGACCCGGTCAGCGGGCACGAGGTGTCCGACGACGCGCGCGAGGCGCCCGCACCGGACCCGAGCTACGTGATCCTCGAGGCCTACAAGCCGCAGTTCCTGCGCGACCTCGGGCTGTAACCACCGCCCTTGTAACCCGAGCCGATCGGCGCCGTCGGGCTCGCCCGCCTAGCCTCAGGAGTCACAGCTATCGACGCTTGGTAGACGCGTTCTCGCGCGCAACACAATTCAAAGATGCAACAACTAAGACGCCCGCCGCGGTGCGGCCAGGCGTTCACGGCGAAGCCGGTCGACCTCGGGCAGCTCGAGCGGCGGCAGCTCGCCCACCACCTTGCTCAGCAGATGGTCGGCCAGCTCCGGATTGCGGGCCAGGCACGGGCCGTGCAGATAGGTCGCGACGACGCTGCCCTGCACCGCACCGTCGTAGCCGTCGCCAGCCCGGTTGCCCGCACCCTTCTCGACCCGGGCCAACGGCCGCGAATCACCACCGAGAACCGTTCCGCCGCGGTGGTTCTCGAAACCCGTGAGCCGCTGCGACAAGCCGGCCAACAACGGCTCCGACACCACCTCGCCGATCGTGCGCGCATCCTGCGGCGAGGTGGTGACGTCGAGCAGGCCGACGCCGTCGACACGGTCCCCCGACGAGGTCTCATACCAGTGCCCCAGCACCTGAATCGCCGCGCAGATCGCCAGCACCGGCGCGCCGCGTCCGGCGGCCTGCTGCAGACCCGGATACCGCAGCAGGTGCCTGGTGGCCAGCCGTTGCGCGTAGTCCTCGGCGCCGCCGAGGGTGTACAGGTCCAGTTCGGCGGGCACCGGGTCGCTCAGCGTGATCTCCACGACCTCGGCGTCGATTCCCCGCAGCCGCAGGCGTTCTCGCAGTACGACGGCGTTGCCGCCGTCACCGTAGGTGCCCATCACGTCGGGCAGCACCAGCCCGATGCGCACCGTCGACTCAGCCACCGGGCAGCCGCCTGTTCAGCTGCAGAAACGCCGTGTAGTTCGCGATCACCTCGACGTGCCCCGGCGGGCATGACTCGATCGCGTTGAGCGTGTCGTGCACCAGCGTGTGCTCGACGCCGGCGTAGCCGAGGCGCACCGCGAGGTCGGTGCCGCGTTCACCGGCGGCCACGACTTGGGTATCGCCGAAATGCTCGAACCGCACATCCCACAGCCACGACAGATCCTCGCCGTCGGGCACCTGCCCGTTGACCGAGATCACCACGCCCGCACCGTGTTTGTCGACCATCGACAGCGCCTCCTGCCAGCCCGCGGGGTTCTTGGCCAGCAGCACACGCACGGTGTGCTCGCCGAGTCGAACAGTGCGGTACCGGCCCGCGACCTCGTCGACGGCGGACACCGCCGCAACCGCTGCGGCCGCGTCGACGCCCATCGCCACCGCGGCGGCCACGGCCTGGGTGGCGTTGCCACGGTTGACCGCGCCGGGCAGCGCCAGCGTCATCGGCGACGAAAACCCTTCCGGCCCATGGATGTTCGATTCATCGAACCACCATTGCGGGCTCGGACGCTTGAAATCCGTTCCGGTGGAATACCAGTGCGAACCGTCGCGCACGATGATCTCACCCGACCGGGGGCAGCTCACCGAGTCGTTGGCCCAGCTGCCGCCCGCGGCCACCCACACGACATTCGGGCTGTCGTAGGCTGCCGACGTCATCAGCACGTCGTCACAGTTCGCCACGACCACGGCCGATGGATGACGGGCCAGCCCGCCGCGCAGTGTGCGCTCGATGTGGTTGATCTCGCCGACGCGGTCCAGTTGGTCCCGCGACAGGTTCAGCAGCACGACGACTTGCGGGTCGGTGGCATCGGCTACGTGGGGCACGTGCATCTCGTCGACCTCGAGGGCGGCGAGCCCGGCGTCACGGGCACCTGCGAGGGCCGCGACCAGACCGGCGTCCATGTTGGCACCCGTGTCGTTGGTGGCCACTGCGCCGACCGTGCGCAGCGCCGCGGCGACCATCCGGGTGGTCGTCGACTTGCCGTTGGTTCCGGTCACCACCACAGTGCGGCGGTCCCGGCCCAACTGGTGCAGCAACGACTTGTCGAGGGCCAATGCGACCAGCCCGCCGATCATCGCGCCCGCACCGCGCCCGGTGACGCGCGACGCCCAGCGCGCGGCTGCGCCCGCCGCGAGTGCTGCCCGTCCCCGAGTCGTGACCATCCCCGGGATTCTAAGGAGCCGACACGCTGGCGAGCGATTCGGCGAGGTCCCGGCTTTGTCACTGCTGCGTGCCATCCTGACGAAGTGACCCGAACTGGCGCCGGATGTCGCCGGCCGGGCGGCTCCTGGGGCCGGCCGGCGAGCGAGGACGGTGCCGGTTGGGCGGTCGTCGACGTGGAGACGTCGGGCTTCCGGCCGGGTCAGGCACGCATCGTCAGCGTCGCCGCGCTCGCTCTCGGCGACGACGGCAACGTCGAACACAGCCTCTACAGCCTGCTCAACCCGGGTGTCGACCCCGGGCCCACCCATGTGCACGGGCTGACGGCCGCGATGCTGGAGGGCCAGCCGACATTCGCCGACATCGTCGACCACCTCGTCGAGCTGCTCGCCGGGCGCACCCTCGTCGCACACAACGTCGGTTTCGACTACTCGTTCCTGGCCGCGGAGGCGGAGCTGGTCAACCGCGAGCTGCCCACCGATACCGTGATGTGCACGGTCGAACTGGCCCGCCGGCTCGACCTCGACGTCGAGAACCTGCGGCTCGAGACGCTGGCCGCGCACTGGGGCATCACCCAGATGCGGCCCCACGACGCGCTCGACGACGCGCTGGTGCTCGCCCAGATCCTCAAACCGGCACTCGTGCGGGCCCGCGACCGCAAGGTGTGGCTTCCGGTGCATCCGGTCACGCGACGGCGCTGGCCGAACGGCTTCGTCACGCACGACGAACTGCGCCCGCTCAAGGCGGTCGCGGCGCGGCTGCCGTGCGCGTATCTGAACCCGGGGCGCTTCGTCGCGGGGCGGCCACTCGTGCAGGGCATGCGCGTCGCGCTGTCGGCGGAGGTGACGCGCACCCACGAGGAGCTCCTCGAGCGGATCCTGCACGCCGGACTCGCCTACACCGATGCCGTCGACAACGAAACCTCGCTGGTGGTCTGCAACGACGCCCGCCCGGCTCACGGCAAGGGTTACCAGGCCAACCAGTCGGGTGTTCCGCTGCTCACCGATGCCGACTTCATGCGCTGTCTCGACGCTGTCGTCGGCGGCACCGGTATCGAGGAGTTCACCGACACCACGCTCGCCGGCGACCAGTTCGCACTGTTCTGATCGCCGCCTCCGGCGGCGGTGTTCTGATCGCCGCCTCCGGCGGCACTGTTCTGATCGCCGCCTCCGGCGGCGGTGTTCTGATCGCCGCCTCCGGCACCGCCTCTCTGATCAGCCTCGTGCGGCGCGGTTGACCGCCGACACCACCGCGCGCAGCGATGCCGTGGTGATCGACGGCGCGATGCCGACGCCCCACACCGTCTTGCCATCGATCGACGCCTCGACGTACGCCGCGGCCTGGGCCTCCTCGCCCGCCGACAGCGCATGCTCGGAGTAGTCCAGCACGGAGATCTGGTAGCCCAACGCGCCTAATGCATCGCAGAACGCCGCCAGCGGACCGTTGCCTGCGCCGACGATCTCGCGCTCGACCCCGTCGACCTTCACCACCGCCTCGATGGTGTCGGTGCCGCCGTCGACCTCGGACGCCGTCACCTTCTGACGGATCCGTTCGAGCGGGCGGACCGGGGCCAGGTACTCCTCGGCGAAGACGTCCCACATCTCCTTCGGCGAGACTTCGCCGCCCTCACCGTCGGTGATCTGCTGGATCGCCTGGCTGAACTCGATCTGCAGCCGCCGCGGCAGCGCCAGGCCGTGGTCGGCCTTCATGATGTAGGCGACGCCGCCCTTGCCGGACTGCGAGTTGACCCGGATCACGGCCTCGTAGGTGCGGCCGACGTCGCGCGGGTCGATCGGCAGATACGGAACCTGCCACAGGATGTCGTCGACGTCCTTGTCGGCAGCGTCGGCGTCGAATTTCATCGCATCCAGGCCCTTGTTGATCGCGTCCTGGTGGCTGCCGGAGAACGCGGTGTAGACCAGATCGCCGCCGTACGGGTGGCGTTCGTGCACCGGCAACTGGTTGCAGTACTCGACGGTGCGGCGGATCTCGTCGATGTTGGAGAAGTCGATCTGCGGGTCGACGCCGCGGCTGAACAGGTTCAAGCCCAGCGTCACCAGGCAGACGTTCCCGGTGCGCTCACCGTTGCCGAACAGGCAGCCCTCGATGCGGTCGGCGCCGGCCTGGTAGCCCAATTCGGCTGCGGCGACGGCGGTTCCGCGGTCGTTGTGCGGGTGCAGGCTCAAGACGATGGACTCGCGTGGGGTCAGATGCCGGTGCATCCACTCGATCGAGTCGGCGTAGACGTTGGGCGTGGCCATCTCGACGGTGGCGGGCAGGTTGACGATCAGCGGCACATCGGGTGTGGGCGCGACGATTTCGGCGACGGCGTTGCAGACGTCGACGGCGTACTCCAACTCGGTGCCGGTGTAGGACTCGGGGGAGTACTCGAAGCGCCACTTGGTGTCCGGGTATTTCTCGGCCTGTTCCACGCACAGCCGGGCGCCGTCGGTGGCGATCTTCTTGACCGCCTCCCGGTCGGCGCGAAAGACCACGCGGCGCTGCAGGATCGACGTCGAGTTGTAGAAGTGCACGATCACGCGGGGCGCGCCCTGGCACGCCTCGAACGTCCGCTCGATCAGTTCCGGCCGGCACTGCGTCAGCACCTGGATCGTGACGTCGTCGGGGATCACGCCCTCGGAGATGATCTCTCGGACGAAGTCGAAGTCGGTCTGGCTCGCCGACGGGAAGCCGACCTCGATCTCCTTGTAGCCCATGCGCACCAGCAGGTCGAACATGCGGCGCTTTCGGGCCGGGCTCATCGGGTCGATCAACGCCTGATTGCCGTCGCGCAGATCGACCGCGCACCACATCGGCGCCGTCTCGATCACCTTGTCCGGCCAGGTGCGGTCGAAAGGAGTCGGAACTGGGCCCAATGCCGGGCTGCCGCCCGGCACCTCCTCGGCGAAGCTGCGGTAGCGGCTGACCGGCATCGCGGACCCGCGCTGGGTGTTGTACGCCGGCTGGCCGGGGTGAGGCGGACCGGACGGCTTGGTGATCTGGCGTACCGACGAAAACGCGTCGGGTGAATCGGGTGAGGGTTTCGAGAATGTGGTCACGGTGGTCGCTCCGGGAGTTTCAAAGGGGACTCGACCGGCGCATCGCGAACACCCGCGACGGGAAGCCGGTCTGGATCAGACCCCGTCGCGGCTGCCGAGAAGGAGCACCCGCTGCACGCAGGCCACTGTACTCCGGCCCCATCGCGTCACAAAATGGACTCCTGCAGCGCGAGCGTGCAGCTAGGTACGGTTTCCAGGCCCAACGGGTACGTCGGTGAGCGCCCGCGGCCGCGGCGCTGGCTAGAGTGCGAGCGGTGATGAGGCTTGATCGGCGATGGTGGGTGGCGATCGGTGTCGTCGTGGTCGCGATTGTGGCGCTGGTCTACTCCCAGCTGCAACAACCGCCGCAGGAGTGCCGCCCGGTGCTCGATCTGCTCGAGTTCAACAAGTCCCAGAACGACCTGATCAGCTCGAAGAGCGAGGGTGCGCAGGGTCCGCCGACCGCGGCCGAGGAGCTGGCGTATCAGCAGTGGGCCGACGGGTTGGCTGAACGCGCCCGCAAGATCGACGCACCCGAGCTGCGGTTCACCGCCGTGGAAGTCGCCGATCTCGCCACGGCGTTCGTCGCAAAGATGCCGCGAGCACGCGCCGCGGTGGAAGCCCAGGCGCCGGGCGCACCGGCGCCACAGGTCTACTACGAGATGTCGGCGCTCGACGCCCAGATCCAGCGCAAGCTCGCGGAGCTCACCGCCGCGTGCTCGAGCTGAGCCCGCATAGGCTCACTCATCGTGTGCACACGCGTGGTTTACCTCGGAACGAACGACCGCAACGTCACGGGTCGCTCGATGGACTGGAAATCGGAGATCGGCACGAACCTGTGGGCGCTGCCGCGCGGCGTGCGCCGGACCGGCCAGGGCGGCGCGAACTCCGCCCAGTGGACTTCCAAGTACGGCAGCGTCGTCGCCAGCGGCTACGACATCAGCACCACCGACGGGGTGAACGAGGCGGGCCTCGCTGTGAACCTGTTGTGGCTGGCCGAGTCGCAGTACCCGGCGGAAACGGCAGAGGGCCCCGCGGTCTCGCTTGCCTTGTGGGGCCAGTACGTGCTCGACAACTTCGCGACGGTCGCCGGGGCGGTGCAGGAGCTGACCGCAACCCCGCTGCGGGTCGCGACCGCGGAGGTACCCGGTGAGGAGCGGATGGCGACGCTGCACCTGGCGATGTCCGACGCCGGCGGGGACAGCGCGATCGTCGAGTACATCGACGGTCAGCAGGTCATCCACCACGGCAGGCAGTACCGGGTGATGACAAACTCGCCGACTTTCGACAAGCAGCTCGCGATCAATGAGTACTGGAAGGAGATCGGCGGCACGGTGATGCTGCCGGGCACCAACCGCGCCGCCGACCGGTTCGTGCGGGCGTCGTTCTACATCGACGCGGTGCCCAAGACCGACGACCCGCTGCTGGCCGCCGCGGCGGTCCTCAGCGTGGTGCGTAACGCGTCCACCCCGTACGGCATCTCGACTTCGGAAGAACCAAACATTTCGACCACCCGTTGGCGCACCGTCGTCGATCACAAGGCGCTGCGCTACTTCTTCGAGTCGGCGCTCTCGCCCAACACCTTCTGGGTGGAGCTGCGCAACATCGACTTCTCCCCCGGGGCTTCGACGCTGCGGCTGAACCTGGGCGAGGGGGAGCGCACGATCTACGCCGGGGACGCCAGCTCCGAGTTCGAGCCGGCCGACCCGTTCCCGTTCCTCGGAGTGCCCTGACGGTGTGGTAGCCACCGTGTGCTTTTCGAGCACCACTTCTCTGGTCGTTGCCGAATTTGCCTGCGGTGCAACAAATACGATGGCCGGCGCGCCGCAATGATGCATTGTCGCGAAGCTGGCCAGTGCCGTTGGCGCGACGGTTGCCCGCAACCGATCACAGAAATCGTTGTCGCGGCAACGCCTGCGCGCCATAATCACGGGACATCGATGTGGCGGATGAGGACGATGACCACATCGCACACGCCGAGTTTTCGTCCGACGAACGTCTGATGGAGCGCCGATGGAAAAGCGTCTGACGACGTGAAGTCTGACTCTTTTGCAAGCCTTCATTTCGCGCCCGATGAGGCGCGGGCCCAGGCGCGCCGGTGGAGATCCGCCTATCACCGGCGGGTTCTTGCCGTCGATGCGGTGACCCTCGCCGCGGTCGTCATATTCGCCGAATGGATCGGAACGCGGCTGGCGCATCGCCATTTCGCCGATTTCACCACGGCAACGGCCTTCTCGGTCGGCATCTACATCGGATGGCTGATAGCCCTCGGTTACGCGCGTTCACGTGATATCTCGCTGGTCGGCCAACAGGCCGAGGAGTACCGCCGCGTTGCTGCGGCGACCGGGTGGACATTTGCCATCGCGGCGGCGTTCGAAATTTTTCTCGACATGCCGATCTCGCGCATCCAGTTCGGTGTGACATTCGGCCTCGGCTTGGTCGTCCTTTTCCTCACCCGCTATCTACTTCGGGCGGATGTACGCCGACGCAGGAAGAAAGGCACCTACATCTCGCGTGTCGTCGCGCTGGGCGATCTTGATTCGGCACGGACATTGTGTGAGTACTTCGCGCGGTCGCCGACCGCCGGCTACCGCGTCGTGGGGCTCTGCATCCCCGACGCCGGAGACCAGATCGGGCAGAACGTGAGCCTGCCCACCGGCACGGTTCCCATCCTCGGTTACGACGACGACAGCCTCATCGAGTCGGCCGTCCAGTCCGCCGGAGCAGACACCCTCGCGGCTGTCTATTCCGAGCAGCTGGGGCCCGAGACGGTCGAGTATCTCGCTTGGCGTATGCAGGCGATCAACACCGAACTCATCGTCGTCCCGGCATTGACGGAGGTGGCCGCGCACCGACTGCAATTGCGACCGCTCGAGAACCTGCCGCTGTTCGTCATCGACGCGCCGACGCACGATGCGCCGTCGATGATCACGAAACGCATCCTCGATCTTGTGCTGGCCACCGTTGGACTGGTGGTGGCGCTTCCGGTCATCGCGCTAGCGGGGTTGGCCATCAAGCTCGACGACCGGGGACCGGTCTTCTACCGGCAGCAACGGGTGGGCATGGACGGCAAGCCATTCAAGATCATCAAATTGCGCAGCATGTATGTGGACACCGATAAGACGGCGCAACCAGAGAGCCACCGCCACGGCAGCATTTTTCACAAACGCACTTCCGATTCCTGCGTGACCCGCGTCGGAAAGTTCCTCCGTGCCAGCAGCGTCGACGAGCTGCCGCAGTTGTTCAATGTGCTCGAAGGCTCGATGAGCATAGTCGGGCCCCGACCGCTGGCTGTGGGAGAAGCAGGGGCCCGCGAGCACTTCATCGAACACCGGTCACACGTCAAGCCTGGAATGACTGGTTTGTGGCAGGTGTCCGGGCGGTCCGATTTGGAAGACAAAGACCGCATACGGCTCGACGAGTCGTATGCGGGCAACTGGTCGGTTGTTGGAGACTTGCTGATCATCTGGCGTACGGTGGGCGCCGTTCTGAAACGCAAGGGCGCATATTGACATACGTGGACTACCAGCCCATCGCCGTGCGCACTTCCTCCGGCCAGGAGACCGGGTCAAGACCGTGAGTCCGCAGCATTCCCAGGGCGATTCGCTCCATGCCGAAACCTACGCAGGCGCTGTGTGCAACGCCACCATCGGCGGTGCGCAGGGAGAACGTTTCACCGAAGTGGTCTCGGTGGCAATTGGCCGACACCACGGCGGTGCCCTCGTGCAGGTCGCCGTAGAGCCGCACCACTAGTTCAGTCTTCAGATTCTCGTCACGCTGGTTGGCGGCCAACAACTTGCCGACCCGGCCGAAGAACGGGTCGTTGGCCGCTACGGGGCGGGCGTCCAATCCGAGTTCGGTCAGTACCGCCATGCCGTGGCCCACCCAGCCGTCCCGGTGTGTCTGCGCCTGATCGGGCGTTCCGACCAACACGTACTCGTGCATCCGGAACGCCTGCATGCGCGCCGGGTCAATGGCCGGCTCGTGCCGGAAGCAGTACCCATAGATGTCCATCAGCACACCGCCGTCGGGCAGGCTCGACGGCAGCGTGGCATAGCTCGGATGGCACGCCGCCGAAACCAGCATCGTCCCAGCGGAACTCAGATGTCCGTCCCACGGCAGGCCGGCATCGCGATCAGCCAACAGCGCGCGGTGCTCGGCGTTTCCGCCGGTGAATGTCGAGATCGCGCCAGTCAGATCCGGGAAAGAAGCTATGTAGTCGGTCTTCTCGAATTGCTCGCGTGGGAATACCGGTGGAAACCGCAGCACCTTCGCCCGATCCCCGTGGACCTCGGCGCCCTTTCGCTCTACCACGTGTTCGACACCGTCGACGATGCCCTCGAAAACCTCTCCACGGCCGTACAGTCCGTCGATACCCATCGGCACCAACAAGCCCGCCGCAATCAGCTCATCGCGGAACTGCCGGCGGGCCGACTCGAGTTGCGCATCTTGGTCATGAGCTTCGGTCATCTGCAAACCCTATCGCCGGCCGGCGGAGGCCGGACGTGAACCGCGGCCCACCAGATCGTGGTCCTCACCGCTGTTGACCTTGGTCGTGTTCGCCGATCCGCATGGAAATTCATCAGCGAACTCTGCGCCGCTCGCGAATTATGCTGATCAGCATGCGGGACAGAATTCAGAAGGCATTGGCCGACCACGGAAGAATGTCGGTCGACCCGAACGGCGTCGACGCCGACGCCGACCTCTACGAGCTCGGGCTGACCTCCCATGCCTCGGTCAACGTCATGCTCGCGCTCGAGGACGAGTTCGACATCGAGTTCCCCGACGAGGCGATGAAGAAATCCACTTTCGCTTCGATCAACAACATCGAAGCTGCCGTCACGAGCCTGATCAAGTAGCACCCGACGAGGGCGCACCGCGACTTCGAACAGGAAGACCCATGAACCCGCCCGAGGTGCAGCTACCGGGTCACCTGATCCGCGTGGGGTGCGATGTGGTGGCCCTCGAGGAGATCGAGAATTCGTTGTCCACGTTCGGGGACCGGTTTCTGGCCAAGATCTACACCGCTGACGAGGTCGCGACCTGTGCCGGTTCGAACCGGCTGGCCCGGCTTGCCGCCCGGTTCGCCGCCAAGGAGGCCGCCATGAAGGCGTTCGCGCGGCCGGACGCTGCGCTTTCCCCGCTCGACATGGAGGTTGTCCTTTCGGGCCATCTGCCGACGTTGCGGCTCAGCGGATCGGCTGCCGAGCTGGCCGCGACGCAGCGGTGGCTACAGGTCTCCGTGTCGATCACCCATGCCGACTGCCACGCGGCAGCCGTCGTGGTAGCGGTCTGCGCCGAGGAGACGCGGTAGCCGGGAAATGGTCGTACGGTCTATCGAGAGCGACTCACAAATTCCGATGTCTGATAGATGTGCGCCAAGATGCAAAGTTCGGACCGATCTCGGGTCTCTTCGGGGGATGACTGGATGAACGCAGGCATGACAGGGGTATCCGGTGTGCCGACGTGGTTCGGCCCCGAGGAATCTCGGCTTTTCGGCGTTCTACACGTCCCGGGCGGCGGGGTTGCGCGCGCGGGCGTGGTCATCTGCCCACCGCTCGGCCGTCAGCACCTGGATACCTACACCGGACTGAAGCTGCTGGCGCAGCGGTTGTGTGCAAAGGGATTTGCAGTGTTGCGCTTCGATTACCCGGGCACCGGGGACTCGATGGGCGACCAATGTCGGGACAGTGCCGTGGATGACTACGTGGAGGGCATTCGGACGGCAGTGGGGTATCTGCAGGCTTGCGGAGCACAGAGTGTGTCGCTGATCGGGCTGCGGGTCGGCGCGTTGTTCGCCGCGACAGCGGCGCCCTCGATAGCGGGCCTCGGCGGCCTGGTCATGTGGGACCCGGTCACCAATGGTCGCCGATACCTGCGCGAACAACAGGCGCTCTACCGGGTGACCGTCGGCGGCGAGGAGAGTTCCGAATTACCGCCCGAGCCGGGCGTGGTGCCGCTTCTCGGTATCACGCTCTCGTCCACAGCCGCCACCGCCCTTGGTGCGCTGAAGATGCCGGCGGATGTCGGATCGACTTCGATGCTTGTTTTGAGCCGGCCCGAACACACCGGTGACCGCCTGCTCGCCGATCTGCCCGCAGCGGGCGACCGCATGGTTCAGCAAATCGACGGGCAGCCCGAATTCGTGGAGCCACCCAGCATTGTGGTCAGGATTCCGATGGAAACCCTGGCGATGATCGAGAAGTGGCTCGACGCGACGCTGACATCGGAGACGTTCGCATTCGAGCCGGTGTTCGCCGGTATCGCCGTGGCGGACGAGTTGCCCGACGGCCGCAAGATCATCGAGTCGATCACCGAACTCGGCCCCAACCGGCTGTTCGCCATCCGCACCACGATCGATGGCACTGCTGCGGGTGGGCCGACGGTGTTGTGTCACAACACCGCGTGTGAACATCGGGTCGGCTCGGGACGAATCTGGCCAGACACGGCCCGGGAACTGGCAGCGCTGGGCGTGAGCGTGGTCCGCTACGACCGTCGTGGGGTAGGCGACACCGGTTTCGCAACCGGCGAGTTCCCGTGGATGCACACGCCAGCGGCCAAGGCTGATGTGACCGATGCGATTGCGGCCCTGGCAGTGCCGGAAGACCGTCTGATGATGGCTGGAATCTGTTCGGGTGCTTGGAATTGCGCGTATGGGGCTTTGCAGTGCGGCGCCAAACTGGTGGTTCTGCTGAACATCCTGCTGTACTCATTGCGGCGTGCCGACGGCGGATCGGAGCGGATCGCGCAGGTGACCGACGCTGTTGCCGGCGATCACGACACCCGGGAGCGTCGGCTATGGGCAATGATCAAGCAGGGGCTGCGAAATTGGTTGCCGTATCAGGGTTGGTTGCTCCTCGGTCGCCTCGGTTATACCCAGGCCCCCGAGGTGCTGCTCAAGGCGCTCGGCAAAAGCGGAGTACCGACTGAGTTGGTGCTGTCACCGTCGGATTTCGAATGGTACGTAGAGCATCGGGGCCTGATCGGGGCCAAGCGGCTGGCACGTCGTGGGTGGGCACCCAAGCTGACCGTGCCGCCCGCCGGTGACCATGCGGTGCTCCACCGCGGTTTGCAGAACCTCATGCGTGAGTATCTGCTCGCCGCGGCGCGCCGGGAATTCGCCGACCAGCTGTGAAGCGCGGGAGCCGGTATCAGACCGTTGCGAACAGAGAACGTAGCGCGGCACTGGTTGCGGTGATGTCGAATTCCCGCTCGACCAGGTCGCGTCCCGCGCGGGCGTAGTCGTCGAGTATGGGGCCCGACGACATCAATTGTTCCAGTGTGTCGTGCAGGCTCTGCGCGTCGGCCGGGGTGGCCAGGAGGCCGGTTCTCCCGGGTATGACCAATTCCGGGATGCCCGACAGACTTGTTGACACGGTGGGTATTCCGCTCGCCAGCGCCTCCATGAGGGCGACCGGCAGACCTTCCATCTGGCCGTCGGTGGCTACGATGCTCGGCAGTACGAACAGATCGGCCTCGGCCAATGCCTGCTTGACCATTGCCTCGGACTGTCCGCCATGGAAGCGGACCCGCGATCCGAGCCCGAGTTCAGTTGCAAGCTTGTGCAATTCGTCGTGCAGCGGCCCGTTGCCGATGAGGTCCAGTTCGGTCCGGTCCAGGCCGGGCCCGCCCAACGATAACGCCCGCAGCAGCACCTCGTGTCCTTTGTACTCCTGCAGGGATGCCACACATAACGCGCGGATCGGGCCACTGGCGGGGATTCTCCTGGGACGGAACGGGTATGCCGCCGAGTCGATTCCGCAGTGGATGACGTGCACCGGGGTGGAGGTATAGCGCTCCAGCAGTCGACGGTTGTACTCCGACACTGTGACGACGAAATCTGCACCATCGAGTTTGCGGCCGAGCATCGACTGGTCGACGTAGAGGTCGTGCGCATGCACGGTGACGCTGTAGGTGACACCGGCCAATCTGGAGCAGATCCACGCGGCAAGGGCGGGATACGTGGCGTAGTGGGCGTGGATGTGCCGTGCGCCTTCCGACGACTGCAGATCGCGGGCGTGCGCAGTGGCGATCGGAACCGTGATAAGGGCGCGGATCAGCAGGTTGGGCCGCGCAGCGTAACCGCGCACCACGGCGGCCAGAAGCGACAGCGTGGTCAGCGGGTGCCGCACCAGCGCCCACCCGAGTCCGGCCACACAGGCGCCGACACCGGGCCGTATCAACTTGTCCATCCACCGCCTGGCGATGTCGTGGACCTGAGCGTCCGGCGACGGAAACAGCGACCGCAGCCCGAATTCACGTCCGTCGGTGGTGGACAGCGCATCAAGCTCCCGGACGATGAAGGTCTCCGAGATAACGGGGAACCGGGACACCAGATAGTCGATCTGTTTGCCGCTCAACGTCGACGCTCGATCAGTCCGCGGTAGAGGTCCTGCAGCCGGTGGGCCCACGAGGTGGCCGAGAACTCGGCGCGGGCGCGCTCGATAGCCGGCTTTCCCAACGACATTCGAAGCTCCGGATCGTCCAACAACCGCGTCACGGTGGTGGCCAATGCGGCAGGATCATTGGGCTCGAAAAGCAGCCCCGTGGAGCCGTCGACGATGATGTCCGGAATGCCGCCGATCCGCGACGCAGCGATCGCCTTGCCCGACGCCGACGCCTCGATCAGCACGGTGGGCAGGTTCTCACCGTAGGTCGACGGCAGCAGTACGACGTCGGCAGCCCGGTAGACCTGCGGCATGTCCGAGCGGACGCCGGCGAAGATCACCGAGTCGGTGACGCCCACTTCGCCGACCAGCCTACGGAGCTCGGCCTCGTCCGGGCCGCCACCGACCAGGGACAGGACGGCGTCCGGATGCGTCTGCACTATCTGCGGCCACGCCGCGATCGCCACCGGGATGCCCTTGAAATCGCGGAAGGCGGCCGGTAGGACCACCAAAGGTCCAGGGCCACCGCCGAGTTCGCTGCGGACCGTCGGATCTGGTTCGCCCGGGTGGAAGTTGCTGACGTCGATTCCGTTGTGCAGCACATCCCAGTTGGCCGGAATCCGGCCTCGGCGATGCACCTGTGCCCACGACACCCGACTGGCCTCAGAGACGAACAGCACCCGGTCGCCCCGGGTCGCCGCTTCCGTCGCGATCTGCTCGCGCCAGTGCTCGCGCCCGGGCCAACGCTCCGTCACATGGTGGAACGTGCACACCACCGGGCGGCCGGTCAGCTTCGCCGCCGGTACCGCGAACGTTGCCGACATCTCCAAGTGCGTGTGCACCAGATCGTAACCACCCCTGCGAATCTCGCGAGCCAATCGGAAAACACCGGTGAGGTCGAGTAGCCGGCGGATTCCGAGGGAGCGGGGATGCACACCGGCTTCGGACAGTATCTTCATGGTTTTATCGGAATTGACCGATGCGTCGTCCAGGCCGACAAAGTCCATCTGGACATCGGTGTTGCGCATGGCGAGGGCCATCGGTGCCAGCAGGGTTTCGGCACCACCCATACGGAACCCGTCGATGAGGGTCATCACCCGGATAGGCGTCATTTGAGAACCCGCAACTTGTTCCACGGGATTTTCGTCATCCCGTCATAGTCCCATTGAATTCCCGCAGCACTGTAGGTTCGCCCGACGGTTCCGGGGGCGGCTGTGTTGTCCCGTTCGAAGCTAATGCTCAGCGGTGATCCGCTGACATCGACGATGTAAGCGCCGTACCGCTGGAGAGCCTCGGCCACCGTGTGTTGTGCCGGGGAAAGGCCCAGGCTGTTGATGTCCAAGGTGGGGTCCAATTGTATGCGCGCTCCTTCGGGGATGCAGTCGGGCCTGGTCGACCGGCCGTCGGTCTTGAGGGCCGGCGGCCGAAACACCTTGGCGCACACGTTGTTGCTTTGCATGGCGAGTGCATGCGGAATCGCACCCTGGGCGATCTCGGCTACCCGCACCACTCCGGCCAGTCGGGATGCACCCGAGCCTGTGCTTGCACCGCCCCAGCCGGAACCGTCGAGGCTGTTCACAGCGCCGAATTCGGTTGTCCAGGAACCGTCTACCTTCTTGGCCCGCCAGAACTCGTAGATCGTTCGGCTGTCCGGGTCGATCACCACCATCGCGCCGTCGGAGCCATCCTGCGGCCGCGCGTCGTCAGGGATCGGTACCTCGAGGCCATCGAACGGGCAGCGGCCCCATTCGGCGATGACGCACGGGACGGAATGACGAGGGGTGTGCCTGTCCGCGGTGTAGATCGGGATTCCGAATTCAACCGTCGATGCGTAAGCGCTGTTCTCCCAGTGCACCGCGCGGATCATTTCGGCGCTGTTCGGGTCGACCTCGGCGTCGGCAGGGATCAGGGTGCGAAAAGGGCTGTCCTCGGCAAACGGTTGGGGTAGGTCGGTCCGCGCAGGGCTGTCTGTGACGAAACTGGCGATGATGAGGAGCGCGCCAACGGCCGCAGCGACGAGTGCAGTGATGGCGACCTGCCACCGTGTCTGCCTGCTCATCATGGCTCAATCTCCGGACCGACACGTTTGGTGGCGGCTGTCACCGCATCGCTGATCAAGCCGGCGGCGACGGCCCAAGAGCGCTGTACAGCAGTGTGCCCCGCCTCGCCGAGTTTCGCTGCCAACTGCGGATCCCGCAACAGGTGAAGCATTGCGGCGGCGAGTACCCCGGCGTCGTTCGGCGGGACCAGCAGACCGGTGACACCGTCCTCGATCGCGGCCGGTAGATCGCCGACGGTGGTGCCGATGACCGGACGGCCGAAGGTGTACGCCAGGTGTGCCACGCCGCTGGCGCTGGCGCGGATATACGGTGTGACGACGACTCGCGCGGATTCGATGAGTTCGGGCACCTCCTCCATTGCGCAGTAGCCGGGTCTGGCGTCCACGCCGTTGGCCGCGGCCCGGGCCAGCAGGTTCGGAAGATCCACATCGGCACTGACGGCACCTGCGAGGATCAGCTGTGCGGTCGGCATTTCGGCTTTGACCAGACCGAACGCGTCAATCAGGACATCGATGCCCTTGTAGGTGGTCCAGGTGCCGAAGAACAGGGCGATCGGTTCGGTCTGGACCACCGGCGCCGGTGGCCGGCCGCGCCGCATGGCGCCGGAGTCGCCGTGCGGGATGACCACGACCTCGCCGTTGGGTTGCCAGTGGTCGAGGACGATCTGCCGGGTCCGCGGCCCCAATACGAATGCGACGTCCATCTGGCGCCATGCCGCGGCGAACGAGGCCTGCAGCAACCGCCCCTCTTTTGGCGTGCTGGTGTCCTTGGCGTCGGATCGCGGAAGTGGCTCGTGGGCGATGATGCCGAACACCGTGCGCGGCAACAACTTGCAGATCGTCACCACGAACCACGGCTCGAAGGTGAAGCGCCACTGCGAGAACAGCACCGCGCGCGGCGGTCGACGGCGCAGCTGATAGGCCAGCACCAGCCAGGCCAGCACCAGTTGGCCGGCACGCCGGCCCCGGCGCACCAGATACCTCAGGTGGCCGTCGTCACCGGTATCGCTGGGATGCCAGGTCGGCAACACCGAGCGGATCTCGAATCCGGCTTCCGCGGAGGTGATTTCGGGCTGCGGGCCGGTCCACAGCTCTACCACCTCGCCGTGGTCAGCCAGAGCGCTGCCGAGTTGGGCGGCGAACTGGAAGAGCCCGCCCGAGGGCGAGAACTCGACCAGGACCGTGCGGTCATTCGTCATACCGCGGCTCCGACGCGCTCAGGTGGCACCACGGCCGCGCGTGTCCGGAAACGGTTCGCCAAGCGGCCCAACAGCAATCGGACCAACACCATGGCGGCCAGGCCCCAGCCCATTGCATAGGCCGGCGCCGACTTGGACCGCACGGAGATCCGTTCCACGTGAACGTCGGTGATGGTCTCGACGGTGTATTGCATCGGGCCGATGTGGTCGTTGATCCGCGTGCGCGCCACAGCCAACGCGTCGGCCAGGCCTCGCTCGGCCCCGTCGGCATCCTGCGCGGTGACCGAGAACGTCGCGATGCCGCGGATCGGGTCGGAGTGAATCTCCGCCGGGGCGTCGGAGTTGTACATGACTTCGATCAGGGTGGGCAGGAATGACTCGCGCGCCCGGACGTTCATCGCGTACGCGGCCCAGCCGTCGAGCGGGCCGACCGGCATCATGATGACCTTCTGGCTGGCCCGCACCGCCGGGGTGCCCGCCATCAGCATGGTGACAGCGGCTACGGCGGCGCCGACGACGACGGCCACCACCCACAGCGCGGCGGTCCGGAGCATGTTGCGGACGACTGCCGGTTGCACCGTTTCGGCCGGGCCGAGGGCGCACGCCAGTGCCAGCACGATCGCGAACGACCGGAAGTAGGCCAGGTGGAGAAAGATGCTTGCCACCGACCAGGTGACGATGCCGGTGAGCGTTGCCGCGGCCAGCGCCCGATCCACCGAAGCGGGGTTCGCAGCGATTCGCAGGGCCACGATCGTGAAGATGCCACCGACCATGACCAGCCAGGTGAACAGCCCGGTCACCCCGGACTCGGCGAGGAATTGGGCGTAGAGATTGTGCGGGGCGACGAGCCCTTCGTTGACGGCCGTCCTCACCCGGTCGGTGTAGTAGGGCACCTCGTAGCCGAAGGCCCCCGGGCCGAACCCGAAGGCGGGCCGTTCCTGGAACATTCGCCAGGCCATCTCCTGAGATGCCTCGCGACCGAGGACTGAGGGATCGATGTCGTAGCTGCGCTGTCCACCGGATCCACCGAGCACGTCGTTCAGCAGGGCTACCATTCGGTCGCCGATGCCGGGGATCGCGAATGTCAACAGCATGACCGGTGCTGCCCATGCCAGCTTCTTCGGCTTGCCGGAAGCGACGAACCACAGCGCGACCGCCGCCCCGGCCGTCAACAGTGTGCCGCGTGACTGGGTCAGATAGATGCCGACCAGCATGAGAGCGCTGCAGAGCAGCCACGCCACCGACTGCCGCTGCCTGCCGGCGCGACGACTGCGCTGTGCCAGTGCCCAGCCCATGGGCAGCCCCAAGACCAGTTGGCGGCCCCAGAAATTCGAGTCACCGTACGGTCCGGCATACCGCTGGGTGGTGATCAACTCTCCCTGGGCTTCTGAGATCAGGGCAAAGCCGCCGAACGTCTCATCCCCACCGGTCAGATAACTCGCGATCGACAGCAGCGACAGGGCCGCCAGTGTTACGGCCATCGCCATCGCCACCGCCCAGGGTTTCCCGGTGACCTGGGTCAGCATCAGGATGACGAGCAGGAACGCAAGATCGACCGCTGACCGCCAGCCCTCGGCGGTTGATGCGGCTGTGTCGACGCTCCCGACGAGCGCAATCACCTGGCCTGCGACATACATCCCGATCAGGGCGGCGCCGATGACCGTCCAGCGATTGAGGCGGGCCCGGGCCTGTGGGTCCCGCAGGGCGACGATCAGCGCGAGAACGCCCAACGCCACACTGGCCTTGAACAGGGGAGCCGAGGTGTATTGGGTGGCCACCTCGGAGACGTTGGCCACCTCCGCGACGACCATGCCTACGAGGACGCCGACGATCCATGGGCTCGAGCCGGACACCGCTATGTGTTGCTCCGGCGTGAGCGCAGCCAGGCCGCGCCGATTCCGACCGCGGCGCCGACCAGCAGACCGCCCAGCGCGCCGGCCAGGACCAGTTGGGTCCGTGGTGCCGTCATCGCGAACGCACCATTGGGCGGCGAAACCACCCGGACCTGAAACGGCGCCGAGACCGCTGTGACCTCAGGGGTGGCCTTGGCGAGGAGATCAGAAGCCGCGGCTTGTGCGGCTTGAGCCGACGGAGCATCGGCGGTGATCGACACCATCGTGGTGTCCGGTATCGCACCGGCCGTCAACGTGAGGCTCGATGGGTCGATTCCGGCAGTCGACGCCGCGCCGGCGGCCCAACGCGGGTCGGAGTAGACGGCCGCCGCGGTGCGCGAAACCTGCCCCTGGGTGAGGACCTCCCAATAGGCCGATGCATCGGCGGCGGTCAGGTCTGGGCCCGGGACCAAGGCCACCTGTGCGGTCGCGCGATACGTCGTCGATACCGGCACCAACAGGCCGGCGATGCCACCGATGACGAGGCCGACAGCCGCGCATACTGCGACGATCGGCTTCAGCCAAAGGCGTTGCGGGAGACTCATGGACCGTCCTTTTCGCCATGGGCGTTACCCCTTCGCCATGATCCTGCCAGGCGGCCGACAACTGGCCGGGCCAACTGCGGCGCGGTGACAGACAGCGCCGCTGCATAGACGACGATGCCTAGTGGCACCAGGACAGCAAGTTGGACAGGGGCCGACCAATGAACAACCAGAAGGCCGATGCCGAAGACGCTGGCGGCCATGGGGATGGTCGCAACCAAAGGCCCGCCTACGACCGAGAAGATCTGCGTCCACCGTAGTGGAATGACCCGGCGGACAACGGTCATCCGGATCGTGAAATGAACCAACTCAACACTGAGAAGGGCTACCGCCACCAGTGTCGCGCTGTGGCCGGCCGCCCACCAGATCGGTCCTATCAGTAGGACGAGTTTGACCGCATTGATCGCGGTGAGCATGCCGGGGCGGCCCGCGGCTTTGAATACGTCGCCCGCGTGGTACGAGGCCGAATAGATCGCGGTATACAACGCCAACACGACCAAGATGTTCTTGGCGCCGTCGTACTGCGAGCCGTACAAGGTGTGCAGCAGCGGGTCGGCCACCACAGCCAAGCCGACGCCCGCCGGCAAGGTCAGTGCCAGGACGATGCCCAAGGCCTTCTGGTACTGCGATGACATGGCCCCGCGATCGTGCTGCAGCCGGGACATCGAACTGAACAACACGTCGCTTATCACGGCGCACAGGTTGAGCACGACGAGCTCGGGCACCCGGTACGCCAGGGTGTACAGGCCGAGTTCAGTGGTGCCGAGCCGGGTGCCGACGGCGAGATAGTCGACGTTGTAGATCGCGTAGGCGAGCAGTGTGACACCGGTGACGGGAATGCCGAACCGCAGCAGCGCCTTGGCTTCGTCCAGATGCAACCGCGGCCAGACGAAGTTCGGTGCGGCCCACCAATACATGATCGCGGTGATCAGCACGCCGGCGAGTTGGCCATACACGAGGCTCCACACCCCGTGGCCGGTCGCCGCGAGCCAAATGGTGAGCGCCGTCTTGACCACTGCGCCGGCGAACTCTGGGAGCAGTCGGCGTTGGAACTTCAGATCGCGCCGCAACCAGGACAACGGCACGACGCTGGCAGCCGAGATCACCAACGCGATCGCAAGGACGCGGATCAGCGGCGCGAGGTCGGGATGGCGTAGGAGGTCCGCCGTGATGTCAGCGGTCGCGGCCAGCAGCACCCCGGCGGTCACCCCGAATCCGATGGAGAGCGTCAATCCCGTTGGCGCGATTCGATTCCAGGGGCGGTGACTTTGAATGAGCGCCTCTGCGACGCCGAGGTCCTTGACGTAATCGAATAAGTTGACCAGCAGCAAAGCCAGCGCGAAGACGCCGAATTCGGCTGGGGTGAGGAGGCGCGCGACCACGACCGTCATCAGCAGCGTGGAACTCTTGCTTATGGCAAAGACGGTGTAGTTCCAGATCGTCTGCCTGCCGAGGTGTGCTCGCTTGGCCGGCAGCGGATCCGGGGTGTCGAGCGGTGGATCAGGGGGGTTGCTCGGCGTCATGGCTCTGCGGTTCGGTGAAGAACCGTCTCTCGCCACCGAATCGCTCCTGTCGACTTTGCTGAGGTTGCGTTAGCGCACGGCTCGGTTGGTGACAGCCTGCTATTGAGCGCCGGACCAGTGTATGCCAGCGGACGCTCGACCCAGCGGGAAACAATGCCCTCGATCGGTGATCGTCGATTCGGTGCAACGGTTAACTTGATGCGAGCGGGCGAGTAGAGCAATCGAGGCAGGTGTGCGGTGTCGGTGACCCTGGTGAGTGCGGTCGATCCATTTCCCACCGACGCTGGAAAGAAGGTGGTGCTGGCCGGATTTCTCGAGTACTTCCGGGATCGGCTGGGTCCACAGGACGTGCACTACCTACTTGTCGGCGGCCAGCCTCAGTCGGAGTTCCCGGTCACGTTGCACCCGCTGCCCAGACCGAGTCGGAAAGCGGCGTTGACGGCGGTAGCCCGCCGGGTACCGACCGGTCGGGCGACTCTGCA
Organism: Mycobacterium sp. IS-3022; assembly: GCF_001500065.1. Classification (GTDB taxonomy): domain Bacteria; phylum Actinomycetota; class Actinomycetes; order Mycobacteriales; family Mycobacteriaceae; genus Mycobacterium. Next base: position 142,793 of record NZ_LQIN01000001.1, read on the forward strand.
GGAGTCCTTGCTGTATTCGCCGGAAGTGCAACGCGCGGTACAGATGACGCTGGAGCGGATCGGCCCGGATCTGGAGATCTACGACACCATTCGGATGGCGCAGTACGCCGACGAGGCCCACGCCGACCGGCAGCTGTGTTATCTCGATGACCTGTTCTCCGAGCGGTATACGGCCATGCTCGACGCGGCGGATCGCTATCCGGACGTGACGATCCGGCCGCTGGGCAACTTCGCCGAACATGTGCCCCGCCGGTTGCGGCCACTGGCCGACAGCAAGCTTCCGCAACGGGCGCTGCTACGCATGGAGGCCACCCTGGCCCGCCGCAGCGAAGACCGCGCGGCTTTGCGGTTCCGCCGGAACCTGTTGGTGAACGACGGGGAGGCCGCCCGGTTGGCGGCCCGGGTCGCGAATCGTGGATCAGCCGACGTGATTGCGGTGCCGCCGTTGGTCAAACCGCCGCAGTACCGCCAGCGCCAGTACGGTGGAGCACCTGACTTCGTCTTCCTCGGGCTGTTGTCGTTGCCGCACAACGAAGATGGCGTGCGGTCGTTCCTGACTGACGTGTGGCCGACGGTGCTGACCCGGATGCCGAGGGCTCGGTTGCGCATCATCGGGCGGGACTGCAGCCCGGAACTGGCCGAGGTGGCGGAACGGTTCGGCGGTTCGGTGACGCGGGAGGGCTATGTCGACGATCTCACCGAGGTGCTGTCTTCGGCGGCCGGCCTGATCAACCACCTGCGATTCGGCTCGGGGATCAAGCTGAAAGTGATCGAAGCACTTGGGCGGGGGCTACCAGTGATCTCGACGAGCGTGGGTGCCGACGGGTTCGCCACCGGGCGCGAGCACGGAGTGCTGGTTGCTGACCACGCCACACAGTTCGCCGAAGCCATGGCCGAATTGACCGATCCAGGACGTAACCGCGAGATGTCCGACAGTGCCCGTGGACAATTCGAAACCACCTATGCGCGGGACGCCGTATTCGCTTGCTACGACAAGGCTTTCGCGCTTCGCTGATCGTCGAAGCTCATTGCTGGGATATGACACCCTGCACCTTGTTGACTTCGGCGACCAACGCGTCGATGGCAGGTGAAAGTTCATGCCGCTCAGGTTCGGTTACCTTGTCGTAAGGCACGAAGCCGGCGTTCCACTGGTGCTTGTCCAGCAGCCCCTGGACATTCGCGAAGGCCGAGTCGACCTGCGCACCGAGCTCGTGATCGCGCTCATCGATGATCGGCCGGACTGAGCCGACTGCAACACGAGCACCGTCGAGGTTGGCCTGGATGTCCCAGAGATCGGTGTGGCTGAAGACGTCTTCCTCGCCGGCGATCGTGTTCTCGGCGATCCTGTCCAGCAGACGTTGCGCTCCGCCGGTGATCTCGGTGGCGTCGATCGTCCATTTCGGGTCCTTGACCAGGGCGTCGAATTCCTTGACGTCGGCCACCAGCTGGTCGGCGACCGCGCCGGTGTCCGGCTGCAGATTGCTCACCCACAGATCCTTTTCCAAGCGGTGGAACCCGGTCCACCGCTCGCCTGGGCGCACATCGGCCTCGCGCAGGTCGATTCGCCGGTCCAGATCGTTCGGGAACGAAGTGGCGATCTGTTCGACGCGCCCGTAGTAGGTGCGCGCCTGGGAATACAGCGCCTGGGCGCCTTGCCAGTCACCCTTCTTCGTGGCGCCGGCGAACGCCTCGGTGACGATCACCAGATTGGTGGTCTGACCCGTGACGTACGCCTTATAGCCGGCAATGGCTTCCTCGAACTTGTCCTGGACGTCCGCCGGAAGGGCGTTGCCGGTGACGGTGAAGTCACCGCGGATGCCGTCGCCGACCATGCCGGGCTTGCAGGCGGTGTAGTACCTACCCGGCTCCGGCAGCTGCACGACCAGTTTGCGCTGCAGGCCGGGCGAGATGTTCCCCGCCGTGCCCATGACCCGGTCACCGGCACCGTAGACGTAGAACTCGGTGACCATGGTGCCGTGGTTGGTGATGACGAATGTCGTCGTGCCGGTGTCTGCGGACGCCATCGACAGCTGGCAAGACTCATCGCCGGCCGCCACGGTGATCTCATTGCTGTCGGGCTTGCCGTCGGGGACCGTCGGCTTGGGCGCACACCCGGAGACCAGCATTCCGGTGAGGCCGACCACCAGGACGGCGGCGGCCAACCCCGCTTTTGCGTTGTGCAAAGCGCAAGCCATGTCGCGGACCTTTCCGAGCAGTGCAGCCGCCACCACCAGATAACCAAGCCGACGGCGAAATTGCAGCATTGAGTTCTTCTCTTGATAGGCGGATTTCCCGCCGAGAAGTGCGAGAAACGAGTGCTGGACAGCCAATTGCCCGTCAGTCGGCGGTGCCCGCCGGTATTATCCGATCCCTGTTGGGATTACGAAGGCTGGACATCCGAAAGCAGGTCGAACAGCGTGCACCGGCTGAGCCGCAGCATCCTGGCGCGTGTGCTGTCGTCGGCGATGTTGGTGCTCTTGCCGGTAGCGGCCGCCGGATCGCTCACGGCCCCCGCGCATGCGCAGCCGCAGCCGCCGCCACCGGACCAGCCGAGCCTGACGTTGCCCTGGCAGGAACTCGGATTGAACTCCGAGATCTACCTCGATCCCGATCACCCGTCGAGCTTCACCATGCCGGTCCCACGCGGGCTGACCGCTGTGCGGTTGGTCGGCACCATTGACGCGCCGCTGAACATCGATGCCGGCACGCTCGTGATCACGGGCAACGGCAACCTCCTCGCGGCGATCGAACTGCCCCCCGGCGCGACCGGCAGACCCGCAACGCCGCTCGATGTCGACCTTTCGGCCGCAGGCGGGGGTGGTTCGTCGGTCGACTTGTCATTCGCCATTCGGCCACGCTTCGATCCCCAATACTGCGGGCCGCGGCGGCAATTGGTGCTGAACAACCTTTCCACGGTCTTCACCGGGATCGAGGTCGCTCCGACGACGATCGCGAACTTCTTCCCGGCGGTCCTCCAGCGCGCCACGATCTTCACGCCGACCGATGCCGACGCCGATGAACAACAAGCGGTGTTGTTGCTGGTATCCACCCTGGCGCGGCTCTACCAGAACCAGCCGATGGTCATCAGCGTCGTCAACCAACCCCGTGGCGCGACGCCGCCGCCGGCGGGTCAGCTGGCGCGCACGATCCTCGTCGAGAGAGGCGGTACCGCGGGGCTGAAGGTCGAAAACCGCGAAACCCCAGAGGTATTCCTTCGTGTCTCCGGCAGCGGCGGCGAGCTGTCGACCCAGGTGTCGCTGCTTGTCAATCAGCTCCAGGCGCTGGCGCAGGTAGACACGGTCCGGGTGGACCAAGCCGGGTCGTCAGCCCCGGCGCCGAGCGGCGACACCATGACGTTCCGCCAGTTGAACATTGAGGGGCAAACCGACGTCATTTGGACCAGCAGCCTGTCGGTCGGCGTCGACCGTGCCTCGCTCGGGGCAGAGCGCGTCGACGGCGTGCAGGTGCATCTGCTTGCCGATTACACACCCGTGGCCAGAGACGACGCGGCATCTGTGGTGATCCGGTCCGGCGGGGTGGTTGTCTATCGAGCGGCGCTCGACAACACCGGTCTGCTGGACGCGACGTTCGATTTGGACAGCGAGAAGATCGGACAATTCGTCGACCTCGATATGGCCCTCACCTACACCCCGCGCGAAACCTGCGGGGCACTGATCGCGCCCCTCACCTTTCAAGTCGATCCGCAGTCCACCCTGAAGGTGCACCGCGGTGGTCCCCCGCTCAATGGTTTCGGCGCCGCACCATCGGAGTTCAGCCCCAGTTTCATGGTCGCGATGGACGGGACCGGCCCCGATCAGCTGGCCTACGTCGCCCGGCTGGTCGCGTCGATGGCGCGTTCTTCCAGCAAACCGCTGTCACCACAAGTTGTGGATCTCGACACAGCCGCCGAGGCCAGCACGGGGGCGCTGATCGTGGCCAACACCGAGGCGCTGAAGCAGACCTCTCTCGACCCCCCTATCAGTGCCGACGGCACGATGGTAGAGGTCGGGCTGCCCACCGTGCTTCGTGCGGACATGGGGGGTGGTCTGGGGTCGATCCAGGCGTTCGCCGATCAGCCTCGGAATCGGTCCGTCATCCTCGTCACGACGACCGGCGCCTGGACACTGGTCGACCCGCTGTTCAGTTACCTCGACGGCTTGAACGACGACTTGTCTGCGCTCACGGGAGATGTGCTCTTCGCCGGTCCGGCGGGTGAGCCGACGAACCTCGCCATCCGAGCCGCCGGCAATGCTTCCGATACCGCTCAATCACCGCAGTCGCTGAGCCGGTCGATCGTGATCGGCGCCGGAGTGGCTGTGGTAGCGCTCATCGCGATGACCGCGGCGGTGCTGTGGACGAGAAGGCGTCGCACCACCAGAGGTTCGGCCGGCTAGGCGGGAGTCTCGCGCGACGGACCGTCGATCTCGATTGCCAGTGTGTGCAGCAGCGGGCCTTCGAGCTGGGCTGCCAGATTCCGTAACACCGGGCCGTATTCCGGATGGGCCAGGGCGAACGCGAACTGCGCGACCAGATAGTCGGAGGGATTGCCGGTGTCACACCAGTGGCCCTGGATCACCTGACCGTAGACGGCATGGTCCTTGGCGTAGGTGTTGATCGCGTCGGTCAGGTAGATCTCACCCGTGTGGGTCTGCTCATACCAGCGTTTCGTCTGCTCACGCAGCTCGTCGACGACGGCGGGTGTGATGACATAGCCGCCGATGGCGGCGTACTCCGACGGAGCCTCGTGTGGTTGTGGTTTCTCGACGATTCCGGTGACCCGCAACAGCCCGCCGTCGAGATCCTCCTTGACGATCGGCACGCCGTACCGGCGAGAGTTCTCGGGCGCCATCGGCATCAGCGCCAGAACTGGGGACGCGGTCTGCTCGTAGGCCTTGATCAGTTGCTGGGCACGGGGCACCTCGGCGACGAAGACGTCGTCCGGCCAGAGCACCAGGACCGGCTCGTCACCGAACGAGCGTGACGCGTTGAGCACCGGGGTGCCGTTGCCGTACGGACCGTACTGGTAGAGGTACGTGATATGGCCATGCTGGGACAATTTGCCGACCTCGTCGACCGCGTCGGCATACGCGTCCTTGCCGGCTGCGCGCAGTTGGTCGACCAGCGCCGGATTGGGGCGAAAGTGCTCCTGTATCAGGGTCTTTCCGCCCGACACCACGATCGTTATGTCGGTGATGCCGGAATTGATCAGCTCGCGAACGGTGTGTTCGATGACAGGCTTGTCGCCGACGGGCAGCATCTCCTTGGGGATCGCCTTGGTCATCGGCAACAGGCGTGAGCCGATGCCGGCCGCGGGGATGACCGCTTTGCGGATGGTCTGTCGCGCCATACGTGCCTCTTTCCGTCAGGCTTGGCGGCTCGGGCCGGCTCGGATCGGGTGATCGACCAACGTGGTTGATTCACCGAATATCCGCCGCAACTTCCGCGCATATCCTATTCGCCGCAAGGCGATAGTTTTGTGCGCAATTCGAACCGGACACAGAATGGTGAGGTCGCCGACATTTCGCGGTGGCTTCGCGCGCAATGGCACTCGAGGCGAATGGCGTAATCGCTGTCGAACGCGCTCTGCTCCAGCGGCCGCTCGCGATGACCCCGTCGAGGCCCAACGGACCGCTCGGACCCTCGAGCACGTTCGCCGGACTACCGGCGGAAAAAATCACGCGCACCTCTCCCTTATCCTTGTTGGGACTCAATCCCGGCTTGTTGAGAGGTAGACAGTGGCGCTCGTCGTGCAGAAGTACGGCGGATCCTCGGTGTCCGACGCCGAGCGGATCCGTCGCGTCGCCGAGCGGATCGTCGAGACCAAGAAGCAGGGCAACGACGTCGTGGTGGTCGTCTCGGCGATGGGCGACACCACCGACGATCTGCTCGACCTGGCCCACCAGGTGTGCCCCGCGCCACCCGCGCGCGAGATGGACATGCTGCTGACATCCGGGGAGCGGATCTCCAACGCACTGGTCGCCATGGCCATCCATTCGCTGGGCGCGCAGGCGCGGTCGTTCACCGGATCGCAGGCCGGCGTGATCACCACCGGTATCCACGGCAACGCCAAGATCATCGACGTCACACCGGGCCGGTTGCGCGACGCCCTCGATGAAGGCGTGATCGTGCTGGTCGCCGGTTTCCAGGGGGTCAGCCAGGACAGCAAGGACGTCACCACGCTGGGCCGGGGCGGCTCGGACACCACGGCGGTTGCTTTGGCCGCGGCGCTCGAGGCGGACGTCTGCGAGATCTACACCGACGTGGACGGCATCTTCACCGCGGACCCGCGAATCGTGCCCAACGCGCGTCACCTCGACCGGATCAGTTTCGAGGAGATGCTCGAAATGGCCGCCTGCGGCGCCAAGGTGCTGATGCTGCGGTGTGTGGAATACGCCCGCCGCTATCACGTGCCGATCCGCGTGCGCTCGTCATACTCAGACAATCTCGGCACCCTGGTGTCCGGATCGATGGAGGACATACCCGTGGAAGACGCCATCCTGACCGGAGTCGCGCACGACCGCAGTGAAGCCAAGGTGACCGTCGTCGGCATCCCGGACGTGCCCGGTTACGCCGCCAAGGTGTTCCGCGCGGTCGCCGACGCCGACATCAACATCGACATGGTGCTGCAGAACATCTCCAAGGTCGAGGACGGCAAGACCGACATCACGTTCACCTGTCCCCGGGACAACGGTCCGGCGGCGGTGCAGAAGCTGAGCTCGCTGCAGGGGGAGATCGGTTTCACCGGGGTGCTCTACGACGACCACATCGGCAAGGTCTCGCTGGTTGGTGCCGGTATGAAGAGCCATCCGGGCGTCACCGCGAAATTCTGTGAAACGCTGGCCTCGGTCGGGGTGAACATCGACCTGATCTCTACTTCGGAAATCCGGATCTCAGTGCTGGTGAAGGACACCGATCTCGACAAGGCGGTCGCCGCGCTGCACGAGGCGTTCGGACTGGGCGGCGAAGAGCAAGCCGTCGTCTACGCGGGAACGGGGCGTTAGCCATGGTGAATCTAGGAATCGTGGGCGCGACCGGTCAGGTCGGCCAAGTGATGCGGAACCTGTTGGAAGAGCGCGACTTTCCTGCTTCGTCGGTGCGTTTCTTCGCATCGGCGCGGTCGCAGGGCAAGAAGCTCTCGTTCCGTGGCCAGGAGATCGAGGTAGAGGACGCCGCGACCGCCGACCCCACCGGACTGGACATCGCATTGTTCTCCGCGGGCGCGACGATGTCGCGCGTGCAGGCGCCGCGGTTCGCCGAGGCCGGCGCGGTGGTGATCGACAACTCGTCGGCGTGGCGCAAGGACGCCGACGTACCGCTGGTTGTCAGCGAGGTGAACTTCGCGCGCGACGTGCGAGGCGTCACCCTCAAGAAGGGCATCATCGCGAACCCGAACTGCACCACGATGGCCGCGATGCCGGTGCTCATGCCGTTGCACGAGGAAGCGGGCCTGGTGCGGATGATCGCGTCGACCTACCAGGCGGTGTCGGGCAGCGGCGTCGCAGGCGTCGACGAGTTGTTCAGCCAGGTCAGCGCCGTCGCCGCGGACAGCAGGGACTTGGTGGCCGACGGTGCGGCGCTGGACTTCCCGGCGCCTTCGAAGTATGTGGCGCCCATCGCGTTCAACGTCGTCCCGCTGGCGGGTTCGTACGTCGACGACGACTCTGGTGAGACCGACGAAGACCAGAAACTGCGCAACGAGAGCCGCAAGATCCTGGGTATCCCGGACCTTGCGGTCAGCGGCACGTGTGTGCGGGTCCCGGTGTACACCGGGCATTCGCTGTCGCTGAACCTCGAGTTCTCTCAACCGCTTTCGGTGCAGCGCGCCGCCGAGTTGCTGGAGTCGGCTCCGGGTGTGAAGGTGGTCGACGTTCCGACGCCGCTGGCGGCCGCCGGTGTGGACGACTCACTCGTCGGCCGGATCCGCCGGGATCCCGGTGTGCCCGAAGGTCGCGGGCTGGCGCTGTTCGTGTCCAGCGACAACCTCCGAAAGGGCGCGGCGCTCAACACGATTCAGATCGCCGAGCTGCTGGCTCGAGGCTGATTTGCGCCGAAACCGACGTTTTGGTGGGAAAGTGCGAGTAATTTCCGCCATTTCGTCGATCTCGGCGTTGGGCCTCGTCGCGGCGCCGTCGGCCGTCGCCCAGCCCGCGCCGATTCCCGACCCGGTGCTACCGCCGCTGGCGCCGGGTCAGGTGATCCGGATCGGCCCGACGGCCGGAACCGGCACGCCGACACGTGATTACGGGGTCGGTGCCACCGATCTGTGCGAGTTCATGGAGTTTCCCAGCGGCATCCTGCAAGTGTGCGGTGACAGCTTCGCCGGCCAAGGTGTCGGCTACGGTGGCTGGTTCTCGCCGATCGCGCTGCACGTCGAGACGGATTCGATCGACGACCCGTCCGGCGTGCGCTATGACGGCGTGACAGGCACCGACCGACCGCTGCTCGCCGACCCGACGCCCGCGGGCATGTCGCAGTTGCCTGCGGGCGTGGTCCAGATCAACCGTGAGAACTACATGATGGTCACGACGGTGCGTGAACTGGAGCCTGAGTCGTCGCGGTTGGTGAAATCCGATCCGGCGCAAGGGAGTTGGCCGACAGTGAACGGATCGGAGCGAGCGGCTTCATACGCGAGGGGCCAGCAGTCGCAGATCAGCGGCTACTACGATCCGATCCCTCGTCCCGATTCGCCCACCGGATGGGTCTACATCGTGGCCGACAACTTCGACCGCAGTGCGCCACTGGTGCTGTATCGCGTTGCACCCGAGGCGTTCGAGGACCGGTCCAGCTGGCAGGGCTGGTCGGCTGGCTCGGGTTGGGGGAATACGCCGACGGCCCTGTGGCCGGACGCAGTGGGCGAGATGAGTATCCGGCAGATCGACGGCAAGACCGTGCTGTCGTATTTCAACGCCACCACCGGCAACATGGAGATGCGCGTGGCCGACGATCCAACCGGGCTCGGCACCGCGCCGGTGACGACCGTCGTCGTCGCGACCGAGTGGCCGGATCCGGTGGACCATCTGGGACCGCCGGAGAACAACCGGCTGGCTCAACCGTATGGCGGGTACATCTCGCCCGGCTCGACGCTCGACGAGGTGCGGGTGTTCGTCAGCCAGTGGAACACCGGTCCGCGCGGTGGGTCGCCGTACCGGGTGATCCAGTTCGCGGTCAACCCGTTCAAGCCGTAGCCGAAACCGGCCTCGACGGTCGCCGCATTCACAGCTTGCGCACAGGTGCCGCATGACCGGCACATCAGAAGTGCCCGCAAGATGGCAGCCATGAGTCAAACACCTAGCGAACCTGGGACTGAACCCGTCGTCACCGCATCACCGCACGATCCCGTCGCGCCGGCCGCGCGTGAGGAACCGCGCCGCTCCCGCCTCGGCGCCGTCGCCGCTTGGGTCGGCATCGTCGCCGGCGTGGTCTTCGTCGTCGCGGTGATCTTCTTCTCCGGATTCATCATCGGCGCGCACTCCGGTGGCCACCACGGTGGCGGCCGACCCGGTGGCCACGACCGTGATTTCGCGATCTTCCACCGTGGCCCACCGCCGGGATTCCCGATGGGTCCGCGTGGCGATTTCCAGGGCCCGCGGTTCGGCGGCCCGGAAGGAGCGGAAGGCCCACGATTCCAACCGCCTCAGCAACCGCAGTCGCCCGAGGCGCCGACCACGACCGCGCCGGCGCGACCGTAACCACTTCCGCCTCGAGAGCCCGGTATCCCGCCGGGCCCTCGAGCGTCGGCTCACTTTGAGGTTTGGAATCGATCCACTCTGGGGGACTCCACCCTGAGCGAGGCGGCTCAGCCCGATGCCGCTCGACTCGAGGAGTGACACCTGATGCCCGATAAGTACACGACCAACGACGCAGGCAATCCGGCACCGAGCGTCGAGCACTCACTCACGGTGGGCCCCGACGGCCCCATCCTTCTGCACGACCACTACCTGATCGAGCAGATGGCCAACTTCAACCGGGAGCGGATCCCCGAGCGTCAACCGCATGCCAAAGGCGGCGGGGCATTCGGTCACTTCGAGGTCACCCAAGACGTCAGCAAGTACACCAAGGCTGCGGTATTCCAGCCCGGCACCAAAACCGACACCCTGATCCGGTTCTCCACCGTCGCCGGCGAGCGCGGCAGCCCCGACACGTGGCGCGACCCCCGCGGATTCGCACTGAAGTTCTACACCACCGATGGCATCTTCGACATGGTCGGCAACAACACCCCGGTGTTCTTCGTCCGCGACCCGATGAAGTTCCAGAACTTCATCCCGTTCACAGAAGCGCATGCAGGCCACCAACCTGCGCGATCACCACATGCAGTGGGACTTCTGGACGCTCTCACCGGAGTCCGCTCACCAGGTCACCTGGTTGATGGGTGACCGCGGCATCCCCAAGACGTGGCGCCACATGAACGGCTACTCCAGCCACACCTACAGCTGGCTGAACGATGCCGGCGAGCTGTTCTGGGTGAAGTACCACTTCAAGACGGACCAGGGCATCGAGTTCCTCACCCAGGAGGAGGGCGATCGGCTGGCCGGCGAGGACGGCGATTACCACCAGCGTGATCTCTACGAGTCGATCGAGGGTGGCGACCACCCGAGTTGGACGCTGCACGTGCAGATCATGCCGTTCGAGGATGCCAAGACCTACCGGTTCAACCCCTTCGACCTGACCAAGGTGTGGCCGCACGGCGACTACCCACTGCACGAGGTCGGCCGGCTCACGTTGGACCGCAATGTGACCGACTACCACACCGAAATGGAGCAGGCCGCGTTCGAACCGAACAACATCGTGCCCGGAACCGGCCTGAGCCCGGACAAGATGCTGCTGGCCCGCGGCTTCTCCTATGCCGATGCGCACCGCCACCGGCTGGGCGTCAACTACAAGCAGATACCGGTCAACGAGCCCACGGTCGAGGTCCGCGCGTACTCCAAAGACGGCCCGATGCGCATCCGAAACGTCACCGATCCGATCTATACGCCGAACTCGATGGGCGGCCCGGAAGCCGACCCGAAGCGGGCGGCCGAGGTGCACTGGGCTTCGGACGGCGACATGGTGCGCAACGCGTACACGCTGAGACCGGACGACGACGACTGGGGCCAGGCTGGCACGCTGGTCCGCGAGGTGCTCGATGACGATGCACGAGACCGTTTGGCACACAACGTGATCGGTCACGTAACCAAGGGCGTGCGCGAGCCGGTGTTGTCGCGAGTGTTCGAGTACTGGAAGAACGTCGACCCGGATCTCGGCAAGAAGATCGAGGAGGGAGTTCGAGCCAAGCTCGACGGCAACGGGCGGTGACGAAGGGGCGTCTTGCCGTCTCGGAGTGGGCTGGCATGATCGAGGCCATGAGCATCGAAGTCGTTTTCACCCAGGAGTCCACCGCAACCGGCGGCGGCCGCGAGGGCCACGTCAAGTCCTCGACCGGCAAGATCGATCTGAACACCAACCACCCGAAGGAGATGGGTGGCAGTGGTGAGGGCACGAACCCCGAGGAGCTGTTCTCCGCCGGGTACGCCGCATGCTTCCTCGGCGCGCTGAGGCTGGTGGCGAAGAACAACGACGTCAAGCTGGACGACGCGACCGGCATCACCGCCCAGGTCGGCTTCGGCAAGGACCCCGAGGGCGGCTTCGGCATCAACGCGCACCTGATCGGCTACCTGCCCGGCCTCGAGCAGAGCGCGGCCGACGACCTGATGAACAAGGCGCACCAGGTCTGCCCGTACTCGAAGGCCACCCGCGGCAACATCGACGTCAAGCTGTCGGCGAAGGTTTGAGCCGGTGCGGATCGCCGCCCTAGCCGGCGTCGGTCTTGCGCTCGGCATGTCGATTGTGGCGCCGGCCGACGTCGCCTCGGCGCGCCCATCGGATCCCGGCGTGGTGAACTACGCCGTGCTGCCGAAGGGTTCGGTGGGCAATATCGTCGGCGCCACAATGCGATTCGAGACGACGTTCACCGATCCGGTGCAGTCGTTCCGTGTCGACAACCCGGTGTGTAACAACTGGGCCGACATCGGTCTGCCGGACGTCTACGCCGACCCCGACCTGGCGTCGTTCAACGGTGCCGTGACGCAGGAGTCGCCCACCGACACGACACATCTGGTCAAGCAGGCGGTCGGGGTGTTCGCGACGAGCGACGCGGCCGACCGGGCCTTCCGCCGCGTCGTCGACCGCACCGTCGGCTGCAACGGCCAGACCACCGCGATGCACCTGGACAACCTGCGCACCCAGGTCTGGACGTTCACCGGCGGGCCCACCTCGGCGACGGACGCCGACTGGGTCAAACAGGAGGCCGGCACGGATCGGCGCTGCTTCACCACCACCCGCAAGCGGGAGAACGTCCTGCTTCAGGCGAAGGTCTGCCAATCCGGGAACGGTGGCCCAGCGGTCAACGTGCTGGCCGGGGCGATGCAGAACACGCTCGGCCAGTAGCCGAGCGGCGCAGTCGACCACATGTAACGAACACGTCATCGAAAAAATCGCGAGACTTTGTCGGTCTCGTCTGGAAGATGGTTGAAAGGGGGCGAGCGGTCCAGACCCGGAAGGGGACGGTTGGGTGACCTTCACCATCACGACCGAGGTGGACGACGCGCACCCGTCGCGAGCCGCTTCGGCAGAGCTGACCAGCGTTGAGGGCGCTGCGCTGCACGTCGGTGCCGGCTGCTTGCGCGACGGCCCGGTGGGTCAGGTGGGTCTGGAGATCGAGGCGCACTGCTTCGACCTGGCCGACCCGATGCGCCGGCCGACATGGCAGCAACTCACCGACATCATCGCCGGATTGCCGGTACTTCCGGGCGGCAGCAAGGTCACCGTCGAACCCGGCGGGGCCGTCGAACTGTCCGGCCCACCATTGCCGGGCCCGATGGCCGCGATCGACGCGATGAGCGCCGACCGTGCGGTGCTGCGGGCGGCGTTCGCCGGTGCGGGCTTCGGCTTGGTCCTGCTCGGTGCCGACCCGCTGCGCGCGCCGCAGCGGATCAATCCCGGTGCCCGCTACCGCGCGATGGAGACCTTCTTCGAGGCCAGCCGGACCGGCGCCGCGGGCGCGGCGATGATGACGTCAACGGCCTCGGTGCAGATCAACCTCGACGCCGGGCCGCGGAACGGCTGGGCGGATCGGGTGCGGCTGAGCCATGCGCTCGGGCCGACGATGATCGCCGTAGCGGCGAACTCACCGCTGCTGAGCGGCCGGTTCTCCGGCTGGCAATCCGCGCGGCAACGGGTGTGGAGTCGACTGGACGCCGCTCGTTGCGGTCCTGTACTCGGCGAAAGCGGCGACGACCCGGCCTGCGACTGGGCCCGGTATGCGCTCAAAGCGCCGGTCATGCTCGTCAACAACACGGCCGCCGACGCCGAACCGGTCACCGAGTGGGTGCCGTTCGCCGACTGGGTCGAAGGACGTGTGCCGCTCGGCGGGCGCAGACCCACCGAAGCCGATCTCGATTACCACCTGACCACGCTGTTCCCCCCGGTACGGCCGCGTCAGTGGCTCGAGATCCGGTATCTCGACAGCGTGCCCGAGGCCGTCTGGCCGGCGATCGTGTTCACGCTCGTCACGCTGCTCGACGATCCGACCGCCGCGGACGTCGCCGCCGAAGCCACCGCACCCGTCGCCACCGCGTGGGATCTGGCCGCCCGGGTCGGCCTGGCCGACCGCCGGTTGCGGACCGCTGCCGAACAATGCGTGCAGGCTGCCGCCGAACGCGCGCCGGCCGAACTCGAGGAATCGATGCGACGGTTGGTGCGTTCGGTCGAGCAGGGACGGTGTCCGGCCGACGAGTTCGGCGACCGTGCCGTGAGATACGGGATCGCGCCGGCGGTCACCCAACTGGCCCGAGGAGAAATGTGACTTCTCGCGAAAGCATCGCGCGCGAACTCACCAGGGCACGCGAGCGCACCTTGCGGCTGGTCGATTTCGACGACGCCGAACTGGGCCGCCAGTACAGCCCGCTGATGAGCCCGTTGGTGTGGGACCTCGCGCACATCGCGCAGCAGGAGGAGCTCTGGCTGCTGCGCGACGGCAACCCGGACCGGCCGGGCATGCTGCCGCCCGGGGTCGAGCGGCTCTACGACGCGTTCGTCAACTCCCGTGCCAGCCGCGCGAACCTGCCGCTGCTTCCGCCGTCGGACGCCAGGGCCTACTGCGGAACCGTGCGCAACCGGGTGCTCGACACGTTGGACGCGATGCCCGACGACGATCCGGCGTTCAACTTCGCACTGGTCATCAGCCACGAGAACCAGCACGACGAAACCATGTTGCAGGCGCTGAATCTGCGCACCGGCGCGCCGCTGCTCGACGCCGGCGCCCCGCTACCCCAAGGCCGGCCGGGCGTCGCGGGCACCTCGGTCCTGGTGCCGGCCGGCGAGTTCGTCCTCGGCGTCGACGCGGTCACCGAACCGCACTCGCTGGACAACGAGCGTCCGGCCCACGTCGTCGAGGTGCGCGCCTTCCGGATCGGCCGTGTCCCGGTCACCAACGCCGAGTGGCGCCGGTTCGTCGACGACGGCGGCTACGACAACCCGCAATGGTGGTCGCCGCGCGGCTGGGCGCACCGGCAGGAGACGGGTCTGCGGGCACCGCAGTTCTGGAACACCGACGGCACCCGCACGCGGTTCGGCCACGTCGAGGACATCCCCGGTGACGAACCCGTCCAACACGTCACCTTCTTCGAGGCCGAGGCCTACGCGGCATGGGCCGGCGCCCGGCTACCCACCGAGATCGAGTGGGAGAAGGCCTGTGCGTGGGACCCGGCGGTCGACGCGCGACGGCGCTATCCGTGGGGCGCCTCGGAACCGACGACGCACCTGGCCAACCTCGGCGGCGACGCGCTGCGGCCCGCCCCCGTGGGTGCCTATCCGGCGGGCGCGTCGGCGTACGGCGCCGAACAGATGCTCGGTGACGTGTGGGAGTGGACCACCTCGCCGCTGCGGCCGTGGCCGGGTTTCACGCCGATGATCTACGAGCAGTATTCGGCGCCGTTCTTCGATGGTGACTACAAGGTGTTGCGCGGCGGGTCATGGGCCGTGGCGGCAAGCATCCTGCGGCCCAGCTTCCGCAACTGGGACCACCCCATCCGGCGGCAGATCTTTTCGGGCGTGCGCCTGGCCTGGGACGCTTGATGTGCAGACATCTGGGGTGGCTCGGCGAACCCGTGTCGGTGGCGTCGCTGGTCCTCGAACCCGCCAACGGCCTTCTGGTGCAGTCGTATTCGCCGCGCAGGCAGAAGTACGGGCTGATGAACGCCGACGGGTGGGGCGTGGGGTTCTTCTCGGCCGATGTGGCTGACGGCACGCCCCGGCGGTGGCGCAGCGCGACGCCGCTGTGGGGGGACGGCTCGTTCGCGTCGGTCGCGCCGGCGCTGCGCAGCGGTTGTGTGGTGGCCGCCGTGCGGTCGGCCAGCATCGGCATGCCGATCGAGGCGACAGCGTCGGCACCGTTCACCGACGGGCACTGGCTGCTGTCGCACAACGGACTGGTGGACCGCGCCGTCCTGCCGTTGTCGCCGCGCGCCGAGTCGACGAACGACAGCGCCCTGCTGGCGGCGCTGATCTTCGATCGCGGGCTCGACGCGCTGGGCGACACCATCGTCGAAGTGGCTGCCGCGGACCCCGGTGCCCGGCTCAACATCTTGGCGGGCAACGGTTCTCGGTTGCTGGCCACCACGTGGGGGGACACCCTGTCGGTGCTGCGCCGAAGCGATGGCGTCGTGCTGGCCAGCGAACCCTACGACGACGATCCGGCCTGGGCGGAAGTTCCCGACCGTCATCTCGTACACGTGCACGGCCCGGATGTCGACCTGATCCCCCTGAAAGGATCGTGATGACAGTCAAGCGAGGAGCGGAGGCGGATCACGCATCCACCCTGACACTGTCGAATCACCTGTCGGCCGACTCGGCTGCGGTGGCACTGCGCCGCGATGTGCTCGATGGGTTGACGCAGCAGCCGAAGTCGTTGCCGCCCAAGTGGTTTTACGATTCCGTCGGAAGCGATCTGTTCGACCAGATCACCCGCCTGCCCGAGTACTATCCGACGCGCACCGAGGCGCAGATCCTGCGGGACCGTTCCGCCGAGATCGCCGCGGCCTCCGGTGCGGACACGCTCGTCGAACTCGGCAGCGGTACATCGGAGAAAACCCGCATGCTGCTCGACGCCCTGCGGGACCGTGGGTCGCTGCGCCGGTTCATCCCGTTCGACGTCGACGTGGGGGTGCTCGCCGCCGCCGGGTCGGAGCTCAGCGTCGAGTATCCCGGCATCGAGATCGACGCAGTGGGCGGCGATTTCGACGAGCACCTCGATCGGATACCGCGGATCGGGCGCCGCCTGGTCGCGTTCCTCGGCTCGACGATCGGCAATTTCACACCCCGTCCGCGCGCAGACTTCCTCGCGGCGCTGTCGCAGACGCTGCGGCCCGGCGACACGCTGCTGTTGGGCACCGACCTGGTCAAGGACGCCGACCGGCTGGTGCGGGCCTACGACGACAGCGCGGGTGTCACCGCGAAGTTCAACCGCAACGTGCTGGCGGTGGTGAACCGGGAACTGCGCGCCAACTTCGACCCGGAGGCGTTCGAACATGTCGCGAAGTGGAACGCCGACGAGGAGCGTATCGAAATGTGGTTGCGCGCCAGGACTTCTCAGCGGGTAACGGTGCACGACCTCGATCTGACCGTCGACTTCGCCGACGGGGAGGAGATGCTGACCGAGGTGTCGTGCAAGTTCCGCCCCGACGGGGTCGCCGCCGAACTCGCCGCCGTCGGGCTGCGGCGCACCCACTGGTGGACCGACGCCGCAGGGGACTTCGGCTTGTCGCTGTCGACGAAATGAGCCTCGGCGAACAGTGGCGGTCCGCGCGACCGGCCGTCGCAGGGCTGCATCTCGACAGCGCGGCCTGCTCGCGTCAGAGCTTCGCGGCGATGGACGCCGCCGCCCAGCACGCCCGGCACGAAGCCGAGGTCGGCGCATACGTCGCCGCCGAAGCGGCCACGCCGGTGCTGGACGCGGGGCGCGCGGCCGTCGGCGTGCTCGCAGGGCTCAACGGCAGTGACGTCGTGTTCACCACCGGCGCCAACAATGCGCTGGACCTGCTGCTGTCCGCCTGGCCGGGCCCGCGCACCCTGGCCTGCCTGCCGGGTGAGTACGGACCGAATCTGGCCGTCATGTCCGCCAACGGTTTCGACGTCCGCCCGCTGGCGGCCGACGGGGACGGACGCCTCGACGTCGACGCATCGACGCGCATGCTGGCCGCGGACCCGCCCGCGCTGGTGCACCTGACCGCACTGGGCAGCCACCGCGGCACCGCACAGCCCCTTGCCGCGCTGACGCAGGTGTGCCGTGACCTCGACGTGCCGCTGGTGGTCGACGCCGCGCAGGCGCTCGGGCACCTCGACTGCGCGGTCGCGCCGTCGGCGATATACGGATCGTCACGCAAATGGCTCGCCGGCCCGCGCGGAGTGGGCTTCCTGGCGATCGGACCGGCGCTTGCCGAGCGGCTGCGGCCGCGGTTGCCGCCGCCGGACTGGAATCTGCCCTTGACGGTGATGCAGCGCCTCGAGCAAGGTGAAGCGAATGTCGCGGCCCGCGTGGGGTTTTCCGTCGCGGTCGGGGAGCATCTGGCCGCGGGACCTGCTCGGGTGCGTGACCGCCTGAGCGAGGTCGGCCGGATGACGCGCGAGGCGTTGGCCGACATTCACGGCTGGCGGGTGGTCGAGGCAACCGACGAGCCGACGGCCGTCACCACGCTGGCGCCGACGGCCGGCGCCGATCCGCAGAAGGTGCGGGCCTGGCTGCTCGCCGAGCGGGGCATCGTCACCACCCATGCCGAAGTGTTGCGGGCCCCATTCGAGATGACGACACCGGTGCTGCGGGCATCGCCACACGTCGATGCGACTCCAGGGGATCTCGCGCAGTTCGCCGAAGCGCTGGTGACCGCGACCGAGAAGGCCTAGTCGTCGAAGCCCTCGTCCCAGGTGTGCACGGGTTCGTTGCTGTGCATCCGCGTCCCGTACCGGCGCAGCATCTCCGCGAGCGCGGCGGGCCGCGCCATACCGCGTTCCTGCAGCGCCCGCACCGTCTCGACCTGCCAGGTGGCGCCGTTGCGACCGGACTTGGCGCGGCCCTCGATCACCCCGAGATACCTGTCGCGCACCTCGGCCGCCACCTCCCAGCGGCGCAGGCCCTCGTCGGCCATCGGCAACAACTGGCGCAGCACCAACTCGTCCGCCGTCACCTCGCCCAGGCCCGGCCAGTACAGCCGGGCGTCTATCCCGTGCTGCGCGGCCTGCACGAAATTGTGCTGTGCCGCAGGGAAACTCATTTTGGTCCACAACGGGCGGTCCTCCTCGGACAGCGTCCGTAGCGTGCCGTAGTAGAACGCGGCGTTGGCCATCATGTCCACCACGGTCGGACCCGCGGGCAACACCCTGTTCTCCACCCGCAGGTGCGGACGGCCGTGCACGACGTCGTACACCGGCCGGTTCCAGCGGTAGATGGTGCCGTTGTGCAGCCGCAGCTCGGCCAGCTTCGGGGTGCGGCCCTCGGCGAGCTCACGGACCGGGTCCTCGTCGGACAGTTCCGGCAATAGCGACGGGAAGTAGCGCACGTTCTCCTCGAACAAGTCGAAGATCGACGTGATCCAGCGTTCGCCGAACCAAACGCGGGGCCGCACGCCCTGTGCCTTGAGCTCGTCCGGTCGGGTGTCGGTGGCCTGGGCGAACAGTTCGATGCGGGTCTCGGCCCACAGTTCGTGGCCGAAGAAGTACGGCGAGTTGGCGCCCAGCGCGAGCTGCGGCCCGGCCAACACCTGAGCGGCATTCCAGTTCTGCGCGAACTCCGCGGGCGACACCTGAAGGTGCAGTTGCATGCTCGTACACGCGGACTCCGGCGCGATCGACGCGGTCTGCAGGCTCAGCCGTTCCGGTCCGACGATGTCGATCAAGATGTCCTCGCCACGCGCGGTGAAGATCGAGTCGTTGAGCGCCTGATACCGCGTCGACTCGCTCATCCAGTGGCCCGACAGGTGCTCAGGTAGCAGCGTCGGCAGAATCCCGATCATCACTATATGCGCGTCGTGTCGGCTGGCTTTCGTCTCGGCCGCGTTCAGGCTCGCGCGCACCTCGGATTCCAGTTCGAGAGCAGCCCGTCCCGGCAACCGGCGTGGCGGCACGTTGAATTCGATGTTGTAAGCGCCCAATTCGGTTTGATACGCCGGATCGGCGATCGCCTGCAGCACCTCTTGGTTGCTCATCGCGGGTTGATACGCCGAGTCGACCAGATTGCACTCGATCTCCATGCCGGTCAGCGGCCGCTCGAACTCGAAGCTCGACTGGGCGAGCATCGTCTCGAAGACGTCGAGGCACTGCTGCACCTTGCGGCGGTACTCCCGGCGGTGCGCGCCGCTGTAGCCGGTGCCCTTGACTTCCTCACCCACATCCCCATTGTCGGCGAGCGCCCGTGTTTGCATCGAGACACGCCGCTATTCGGTGGCATGAACCTCGCCCGGGCGGGTAGTCGGAGGCTATGGACGTCACCGTCACCTTCATCGGCAATGCCACCACGCTGATCTCCGGTGGCGGCATAACCCTGTTGACGGACCCGAACTTCCTGCACCAAGGCCAGCACGCCTACCTGGGCTACGGTCTGCTGTCCAAGCGGCGCAAAGGACCGGTGCTCGACATCGACCAGTTGCCCGCGCTCGACGGCGTGGTGCTGTCGCATATGCACGGCGACCACTGGGACCGGGTGTCGCAACGCCGCCTCGACCATGCGCTGCCGATCGTGACCACCCCGCACGCGGCGAAGCGGCTTATTCACCGCGGGTTCGGCAGCGCCGTGGCGCTGGACACCTGGCAGCACCACACCTTCGTCAAGGGCACGACGTCGGTCACCGTCACCTCACTGCCCGGTCGGCATGCGCCCACCCCGATCGACCGCTTGCTGCCGCCGGTGATGGGCAGCATGGTCGAGTTCTCCGACGGGACGGCGCGCCGACGGCTCTACATCTCCGGAGACACGCTGCTGATCGACGAATTGCATGACATACCAGTGCGATTCGAAGCGATCGACGTCGGCATACTGCATCTGGGCGGTACTCGACTGCCGTTCGGCAGACACCTGCCGTTCGGGCTGACGGTGACGATGGACGGTCGCCAGGGCACCGACGTCGTCGAGTTGCTCGACCTGCCCAAGATGATCCCGGTGCACTTCGACGACTATGGGGTGTTCGGCTCGCCGCTGTTCGACTTCCTCGACGAGATGAAGCGGCGCGGGCTGGGTGACCGGATCATCGAATTGGAACGCGGTTCGTCGGTCACGGTTTGATACTGACGCGGTGTCAGGTCCATGGTCGGGCGACGACCAGGGTGGCCTCGAACAGGTTTCCACGGTCGACCGGGTCGCGTCGCTCACAGGGATCCGTGCTGTCGCGGCGCTGCTCGTCATGGGGACCCACGCCGCGTACGGTACGGGGGCATACAACCGCGGTTATCTCGGGTTGACGTTTGCGCGCATGGAGATCGGTGTCGCGATCTTCTTCGTGCTCTCGGGCTTTCTGCTGTTCGGTTCTTGGGTGCGGGCCACCGCGACCGGAACCGCACCGCCGAGTCTGCGCCGATACGCCCGCAGCCGGGTGCGCCGCATCATGCCCGCCTACGCGGTGACGGTGCTGCTGGCCTACGTCGTCTACGAATTCCGTCCGATCGATCCGAATCCGGGCCACAGCTGGAACGGGTTGGTGCGCAACCTCACGCTCACGCAGATTTACAGCGGCAACTACCTCACGACGTACGTGCACCAGGGCCTCACCCAGATGTGGAGCCTGGCGGTCGAGCTGGCGTTCTACGCCGTCCTGCCCGCGCTCGCATACGTGTTGCTCGGGTGGCTGTGCCGGCGCCGCTGGCGACCGGGCGTGCTGCTGGCCGGCCTGGCCGCCGTCGGTGCGCTGAGCCCGCTGTGGCTCGTCGTCCTGCACAAGACCGACTGGCTGCCGAACGGTGCCGGGTTGTGGTTGCCGCACTACCTCGTGTGGTTCATCGGGGGGATGGCACTTGCGGTGTTGGCGCACAACAACGTTCGGTGCTACGCCGTCGCGGCGCTGCCGGTCGCGCTCGTCGCCTATCTGGTGGTGGCCACCCCGATCGCGGGGCGGACCGACGCCCCGGCGCTCGACCTCGGCCAGGATCTCGCCAAGGTGATGTTCTATGCGGCGATCGCCACGCTCGTCGTCGCGCCGCTGGCGCTCGGCGACTCCGGTTGGTACTCGCGGTTGTTGAGCAGCAGGCCGATGGTGTGGCTGGGCGAGATCTCCTACGAGATCTTCCTGCTGCACGTGCTCGTGATGGAGATCGCGATGGTGTCGGTGTTGCGCTGGCAGGTCTACACCGGTTCGGTGGTGGTGCTGTTCGTCGTGACGCTGATGCTCACGATCCCCGCCGCGTGGCTTCTGCACCGGCTCACCCGCCCCCGCCGCAGGGTTTGACCTGCGGCGACGTGGGTATCAAGGTCAATATGAAACTGATCGGTGTGCTGATCGCGCGGCATCCGGCGCTATACGACGTGCTCGATGCCCTCATCGAGTACGGGCAGCAGCGGTGGCCGTCGGTGTGGCGCGCCGCGGAGCGTCAGCAGCGCGCGACGACCACCTGAGGACTCAGCAACCCGCCGCGCAGCTCCAGTTCGATGCCGGGACCGGCATGCGCGGCCAACGCCCGCAGCGCCGACGGGCTGTAGGTGCGCAGCGAGCTGATGACACCGTCGTGCGCGAAGGGGAACACCGGCGCGAACGGAAGCATGGTCGCCAGGCGCAGCAGATGAAGCGGCGACGGTGGCCGAGGAAGGTCGATGATCAGCAGTTTGCCGGCCACCCGGGTGCCCTCGGCGATCGCGCGCGCGGCTGCCGAGGGCGGCAGGTGGTGGAAGGACAGCGCGAACACCGCCAGGTCGAACTGGCCGTCCGGGCCGCCGATCGCGGTGGCGTCCACCTGCCGGACCGTGGCGCGGGGGTGCCGGCCCAGGTCGCTGTCGGCCATCGCCTCGACCGAGGCCGCTTCCACGTCGGTGATCGTCACGTGCGCGGTCGGATGCCAGTCGAGCAGCTTGCGCGACAAACCCCCGTGCCCCGCACCGAGTTCGAGGATCGTCGGATCGGCGACATCGGCGATCTCGGCGAGCGCGATCTCGGCGAACTTGTCGGTGGTGCCGAACCGCTCTCCGGTCCATTCCAGCGCGCGGATCACGCTGCGCTTGCGGGCGGCGTCGGCGGGACGGTCCGAATCGCGGTCCAGGTACTCGAGCCGGTCGGTTTCAAGCAGACGGTCCAGGCACGACGCGTCGGGCCCGCCGCGCGGCATGCGGTCAATGTCGGCGAGCGGTCCGGTCATGTAGTCCATCATGAAGGAATGCCAGCCGAATTCGTCGCCGCGATCGACCAGGGCACCACCAGCACCCGATGCATGATCTTCGACCACGGCGGCGCCGAAGTCGGTCGCCATCAACTCGAGCACGAGCAGATCCTGCCGAAGGCCGGTTGGGTCGAACACAATCCGGTCGAGATCTGGGAACGCACCGCTTCGGTCATCATGTCGGCGCTGAACAAGACGAACCTGGCGGCGACCGACCTGGCCGCGTTGGGCATCACCAACCAGCGGGAGACGGCGCTGGTCTGGAACAAGCGGACGGGCCGGCCGTACTACAACGCGATCGTGTGGCAGGACACCCGCACCGATCGCATCGCCTCGGCGCTGGACCGTGATGGCCGTGGCGAAGTGATCCGCCGCAAGGCCGGCCTGCCGCCGGCGACCTACTTCTCGGCCGGCAAGGTGCAGTGGATCCTGGAGAACGTCGACGGCGTCCGGGAGGCCGCCGAGAGCGGCGAGGCGATCTTCGGTACGCCCGACACGTGGGTGTTGTGGAATCTGACCGGTGGTCCGCGCGGCGGGGCGCACGTCACCGATGTCACCAACGCCAGCCGCACCATGCTGATGAACCTGGAGACGCTGGACTGGGACGACGAACTGTTGTCGTTCTTCGGGATTCCGCGGCAGATGCTGCCGGAGATCAAGCCGTCGTCGTATCCGGAGTCGTACGGCATCACCCGCGACGACGGGCCGGTCGCCGGACAGGCGCCGCTGACCGGCATCCTCGGCGACCAGCAGGCGGCGATGGTCGGCCAGGTGTGCCTCGATGCCGGTGAGGCCAAGAACACCTACGGCACAGGGAATTTCCTGCTGCTGAACACCGGTGAGAAAATCGTGCGTTCTGAGAACGGCTTGCTGACCACGCTGTGCTACCAGTTCACCGACCGAGATGGGCCCGCCAAACCCGTTTACGCGCTGGAGGGTTCGATCGCGGTCACCGGTTCGGCCGTGCAGTGGCTGCGCGACCAACTGGGCATCATCAGCGGCGCGGCACAGAGCGAGGCGCTGGCGCGCCAGGTCGAGGACAACGGCGGCGTGTACTTCGTGCCCGCATTCTCGGGATTGTTTGCGCCGTATTGGCGTTCGGATGCCCGCGGCGCGATCGTCGGGCTGTCGCGGTACAACACCAACGCGCATCTGGCGCGGGCAACGCTCGAGGCGATCTGCTACCAGAGCCGCGACGTCGTCGACGCGATGGAGGCCGACTCCGGCGTGCGCATGGAGGTCCTCAAGGTCGACGGCGGCATCACCGCCAACGACCTGTGCATGCAGATCCAGGCCGACGTGCTCGGCGTCGACGTCGTCAAGCCGGTCGTCGCCGAGACCACCGCGTTGGGCGCGGCTTACGCCGCCGGTCTCGCGGTCGGGTTCTGGGAGAACGCCGACGACCTGCGGTCGAACTGGCAGGAGGGCAAGCGCTGGACGCCATCGTGGAGCGACGAGCAGCGCGAGTTCGCCTACGCCGGTTGGCAGAAGGCGGTGCAGCGCACGCTGGACTGGGTCGACGTCGAGTGATTTGTGGAGCGCTAGCGGCGCTGACCGCCGCGAACACTCCACAAATCGCAAACCGGACGGTTTATTCAGACTCGCCGAGGATGCCGTAGATCTCGCGCCGGGCGTTGTTGACGATGTCGACGATCCGCTGTTGCTGCTCCTCGCCGGTGGCGTAGGCCGCCTGCGCGACGGCGCCCATCAACTGGGCGGCCGCGGTCTGGAGGTTGACGTGGCTCGGGTCGACGTTGTCGGCGATCTCCTCCCACGGCGCGGTCTCGACCTTCTCCACCGCGGTGCGGCCGTCGTTGGTGAGCGCGAAAAGCTTTTTGCTGCCGTCACTTTCGGTCGCCTCGATGAGCCCTTCGTCAACGAGCAACTGCAACGTCGGATACACCGACCCGGGGCTCGGCCGCCACAGGTTCTGGCTGCGCTCGGCGATCTCCTGGATCATCTCGTAGCCGTGCATCGGCCGTTCGGCGAGCAGTTTGAGGATCGCCGCGCGCACATCGCCGCGACGGCCACGGCCGCGACGGCGACCGCGGTGCAGGCCGCCGGGGCCGAAACCCGGGCCGAAGCCGGGGCGGAAGCCGAATCCGCCGCGCGGGTCGAAGCCGAATTCGAAGCCGCCGCGACCGGGACCGAAGCCGGGCGAGCCGCCGAAGCCCGGCCCGCCGTCGTGCTGGCGGAGTTGTTCACGCAGGTTCTCGCGGAACTCGCGCCGGGCCTGCCGCCGCTGCTGATGCAGCGCGCGCCGGTCCAGTGGGGTGAAGCCGAAGTCGCCGGGCGGCGGCGTGAATGGGTTTGTCATGTCCGTTTCCTTTGATCGTGAGAAAGCGCGTCGTGCGCTCCCGATACGTAGACGATATATCGGAAACTATCGTGATGCAACGTCGCGGCGCCGATCCCGGTCGTCGATCCCCTCGATCACCGACTGCGCCCACGCCGCTTCCATCGCGTTGAGCTGCAGCCCATATTCGAGAGCGGCTCGGCCGTAGAAGTGTCCGTCGCTGTCGTCCCAGGCGATCGAGTCGCGCAGCTTCTCGAGGCGGATGATCTCGGTTTGGGCGCGCTCGGCCATCGCCGCGAGGTGCTCGCGTGCCTGCTCATGAGTGATCTCGCCGAGGAGGAAGATGCGCAGAAGCGCTGCGCTGCGAAACGGCGGATCATCCTGGGGATTGACGATCCACCGCCGCAACTCGGCCCGGCCCGCCGCGGTGATGCGGTACTCCTTGCGGCCACGTGGCCCGATGGCCGAAACCTCGATCAACCCGGCGTCGGCCAGCTTGTTGAGCTCGCCGTACAACTGGCTCTGCGTGGCCGGCCACACGTTGGCCATCGACTTCTCGAAGTGCTTGAGCAAGTCGTACCCACTGGCCGGCTCTTGGGCAAGGAGTCCCAGCGCCGCAATTCGCAAACTCACCGCTCCACCATACTTCACTCTTGACATGTCAGAAGTGACATGTCAGTGTCGGGTCACCGACTTCAGGAGACGCAGATGACCGAGACGACCGATTCGACACTCTTCGGCACCGACGACTTCTTCCGGCGCGGCAACTACGCCCCGGTCGTAGACGAACTGACCGAATACGACCTCCCGGTGCACGGCGCGATACCGCCGGAGCTGGACGGCTGGTATCTGCGCAACGGGCCCAATCCACGCCAGGCATCGGCGCACTGGTTCACCGGTGACGGCATGATCCACGGCGTCCGCATCGAATGCGGCCGGGCCAAGTGGTACCGCAACCGGTGGGTGCGAACCGACAGTTTCATCTCCGACTTTCCGCTCTACAACGCCGACGGCACCCGCAATCTGCGGGCGAGCGTCGCCAACACGCACGTCGTCAACCACGCGGGCAGAACTCTCGCGCTCGTCGAATCGTCCCTGCCCTACGAGATCACCAACGATCTGGAGACGTTGGGTGCCTACGATTTCGGCGGCAAACTCGTCGACTCCATGACGGCTCATCCCAAGATCTGCCCGACGACCGGCGAGTTGCACTTCTTCGGGTACGGCAACATCTTCGCCCCGCACGTGACGTATCACCGCGCCGACGCCACCGGCGAGTTGACTGTCAACCGGCCGCTCGACGTGCCGGCGCTGACGATGATGCATGACTTCGCGCTGACCGCGTCGTACGTCGTCTTCATGGATCTGCCCATCGTGTTCGACCTCGACATCGCCATGAAGGCCGCAAGTGACATGCCGTACCGCTGGGACGACGATTACGGCGCTCGCTTCGGCCTGCTGCGCCGCGACGACCCGTTCGGCGAGGTGCGGTGGTTCGAGATCGACCCGTGCTATGTGTTCCACGTCGCGAACGCGTACGACAACGGGGATTCGGTTGTGCTGCAGGCGGTCCGCTACCCCGAGTTGTGGCGGGGCACCGGCGGTTTCGAGGCCGACGGCGTGTTGTGGAGTTGGACGATCGATCCCTCCACGGGCACCGTCTCCGAACGTCAGCTCGACGAGCGCGCGGTCGAGTTCCCGCGCATCGACGACCGGTTGGCCACCTTGCCGGCCCGCTATGCCGTCGCCGTCGGAGACGGCCGGCTCGTCCGCTACGAGCTGTCGACCGGCGCCGCGCTGGAGCACACCTTCGGTACTGCACAAGCCCCCGGTGGCCCTGGCGAGGCGGTGTTCGTCCCATCGGCATCGGCGCCCGCCGACGAGAGCAGCGGCTGGTACCTCGGCTACGTCTACGATCCGGCGCGCGACGGCAGCGACCTCGTCATCATCGACGCGTCCGACTTCTCGGGGCCGCCGGTCGCGAGAATTGAGCTACCGCAACGGGTTCCCTACGGCTTCCACGGAAACTGGATCGCCGGTTGACGCGCTCGCGGCGCGGTGGGTGTTCGGGCTGACGCCGTAGGCCCGCTTGAATGCGCTGCTGAGCGCGAACGGCGTGCTGTAGCCGACCTGCCGCGCGACCGCCGCGATCGTCGCTCCGCTTGACTGGAGCAGATCGGCGGCGAGCGCGAGCCGCCAACCGGTCAGGAACGCGATCGGTGGTTCACCGACCAGCTCTGTGAACCTGCGAGCGAACACTGCCCGCGACGAACCCACCGCCGCAGCGAGATTCGCAACCGTCCAGGGCTGCTCGGGATTGTTGTAGATCAGTTTGAGCGCAGGTCCGACGACGGGGTCCTGTTCGGCGTGCCACCACGTCGGCGCGTTGCAGTCACGACCGAACCAGGCCCTCAGCACCGCGATCAGCAGCACATCGAGCAGGCGGTCCAGGTAGGCCTCCTGCCCGGGGCCCTCACAGCCCGCCTCGGCGCCGAGCAGGTCCACCAGCGGCGTGTCCCACTCGTCGGCCCGCAGCACCAGCACAGAGGGCAGCACGTCCAACAGGCGGGCGCTGACCTCGCTACGGCCCTCGTAGGCGCAGATCACCGACCGGGTCGCGCCGGACGCATTGTTGCCCCAGGTCCGCACGCCGATCGACATCGCGAATTCCAGGGTGTCGCCGGTCAGCGTCGTGCAGCGCTGACCGGGATGGATGACGGCCATCGGGGCGGTCGACGGGTCATCGGCGAACACATAGTGGTCGATGCCGCGGGTCAATGCGACGTCGCCGGGATGCAGCCACGTCGTTCCGCTGGATTCGCCCACGATGGCTGCGCTGCCATGTGTCTGGCAGATCAGTGTCAGCGGCGCGTCATCGCGGATAGACAGCGACCACGGCGGGTCCATCCGCATCCGCAGCACAAACGCGCCGCGCGCCCGCACCCCGTCGAGCAAGCCGACAACGGCGTCCACGGTTTGAGCCTATCCCGCGGGTGCGCGGTAGCTCGCCAGGAAGACGGCGACACCGGCGGCGACGTGCCGGTCGACGTCGATCGCTTCGAGCACATCGGGCCCGCCGTGAAACAGCGCCTGGTCGATGCACCTGCCGACGATTAGGAATGCGAAATGTTCTGCGGCCAACTCGGGTTCGGGCGCACGGAGCAGACCGCGGCCGTGCAGGTGACCGAAAGAGTCGGCGTAGGCGGCCAGCGTTCGGGCAGGCGCGCGCTCGTAGTACAACCGCGCCAGTGCCGGCGATCGATTGGCCTCGCCGACAATGAGCCGGCGCAACTGCACGACGGGTTCCTGCAGGACCGCGCGCAGATAGTCACCCGCAAGAGCGGTCAGGTCCGCCTCGAGATCGGAGGTCTCGGCGAGCGCCTCGATGCGGTCGGCAAACGGGGCGACCGTGCCCTCGAGAGCGTCGTCGACGATCGCAAGAAGCAGTTCCTGCTTGTCGCCGAAGTGTTTGTACACCGTCTGCTTGGACACCTCGGCCGTCGCGGCCACCTGATCCATGCTGGTGCCCTGGTAACCGTTGCCGAGGAACAGCGCACGGCCCGCGGACAGGATCGATGCGCGCTTGCGGGCCGACCGGCCGAGGGCATCCGTCGTCACGGTCACATATGGTACTGGACAGTCTAGTTCTCAGTACTGTACCGTCCAGTCTATTAGGAGGGAGTGCTCGATGACCACGACTGACTGTCCGCCCCTGCATGTGCGGGTGACCAAGTCGCTGCTGGGCTACGGCATCATCGCCGGACCGATCTACGTCGTCGTCGCGGCCGCGCAGGCACTCACCCGAGACGGCTACGACCCGACACGGCACGCGATCAGCCAACTCGCCAACGGCCCATGGGGGTGGATCCAGATCGTCAACTTTCTGGTCACCGGCGCCATGACCGTCGCCGCGGCCGTTGGCGTGCGCCGCGCACTCGGTCGGGGACGCCGGTCCGCCTGGGCGTCGGCGCTGCTCGGCGCCTACGGCGTCGGACTGCTCGGCGCCGGCGTCTTCCGCGCGGATCCGTCGGACGGCTTCCCACCCGGCACGCCGCCGGGGATGGGCGAAGTGAGCTGGCACGGCATGGCGCACTTCGCGATCGCCGGCCTCGCGTTCGGATGTCTGGTGGCCGCCTGCTTCGTGTTCGCCGGCTGGTTCGCAGGCAGCGGTGACGCGGCGAGGGCGTGGTTCTCGCGCACCACCGGTGCCGTCTTCGGGCTGAGTTTCCTCGCGCTGGCGTCCGGAACAGGCGGAGCCGCAGCGGTTCTGACCTTCACCGCGGCCGTTGTGCTGGTATGGGGTTGGTTGACGGCGGTGTCGACCAAGCTCTATCGCGACGTGCTGGCCACCTAGACGCGCGCGTATGCGCGCAGGACGCTCGACGATGGCATTCGGCTGCGCGCACCGATTGACTGAAGCCATGACTGCAAGCCCCTTCGTCATCCTTACCTCGGTTGCCGCGCTCGCCGCGGCGGCGGCCGCGGGCATGATGTATGTGTTCTCGACCTTCGTGCTGCGCGGGCTCGATCGGACGGGACCGGTAGACGCGATCACCGCGATGCGTGGAATCAACGCCGAGGCGAACACCAATGCGCCGTTCCTGATCGGCTATTTCGGTTCGGCGATTCTCGCAGTCGCCGTCGGTGTGATGGCCGTCGTGAAGTGGGGCGAACCCGGCAGCGTCTGGGTGTTGGTGGGCGCCGCCTTCGGTGTGCTCGCCGCGATCATCACGATCGCGTTCAACGTGCCGCTGAACAACCACCTCGACACCGTCGACCCTGCCGGCCTTTCGATCGCCGAGGCGGCACGTGAATGGCGGGAGTACTACTCGCCGTGGACCGCATGGAATCACGTGCGCACGGCCACCAGCATCACCGCGGCGATACTGATGGTGATAGCTCTGCGCTACAACTGAATTCAGCGGGGCGGGGCGAACCCCCCGGAGTCCGGACGCGGCATCGGTTGCGGTGGAAGGTTCAC
The DNA here is from genome assembly GCF_001500065.1 of Mycobacterium sp. IS-3022. Lineage (GTDB taxonomy): Bacteria > Actinomycetota > Actinomycetes > Mycobacteriales > Mycobacteriaceae > Mycobacterium. The sequence goes on from NZ_LQIN01000001.1 coordinate 172,456, forward strand.
CGGTGGTGGCGTTTGATACCCCGGCCAGTGCTGCTGGCGTGCCGACTGCGCTGCCTGCAGGCGAGCCAATTCCCGGCGATGCCGCTCGGCCAGTACCGCGGCGAGTACGAGCTGCGGCGGCGTACCCGGCGGCGGTGGCGGTGAGATCTGCGCGACGACGCCTGCGGTGATCCGGTATGCCATCTGTTCGCGAACCGCAGGGTTCAATTGCGCTGCCCGGCCGAGGAACTGGCGCGCCAGCTCCGCCTGCTCGGGCCGAAGTCCGGACAGCTGTAACGACGATGCCCACCAGGCGAGCTGCGGCGGCATCGGCGGTGGGGGCGACATCCGCGGAGCGCGTTCGCTGATCACCACGGTGCCGGCGAAGATGTCCCCGAGCCGTTTCCCTTTGGCCGACAACAAGCTGCAGATCACCGCGGGACCGCCGGCGAGCATCCAGATTTCGATCACGCCGGACAGCGCGCGAAAGAACGCCTGCCGGAAGCGTTCCGGGCCGCCGTCTTCGGACACCACCCGAAGCCCCATCGCAATCTTGCCCAGCGACCGACCCCGTGTCGCGGTCTCGAATACGAGCGGATACCCGAGCAGGGCCAGCACCGTGAAGATGATCATCACCGCCGCCGACAGCGCCGGATCGAACTGGGTGATCGTCAGCGAAAAAAGCAGCAGCCCGATCAGATAGAGCAGGAAGACCACGGTGACGTCGATGAGCGCTGCGACCGCGCGAACCGGAAGCTGGGCGATCTGAACATCAAGGACCACCGCGTCCCCGGTCACGACTGGTTCCTGCGGCCCGACCATAACGCGACACGCTACTAGGATTCGGATTCGTGGATGTCGACGCGTTCGTGCTGGCGCACCGCCGGACGTGGGACCGGCTCGAACAGCTGGTCAAGCGGCGCCGCCGGCTCACCGGCGCCGAAGTCGTCGAGCTCGTCGACCTCTACCAGCGCGTGTCGACGCACCTGTCTATGCTGCGCGCCGCATCCGCCGACCCGGTAGTGGTGGGCCGGTTGTCGGGCCTGGTGGCGCAGGCGCGTAGCGCGGTGACCAGTGTGCACGCACCGCTGTGGCGGGAGTTCGTCCGGTTCTGGACGGTGTCGTTTCCGGTGGTCGCTTACCGGTCCAGGCGGTGGTGGCTTAGCACGGCCGTCGTGTTCCTCGTCGTCTCTGCGGTCATCGCGTTGTGGGTGTCGGGCAGTCCGGAGGTGCGGGCGTCGATCGGCACACCGGACGAGCTCCACCAGCTGATCAACAACGACTTCGCCTCGTACTACAGCGAGAACCCGGCCGGCTCGTTCGCGCTTCAGGTCTGGGTGAACAACGCCTGGGTTTCCTTGCAATGCCTTGGGTTTGCGATCCTGCTCGGCATTCCCATTCCGTACATCCTGTTCCAGAACGCCGCCAATCTCGGCGTGAGTGCGGGGTTGATGTTCGGCGCGGGCAAAGGCGACATCTTCCTCGGTCTCATCACACCGCACGGCCTGCTCGAACTGACCGCGGTGTTCCTGGCGGCGGGCGCCGGGATGCGGTTGGGCTGGACAGTGATCTCGCCGGGGGACCGGCCGCGCGGACAGGCGCTCGCCGAACAAGGCCGCGCGATCGGTGCGGTGGCCGGTGGGCTGGTGGCGGTGCTCCTGGTGTCTGGCCTCATCGAGGCACTCGTGACACCTTCGCCGCTGCCGACTGCGGCCCGCATAGGCATCGGCGTGGCGGTCGAGATCGCTTTCCTGGCTTACATATTCCACTTCGGACGCCGAGCCGAGCGGGCCGGTGAGACCGGAGACGTCGAGCACGCGCCCGATGTGGTGCCGACCGGCTAGTGTCCTGAGTCGTTACTTCGTCGTCAGTGAGAATTTGAGGTTCGCGCGTTCGGTGTGGTCCGTTTTCGGCTTCCTATGCTCGAGATTGCACACACGGCTGTGGTCGTTTTCTCAGATCAGCACAACCCTGAATGCAATCTCGGCGCTAGGACCATCTCGCAGACCAGCACCACCCGGCCCCGTGCATGCGTACAGGCACCCCAAGTTCTGCTCCCGAACTAATGACTCACGACACTAGAGCCGGCCGGTGGCTTTGAACGCCAGGTAGTGATCGGCCAACGCGGGTGCGAGCTCCTCAGGCGGGGCGTCGATGACGCCGACACCGCGGCGCCGCAACCGCGATGCGATCGCCCGCCGCTCGTTGCGGGCGCGCTCGGCCGCTGCGGCGTCGTAGACCTGCGGCGCATCGGAGCGTCCGCCGGCGAGGACCTCGACCCGGGGGTCGGCGACCGCGGCGACGATCACCCCATGCTTTGCCGTCAGCTGTGACAGCACGGTCATCAGGCCTTCGTCGAGCGCGGACGCGTTGAGGTCGGTGAGCAACACGACCAGCGCACGCCGGCGGACCCGGCGCAGAACCGCGGCGACCATTGCGCCGGCGTCGGATTCGATCAGCGCGGGTTCGATGGGGGCCATTGCGGCCACCAGTTGGGGGAGGAGTTCGGTGCGCGAGGCGTTGAATACCGCCGCCCTGGTGACGCGGTCGTGGGCGAGGAAGTCGACGTGGTCACCGGCGCGGGACGCCAGCGCCGCGAGGAGCAGCGCGGCGTCCATCGACCAGTCCAACCGTGGCCATCCGGAGACGTCGTTCGCCGTGGGATCGACGCCGACGCGGCCGGCCGACGTGCGGCCCGTGTCGAGCACGATGACCACGCGTTGATCCCGTTCGGGGCGCCACGTGCGGACCACCACGTCCGCGCGACGGGCGGAGGCGCGCCAGTCGATCGACCTGACGTCGTCGCCGATGACGTACTCGCGTAGTGAGTCGAACTCGGTGCCCCGGCCACGGATCAGCACCGGCGTATTACCTTCGAGTTCACGCAGTTTCGCCAGTCGCGACGGAAGGTGCTTGCGGGACAGGAACGGTGGCAGGACCCTGATCCGCCATGGCACCCGGTGCGAGCTCTGTCGTCCGGCCAGCCCCAGGGGTCCGGTCGCGCGCACGGTGACCAATGCCGAGTCCTGGTCGCCCCGGCGCACGGGCCGCAGTGTCGTGACGAGGCGGAGTTGTTGGCCGGCAGCCAGATTGACCGGGTGAAGACGGGGGTAGGCGCGGGCGCTCGGCGGCCAGGCGTCGCGGACGACCCCCTTGATGCGGCGCGGGCCGGCGTTGTCGACCAGCAGTACGGCTGCCACCTGCTGGCCCAACCGTGCGGCGGTGTCGCCGGACCGGCGCAAGCGTACGCGCCGGGTGTTGCCGGCCAGTGTGACGTCGACCGCGATGAGCACGAGCAATGCGATCAGCAGCACGACGAACGTGAGGGCCGGGCGCGGCGAGACCGCGATCGGCAGGACGCAGATTCCTGCGACCAATCCGGCACGTCCGGTGAGAATCACCAGCGCGGCACCGGTACTGCCGCGAGGATGCCGTCGAGCACGCCGTCGGGGGTGGCGCCCTCCAGTTCGGCCTCGGGCCGGAGTTGGATGCGGTGGCGCAGTGTCGAACGCGCCATCGCCTTGACGTCGTCCGGTGTGACGTAGTTGCGTCCCGACAACCAGGCCCACGACCGGGCGGTTGCCAGCAGCGCGGTCGCTCCGCGCGGCGAGACTCCCAGCTGCAGCGAAGGCGAATGCCTTGTCGCGGAGGCGATGTCGACGATGTAGCCGAGAACCTCGTCGGCCACCAACACCTCCCGCACGGCCGCACGTCCGGCGGCCAGTTCCGCGGCCCCCGCGACCGGCCGCACGATCGACAGATCCCGCGGGTCGAAGCCCTGCGCATGCCGGTTCAGGATCGCGACCTCCTGCTCCCGCGACGGCAGCGGCACGTTGAGTTTGAGCAGGAACCGGTCCAGCTGCGCCTCCGGGAGCTGATAGGTGCCCTCGTACTCGATCGGGTTCTGCGTGGCGGCGACGATGAACGGATCCGGCAGCGGCCGCGCCTCGCCCTCGACGCTGACCTGGCGTTCCTCCATCGCCTCCAGCAGCGCGGCCTGGGTCTTGGGCGGTGTCCGGTTGATCTCGTCGGCCAGCAGCAGGTTGGTGAACACGGGCCCGGACCGGAACTCAAATTCCGCTGTGCGCGCGTCGTACACGAGTGAGCCGGTGACATCACCGGGCATGAGGTCGGGCGTGAACTGCAGGCGCTTGAAGTCCAGCTGCAACGCGGACGCGAGCGTTCGGACCAACAGCGTCTTGGCGACGCCGGGGACTCCTTCGAGGAGAACGTGGCCGCGGCACAGCAGCGCGATCACCAGTCCGCTGACGACCGCGTCCTGTCCGACTACTGCCTTGGCTATCTCCGAGCGCAGCGCCAGAAGCGCGGTTCGCGCCGAATCGTGTCCGCCTGCCTGAGTCACGAGCGTGCGACCTGCCTTTCGATGTTGTCGAGTTCGTTTGCGAGATTGACCAGTTCGGCGTCGTCGCGGGGTGGTGGGCCGAACAACGTGTAGGCCAACGACTGCGGTTGGACGCCACAGTGTGCCGAAATCGCTTGGATGACCGCGGCCGGGTCGGTGTTGGTTCCAAGGCCGAGGCGGGGCTGAATCCGCTGCAGCGCGGCAGTGCGCAACGCCGCGGCCGCGCTGTCGCAGGCCCGCCGCGAGCGGTACAGGCGGCCGCGTCCTTCCACGGTTTCGGAGGCGCGCACCACGACGGGGAGCCGTTCGGCCACGAGTGGGCCGATGCGCCGGCTCTTCCAGGCGGCCAGCAACACCACCACCGCGACGAGCTGCCACATGATCCACTTCACCTGCTCAGGAGCGAGGTCGAAAAGCGTTGCGCCACCCTCTGCTTCGCCCTCGGTGAATTGCGGTGCATACCAGATCATCCGCTGATGTGTGCCCGTGAGGTTCATGGCCAGCGCGGCGTTGCCCTCCTCGATCAACCCTCCGTTCGTCATGAATTCGGAGTTTCCGACGACCGTGACGTCCCGGCCGTCGGCGGTGTACCGGACCAGCGCGCCGTCGTAGCAGCGTGTCAGGCCCATGTCGTCGTCTGATGCGTCGTAGGAGTCACTCACTCCGAACTGCACCGCCCCGGCTCGGGTCGCCTCGCGCAGGTCGCAGTCCGGCCGCTCACCGCCTCCGAAGGTGGTTGCCCCGCTCAACTTGATCGCCGGCGCCAGTACTTCTCTGGTATGCGAGATCGGTTGTACGAGAAGACGATCACCGGGCAGCGCGGCCAACCGGCGGAGCGCGGCACGGTCGACGAGGTGATAGGTCTGCACCACCACCAGCAGGGCATCGGGGCCGGCGGCCGCCTCGACCGCGGCCACATCGGGTGCCTCGACGACGTCGACGCCGTGCTCGCGCAGCAGCGTCGTCAGCGCCCGGGCGCCGTCCGGCGAAGTGGAGTCCGGATCCATCCGTCCCCCTGGCCGGGGTGCGGTCAGATAGGCGCTGAGCGTCGCGAATGCGACGATGACGGCCAGCGCCAGCAGGGCCCAACGGGCACCGCGCCATCGCTGCCCGATCGTCGGTTCCGTGGCGGTGCCTCGCCCGCCCGGGGTGGCTTCGACGGTCAACGGATCTCCGCCCAACCGTCGGCTGCGGCGGGCGCGGGCGCAGCGGAGCCGGCCACCGGCGACCGTGACCTCAGGTGGTCGTCGAGGCCGGCGATCAGCGCGTAGGCGTCGTCGGTGCCCGGTCGCTCGCCGTAGGTGACATCGTTGAAAGCCGTTGCCGCCGCTGTCAGTTCATCGGTGAGATGCGGCAGCTGGCGACCCGCGTCACGCGCGAGTTCGGTGGCGGTGCGACCGGGGACCGGATCCAGCAAACCGGTTTCCTCCAATTGGCGGGCGACGGCGCGGAGCCGGTGCCGGATCGCCGCCGCCCAGTCCCTCGCGGCGGCCGACCGTTCGGCGGCGGCCCGGTGCTGTGCAGCGGTCAGATCGTGGCCGCCGAACAAGGCCTCACCGCGGCCACGGCTGGTCCTCATCGAGCGTCGCGCGACCCGGACCGCCACCACCGCCGCCGCCGCGAGCAGTATCAGCAGCACCGTGACCGTCACCCAGCCCCCGGGCACCGATGCGCCCTGCACCGCGAATCGGTACAACAGGTCCTCGATCCAGTCGATCGCCTGCTCGGTGAGGGACCCCTTGGGGTAGATCGGCTTTGCGAGTTCGCGCTGCGCGGCCTCGTGCGCGGCATCGCGGTCGATGTCTATCGTCGGCACGTCAGTTCTGGCGGGTCAGCCACAGATGATCGGTGGAGTCGGACGGGGCAGCGGGGCCATACCCAGCGCCGGTCTGCAGCACGAGATCGAAGGCCTCTCTGCGGATCCGGCCGTCCGTGTACTGCAGCGCGACCACGCCCGCGCTGAACGGTGCGGTGATGATCTGACCGATCGCGCCGCCGACGGTCAACAGGATCAGCGCGAGCATCGCGGCAGCCGTCGTCGTCGCCGCCATCAGCACGATCTGCCCGCCGAGACTGAACGGGAAGGCAACAGCACCCGCGACGAGTTGGGCGACGATCACTGCCAGCAGCCGAATGCCCAACACCCGCCAGAAGTCTCGTTTGATCAATGCGAACGATCGTTGGACGGCGGCGACGATGCCGAGGCGCTCGAGCACGATGATGACCGGAGCGAAGGTCAGCATCGTGCCCAGGTACACCAGCGCCGCGATCAGCGCCAGTACCAATGGGATTCCGATGACCACCGCGGCGGCGCCGCCTGCGGCGACAGCTATCCAGACGATGAGGCCGACGACTGCGGCGATCAGCAGCAGTGCGCCGATCATCTCGAGGACCGTGAACCCGATCAGCGCCCACAGCCGGCCCCGAAGTCGTTGCCACGCTTCGCCGATCGTGATCCCGGAGCCGAAGACGGCCCTGCCGACGACGACGGTGAGCAACCCGCTGAGCAGGATCGACGACAGCCCGGTTGCCACCGATCCGGCCAGGCTCGACATCATGGAGCCGAGCAGCACGCCCGTCGACACCTCTTCTTCGCCGCTGAGTGCCAGCACCAGCTGACCGCCGAAGGCCAGCGGGCCGATGGACAGGATCAACGCGAGTATCTGCGTGATGACCACGACGATGGTGGTCAGGCCGAGCGTCGCTTTCGGGTTGGCCCGGATGTAGCCGACCGCGCCGTTGAAGATGTCGGACAGGCTCAGGGGCCGCAGTGGGATGACCCCCGGCTTCAGCGCGAACGGCCCGTATCCCGGGGGCGGCCCGTAGCCCGGCGGCGGCCCGTAACCCGGGGGCGGCCCGTATCCCGGGGGCGGCCCGAAACCCGGAGGTGAGTAGCCCGGCGGCGCCGCGTAGCCCGGCGGTGGATAGCCGGGTGGTGGCCCGTACCCCGGCGGCGGACCTGCGGTACCGGACCCGCCGGCGTGGGTGCTCATGGCCACCATCCTGTCGAGGGCGATGCGAATTGACAACGTCGTCGCGCGGCCGTGCCGGACTTCGGCGGCGTAGTTTTGGCTCATGGCGGAACTCAAGGACCGGTTGCGGGCCGACCTGACGACGGCGATGAAGTCCCAAGACAAGCTGCGCACCGCGACGTTGCGGATGCTGCTCGCCGCGATCCGCACCGAGGAGGTCTCCGGCAAACAATCGCGCGAACTGACCGACGCCGAGGTGCTCAAGGTCCTAGCCAAGGAGTCCAAGAAGCGCGGTGAGTCCGCGGAGATCTACACCCAGAACGGCCGCGGTGAGCTGGCCGCCAACGAGCACGCCGAGGCCCGCGTCATCGACGAGTACCTGCCGACGCCGCTGACCGAAGCCGAGCTGGCCGACGTCGCCGACACCGCGATCGCACAGGTTGCCGAGCAGATCGGCGAGCGGCCGGGAACCAAGCAGATGGGCCTGGTGATGAAGGCCGCCACGGCGATCGCGGCTGGCAAGGCCGACGGCGCGCGGCTCTCGGCGGCAGTGAAGGCCAGACTGTAGCGACAGCGGGTCGCCAGCCGTTTTCCTGGGTTGGGGCCCGGGTACTCCCGACCCATGACGCGGTTCGGCTACACCTTGATGACAGAGCAGAGCGGGCCAAAAGAGCTTGTCCATTACGCGGTTTCGGCGGAACGCGAGGGTTTCGACTTCGAAGTGTCCTCCGACCACTACTTCCCGTGGTTGTCGTCGCAGGGGCACGCGCCGTATGCCTGGTCGGTGCTGGGTGCCGTCGCGCACGCGACTGAGCGGGTCGAGCTGTTCACCTACGTCACCTGTCCCACGATGCGCTACCACCCCGCAGTCGTCGCGCAGAAGGCGGCCACCTTGCAGCTCCTCGCCGACGGCCGGTTCACCCTGGGACTGGGCAGCGGCGAGAACCTCAACGAACACGTCGTCGGGAAGCGCTGGCCCACGGTGGCCCGGCGCCAGGACATGCTGCGCGAAGCGATCCAGATCATCCGGGAGTTGTTCACCGGCGAGCTCGTCGACTGGAAGGGCGAGTATTTCGAGGTCGACTCCGCCCGGTTGTGGGACCTCCCGCAGACGCCGGTCGCCATCGCCACCGCCGTCTCCGGTGAGCGGTCGGTCGAGACGTTCGCGCCGCTGTCGGACCACCTGATTGCCACCGAGCCGAACAAGGATCTCGTCGACGCCTGGCACGAGGCAAGGCGCGCGACCGGACTCCCGGGCGACGCACGCGTCGTCGGGCAGATTCCCGTTTCGTGGGACCCCGACAAGGACACTGCCGTGCAGCGCGCGCACGACCAGTTTCGGTGGTTCGCCGGCGGCTGGCACGTCAACTCCGACCTGCCGACGACCGCCGGCTTCCATGGCGCGACGCAGTTCGTGCGGCCCGAGGATGTCGCCGAATCCATCCCGTGCGGACCCGACCTCGACGCGATCGTCGAAGCGATCAGCAAGTACTGGGAAGCCGGCTTCACCGATATCGCGCTCGTCCAGATCGGCGACGAGGGCCAGGAACAGTTCCTCAAGGAGGCGGCCGCGCCGCTGCTCGACAAGTTGCGCACCGCTTCGGGCTAGACCGCTGGTCGATCCGTGTAGCGGCTGAATCTTGCGTCAGCGGTTGTGATACCGCGGGGCGAACGGCCCAAGCTGCAAAATCGAGCGCTGAGGCCCGCCGATGAAACGCTGCAAATCCCGTTTGGCGGCCGCACCCCCGGGTATCCCGCGCCGACCTGCCAACCACACAGCCCGGGAGGCTCAATGTTCATTCACAACAAAGATCTTCAGTTCGAGGTTCGCGTCGAGCGGCCGGACCCCCGGTTCGCCAGCCTGCTGCAGGAGCAGTTCGGCGGCGCCAACGGTGAGCTGAAGGCCGCCATGCAGTACTTCACTCAGGCGTTCGTGCTGCGCCAGAAGAATCCGAAGATGTACGACCTGTTCATGGACATCGCCACCGAGGAGTTCAGCCACCTCGAGATGGTCGGTTCGATGATCACCATGCTGCTCGACGGCCTCAACGATGATCTGAAGATGGCCAACGAACGGTGCGACTGGATGCCCGCGATCGCCAGCAAGGACGGGCGCGATGACATCATTCACAGCGTCGCGGTCAACCCGCTCTACTTCGCGCTGAGCGGCGGCGGGCCGGACGTCAAGGATTCCGCGGGGGTGCCGTGGCAGGGAACGTTCGTCAACGCCAACGGCGATCCGACCGTCGACCTGCGCAGCAACCTGGCCGCGGAGTCGCGCGCCAAGATCGTCTACGAGTACCTCAAGCAGTTCACCGACGACCCCGGTGTGCAGGACACCCTGACGTTCCTGATGACCAGGGAGGTGGCGCACTTCCAGCAGTTCACCGCCGCGCTCAACGAGCTACCGGTGAACTTCCCGCCCGGCCAACTGCCCGGCGACGATCGGTTCCAGAACGTGGCCTTCAACATGTCCAACGGGCAGGGCTCGGTGCGGGGCCCGTGGAATGAGGGCCAGGGACCGTGGCCCGAGGGCATGGAGTGGGAGTACGTCGAGAAGCCCAACCAACAGTGGCTGGGCACCAAGAAGCGGGAGAACAAGGGCGCCGAGCGGTGTCCGGAGGGCCAGCCCGCGGTGCAGAGTGAAAAGCCGTTCACCCACGAACAGCACACAGCGACAAGCTGATTCGCCGCCGATGCGGTCAGTGCTGCTGCGGATCCGGCGGATTGTCGGCTTCGCGGCCACTGGCCGCATCGCGCACGTGGTCCATCACCGCGGCCCCCAACCCCATCGTCTTCTGCACCACTGAGCTACCCGGGGTGTCGGGATGCGGTCGGGTCGGGGCGATCTTCTTGGCCGCCTCCAGCTTCTCACCGATCTTCTCGCGCTCCTCGCGACTGACCGCCGCCTCGAACGCCGGCCATACGACGTCCTGTTCGTAGAGGATGTGCTCACGGCCGACCTTGACGAATTCCGCGAGTGCATCGTGGTATTCGGGGTCACCTGGCTCGTTGTCCTCGAGGGTCTGAAGCAAGTGCTTGCCGGCCTGCTCCTGGGCGATGGCTTCGTCGACGAGCCCGTCGCCAATCGCATCACGCACCGCGGGCCAGAAGAACTGTTCCTCGATCGCCTCGTGCTGAGACTCGGCGATGATCAAGTTGGTCACCATGGTGCGCAGACCGCTCATCTCGGCGCCGGTTCCCGACGGCGCACCGTCGAGGACCTCGAGCATGCCCAGCACGCTCTTGTGGTCGTCACGAAGAAATGTCAGGGCGTCCATGTGCATGGCCTTCCGGGTCGCAGTGCGCTGCACATACCCCGGGGATCGAGGTTGAAACGCGGAGCCGGCGGGTAGCTCATCGAAGGACGAAAGGACCGATATGCCGACAGGAAAAGGCATCTACGACGACGACGACGCCGACGAGCGGGACAAGCGCAAGGAGCAACGCACCGGACCGAAAGACGAGGGCGGCGAGGGTGGCATGGCTACCCGGGAGAAGGCGCCCGACGTCGCGGAGTCCGGCGGGGAGCCGACGGCCTGATCATTCGGCGTCTCGGCCCTGCCTGCTGCGCTTGTAGGCCGCGCGTCGGAAGTCGCCGAGCCAGCGCGGCGCCAGTTCCACCTCGGGGTCGCTGTGCAGGGCCGGGTCGAACGCGATGTCGTCGCAGCTGGGGTCGACGTGGCGAAGCGTGAGCCGGGCCAACGGCCGAAAGCCTCCGGTGCCCGACGCCTGGTCGACTGTGAACGTGATTCCGGTTGACGTGATCTGTTTCTCGACGGCACTCAACGACAGCCCCGGTGCATCGATGCGAGTTGCCAGGCGGGCCCGCACCCACCACAGGCCGTCGTGGTAGCGCAGCGGCATCAGGCTGGAGAACGTCGCGCCGGACCACGAAACCGCCGGTGCGAGCCCGATGCGAGTCCCGGCGAGCGTCGACGCGAGCAGAACGTCCCACGGGCTGCAGGAGCGGAGGTCTGGTGGTGGCGGTATCCGCCACGCCAGCCCGGCGATGTCGGGGGTCGCGCCGGGCAGGCCAACCCCTTTGGACACCCGCGCGACGACGTCACAGGAGTTCATCGGTAGCCCCTCACCCTCCGGGGCGACACGTTCGAGGATGCCCTCGGCCATCACACCCGACGGGTGAAAAAGCCGACGGTGACGAAGGGCGGCGCCGAAGCGGACGGGCAACGCGGCGATATCGGAGGCTTGCACGGTGGTCGGATGCCCGCACGGTGGCCCGGCAAAACGGTGGCCGACGTTTCAACCAGCGGGGGACCGGGCATTAACACCGGCAGTGCTGCATCGCAGCAGCAGCTGACCCTGTCGAAAGGCCGATGTGACAACCGCATACACCGACGTCCGCGACCCCTTAGTTGCGGACGAGGGCGTCTACGCCCCGCAGGAAGATTCGCGACTGCTCATCGAGGTCATGGACGGCACCGCGCTGGCACGCGGCCGGCACGTCGTCGATCTGTGCACGGGAAGCGGCGTCGTCGCCGTCGGTGCCGCCGAGCAGGGTGCCGCATCGGTCACCGCTCTCGACATCTGTCCGCGCGCAGTGCGATGTGCGAGGGCCAACGCTCTAGGGGCCGGAGTCAACGTCGACGTGCATCTCGGATCATGGGCGCGGGCAGCCGAATTCGGTCCCTTCGATCTGGTCGTCTGCAATCCGCCGTACGTGCCGCACGATCCGGCCGCCGCGTGCAATCCGCTTCCGGCCCACGTCGGACCCGCACGCGCCTGGGACGCCGGGTGCGACGGTCGACTGGTGCTCGACCCGCTGTGTGCGGCGGTTCCGGAAATCCTCGACCACGGCGGCAGCCTGTTGTTGGTGCAGTCGGAGTTCGCCGATCCGCGCCGAACGCTCGGTGCACTCGCCAGCGTCGGACTCGACGCTGAAATCGTTGCGCGGCAATGGATACCGTTCGGCCCGGTGCTGATCTCGCGGGCCGAGTGGCTCGAGGGAACGGGCCGCCTCGAACCCGGCCGTCGCGAAGAGGAACTGTTGGTGATCCGGGCGGACAAGCCGTGAGTAACGCCGAACCCCGGATCGTGCGGGTGGTGCCGAACGGCCCGCTGATGGTGCAGGGACCGGTTCGCATCGAGATGCCCGACGGGCAGGTGGTGGAATCGGACCGGTTCATGGTGGCCGTCTGTACCTGCCGGCGCAGCAAGGATTATCCGTTGTGCGACACCAGTCACCGGTGTCGGCCGGGCCGCACGCCGGCCAAGGCGTCAGCCAAGCGGTCGGCGTAGCGACGAGCGGTTGTCGGTCCAGCTGTCCATCAGATGCTTGGCCAGCCGCTCCTCGACCACATCGCGCGCCCGGATGCCGAACACGACGTCGCGGTCCAGATGTGGTTCCCTGGCGACGAGGTCGCCGACGACATCGGTGCGCACCACCTGCTCGTGGACGGCGTCTGCCACCACATGCTCCTGGTAGAACGCCACGCAGGCGTCGGGGGCACCCATCCGGCGCAACGCCTCCACCAGCCGTCGTGAACCGGGCGACGAGGTGATCTCCGTCGACGCGAAATGTCCTATCGAAGCGCCGCGCAACTCCCGGTGCAACCCGAACAGCGACATCAGGTTCACCGACGACAACGCGTCGGCGGACACGTGATCGAGGTAGCCCAGATACGACGAGTCCAGGCCGGCCGCCTCCATCAGCTCGGCGTACAGGTGCTGGTGCACGTGTTCGCCTCGGCCGCCGCCGAACTCGTCGAACTCGACGGCGACGAAGGTCGCTTTCGCGTGGCCCGCCAGCCGCGGGATGGTCCAGGCGTGCGGGTCGCCCTCTTTGAGGTGGTACACCGAGCGGTGCACGAAGTACTCGAGCATCTGCTCCCAGGTGCCCTTGTCGCGCAGGTGATACGACGGACCCTCGCCGTCGACCGGTTCGATCGACAGCTTGTCCATCTCGGCTTCCGCGGTCTCGCCCTCGGCGATCTCACCGACATCCTGGCGCACCGCGCTGAGGAACGACTCCTCCAACCTGCCGCGCAGGTGCAGCAGCGCGGGATTCCACTCCCAGCGCGGGCTCACGCCGGCGAAACCGCGGTAGTGCAGCTCGTAGCAGATGTAGAGGGCGAGCTGAAGGTCCAGCCCGTATGGGTCCGCCTCGCACATCGGAACATCGATCGGACGCGCGTGCAGGGCCGGCCGGCCTCGCTGGAGGAGGTCGATGATTGCGGCGGACAGCGGCCCGACGGCCTTCGGCAGAGCAGGCTCGACTAGCGTCGACGGTTTCGTCACGCCCTGCTCAATACCCGGCGTTCCCGCCGGTCAAACACATTTCGGCGCCGAACCGCCAGCGTGAGTCACTCGACTTGCCCGCTCAGCAAATTCACCGAGCCGATGCCTTCTTCTTGTCGGGGTGGCGGGATTTGAACCCACGACCTCTTCGTCCCGAACCACGGCACCAGGGTGTTTGAATAAGCTCGATGCGTTGGGTGGAGTGAGAAGTAGCAGTTCAGCGGTGTTGGCGGGGTTGAGTGGAGCTGGGCGAAGTGCAACTGTGCTGCGGACTGTCTGCGGACTGGACGGATGCGCGGGGCCGCGATGAACGTCAGGGCTGATCAGCCGCTGTCGCTCAGCAATTTTGGGCGTGTCCAGAGGTGGATTTATGAATAGCCTGATGTCAGGGGACCGGTTGAGGCAACGGTCCTGGATCCATGAGCTGGCGTCTAACTTGCCTGTGCGCGGCGGTAGCCGTACGACGGAGGTCTCTACCGGCGAATAGGGCAATGAACCGCAGCCTTGGTCAACGATATGCTCTGCGAGGGAGGTCGGCGCACTTCAGGCTGGCCTGTTCACGATCCGCTCTTCCTTGATCGCTCCACCTGCGAGCCATTGTAGGCAATGATGAATGGATCGCGACTTTCTGCGAAGACGGACCGCCACGACTCGCTCTAGGAATGAACCTCCGATGACAGATCAGGATGCCGTCGCGGCATACGACCCAGACCTTGCTTCAGTCTGGAACGAACTCATCTTCGGAATAGTTCGTCCTGTTGGAGTAGACCGCGACAGGTTCGTGTCCGCGCTAACACAACAACTAAGTACCTTCGGCTATGTCGTGCACCGCGTTCATCTAAGCGAGCTTTTCTCGGAGATGTACATGAGTAATGCCCCGCAGCTGAAGAATATGTCCGAGGCGGACCGCATTAATTCGCTTATTGACGCCGGAGATGAGTTGTGCGAACGCAGCGGGACCGCGGCGGCAGTTGCATTATGCGGGGTTTTGGACATTCGCGAACGTCGGAGAGATGCTGATCCCGCGCTCGATCGGGTCGCCTACATTTTGGATTCCATAAAGAGGGTTGAAGAGGTGTACCAGCTCAGAAATCTTTATGGAGACAGATACATCCAATTTGGTTTGCAGTCGGCAGACGATAACCGACGATCTTTTCTGATTTCGAAAGAAAGGTCCAAATCCTTCGCCAAGACTGCGGGCGAAATTGAGTCGAGCGTCAGCATCCTGATGGAGCGCGACCTTCGTGAGTCTAGTAGTTTCGGCCAGAACACGATGCGGTCCTTTCCCTTGTCGGATGTTTTTGTCGATATGGATTCCGATCCTGAACGCCAAATAGCTCGTTTCGCAGACCTGTTGTTCGGCCGGCCGGAGTATCCGGTACCGACATGTGAAGAGTATGGAATGCAGCTGGCGACTATAAGCAGCACGCGGTCACCAGAATTGGGCCTTAAGGTCGGGGCGGCAATCCTAGCTGAAGATGATCGTGTCATCGCAATGGGTGTGAATGCGCATCCGGAGGAGAAAACGCAATCGCCTGCATTCGATGAGAATGCTTCAGATATTGGTAAACTAATTCTCGATACAATACAGAATCTAGCTCCCAACTACCTGAATGAATCCGCACAGGAAAAACTGGAAGAAGATCCGGATGGATTCACCCGCGAACTTCTTGATGGTGCTCTGAAATCAGCTCAGATTCGAGATCTTACCGAATTTCAGCCCACCGTGCATGCCGAGATGTCAGCTTTACTTGATGCAATACACGCGCAATCTTCGCTCAAGGATGTGACGATGTATGTGACGGCCTATCCGTGTCACGGGTGTGCGAAGCACCTAGTAGCTTTGGGGCTACCTGTCGTCTATTTGGAGCCGTATCCCAAAAGTCGCGCAGCGACGATGTATGGAAGAACGGTCAGTAAAACATTTCGAGCATTCACTGGTGTCGCTCCAACCCGGTATCAGAAGTTGTTTGCGGTGGTAGAGGATCGCAAACTATCTGACGGCACTCGTAAATCATGGACTGATACTGAGCGGAAACTGGCCGATCCCAAGGTTGATTCAAACGTGACCATCAGCTTGATCAATGAGCGGGAGGTTACAGCGATCGAGCGGTTGCCCGATCCTCAGGAACTAGATCTGTCTCGCGGCGGCGTGGATGTCGTACCCGAGGGCAATACTGAATCTAACGAAGGCGATGGGGTACCTTCTGACACAGCGAGTGACGTGGAGGATTGACATGTCAGAGTCTGATCGACCCAACCAGAGACAAACCCGACGGGAGGCCATTCTCGCTGCTCGCACCACTGCTAGATCGCTCCCAGAACGTCGTCGGGAAGTGCTCAATGCCCAGTTTGAGTCGGCCTCAACCAGAGCGCAGCATCAGGCCGAATACAGGCGACGGTAGATCCGTAATGACGCTGGCTACCATACTGTGGAACGTCCTGGGAAGCCTGACCACGTAGGGTTGCGACCTCCGCACGGACACTTCGCCACTAGTGGCAAAATAGTCCTCGCTGTGCCGACGTACGGCGCGCTGACCGGCTTTGAGTTAGCCAACCCAGTTCAGCTTCGAACTCAAGGTATTTAGTGCTTCGAACAGCCGGGCGTGCCTTCTCGTGGCCGTCCGAAGGCCCGTTGTACGCGGTCCCAGATGCGGCGCCACCAGGGTTTGAGGGACCGTGGAGTGGGGGGCTGTGTGTGCGCTGCTCGGTCTCGGTCGCTCGCGAGCTGGGTGGCCCGCTTCGAGATGGTGGGGAGCCATTCAATGCGGTCGTTGCGAATGTTGTAGTGCGATCTGCAGGCCTGTTGCCCGTTACCGATGGAGGGGCGGAGTGAGACGGTGCCGTCGAAGGTGAATGTCCAGTCATGGCGCCCGAACGGTGTTACGACCTTGGTGTGGCATCCGCAGGCGCACAGGTGGACTGATGTTTCGTAGCGCATGGAGATGTAGAGGGTTCCCGGTTCGAGGTCCGCGGGGATGGACTCGGTAAATACCGGGACGAGGGACTTATTCTTCATGCTGCGTCGCCGTCGTCAGCGTCTGAAGGCGGGTTGTCGCTGATGCCGTACCGATGATGTAGATCGCCGCTGTCGACGACGTAGACGGTGTGGTGTTCACCTTCTCCGTCGGTGTAGAAGCCAAGGAGCTTCTTGTAACGGATAAGGGCGAGGTTGGCGGTCATGGCGTTGAGTTCGTCTACCTGGAGGTTGGTGTCGTACTCGGCGTCCTGACCGGCGAAATAGGAGATCAGGCAATCCTTTGTGATGTGCTCGCTCTGTTCGGGGGTGGAGGTAGTGATGCGGAGCTGGCCGTTGATGCCTCCGGTGTCCTTGCTCAGGCCGACGCCGGTGTCGATGAAGGGAATTCCGTCAGCGGTCAGGGTGTCGATGATGGCCTTCTTGTCCGGCCCGGAGTCCATCGCAAGGAACACAAAGTCTGCGTCGAGAAGCTCGTGCGCGTTCTCGGCGGTGATATTGACAGGGTGAGGGACGATGCCGCGCCGCATGATGGAGTACATCGCGGTGTAATAGTCCACCTTCTTCTTGCCGGCTGTGAGGTCCTCGAGGCACGCGGCGCCAGGAGCGCGGAATGCGTTGTGAGTGCGGAAAACGTCACCGTCGTAGAGGTGGATGGTCCGAGCCGGGGTCTTGGCGAGGGCGTCCAGGAGATGGGCGCCGGTGCCACCGAGACCGATGATCACCACCTTGTCGAGGGTGAGCCGGTCGTTCAGGTCGGTAATGCCCGCGCGGCTGGAGAAGGTGTCCGCGTAGAGGAACACACCGTCGTCTTCGTCGGTTTGCACCGGCTTATAGCTGTACGGAGTCACGTCCGGATCTTTGGCCTGGGCTGGACCAACGATCATTGCGGCGTAGTACGTGACCTTCTCGTAGAAGTCGGAGTAACCACCGCCAGCGGGCTTCTGCGAAAAGCCGCAGCTGGCGGTGAGCTCTGCAGTGGCGGACCACTTCTCAACGCCGTCGTTGACCAGGCCGTCGATGGCGTGGCCGTTCTTGTCGCGGGGGACGCCGCCGACGAAACACATGACGTGGGTGCTGGGACGAGCGGTGGTGTTACCGCTCAGGTCCAAGGGGCACAACAAGGACCCCAGCTGGACCTGAGCGTTGTCATCCACGAAAGGGATGTCATCTACGACGAGGAACGCGTTGACGATGCGCACGGCGAAGCCGTCCTGCACCAGGCGGGCCAGATCTGGGCTATTACGAACGAGTCGTGAGTCGAACATGGAACTCGGTGCCCTTCTTCTTGACCTTCACCGATTCACCGGCCACCAGGGTCCCGCTGGCCTTGCCGCCATGGGACGGATCGGCGTGGCGGTAAGTGACGGTGAACATGGCCGCCGGATCGTGGCCCGGGAAGGCCAGTTCGCCCAGTTCTTCGTAGGTGATCCGGTCGTGCTCCAAGAAGGTCTCGGTGCCGTTGATGACGACCTTGTACTCCTTGTCCTTCTTCTTCTTGCTCAACTCCTGGCTCACTGCCGTCATTACCGGTTCCTCTCTACGTGGATATCGGAGCTCTGTCACTCGCATCGAATGTATCATGTAATCACCCCTAAGGTGATGATCGAAATACGAGTACTCACAGCGCGTCAGAATGCCGCAGGTCGACGAGGTGGCGTTAAGGTGCTATGACCGGCTGATATCCGTCTTCAGCCGATGGGTGATGGAGAGCAGACGCATGGAACGGGCGTACTCGGACGAGGGCTTGCGCCGCCTCGCCCTAGATCCCGAGTTCCGGCCGGCGGGTTGGACTGACCGCGAGATCCGGGACTTCCACCGTCTCATCCAGTGCGCACGTGCCGCTCACGTCGAAACTGACCTGCGGAACATGCGCTTGCTGCGGATTGAACCCGACCACTCCGGTGACCCGACACGGGCACGGGCCACGTTGAGTTCGGGCCGCGTTATTGACCTCAAGTTCAGGAGCTCCGAAAACCACGGCGCTGTGGTCTTCGGAGTCTTGGCAGTAGAGATGGAATCCCTGCGATGAGCAACACCGCACACAACGACCCACTACCCATTGATCAGACACCTGTCGGCGAACTCCTGGGCGAGGAACTCGAAGCCCGCGGATGGTCTCAGGCCGACTTCGCCGCGGTGATTGACCGCCCCACCCAATTCGTGTCCGAGATTGTGACCGGGAAAAAGGAGATCACCCGAGAGTCGGCCGCCCAAATTGGTGCCGCCCTTTCCCAATCGCCGGAGTTCTGGCTGAATCTGCAGGACCAGTTCTTCCTGGCCCAACAAGCAAAGAATCAGACGACGCAAGCGAAACTTGACGACGTACGCCGCCGGGCACGACTCAATCAGCTCGCACCCATTCAACTTCTACAGAAGAGAAAGATCCTTACCGGTTCGACCTTGGACGAGCTGGAAGCCGAGGTGATGGACCTGTTCGAACTTACTTCCATAAATGACCAGCCCGAGCATGGAGCAGCAGCCAAACGCGCGAACCACGGTGAAGGCATCACCATGTTGCAGCAAGCATGGGTCGCCTGCGTTCGTAAACAAGCTAGGAAGCTACTCCCAGCCGGTGAATATTCGCCCGAAATGCTAGCCAAACTTGCCGCATCACTCCCGCGGTCGGTGAAGTCAGCTGACGACTTCGCAACGCTGCCTGACCAATTGCGTGACGCCGGCGTCCGGCTGGTGTACGTCGAAGCACTACCAAGCGCCAAGATCGACGGGTGCGCACTGTTCGTGGATGGCCAGCCAGTCATCGGCCTATCTGGACGCGGCAAGCGACTCGACAAAGTCCTGTTCACCTTGCTCCACGAGATTGCACACATTCTCCGAGGCCACGTTGATGAGGGCCCCATCGTCGAGGACTTGGAAGACAGTCATGCACAGGAGTCAACCCGAGAGAGAGAAGCGAACGACAACGCGGGTGACTGGATTTTTCCAAACGGGTGCCCCTCAATGCCCTCTCGTATCAACGCGGCATGGATAGAGCAGACGGCAGCCAAAATCGGACTCGCGCGCATCGTGCTGATTGGCCAATTGCAGAAGCGGGGTCGCTTGGACTGGCGAACGACACTGGCGAAGAATGCCCCTTCGGTCAGCGATGTCCTACCTCACTGGAAATAGCAGAGCCATGCTGGATGAGACGCTGGCCTTAAGCCGAGTCTCGAACTGGAAGACGGAGTACGTGGCTAAACCTCGCTTTCCTCGCGTGACTCGTCTGCTGGCTGATTTGTCGAGGTAGTCGCGGAGGGTGCGATTTGCGTGCGTTGCGTGGCAAATAAGGAGGTCTTGAGTCCTCCTATAACCGGTTGTCGGTGCCACATTACTGCTCTACGTCCGTCGAGACTGAAGTGGCTGAGGGCTACGCGAAAGGTGCAAATCCAACACCGCTTCGTACTAGACAGATGCCGCGCGAAAGCCAAAGCGGAGCAAGGGAAAAGCGACCGTCCGGGCGTGTCGACCGCTTTTCGTCCGTCGATAACCGGCCGCCGTACTGGCGTAGGGGTCATATTCGGGCGGGGCGAATTCCACGCTGACGGGTTTGGTTGGCAGCCGGTCGCCACCTTTTTGATTCGTATGCCTGTTGACTTCCCCGCGTATGGGCGACGGCGCGAAGCGGTGTTCAGGTTGTGCTGATGTTTGGTTTGGTGGGCCACCAGCTGGCTTCGCGTAGGAGTGTGGCGATGGCGGGCACGGTGAGGGTGCGTACGAGGAAGGTGTCGAGCAGTAGTCCGAATCCGATGATGAGGCCGGCTTGGATCATGATGGCGACCGAGCCGACCATGAGGCCGAACATGCTGACGGCGAAGATGAGGCCGGCGGACGTGATGACGGCGCCGGTGTTGGCGACGGTGCGCAGCACGCCGACGCGGATGTTGCTTCCGGATTCTTCGCGTAGTCGGGAGACGAGCAGCATGTTGTAGTCGGCTCCGACGGCGACGAGGATGATGAATGCCAACAGAGGCACGGGCCAGGCGATTTCGTGGCCGAGGATCAATTGGAATACCAGGACGCCGAATCCGATCGAGGCGAGGTAGTTGAGCAGGACGGTGCCGAGAAGATAGATCGGTGCCAGTAGTGCGCGTAGCAGCAGCACCAGGATGATGCCGACAATGATGGTGGTGGCGAGGGCCAGTTGGGCGAAGTCTGCCCACAGGAGCCGTTGGATGTCGGAATTGACGGCTGGGAAGCCGGCGACAGAGACGGTGGCGTCAGAAAGCGAGGTGTTGGGCCGTGCGGTGTTGGCGGTGTTGGTGATGCGGTTGGCGAGGTCCATGGCTTCGACGCTGTAGGGGTCGTGGCTGGTTTCGATCATGAACCGTGCTGTTTTGCCGTCGGGTGAGAGGAATTGCTTGGCGACGTCGGTGAATTGGCGGTTCTCGAAGGCGTTGGCGGGCAGGTAGAAACCGCTTGATGAGTCGGAGTCCTGTGCCGCGCGTGCGGAGTTTTGTAGCTGGGTGGCGATCTGGCTCATCCCGGAGAGCATGTCGATGTTGCTGTCGGCCAGGGTGCGCACACCGGTGGCCAACGCTTGGGCGCCGGAGGCGAGTTGGCCGATCCCGTCTTGTAGGCGGCGCAGGTTGCCGGCCAGGTCAGCGGGGTTTCCGAGGGCCCCGAAGGCCTTGTCGAGTGAGGTGACGGCGTTCTGGACGTTGGTGAGTGTTCCGGCGACGGTGGCATTGCTGGCGGGGTCATAGCGGTCGCCGAGGTCGGCGATCTGGTTGAAGAATCCGCTGTTGCGCAGTGTGATCAGGATCTGTACTTGGTCGCGGATCTGGGCGCATTGGGGTGTGGTGGCACACCACGGCGAGGTGTTGAGGGCACCCACGAGCGGCTCCAAAGTGGTGATCGCGTGTTGTGCCTGGTCGGCCAGGGGGCGTAGTCCTGGGCCGGATTGGATGGCCTGATCGACCGCAGGGGCGGTCGCTGACAGTTGTTGCAGCAGTGGTCGGAACTGGTTGACCTGAGTGCCAGCGGATTGGGCTTGAGTGAGGATTCCCGCCAGGGGGGCTAGGGCGGTGCGCACGGTGGTGTCGAGTTGGGCCAGTCCGCCGGCGAGTTGATCGGCGCCGTCGGTGAGTTTCGTGAGGTCGTCTCGGCGGGCGTTGCCGTCGGCGACTGCGCCGGCCATCTTGTCTCCAATTTGACCGTTTTGCCAGGCCAGTTGCGCTTGATCGAGGCGTTCCCCGGTGGGGCGGGTGACACCGGAGACTTTGGTGACACCGGGAACCTGGGAGACGCGGGACGCCATTTCGTCGAGGTCGGCCAGTCCCTTGCCGGTGCGCATGTCGGTGGGGCTCTCGACGACGAGGAATTCGGTGATGACGACGTCTTTTCGGAAGTGGCGGTCCAGCAGCTGATAGCCCTGGTTGCTGGCGGTGGTGGCAGGTTGGCCTTTGCGGTCGTCGTAGCTGATTTTGATGGTCACGGCTACCGCGGACAGTGCGAGCAGGATGACGAGGCTGACGATCAGCAGCGGCACCGGGCGGCGCACCACCGCCACGGCGACACTGTTCCAGTAGCGACGGGTGCGATCGGATTTGGGTTCACCGATGCCACGTTTAGCTGCCAGCGCCAGCACTGGTGGCAGCAGGGTGACTGTGGCCAGGAAACCGAAGAGAACGGCGATGGCGCACGCCGGGCCCAGGGCGGCGAACACACTCAAGCGGGCGAACACCATCGCCAGGAAGGCGAGTGCGACAGTGGCTGCTGAGGCCAGGATTACGCGGCCGATGCTGGCGGTGGCGTGGATGATGGCCTGATCCGCCGGCACCTGTGCGCGGCGCTGCTCGTGGTAGCGGCTGATCAGGAACACGGTGTAGTCGGTGCCGGCGCCGAGCAGGATCGCGGTCATGAACGCGACGGTGAATTGGGACACCGGCATACCCATCTCGCCGAGCGCGGACAGTACGCCGCGCCCGACGGCCAGGCTCAGTCCGATGACCAGCAGCGGCAGTAGTGCGGTGAACACCGACCGGTAGACGATCAGCAGGATCAGGGCGATCATGCCGGCGGTGGCGATCGAGATCAACAGCAGATCGTGCTCGGCGGAGGCGATCATGTCACTGAACGTCGCCGGCGGTCCGGTGACGTGCGCGGTGGTGGTGGAGTCGCTGAACACCTCGGCGGTGATGTCACGCACCGCCTTGACTGACTCGGCGGCCGTGGGGTCACCCAGCGTGCCGGTCACTCCGACCGGCAGATACCACGATTTGCCGTCGGCGCTGACGGCTTGGGTTTTTGTGACCGGATCGGCCAGCAGATCCTGCACGAGCAACACGTGCTCACTGTCGGCGCGCAGCCGCTCCAGAAGGCGGTCGTAGCGCTGCTGGGCCGCAGGGGTCAGCCCGGCAGGATCTTCCATGGCCACAATCAGCACGGTTTTCGACCCTTGCTCGCCGAAGGCCGTGCTCATCCGCTCCACCGTCTGCAGGGACGGGGCGTCGCGCGGTATCAGATCCACCGACTGCTGCCGCACCACCGTCTCCAGCTGCGGGAACAGCAGCGCCAGGATGATGGCGGCGCCGATCCACACCCCGATGGTTAATGCTTTGTGCCGCACTGTGAATCGGCCCAGCGCTGCCAGCCGGGCGCTGTACTCGCGGCTGTGTGCGGGATCGGCGGAAGGGCTGTCACGCCGGCGAGTTGGGGCTGCAGGTGCTGTCGAGGAGCCTGTCGTGCGGTCGGTCACCGAACCTCCCCTGGTCGACGATACTATCAGTATCGCTACGCTACAGCATGTAGCGAAGTGGTTCGCAGTTGGTCGGCGCCAGCTGGAGCGGGCCTATCGTCGGTTCACGATGTTGGCGTCGTCGTCGTCGGGGATGTCGTGCCGGACCACACGGACTCGCCCCTGAGGTAGGCAAGCCATGTATCCATGTCGCTTTCCGTACAGCTCCCATGCGGTGACCTGCTCGTCGGGATCGACGTCGATGCGGTGCCCGCGGGAGAAGGCCAGATGCAGACCTCCGTCGTCACCAGACCAGGCCTGGGTGCACACAGCGCCGGCCAGATTGAGCAGCGGGCGCTCATGCACCGAGATCCGCAAGGGGTTGATGAGTACCGCCTCGGTGGGAAAGCGGCCGGCCGCAGGCAGGGTGAGCAGCAAGGGGCGCGAGATCACGACCTCGTTGTAGTCGTCAAGGTCCAACACCAAGCCGTCGCGCACAGAGACACGTTGCACGACACAGTCTTCAATCCATTGGGTGTACATGGCCTTCTCCTTCGACGCATCGTTGAGCCGTACCTGAAGAGTACGACAGGTATCGCTGCGATACCAGAAGTAGCGTTACGGTGCGGTTGTGCTCGGGGCCGCCCTGTCGATGACTCTGCGGGTGGCCCGGTCGATGCGATCGCGGGTATCGGCTGCCGACACGCGCCCACTGATGAAGGCAACGAGGTTGGCCAGCCAGATGTCGGAGATAACGCCGGCGACACACAGATCTGCCGGTGTCGGCTCGCCACCTCCGAGGGTGCGGGCCAGCAGGATTTCGATCGTTGCGGCGGCGCGGTCGAGCTCCGCGGCGGCGCGGGTGTCGGCAACGGCGAAGGCCCGGGTCATGGCGTCGGTCAGCAGCGGGTCGCGCTGCCACCGGTCGTGTAGATGGGCGGTCAGTCGATCCAATCGCTGTTGCGGTGTGCCGGCACCGCTTGCCCAGTCGCCGGAGACATCAAGGCGCTGAAATTCTCGGGTCAACGCCGCCACCAGCAGGTGGGTCTTCGCCGGGTAGTACCGGTACAGCGTGCCCACGGCGATACCGACTCGCTCGGCCACTGTCCGCATGTGGACCGCTTCGTAACCGCCCGTGGCAGCAACAGTCAGCGCGGCATCCATGATCGCTTCGCGGCGACGCGCCGAGGCACGCGAACGCGGCACCTCAGCTGCGTGGGCCTGGTCGGAAGCCGGACTGGCCTGATTCTGCGCGGGATTGCTGCTCACCCGAGCGCTGGCGACAGTCACGGCGTTTGGCCGTTGACGCCGCTGCGGCGCGAGAACTGCTCGAAGATCTCACCGAAACCGCTGACATCGCCGTGAGCGGCGAAATGCGCGGTGTCGACCACAACGAACACTGCGCTCGCAGTGAACCGGGTGACCCCCTCACAGGTCCCGGTCGCCGCAATATGCAGCGCCCGCCCCTCACGGGCGCTGATGTGCGCGGTGATCCGGTGGGGCTGATGCAACGGCACTGGCTGCAGGTACTCCACCGTCAGAGTGCGCGTCACCGCCGGGGTTCCGGCGATCCACAACGTAAAGCCCAGCACGTCATCGCAGGCAGCGGCCACCGCCCCACCATGCGCCAAGCCCGGGGCTCCAATGTGACGCTCGTCGAACGTGACATCGGCATACACCGAATCCGCACTGCGGTGGACCTCCAAATGCAGGCCATGTGGGTTGGCCGGGCCGCACCCCATGCACGTCGGGGTGTGCGAAGGTAGCCGTTCCGACGGCACTGCACTATCTGGCACGAGGACACTCCCGGTACATCTAGTTTCGCTGCGATACTCTTGGTACCACAACTGCTAGACTGCTGTGCGCGACATCGCCTGAAATCGACCGCCGAGGTGACCCCGTGAGCGACAGCAGTCAGCCATCCCTGCACGATGATGACGACATCGACCCGCGGCGGATACGGTCACGCAACCGGTTATTAGACGCTGCCGCAACGCTTCTGAGCACCGGAGGCGTCGAGGCCGTCACCATCGATGCTGTCACCAAAGCATCCAAGGTTGCCCGTACCACCCTTTATCGGCATTTTCAGAGCTCGTCGCATCTGCTTGCCGCGACGTTTGAGCGGCTGCTGCCGCAGGTGACCACACCGGCACCGACCAGCGGTTCCCTGCGCGATCAACTCATTGAGCTGCTCAGCCGCCAAGCCGCCCTGTTCAACGACGCCCCGCTGCACGTCACCACCCTGGCATGGCTCTCACTCGGGCCGACCGGTGCCAAAGACGAGACCGAGGATCGCCACGCATCCGGGGCTCTGCGGGCCCGAGTCGTCGACCAGTACCGACAACCGTTCGATGCGCTCCTCAAGGACGATAAAGCTCGAGCCGAACTCGACGACTTCGACCTTGAATTGGCGCTGTGCCAACTCGTCGGCCCGCTGGCCTTCGCACGCATGACCGGGATTCGCACCGTAACCCACAAGGACTGCGCGAACATCGTCGACGATTTCCTCGCCGCCCACTGTAAGACCAGGGATTACGGTGGCGACCAGGCGAAGCCCAGAACCACGCGGCGGTCAGACGGGCCGCGCCGTCCGTCTAGGCAGATAGTCACCTGATACCGGCACGGGGCGGCTCTGTCGGCAACCACAGCATCCCTCAAATGCTCAAGGTGGAGCCGTTTAACCCAACTCCGATCGCAGGCTAGAGCCGGATGCGAAGTACGTTCGACCGCGGAAAGATTTGATCCCTGAGTAGTAGCCGGGACATCAACCATATCGGCGGAGGATCCGCCCGTAGACAGCTCAGGACGTCCCCGCCGTAAGTGTCGTGACCGAGAAATGAGGAGGCGCCGGGTTCAACAGCGCCGGTACGCCGACTTCGTGTGGCAGGTTGTGCCGTTGACGTGCTCGCAGAGGGATTTCGACTGCCCGACGACTCTCGATGCGCATGGTGCGCCATGGTGTACGAATCTCGGTGCTGAACCACGGCCTCTATCCACATCGGGTCCGAGCGGTACATGAATTCGCGCCAGTCACCTGGGCCGCGTGAACCGGAGAACGAATTTCGTCCGTCGAAAATCAGCGGATCACCGCCCAGAATGCAAGAGGTGTGTGGGTCGTGCCGTTGAACAGCGAGTTCGGACCGGGGGCGGCCGAAGGTCGCGGTGCGGATGGCAGGAGGAGTAGCCACCGGAGTCAGGCGGGGAAAGCAGCCGTCGGGCTAAAGACATGCCAGGACTTGTGACGCTTACTGGGGACTGCGCGAGAACAGCTCGCGATCGCGCGAGAAGAGGCCTGCGGGGTGCTCTGTGGGCCCGATGCCCCGTCAGCGTGGCGCACCCCTTTGTTGGCAGAGCCGCGGCTGCCTATCGTCGGGGACATGGCGTCACGTCCATCCAACGAGTCCCGACCGGTCGCCGTGCACCCCGCGGCGCCTGACGAGCATCTGCTTGACGCCAAGTACGCCGAGTTCGCCGCCACGTTCAACGCTGACGTCGCCGACGCAGAGAGGCGCGCGGCGCGCGACAACTACACCGGCCGCAGAGAAGGCGCGCCAAGCGTCGACGATTGATCGTCCAACGGCTCGCTGCTGACGGTAATTCTGACGCCTACACGGCGCGGCGGCGTCCACGGACAGCTAGATGTCGAGGAAGGCATCCGCGTTGCGCTCGAATGTGGCTGCGGTGGTGGACGATAACGCTCGATTCGTTCTACGTTGCGTCCATGAGTGGAAGCGAGAAGTTACGGGCGCGCCAGCGTGCGCGAGAAGCGCAGCGCAGAGCGAACGAGAAACGCGCGAGCCTTGAGCTCGCCAACGCAGACGACGCCGCCTCGATTCGTGTTCTGCTGCAGCGGGTGGGTGCCGTTGATGCTTGGGAGAGTGTGCGACTCGATCAAGTGTCTGAGAACGTCCGAAAGGATGCGGCTCGGAAGCGAGTGAGCCACTTCGTCAACTTGCAGAGCGTTATCGGGCGGATGAGGGACCGCGGTCAGACGATTGCATCGATCGCCGATCTCGCTGAAGTCGGGGCTCGCGACCTTCAGAATGTGCTCCGCAGAGCGCGTGCCGGCGACGGCGGTGCGCAGCGTGCAACCAAATCCCGTAATGCCGGAGGCCTGGGCGCGAACGGCGCAACGTTGCGAAGCCACAGCGCAGTTGATGTTGATCATCGGTCGATGGGAGCAGATAGCGACTTAACGTTCGATCCAACTCGGTGCGTCCGTTGCGATGCCGTCATGCTGGATCCTGACGTCACGTCTCGGAGGGGGCGTCCGCGCCGCTATTGCTCTGACACGTGCCGCAGAGACGCCTCAGCGGCACGCACAGCTGCCCAGCGCCATGGAGAACCTATTCGCGTCGTCGAGGTACCTCGTGCTGCCGACCGGAATGAACCGCGCACACAGCACGAGTGCGCCACTGCTTCGGAGATTCGTTCCGCCTGCGACGCGGTTGAACTGGCTCTCCACAACGCCGACGCCATGAAGATCTTGTTGTCGAGTGTCGCTGATCGGGCGCGGCGTAAAGAGTTGGACCGCAGCACCTTCGAGGTCGCTCGCGAACTCGCCAGAGCGGTCTATCCGAATCGGAAATAGTGAGCCCTGACTTTTCGCTGTCCGTCAGGTCGGACGCACTCCGGTGTCCGCGTGCATGTCATGAATAGTGGCCGCCCACGAGGCGCCCTACGCGAATAGGCGACGTCGATCCCATCGTGACTGGATCCGCACACCTGGGAGATCGGGGCCAGAAACAAGCGTTCCGGACATGACACCGCTGCTAGTGTCTTGTTTGCTTGAAAACGCATATCAGCGCTATAAGCAGGAAAAATGCCCTGCATAGATATGTGCTCAGCTGTGGCGAAATGTCCGTGCAAGGCGGTACTTTATGGGCCATGGAACGTCTCGATCTGCAGCCGGCCACCGCCTGGGGCGGAATCGCAGCCGCTGGCGTGGCGGGTGCAGACGCCTCGGTTGTCGAACCTGACGGTCCGGTCGCTACAGGCAGGTTGTCCATCATCGACGCGGCAGCTGGCCTCGCAGACTTCACTTCTGTCGCTGCTCAGCGAGGTCATGCGGCGGGGCTGCTCCTGCGGGTTGAAGCATTGAGCGCAGCAGCGGCCGCAGCGGTTAATTCCCTTGTCGTCATTGACGAATCCAACACCGCACAACTTCGCGCCGTGGTGGAGTGACTGTGAGCAGGGCGGCGCTCTACCTCGCAGTTGTTGGCGCTGCCGCTGCAATCGTGTCGCTCGCCGTCAGTCTCAACACCTCCATGCGTGGGCAGGCTGAACGCTCGCCGACGCCAGCGACCTCAGCTATGCCTGTTGTGGAGCCATCGGAGAAGCAGCGCGCAGCACTTGAGGCGTGTGCCGGCCTCGGGAACTTCAAGAGCGGTGTTGGGATTGCGCGTGGCGCGTTCATCGATCGAGTTGACCGGGCCCATGACTGGGAGTCATCGCAAAGCCTCGGTGTACAGGGCTATTACTTCAGCGCGGTGGGTGCAGAGCTGAACTACCTGGAAACCCGGATGGGTCCAGAGGTACCACGAGAAATCAGTGATGCGCTCGCTGATGTCCGGCAGTCGATTGTCGCTGTCGTCGATGCCGACTTACGACGCGAACCCGCCTCGATTTCGAATGACATGATCGATCAGTATTCGAGTGCACTCCAGGCCGCTGAAACTGCCTGCGAAGCAACGGGAGCCGGCTGATGCCTGCGTCACCACCTGCTCGCACCTACTCACGCTTTATCGTGGCTCCCGACGTATGGCCGTCCACGCGCGAAGAATCTGAAGGCAGGGCTGCAGCTCAACGCCATCTGGCGATTGCGACTGCGGCCGCAGCCGATGCTCACCGGGTCGCCTTGCACGGATTGCAGGCTGCCGGTGTGGCGCAGTCAAGTGGTTTCGAAGCAATGCACGCTGCCTACAGATGTATTCAAGTCCGGGCCGACGACAAGGCTGAGGCGGACAGTGCCGCGGCTGATCTGATGCAGAGTGTTGCCGCGATCCAGATGAGTGCTGGGCTGATGATCGACACGATCGATGCTGAGGCACATAAGCAACTGGTCCATGTGCCGAGCAGGAGTCCCATCGCGATCGGCATCATGACCGGTGCTGCTGCGCGGGCACGAGCGACCGCTGTCGGTTCGGCCGATGAGATTCGCGCTCTTACCGTGCAATTCGGGCAGAGATTTGCGCCGTTGCCGGAGGGGCCGCCGAGTGGCGATCCGGTCGGTGCTGGCGATGGCGATCGGTCGACCGATAAGCGATCCGACGAATCGCCCGAGCGTCCGCCCGACGCAGTAGTAGAGACCGGCGGTACGCAGACTCGTCATTCGGTGCCGGACCCGCCTGACGCCAACCTGTCGTCTGGCAACAATGCGCAGAGAGTCAGCATCGGGCCTACCCCTGGTTCTTCCTCGGTGTCATCGCAACTCTCGGCGCAAGGCACCGGTCCCGCGTACGGCGCCGCTGTGGCCGATATCGGAAGCAGTGGGGCCGGCCTCACCGGTACAGGACCATGGTCATCCGCAGGCTCGGTGGCCGCGCTCGGCGGTTCGGCATCCTCGTTATCGGGATCGGGCGCTGGAGGGATGCCGCACGCAGGCTCCGTACGACCGTCAGCGTCCGCATCGTCGTCATCTGCCGTCGCGCTGCAGGGGGTCATGCACGCGAGTGCTCCAGCGCCGCTGTCCTCGGTGGCCGGCACCCAGACAACAACCCCTGCTGCTTTCCCAGCCGCTGCGTCGGCAGCAATGCAGGCGCCATCGCCAAGTGGTACATCGCAGCCGCCTATTGTGGCGACCACGGGTGCGGTACCAGCGTCTATCGCTGGGCCACATGCCGTGTCTAGCGGTGGTCCCCATTCCCCGGTTGCAGCGTCCTTGCTGCCCCCAGGCCCGCTGGGTCCGCCGCCGTCGGCTTCGGCCGCCATTGCGCCGGCGACGGGTGCTGGTCCGCCGGTTGGCGGTGCTCACGCCTCAATGACGCCTGCCACCGCATCCGTCGCGACAGCAGCACTGACAACTCCGGCCGCGACGCTGCCGTCGCGGGTAGCGGCCGCCGCAGCCCGCGACTTGGAACGGCAGCGCAACGAGTCGAGCGATCTACAGATGGTCAAGCGGTTGGCATGGGAACTGCTGTACGCCACCGAGACTTGTCGTTCCTTCGCGCTGTGGGCGGTTGGCTTGATGTATTCAGCAACCGGGGATCGGCTTATTGTTGCGCTGACCCACCACGGTGCAGGCTACGTACCCGCGGGGGTCGAGGTCCCTCAAGGCGTGCGGATGCTTTGGTCCGACCAAGCTATTGGCGAGGGCTTTCGTAGCCGGTGGACCGGGAATCTCGATCCGGCTGCAACGCTGGCGGCCTACGCGGAACTCAAGGCCGCGGAGCCGGCTGGCTGGCGCTTGGCGGCTGCAGCGACCACCTGGTCCGAGGTATCGGCGCTGATGACTGCCGCGCAGCGCTGGGGCACTGAATGGGCCACCTGCTCCGGCATGTCCATGCCCGCCTCGATCGAAAAGCTGGCCGCCATCTCCAACGAGGATGCTCCGCACCGACTGGAGCGAGAGTTCCCCGAACTTTTCGAGCGTGTAGCCCAACTTCGTGCTAGAGGGCTCACCCATCGGGCCGCCAAACTGATCACCGAAGCGATCGTTTCCGACGCGCGCCTCGCGGTCGTCACCGCTGATGTCCCTCGGATTCCGTCGAACTTCGATTCGGTATGGCCGGCGGCAGCTGACGGCAGGATAGATGCCGCGGACCGTGCCCAATTTGCCGAAGCGGTTCAGCAGCAATGGTTCAGCATTGGAATGGTGCAGCCGGGTTGGGACGACGAACCCACTGAGAGTGCCTGTGCAGAGTACCGGGCGCAATGGCTCATTTGCCGGGCGCTTGAGGTGGTCCTGGGGTGGATTGCTGACGGCAACAGCGGGGCAACGCCGGCGGATCTGCCGATGGAAGACATGATCTACGCCGCAGCACATGCTTACCTTGACGGCCGCGGAACTGGTTGGATCACTGATCTTTTCGACGCTGCAGGAGCGTGATTTCGGAGAATGGATTCCGCTTCTCATGAGATAGATGGTGAAGCTTGGCGGGCCGAGCTGGAGCGGCTGCATGCTCATCTGGTGAACGTCGTCGATCAGGCGTCTGCATGGGCCCGCGAGTTTCACGTTCGGACTGGGGATGAGTTGTGGGGAAACGACTCCTTGCCCGTCAGCTATCCATTGATGAACTACGCGAACAGGCTGGAGCGGATCAGCTCGAAGCTAAAGATCATCTGTGCAAACGCTTCGCTACAGTCTCCGCCACCGACCTGGGACCGCGCAACCCTGTATTCGCCCTCACCTCCATCGGTACCTTCGCGTGGCCCAAATCGGCGATGGGCCGACTACTCGGAAGGTGGCCGATACGTGCTGATGCTTCAGCCCACGTCGCCGCACGGCCACATAGTTACCGCTCGCCAACAGTGGAGCGTTGCCCTTCGCCTTGCGAATCCAAGCATCATCGAACGCGAATTTGGTGTACCGCAGCTGGTTGCATACAGTTGGTTCTCTCGATCAGAGTTCGACAAGGCATATTGGTTGGTGTACAGAGCGTTTCGTGACAGTGTGGCAGCCACGTTCGGTCGTGTGTGGGCAACCGGATCATCCGAGGATAGATCTCGTTCGACGGCAGTGCTGGTGAGTTGGATGAAAGCACTGACCGACTACGGGAGCTCAGTTGAGGATTGTGAATCCGTGCTTCGTGACATCGAGGTGGTAGAATCGAGCTCAGTCGCGGATTACCGAGCAGCCCAAAAAGTTTGGTGCCCTGTCATGCCTTGACCGACTCGCCGGCGGCTACGGGGCACCCGCTCGAATGCGACTTGGCCATTGACATGTTGAAGGCCGAATCCCAAACACGACAAGCTGGTAATCGCCCAGCAGTCCTCTCGCGACTGAACCGGATATGACCTCGAAGTCTTGGAGCACGATGATGAAGATCATTGCGGTGCCTGATCTCCTGCGCGACTTCGACGAAGTGCTGTCGAGCGTTGAGAGAGGAGAATCATTCGAAATCCGCGCGGCTGACGGTCATGCGATCGCTCTCCTGCTGTCGATTCAGGACGAAGCTCAGGACCCAACCGACTGATCTCCGCGAGCAGCCACTCGTCGGCTCTCCGCCGCTGTCGAAGCATTGTCAGATGAGGCGGGACGCGACAAAGCAACTTGGCACCTGACCCCCTGTGCGGGCCGCAGGTCATGACGCTTCCGCCGTGACATCACCGCCGGCTGTAGTGTCGGCTTCCAGCGCCTTCCGGCAACTCCCGGTGGCATTCGCATTTCCGCCGATCTGCGTCAGCGAGGCACGCGAGGATTGCGAGGCTCGCTGAGCCACAACATCTTTGTACGGCGGATAGATGGTCCACTGCAGAACGTTCCTGTGGTTGCGCGCGCCATCTTCTTCGATCACCCATCCGAGGGTGCGAAGCGCCGGGGCATGCCTCCGCAGTAACCCTGAAACGTCGCGACCGTTCTTCGGCCATTCCCTTGGTCGTCGCCAGTTGTCGTCGACCGGTGTGAGTAACGCCAGCAAATCGCCGCCGGATTGACCAACGAGAGGTTCTCGAGTGCGCGAGCGAAGCTGTTCGACGAACGGGTCAATGGACA
This sequence comes from Mycobacterium sp. IS-3022, assembly GCF_001500065.1. GTDB lineage: Bacteria > Actinomycetota > Actinomycetes > Mycobacteriales > Mycobacteriaceae > Mycobacterium. The sequence goes on from NZ_LQIN01000001.1 coordinate 205,333, forward strand.
AACTGTCCTCAGACAAATGATTGGCGCGCGACGTGTAGCGTCGTACGCCATCAGTCGACAAGATCTCGTCCACAGCCGCCAGCGTGCGACAAAAGTCCGCCATCCTGGGCGGGTCTTCAACTGAGATGGTCTCCAGCCGATGGTGAACGGTGGCAGCCAAATTGAGTAGTCCGCCGAAGATACCTGGTAGAGCCGTTTCCCACCGCTGTCGCATCTTGGCCTCTGACTGTCGCATGCTGTGATCGATGCGTCGCAGCTCCACAATCGCTAGTCGGTCCGCCAGATCAGGTCTGATCGCACCAACGTCGATTCCGTTTATGATCACGCATCGGCGGAACTTGATGACCGCGAGATCGGCATCTGTATATAGAGACCGTTTCACCGTGGCGTCGCCTGTCGCAGCGCGACATAACGAGTCCGACAGCCACGGCGGGATGCCCGATAGGTTGTCCAGAGCAACAACCCACGATCCAGACGCGGCAGTCGCCCACGAATCCGCGTCGCGTGGCGCTTGGCGAAACGGGGCGGGTGAGGGGTCGATGAGTTCGACCAGGTTCCGCGTCGTTGTGGTTTTCGCGCTACCTTGCTCGGCGAATAGGGCAAGTACCGGATGCGGAACGTCGCACTGAACCAAAGCAGCTACCAGAAATGCGAGAAGAACTGGGCGATCCTCAACTGCGACATTGACGAACTCCCAGAGCCTCGTCACGTCCCCGTCTGGGTGCGGTGCCGTCATCGCCCCCGTCAGCTTCTTGTTGCGGAGAAACCTCACCGGCGCAGCGGAAGCTATCGACCACCTTCCATTGCGGACTTTGATCACATGGCCGTCTGGATCTCCGGTGTCGATGTAGATCGTCCCGTCGTGGTCGGCGACGCGTAGGTACAACTTCTCGGGTGCCTGCGTGGCTGCCAGGCCTTCCAAGATCAGAGTGGCGTCGGTAAGTGCTTGGCCGCCGGCGACCGCGCCGGTTTCGGTGAAGTAGCGTGCTGCGAGATCGGCTCGTAGCCCAGCGCGGCCGCCACGCAGGAGCATCGCGAGGTGCGGTCGATTGCGTTCGGCGCCAAATGGCTCGCCATCCTCGGACACGCCGAGAAGGTAGCGTTCCCGGGCCATGTCGACTAAGCGTGCCGCTACTGACTTCTTGTCTGATTCACCTCTACCGCTCATGGGTTTTCCTGCCCATGGTGCTGTTGTGTACGGGCATACCGCGCTATTCTCATGTGGAATCTCCGTGCTGAGTAATCGGGTGGTTCGAACGAAAGACCTCGGCTAGTCCCCGAGGTCTTTTTCGTGGGTGGACGTCATGCGGCGTCGCCGCCGCCGCGGCGGGTTGCATTCTCCCGCTGCGAGATCCAGCGCAGAACTTCGTCCCGCCGATATACGACCCTGCGTCCCAGCGTAAAGCTCGCCGGCCCGATATTGGAGTGCCGCCAGTAGCGCAGCGTGCCGACCGGAACGCCGATCAGCTCCGATACCTGTTTAGCTCCAAGCAGTTCCATCACATTCCTCCTGAAGTACGGTCGGTTCAATCGAACCAACAGTGACACTCCACCACTTGATGAGTCCACCACCATGGGCAACTTCGATCGGAAATTGGTGAGATTCGTTTACTTTCAGTAGTTGTCGGTTCTCAATGGCACACTCGCTGTTACGGAGGAGGGGACTATGCAGAGACGTAATCGTCGCGCTGGTGTCGAGGATCGCTGGCGGCGGGCGGACGGCAGCCCAACGGCGCGGGCCAACACGGGGCGTCGTTGGCTGGCCCGCTACGTCGACGACCAGGGGCAAGAAAACACCAGGTCCTTCGATCGCAAAGTGGATGCTCAAGCCTGGCTCGATGAGATCACTGCCATGCAGGTGACGGGCGCCTATGTCGCGCCGAAGGCGGGTCGCGTCAGCGTCGGCGAACTGTATGCGAAATGGGTCGGAACGCAGAGCCATCTCAAGAAAACCACCGCGTCGACCCGGAGGTACACCTGGCCGGTGTACGTCGAGCCGCGGTGGTCAGCGGTCGCCGTCGCCGACGTCCAGACGACGGACGTGCGTGCCTGGGTCCACTCGATGACGTCCTCGGGTGCCGGGGCCGCCACCGTTGAGAATGCCGTCGGCATCTTGCGTCAGGTACTGGAGATGGCGGTCGAGGATCGACGGATCGCGCGCAATCCGTGTGCGGGGATCAAGCTTCCTCGCCGCAAGCGGCGGCCGCGCGGGTATCTGACGCACCGGCAGGTGGAGCAGCTCGCGATTGAAGTCGGGCCGGATGCGACGGTCGTGCGCTTCTTGGCCTACACCGGTCTGCGCTGGGGAGAAATGGCGGCGCTGCGCGTCGGTGACGCGAAGATGCTTCGACGTCGCATCCACGTCCGGGAGTCCGTGACAGAGGTCGAAGGGCAACTGGAGTGGTCGTCACCCAAGTCGTACGAGCAGCGGATGGTGCCTTTCCCCGCATTTCTTGCTGACGAACTGGCCGTCCTGATGATTGGGAAGAAGCCCGATGACCTCATCTTCGCCGCGCCCGAAGGCGGAGTTCTGAGAGTGTCGAACTGGCGCCGCCGAGTCTTCAACAAAGCGGTCAAGCGGGTCCTCGAGAAGGATGCGACCTTCCCAGTCGTAACTCCGCACGATCTCCGTCACACCGCCGCATCCCTTGCCATCAGTGCCGGCGCCAATGTCAAAGCCGTGCAGACCATGCTGGGGCACGCCTCGGCGGTGCTGACCCTGGACACTTACGCCGACCTGTTCCCAGATGATCTGGAGATGGTTTCCGCGGCTTTGGACGACGCGCGAACCAAGTCCCTAAAAGCTGCTGCGGACCAACTGCGGACTGGAACGAAAGAAGGCCCCGAACTGGAGAACCAGTCAGGGCCTTCTACCTGCAGTCACACGAGTCGGGGTGGCGGGATTCGAACCCACGACCTCTTCGTCCCGAACGAAGCGCGCTACCAAGCTGCGCCACACCCCGCGTGAAGCCACGACAGCGTATCGCACCGGCGGGGTGCGAGGCCAAACGCTTACCGCGGCCTCCGTCGACGACCGCGAGTTCTACACCAGGGCTGTGATTCTTCTCCGAGGACGACCCTGGTGCAGAAATCGCGAGCCCGGCTGAGGCGTCACGCTAGCGAACGGGGGGCTAGCGGCGGGTTTCCCTCAGCACGGCCAGACGCTCGCGGTACTCGGCCTCGGTGACCTCGCCCTTGGCGTAGGAGTCACGCAGCGTGCGAATGCCATGGCTGCCGCGGAAACGGCGCGCGACGTAGACGATGCCGATGATGACAAGCGTCCAGAACGTCAGCGGGATGAGCAGGAACCACGGGTTCCAGTCATGATCGGCGAACCGGCCGCCATGCTCGGCGAGAAATGTGGTTGTGGTGGGGGCGATTTCGTTGATGTTCATGGGATCGAGCCTGCCGCTGACGGTGCGGGCGCCGCATCGGCCTACGGTCGGCAACTGCGCTACGTCCGCGAACGTAGGGCGATGCGTCAGCCCTGCCATCCCGGCCGTACCAGGCCGGTCTCGTAGGCGATCACCACCAGCTGGGTGCGGTCGCGGGCGCCCAGCTTGGTCAGGATCCGGCTTACGTGGGTCCGCGCCGTGGCCGGGCTCATGAACAACCGCCCGCCGATCTCGGCGTTGGTCAGGCCCTCGGCAACCAGTGCCATCACCTCGCGCTCCCGCGTCGTCAAGTCGGCCAGCACGGCCGGCGACCCGGCGGGCGCCTTGGTCCTGGCGGCGAACTCCGCCACCAGCCGACGCGTCACCGACGGCGACAGCAGCGCGTCGCCCTCGGCGACCACCCGCACCGCCCGTACCAGTTCAATCGGCTCGGTGTGCTTGACCAGAAAGCCGCTCGCCCCGGCGCGCATCGCCTCGAACACGTACTCGTCGAGTTCGAACGTCGTCAGCACCACCACCCGCACCCCGCTCAGCGCCGGGTCCGCCACGATCTCGCGCGTTGCGGCCAACCCGTCCATCTCCGGCATCCGGATGTCCATCAAGACCACATCGGGCCGTAGTTCGCGTGCGGACGCGAGCGCAGCGGCCCCGGTGTCGGCCTCCGCGACCACCTCGATGCCGTCCTGCGCGTCGAGCAGTGCGGCGAAGCCCGCCCGCACCAACGCTTGGTCATCAGCGATGATTACCCGAATCGTCATGTCGCGTCGGGACTTTCGGCCGCCAACGGAAGGGAGGCCCGTACGCTGAATCCGCCGCCGGGATGCCGGTGCACCGACAGATCGCCACCGAGCGCACGTGCCCGCTCTCGCATGCCGACGATGCCACTGCCTCCCGACGGTGGCCCCGGAGTTGAGCGGGTGTCCGTCGTTGTCGACCGCGACGGCCAACGTGTCGGCCCCGTAAGTGACTGTGACGGTGGCGTGTTCGGCAGTCGAATGCCGTACCACGTTCGTCAATGACTCCTGCACGATGCGGGCTGCGGCGACGTCGATCACCGCGGGCACCGGACGCGGTTCGCCGCGCACCGCCGTGGTCACCGTCAGCCCCGTCGCGCGGGCGGCACCGACGAGACCGTCCAGATCGGCGATGCCGGGCGTCGGCGCCGTCGGTTGGCCTTGCTCGGTGCGCAGCGCGTCAACCAACGAGTGCACATCCGAAATCGCTTGCCGGCTGGCATCCTTGATGGCGGCAAGCGCAGGGCCGGCCCGTTCCGGATGCTGATCGAGCAATTCCAGTGCGACCGATGACTGCACGTTGATCATCGACAGGCTGTGCGCCAGCACGTCGTGCAGCTCTCGGGCGATCGACAGCCGCGCCTGCGTCGCCTGGCGCTCCTGCTCGGACTGCGCCTCCCGCGCCATCGCGGCCTTGCGCTGACGACGTGCGTCGATCACCGCGCGACGCTGCCGGATGCCCTCGGCTACAGCGACGAGCACGATGAGCCACGCCGCGATCGCGCCGATCGCGACGGTGGGCGGCGGCTCCTCGCCCCGAAGCAGTGGGATCAGCCAGACCACCGCCGCCCAGCCCAGCAGCGGCAGGGGATAGCTACGCCAGCGTGGGCCCGTGACGGCCGCGGTCAGAAAGGCCACTATCAGCGATGCGAAGACCGGTCCGACCCGGAACCCCGCCGCCAGGTAGACCATGGTGATCGCGATCACGGTCAGCAGCACCGCGTACGGGTAGACGGTGCGCAGCAGCAGCGCCACCGGGCCGGCGATCAGCAGCACGTAGCCGAACCAGTTGAGCGGCACCCAGTGCAGGTCCGGTCCTCGGCGGTGACGCGGTCCGGCGGTGCCTGCGAGTTGAACCGCGGCCACCACAACCGGGATCAGCCACACCGCGGGGCGGCGCAGCACATCCCGCAGGCGGTCCATACCGGAAACGTAGTCGGGAACGGGCCGGCTTGGCGTCCGCGCAGAGGCGTACATCACGACACGCCGCGGGAAGCAACGGGGCTGTCGGTGGCGTTATGCACACTGACGGCAGGAACCGACGAAGCGAGGACGAGATGACTGGTCTTGGCGCATCCATCTATCTGGGTTTCTTCGTGCTCGCCGCGGTGTGGCTGTTCCTCACCTCCGACGGCCCGCTGAGCGGCGGGGCCGACGATCAGGACCAGCGTCCTGAGCGTTCGAACTCGACCAACACCGACGCAAACTCCGAGTCGTCCAACGCGTGGTTGGTCAGCCACTCGTCGCAGAAGTAGGTGTCCGCGTAGCGGTCCCCGCTGTCGGCCAGCAGCGTCACCACCGAACCACTGCGCCCTGCGGTCCTCATCTCCGCCAAGAGCCCGAACGACCCCCATAGGTTCGTCCCGGTCGACGGGCCCACCCGCCGGCCCAGCACCCTGCTGGCGTGCCGAGCGGCAGCCACCGAGGCGGCATCCGGCACGACCACCATGCGGTCGACCACGCCGGGCAGGAACGACGGCTCCACTCGCGGTCGGCCGATACCCTCGATCCGCGACGACATCCCGGTCACCACATCAGCGCGGCCCTGCGCGTAGGCGGGAAAGAACGCCGAGTTCTCCGGATCGACCACGCACAGCCGGGTCGCGTGGCGTCGATAGCGGATGTAACGGCCGATGGTCGCGCTGGTGCCGCCGGTGCCGGCACCCACCACGATCCAGTCGGGCACCGGATGCGCCTCGTCGCGCATCTGCTCGAAGATCGACTCGGCGATGTTGTTGTTGCCACGCCAGTCGGTGGCCCGCTCGGCGTTGGTGAACTGATCGATGTAGTGCCCGCCGGTCTCTTCGGCGAGTCGTTCCGCCTCGGCGTAAACCTGACTGGACTCAGCCACGAAATGGCAACGCCCACCCTGTGTTTCGATCAGAGCGATCTTGCTGGCGCTCGTCGAGGACGGCATCACGGCGATGAACGGCAAGCCGAGCAGTGCCGCAAAGTACGCCTCCGACACCGCTGTCGAGCCCGAAGAGGCTTCGATGATCGTGGTGTTCTCGTCGATCCAGCCGTTGCACAGCGCGTACAGAAACAGTGAGCGCGCCAGCCGGTGCTTGAGGCTGCCGGTGATGTGGGTCGTCTCATCCTTGAGATACAACTGCAGGTCGCAGCCGTCGGACCAGGCCGCCGGCAGCGGATACCGCAGCAGATGAGTGTCGGCGCTACGGCGCGCGTCGGCCTCGATCAACCGGACCGCATCGTGCACCCACGTGCGTGGACCGCTGCGACTGGCTGTTGAGGACTTGTCGGTCACCGCACGGAGACGCTCGGATGGGATATGCCCGCCCGAGTGTCTGCGTCCCGGCCGCCGATCGGCGCCGCGACCAGTGTCAGCAGCGTGGCCTCGGGCCGGCAGCAGAACCGCAGCGGAGCGTACGGCGAGGTGCCGATGCCCGCCGAGACGTGCAGTTGGGTGCGCACGCCCCACCGTGACGGGCCCTTGACCCGCGAACGGTCCAAGCCGCAGTTGGTCACCAGGGCGCCGTAGAACGGCAGGCACAACTGCCCGCCGTGCGTGTGGCCGGCCATCACCAACTGGTACCCGTCGGCCGCGAAGCGGTCGAGGACCCGCGGCTCCGGCGAGTGCGTCAGTCCTAACGTGAGGTTGGCGGCGGGGCTGGCCGGCCCTGCGATGGTCTCGTAGCGGTCCCGCGACAGATGCGGGTCGTCGACGCCGGCCGCAGCGATGTGCAGGCCCCGCACCTCCAGCTCACGGCGGGTGTGCGTCACGTCGAGCCAGCCGCGCTCGGTGAACGCCGCCCGCAGGTCCTGCCAGGGCAGCGGTTCACCGTGGATGCGGTGACCGGGCCGGGTGATGTAGTTGAGCGGGTTCTTCGGCCGGGGTCCGAAATAGTCGTTGCTGCCGAACACGAACACGCCCGGGACCGACAGCAGCTCCGACAGCGACTGCACCACCGCGGGCACAGCCTTGGCGTGCGCCAGGTTGTCACCGGTGTTGACCACCAGGTCGGGTTCCAGGGTCGCCAGGTCCCGCAGCCAGGCCTGTTTGCGTCGCTGTCCGGGACGCATGTGGATGTCGCTGATGTGCAGCACCTTCAACGGCGACGAGCCCGGCGAGAGCACCGGCATCGTCAATTCCCGCACGGCGAAGGCGTTGCGCTCGATCAGCGAGGCATAGCCGATGCCGGCGACCAGCGCACCGGCTGACGCCGCGGCGGAGTTCTTCAGGATCGTCGAACGGGCGGACATGCTGCAGAGCCTACTGCCAGTCGCGCCCAACGACCGCCTTCACCCGTCCCGCGCGCGCACGCCCAGCAGATCACGGCGGGGGCGGCGCCGGTGGTGGCGGGCCCAGCACCGGCACGGTGATCGGCGGCAGGCCGGGGATCTCCACCACCGTTTCGCCCACCGGCGCCGGAAGCCCCGGAATCCCGGGTATCCCGGCGGGCGGAGGCGGCGGTGCGGGCGGGATGCCGTTGGAGACCTGGATCGTGATGATCGAACCGGGCACGGTCTGCCCGTTCGGTGTCGTGCCGACGACCGACCCTCGTGGCGCCGAACTGTTCACCGACGCCGCCTGATCCGACACCTGGAAACCGGCGTCACGCAGCCGTTCCCGGGCTGTGCCCTCCGTCAGGCCCGAGACGCTGGGCACCCGTGACCCGGGACCGCCCTCGACGTAGCGCGGATCCGTCGGCGGCAGCCGGACCTCACCGAAGTTGTTGGCGATCGGCTTCATCGCGCTGAACCAGGTCCGGGCCGGCTCGTTGCCGCCGTACAGGTTGCCGTAGCCGCACTTGCGCAGCGGGAACGAACACAGTTCACCGGGCGCGGTGGAGTCGTCGTAGATGTAGTTCCCGGCGGCGAGCGTGTTGGTGAACCCGAGGAACGCCGACGAGCGGTGCGCCTCGGTGGTGCCGGTCTTGCCGGACATCGGCAGGTTCCAACCGACCGAACCCGCGGCCGCCGCAGCGGTGCCTGCGCCCTCGTGGTCCTTGCTCAACGCGTTCGCCAGCGTATTGGCCAGCCCGTCGGGCACCACCTGCTCACAGGTCTCGGTGGTGACCGCGACTTCCTCACCGTGGCGGTCGATGACCTGCGCGATCGGGTTCGGTGGGCACCACATGCCGCCGGAGGCCAGCGTCGCCGCGACGTTCGAGAACTCGAGTGCGTTGACCTCGATCGGCCCCAGCACGAACGAGCCGAGGTTCTGCCGCTTGATGAAGTCGGCCAGGCTCTCGTTGCTGCCGGGGTCGTAGTCTCGAGCGGTGCCCGGCAGCGCATAGGACCGCAGCCCCAGCCGGACCGCCATGTCGACGCTGCGCTGCACACCGACTTGCGAGATCAGTTTGGCGAAGGCGGTGTTCGGCGAGGTGGCCAGCGCGTCGGTGATGTTCATCGTGCCGCGGTAGTTGCCCGCGTTCTTCACACACCAGGTGGCGGGTGGACAGCCCGGGGTATCGCTGCTGCCCAGGCCCTTGGCCTGGAACTGGGCGGGCACGTCGAGTTGGGCGTTGATGCCCATGCCCATCTCCATGGCCGCGGCCACTGTGAAGATCTTGAACGTCGATCCGGCGCCGTCACCGACGAGGGAGAACGGTTGAGGTTGCATGGTCTCGCCGGCATCGAGGTCGAGCCCGTAAGTGCGGCTGCTGGCCATGGCCAGGACCGGGTGCGACTCCTTGCCGGGTTTGATCACGCTCATGACGCTCGCCACACCGTCGAGGTCGGGACTGGCGAACTGGTTGACCGCGGCCTTCACCGGACCCTGCACGTCCGGGTCGAGCGTCGTCTTGATCAGGTAGCCGCCCCTGGCGACCTGCTCCTTGCTGATCCCCGCGCGCGCCAGGTACTCGAGCGCGTAGTCGCAGAAGAACGCCCGGTCGCCGGCAGCGATGCAGCCGCGCGGCAGCTCCTTGGGCTGCGGCAGCACTCCCAGCGGCTGCTCCTTGGCCGCCCGAAGCGCGTCCGCCTCCTCGGGAATGTTCTCGATCATGGTGTCCAGCACCAGGTTTCGACGCGCCAGCGCACCCTCGGGATTGGTGTACGGGTTCAGCGTGCTGGTGGACTGCACCATGCCGGCCAGCAGGGCCGCCTGCTGCCAGTTCAAATCGGAGGCGTTGATGCCGAAGTACGTCTGCGCTGCGTCCTGCACCCCGAAGGCGCCGTTGCCGAACGACACCAGGTTCAGGTAGCGGGTCAGGATCTCCGACTTGGTGAACGTCTTGTCCAGCGTCAGCGCCATTCGGATCTCACGCAGCTTGCGGGCCGGCGTGGTCTCGACGGCCGCCCGCTTCTCCGCCTCGGTCTGGGCGATCACCAGGAGTTGGTAATTCTTGACGTACTGCTGCTCGATGGTGGAGCCACCACGGGTGTCCAGGTTGCCCGACAGATATCCCGAAAGACCGGTCAACGTGCCTTGCCAGTCGACGCCGTTGTGCTCGGCAAACCGCTTGTCTTCGATCGAAACGATCGCCAATTTCATCGTGTTGGCGATTTGCTCGCTGGGCACCTCGAACCGCCGTTGCGAGTACAGCCAGGCGATCACGTTGCCCTTGGCGTCGACCATCGTCGAGACCTGCGGTACCTCGCCCTCCACCAACTGCGCCGAGCCGTTCGCGACGACGTCGGAGGCCCGGTTCGAGACCAGCCCGAACCCGCCGACGAGCGGAAACATCAAGGCCGCGGTGATAACGCTGGCCAACAGAACGCACCAGGCGAGCTTGATGACCGTAACCGTCGTCGGCGGTCGACTCGGCTGGCTCTCCGGCATGACTTACAGCGTAACGACGTCGCAAAACGGCAGCTTCTGACGGTCGATTGCCAGTTCCGTGAGCCCCGCCGACCGGCGCGGACGTCAATTTTGCTGTCTGACGGCACGGTCGTCCCAAAAAAGTGGCTCGTACGTATTGCGCAGAACGGCTGTGACCATCTAATTTGGTCGAACAGTGCGATGCAGGTCACACTGACCCCACGCAATGTGGCGTAGATCGCAGCAGGCGTTCTACACCTGGGACTGCGCCGTACCGGTGTTGGCCGGGGGGCGGTTGGAACGGAGGGAACGCTGGTGTCAGCTACTAGGCCCGCGGTACGCAGGACCGCGATGACGTCCTCGGCTCACAGTGTTGTCCACGGCGCTGAAGCCGAAGCCCGCATTGCCTGGGTATCGCAGGCCCGATGCCGCCAGACCGATCCCGACGAACTGTTCGTGCGCGGGGCCGCGCAGCGCAAAGCCGCCGTGATCTGCAGACACTGCCCGGTGATCCTCGAGTGCGGCGCCGACGCGCTCGACAACCGCGTCGAGTTCGGGGTGTGGGGCGGGATGACCGAGCGTCAGCGCCGTGCGCTGCTCAAGCAGCACCCCGAGGTGGTTTCCTGGGCCGAGTTCTTCGCCGCCCAGCGCAAGCACCGCAGCGCGGTCTGAGCTACGCGGCGGAAGCAGCCTCGCCGGTGATCTGATCGGCGATGGCACGCAGCGCTTCGAGGTCCGACACGTCGAACGGCAATGACGGCACACCGACGATCGCCACATGCGGATTGGCGCCGGTGAACCGGGACAGCAACCGGATCTCACGTTTGGCGGTGGACGCCCTGTCGGCGTGAATCCGCAGCACCGCCGCGGTCAACGAGTCGGGATCGGTCTTCTCGATGGTCTCGGCGGCCTCCTCGGCCTTCTCGGCGTGCAGGTCCGACAGCATCGGATGGGTGCGATTGAGGATCAGACCCGACAGCGGCATGTGCTCTTCGGAGAGTCGGTCGACGAAGAACGACGCTTCGCGCAGAGCGTCCGGTTCGGCCGCCGACACCACCACGAACTGGGTGCCGCGGCGTTTGAGGAGATCGTAGGTGCGGTCGGCCTTCTCGCGGAAGCCGCCGAACGTCGAGTCGAGTGATTGCACGAAAGCCGCTGCGTCGGAAAGCATTTGCGAGCCGAGAACAGTGGACAGGGCCTTCATCGCCAGCCCCATCGCGCCCGTCACCAAACGACCGATTCCCCGACCGGGACCCAGCAGCAGCTTCCAGAGCCGGCTGTCCATGAAGCCGCCCAACCGCTTTGGCGCGTCCAGGAAGTCCAGTGCATTGCGCGACGGCGGGGTGTCGACGACGACCAAGTCCCACCGGTCCTCGCCGAGAAGCTGGCCGAGCTTCTCCATCGCCATGTACTCCTGAGTTCCCGCCAACGAGGTGGCGACCGTCTGATAGAACTGGTTGTCCAGAATCTCTTGCGCCCGTTGGGGTCCCGAGTACTGGATAACCATCTCGTCGAACGTGCGACGCATGTCGAGCATCATCGCGTGCAGCTCACCCGGCACCTCCGGGGCGAGCGGAACACGCTGTGGGGTGTTGCCCAGGGTCTTGATGCCCAGCGCCTGGGCGAGTCGCTTCGCCGGGTCGATGGTCAGCACGACGACGGTTCTGCCGTACTCCGCCGCGCGGAGCGCCATCGCCGCCGCGGTGGTGGTCTTGCCGACACCGCCCGCACCGCAACAGACCACGACGCGGTTCGACGTGTCCCGCAGAATCGAGCCCATGTCGAGGGCCGGTGGAGTCGCACTCATCATCGCACCCCCTGGCGTTCGAGTTCTTCGGCGAGTTCGTAGAGGCTGCCGAGGTCCACACCGTCGGTGATCTGCGGCAGCTGCAACCGCGCGACATCCAGCGCGTCGAGTTGCTCGGCGCTTTCGGCACGGGCCATGATCCGGGTGGCGTGCTGGATAGTCTCGGTCAGCAGACCTGCGAAGTCGGTGTCGGACAACGTGATTCCGGCTTCGCCCAGGCCGGTGCGAACGGCGTCGGCGTCGATGTCACCCTCGGCGGCCTTGGCCAGGGCGTCGGCAGGCAGGTAGGCGGGGATGTTGCGGTTGACGATCACGCTGCCGATCGGCAGGCCGAGGTCCTTCAGCTCGTCGATGGCCTCCAGCGTCTCCTGGATGGGCAGCGCCTCCAGCAGCGTGACGAGGTGGATGGCGGTCATCTCCGAGTGCAGCACCTTGACCACGCTCTCGGCCTGCCCGTGCACCGGACCGCCCTTGGCGAGGTCGGACACCGCCTTGGTGACGTCGAGGAACCGTGCGATGCGACCGGTCGGCGGTGAGTCGACGACGACGGCGTCGTAAACGGGCTGCTTGCCCTTCTCGGCGCGGGTCACGATCTCGCGGATCTTGCCGGTCAGCAGCACGTCGCGCAGGCCCGGCGCGATCGTGGTCGCGAACTCGACGGCTCCGATCCTGCGCATGGCCCGGCCGGCCAGGCCGAGGTTGTAGAACATGTCGAGGTATTCGAGGAATGCGGCCTCGGTGTCGATCGCCAGCGCGTTGACCTGACCACCACCCTCGGCGGTCGCGATCTTGACCTCTTGATACGGCAGCGGCGGCACGTCGAAAAGCTGCGCAATGCCTTGGCGCCCTTCGACTTCCACCAGTAGGACCTTGCGTCCGCCCGCGGCCAGGGCCAACGCCAGCGAGGCGGCGATCGTCGATTTGCCGGTGCCGCCCTTGCCGGTGACGAAGTGCAATCGGGCTTTGCTCAGCCGCGACGGCCAGCCGACGGATCTACCGCCATTGGTAGTGGAAGCCACCCGTGCATGCTAGCCAACTCCCGATCGCTGCCCGATAAGCTCGGCCACATGACCGAATCGACCCGCTGGGAGTACGCCACCGTCCCGCTGCTGACCCACGCCACCAAGCAGATTCTCGACCAGTGGGGAGAGGACGGCTGGGAGCTGGTGGCGGTGCTGCCGGGCCCCACGGGCGAACAGCACGTCGCCTACCTCAAACGCCCCAAATGAGCACGCCATCGGCCCGGCTGACCGAACTCGGCATCGAGCTGCCCGCCGTGGTGCCGCCGCTGGCGGCGTACGTTCCCGCGGTGCGCACCGGCAACCTCGTCTACACCGCCGGTCAGCTGCCGATGGAGTCGGGCGCGCTGCTGCAGACCGGCAAGGTCGGTGCCGGCGTCAGCCCCGAGGACGGCAAGGCGCTGGCCCGGGTGTGCGCGCTCAACGCGTTGGCGGCGGTGCACTCATTGGTCGGCATCGACTCGGTGCGCCGTGTCGTCAAGGTGGTCGGGTTCGTCGCCTCGGCGCCGGGCTTCAACGGTCAGCCAGGCATCGTCAACGGCGCGTCGGAGTTGCTCGGCGAGGTATTCGGCGACGGGGGCGCACACGCGCGATCGGCGGTCGGAGTGTCGGAGCTGCCGTTGGATGCGCCGGTCGAGGTCGAGCTGATTGTCGAGATCAGTTGACGCTGCAGCATCCGGCGTACGGGCTACTGCGCCCGGTGACCGACTCTGCGTCGGTGCTGCTGTGCGACAACCCCGGCCTGATGACGCTGGAGGGCACCAACACCTGGGTGCTGCGCGGACCCGGCAGCGACGAGATGGTCGTCGTCGATCCCGGGCCCGAGGACGACGAGCACATCGCGCGTATTGCGGAGCTTGGCAGCATCCCGCTGGTATTGATCAGCCACCGGCATGAGGACCACACCGGCGCCATCGACAAGATCGTCGACCGTACCGGGGCGGTGGTGCGTGCTGTGGGCAGCGGGTTTCTGCGCGGCCTGGGCGGGCCGCTGACGGACGGCGAGGTCATCGACGCCGCGGGGCTGCGCATCACGGTGATGGCCACGCCGGGGCATACGGTCGACTCGGTGTCGTTCGTGCTCGACGACGCGGTGCTGACCGCGGACACCGTGCTGGGGCGCGGCACCACGGTGATCGACAAGGAAGACGGCAGCCTGAGCCAGTACCTGGATTCACTGCAGCGGCTGCGCGGGCTGGGCCATCGCACGGTGCTGCCGGGGCACGGCCCCGAACTCGACGATCTGGAAGAGGTCAGCGCCGGGTATCTCGCCCATCGCCGGGAGCGGCTCGAGCAGGTGCGAGCGGCCTTGCGCGTGCTGGGTGACGACGCCACGGTCCGCCAGGTCGTCGAGCACGTCTACACCGACGTCGACGAGAAGCTCTGGGACGTAGCGGAATGGAGCGTCCAGGCGCAGCTCGACTACCTACGAGCGTGACTTGTGGAGCCTTACCGGCGCTCACCGCTGCTACGGCTCCACAAACCGCTAGCGGGCTCGGCGGGCCAGTCGCTCCGAGTCGGAGATCAGAACGCTCTTGCCCTCCAAGCGAATCCAGCCGCGGTGGGCGAAGTCGGCGAGCGCCTTGTTGACGGTTTCCCGGGATGCGCCGACGAGCTGGGCGATCTCTTCCTGGGTGAGGTCGTGGGTCACCCGCAGTGCGCCGCCTTCCTGGGTGCCGAACCGCTGAGCCAGCTGCAGCAGCTGCTTGGCGACGCGGCCGGGCACGTCGGTGAAGATCAGGTCGGCCAGGTTGTTGTTGGTGCGGCGCAGCCGACGGGCCAGCACCCGCAGCAGTTGCTCGGCGATCTCCGGCCGGTCGGCGATCCACGCGCGCAGCGCGTCACGGTCCATCGACACGGCGCGCACCTCGGTGATCGTGGTCGCGCTCGACGTCCGCGGGCCGGGGTCGAAGATCGACAGCTCGCCGAACATGTCCGACGGCCCCATGATGGTCAGCAGGTTCTCCCGGCCGTCCGGCGACCGGCGGCCGATCTTGACCTTGCCCGAAATGATGATGTAGAGCCGGTCGCCGGGCTCCCCCTCGGCGAACACGGTGTGTCCACGAGGGAAGTCGACTGGCTGCAGTTGCTTGGTCAGCGCGGCGACGGCGCTTGGTTCGACCCCCTGGAAGATTCCGGCCCGCGCCAGGATCTCGTCCACGTTGCCCCTCTTAAGCTGTTAGGTGAAGCCGACCTCTATCGGTTAGCGAGATAAGTCTAGAGGTAGCCGGTTTCGTGACCAGCCCACGCTACACACGATCGGCATGTCGGGTCGGCCGAAACTCCGGATTCACCCCGGCCTCGGGAAAGCGGTGCGTCGGCAAACCCGAGTCGTGATAGATGGGCGTGGATCCGCCGGCCATCACGTGGTCAACGTGCTGTCGTTGGCGCAGACCGTCGAGCGCGCGGCTCATCCCGTCCCGCGCCAGCGTGTCGACGTCGGACGGCTCGGCCTCCGCAAGGAATTTCGCCACATCGGTGGCTGAGACGGTGTCGCGGTGCAGGCCTGCCTCGAGTCGCTGCAGCCCGAATGTCGCCACCATCAGCAACCCCGGAATCAGCCCGACCAGCAACCACGACACAAGGGTGAAGTAAACACGCCGAAGGTCTCAGCAGGATCACGAATTGTCACCGGTCCGCAGTACCGGTGTCGGCGCGTCTCAGTACGCTGGCTTTCGTGACCGTGGGTGAGACGTCGGCAAAGAAGTCGGGCGCGGTGAAGCGGGCCCGGAACCGGGACGGCGAAACGCGCATCGGTCTGGTTCGGCGCGCGCGCCGGATGAATCGCGCGCTGGCGCAGGCGTTTCCGCATGTGTACTGCGAGCTGGACTTCACCAACCCGCTCGAGCTGACCGTCGCGACGATCCTGTCGGCGCAGAGCACCGACAAGCGGGTCAACCTGACCACCCCGGCGCTGTTCAAGAAGTACCGCACCGCACTGGACTACGCGAAAGCCGATCGCACCGAGCTGGAGGAGATCATTCGGCCCACCGGGTTCTACCGCAACAAGGCGAATTCACTCATCCGGCTCGGCCAGGAACTCGTCGAACGGTTCGACGGTCAGGTGCCCACGACCATGGAGGAGTTGGTGACGCTGCCCGGCGTCGGACGCAAGACCGCCAACGTCATCCTCGGCAATGCGTTCGGCATCCCCGGCATCACCGTCGACACGCATTTCGGCCGGCTCGTCCGCCGGTGGCGGTGGACCACCGAGGAGGATCCGGTCAAGGTCGAGCACGCCGTCGGTGAACTCATCGAGCGCAGCGAGTGGACCGACCTCAGCCACCGGGTGATCTTTCACGGCCGCCGCGTCTGCCACGCGCGCAAGCCGGCGTGCGGTGTCTGCGTGCTGGCCAACGACTGCCCATCGTTCGGTATCGGACCGACCGACCCCCTGATCGCCGCGCCGCTGGTCAAGGGCCCCGAAACCGAACACCTGCTGGCTCTGGCCGGGCTGTAACCCGCCGGCCGTCGACTGACCGTGCGTACCTCGACTCGTTGGACCGTGGTGGTCCTCGTGGCCATGGTGGCGCTGGGGTGGGCCCTGTGGGCGCAGTTGGATGACGACGCTCGGTCTCCCGAGTCGCCGTCGCAGACCAGCGCGCGGGATCGGCGCGACGCCGACACCGCCGAGGCGCTGGCCGGGCCGCGGGCGCGAGCCGATCTGCCCGGGTGCCCGGCGCCGAGTGCGGGGCCGGGACCGGCAGCTCTGCACGGCATCACCCTGGAGTGCGCCGGCAACGGGGAGCCGGTCGACGTCGCCAAGGCGGTCGCCGGCCGCGTCGTCGTGCTCAATCTCTGGGCGTACTGGTGCGCGCCCTGCACCGAGGAACTGCCGGCGATGGCCGAATACCAACGCCGGATGGGTTCGGCGGTGACCGTGCTGACCGTGCACCAGGACGAGAACGAGACCGCGGCGCTGCTGCGACTGGCCGAACTCGGCGTGCGGTTGCCCACGCTGCAGGACGGCAGGCGGCTGATCGCCGCCGCATTGCGGGTGCCCAACGTCATGCCCGCAACCGTGGTGCTGCGCGCGGACGGTAGCGTTGCCGACGTCCTGCCGCGCTCGTTCACCAGTGCCGACGAGATCGCCGCAGCGGTGAACTCACAGATTGGAGCGGCGCGGTGAGTTGGGTCGACGAGGACAGCGGGCTGACCCCCGACGCCGCCCCGCCGTGGCTCAAGCCGCTGTTGGACAACGCCGCCGACGTCAAGCAGGTCTACCGCCGTCGGGTGCCGCCCGAACTGCTCGCCATGGTCACCGCCGAACGGAACCAGCTCGGAGCGCCGCCCGCCGGACGCGAAGCGGCGGTACTGGTGCTGTTTTCCGGCCCGGCCGACACGCAGACCGGCGGCTTGCCCGAGGACGCCGACCTGCTCGTCACCGTCCGCGCCGCGACACTGCGCCACCACGCCGGCCAGGCCGCCTTCCCGGGCGGCGCATTCGAAGCCGGCGACCACAGCCCGGTGCAGACCGCACTGCGGGAAGCCAACGAGGAGACCGGCGTCGACGTCGGGCGGTTGCACCCACTGGCGACCATGGAGCGGCTGTTCATCCCGCCGTCGGGTTTTCACGTGGTGCCCGTACTGGCCTACTCGCCGGACCCCGGGCCGGTGGCCGTCGTCGACCAGGCCGAGACCGCGCACGTCGCCCGCGTCCCGGTGCGGGCGTTCGTCAACCCCGAGAACCGAATCATGGTGTATCGCAGCGCCAACACCCGCCGGTATGCGGGTCCGGCGTTTCTACTCAACGAGATGCTGGTGTGGGGGTTCACCGGCCAGGTGATCTCGGCGATGCTCGACGTCGCGGGCTGGTCCCAGCCGTGGAACACCGACGACGTGCGCGAACTCGAGGACGCAATGGCGCTCGTCGGCGGCGACGCCGGTTACGGTGATGGACAACCATGACATCGTCACAGTGGGTGGACTTCGCGGTCCTCGCAATCGCCTTCGTCGCGGGCATCTCGGGCTGGCGCTCGGGTGCGCTCGGGTCGATGCTGTCGTTCCTCGGTGTGGTGCTCGGCGCGGTCGCCGGGGTGCTGCTGGCACCCCACCTGGTCGAGCACATCGACGGCCCGCGCACCAAGCTGTTCGTGACGCTGTTCCTGATCCTCGCGCTGGTGGTCATCGGGGAGATCGCGGGCGTCGTGCTGGGCCGGGCGGTGCGCAGCGCCATCCGCAACCGCACGCTGCGCGCGGTCGACTCGCTGGTCGGCGTGGCGATACAGATTGTCGCGGTGTTGGTGGCGGCGTGGATGCTGACGTACCCGCTGCAGTCCTCCGACCAACCCAACCTGGCGGCCGCGGTGCGTGGCTCGAAGGTGCTCAAAGAGGTCAACGACGCCGCACCGGACTGGCTGCGCTCGGTGCCGACGCGTCTTTCGGCGCTGCTGGACACTTCGGGTCTGCCCGACGTGTTGCAACCGTTCGGCCGCACCCCGATCGTCGCCGTCGACGCACCCGACGCCGCGCTTGCCGCCGACCCGGTTGTGGCCGCGACGCGGCCCAGCGTGGTCAAGATCCGCGGGGTGGCGCCGGGATGCCAGAAGGTGCTGGAAGGCACCGGGTTCGTCGCCGCGACCAATCGCGTGATATCGAACGCGCACGTGGTCGCCGGTTCGGAAAGCGTCACCGTCGAGGCCGACGGACAGACCTACGACGCGTACGTCGTGTCTTACGACCCACAGGCAGACATCTCGATCCTGGACGTGCCGGACCTGCCCGCGGCCCCGCTGCCGTTCGCCGACACCCCGGCCACCACGGGCACGGACGCGGTGGTGATGGGCTATCCCGGCGGCGGTAACTTCGTCGCCACGCCGGCGCGCGTCCGCGAGATCATCGAGCTGAGCGGCCCCGACATCTACCGCACCACCACGGTCGAGCGCGAGGTCTACACGATCAGAGGCAGTGTGCGCCAAGGAAACTCGGGTGGGCCGATGATCGACCGGGAAGGCCGCGTACTGGGCGTGGTGTTCGGCGCGGCGGTCGACGACGCCGACACCGGTTTCGTGCTGACCACCAACGAGGTGTCCCATCAACTCGCCAAGCTGAACAACAGCGAACGGGTGCCGACCGGCGCCTGCATCACCTAACCGTAAACGTGCCTCAGGAACCGGGACAGCTGCTCGGTGACCGGTCCAGGCGCCTCCTCATGGGCGAAATGCCCTGCGCCGGCGACGGATACGTAGCGGCCGTGCGGCGCGTAGCGCTGTGTGCGGTACACGGGATCGGCCAGCACGTAAGGGTCGGCGTCTCCGCGCAGATGCAGCACGGGCACATTGATCGGGCGCTTCATGGACCGCATGAACCGACGCCCTTCGCCACGCAACTGGCTGCGTACCGCCCAGCGCTGGTATTCCAACGCCGAGTGCGCGGCCCCCGGAATCTGGATCGCCTGCCGCATGTGCGCGATGGTCTGCGAGAAGTCCTCGGAGGCAACCCATTTACCACTCGACCGGCTGCGGACGAGGCGTTCCAGCTCCTCGGCATTGTGCCGGGTGAGCGAACGCTCGGGCCACATCGGAACCTGGTAGCTCAGCATCGACGGCAGCAGCGCGCGGCCCTGGTCACGGCGCCGCAGGGCGGAGGCTCGCAGCGCCACCGGATGCGGTGAGCTGACCACCGCGATGGCGCGGACCGCGCGGGGATGCAGCACTGCGGTGGCCCAGCACACCAGGCCGCCGTCGGCATGCCCGACCAGCGTCGCGGTGCTGTGGCCGAGCGCGCGCACCAACCCGGCGGTGTCGCCGGCCAGCGTCCAGCCGTCATAGCCTCGCGGTGGTTTGTCGCTGGCCCCGTAGCCGCGCAGGTCGACGGCGACCACGCGAGCACCGGTCAGCCCTCGGAGCTGGTGACGCCAGGACCACCAGAACGAGCCGAATCCGTGCAGCAGAATCACCAGCGGTCGCTCGGTGGCCGGAGCCGCAGCGGCGGCATCAGACGTCGGCGAGCGGTGTGCGGCGTCGGACTCCGCTTCGACCACATGGAAGCGAATCCCGTTGGCGTGCACCTCGAGATGACGCCACGGCCCGTCGATGCGGACGACCGACGGAGCGGGTGGGGGCACTTACCAGCCCGACGGATCGGCCGTCGACGCCGGTTTTCCGTCACCCGCCGCCACCGCCTTGGCCTTGTCATGGCCCGGCGTCAGCGCTTCGGGGATTTCCTTGACCGATTCGATGGTCTTCTGCGGACCGCGGATGCGTCGCACCTTGAGGTAGCCCAGCAGCGCGAACACCGCGGTGACCATCACCATCAGCCCGAACACGATCAGGTACGCCGCCCACTTCACCAGCCACAGATCGAGCAGTTCGCCGAGGAAGAAGAAGAAAAAGAACGTCGAGTAGAACAGCACGACCAGCGCGAGGACGAAGAAGACGCTGCCGGTGAGACCCTTTTTGACGTCGCGGGTGATCTCGGCCTTCGCCAACTCCACCTCGGCCCGCACCAGCGTGGAGACCTGCGCGGTCGCATCCTTGACGAGGTCACCGATGGACGGGTCGGCCTTCGGGGCATGCGGGTCGACCAGCGGTATCGACGTCACAGTGGTCGGCGCGCCGTTCCTGCGATCGCTCACGACAGTTCCTCCCGCACTCAGGTCTCGGTCGCGACTCATGTTGCCATGTGGCGTGCGCTGAAACGATGCCGGTCGGCGATAGACTGACTCGATCCAAGGCAGGGCAGGTCGGGGCGCGTCGATAGGGGAAACGTTCACGTGAAGACCAGCGGCCTCCGCCTGAGCCGTCTCGCCGCGACCATCGCCGTCGCCGCCGCCCTGCTCTCGACGCCCGCCGTGGCACAGGCCCAGGAGCGGGTTCCGCTGGGCGGCGGCTCGGGCCTGGTGGTCAACGGCGAGACGCTGTGCACGCTCACCGCGATCGGCACCGACAACCGCGGCAAGCTCGTCGGCTTCACTTCGGCGCACTGCGGTGGCCCAGGTGCCCGAGTCAGCGCCGAGGGTGCGGAGGCGGCCGGTGTGGTTGGCACGATGGTGGCGGGCAACGATGCGCTCGACTACGCGGTGATCGAGTTCGACCCGCAGAAGGTGCGCCCGGTCAACAACGTCAACGGGTTTCAGATCGACGGACTGGGGCCGGACCCGGTCGTCGGCGACGTCGCCTGCAAGCTCGGCCGCACCACCGGTTACTCGTGCGGCGTGACGTGGGGTCCCGGCGAGCAACCCGGCACGTTCATCAACCAGGTTTGCGGTCAGCCGGGCGATTCGGGTGCGCCGGTGACGGTCAACAACCGGCTGGTCGGCATGATCCACGGCGCCTTCTCCGAGGAATTGCCGACGTGCATCATCAAGTACATCCCGCTGCACACCCCCGCGGTGAACATGTCGTTCAACACCCAGCTCGCCGACATCACGGCCAAGAACCGGCCGGGAACGGGTTTCGTCCCGGTGGGCGCCGCCGGTTGAGCTGACGTCTACTTGCTGGCCCGGATCGCCTCGAACACGCTGGGATCCACCAGGGTTGACGTATCGCCCAGTTCGCGGCCCTCGGCGACGTCGCGCAGCAACCGCCGCATGATCTTGCCGCTGCGGGTCTTCGGCAGTTCCGGCACCACATGAATCTCCCTGGGGCGGGCGATCTTTCCGATCTCCTTGGCCACCTGCTCGCGCAGTTCGGCGGTCATCTCATCGTCGTCGCGGTGTTGAGCGTGTGACTCGAGGATGACGAACGCGCAGATGCCCTGGCCGGTGGTCTCGTCGCTGGCGCCGACGACCGCGGCTTCCGCCACACCGGAGTGGCCCACCAACGCCGACTCCACCTCTGTGGTCGAGATGCGGTGGCCGGACACGTTCATCACGTCGTCGATGCGGCCGAGCAGCCAGATGGAGCCGTCCGAGTCGACACGCGCGCCGTCACCGGCGAAGTACCAGCCCTTCTCGGCGTACCGGGACCAGTAGGTCTCCTTGTAGCGTTCCGGGTCGCCCCAGATGCCGCGCAGCATCGCCGGCCACGGCTGATCGAGCACCAGGTATCCGGTGACGTGCTCGGCCTCGTCCGCGCCCGGAACGAGTTCGTTGCCTTCCTCGTCGACGATCTTCGCCGAGATTCCCGGCAACGGCTGCATTGCCGACCCCGGCTTGGCTGCGGTGACACCGGGCAGCGGAGAGATCATGATGGCACCGGTCTCGGTCTGCCACCACGTGTCGACAACCGGAGTCTTGTTGCCGCCGAACGCATCCCGGTACCAGCGCCATGCCTCCGGGTTGATCGGCTCGCCGACCGAGCCGAGTAGTCGCAGACTGGACAGGTCGTGGGCGTCGGGGATTTCGCGGCCCCACTTCATGAACATCCTGATCAGGGTGGGCGCCGTGTAATAAATTGTGACGCCGTACTTTTCGATGATCTCGAAATGCCGGTGCTCATTCGGTGAGTTCGGCGTGCCCTCGTAGACCACCTGGGTGCATCCGTTCGACAGCGGGCCGTAGACAATGTAAGTGTGTCCGGTGACCCAGCCGATATCCGCCGTGCACCAGTAGATGTCGGTCTCCGGCTTGATGTCGAAGACGTTGTGATGGGTGTACGACGCCTGGGTCAGGAAACCACCGGAGGTGTGCACGATGCCCTTCGGCTTGCCGGTGGTGCCCGACGTGTACAGCAGAAACAACGGATGCTCGGAGTCGAACGCCTCCGGGGTGTGCTCGGGTGACGCCGTGTCGACGGTTTCGTGCCACCACAGATCGCGACCGTCCGTCCACGGAATGTCAATCCCCGTGCGGCGCACCACCAGTACGTGCTCCACCGACTTCTGCCCTTCACAAGCCTCGTCGGCAGAGTCCTTGAGCGACACCGCCTGACCGCGCCGGTACTGCCCGTCGGTGGTGATCACCAGCTTCGCCTCAGCGTCCTCGATGCGGGCCTTCAGCGCAGACGCCGAGAATCCGGCGAACACCACCGAATGGAGTACGCCCAACCGGGCGCAGGCCAGCATCGCCACGATCGCCTCGGGCACCATCGGCATGTAGATGGCGGCGCGGTCACCGGCCACCAAGCCGAGGTCGGTCAGCGCATTGGCTGCTTTCGAGACCGCCGCCAGCAGATCGGAATAGCTGATCTCGCGGCTGTCGCCGGGCTCACCCTCCCAACGGATCGCGACCCGGTCCCCGTTGCCGGCTTCGACGTGCCGGTCCACGCAGTTGTACGCGACGTTGAGCTTGCCGCCGACAAACCACTTGGCGACGGGAGCGTCCGACCAGTCCAGAACGTCAGTGAAAGCCGTTTCCCACGTGAGCCGGTTCGCTTGTTCGGCCCAGAACGCCAACCGATCCTTCTCGGCCTGCCGGTACATCTCCTCAGTGGCGTTGGCCTGCTCGGCGAACTCGGGCGGAGGGGGATAGACGGACGGACCGTGGGCGTGCTGTGCGGTGGTGTCGGTCATATCTGTGAGGGTAGTCACCGGCTCGGCGGCGCACATATGCATGTCACAGACCAGCCTCGTCGGAGGCGTTTGCGGGTGAACGGCGCGGCTCGCCGGGCCGACGGTCGGCTAGCGTGTGCTGCCGTGACGGGTGGCTTCTCGAAAGACCCCTTGGCGCCGCTTGCCGACCTGCCCGGCGTGGCGGAGGCAGCCGAGGAGGCGCGCGAAGCGCTTGGCCGAGCCCATCGGCACCGGACCAACCTGCGCGGCTGGCCGAGCAGCGCCGCAGAGGCCGCTCTGCGCGCGGCCCGGGCGTCTTCGGTGCTGGACGGCGGCGCGCTGCAACTGTCCGACGACGGCACGGATCCGGTGCTGGCCGGCGCGCTGCGGGTGTCCGAAGCCGTGGAAGGCGGTGCAACGGCGTTGGTCGGGGTGTGGCAACGAGCCCCACTGCAGGCGATCGCCAGGTTGCATGCGTTGGCGGCCGCGGACATCGCCGATGACGATCGGCTGGGCCGACCGCGCACGGACGCCGACGTCGGCACGCGGCTGGCGCTGTTGGCCGACATCCTCACCGGAGGTACTCGGGCGTCGGCACCCGTGCTGGCCGCCGTCGTGCACGGCGAACTCCTCACGCTCGCACCATTCGGCGTCGCTGACGGTGTGGTGGCCCGCGCGGCGTCGCGGTTGGTGACGATCACCACCGGACTCGATCCGCATGGCCTCGGCGTGCCGGAGGTGTACTGGATGCGCCAGTCGGGCGATTACGCCGCTGCGGCGCGGGGCTTTTCGTCAGGAACGCCCGACGGTCTCACCGCGTGGATTCTGCTGAGCTGCCGCGCCCTGCACGCCGGCGCCCGTGAGGCACTGTCGATCGCGCAGGCCGCGTCGTCCTGAGCCGTCGCTGCAACACCGACCATTCCGACGACCAGCAACGCAAAGCGGGCGACGATCCGAACGTCGGTTCGGCGCGTCGCCCGCTAGCACGGACACCGGTTACCAAGCGTGCTCTCATGGGTTGCGTGGGTGGCCTCGGCGTCTTGTCGATGCGCTTCGACTTCGGCCCCACCCAAAGGGCCACTCTAGTCGTCCGCTCTTCGCAAATACGCAGGCCCGCAACACTTTTGCCTATTCCGCGGCATGTGCTCCGCGTGGGTGCCGGGATCCGTGCTGGGGAGCCTGAAGTGGGAGATCCGAGCCTTCTCTTCCGGCTCGGTCTTGGCCTCTCCAAGCTTCCGTGATTCCTTTGTACCCCGTGACGGCGGTCACATCAAGGGTCAAAATCGGCGGTAGTCCGGATCGTTACGCGCGTGTTGGCTAATTCGCGAATCCTCGGCTAGAAAGCGAAGCGCCGCAACAGTGAATAGGTCAGCGCGCCGGCCGCCAATGCGCTCACACCGACCGCCGCAGTGGTTGCCATGGCGGCGCCGGACGGTGCCGGGATCCGGTCCCGCAGCGACACCGGGTTGGAGAAGTTCAGCACCGGCCATCCCCGCGCGACGGCTTCTTTGCGCAACGCGCGATCTGGGTTAACCACGCTCGGGTGGCCGACGACCTCGAGCATCGGCAGATCGGTGATCGAGTCGGAATAGGCATAGCAGTGCTCGAGCGCGTATCCCTCACGTGCCGCCAGTTCCCGGATCGCCGCCACCTTGCCCTCGCCGTAGCAGTAGAAGGCGATCTCGCCGGTGTACTTGCCGTCCTCGACGACCATCCGGGTGGCCATCGCGTGGGTGGCGCCCAACGCCCTGGCGATCGGTGCGACGATCTCCTCGCCGGAAGCCGAAACCATGACCACATCGCGGCCGCACAACTTGTGGTCGGCGATCAACTCGGCCGCTTCGGCGAACACCAACGGGTTGACGATGTCGTGCAGTGTTTCGCCGACGATCGCCTTCACCTGCTCGACGTCCCAGCCCGCGCACATGTTGGTGACGTACGCGCGCATGCGATCCATCTGATCGTGGTCGGCGCCGGACATCAGGAACAGGAATTGGGCGTAGGTGGACTTCAGCACTGCCCGCCGATTCATTAGCCCTTGCTCGAAGAAGGGTTTGCTGAAAGCCAGTGTGCTGGATTTCGCGATCACCGTTTTGTCGAGATCGAAGAAGGCGGCGGTGCGGACCGGACTGCCCGTCGGGACGCCCGTTTGCCGAGTGTTCGAACCCCCGGCCGCCGGCTCGGATACGGTCACAGCGCCAGCATAGGGGCCGCCGCGTGACAATCGGCGGGCGACTGTACAAAGTGGCAGGTTATGACACCTGTCGGCGGCCTGACAATTCCGTAAAGCGGGGTGTTTCCCGACGCAACCAGCACTTGCGCCGCCGACGACTGGCGTGTGTATAGTGAGCGTTACCCGGCTTATGTCGGGGGTGCATCAGCCCGACCCCCCGGGGCTGATACACGACGACCTCCGCCTCCTCCCCCCCTGGCGGGGGTCGTCCTTTTTCGGCAGCTGTTCGCATTCCGGATACGTGTTGCCATTCCAAAGAGTTGCGGAACGTTGTTTTCGGTTGGCCGGTTTCCGCCGTTATCCCCATGATGGAGTTCATCCACAGACTGGGGCTTGGCGCTAGCGCCCCCCGAACCGTCGGGCGCAGGCTCGACCCGTGGCTTCGTTAAGTGGATATCTCGCGTTGGTCGACGACCCTGCGCTCCGCGACGACGTCGACCGGGTGTGCGCGGCGGCAGGCGTACCGGTGGTCCACGCCATCGAGCCGTCCAGTCGCAAGGTCTGGACCGACGCGGCCGCGATCGTGCTCGACGCGACGGGTGCCCAGCGATGTGCGGCGCGCGCACTGCCGCGCCGCACCCGCGTCGTGCTGGTGGGCCGCGTCGAACCGCGCGCCGCCGACTGGCAGGCGGCGATCGCCGTGGGCGCCCAGCGAGTGCTGACCCTGCCCGCACAGGACGGCGAGTTGATGGCCGAGTTGGCCGAGGCCGCCGAGCGCGTGCACGACGACGGCAGCCGCGGCGCGGTGGCGGCTGTCATCGCCGGCCGGGGCGGCGCCGGTGCATCGGTCTTCGCGACGGCGCTGGCGCGGGTCGCCACCGATGCGCTCCTGCTCGACGCCGATCCGTGGAGCGGCGGCATCGATCTCGTGGTCGGCGGCGAAGCCGAAGCTGGCCTGCGCTGGCCTGATCTGGAGCTGCGGGGCGGGCGGCTCAGCTACGCGGCACTGCGCGATGCGCTTCCGCGGGTGCAGGGCGTGAGCGTGTTGTCGGGCAGCCGAGGTGGCGGGGACGTCGATGCCGCTCCGCTGGAAGCGGTGATCGACGCGGGCAGCCGCGGCGGCGCAACCGTGGTGTGTGACGTGCCGAGGCGATCGACCGCGGCCGCCGAGACCGCTCTGGCGGCAGCGGATCTCGCCGTAGTGGTGGCGTCGGCCGATGTGCGGTCGTGTGCGGCGGCCGCCGTCGTCGCACGGTGGGTGTCGACGGTGAACCCGAACGCGGGCGTGGTGGTGCGCGGTCCGTCGCCGGGGGGATTGCGATCGGCAGAGGTCGCCGGAATCGTCGGGCTTCCGCTGCTGGCGGCGATGCGTCCCCAACCCGGTTTGGCCGCAACCCTCGAGCGCGGCGGGCTGAAGATCCCGCAACGGTCGCCGCTGGCCTGTGCGGCACGGAAAGTGCTCGCTGTGTTGCAGCAGCATCCGGGGGTTTCTGCCGCATGAGTGACTCGTTGATCGACAGGGTGCGCGAGCGGCTCGCCACCGAGTCGGCGCCGTTGCGGCCGACGGTGGTGGCCGCGGCGATCCGCGCGGAATCTGGCGGGTTGCTCGGCGACAGTGAGGTGCTCAGCGGGCTGCGCCTGCTGGAGACCGAGTTGACCGGCGCAGGTGTGCTCGACCAGCTGCTGTGTGCCGAGGGCACCACGGACGTCCTCGTCACCGCGCCGGACGCGGTGTGGGTCGACGACGGTAACGGGTTGCGCCGCAGCCCGATCCGGTTTCCGAATGAGGACGCCGTGCGCAGGCTTGCGCAACGGCTCGCGCTGGCCGCGGGACGGCGCCTCGACGAGGCTCAACCATGGGTCGACGGCCAGTTGACCGGGCTGGGGGCCGGCCAGTTCACGGTCCGTCTGCATGCGGTCCTGCCGCCGGTCGCCGCCGCGGGAACGTGCTTGTCCCTGCGGGTGTTGCGGCCCGCCACCCAGGATCTGGCGTCGCTGACCGCCGCGGGCGCCATCGAACCGGCCGCCGCGTCCCTGCTCGACGACATCGTTCGAGCCCGGTTGGCGTTCCTGATCTCCGGCGGCACCGGGGCGGGCAAGACGACACTGCTGGCCGCAGTCCTGGGCGCGGTTGCCGGGACCGAACGCATCGTCTGCGTCGAGGACGCCCCGGAACTCGCTCCGGCACATCCGCATCTGGTGAAACTCGTCGCGCGCTGCGCCAACGTCGAAGGCGCAGGCGAGGTGACCATGCGGGATCTGGTCAGGCAGGCGCTGCGGATGCGGCCCGACCGCATCGTCGTCGGCGAGGTACGCGGCGCCGAGGTGGTCGATCTGCTCGCTGCGCTCAACACCGGTCACGACGGCGGTGCCGGTACCGTCCACGCCAACAGCCCGGGCGAGGTCCCCGCCCGCCTCGAGGCGCTGGCCGCGCTCGGCGGTCTCGACCGGGCCGCGCTGCACAGCCAGCTTGCAGCCGCGGTGCAGGTGGTGATCCACGTCGACCGTGACCGGGCGGGCAAGCGCCGGCTCAGTGAGATCGCATTCCTGACGGCTGGGCTGGACGGCCAGGTCCGGGTTTCGACGGCGTGGCACCTCGAGCGCGGCTTCGGTTGCGGCACCGAGCGATTGCGGGACCTCCTCCGGCAGCGGGGCGCGTTGTGAGCGGCGCAGCGCTGGCCCTTGCGCTGGCGCTTCTGGTCGCACCCGGCCCGCGTCGGCGGTCGATCCGCGTGTACGAGGGAGGCGACCGCCGGTCGAGGCGGATTCCGGTCGCACCTTGGCTGGCGATCGGCCTGCTCGCGTTGCTTGCGGTTGCCCCGTTCGGGGTCGTCGTGGCGGCAGCGATCGCCGCGCTCACCGGTGAGGCCCGCCGGCGGCGCCGGCGCAGGCAGCGAGAACGCAAAGCGGAATCGGAAGCACTGGAGGGTGCGCTGGACGTCCTGGTCGGCGAGCTGAGAGTCGGTGCGCATCCGGTAGCCGCATTCGACGCGGCCGCAGCGGAAGTCGACGGCGTCGTCGCGGCGTCGCTGCGAACGGTGGCAGCCAGAGCACGGATGGGCGCCGACGTCGCAGCCGGGCTACACAGCGTGGCGGGCCGGTCAGCGATGCCCGCACACTGGCAGCGACTCGCGGCCTGTTGGCAATTGGCTCAGGCGCACGGCCTCGCGATCGCGGCACTGATGCACACCGCACACCGTGACATCGTTGCGCGGGAACGGTTCTCGGCACAGGTGAATGCCGGGATGGCGGGTGCACGCACCACCGCCACGGTGCTCGCGGCGCTGCCACTGCTCGGGGTGGGGCTCGGCGAACTGATCGGTGCCGAACCGCTGCGCTTCCTGTTCACGGGTGGCCAGTGGCTGCTCGTCGTCGGAGTGACGCTGACCTGCCTGGGCCTGACCTGGTCGGACCGGATAACCGGCGGGGTGGTCAAATGACGCTTGCGGCAGTGCTTCTCGCCGGCGCGTTGCTCGTCGGTGGCGTTGACAGCCGGGCGCGGGTTCGCGGCACTCCGGTCTCATCGCGGGGGATACCCGATGGAGGCGGGCCAGGTGATCCGCTGGCGTTCGCTTCGACGCTGGACGTGCTGGCCGCCTGCCTGCGTTCGGGGATGGCCGTGTCTAGTGCCGCGGCCGCCGCGGCCCCGTCGGCGCCATCACATTTGGCGCAGTTGTTGCTTCGCGCTGCAGACCTGCTGGCGTTGGGCGCCGATCCGTCGACTGCATGGGCGACTCCGGCCGACGCGGACCGCCACGCCGACGCGCTGCTGCGGTTGGCGCGGCGCTCGGCGTCCTCCGGAACGGCGCTGGCGCAGGGCGTGACCGAGTTGGCGGGCCGGTCGCGTGACGACGCCGCTGATGCGGCCCGTGCCGCTGCCGAGCGGGCGTCGGTCTTGATCGCCGGCCCGCTGGGCGTGTGCTACCTCCCCGCGTTCGTGTGCCTGGGCATCGTGCCCGTGGTCGCCGGCCTGGCCGGTGACGTGCTGCAGTCGGGGATCTTGTGAAGGGTATCGAGTGGGGAGAAAAGATGAAGGTGCGCAAGCGGATTCGTGCGTTGCAAGCACGACTGGCATTGTTGATGGTGGAGGAGGACGGCATGTCGACCGTCGAGTACGCGATCGGCACGATCGCCGCCGCCGCGTTCGGCGCGATCCTGTACACGGTGGTCACCGGCGACTCGATCGTCAGCGCCTTGACCAACATCATCAGCCGCGCGCTCAACACCAACGTCTAGCCGGTGAGCGTGGCGGCGCCACGGTCGAGGCGGCGTTCGCGGTGGCCGCACTGGTTGCGGTGCTCATCATGTGTGTGGCCGGTCTCGCGGCGGTGTCGACGCACATCCGCTGTGTCGACGCCGCCCGCGAGGCGGCACGGCTCGCCGCCCGGGGCGACAACGGCGGCGATGTGGTACGGAATCTCGCGCCCGAAGGCGCCGCCGTGCTCATCCGCCGCGACGGCGCCTTCGTCGTCGCCACCGTCACTGCGCGGTCCGCGATGCTGCCGGGACTCACCGTCGAAGCGAAAGCGGTGGCGGCCGTGGAACCAGCTTCACGCTGACGACGGTTCGGCAACCCTTGTCGCAGCGGCGATGATCGCCGTGCTGCTGACGATCACCGTCGGCGCGGCGTATCTCGGCGTGGCGGTGGCAGCGCGCCACCGCGCTCAGGCGGCCGCCGACCTGGGCGCCTTGGCCGCTGCCCACCGAATCGCCACGGGTGTGGATGCGGCGTGTGCATCGGCGGCCGAGGTCACCACCGCGATGCGGGCCAACATGACTCGGTGTGAGGTGGACGACCTGGATGTGGTTGTCGCCGTCGATGTTTCGGTCAGGCTGGGCCGACTCGGACTGGGCCCTGCCCGCGCGGTCGCCCGTGCCGGACCAGGGGATCCGGTGGGCTAAGGCTCGTCTGCGTGCCGACCCGCTTGCGTAATCTCCGTGGCGCTGGGCCGACGCAGCGTTGCCAGCGCCGCGTAGACGTCGTCGTCGAGTTCTACCCGGTTCACGGTCACATGCACCGGCGTCCATTCGCTGTCGCCGACCCCGGTCATCCGCAGCACACCGGTGGCAACGCCGGTGCTGAATTCGGTTGCCATGCGCTCCATCTCGGCCCGATCGGCAGGGTGCACCGCATGCTCTCCCGCCAGGCTGACCCGCCAGTCGAAGAACGGTGCGGGCTCGTCGAGCCACTTCAGCAGGGTCCAGTTCGCCGGGTCCACCAGCGCGCGGTGCACCCCAGGCTGGGCCAGCCCGTTGAGGATTCGCTGCGCGAGGTGGTCCTGCGGCGGCGCGGTCTCTTCGTGCTCACTTCGCCAGTTCATCGCCCGGCACAGCAGCCGATCGGGGCCGTCGTCGCGTGGCTCGACCACCGTGCGCGTGACGAACCCGACGGTGATCGGCTCACCGCGATAGTCGGTGACGTCCCATGTGCTGCAGAACGTCGTGCCCGGCTCGCGTTTGATCGCCATCGTCAGCACCTTGGCTTCGCTCGGGTTGAGCTCACGCATCGGCAGATCGTCGGCGAAGGTGCGGTTCTGCGTCGGTTCCTTGTCTGGATCCCATCCGCTGTTGAACAGCGATTCCTCGGTGTTGGTGGCGGTGCCGGTGCCGAGATCCCACAACAGCGGTCCAGGCACAGGCCGCTGCGGGGGTTCCATGTCCGGCGGCCCGATCCAGATGTGCACGCCGTGGATGCGGCCGTCGGTCATCTGCACCACCTCCGTGCGGATGACGCGATCGTTCTTGGGTGTGATGCTGCTCAGGCCCTGTCGCGCCCGCACGGTTTCGCCGATGGCGGTCTGTACGGCCATCAGGTGAGGGTTACGCCGCAAAAACGCACCGACCGGAATCAAATTCTGGGTTCGATGGCCCTGCGCGACCACGACGGGCTCGCTGCCCAGCGTCTCCACGAGCAGCCAGTCGTGGGTCATGGTGACACTTTACCGGCGGCCGTGGGGGCCTCCGGGGTGACAGGTGCGAAATTCGTTGCGATTCGGCGACGTCACGACTTCCGGGGTGTCTCATCGCCCGCCTCGGGAGTTGCAACCGCCTCATCAACGAGGTAGCTTTCGTCTGCGCCCGGCTTCCGGGATTGGGAACGGATCGCGTCGTTCGGCCGTTCCCCGCATGGTTCGCGCTCGGTGGCCAGTTCACGGCCCCGATGGCGGGCACCGTGGGGGGCGATCGTCGAGGGGTCGATCGCCCCCTTCGCACGGTCCGTCAGGGCGAGTCGCCGGAAATCTCGCGGAGCACAAGGCGCAACACCCGCACCGCGCCGTCCTTGTCCAGCGGGTCGTTTCCGTTGCCACACTTGGGCGACTGCACGCAGGACGGGCATCCCGCGGGGCATTCGCACGCCTCGATCGCATCGGCCGTCGCCGCCCACCAAGTGGCAACCCTACGGAATCCGCGGTCGGCGAAGCCCGCACCGCCGGGGTAGCCGTCGTAGACGAAGATCGTCGGCAGTCCCTGCACCGGCCCGACCGCCGTCGACACTCCGCCGATGTCACCACGATCGCAGCTGGCGACCAGCGGCAGAAGGCCGATCGCCGCGTGTTCGGCGGCGTGAAGGGCGCCGGGCACCCGAAGTAAGTCGAGGCCGTTGTGCTGCAACGCCTGTGGAGTGATCGTGCACATCACCGCGGTGGTGTCCAGCGTGCGGGTGGGCATCTCGAGTTCGACGAAGTCGATCACCTCGCCCGTCAGGCGACGGCGCAGATAGCCGATCACCCTATTGGTCACCGAAACCGGCACGAGTCCAACGGTCACCGGGCCGAACGCTTTTCGCTCACCCTCGCCGGTGACCGAGATGTCGGCCACTTCCCGGGCGGAGGTGGTGTAGCCCGGATCGTCCGCGTGCACGAACGCCACGCCGTCTTCGAAGTCGAGGGAGTCGACGACGTAGCTCTCGCCCTGGTGCAGATACACGGCGCCGGGATGCACCGAGGCGGGCGCCTGACCCGCACCCGTGCTGCCCACCATGCGGCCGGTACCCGCCTCCAGGATCGCGATCTGTCCGCCCG
This sequence comes from Mycobacterium sp. IS-3022, assembly GCF_001500065.1. Lineage (GTDB taxonomy): Bacteria > Actinomycetota > Actinomycetes > Mycobacteriales > Mycobacteriaceae > Mycobacterium. Next base: position 237,858 of record NZ_LQIN01000001.1, read on the forward strand.
ACCCGCCGCGGATGTCGACGGCCGGATGCGGATCCATGCCGGGGGTGGGAAAGTAACCGCTCGACCGGCGGCGCAGCAGTCCGTCGTCGACGAGGGCTCCGGCGACCGCCTCGGCGTTCCACATCCGCACCTCGGCATCTGTCAGCGCCAGTTCGGTCGCCGCACACAGCAGTTGCGGCCCAAGCACATACGGGTTCGTCGGATCGATGACGACGCGTTCGATCGGCTTGTCCAGCAGTGCGGTCGGGTGGTGCACCAGGTAGGTGTCCAGCGGATCGTCGCGGGCGATCAACACGATCAGCGCGCCCTGTCCCCGACGGCCCGACCGGCCGGCCTGCTGCCAGAACGATGTCACGGTGCCCGGGAAGCCGGCGAGTACAACGGCGTCCAGACCGGCGATGTCCACGCCCAACTCCAGGGCGTTCGTCGTCGCCAGCCCCCGCAGCTCCCCGTCGGCCAGGGCGCGTTCGAGCGCGCGGCGGTCTTCGGCGAGGTAACCGGCGCGGTAGGACGCCACCCGGTCGGCGAGATCCGGCGCCCGCTCCTGCAGCCGGGCCCGCGCGCCGAGTGCCGTCAGTTCGGCGCCCCGGCGGGACCGCACGAACGTCAGCATCCGGGCGCCTTCGGCGATCAGGTCGGCCATCACGCCGGCGGCCTCGGCGCCCGCCGAACGCCGTACCGGGGCCCCGTTTTCGCCCATCACGTCGTCGAGCAGCGGGGGCTCCCACAGTGCCACGGTGCGGGCCCCCTGCGGCGAGCCGTCCTCGGTCACTTCGACGACGGTCTGCCCGATCAGTTCGGAAGCCGTTTCCGCGGGTGCGGCCGTCGTCGCGCTGGCGAAGATCACCGTCGGCATGCTGCCGGTGGCCGAGTACCGCGCGCACAACCGCAGCAGCCGTCGCAGCACCATCGCCACGTTCGAGCCGAAAATGCCTCGGTAGTAATGGCATTCGTCGATGACGAGGTAGCGCAGGTGGCGTAGGAACACCGCCCAGCGGGCATGGTTGCGCAGCAACGACAGGTGGATCATGTCAGGGTTGGAGAACAGCCAACGCGACCGTTCGCGCGCGAAACGCCGCACGTCACCGGGACTGTCGCCGTCATAGGCGCACGGCGCGACGTCGGGTAGCGGCACAGCCTCGGTGAGCGCCACCGCGGTTCGGAGTTGGTCGTGGCCGAGCGCCTTGGTCGGCGACAGGTACAGCACCCGCGCCCGCGGATCCGCTTTCAAGTCCGTCAATATGGGCAGTTGGTAGGAAAGCGACTTGCCCGATGCCGTGCCGGTGCACAGCACCACGTGGCGGCCGTCGTGGGCGAGCTCCGCCGCGGCGAGCTGATGTGACCACGGGGCCTCGATGCCCCGATCAACGAACGCCCGCACCACATCTGGGTCGGCCCAGCGCGGCCACCGCTGCGGTCGCCCCTGGCGCGGCGGAATATCAGCGACGTGGCGCAGCGGATTCTGCCCGCCGTGCCCGGCGCCTTCGACCGCGCAAGCGAGCAGCTCGCGGCCGAAATCAGCCATCGATCGTCCTCCCTGAATGCTCCGTTGGAGTGAATTGTTCCCCACTTACCAGCGCCGAGACTGTACGCAGCAGTGACGAACGTGATTGACTTAGCGCGGTCGCAGCTTCTGTGTTCGTGTATCAGCACTCGCAGGAACGACGTTGCGATCGCGGTTCCTGCGAGGGTTGTAGGTCGGGTCGAGTTCCGAGCTTCCACGAAGGAGAGCGGTCGGAACGGGCCCGGTGTACCGAAACACGGTGGACCGCACCCGGTGAATAAGAGAAGGAAACAACAGGAAATGCCACAGGGAACTGTGAAGTGGTTCAACGCGGAGAAGGGCTTCGGCTTCATCGCCCCGGAGGACGGCTCCGCCGACGTTTTTGTCCACTACACGGAAATTCAGGGCAGCGGCTTCCGCACCCTGGAGGAGAACCAGAAGGTTGAGTTCGAGGTTGGCCAGAGCCCCAAGGGGCCGCAGGCCACGGGTGTTCGGGCCGTCTAGCACGACCAACACGATCTGAGGGCAACACCCCGCGCGCATCCGAGACCGGTTGCCGCGGGGTGTTCGCCATTCCGGCGCGCCACGGGCCCGGCCGACACGGTAGATGTCGACGGCTGCCTTACTGTCGATTCGTGAGCCAGCTGTCGTTCTTCTCGGCGGAGTCGGTGCCCCCCGCGGTCGCCGACCTCACCGGGCTGCTCGCCGCCCCCGGCCAGGTGGTACTGGTCGGTGCGGGCACCCAGCAGGGTGCGCGGCTGTCGGTCGTCGTCGACCAGATGTGGCGCGCCGAGGCCATCGCAGAGATGATCGTCGAGGCGGGTCTGCAGCCGGAGATCTCCCGCACCGACGAGAACAACCCATTGGTGCGTACCGCGGTCGACTCGCGGCTGGTCGCCATCGCGGCTGATTGGACCCGTGGAGCCGTCAAGACCGTGCCGCTGCAGTGGCTGCCCGGACCGCGGGAACTTCGGGCCTGGACGCTGGCGGCGGGGACGCCGGAGGCGGACCGGTATCTGCTCGGACTGGACCCGCATGCGCCGGACACCCATGCGCCGCTCGCGTCGGCGATGATGCGGGTCGGGATTGCCCCGACGTTGATCGGTACGCGAGGCTCCCGCCCGGCGCTGCGGATCAGCGGTCGCCGGCGGCTGTCGCGCCTGGTAGAGAACGTGGGGGAACCGCCCGGCCACACGGAAGCGTTCCACCAATGGCCGCGCATTTGACGGCCGTACCGAGGGGGGCCAGTTTGCGTCGGCTCGCGTGGGGTGCGAAATTGTCAGTTGCCGACGGGGTCGACGAGCCGCCGAGTGCGGAATCCGGCGCTGTGGGCGACTGAAGAAGTGGAGCGTAAGCAAAAGGTGGCAGACGGTGACCGCGGCGGCAGTCGCAACGGTGGCGTCCGGCGGCTCGTCATAGTCGAGTCGCCGACCAAGGCGCGCAAAATAGCTGGTTACCTGGGCTCCAACTACATCGTCGAGTCCTCCCGGGGGCACATCCGCGACCTGCCCCGCAACGCCGCCGACGTGCCCGCGAAGTACAAATCGGAGCCGTGGGCCCGGCTCGGGGTGGATGTCGACCACAACTTCGAGCCGCTCTACATCATCAGCCCCGAAAAGAAGAGCACGGTCGCCGAGCTGAAAGACCTGCTCAAGAACGTCGACGAGCTCTATCTGGCGACCGACGGCGACCGCGAGGGCGAGGCCATCGCCTGGCATCTGCTCGAGACGCTCAAGCCACGCATCCCGGTCAGGCGGATGGTGTTTCACGAGATCACCGAGCCGGCCATCCGGGCCGCCGCCCAGGACCCCCGCGACCTGGACAACGACCTGGTCGACGCGCAGGAGACCCGCCGCATCCTGGACCGGCTGTACGGCTACGAGGTCAGCCCGGTGCTGTGGAAGAAGGTCGCACCGAAGTTGTCCGCGGGCCGGGTGCAGTCGGTGGCGACGCGGATCATCGTCCAGCGGGAACGCGAGCGGATGGCGTTCCGCAGCGCGGGCTACTGGGACGTCACCGCCGAACTCGACGCCAGCGTGTCCGACCCGCAGGCGGCCCCGCCCACCTTCACCGCGAAGCTGAACACCGTCGACGGCCGGCGGGTGGCCACCGGACGTGACTTCGACTCGCTGGGCCAGCTCCGCAAGCCCGACGAGGTGCTGGTGCTCGACGAGGCCGCCGCGAGTGCGCTGGCCACCGGCCTGCGCGGGGCACAGCTGGCGGTCAGCTCGGTGGAGCAGAAGCCCTACACCCGCAGGCCGTACGCCCCGTTCATGACGTCGACCCTGCAGCAGGAGGCGGGCCGCAAGTTGCGGTTCTCCTCGGAGCGCACGATGAGCATCGCGCAGCGGCTCTACGAGAACGGCTACATCACTTATATGCGCACCGACTCGACCACGCTGTCGGCAAGCGCCGTTGAAGCCGCGCGCAACCAGGCCCGCCAGCTCTACGGCGAGGAATACCTGCACCCGACCCCGCGGCAGTACACCCGCAAGGTGAAGAACGCGCAGGAGGCGCACGAGGCCATCCGGCCCGCCGGCGACGTCTTCTCCACGCCCGGCCAGCTGCACGGCCAACTGGACACCGACGAGTTCCGGCTCTACGAACTGATCTGGCAGCGCACGGTGGCCTCGCAGATGGCCGATGCGCGCGGCACCACGCTTTCGCTGCGGATCTCCGGCCAGTCCTCGGATGGGCAGCAGGTCGTGTTCAACGCCAGCGGTCGCACGATCACGTTCCCCGGGTTCCTGAAGGCCTACGTCGAGAGCATCGACGAGCAGGCCGGCGGCGAGGCCGACGACGCCGAGAGCCGGCTGCCTTCGTTGCAGCAGGGCCAGCGCGTCGACGCCAAGGACCTCACCGCCGACGGGCACAACACTTCCCCGCCCGCCCGCTACACCGAGGCCTCGCTGATCAAGGCGCTCGAGGACCTCGGTATCGGCCGGCCGTCGACATACTCGTCGATCATCAAGACCATCCAGGACCGTGGTTACGTCGTGAAGCGGGGTAGCGCGCTGGTGCCGTCGTGGGTGGCGTTCGCCGTCATCGGACTGCTCGAGCAGCATTTCAGCCGTCTCGTGGACTACGGGTTCACCGCGGCGATGGAAGACGAGCTCGACGAGATCGCCGCCGGTCACGAGCGACGGACCAACTGGCTCAACAACTTCTACTTCGGCGGTGAGCACGGAGTCGAGGACTCGATCGCCCGGGCGGGCGGGCTCAAGAAGCTCGTCGGGGTCAACCTCGAGGAGATCGACGCTCGAGAAGTCAACTCCATCAGGCTCTTTGACGACGCGCAGGGCCGTCCGATCTACGTGCGGGTGGGCAAGAACGGCGCGTACCTGGAGCGGATGGTCACCGGCGACGACGGCGAGCAGACCCCGCAGCGGGCCAACCTCAAGGACGAGCTGACCCCCGACGAGCTGACGCTGGAGCTCGCCGAAAAGCTGTTCGCCACACCGCAAGAGGGACGATCGTTGGGCGTCGACCCGCAGACCGGGCACGAGATCGTCGCCAAGGACGGCCGCTACGGTCCGTATGTCACCGAGGTGCTGCCCGAACCGCCGGACGACGGGGAGGCCGGTGCACCGGCGAAGAAGGGCAAGAAGCCGACGGGCCCCAAGCCGCGCACCGGGTCGCTGCTGCGCTCGATGGACTTGGAGACGGTCACGCTCGACGACGCGCTTCGGCTGTTGTCACTGCCGCGGGTGGTCGGTGTTGACCCGAACACCGGTGAGGAGATCACCGCGCAGAACGGACGCTACGGTCCGTACCTCAAGCGCGGCAACGACTCTCGTTCACTGGCCACCGAAGAGCAGATGTTCGACATCACGCTCGAGGAAGCGCTGAAAATCTACTCGGAGCCGAAACGCCGTGGGCAGCGCGCGGCGGCCCCGCCGCTGCGTGAGTTGGGCAACGACCCGGCGACCGGCAAGCCGATGGTGATCAAGGACGGCCGGTTCGGCCCGTACGTCACCGACGGAGAGACCAACGCCAGCCTGCGCAAGGGCGATGACGTGCTGTCGATCACCGACGACCGCGCCGCGGAGCTGCTGGCCGACCGGCGGGCGCGGGGTCCGGTGAAGCGGACCAAGAAGGCCGGAGCCAAGAAGTCGCCGGCGAAGAAGAAGGCGCCCGCGAAGAAAGCGGCCAAGAAGAGCTGACGCGCGAACGTGAGCTGGCGCTCCAAATCAGCGTGATTCTTCGGTCACAATCTCGCGTTCGGCGTTGGCCGCATCGGGGCTGACCAGATTCACCGGCCTGGCCAACTGCGTCGGCGCGGTGCGTCCGCGCAACTCGACGATCTCGCCGACGTCCCAACACAGCGCTTCGGCGTCGAGCGCCCCGCTGACTGCGATCGCCGAGGCCAGCACGTGCCCCTCTTCCAGTTTCGCCAGTTCGGTGAGCCGCGCCGCCTCGTTGACCGGATCACCGATCACGGTGTATTCGAAGCGTGCCTGGGCGCCGATGTGCCCGGCGATCGCCCGGCCTGCCGACACCCCGATGCCGAACTCGGTCTGGCCCAGCACCTCGATCAGCTCGTCGTGCAGTTCCCGGGAGGCGGCGAGCGCCGCTCCGCACGCATCCGGGTGCTCGATCGGTGCGCCGAAGATGGCGAGCGCCGCGTCGCCCTGGAACTTGTTGACGAAGCCGCCGTGCCGGTTGACGGTGTCGACCACCACGCGGAAGAAGTCGTTGAGCAGGTTGACGACCTCGGAGGCCGGGATCGTCGCCGCCAACTGCGTCGAGCCGACCAGATCGACGAACAGCACCGCGACGTCGCGCTCCTGACCACCCAGTTCGGTCCCGCGTTCCAACGCGCGGCGGGCCACGTCCTCGCCGACGTAACGACCGAACAGGTCCCGCAACCGCTGTCGTTCGGCCAGGTCGCGGACCATGTCGTTGAAGCCGGCCTGCAGCAGACCCAGCTCGCTGGCGTCGTAGATCTGCATGTGGGCGTTGTAGTTGCCCCGCTGCACCTCGCCGAGCGCCCAGCGCAGCTGGCGCAGCGGGTCGGCGATCGACATGGCCACCAGGACGGTGCCGGCCAACCCGACCACCAGCGCGGAGATCGCGAGGATCAGGATCGGCGTGGTGAGGCGGTGGGCGGGCGCGGTGAGGATCTCGAACTTGCTGGCCACCAACGCCAGCACGATCGCGATGATCGGCACGGCGGTGGACAGCACCCACGTCATCACCTGGCGCGCGATCACCCCCGGCGCCCGGAAGTTCTCCGGTACGCCACCGCGCAGGGCGGCCACGGCGACGGGCCGCAACACGCGCTCGGACTGCAGATAACCGATGATCGCGGTCGCGGTGGCGCCCAGTCCGGTGGCGACAGCCACGACGGGCGCCGATTTGCTGGCCACCGGCCAGCTCGCGACGATGAACACCACCGAGCCGAGGAACCAGTTCACGACGTTGATCACCGACCGGTAGAACGGCATCTTCAGAGCCCTGGTGCGGGCCACCTCGGTGTCGGCGGGGTCACCGCGGTCGCCGAGGAGCATGTCGCGGCGCTGCCAGCGCATCACCGGGATCAGCAGCCGCAGGCTCCAGTACGCGGCGACGGTGAACGAGACGAACAGGAAGCCGAGGAACACCGCCAGGTTGAAGGCGGGCAGATCCTGCAGTTGGATGCGGTCCTCGGGCGGCAGGCCGAACCTCAGGAAGCTCAGGACCAGCAGGGCGCCGATGATGTCGGCCTGCACCATGCCCAACGTGAAAACTGGCCACGGGGTGCGCGCGGCCCAGCGGACGAATGCGCTGATTCGCCCGATCGGTTTCGCGTCCATGGCCACGCGTCAACCGTATCGGGCGTCGGTGACGTCTACGGGTGGTGTGAGACGGACGTGTCGGTTCGCAGCATTACTGTTATCTGCGATGGGCGGTGTCTTCTCGCGTCTGGTGGGTCAGCAGGCCGTGGAGGCCGAGCTGGTGGCCGCGGCACGCGCCGCGCGGGGTGAGGCGGCTCACACCGGCCTCGTCACCGGGACCATGACACACGCCTGGCTCATCACGGGCCCGCCGGGCTCGGGTCGATCGGTGGCCGCGTTGTGTTTCGCGGCCGCACTGCAATGCACAGCCGAAGGTGCGCCGGGCTGTGGTGAATGCCGCGCATGCACGACGACCATGGCCGGCACGCATGCCGATGTGCGTCGCATCATTCCCGAGGGACTGTCGATCGGCGTCGACGAGATGCGCGGCATCGTGCAGATCGCCTCGCGGCGGCCGGGCACCGGGCGGTGGCAGATCGTGCTGATCGAGGATGCCGATCGGCTCACGGAGGGCGCGGCGAACGCACTGCTCAAAGTGGTGGAGGAGCCTCCGCCGTCGACGGTGTTCCTGCTGTGTGCGCCGTCGGTGGACCCGGAGGACATCGCGATCACCCTGCGGTCGCGGTGCCGGCACGTGGCGTTGGTGACGCCGAGTGTGGACGCCATCGCGGACGTACTGGTCGAAAGCGACGGGCTGCCGGAGGCCGACGCCCGATGGGCGGCGTCGGTCAGCGGCGGCCATGTCGGCAGGGCCAGGCGTCTGGCCACCGACGAGGCGGCCCGCGAGCGCAGGAAGCGCGCGTTGGGGCTGGCGCGGGACGCGGCGACTCCCTCGCGGGCTTACGCCGCGGCCGAGGAGTTGGTGAGGACGGCCGAGGACGAGGCGTTGGCGCTGACGGTGGACCGCAACGAGGCCGAGACGGAGGAGCTGCGCACCGCACTCGGCGCGGGCGGCACCGGCAAAGGCACGACCGGCTCGCTGCGCGGAGCGGCGGGTGCACTGAATGCCCTTGAGCGACGGCAGAAGTCGCGCAAGACGCGGGCATCACGCGATTCACTCGACCGGGCGTTGATCGATCTCGCGACCTACTTCCGCGACGCGCTGCTGGTGGCCTCCGGTGCGGGGGATGTGCAACACCACCATCCCGACATGGAGGATGAGGTCGCCAAGATCGCCGCGCATGCATCGCCGGAGAAGCTGTTGCGGTGCATCGAGGCGGTGCTGGAATGTCGCGAGGCGCTGGCGGTGAACGTCAAGCCGAAGTTCGCGGTCGACGCGATGGTCGCCACCGTCGGGCGCGCACTGCGTGACTGAGTTGGGTCCGCGACCGGCCCTGCCGTAGACTCGTGCCGCCGCTACGGCGCTTGGCTCCTCGCGCAAGCGCTCGTCGGACGGCACGCCACCTTAGCTCAGTCGGCAGAGCGGCTCACTCGTAATGAGCAGGTCAGGAGTTCGATTCTCCTAGGTGGCTCCAGTTCTTTCTCGCCGAGCGCACGCTTGGTGTCCCGTCTCGGAGAGTTTGCGTACCTCAACCGTGCGCTCGGTGCCGGTACTCATCCTCCAGCATCCTGATGCGTGCGCCGATCGCGTGGGACTCGGCGTTGGTGCGGTGCATGATCTCCTGCAGTTGCCACAGGCCCCTCTCTGCGATGACCATGCGCAGACGGTCGCCGTTGTCGTCCGCGGGGAGGCTGTCAGCGGCCTCGACGACCCACCTGCGCAAGTCGTCGAGATCGCGGCGGCCGGCGCCCACCGACTGCGCGGAGTTGTCGACTTCGGTTGCCAGTCGCCGGTCCAGTTCGGTTAGCCGACCGATGACGCGCCGGTGCTCGGTGTTGGCCTCGTCGTACTCGGTGGCAGCGCGGCCGGTCCACCGGAAACCCGGTGCGGCCGACTCGAGGTCGGCCTGCAGCCCGCGCAGCGCGCTGCTGTTGTCGTACTGCGCGCCGGTCTGCGGGGCGCCCTCACCATGGGTCCGGCGCACGTTCGACCAAGTCGTCAGGAACGCGTCGATCTCGCTCATCGGTCAAGTATCTCAGCCCGCCGGGCTACCTCGGCGCCACGAATCCGACCGGCCCAGAGGCGATGCACACCGACAACGCCGCGGTGTTCGCGCGCACCTCGATCGCGTCTCCGGCGCCCGGCAGTCGGACGAACACCCGATTCAGGCCGGGCCGGACCGGCACTTTGACCTCCTGGCCCTCCGACAGCGCCATCATCATCGAGCCGTCGCTGTTGGCCAGGTAGTTGATCTCTGCCGTCCAGTCGGCCGGCAGCAGCGGGCCGTCCAACGGCATCCGGACCGGGGCATCGGGTTGCACCAGATATCCGCAACCCGGCGCCGGCCCGGGTGCGATGCTGCGCACCCACGTGACCATCGCGTCGACCACGCGACCCGCATTGTCCAGCATGCGCAATTCCGGTGTGGCCGCGGCAAATTCAGGACGGTTCGGCAGCAGCGCGAACATGTGGCTGGAACGGTTCTCCGGCCCCACCACCCGTTGCAACACCATGGGGTCGACCTCCTGGTCGAGCATCGGCGCATCGGACATCTCGGCGGCCTCGGCCAACCCGGCCACCGCATTCTGCAGATACGGATGCGCCGGATTGTCGCGCCAACTCGTCAGGAACGTCGCGGTCGAGTACAGGCTGCTCGCCACGAAAGCTGCGGTCAGCGAACAGATCACGGCCGTGCGCGCGCGCGACGCGTCCAGCCATTGTGACCTCTCCCGGTTCGGCGCACACAGTCCGACCGCCGCCAGCAGCGCCAGCACGACGACCAGATCCGGAAGGTACCGCAGCGTCTGCGCCAGCTCCAAAGCGGTGAACTGCGACGACCGCATCAGGTAGATCGGGATCTGGCAGGCCACCGCGTAGCCCGCGGCCGCCAGCCACACCGCGCCGATGCGTCGCTTGCGCAGCACCGTCACCGCAACCACTGCGGCCAGCGCCACCCAACCCAACACCATCACAGTCTGCGGCGGTGTTCCCCACGGCGATGCCGGGGCCCAGCGCTGCCAGTCCCACGGGCCGCCGACCAGGCCCGGCACGATCCCGTGCGTCACCGACCGCGCGAGCAGGTCCCACGTCATCGTCAGATCCATGCTCCAGCGCTTCTGATCGACCACGACGAGGTAGACGACGATCCATCCGGCCGTAATCAGCAGGGACGGTACCCACAGACGGATACCTTTGCGCCACACCGCTTTCATCGATGCGGTATCGGTCACATGCGCTAACAGCGCAGCCACCGCGAACGCGACGAACGGAATCACCGCCGCCTTCTCGAAGAACAACAACCCACCGACATACACCACCAAACCCGTCGCCGCGTAACGCCACCTACCGGTGCGGACCAACAGGATCGCGTCGCCGCACACCCACGCCATCGCGGCCAGCATCGGCAGTGAGTTCAGCGCCGCGGCCCACCACGCGAATCCGGGTACCGCCAGCGGCGTGAACAACGCGAAGGTGAACGGCAGCAACAACACCGGCCGCCAACCGAGGATCACGTGCAGGGCCCGCAGCAACGCCAACGAGGCCAGCAACTGCAGGACCAGCAGGCTGATCGCCGGGCCAACCCAGTTCAGCGGCGCCAGCCGGGTGATGCCGCCCGCGACGAGGAACGCCGCGGGCATGACGTGGCCGTCGTGGTCGTCGAACAAATATGCCGGCGACAACAGTGGCTGCGTGCCGGCGCGACCGATCAGGATCAGATCGTCCCAGTAGAAGTAGCCGCCGAACGCAAGCACCGCCCGGATCGCCAACTGCACGACGACCAAGACGACGGCGGTGCGAGCGACCCAGGTGCCCGACCACGAGTTACCGGGGATAGGCATCCCCTGCTTGCCGGCGAGCGGTCCACGCGGACCGCACCATTTCCTCCAGCGAGTGCCGCATCTGCCAGTCCAGGTCGCGCGCCGCCAGGTCACCCGACGCGACGATGCGCGCCGGGTCGCCGGGTCGGCGCGCGGCGATGATCGGCTCGAAATCGAAGCCGGTGACATCGCGGATCGTGGTCATGATCTCGCGAACCGAGGTGCCGCTGCCGCTTCCGAGGTTGTAGACGGGCTCGATCGGCTCGCCGGCGGCCAATCGCCTCGCCGCGGCGACATGCGCGAGCGCCAGATCCGACACGTGAATGTAGTCACGCACGCAGGTGCCGTCCGGGGTCGGGTAGTCCGCGCCGTTGATCCGCGGCGTCTCGCCGCGGCAGAGCATGTCGAACACCAGAGGAAACAGATTGTGCGGGCTGACGTCGAACAGATCCTCCGACCCCGAGCCGACCACGTTGAAGTAGCGAAGGCTCGTGTGCCGCAGTCCGCATGCACGGGCGGTATCGCGAATGATCCACTCGCCCACGAGCTTACTGACGCCGTAGGGCGATTCGGGTGCCGTCGGTGTCTGCTCCGTGACGATGTCGACATCCGGTGTGCCGTAGGTGGCCGCGCTGGACGAGAACACCATCTTGTCGGTGCCGGCGGCTTCCATCGCCTTGAGTAGCGTGACTGTTGCCGACACGTTCTGCTCGTAGGTGTGTAGCGGTTGTTGCACCGAGACGCCCGCGTACTTGAAGCCCGCGATGTGTACGACGCCGGCCACGCGATGCTCGTCGAGTGTACGGGCGACAAGTCGACCATCGAGCAGGCTGCCGCGCACCAGGGGGACGTTCGACGGAACGAATCGCTCGAGGCCGGTCGAGAGGTCGTCGATCACCACCACGGGCATGTCGGCGGCCGAGAATGCGCGCACCACATGCGAACCGATATATCCCGCGCCACCGGTCACCAGCCAGGTCATTCGATCATCCTCACCCTCGGAACGGCCGCCAGCATACGGACGATCTCGGTCCGCACCCTCGATCACCCTGTGCGCTGACGTGACAGCGCGCGCAGGTGCACCGCGATGCCGACCAGCGGCCCGCACAGCAGCGCGAACACCGTGCGGGTCTGCAAGTCGAGTGGTAACAGCAGCAACAGCGTCGAGGCAACCGTGGCCGACACCCAGCCCAACGAATACGCGCGATGCAGCGACGCCGCCACCGCCGCCGCACCGGTCAGCGTGAGCAGCGCTATCGCGGTCGCCCCGGCCGTCAGCCAGGCCAGCAGCGCGCCGTCGGCCCGGTACTCCGCGCCGAACCCGCTGCGCAGCAACCACGGCCCGACCGTCCACGCGGCGAGCATGCCCAGCGAACCGACGCCGACCACGAGGACCGTGGGGGCCGCCAGCGCGCGCAACCGGTGCGCGCGCTCGTCGACGAAGTGGGCGATCAAGTTTCCCTGCATCGCCGTGAGCGGAACGAGCAGCGGCGCCCGCGTCAGCGTCACGGCGAGGATCACCACGCCTCCGGCCGCGCCGAGGTCGCCTGACGTCGCCTTGAGCAGCACCGGAAATCCCATCACAAGGATCGCGCTGGCGCCCGCCGCGGCGATCGAGTGCATCGCGCCGCGCAGGAACGTCGCAGTCCGAACCGGGGTCAGCAGGCCGGCGGCGTGCCGGGTGGAAGGTGAGGCGATCAACATGAGCAGCCATGCCACCGCACCCGCCACGGTGGCCCACAGGTAGCCGACCAGCCCCCAGCCGATCAGAAACGTCGCGATGGCCACCAGCACCCGCAGTCCGGCGTCGGTCACCATCAGCGAGCCGTAGGCCGTCCATCGGTTCAACCCCGCGAGTATCCCGAGAAGCGTTGCGTGCAAGCAGAACCCGGCCAGCCCGACGGCCAGCAACGCGATCGACGTCCACCGTGATTCGACGAACACGTGCTCCGACCACAACGGTGAGCTCACCGCGATCGCCGCCGCCGACACGACGCCCACGACGGCGGCCACCCGCAGCGGACGGGTATGTGGCCCGTCGGGCGCCTCGAGATCACCGGCGGTGCGCACCTCTCGGGTGGCCTCCTGCAGCAGGCCGAACGCGGCGCCCGTGACGAGTCCGAACGCTCCCCAGAACACCCCGAACACCGAGAAGCCCGCCGGCTCGAGGTCGCGGGCGGCCAGATACAGCACCGCGTAACCGCACAGCGCGGACACGGCAGTCGCCGCACCGACCCGAGCGACGCTGCTGCGCGCGACCGGACCGGTCGGCGATGTGCCGCTTGCGCTGAGCGCATCGAACGGCGCGCCCGCATCCGTCACGGCGGGTCCAGCGCGGGAAGGTCGGTCGAATACAACCAGCGGTCCCACAGCGGCCGCAGTGACGTGTTCGTGTAATGCGAAGCCAGGCCGGTGAAATCGTCGGACACCACGGTGCTGTGCCGGTAGCGCGCAGTCCAATCCTGCAGTAGGGCAAAGAAGTTGACATCACCGAGCTGACGCCGCAGTACGTGCAGCGTCAGCGCGCCGCGTTTGTACACCCGGTCGTCGAACATGTCCCGTGGACCGGGATCGGCGAGGACGAGGTCCTGCCGCGAGTTTGCGAGCCGCTGATGGTAGTGCCGCGCCCAGTCCTCGGCGCTGCGGCCGCCGGAATTCTCCGACCATAGCCACTCGGCGTAGCAGGCGAACCCTTCGTGCAGCCAGATGTGCCGCCACCGTTTCGCGGTCACCGAGTTGCCGAACCACTGATGGGCGAGTTCATGTGCGATGAGCCGCTCGGCGCGGCGGCTGCCGTCGCAGTGGTTGGCGCCGAAGATCGAAATACCTTGCGCCTCCAGCGGGATCTCGAGATCGTCGTCGGTGACCACCACGGTGTAACCGTCGCCCAGCGGGTAGGCCCCGAACAACTCGACGAACAGCTTCATCATCTGCGGCTGGCGGGCGAAGTCGTGTTCGAAGTTGCCGAGCAACCGACTTGGCAGCACTGCGTCGATCGGAATGCCGTTCTTGGCAATGCGATGCCGGTCGTACATCCCGATCTGCATCGTGACCAGATAGGTCGACGTCGGCTCCGCCAGCTCGTAGGTCCACGTCGTCATCCCGGCCCGCGCACGCCGGGACACCAACTCGCCGTTGGCGATCGCGCGATACGGGCTCTCGGTGGTGATCTGGACGCGAAAGCTCGCCTTGGCGCTCGGATGATCGTCGCAGGGAAACCATGACTGTGCGCCGTTCGGCTGGCCGGCGACCAGGGCGCCGTCGGTCAATTCCTCGAATCCGACGTCACCCCACAGTGAACGGATCGGCCGTGGGACGCCGCCGTAGCGCACGACGATCGTCATCGCCGCGCCTGCCGGCATCGTGTCGCGCAATGCGATGTGCAACTTGCCCGTCGAGGTGTGAAACCGTTGCGGTCGGGCGTCATTGACGGTCACCTTCGTCGCCGACAGCGTGTCGCTGAGGTCGAGGGTGAAGGTGCGCAACGCCGCAAGCGTGACCGCGGTGATCGTCGCCGTGCCCGAGAGCCTGTTGATCGTTACCTTGTACTCGAGATCGAGTTCATAGCGCGACACCCGGTAACCGAAGTTGCCGCTGGCCGGTACGTACGGGTCGATGACCAGTGGCGGCTTCTTCTTGCTGCTCGTCACGCTGCCGTTGTTCTGGTCGAAGGTGCCGACGTACCACGGCGCTTCTTGCGCGGCGCAATCCACGGCGCGATGGGATTGCCCTGCCAGCGGGTCGACGGGGGCACCTCATCGCCACGCATCACGAGCGAAGCGGGGCCGACGGTCGCTCCGGCACCGATGCGCGCCGCGGGCAGTGCGACACAATGCGTACCGAGTGTCGAACCGCGTTCCAGCACAACGGTGTCCATCCGCATGATCCTGTCGTGGAACAGGTGGGTCTGCACCACGCAGCCGCGGTTGACGGTGGCGCCCGTCTCGAGGGTGACCAGGTCGGCCTCCGGCAACCAGTACGTCTCACACCAGACGCCGCGGCCGATCCGGGCGCCCAGTGCGCGCAGCCACAGGTTCATCACCGGCGTGCCGCTGGCGGCGCG
The DNA here is from genome assembly GCF_001500065.1 of Mycobacterium sp. IS-3022. Lineage (GTDB taxonomy): Bacteria > Actinomycetota > Actinomycetes > Mycobacteriales > Mycobacteriaceae > Mycobacterium. The sequence continues at coordinate 253,021 of NZ_LQIN01000001.1, forward strand.
CGCGAACCACGGCGCGGCGACGGTTTCGACGAAGGTGTCGGAGACCTCGTTACGCCAGACGAACGGCGACCACAGCGGATGCTCGCCGGCCTCGATACGCCCGACCACAAGCCATTTCGCGATGACGGCAGCGATCCCGGCGACCGCGCCCGCCGCCAGCAGCACCGCGCCGCCGGCCAGCACAGCCCACCCCCAACCGGCATGCACGGCCAGCCACTGCAGGGCCAGCAACACCGCGACACCGATGCCGAACGTCACGATCAGCGGAACGACCCGGCACGTCTCGACCAAGCCGCGCAGCAGCTTCAGCCGCGCCGACGGCGCGAAGGTGCGCAGCGCGTCGGCGGCGGTCGGTTTGCGGCGCAACCTGACCGGCGGACTGCCCAGCCAGGACGACCCCGCCTTGGCCTTGCGCGGGGCCGCCGACAGCACCGCGACAAGCCCGTCGTCGGGCACTCGGCGGCCCGGTTGGGTGATGCCCGAGTTGCCGAGGAAAGCGCGCTTGCCGATTGTCGCCTTCGCGACGTGGATCCAGCCGCCGCCGAGCTCATAGGACGCCACCATGGTGTCGTCGGCCAGGAACGCGCCGTCCTCCACCACCGTGAACTTCGGGGTGAACAGTGCCGTCGAAATCTCCGTTCCGCGACCCACTTTGGCGCCGAGGAGTCGCAACCACCACGGCGTGAGCAGGCTTGCATAAATCGGGAAGAGATACGTGCGTGCGGCGTCCATCAGGCGTTCGGTGGCCCAGAGCTGCCATCCGATGCGGCTGCGCACCGGGCGATAACCCTCCCGCAGTCCCAGCGACAGCAGCCGCACTCCGGTCACCGTCAACACCGCGTAGGCCGCCACCGCAGCCAGCGTCGCCACCGGCGTCCACAGGACAGCGGGCGCAATCGCGTCCGTCACCGACTCGGTATCGCGGACGCCGTAACCCAGCACGGCCAACCCGACCGCGATCGCGAGCAGCGGCAGCCCGCCGAGGAACAGGGACGTGACGCCGTAGACCGCCACCCACAGCGGGGCCCGGCGCGGGCGGTGGTCCGGCCACGGATGCCGCGCCTTTCCCGACTTCACCGCGGGCGAACCCTTCCAGTACTGACCGTTTTTCACCTTGCCGACGACTCCGGAGCCGGGGGCCACATCGGCGTTCTTTCCGACGACGGCGCCGGGCAGCAACGTCGTGCGCGCACCGATGGTCGCGTCGTTTCCGACGGTGATCGGCCCGACGTGGAATCGGTCGCCGTCGATCCAGTGGCCCGACAAGTCGACCTCCGGCTCGATCGAGCTCCGGTGCCCGAGCTTGAGCATCCCGGTCACCGGCGGAGTCGAGTGCAGGTCCACGCCCTTGCCGACCTTGTTGCCCAGTGCGCGCGCGTAGAACACCAACCACGGTGCGCCCGCGAGGTTTTCGGCGCCGCTGGCTTCGGCGATCCGCTCGGCGAGCCACACCCGCAGGTGGACGGGGCCGCCGCGCCGGTAGGTGCCGGGCTCCACCCCGCCGAGCAGCAGTCGGGCGCACAGCGCCGCGATGCCCATCCGGCCGAGTGGAGTGACGAACAGGACGAAGCCCATCCCCACCCACCACCAGTTCAGCGGCGCGGTCCACGGCACGAGGCCGGCCAGAACGTTGTTGGCCAACGCCAGCCATACCACCCACTGCAATCCGGTCAGCGTGGCCAGCGGAAGCGACAACGCCACCTGGGCCCCCTGCGTGAGATGCGACGTCGGCTTCACCTCGCGCGGACCCACCTGCGGTGGTGGTTCGAGTTCCTCGAGGAAGCTCGCCAGCGATCCCAGCCGGGGATGGTCGTAGAGGTCGCCGACGGTCACCTGAGGATGGCGCCGGCGCAGCGCGGCGACCAGTTGCGCCGCCGACAGTGAGCCGCCGCCGAGCGCGAAGAAGTCCGCTTCGGGGCCGTCGACCGGGGCGGCGAGCACGTCGCGCCAGAGGCCGGCGAGCCAGCCCATCGTGCCCGTCAGGTCGGCGCCGTGGTCTCCGGCGTCAGTTCGCGCAGGGTCGATCGGCCACGGCAAGGCGTCGCGGTCGACCTTGCCCGAGGTGCGGGTCGGCAGCTCGTCGACGAGCACGAGTCGCGGGACCAGCGCTGCCGGCAGTGTCTCGGCCAGCGCGACGCGCGCCTTGGCGAGGTCGAACGACGGGTCGGCGCTGGCGACATAGCCGACCAGCAGCGGCGTGCCACTGGCCGTTCGGCGCACCGCCGCTGCACCGCCGCTGACGCCGGGCAGGTTGACCAGTGCGGCGTCCACTTCACCCAGTTCGATGCGCCGGCCGCCGACCTTGACCTGGTCGTCGGCGCGACCGACGAAGTAGAGGCCGTCGCGTTCCAGCCGCACCAGGTCACCACTGCGGTAGCCCCGGGACCAACCCAGCAACGGCATCGGCGCGTATTTCGCCGCGTCCTTGTCGGGGTCCAGATAGCGCGCCAAGCCCACCCCTCCGATGACGAGTTCGCCCACCTCGCCGTACGGCACCGGCTCACCGTTTCGATCGACCACGGCCAGGTCCCAGCCGGCCAGTGGCAGCCCGATGCTCACCGGGCCGCCACCGGTCAGGCGGGCGGCGCATGCCACGACGGTCGCCTCGGTCGGTCCGTAGGTGTTCCACACCTCGCGGCCCTCGACGGCGAGCCGGTCCGCCAAATCGGGTGGGCAGGCTTCACCGCCGAAGATCAGCAGGCGCACCGCCTCGAGTGCCTCCGCGGGCCACAGGGCGGCCAGGGTCGGCACCGTGGACACCACCGTGACGTCGCGCGCGACGAGCCACGGCCCCAGATCCATTCCGCTGCGCACCAGCGACCGCGGCGCGGGCACCAGGCAGGCTCCGTGCCGCCAGGCCAGCCACATCTCCTCGCATGACGCGTCGAACGCCACGGACAACCCGGCCAGCACGCGGTCGCCCGGACCGATCGGATTGTCCTGCAGAAACATTCGTGCCTCGGCATCGACGAACGCGGCGGCGCTGCGATGGGTGACCGCGACACCTTTCGGCGTGCCGGTCGAGCCGGACGTGAAGATGATCCACGCGTCGTCGCGACCCAGTGGCGACACCGCGCGCCAGCCCCGAGAAGAACCGGGCCCGCGGGAAAGTCCCGCTTCGGTGATGATGGCCACCACGTTGGCCTCGGTGAACACCAGTTCGGCCCGCTCCTGCGGATCGTCGGCGTCGACGGGCACATAGGCGGCACCGGTGGCCAGGGTCGCCAGGATCGCGACGTACAGCGCGTAACTGCCCGATGGCATGCGGATGCCGATCCGGTCGCCGCGGCCGATGCCCCGCGCGGCCAGCCACCGCACGCTGTCCTCGATGTCGGTGATGAGTTCGGCGTAGGTGAGCTGCACCTCGCCGTCGTCGATCGCGGGCGCTTCGGGATAGCGGCCCGCGGTTTCGTAGAGGATGTCGATGAGCGTGCGGGGCGCCGGTGCCGCCGGGGACAACAGGTATTGAGGCGGTACTTCCGGCGGCAACTCCCCAGTCACGGCTACAAAACTACTCAGCGTCGGGGTTGTGTTGCCCGCGCCGCACGCGGCGGGTGATCACGATTACGACAACGCCGGGACGTGGTCCGCCGACGACGTCGTCGACAGCAGGTTTGATTTCCCCCGGTTTCGGTCATTCGCAGGTACCTGGCAGAATCGGCTGCGGAGGGGAGTATTCCTTCGCCGCGGTGTCGTCATCACGTCGGCCGTCATCGGACGACCGGTGCTGCGGGCCGACACGAGCCGTCGTGGCGGTGGAAGAGACCTCCGGCGCTTTGACGACCGGAGGATCAGTGAACGTTTCCCAACTCGAATGGATCATCACGCTGAGCGTGACGATCGGAATTCTGCTGTTCGACGTCGTCGTGATCGGCCGACGGCCGCACGAACCGTCGAGACGGGAGACCGGGATCGCGCTGACGTTCTACGTGGGGCTGGCGATCGCGTTCGGGTTGTGGACCTGGTTCTTCCACGGCGGGCAGTACGGGCTCGAGTTCTTCGCCGGTTGGCTCACGGAGTACAGCCTGTCGGTGGACAACCTGTTCGTGTTCCTGATCATCATGGCGAGCTTCAACGTGCCCAGGAAGTATCAGCAGCAGGCGCTTCTGGTGGGCATCATCCTGGCGTTGATCTTCCGCGGCATCTTCATCGCCCTCGGCGCCGTGGCGATCAACCAGTTCTCGTGGGTGTTCTACATCTTCGCTGCGTTTCTGATCTACACCGCGATCAACCTCGCCCGCAACACCGATCACGAGGACGACGGCGACAACATCGTGGTGAGGTTCGCACGCAATCACCTGAGCATGACCGACAAGTGGGACGGCCTGAAGCTGTGGGTCAAAGAAAACGGCAAGCGGCTGATGACGCCGATGTTCCTCGTCATCGTCGCGCTCGGCACCACTGACCTGATCTTCGCGCTCGACTCCATCCCGGCGATCTACGGCCTGACTCAGGAGCCGTACCTGGTCTTCACGGCGAACGTGTTCGCGCTGATGGGGTTGCGCCAGCTGTACTTCCTGCTGGGCGACCTGCTCAAGCGACTGGTCTTCTTGTCTCAGGGCCTCGCGTTCATCCTGGGGTTCATCGGAGTGAAGCTGCTGCTGCATGCGCTGCACGAAAACGAGGTGCCGTTCATCAACGGCGGCGAGCATGTTGCGGTGCCCGAGATCCCGACGTTGCTGTCACTGGGGGTGATCGTCGTGACGCTGCTCATCACCACCGCGGCGAGCCTGTACAAGACGCGGGTGCACGACGTGAAGAACGGCGCGAGCGAGACCACGAAATCGATCGATTCGCGCTGAGCGGTCAGGCGAGCGCTTCGTAGACGAGTTTCGCGTAGCGGTTGGTGCGGTCCGTTCCGGTGGTGCCAGGACCCATCCGGTTCATCACGTAAGTCAATGTCGTTCGGCGGTCGACGTCCATCACCGCCATCGAACCGCCCCAGCCGCCCCAGAAGCAGATCTTCCCTTCCGGGATCGCGGGAACGCTTGCCGGACAGGGCAGTCCGAAGCCGATGCCGAAGCGCAGCGGGATCATCAGGACCTGGTCTGGGCCGTTGGACTGTTCGTCGAAGATCAGCTCGATGGTCGCCGGTGCCAGCAGCTGCGCACCGTTGGCTTTGCCGCCCAACGAGATCGGTGACAGCGCCCGCGCCAGCCCGCGAGCATTCCCGTGGCCGTTCGCGCCGCCGATATCCGCCCGCCGCCACGCGACGGTCTCGGCGAAGGAGGCGACGTCCTGGTCGGGCCGGATCGTGCCGAACGTCTTGATCATCGGATGGTCCTGCGGCAGAAGGTCGTACGGCAGGTCCAGCGGCGGAGGCGGGATCAGCTCGGCGATCCGGTGGTCGTCCTCGCGTGCGGCGCCGATCTGCACGTCGGCGTTCAACGGCGTGGCGATCTCGTCGCGGACGAACTCCTTGAGCGTCTTGCCCGTGACGCGCCGGATCACCTCGCCGATGAGATGGCCGTAGTTGAGTGCGTGATAGCCCGACGCCGTTCCCGGCGGCCACCATGGGGCCTGACCCGCCAGGCGGCTGGTCGAACTGTCCCAGTCGTACATGTCCTCTAGCCCGAATGGCGCCTCCCAGCCCGATACCCCGGAGGTGTGCGCCAAGAGATGTCGGACTTCGATGTCCTGTTTGCCGTTCGCCGCGAACTCGGGCCAGTAGTCGGCGACCGGGGCGTGGGGGTCGAGTTGGCCGCGGTCGACGACCATCAACGCCGCGAGCGCGGTGAGCGTCTTGCTGCAGGACCAGAAGTTGACGATCGTGTCGCGGACCCATGGGGTCGTTTTGGCGCGATCGGCGTGGCCGCCCCAGATGTCGACGACGGACTCGCCGTCGATGTCGACCGCGATGGACGCACCGAGTTCCTCGCCCTTGGTGATCTCGTCGGCCAGCGCCTCGGCCACCTTGTCGAATCGGTTGTCCCACTGGCCGTCGATGACGTTGTGCATCGGCTCATCATGCCCGCGGCAGAAGCCTCGAGTGGCCAGTTGACGCACGCCCGGCCGTGAAAAGCATCGCCCAGCAGTGCGCCAGCGTCACCAGTTGTCGTAGCCGCCCTCGGGACCCAGCATGCGCTCGAAGCGGGTGCGGTTGATGCGGGCCAACTCGTTGCGGACGATCTTGCGCTCGGTGTCGACGTCGTTGTGCATCCGGTCGGTCACCGTCGCGAGCACCTCTTCGGCGCCGTAGCCGTTGACGAACATCACGAAGCCGAAGCCGAAAAGTTCGACGTAGCGCCTCGAGGCCTGGGCCAGGCGTTCCATCACCTCGGGTTGGTCGCACCAGATCGCGCACTGTTCGGCGGCCGACTTTTCGCTGCCCGGGCGTCGCCCGACGTCCGGATACGCCTGCAGGATGGTATCGACGGATTTCTCCGACAACCCGAACAGCAACGCGTCCGCCTCGCGGAACAACGCGGCGTGATCGGGGTAGGGCCGAGCACGCGCCAGATCGGCGGCCAACGGCACGCTGTAGCAGCATTCGTACACGGCGTGCACCGCCCTGCGCATCGGCATTGCGTTGAACACGTCGAGGCCGATCCCCTGATGCATCAACACAAGATCATGATCGAAGCCGTGGAGAACGAGCAGGTTACCTCGGGTTACAGCGAGGAAAATTCAGTAGGCGCAGTGATCGGGCTCAGTGGCCGGATTCCTTGAACCGCTGCACCGACGCCTGCACTTCCGCCTCGGCCTTCTCGCGGCCCACCCAGTCGGCGGCCTTGACGTATTTTCCGGGCTCGAGGTCCTTGTAGTGCACGAAGAAGTGCTTGATGGCCTCGAGTTCGTAGGAGGGCACGTCACCGAGGTCCTGGATGTGCTCCCACCGAGGGTCGTCGGCCGGCACGCACAGGACCTTGTCGTCGCCGCCGGCCTCGTCGGTCATCTGGAACATGGCGACCGGACGAACCTCGACGACGCAGCCGGGAAACACCGATTCGGGCAGCAGTACCAGCGCGTCGAGCGGGTCGCCGTCCTCGCCGAGGGTGTCTTCGAAGAATCCGTAGTCGGTCGGATAGGCCATCGACGTATACAGGTAGCGGTCCAACTTCACCCGGCCGGTGTCGTGGTCCACCTCATACTTGTTGCGCGAACCCTTGGGAATCTCGATGACTGCGTCGAACTGCACGGCGGTGGCTCCTTGCCCTGTGCTCTGGTCTGGGTCGTCCTGTGAGAACGCGGGTCAACCTTAATGGAGCGATACGCTGCTGTACGGGGGCGGTCTAGTTGAGCAGGAGTGTTATGCGGCCCACTCGGTGGCGGCGATCCACGCATATGGCGGTCGGGGTGGCGGTGTTGGTGCTGATCGCCGTGGTCGTGGTGGTTGCCGCGCTGCTCACCGCGGGTCCGTCCACCGAGGCTGCGGCCGTCAAGCCGGCGCCCGCTGCCGCGACGGCGAACCCCGCCGTCGTGCCGGTCGCCGACTCGGCGCCGAAGCCGGCACCGCACCGGTTGGCCGCCGTGCTCGCGCCCGCGCTGGCCGATCCGAACCTGGGCCACCTGACCGGCCGCGTCACCGACGCCATCACCGGGACCACGCTGTGGGCGCAGGAAGCCGAGGTGCCGATGCAGCCGGCGTCGACCAACAAGACGCTGACCGCCGCCGCGGCGCTGCTGACACTGGACCGCGACGCCCGGCTGACCACCCGCGTGTACAGCGGCAGCAGGCCCGGGGTGGTGGTGCTCAAGGGCGGCGGTGACCCGACCTTGTCGGCCGCGCCCACCGGACAGGAGACCTGGTACCGCGACGCGGCCCGCATAAGCGACCTGGCCGAGCAGGTCCGAGGCAGCGGCATCGAGGTGACGGCCGTGCAGGTCGACACCAGCACCTACAGCGGCCCGACGATGGCACCGGGGTGGGATCCGCTGGACATCGACGGCGGCGACATCGCGCCGATGGAGTCGGTGATGCTCGACTGCGGGCGCACCCAGCCGGTGAGCGTGGACTCCGCGCGATCGCGCACACCTGCGCTGGACGCCGGCCGGGCGCTGGCGGCCGCGCTGGAGATCGACCCGGCGAAGGTGAGCGTTCAGCCCGGAAGCGCAAGCGGCGGCAACGAGATCGCCGCGGTGCAGTCGCCGCCGCTGATGCCACGGCTGCGCGAGATGATGAACGCCTCGGACAACGTGATGGCCGAGGCGATCGGCCGGGAGATTGCCGCGGAGAAGAACCTGCCGCAGAGCTTCGACGGCGCCGTCCGTGCGACGCTCGGCGCTCTCGACGAAGCCGGGATCGACACCACCGGCGCAAGGTTGTTCGACTCCAGCGGACTGTCCGTCGATGACCGCCTCACCGCGGAAACGCTGGACGAGGTGGTCCAGGCGGCGGCCGGAAGCGACCATCCGTCGCTGCGACCGCTGCTCGACCTGCTGCCGATCGCCGGGGGCAGCGGAACACTGTCCAACCGGTATCTGGACACCGACATCGTCAAGCCCGCCGCCGGTTTCCTGCGCGCCAAGACGGGGTCGCTGACCGGCACCAACTCACTGGCCGGCATCGTCACCGACGCGAGCGGACGCGTCCTGACGTTCGCGCTGATCTCCAACAACGCCGGCCCCACCGGACGCGTCGCGCTCGACAACCTGGCCGCCACGCTGCGAGCGTGCGGATGCAGCGCATGACATCGACGACCAAGACCTCACCCTCCGTCGGCCGCGCCGTCGACTGGAAGTTCGCGGCGACGGTCGGGGAGAAGCTGGTCCGCCCGGGTCCGGCGTCGAGCGAGTACACGCGACGTCAGGTGATCGAGCAGTTGTCCGAGGCGGCGCGCTCCGCCGAAATCCCGGTGCGCGAGGTCACCGGTCTGACCGAGGGTGGCGAGATCCCCGAGGCCCGCATCGTGGACCGGCCGCAGTGGATCCGCGCGGCCACGCGGTCGATGCGGGTGATGACCGGCGGGACCGACAATCCCAGAGGTTTCATCAGCGGGCGGATCACCGGCGCCCAGACCGGCGCGGTGCTCGCATTCGTCTCGTCGGGCATCCTCGGCCAGTACGACCCGTTCGGCCCGGACGGCGGTGAACTGCTGCTGGTCTACCCCAACGTGATCGCGGTGGAACGGCAACTTCGTGTGCAGCCCTACGACTTCCGGTTGTGGGTGTGCCTGCATGAGGTCACCCACCGAGTGCAGTTCCGCGCCAATCCGTGGCTGGCAGACCACATGTCTCGGGCGCTCGCCGTACTCACCGAGGAGAACACCGACGACATCGCCGAAATGGTATCGCGGCTCGCGGAATTCGTTCGCGGTCGCCGCGGGAACGCCAATGGGGTTGCGTCGGAAGCAAATTCGAACGGAGTGATCGGGCTGCTGCGGGCGGTGCAATCCGAGCCGCAGCGCGAGGCGCTCGACCAGCTTCTGGTGTTGGGCACGCTGCTCGAAGGTCACGCGGACCATGTGATGGATGCTGTCGGGCCCGCCGTGGTGCCTTCGGTGGCCACCATCCGCAGCCGGTTCGACGAGCGGCGGCAACGCAAACAGCCGCCACTGCAGCGGGTGGTGCGCGCATTGCTCGGGTTCGACGCCAAGCTCAGCCAGTACACCCGTGGCAAGGCCTTCGTCGACCACGTGGTGTCCGCTGTCGGGATGGCCCGGTTCAACTCCGTGTGGTCCGGTCCCGAAACGCTGCCTCTGCCAACAGAAATCGATGAGCCGCAACGATGGATCGACAGGGTGCTGTAGCCGCGGTCCGGGCGGCTGTCACAGCGTTCGCCCGTGACCACGGCGCCGGTGACGACCGCTGGTGCGTCGCGCTGTCCGGTGGTGCGGATTCTCTCGCGTTGACGGCGATCGCGGCCGGTGTGAAACCGACCACCGCGTTGATCGTGGATCACCAGCTGCAGCCGAACTCAGCGGCCGTGGCGCAAACCGCGCAGCAGCAGGCTCTGTCGCTCGGATGCGTTGCGACACAGGTGATCCGCGTCGACGTCGGGATCACAGGCGGACCCGAAGCGGCCGCGCGCACCGCCCGCTACGGGGCGCTCGACGCGGCGCGGGACGGGGCGCCGGTGCTGCTCGGGCACACCCTGGACGACCAGGCCGAGACGGTGCTGCTGGGCTTGGGCCGCGGCTCGGGGGCGCGGTCCATGGCCGGTATGCGACCGTGTGACCCGCCGTGGTACCGGCCGCTGCTCGGCGTTCGGCGGGCGGTGACCCCGGCCGCGTGTGCCGAGCTCAGCCTGAACCCGTGGCAGGATCCGCACAACTCCGACCGTCGCTTCACCCGGGTCCGGTTGCGCGAAGAAGTATTGCCACTGCTCGAGGACGTGCTCGGCGGCGGCGTCGCCGAGGCGCTCGCCCGCACCGCGAGCGCGCTGCGCGCGGATACCGACACTCTCGACGAACTCGCCGACCGCGCGCTGCTCGACCTTCGCCACGACGGTGCACTCGACACCGAAAAGCTGGCCGTACTGCCGGAAGCCCTGCGCCTGCGGGTGATTCGTCGCTGGCTGCTCGACGGTGGCGCCAGCGACCTGACCGACAAGCAGATTCGCGGTGTGGACGCGCTGGTGACGGCGTGGCGAGGTCAAGGTGGCGTCGCGGTCGGATCCCCCCTTCGTGAGCGACGACTGATTGCCGCTCGCCGTGACGGCATGCTGACCCTGCACACCGAGCCGGTACGAAACGTGGAAAACTGTGCCCGTGCCTGACCAACCCGCCGAGCTGTACTCCGGCGACATCAAGTCGGTGCTGCTGTCGTCCGACGAGATTCAGGCAAAGATCGCCGAACTCGGTGCGCGCATCGGCGAGGAGTATCGCGAGGCCGTCGAGGCAGGCGGCCAAGACCTGTTGCTGGTCACCGTGCTCAAGGGCGCGGTGTTCTTCGTCACCGACCTCGCGCGGGCGATTCCGCTGCCGACGCAGTTGGAGTTCATGGCGGTCAGCTCGTATGGCTCGTCGACGTCGTCGTCCGGCGTGGTGCGCATCCTCAAAGACCTCGACCGCGACATCAACGGCCGCGACGTGCTCATCGTCGAGGACATCGTGGACTCCGGACTGACCCTGTCTTGGTTGTTGCGCAACCTCGCCACCCGCCATCCCCGTTCACTGCGGGTGTGCACGCTGATGCGCAAACCCGACGCCGTGCGCGCCGACGTCGACATCGCCTACGTCGGGTTCGACATTCCCAACGAGTTCGTCGTCGGCTACGGCCTGGATTACGCCGAGCGTTACCGCGACCTCAACTACATCGGAACGCTGGACCCGAAGGTCTACGACCAGGATTGAGGCGACGATCCTCGCGCGTCACACCACTCAACGTCTTGCCGACAACGGGCGAGTAGCGGGCCGCAATAAGTTGATCGGTGTGCAAGCTGAGGTGATTACCGATCACGTAGCGGCGCACCCGGCAGGTCGCGGCGCAAGGTGCGCCAACTATGCCTCAAGTAATGGCGCGAATCACCTGCTCGGCGCAGAATGCGGGGCATGAGCGAAACAGCCCTTCGCATCTGTCCACTCTGCGAGGCGACCTGCGGCCTGACCCTGACCATCGACGATGGTCGCGTCACGGCTGCCCGCGGCGACCGTGAAGACGTGTTCAGCAAGGGCTTCATCTGCCCGAAAGGCGCCAGCTTCGCCGAACTCGACAACGACCCCGACCGGTTGACCCGCCCGCTGATCCGTCGGGACGGCGTGCTGAGCCAGGCGACGTGGGAGGAGGCGTTCGCGGCGGTCGCCGAGGGCCTCGGCGACGCCATCGCCCAGCACGGCGGCGCGGCGGTCGGCGTGTACCTCGGCAACCCGAACGCCCACACCATCGCCGGCGGACTGTACACACCGCTGGTCGTGAAAGCGTTGGGCACGCGGCAGGTGTACTCGGCGAGCACACTCGACCAGATGCCCAAGCACGTCGCGCTGGGCTACATGTTCGGCAGCCCGGTCGCGTTCACCGTGCCCGACCTCGACCGCACCGACTACCTCGTGGTCATCGGCGCGAATCCCCTTGTGTCCAATGGAAGTCTGGCGACCGCTGCCGACTTCCCGGGCAAGCTGCGCGCGCTGCGAAAGCGCGGTGGACGCCTCGTCGTCATCGACCCGGCCCGAACCCGCACCGCCGAACTCGCCGACCGCCACCTCGCGCCCCGGCCGGGCACCGACGCGGCTCTGCTCGCCGGCGTCGTCAACGTGCTGTTCGACGAAGACCTTGTCGATCTGAAGGAACTCGCCGGACATGTCGACGGCATCGACGAGGTCCGCGCGCTGACCGCTGACTTCTCCCCGGACACCGTGGCCGCCTACTGCGAAGTGCCCGCCGACGACATCCGCACACTGGCCCGCGAGATCGCTGCCGCGCCGTCGGCGGCCGTCTACGGTCGAATCGGCACGTCCACAGTGGAATTCGGCACGCTGGGCAGCTGGCTGGTCGACGTCGTCAACATCCTCACCGGCAACCTGGACCGCCCCGGTGGTGCGATGTTCCCGCTCTCGCCGATCGCGCCCGCGCCACGTCCGCCGAAGCCCGGCCGCGGCTTCCTCACCGGCCGCTGGCACAGCCGCGTATCCGGCTATCCCGAAGCGCTGTCGGAGCTTCCGGCCGCGGCGTTCGCCGAGGAGATCGACACCCCCGGCGACGGCCAGATCAAGGCCGTCATCACCATCGCGGGTAACCCGGTGCTGTCGGCGCCCGACGGGGACCGCCTCGACAAGGCGCTCGACAGCGTCGAGTTCATGCTCAGCGTCGACCCGTATCTCAACGAGACCACCCGGCACGCCGACGTCATCCTGCCGCCGCCTCCGCCGTCGCGCAGCGCACATTTCGACATCGCGCTCAACAGCCTCGCCGTGCGCAACAACGCCCGCTATTCACCGCCTGCGCTTCCGCTGACCGGCCGGCCGGATGAAGCCGAGATACTGTCGCGCATCGCCCTGATCCTCTACGGCCTCGGGCACGACGGAGATCCGATGCTGGTCGACGACCAGGTGATCGCCATGACGTTGGCCAAGGAGGTCGGCGACCCTCATTCACCGGTCGCCGGGCGGTCCGTCGACGACCTGACCGCGATGCTGCCGCCCGGGCCGGGCTACGAACGGCGTCTCGACATGATGCTGCGACTCGGCGCCTACGGGGACGCGTTCGGCGCCAACCCCGACGGCCTCACGCTCGCCAAGCTCAAGGCCGCGCCGCACGGCATCGATCTCGGTCCGCTGCGGCCGCGGCTCGCCGAGGTACTGCGGACACCAAGTGGGCGAATCGAACTCGCGCCGCACCAGCTGACCGCCGACGTCGCGCGGCTGCGGGATGCGCTGGGACGGCGGGCCGACGGGTTCGTGCTGATCGGGCGACGGCACCTGCGATCCAACAACAGCTGGATGCACAACCTGCCCGCGTTGTCGGGCGGGTCGAACCGGTGCACGCTGCGCATCAATCCCGACGACGCGGCCGATCTCGGCCTGACCGACACGGCCGTCGTCAAGGGGCCCGGCGGCGAGCTCCTGGCCCCGGTGGAGATCACCCCCGAAATGCGCCGCGGCGTGGTGTCGCTGCCGCACGGATGGGGCCACGACCGCGGCGGCACCGGACAACGCGTCGCCGCGGACGAGCCCGGCGTGAACGTCAACCAGCTCAACGACGGCAACCATCTGGATCCGCTGTCGGGCACGGCTGTGCTCAACGGCATACCGGTCGACATCGCGCCCGCGGGTTGAGTTCCTTGCTCGCGGGTCAGGTGAGCTCGTAGACCACGGTCACGTTGAAGCCGACGGCCTGCTGGCCGGGCTCGACCGGCACGGCGGCCATCTCCGCCGCCGGACCGCGTGGCCCCGGATACGGCGTCGGAGGCGTCGACGACGGCACCTCCGAGATCGAGATGACCTTGCCCAGATCCAGGTCGGCCAACAGCGCGTACTGTTCGGCCCGGCTCTTGGCGTCGTTGAACGCCCGGGCGCGCGCCTCGCGGACGAGCTGCGAATCGTCCTCGATGGCGAGGGTGACGTCGTTGATCCGCATCGCGTTGCCACCCCTGCTCGCGATGATCCCGAACGCCTGCGACGCCGTGTTCAGCTCACGGATCTTGATGTCGATGGTGTTCGACGCCCGGTACCCGGTGATGTTGGTGGAGTCGCCGCCGGCGTACTGCGGCTGCACACTCACCTGAGAGGTGTTGATGTCCTTGCGGTCGATGCCCGAGTCGACCAATGCGTCGATGACGCCACGCTGCAGCTGGCTGGTCTGGTTCAAGGCGCCGGCAGCGTCGGGGGCGACGACCTCCATCGCCGCGTTGATCGTCAGCGTGTCGGGCGTGCCGAGCACCTCGCCGGTGCCGACGACCGTGACCTGACGCGGCGCGCTGTCGTCGTTGGTGAGGACCGGGCTGGACTTCGCGTCACAGCCCGAAAGGACGGCGATCAATCCCACCGCGGCGGCGGCGAGGACTCGGATGGGCGTCTTCGCCCGCGCAGCGATTGGCATGACCGGCACCCTACCGTCAGGGCGTTACCACGATCTTGCAGTGCGTGTCGGGATGGGCCAACTCCTCGAACGCGGCGCCGACCCCGTCGAGGCCCACCTCGCCGGTGATCAGCGGCGAGACGTCGATGCGGCCGTCGGCGATGGCGCGCAACGCTTCCGCGAATTCGTTGTGGTCGTAGGCGTTGACGAAATGCACGTTGATCTCCTTCGCGATGCCGAACAGCGGCAGCACGGTGTCGGGCTGCATGCACACTCCGGCCACCACCAAGCGGCTGCCCAACGGTGCGCGTCGCAGCACGTCGTTGATGATGCCGGGCACGCCGACGGCCTCGAAGATCACCGCAGGCTTCGCGGTGTCGAATGGCGACCCGTCCGCCGGGTCCAGCGTCATGTGCGCTCCGATGGTCGCGGCGAGCTCCCGGCGCGTCGACGAAAAGTCGGCAGCCACAATGTGTTCGACGCCTTTGAGCCGTAACGCGGCGACGATCGCAATACCGATCGGACCGCAGCCGATGACGAGGGCGGGCTCACCGGAGGCGATCGCGGATTTGTTGACCGCGTGCAGCCCAACGGCCATCGGTTCGGTGAGCGCGGCGTGCCGGGGGTCGACGCCGTCGGGCACGCGCAGCAGCAGCGGGGCCGACAGCAGCATCCGCTCGGCGTATCCGCCGAGCACCGTGTTGCTCGACAGGATCGGCTCGAAACCGTTCGGCGACAGCAACACCGGCAGCGACGTCACGACCGTTCCGGGTGCCGGCGCGTCGGTGCGCGGTCCGGCCTCGAGGATCTCGGCGCTGAACTCGTGGCCCATGTACACGTCGTCGTCGACGTCGACGGGCAGACCGCCTTGCACCGGCATTCCCGTGATCTCGCGGGTGAGCCGAACCATCTGGTCGCCGTGTTTCGCGAAATGCAGATCCGAGCCACAGATGCCGCAGGCTTTGACCGCGACGAGAACCTGACCCTCCAGGGGAACCGGTTCGGGCACGTCGTCGCGGACCACCATCCGACCGTCCCGCAGTACGGCTGCGCGCATTCACCACTCCAATCGGGCGAGGAAATCGAGCAGCACCGCGTTGACCGCGGCGGGGCGTTCCTGCGGCAGCCAGTGCCCGGCGCCGTCGATCATCACTTCCCGGTAATCGCCGGTGACGATTTCGCGGGCGCGGTGTCGCGGCGTGTAGGCCAGGGTCGGATCGTCGGCGCCGCCGAGGAACAGCGAGGGGACCGCGATCGTGGCGGCGGGGGTGGTCGCGGTCAGCTCCCAGTTGAGATCGAAACAGCGGTACCAGTTCAGCGGTGCGGTGAACCCGGTGCGGGTGAACTCGTCGACGTAGTAGTCGAATTCGTCCTGGCTGATCCAGTCGGGTAGGTCGCCGGGTTCGGGAATGCGCGCCAGGAACCCGTGCGGACCCGGCTCGAGCATCCGCTGGTCGACGAGCCCGTCCTTGGCCGCGGTGGCCGAGCCGAGCAACTTGCGCATGGTCATGGCGGGGTCGCGGTTCAACTCCGCGTCGGCGGGGCCGGGTTCCTGGTAGTAGAGGATGTAGAAGAACTTCTCGCCGAAGATGCGGCGGAACGCCTGCGTGGTGGGTACCCGCGAGCGCGGCACCGGCGGTGCGCAGATGCCCACCGCCCCGGCGAACCGGTCAGGGTGCAGCAGCGGCGCCGCCCACGCCACCACGCCGCCGAAGTCGTGACCCACGATGACGGCCCGCTCCGCGCCTGTGTCGTCGAGCAGGCCGACGACGTCGGCGCACAGCTCGACGACGTTGTAGGCGTCGATGGCGTCGGGCCGCGACGACCCGCCGTAGCCGCGCTGATCCGGCGCCAGCACGTGATAACCGGCCTCGGCGAGCGCCGGCAGTTGATGACGCCAGGAGTAGGCAAGTTCGGGGAAGCCGTGGGCGAGCACCACGAGCGGCGCGCCCCGCTCACCCGCTTCGAGCACCCGCAGCCGGACGCCATTGGTATCGACAAACCGCTCGGTCGGTGTGAGCACGCTCATATCTTCGATGCCGAAAGTACGGTTGTGAACACAAAACGCGGGTGAACTCGCGAACAAGCGTTCGCTCGGCGGAGAACCGTCGGGAACCTCGGATCGTTGGTCTAGCGGTAGCCTGAACTATTCCAGCTGCGCACATTGGACAGAACTAACGGCCCCTGCGGCCGAACGACGACGGATAGTTGATGAACCGGAAAAATGTCATCCGCACGCTGACCGTGATCGCGGTCGTGCTGTTGCTGGGTTGGTCCTTCTACTACTTCAGCGACGACACCCGCGGCTACAAGCCCATCGAGACTTCGGTGGCGGTCGCCCAGATCAACGGCGACAACGTCGACTCGGCCCAGATCGACGACCGCGAACAACAGCTCCGGCTCGAGCTGAAGAACGAGGTCGAAGGCAGCGACAAGGTCATCACCAAGTATCCGACCGGCTACGGCGCGACGCTGTTCGAGTCGCTGCAGGACAAGAACGTCAAGACCAACACCGTGGTCAACCAGGGCAGCATGCTCGGTTCGCTGCTGATCTACCTGCTGCCGCTGTTGCTGCTGGTCGCGCTGTTTGTGATGTTCTCCCGGATGCAGACCGGCGGCCGGATGGGCTTCGGTTTCGGCAAGTCGCGGGCCAAGCAGTTGACCAAGGACATGCCCAAGACCACGTTCGCCGACGTGGCCGGCGTCGACGAGGCCGTCGAAGAGCTCTACGAGATCAAGGACTTCCTGCAGAATCCGTCGCGGTATCAGGCGCTGGGCGCCAAGATCCCGAAGGGCGTGCTGCTGTTCGGGCCGCCCGGCACCGGTAAGACGCTGCTGGCGCGGGCCGTCGCGGGCGAGGCCGGTGTCCCGTTCTTCACGATCTCCGGCTCGGACTTCGTCGAGATGTTCGTCGGCGTCGGTGCCTCGCGGGTTCGGGACCTGTTCGAACAGGCCAAGCAGAACAGCCCCTGCATCATCTTCGTCGACGAGATCGACGCGGTCGGTCGCCAGCGCGGCGCCGGCCTGGGCGGCGGCCACGACGAACGCGAGCAGACGCTCAACCAGCTGCTCGTCGAGATGGACGGCTTCGGCGACCGCCAAGGCGTCATCCTGATCGCCGCCACCAACCGGCCCGACATCCTCGACCCCGCGCTGCTGCGCCCCGGCCGCTTCGACCGCCAGATCCCGGTCTCCAACCCCGATCTCGCGGGCCGCCGCGCGGTGCTGCGGGTGCACTCGCAGGGCAAACCGATCGCCGACGACGCCGACCTCGACGGGCTGGCCAAGCGCACGGTCGGCATGTCGGGCGCCGACCTGGCCAACGTCATCAACGAGGCGGCGCTGCTCACGGCCCGCGAGAACGGCACCGTCATCACCGGTCCCGCGCTCGAAGAGGCCGTCGACCGCGTCGTCGGCGGGCCGCGCCGCAAGAGCCGCATCATCAGCGAGCACGAGAAGAAGATCACCGCCTACCACGAGGGCGGCCACACCCTGGCGGCGTGGGCGATGCCCGACATCGACCCGATCTACAAGGTGACGATTCTGGCCCGCGGCCGCACCGGCGGACATGCCATGGCGGTGCCCGAGGACGACAAGGGCCTGATGACCCGGTCCGAGATGATCGCCCGGCTGGTGTTCGCGATGGGCGGCCGAGCGGCCGAGGAGCTGGTGTTCCGCGAGCCGACCACCGGCGCGGTTTCCGACATCGAGCAGGCCACCAAGATCGCCCGCGCGATGGTCACCGAGTACGGCATGAGCTCCAAGCTCGGCGCGGTGCGTTACGGCACCGAGCACGGCGACCCGTTCCTGGGCCGCACCATGGGCACCCAACCCGACTACAGCCACGAGGTCGCGCAGATCATCGACGACGAGATCCGCAAGCTCATCGAGGCCGCGCACACCGAGGCGTGGGAGATCCTCACCGAGTACCGCGACGTGCTCGACACCCTCGCCGGCGAACTGCTGGAGAAGGAGACACTGCACCGGCGCGAGCTCGAAGCGATTTTCGGCGACGTGAAGAAGCGCCCGCGGTTGACCATGTTCGACGACTTCGGTGGCCGCGTGCCGTCCGACAAACCGCCGATCAAGACGCCCGGCGAGCTCGCGATCGAGCGCGGTGAGGAATGGCCGAAACCGGTGCCCGAGCCGGCGTTCAAGGCCGCCATTGCCGCGGCCAGCAAGGCCGCCGAAGCCACCAAGCTCGCCGAGGGCGGCAAGAACGGAACCAACGGCAGCGGCAACGGATCCTCCGGCAATGCGCCGACGCAGCCGGACTACGGCGCGCCCGCCGGCTGGCACGCCCCGGGTTGGCCCCCGCAGCAGCAACAACAACAGCCGCCGGTCCAGCAGCCCCACGGCTACTGGTATCCGCCGCCGCAGGCGGGTTGGCATCCCCCCAATGCCGCAGGTGCCCCGCCCTATCCGCAGTATCAGCCGTATCCGCAGCCCGGCCCGCCCGGCGCCCAACCGAACGCGCCCCAGCCCAGCGAGGACCAGGGTCAGGACAACAGCCGGCGAAACGGCTGACAAGCAGGCAGGCTCACAGGAGGCTCCATTGGCGCAGTCGCAGCACAACTCTGTCACCTTCAGCCCCGCGAAGTTCGATCAGCCGCGTGCGGAGGCCGCGGTGCGCGAGCTTCTGCTCGCCGTCGGAGAGGACCCCGACCGGCATGGGCTGGAGTCGACGCCGACGCGGGTGGCGCGGGCGTACAAGGAGCTGTTCGCCGGGCTCTACATCGACCCGGACTCGGTGCTGGACACCACCTTTGACGAGCAGCACGACGAAATGGTGCTCGTCAAGCAGATCCCGATGTACTCGACCTGCGAACATCACCTGGTGTCATTCCATGGCGTCGCGCACGTGGGCTACATCCCGGGTAACGACGGCCGCGTCACCGGGTTGTCCAAGATCGCCCGACTCGTCGATCTCTACGCCAAGCGACCGCAGGTGCAGGAACGGCTCACCGGGCAGATCGCCGACGCGATGATGCGCAAACTGGATCCGCGCGGGGTGATCGTCGTGGTGGAAGCCGAGCACCTGTGCATGTCCATGCGCGGCGTACGCAAACCGGGCGCGGTGACGACCACGTCGGCGGTGCGTGGCCAGTTCAAGGTCGATGCGGCATCGAGGGCCGAGGCGCTGGACCTGATCCTGCGCAGATGAACCAGACCAAGGTGCGCGTCATGGGGGTCGTGAACGTCACCGACGACTCCTTCTCCGACGGAGGCTTGTTCCTCGACCGTGACCGCGCCGTCGAGCACGGGCTCGAGTTGGTCGCTCAGGGTGCGGCGATCGTCGATGTCGGCGGTGAGTCCACCCGTCCCGGCGCCGTCCGCATCGAGCCCGATGTCGAGAAGTCGCGCGTGACACCGGTCATCGGCGAACTCGCCGCACAAGGCGTCACCGTCAGCATCGACACCATGCACGCCGACGTCGCGCGGGCGGCGCTGGAGAACGGTGCGCAGATCGTCAACGACGTGTCCGGCGGCCGCGCCGACCCGAACATGGCTGCCCTGCTCGCCGACGCGAAAGTGCCCTGGGTGCTGATGCATTGGCGCTCGGTCGGCGCGGACCGGCCCCACGAGGTGCCCGTCTACCGGGACGTGGTCGAAGAGGTGCGCACCGAACTGCTCGCCAGCGTCGACGCCGCGGTGGCCGCGGGCGTCGACCCGGCCAGGCTCGTCATCGATCCGGGTCTGGGATTCGCCAAGACCGGCGAACACAACTGGGCGCTGCTGCGCGCGCTGCCCGAGTTCGTCGCGACCGGCATCCCGGTGCTGGTCGGTGCGTCGCGCAAGCGCTTTCTCGGCACGCTGCTGGCGGACCCGGACGGCCGACCGCGGTCGCCGGACGGCCGCGAGACCGCGACCGCGGTGATTTCTGCGCTGGCCGGCCTGCACGGCGCCTGGGGCGTGCGGGTGCACGACGTGCGCGCCTCGGTGGATGCCATCAAGGTGCTGGAGGCGTGGCAGCATGGCTGACCGAATGGAGTTGCGCGGCTTGCGGGTTCGCGGCCACCACGGCGTCTACGCGCACGAGCGCCGCGACGGCCAGGACTTCGTCGTCGACATCACGGTCTGGCTGGATCTCGCCGTTGCAGCGGCCAGCGACGACCTGGCCGACACCTTGGACTACGGCGCGCTGGCGCAGCGGGCGGCCGACGTCGTGGCCGGCCCGCCGCGCGACCTGATCGAGGCCGTGGCCGGCGAGATCGCCGACGGCGTCATGACCGATGACCGCGTGCACGCCGTCGAGGTCGTCGTGCACAAGCCGGCGGCGCCGATCCCGCTGACGTTCGCCGACGTCGCGGTGGTGGCCCGTCGATCACGCCGCGGCCGGGGCGGTGACCGTTGACCCGCGCAGTTCTCTCGATCGGCTCGAACCTCGGCGACCGGCTGGCCATGTTGCGCTCGGTCGTGGACGGGCTCGGCGAAGCGGTGCGCACAGTGTCGCCGGTGTACGAGACCGCCCCGTGGGGTGGTGTCGACCAGGGCCCGTTCCTCAACGCGGTGGTGATCGCCGACGACCCCGGACTCGACGGCCGCGGATGGTTACAGCGCGCGCATGAGCTCGAGCGGTCCGCCGACCGGGTGCGCACGCAACGTTGGGGACCGCGCACCCTCGACGTGGACATCGTCACCTGCCACGCCGACGGCGCCGAGCTGATCTCATGCGACGCGGAGCTGACCCTGCCGCACCCGCGGGCGCATCAGCGTGCGTTCGTGCTCGTGCCGTGGCTCGCGATCGAACCGGACGCCGTGTTGACCGTGGCGGGGCGGCCGCGCCGGGTGGACGAGCTGCTCACCGCACTCGACGCGACCGAACGCGACGGCGTTCGCCGTACCGACCTGGTGCTGAGCTGATGGGGCCGACCCGCTGGCGGGACCTCGTCGTGGCGGCCGTGCTCACCGCCGTGGTGGGCTATTTGCTCGTGCTCGCGCTGTACCGGTGGTTTCCGCCGATCACACTCTGGACGGGCATATCGCTGCTGGTGGTCGCGATCGCCGAAGCGGGCTGGGCGTTCCATGTCCGGGCCAAGGTCCGTGACGGCGAGATCGGTGTCGGGTCCGGCCGGTTGGACCCCCTCGCGGTGGCGAGGTCGGTGGTGATCGCCAAGGCGTCGGCCTGGGTCGGGGCGCTGGTGCTGGGGTGGTGGTCGGCCGTGCTCGTCTACCTGCTTCCGCGGCGGTCGACTTTGCGCGTCGCGGCCGACGACACCGCGGGCGCCGCAGTGGCGGCGGGGTGTGCGCTGGCGCTCGTCGTTGCTGCGCTGTGGTTGCAGCATTGCTGCAAGTCTCCGGGGGAGCCGCCGGAGAAGCCCGACGGGGCAACGGAATAGCCGACTGGCGCGAGCGCGCGGTCGAATCGCCGCGAAGGTCGACACGCGGAGTGACCTGTGGCGGGTACAGTCGCCCCCATGACCGATCCGACCCGCAGCGCCCGGTCTCGGCGCGGCGGCCGCAGGCCGGGTTGGATGTTGTTGACCGCGTTGCTGGTGCTGGCGATCGCGGCGAGTTCCGCCTTGGTGTTCACCAACCGGGTGGAGCTGCTCAAGCTGGCCGTCATCCTCGCGTTGTGGGCTGCGGTTGTCGCGGCGTTCGTGTCGGTCATCTACCGACGGCAGAGCGATATCGACCAGGCCAAGGTGCGCGACCTCAAGCTGGTGTACGACCTGCAGTTGGACCGGGAGATCTCGGCGCGCCGCGAATACGAGCTGTCGCTGGAGTCGCAACTGCGCCGCGAACTCGCCTCCGAGGTGCGCGCCCAGGCCGCCGACGAGGTGGCGAACCTGCGGGCGGAGCTGGCCGCGCTGCGGGCCAACCTGGAGATCCTGTTCGACGCCGACCTGTCCCACCGGCCCGCGATCGAGACCGAACGCACCACCGTCCGCGCCTACAGCGACTGGGCACGCGACTCGGAAACCACCGGGCGGGTGACCGCCGGCCCGTTCGAGTCGTACCGGCCGCATGTCGATGAGCGCACCGAGGAGAGCCCGATCATCGACGTGCCCGCCGAACCGCAGCCGGAGTTCGGTTGGGCGGCGTCGTCGGAAACCGCTGGGGCGCACCGCAGATCGTTCGACGACGAGCGGGTCCGCCAGCCGGTGGAGGAATCCTTTCCGTGGGTTCCTCCGACGCCACAGCCCGCGCCACAGCCGCCGCCGCAGCCGCAGCCGCGGCCCGAGCCCGTCCCGCAACCTCCGCCGCGACCAGAACCCGCCGCGGCGGCTGCGCCGGTGACCCCTCCTCCGCAACCGACACCGCCACCCGAGCCGGAGCCGGCACCAGAACCGCAGCCGGAGCCGGCGGCTGAGTGGCAGCCCGCGCCCGCCGACGGCCTGTGGCTTCCACCGGGAAGCCCGGGCAGCAACTGGGTGTCGTCGAGCATCAACGGAGAGGCGAACGAATACGTCGGCAGGCGGCGCGCCCCCGAACCCACGCAGGACGCGACCGAGGGGACAGGCGTGCAGCCCGCCATGTCGACGCCGACGCCAGGACCGCGGCGCGGGCGGCATTCCGCCCCACCGGACGCCGGAGATCCCGGCCGCCCAGTCGGCCCCACGCTGGCCGCCGAACCGGCACAGCAGCCCTCCGAGCCCCCGTCGGCGCCGGCCGCCGAACGGTCGCGACACCGCAGCGCTGACGACACCGACACCGCCGGCCAGTCCGTCGCCGAACTGCTGGCCCGGCTGCAAGCGAGCCCTACGCCGGGTGGGCGTCGGCGCCGCCGCGAGGAGTGAGCTAACCTCGTATCGACCGTCCGGTACCCGCACCGCAGGACCGGAACGAAGACACATCAACTCTCAGCGAGGTCGGCTTCGTGGTTCTCATGGCGACCCCACCTGGCGGATTCCGTCCGGCGCGGCTCACTGTCGGCATCATTTCCGCAGGTCGCGTCGGTTCGGCGCTAGGCGTTGCCCTCGAGCGCGCCGAGCATGTCGTGGTGGCGTGCAGCGCGATCTCGCGCGCGTCCCGCGACCGCGCGCACCGCAGGTTGCCCGACACGGCGGTGCTCCCGGTCGACGAGGTCGCAGGCCGCGCCGAACTCCTGCTGCTTGCGGTGCCCGACGCCGTGCTCGCGGACCTGGTGTCGGGTCTGTCCGCAACCGGGTCGGTACGGCCGGGCACGATCGTCGCGCACACCTCCGGCGCCAACGGCATCGGCGTGCTGGCGCCGCTGGCCGATCAGGGCTGCATCCCGCTGGCGATTCACCCGGCGATGACGTTCACCGGGACCGACGAGGACATCGAACGGCTGCCCGACACCTGCTTCGGTGTGACCGCCGCCGACGAAGTCGCCTACGCGATCGCCCAGTCACTGGTGCTCGAGATCGGCGGCGAGCCGTTCCGGGTCCGGGAGGACGCGCGCGCGCTGTATCACGCCGCGCTCGCGCACGGCAGCAACCACGTGGTCACCGTGCTGCTCGACGCGGTCGAAGCGCTGCGGTCCGCGCTGCGGGGTCAGGAACTGTTGGGCCAGGAACTGGTCGACGATGCGCCGGGCGGCATCGCGGAGCGGGTGATCGGTCCGCTGGCGCGGGCCTCTCTGGAGAACGCGCTGCACCGAGGGCAGGGAGCGCTGACCGGACCCGTGGCGCGCGGCGACGCGGCCGCGGTCGCGACACATCTGGAGGCGTTGACGGAGGTGGAACCCGAACTGACACAGGCGTATCGGGCGAATTCGCTGCGAACCGCCCAGCGTGCACACGCCCCCGACGAGATATTCGCTGTGCTCGCAGCGGAACCCAGCGTCGGCCGGGGTGGGCCCACGCGTCAGCTGGGGACGGGCCGATGATCAAGGGCAAACCCCAGTTCAACGCGGGCGAACTGAACATCTACTCGAACCCGCGCGACGTCTCGGCCGTCACGAAGGCGCTGCGCAGCACCGGTCGCCGGGTGGTGCTGGTGCCGACGATGGGCGCCCTGCACGAGGGCCATCTCACGCTGATCCGCGCCGCCAAGCGCGTTCAGGGCGCCGTCGTGGTGGTGTCGATCTTCGTCAACCCGCTGCAGTTCGGCGCGGGCGAAGACCTCGACGCGTATCCGCGAACCCTCGACGACGACCTGGACGCGCTGCGCGCGGAGGGGATCGAGATCGCGTTCACACCGACCGTCGCGGACATGTACCCGAACGGCACCCGCACCGCCGTCCATCCCGGCCCGCTCGGCTCGGACCTCGAAGGGTCCTCTCGGCCCGAGCATTTCGCGGGCGTGCTGACGGTCGTGCTCAAGCTCCTCAACATCGTCCATCCCGACCGCGCCTTCTTCGGTGAGAAGGACTACCAGCAGTTGGCGCTCATAAGGCAGATGGTCGCCGACCTCGACGTAGACACGCAGATCGTCGGCGTGCCGATCGTGCGGGAGGCCGACGGCCTGGCGATGTCGTCGCGCAACCGCTATCTCAACGAGGAGGAGCGCGAACACGCCGGTGCGCTGTCTGCGGCGCTGTTGGCCGGGATGTACGCGGCGGGCGAAGGAGCCGCCGCCGCTTTGGACGCGGCACGCGCGGTGCTCGATGAGGTGCCCGCCATCGAGGTCGATTACCTGCAGGTGCGAGACCCGATGCTGGGCCCCGCACCCGTCGTGGGGGCGGCCCGAATGCTGCTGGCCGGTCGGCTCGGCCGCACCCGGCTGCTGGACAACATCGCCATCGACATCGGCGTCCCGTCGGGATCGGGTCCGGATGTCGCCTTTGACGAACACGAACTCCCTTGGAGGAATTGATGTTACGAACAATGCTCAAATCGAAGATCCACCGTGCCACGGTCACGCAAGCCGACCTGCACTACGTCGGATCCGTGACCATCGACGCGGACCTGATGGATGCCGCCGACCTGCTCGAAGGTGAGCAGGTGACGATCGTCGACATCGACAACGGCGCGCGGCTGGTGACGTACGCGATCACCGGCGAACGCGGCAGTGGGGTGATCGGGATCAACGGCGCGGCAGCACATCTCGTGCATCCCGGCGACCTGGTGATCCTGATCGCCTACGGCACCATGGAGGACGCCGAGGCCCGTGCATATCAACCGCGGATCGTGTTCGTCGACGCCGACAACAAGCAGATCGACCTGGGCCACGACCCTGCGTTCGTACCGGCCGACGCCGCCGAGCTGATGTCGCCCCGGTAGTCGCGTGTTACTTGCGATCGACGTCCGCAACACCCACACCGTCGTGGGGTTGGTATCGGGCTCGGGAGAACATGCGAAAGTCGTTCAGCAGTGGCGGATCCGCACCGAATCCGAGGTGACCGCCGACGAACTCGCGCTGACCATCGACGGCCTCATCGGTGACGACTCCGAACATCTGACCGGGGCCGCCGGCCTGTCGACCGTCCCCTCGGTGATGCACGAGTTGCGCGAGATGTTGGGGCAGTACTGGCCGACGGTGCCGCACGTGCTGATCGAGCCTGGGGTGCGGACCGGCATTCCGCTACTGGTGGACAACCCGAAAGAGGTCGGCGCCGACCGCATCGTCAATTGCCTTGCCGCATACGACAAGTACGGGACCGCGGCGATCGTGGTCGACTTCGGCTCGTCGATCTGCGTCGACGTCGTGTCGGCGAAAGGTGAATTCCTCGGAGGTGCGATAGCTCCGGGTGTCGAGGTGTCCTCCGACGCGGCCGCGGCCCGGTCGGCGGCACTGCGGCGTATCGAGCTGACCCGGCCGCGATCGGTCATCGGCAAGAACACCGTCGAATGCATGCAGGCCGGTGCGGTGTTCGGATTCGCGGGATTGGTCGACGGGCTGGTGCAACGCATCCGCGACGACGTCGACGGCTTCTCGGGCACCGACGTTGCCGTGGTCGCGACCGGACACACCGCGCCGCTGGTGCTGCCGGACATGCGGACCGTTCAGCATTACGACGAGCACCTCACCCTGGACGGCCTGCGGTTGGTGTTCGAGCGCAACCGCGACAACCAACGCGGTCGCCTCAAACAAGCCCGCTAGAAGAACGTGCGGATGAGGTCGACGACGCGCCCGGCCTCGTCGAGCATCGGGATCATCGGCCACTTGTCGAACACCGTGCAGGGATGCGAGATCCCGAACTCCACCCAATCGCCGATGTCGACGGAGTCGCCGCCATCCAGTCGCAGGTACGCGTGCTGATCGTTGAGCTTGGTGACGCTGCTGGCCGGCAACCGTCGCGGCGCCGGCAGGTCCTGGTCGAACGACACGTCTCGGCGGCCCATCGTCAACAGCGCCAGATCGGGCTGCGGACGCGACATCACCTGCGCCCACACGCTGAGCGCGGGCCGCAGCGCGTCACGCAGCGGCGACGTCCGCCGGTACAGGCCGTCGTCGTGAGTGAGGTAGCAGCCGCTGCGCAGGATCACGCGCACCGGCAGCCCGGTGGGCCAGCCGGTCAGGGCCTCGGCCACCGCGTCGAAGTATGTGCTGCCACCCGCGGTGGCGATCACGACGTCGGTCTCGAAGAGCGGCGCCAGCCGCAGCACCGCGGCGCGCACGTCAGCCAGGTGCGACGCGACCGCCTCCTGCGATCTGTCGTGGCCCAGGGCTGCCTCGTATCCGGCCACGCCGACGAGCCGCAGCCGCGCCGAGGCGGCGACCGCGCGGGCCACCGCGTCGACGGTGTCGCGGTCACGGCAACCGGTGCGCCCGCCCGGCATGCCGACCTCGACACACACGTCCAGCTGGCGGACCGTGCCGATGGAGGCCAACGTCGACGCCATCAACTCGACCCCTCGGATCGAGTCGACCCAGCATGTGACGTTGAAGGACGGATCGGTATCGAGCTGGCCGCCGAGCCAGCGCAACCCGGCCTCGTCGACGAGCTCATTGGCCAGGATCACCTCGCGTACCCCGAACGCCCGGAACACCCGCACCTGGCTGACGGTGGCGGCGGTGACGGCGCAGGCTCCGGCCTCGAGCTGACGGGCCAGCAGCTGCGGCGCCATGTGCGTCTTGCCGTGCGGAGCCAACTGCACTGCGTGCGCGGCACACCATCGCGCCATGGTCGTGATGTTGTGCGCCACCGCCTCGGCCCGCAGGACGCAGACCGGGCCCACGGCGCCGTCGACGAACAGATGGGGTTTGCGCCCACAGATTTCCGCGACCGTGTGACCCCACCAGGCGGCGGGCAGCCCCTTGAACCGCCAGTCCAGCGGTTCGTCGGCCAACGCGGCCACCGCCGCTGCGCTGATCGGGGCCGTCATGGGTTCATTTAAGCTGGCACGACGTGACCGAACCTGACTCGCCCCGCACCGCACCGGCAGCGGCCGCGGCATCCGAGCCCGACATTCCGGAGCAGTACCGGATCCGTCAGGCCAAGCGTGAGCGACTGCTCGCCGACGGGCGGGACCCGTACCCGGTCGAGGTCGCACGCACCCACACCCTGGCCGAGATCCGCCAGGCCTATCCCGACCTGACCGCCGACACCGAGACCGGCCAGATCGTCGGTGTCGCCGGCCGCGTGATGTTCGCCCGGAACTCCGGCAAGCTGTGTTTTGCCACCCTTCAGGAGGGCGACGGCACGCAGCTGCAGGTGATGATCAGCTTCAACAAGGTCGGGCAGGAATCGCTGGACGCGTGGAAAGCCGACGTCGACCTCGGCGACATCGTGTTCGTGCACGGCGAAGTGATCAGTTCCCGGCGCGGCGAACTCTCCGTGCTGGCCGATTCCTGGCGCATTGTTTCGAAAGCCTTGCGGCCACTACCGGTCGCGCACAAGGAGATGAGCGAAGAGTCGCGGGTGCGGCAGCGCTACATCGACCTGATCGTGCGGCCCGAGGCCCGTGCCATTGCCCGTCAGCGAGTCGCAGTGGTGCGGGCGTTGCGGTCGGCGCTGGAACGGCGCGGCTTTCTCGAAGTCGAAACGCCGATGCTGCAGACGCTCGCAGGTGGCGCAGCGGCCCGGCCTTTCGTCACGCACTCCAACGCACTGGACGCCGACCTCTACCTTCGCATCGCCCCTGAACTGTTTCTCAAGCGGGCGTTGGTCGGCGGATTCGAGCGCGTCTTCGAGCTGAATCGGGTGTTCCGAAACGAAGGGGCGGATTCCACACATTCACCGGAATTCGCGATGCTCGAGACATATCAGGCATACGGCACCTACGACGATTCCGCGGACATGATCCGAGAGCTTATTCAAGAGGTTGCCGACGAGGCGATCGGAACGCGAAACGTGCCATTGCCTGATGGCACAGTCTACGATCTCGACGGCGAATGGCAGTCCATCGAAATGTATCCATCGCTATCCGAAGCGCTTGGCGAAGACATCACTCCCGAAACGACGGCCGAGCGGTTATGGGAGATCGCGGATCGACTAGCCGTCGAGATTCCGCGTGATCGCGGTTACGGGCACGGGAAATTGGTCGAGGAGCTTTGGGAGCACACAGTCGGCAACACGCTGTGGGCACCGACCTTCGTCCGCGACTTTCCCGTCGAGACAACCCCGCTGACGCGCGAACACCGCAGCATTCCGGGCGTCACTGAGAAATGGGATCTCTACATCCGGCGCTTCGAGTTGGCCACCGGGTATTCCGAGCTGGTCGACCCGGTTGTCCAACGGGAAAGGTTCGAAGCCCAGGCCAGGGCGGCGGCCGCCGGCGACGACGAGGCAATGGCTCTCGACGAAGATTTTCTCGCCGCCATGGAGTATGCAATGCCGCCATCCACGGGCACCGGAATGGGCATCGATAGGTTGTTGATGGCATTGACGGGACTGTCGATTCGGGAGACAGTTTTGTTTCCGATTGTTCGGCGTCACGGGAACTGAACACCGTCTATTCTGATTGTGTTGAATGGGGCACACACATATGGCACATTGATGCCGGGGTTCGAGGACTTAACCGCGATCCAGTGATCGCGCAGAAGGGCGTGTGGGAAATGGCGAAGAAAGTTACCGTCACGTTGGTCGATGATTTCGACGGCGAAGGTGCGGCTGACGAGACGGTTGAATTCGGTCTCGACGGGGTGAGCTACGAGATCGACCTTTCTTCGAAGAATGCCGCGAAGTTGCGGAATGACTTGAAGCAGTGGGTCGAGGCCGGTCGACGGGTGGGCGGCCGTCGCCGCGGACGTTCCGCAGGGTCGGGACGCGGGCGCGCGGCCATCGACCGTGAACAGAGTGCGGCCATCCGGGAGTGGGCGCGGCGCAACGGCCACAATGTCTCGACCCGCGGCCGCATACCCGCCGACGTGATCGACGCATTCCACGCGGCGACGTAGCCGGGGAGTTCTGACGCCCGTTCGCTAGCCGCGAACCTGCTGCGGCTCGATCGGGAAACGAATCACCCCGTCGACGCGTTGCTACTCGTAGCGTCGGGTATTCGACCCGATACGCATTGATGCCACTGTCCGCGCAGAGCTGACCGGCGGGCGCGGCATCGGGGCGAGCCGCCCATTAGAGTGGACGGCAGGTGCGGTGCGTCGCTCGGAGCCTTCGAGGCGCATGGCACCGACCTATTGATGGAGAGCAGGTAACCACCGATGTTCGAGAGATTCACCGACCGTGCCCGCAGGGTCGTCGTCCTGGCTCAAGAAGAGGCCCGGATGCTCAACCACAACTACATCGGAACCGAGCACATCCTGTTGGGACTCATTCACGAGGGTGAAGGTGTAGCGGCCAAGTCTTTGGAGTCGCTGGGCATCTCGCTCGAGGGCGTGCGCAGCCAGGTCGAGGAGATCATCGGCCAGGGCCAGCAGGCGCCGTCCGGCCACATTCCGTTCACCCCGCGCGCCAAGAAGGTGCTGGAGCTGAGCCTGCGCGAGGCGCTGCAGCTCGGCCACAACTACATCGGCACCGAGCACATCCTGCTCGGCCTGATCCGTGAGGGCGAGGGCGTCG
Organism: Mycobacterium sp. IS-3022; assembly: GCF_001500065.1. Classification (GTDB taxonomy): domain Bacteria; phylum Actinomycetota; class Actinomycetes; order Mycobacteriales; family Mycobacteriaceae; genus Mycobacterium. Next base: position 283,226 of record NZ_LQIN01000001.1, read on the forward strand.
CCGCCCAGGTGCTGGTCAAGCTCGGCGCCGAGCTGACGCGCGTGCGCCAGCAGGTCATCCAGCTGCTGAGCGGCTATCAGGGCAAGGAGACCGCGGAGGCCGGCACCGGCGGCCGCGGCGGTGAGGCCGGCAACCCGTCGACCTCGCTGGTGCTCGACCAGTTCGGCCGCAACCTGACCGCCGCCGCGATGGAGGGCAAGCTCGACCCGGTCATCGGCCGCGAGAAGGAAATCGAGCGGGTCATGCAGGTGCTGAGCCGCCGCACCAAGAACAACCCGGTGCTGATCGGCGAGCCCGGCGTCGGCAAGACCGCTGTCGTCGAAGGTTTGGCCCAGGCAATCGTGCACGGCGAGGTCCCCGAGACGCTGAAGGACAAGCAGCTCTACACGCTGGATCTCGGCTCTCTGGTCGCGGGCTCGAGGTATCGCGGTGATTTCGAGGAGCGCCTGAAGAAGGTCCTCAAGGAGATCAACACCCGCGGCGACATCATCCTGTTCATCGACGAGCTGCACACGCTCGTGGGTGCGGGCGCCGCCGAGGGTGCGATCGACGCGGCCAGCATCCTCAAGCCGAAGCTGGCCCGCGGCGAGCTGCAGACCATCGGCGCCACCACGCTCGACGAGTACCGCAAGTACATCGAGAAGGACGCCGCCCTCGAGCGCCGGTTCCAGCCGGTTCAGGTCGGTGAGCCGACGGTCGAGCACACCATCGAGATCCTCAAGGGTCTGCGCGACCGGTACGAGGCGCACCACCGCGTCTCGATCACCGATTCGGCGATGGTCGCGGCCGCCACGCTGGCCGACCGCTACATCAACGACCGGTTCCTGCCGGACAAGGCGATCGACCTGATCGACGAGGCCGGCGCCCGGATGCGGATCCGGCGTATGACCGCGCCGCCAGACCTGCGCGAGTTCGACGAGAAGATCGCCGATGCACGCCGGGAGAAGGAGTCCGCGATCGACGCGCAGGACTTCGAGAAGGCGGCGAGCCTGCGCGACAAGGAGAAGCAGCTGGTCGCCCAGCGCGCCGAGCGGGAGAAGCAGTGGCGCTCAGGCGATCTCGACGTCGTCGCCGAGGTCGACGACGAGCAGATCGCCGAGGTCTTGGGCAACTGGACCGGCATCCCGGTGTTCAAGCTGACCGAGGAGGAGACCACTCGGCTGCTGCGCATGGAGGAGGAGCTGCACAAGCGGATCATCGGCCAGGAGGACGCCGTCAAGGCGGTCTCGAAGGCGATCCGCCGCACCCGCGCCGGTCTGAAGGACCCCAAGCGCCCGTCCGGTTCGTTCATCTTCGCCGGCCCGTCCGGTGTCGGTAAGACCGAGCTGTCCAAGGCGCTGGCCAACTTCCTGTTCGGCGACGACGACGCGCTCATCCAGATCGACATGGGCGAGTTCCACGACCGCTTCACCGCCTCGCGGCTCTTCGGTGCCCCTCCGGGCTACGTCGGATACGAGGAGGGCGGCCAGCTCACCGAGAAGGTGCGCCGCAAGCCGTTCAGCGTCGTGCTGTTCGACGAGATCGAGAAGGCGCACCAGGAGATCTACAACAGCCTGTTGCAGGTCCTCGAGGACGGCCGCCTGACCGACGGCCAGGGCCGCACGGTCGACTTCAAGAACACCGTGCTGATCTTCACCTCGAACCTCGGCACGTCCGACATCAGCAAGGCGGTCGGCCTGGGCTTCAGCCCGGGTGGCGGCGAGAACAACTACGAGCGGATGAAGCAGAAGGTCAACGACGAGCTGAAGAAGCACTTCCGCCCGGAGTTCCTCAACCGCATCGACGACATCATCGTCTTCCACCAGCTGACTCGCGACGAGATCATCCGGATGGTCGACCTGATGATCGGCCGGGTGTCCAACCAGCTCAAGGCCAAGGACATGACGTTGGAGCTGACGGACATGGCCAAGGCACTGCTCGCCAAGCGCGGCTTCGATCCGGTGCTCGGCGCGCGGCCGCTGCGGCGCACCATCCAGCGCGAGATCGAGGACCAGCTGTCGGAGAAGATCCTGTTCGAGGAGATCGGCCCGGGCCAGCTCGTCACCGTCGATGTCGAGAACTGGGACGGCGAGGGCGCCGGCGAGGATGCGGTGTTCACGTTCAAGGGCACCAAGAAGCCGGCTCCGGTGGCCGAGCCCGACCTCGCTCAGGCGGGTGCGGCCGGAGCCGCCAGCGCTGAGTAACCGCTGACACAATGTCACGCTGAGAACGCCGTCGCGGCTATATACACGTCGCGTCGCTCTCAGCGTGACATTGTGTCGTCTCGGCATCCGGTTGCCTCGAAGTTCGAGCCAGTCGCCCGCTTCGCTAGCCCTTTTGCATAGGATGTGCGATGTAATCGGCGGGCGAAGGAATCTGGTGAGAATCCAGAACGGTCGCGCCACTGTGTCAAGTCAGACCCGACGCTCGCCGCAACCGTCGAACTGGGACGCGAAATCCCGGAAAGGACACCGACATGACCTCTCCCGAGGCCCGTAAGAGCGTTGCGCCCGCGCTGGACTTCTCGGCCGCCAAGGCGGTGATGTGGTTGGCGTTCACCGCATTCTTCGCGCTCTTGGTGCTCTACTTCGTCGGCATGGATCAGGGTGCGACGTCGGTGTTCGGCAACAGCACCGTCATCCACGAGTTCGTGCATGACGCCCGCCACCTGCTCGGCTTCCCCTGCCACTGATGGAAAAGCAGATCATCGGGCGCGGGCTGCTCGCCGGCGCCCTGGCCGGACTGTTCGCGTTCGTCTTCGCCCGCATCTTCGTCGAACCCGTCATCGAGCGGGCGATCGGCTACGAGGAGGGCGTCGGCGCCGCGCACGAAGCGATGGCAGGCCACGCGCACGGCGGCCACAGCCACGGTGACGGTGGCGGATTCGACCGCGTCGTGCAGGCCAACATCGGCATGGGATTGGGTGTGCTGGCCTTCAGCGTCGCGATCGCCGCGTTGTTCGCGGTGGTCTTCGCCGTGGCCTACGGGCGCGTCGGCGACGTCTCGGCACGGCTGCTGTCGGTGTACGTGGCCGGCGGAATGTTGTTGAGCCTCTACATCGTCCCTTCGCTGAAGTATCCGGCGAGCCCTCCGGCGCTCAGCCTGGACGAGACGATCCGCCAGCGCACGCTGCTGTACCTGCTGATGGTGGTGTTGTCCGCGGCCCTGCTGGTCGGCGCGGTGTATCTGGGTAGGCGGTTGGCCGACCGGCTGGGCGCATGGAACGCGACGTTGGCCGCTGCGGGGTCCTACGTCGTCGCGATCGCGGTGCTGATGCTGGTGCTGCCGGGCATCCACGAAACCCCCGGGCCGCTGCGCGACGGTGCGGGCACCATCGTCTACGAGGGCTTCCCGGCCGACGTGCTCTACGAGTTCCGGCTGTTTTCTCTGGGCACGCAGGTGGTCATCTACGCGACGATCGCCGTGGCGTTCGGCGCGATGGCCGCGCGCCTGCTCGGCGAGAAGCGGCGGGAGAGCGTTCCTTTGTGAGTGAGGTCGTTCGGCTGACGCTCGTGTCGCATGCGTTGACGGACGCGATGTCGGCCGGACGATTCCCCACCGACGAGCCGTTGAGCCCGATCGGCCACCGGCAGGTCGACGCGTCCATCGACCTGGGTGTCGCGGATGCCGCGTTCTGCGGTCCTGAGAAGCGCACCAGACAGACCGCCGAACTGCTAGGACTGCAGGCCGAGGTCGACAGTCGGCTGGCCGATCTGGATTGCGGCCGATGGCGCGGTGACGTACTGGGTGGCGTGCGACCGGCGGACCTGGCGGTCTGGTTGACCGACCCGACGCGGGCACCGCACGGCGGCGAATCGGTCGTCGACCTGGTCGAGCGGGTGCGCGACTGGATGGAGTCGCTGACGACGGTCCGCAGCAGGATCGTCGTGGTGACGCACCCGGCGGTGATCCGGGCGGCCATTCTGGTGGCGCTCGATGCGCCGCCGAAGTCGTTCTGGCGCATCGACATTGCCCCGGTCAGCCGCACGGTGATGCACTTTCGCGGGCACGCCTGGACGCTCCGGTCATCCCGCTAGCCGCTGAGCGGCTCCAGGTCGAAAGCCTGGCGCACGATCGACAACAACCACCCGGCGGCCGTCGGGCTGCGGTACCTGGGCCAGTTCAACTGGAAGCTGACGACCCACGGTTGGCCGGTGTGGTCGACGGCATACCAGCTGAACGTCAGATCGCCCGGCAGGTTTCCGCCCTTGGCGCCGATGTAGTCCCACTTGGACCGGTCCAGATCGATGCCGGGAATCGCGGCGAGGATGTCCTTGACCGGCGCGGCCTCGCCGACAGCGGCCGCCTGCAGGGCGATGTGCACGCGGCAGATGTCGGCGGCGCTGCCGTACCACTCTGCACCGAAGTTCGACGCCGGGGTGTGCGTGCGCTGTGGATCCGGTTCGTAGGGGCGCGAATTCGTCTGCTTCAGCAGTTGCGCACGGGCCTGCGGCTTGCCTTGTTCGACCGCCTGCTGCCACTGTTCGCGCAAGTCCGGTCGACCCCAGCCGACCGAGAACATCTCGTGCATGGTCGGGAACGGCGTCATGCTGCCCGGGTCGTGATGGCCCGCCGCGACCAACGCCCGCTCCACCGCGCCGGGACCGAGGCGTGCGATCAGCAGATCGGTGGCCATGTTGTCGCTCGCCGAAATCATCTGCTGCGCAGCAGTTCTCACCGACACCCGGGCGCCGGGCGGCAGTTCTTCGAGACCGGCCGATCCGACCGCCTTGGCGCGCTTCGTGATGGTCAACGTGTCGGTCCACTCGAGCGTGCCGGCCTTCACTGCGTCGGCAACCGCAAGCAGCACATAGAGTTTGAAGATCGACGCCAACGGCAGCGAGAGTTCGGTGTTGGTCCCCGCCACCACATCGCACCGGTTCGCCACCACCTTCGACACCTGATAGGAATAACGCGCGCCGGACTTGGTCAGCTCGGCATCGACATCAGCCCATTCGTCGATGACCGGCGGCCGGAGCGACACGTCCAACCGATCGACCATGCCGGCGTCGTTGGTGCTCAGGTCGATTTCCTGTGCGACGCCATAAGACGTCAGCACACCCACCGTGGCTTGGCCGGCGCCGATCTCCACGTCGGTGACGGTGAACGGGCGGTCCCACCAGATCCTGTCGAGCTTGAAGGCAATGTCGCCGACCTTCTCGGGCACCGCCAGCGTGCGCACCCCGACCGGCCCGATCGGCCAGTCGGAGTTGAGCATGTCCAGGGCTTGCTTGGCCCGCAGACCCTGCGGCGTGTTGATCTCGATCGGCGTGCCGTACGCGGCGTCGGCCGGTGGGGTGTCGACCTTCGAGCAACCGGCGAGCGTGACGACGACAGAGACTGCGACCGTCAGCCCGAGCGCGCGGCGCGCGGTACGCCTGCCCCTAGTGAGTGGCACCCGCAACGTCGAGGACGACCTCGAACTCGAGCAATGACGCACCCGTGGCGACCGGGTTGGCCTGCTGGCCTTTGTGGGCTTCGATGGCCGGACCCGTGGCCCAGGCCTGGAACGCTTCCTCGGACTCCCACTGCGTCACCACGAAGTAGCGGTTCTCGCCCTTGACGGGGCGCAGAAGTTGAAAGCCGAGGAAGCCGGGCTGGTTGTCGACGGCATGGGCGCGGTGTGCGAACCGCTTCTCCAGTTCGGGACCGGCGTCGGGCGGGACCTCGATTGCGTTGATCTTCACCACGGGGTTCTGGCTGGGCATGCGCTAAAGGCTACCGAATGCACTGCGCGCATCCCGAGGCACGATGATGTCTCCCATGCCGTCCCCAGCACGCGAGTGGGCCCACCTGACCCGTCGCGGTGGTAGGGGCCGCCCGCTGGTCCTCGTGCACGGCCTGATGGGGCGGGGCAGCACGTGGACCCGTCAGCTGCCGTGGCTGACTCAGCTGGGCGATGTCTATACCTACGACGCGCCGTGGCACCGGGGCCGTGACGTCGACGAGGCCGGCCCGATCAGCACCGAAAGGTTCGTCGAAGAACTCGGCGACGCGGTGGCGACAATCGGCCGACCCACCGTCCTGATCGGGCACTCGATGGGCGCGCTGCACTCGTGGTGCCTGGCGGCGACGCGACCCGACCTGGTGGAGGCGTTGGTCGTCGAGGACATGGCACCGGACTTCCGCGGCCGCACCACCGGGCCGTGGGAGCCGTGGCTGCACGCGCTGCCGATCGAATTCGACTCCGCGCAACGGGTTTACGACGAGTTCGGACCGGTGGCCGGCCAGTACTTCCTGGAGGCATTCGACCGCACAGCGACCGGCTGGCGGTTACACGGTGAGCCCAAGGTGTGGATCGAGATCGCCGCCGAGTGGGGCACCCGCGACTACTGGCGCGAGTGGGAAGCGGCGCGCGTACCGGCGCTACTGCTCGAGGCGGGCAACTCCGTCACACCTGGAGGCCAGATGGCCAAGATGGCGCAGACCGGCCACCGGACGACGTATCTGCGTGTGCCCGGCGCCGGTCACCTCATCCACGACGACGCACCGCACGTTTACCGCCAAGCGGTCGAATCTTTCCTATCGGCGCTCCCCGAAGGCTGAGGAGGAGGACCAGCCCGCCGGACGCTCGAACCGGGTGCGGATCGCGTCGAGATCATGCTCGATGCGCAGCAGGTCGCGGTCATCTTCGAAGATCCGGCCCGCCATCGGCGCCGCGATGCGGAACTGGTCAGGGTGCAGCCGCAGGACGCCCGAGCGGTGGGCGGCCCAACCGAACGCCGCGGCCACCGCGAACGGGGATGCCAGGATCAGGAGTGTCAGTGCAGTGGTCATGGCAGTAATCTTTCGCTCAAGCATATCCAGCCAACAGTGGCAGGAACGACACTTTGAGATAAAATGCTGCCATGGCGATGAAGAGCGTATCGACGCTGGTGCTCGACGGTCTGGCGATTTTCGAGTTCGGCGTGATCTGCGAGGTCTTCGGTATCGACCGCTCCGCCGACGGCGTGCCTAATTTCGACTTCAAGATCTGCGGACCCGGACCCGGTAGACCGGTCAGCACCTCCGTCGGGGCGACGATCACCCCCGAGCACGGCCTCGACGACCTGGTCGGTGCCGACCTCGTCGCGATCCCGGCGATCGGCGGATCGGAGTACCTGCCCGAGGCACTGGCCGCCGTGCGCGCCGCCGCGGACGCCGGGTCGATCATCCTCACCGTGTGCTCGGGTGCGTTCGTCGCGGGTGCCGCGGGACTTCTCGACGGCAGGCCCTGCACCACGCACTGGATGCACGCCGACGAACTCGCCCAGAAATACCCCACCGCCAAAGTCGACCGCAACGTGTTGTTCGTCGACGACGGCAATCTGATCACCAGTGCGGGCACCGCGGCAGGAATCGACGCGTGCCTGCATCTGGTACGACGCGAACTCGGCAGCGAGGTGACCAACAAGATCGCCCGCCGAATGGTGGTCCCGCCGCAACGCGATGGCGGCCAACGCCAGTACATCGACCAGCCGATCCCGGTGCGATGTTCGGAACGCTTTGCGCCGCAACTCGATTGGATTCTGGGCAATCTCGACAAACCGCACACGGTCGCCACGTTGGCCGCCCGCGCGCACATGTCGGCGCGCACGTTCGCACGCCGATTCGTCGAAGAGACGGGTCGGACGCCGATGCAATGGGTCACCGATCAACGTGTGCTGTATGCGCGCACCCTGTTGGAGGAGACCGATCTCGACGTCGACCGGATCGCCGAACGCAGCGGCTTCGGCACCGCGACGCTGCTGCGCCACCACTTCCGCAGGATCATCGGAGTGACGCCGTCGGACTACCGCCGCAGGTTCGCTTGTAACGCAGAGGAATCCAATCGCGTCGAGCAGGAATCAGCGGTCACCGCCTGAGCGCCTTCGCCGGCGAGCGCGAACCGGCCGTCGGCGGTCTGTTCGATGAGGCCGTCGACCAACAGCGAATCCAGTGCCCGGTCGCGTTGGGCGGTATCGGACAACCAGGCCACATCGAGCTGCCCGCGGGTGACCGGAGAGTCGTTGCCCCGCAATACATCCAGCAGACGGCCGCGCACCTGCCGGTCGGTGCCCGCGTAGCGCTGCGCGCGGCGCGTCGGCGCCGTCGGCGGGGGGAAGCCACGCGAACGCCACGCGCACACATCCAGCGGGCACAGCCCGCACCGCGGCGCCCGCGCGGTACACACCGTCGCGCCCAGCTCCATCAGTGCGATCGAGAACTTCGGCGCCAGTTCGTCGTCCGGGAGCAGCGCCTCCACGTCGGCGAGGTCGCGCCGCGACGACGATGCCGGTGCGTCGGCGCGACCGTGCACCACCCTGGCGACGACGCGACGGACGTTGGTGTCGACGACCGGCACCCGTTGGTGGTAGGCGAGGCAGGCGATCGCGCGCGCCGTGTATGCGCCGACACCCGGCAGAGTCAACAGCGTCTCGACGTCGGACGGCACGACGTCGTCGTATTCGGTGGCGATCACCGTCGCGCACTCATGCAACCGCTTGGCGCGGCGCGGGTAGCCCAGCTTGCCCCAGGCCCGCAACACGTCGGCGGCAGTGGCCGCCGCGGTCGCCGACGGTGTGGGCCAACGCTGCACCCACGCAAGCCATATCGGCTCGACCCGGGCGACCGGCGTCTGTTGCAGCATGAACTCGCTGACCAGGATCTGCCATGGCGTGACCTCGGGTCTGCGCCAAGGTAGGTCGCGCTGCCCGCGGTCAAACCAATCGAGCAGCTGAGGCACAATGACGGTCATGCCGAACACCAGCCCAGTGACCGCATGGAAAGCACTGAAAGAGGGTAACGAGCGCTTCGTCGCCGGTAAGCCCGAACATCCGAGCCAGAGCGTCGAACACCGCGCGAGCCTCGCCGCGGCGCAGCACCCCACGGCGGTCGTGTTCGGGTGCGGGGACAGCCGAGTGGCTGCCGAACTCATCTTCGACCAGGGACTGGGCGACATGTTCGTGGTCCGGACCGCCGGCCACGTCATCGACTCCGCCGTGCTCGGTTCCATCGAGTTCGCGGTCACGGTGCTCAACGTGCCGCTGATCGCTGTACTCGGTCACGACAGCTGTGGCGCCGTGAAAGCAACGATTTCCGCGCTCGACGACGGCGTGGTGCCCGGTGGCTATGTTCGTGACATCGTCGAGCGGGTCACGCCGTCGATCCTCGCGGGCCGGCGCGAGGGATTGACCAGGGTCGACGAGTTCGAGGCGCGCCACGTGACGGAGACCGGGGCGCAGCTGATGGCCCGCTCCACGGCCATCGCCGAACGGGTCGCGGCGGGTGACCTGGCGATCGTCGGGCTGACCTATCACCTGGCCGACGGTCGGGTGGCGCTGCGGAACCACTTGGGCGACATCGGCGAAGCCTGAGCGGCGACACGCCGGGTCACCTCGGGCGATAAGACGTGACCTGGCCTTACCTTGAACTTGTGCTGGATCTGGAACCGCATGGCCCGCTACCGACGCAGATCTACTGGCGTCGCAGGGCACTCGCGCTGGGCATAGCGGTACTCGTGATCGGCGTGATCGCGGCCATCGTGGTCGTGGTCGTGAAGAGCACCGGGGGCGGCGACGACGCGGAGAAGTCTGCGTCGACCGCGGCGGCGGCGCCGACGCCGCTGCCGGGGGAGAACCCGGAAGTCAAGACGCCGGTGATGCCGCCGGCGCAGGATGCGCCGCCCCCGACGGCGACGCCGACCGCGGCGGTGGTGCCGCCGCCGCTGCTCAACGAGGGCGACGATTGCCCCGATTCGACGCTTGCCGTAAAGGGCATCACCAACCAACCGCAGTACGTCGTGGGTGATCAGCCGAAGTTCACGATGGTCGTCACCAACATCGGGCTCGTCGGCTGCAAACGCGACGTCGGCGCCGCGGTGCTGGCGGCCTACGTGTACTCGCTGGACAACACCCGGCTCTGGTCCAACCTCGACTGTGCGCCGTCGAACGAAACGCTGGTCAAGGCATTTCAGCCCGGCGAACAGGTGACGACGGAGGTCACCTGGACGGGCATGGGCTCCGCGCCTGGCTGCCCGCTGCCGCGGCAACCGATCGGACCCGGCACGTACAACCTGGTCGTGCAGTTGGGCAATCTTCGGTCGGCGACGGTGCCGTTCATCCTCGCCGCGCCCCAGTCGCCGGTGCACGGCAACGGCGCCGCCCCGCCGCCCGGGCCCGCACCCGCACCCGCAGGCTGAGCCGCGATAGCGCGCTAGGCCAGCCGGTCGGCGATCGTCGACTCGGCCAGCTGCGACAGGCCTTCCCGGATGTGGCGCGCCCACATCGAGCCGATGCCCTCGACCGACTGCAGATCGCCTGCGCTGGCCGCCAGCAGGCCCTGCAGCGAGCCGAACGAGCGCACCAGCAGGTCGACGTGCGCGAACTGCAGGCGCGGGATACCGGCCATCGCGCGGTAGCCGCGTGAGCTCATCGCCGAATCCTGCGCCTCGATCGTCGACGGGTAGCCGAAAACCCTTGCCAGCGTGGTGAAGTCGAGCAGCTCGTTGTCGGAGAGGCCGTCGAGTTCCTCGAGTGTGGCGCTCACCTGCGCCGCCGATGGCGGGTCGGGATTCGCGTGATAGTCGCGCACGATCAGCTCGCGGGCGGTGTCGTTGTCGCCCACCAGCTCCTCGAGTTGCAGCTTGAGCTGACGACCGTCGGTACCGAGTTCGACTACATACGAATCGATTTCGAGGCTGATGCGACGAACCATCTCGAGCCGCTGCACCACGGTCATCACGTCGCGCAACGTCACGAAGTCTTCGATCTCGGCCGTCGAGAGCTGCCTGCTGACCTCGTCGAGGCGCGTCTTGTAACGTTCGAGCGTGTCGATGGTCTGATTGGCGCGCGACAGAATGGTCGCCGAGTCGGGGATCACGTGACGTTCGCCGGCCACATACACGGTCACGATGCTCATCGAATGGCTCACCGAGATCACGGGATAGCCGGTCTGGATCGCGGCGCGCTCCGCGGAGCGGTGCCGGGTCCCGGATTCCTCGGTGGGGATCGACGGATCGGGCACCAGTTGCACGTTGGCCCGCAGAATGCGGCTGCCGTCACTGGAGAGCACCACGGCGCCGTCCATCTTGGACAGCTCGCGAAGCCGCGTCGGCGCATAGCGGACGTCGAGGGAGAACCCACCGTCGCAGATCGCCTCGACGCTGTCGTCGTAGCCGACCAGTATCAGCGCGCCGGTGCGCCCGCGCAGAATGCGCTCGAGACCGTCGCGCAGCGCGGTTCCGGGTGCCAGCCGGGCGATGGTCTCGCGGAGCGTCGGCCGGGCCAACGGCACTACGGTGCGACCCGATCTTCCGCCCGACTTCACGGCCATCGCCCCTCCCTAGGATCGGCCGCCATTGCACTATCTTCGCTGATCTTTGCTGATTTCGCGTAAAACCCGCAACGCCGAACCGATGTCGTCGGCGGTGATCGCGCGCAGGCCCGCAGGAACCGACGTCACGCCCGGCGGTATCACCGCCGAGGTGAAGCCCAGCCGCGCCGCTTCGGCCAGTCGACGGTCCATGCCCGTGACCCGGCGCAGGTCACCCGCCAGCCCGACCTCACCGATCGCGACCGCCTCGGCCGGCATGGGCAGGTTCATCGTCGACGACGCGATGGCCACCGCGACCGCGAGATCCGTCGACGGATCGGTCAGCCGCATCCCGCCCACAGTGGACAGGTAGATGTCGCGTGTGGCCACTGCCAGGCCCGCGTGCCTGTCGAGCACCGCGGTGATCATCGCCGCGCGTGACGCGTCGATACCGCTGACCGCCCGCCGCGGAGTCCCGTTCGCGGGTGGCCCGATCAGCGCCTGCACCTCTCCGATCAGCGGACGCTTACCGTCGAGCGCGACCGTGATCGCGGTGCCCGCAACGGGTTTGGGGCGTTGGTCGCGGAACAGGGCGGAAGGGTCGGCGACGCCCTCTATTCCGTTGTCGTGCAACAGAAAGCAGCCGACCTCGTCGGCGGCGCCGAACCGGTTCTTGATGCCGCGGACCATCCGCAGCGACGACGCGCGATCACCTTCGAAGTGCAGGACGACATCGACCAGATGCTCCAGTGAGCGGGGCCCCGCGATCGCACCGTCCTTGGTGACGTGACCGACGAGGATCATCGCGACGCCCCGGGATTGGCCGGCCTTGGCATAGGACGTCAGCGCGGTGGTGACCGCCCGCACCTGGGTGACGCCGCCGGTGACACCGTCTGCCTCGGTACTGGACATCGTCTGCACCGAGTCGACCACCACCAGGCTGGGCTGGACTTCGTCGATATGCCCCAGCGCCGTCGCCAGATCCGATTCGGCGGCCAGGTAGACCTCGTCGTGGGTGCATCCGGTGCGTTCGGCCCGCATCCGGATCTGGCCTGCGGACTCCTCACCCGAGAGGTACAGCGCGCGCCTACCCGCGGCCGCCCATCGGTGCGCGACCTCCAGCAGCAGCGTCGACTTGCCGACCCCAGGGTCGCCGGCCAGCAGCGTCACCGAGCCGGGGACCAGGCCGCCGCCGAGCACCCGGTCGAATTCGGTGACACCGGTGTGGAAGTGGCGGGTGCGGCCGGGATCGATGGACGTGATGGGCACGGCCGGGGAGGAGGGTGCGACCGAACGTCGCGCGCCCGCTCCGGCCACGGCGGAGAGGACGGCTACCTCGTCGACCGTGCCCCAGGTGCCGCACTCCGGGCAGCGACCGACCCACTTGAGGGTGATGTGGTGGCATTCGGAGCAGCGGTACTGCGAACGCGCCTTGACGCCACCTGTGGCCACGCTGTGACGGTAACCGCCGCCTCCGACAGAAACCGACAGAAACTCAGTGCTGAGCCGTCGTGTCGCCGACTTCGCTCAGTGCCCGCCGCCGTGTCCGCCGGCGGTGCCGCCCGCTTCGGCGGCGTCCCCGCGTCGCGGCGCCTCGCCCGCCGAGATCGGCACCGGCACGGTGGTTTCGCCGGCCTTCTGGAACTTGAACGTGAAGTCGTACGTCAGCCCGTTGGTGATCGGCTTGGACAACGTCACCTTCGCCTCGGCGGCTTCTGCCGCCTCGACACTCTCCAACGGGGTGATCTGCCCGTCGGGCGCCCCGACGGTGAGCGCGCCGCCGGCCGGCAGCGTGGTGTCACCGGTCAGTGTCACCGTGCCGACGTCGGAGGTGACCGACACCAGCTTGTCCGCCTCGTCGGGCGAGGCGTTGGACGCCTGGAAGATCAGCTCGACCTCTTTGCCCGGCTGCACGTAATCGCTCACTTGCTCTGCCCGCAGGTGCACGTTGCGCAACGCGATCGCGCCGAGGTCGGCGCTGGTGCCGTTGACGGCCGGCTCCTGCAACGTCATCTGCGAAACCTGACCGGAACTGCAGCCAACGAGCGCGACGGCGGCGGCCAGCCCACAGGCGGCCAGTTTGAAGCGGTCCACTCTTGCCTCCTGCTCGACCGTCGAGCGACCGATGCGATCGGCCGCGGGGATTCGACTATGCACAGTAGTAGGTGCTCGCAGCAGGCGGTAGCTGAGGGCCGAGTGGGCTGCCCGAACTCTCGCCACAGCCACCCGCCAAGATCGGTAACTGCGTGTTCAGGGCTCTGCGAGGGCTACCGCCGGGGCGCCGAAGAGACACCGATCAGACCCCCGAGCCATGCATGGATTCGCCGTCGTGTCAACCCCTGGCGTTCTCCTGAGGTGCCCCTGACCTGCACCGTTGGTGCACCCCCGGCTGGGCCCCGTGCTAGCATTGGTGTGTGAAAGGGGCTCGAAACTGATGATTTTCAAGGTCGGAGACACCGTTGTTTATCCCCACCACGGTGCTGCGTTGATCGAAGCGATCGAAACCCGGACCATCAAAGGCGAGCAAAAGGAATACCTCGTCTTGAAGGTCGCCCAAGGCGACCTCACGGTTCGAGTGCCCGCCGAGAACGCAGAGTATGTCGGGGTGCGCGACGTCGTCGGACAGGAGGGCCTGGACAAGGTTTTCCAGGTGCTCCGCGCCCCCCATACCGAGGAGCCGACCAACTGGTCGCGGCGGTACAAGGCCAATCTCGAGAAGTTGGCTTCAGGTGACGTGAACAAGGTCGCCGAAGTCGTCCGCGACTTGTGGCGACGCGATCAGGAGCGTGGCCTGTCTGCGGGGGAGAAGCGGATGCTGGCCAAGGCCCGGCAGATCCTGGTGGGTGAGCTCGCGCTTGCCGAGAACACCGACGACGAGAAGGCCGCGACCATTCTCGACGAGGCACTCGCCGCCGCCTCCTGAAGGCTGCGTACTCGCTGATGTCGGCGGCGGGCCTGCCCCGGGTCGGGCTCGGCACCGACGTGCACCCCATCCAGGTCGGGCGGCCGTGCTGGTTGTTGTGCCTGCTGTTCGATGACGCCGACGGCTGCGCCGGTCATTCCGATGGCGATGTGGCGGCGCACGCCCTGTGCGATGCGCTTCTGTCGGCGGCCGGCCTCGGCGATCTCGGCGAAGTCTTCGGCACCGGCCGTGCCGAGTGGCGGGACGCCAGCGGCGCGGACATGTTGCGTCACGTCCGGCAGTTGGTCTCTGGACAGGGTTTCCAGATCGGCAACGCGGCTGTCCAGGTCATCGGCAATCGACCCAAGGTCGGCCCGCGGCGTGGCGAGGCGCAGGAACTTCTGTCCGGATTGCTCGACGCCCCCGTGTCGGTGAGCGCGACCACCACCGACGGGCTTGGCCTGACCGGTCGCGGCGAGGGGCTCGCCGCGATCGCGACCGCGTTGGTGGTGAAGCCCGAATAGGCCGGTAAGCTGGCCGGTCGTGAGTGGAGCGAACGGTCGGCAAGGGTGACCGAACTGCGGCTGTACGACACCATGACCGGTGCTGTACGCGATTTCGTCCCGGTCCGCCCCGGCCACGCTTCCGTTTACCTGTGTGGTGCCACCGTGCAGGGGCTGCCACACATCGGACACGTTCGCAGCGGCGTCGCATTCGACGTGCTGCGCCGCTGGCTGCTGGCCAAGGGCTACGACGTCGCGTTCATCCGCAACGTCACCGACATCGACGACAAGATCCTCAACAAGGCAGCCGATGCGGGCAGGCCGTGGTGGGAGTGGGCCGCCACCTACGAGCGCGCGTTCTCGGCCGCGTATGACGCGCTCGGCGTGCTGCCACCGTCCGCCGAACCACGCGCCACCGGTCACATCACCCAGATGGTCGAGTTGATCGAGCGGTTGATCGAGAGCGGGCACGCCTACGCCAGCGGCGGTGACGTGTACTTCGACGTGCTCGCCATGCCGGGCTACGGGAAGCTGTCGGGCCATCGGATCGATGATGTGCATCAGGGCGAGGGCGTCGCGACCGGCAAGCGCGACGACCGCGACTTCACCCTGTGGAAGGGCGCCAAGCCCGGTGAACCGTCCTGGCCGACGCCGTGGGGCCGCGGCAGGCCGGGCTGGCACACCGAATGCGTCGCGATGTGCGAGGCGTACCTCGGCGCCGAGTTCGACATTCATGCCGGCGGGATGGACCTGGTGTTCCCGCACCACGAGAACGAGATAGCCCAGGCCGAGGCCGCCGGCGACCCGTTCGCCCGGTACTGGTTGCACAACGGCTGGGTGACCATGGGCGGCGAGAAGATGAGCAAGTCGCTGGGCAATGTGCTCGCGATTCCCGCTGTGCTGCAACGGGTTCGGGCCGCCGAACTGC
This sequence comes from Mycobacterium sp. IS-3022, assembly GCF_001500065.1. GTDB lineage: Bacteria > Actinomycetota > Actinomycetes > Mycobacteriales > Mycobacteriaceae > Mycobacterium. Next base: position 298,809 of record NZ_LQIN01000001.1, read on the forward strand.
GGTACTACCTGGGTAGCGCGCACTACCGGTCGATGCTCGAGTTCTCCGAGACGGCGCTGCAGGACGCGGCGAGGGCATACACGGGGATCGAGGACTTTCTGCACCGTGTGCGCAACCGTGTCGGTGCGGTTGTGCCCGGCGAGTGGACGCCGAAGTTCGCCGCGGCGCTCGACGACGACCTGGCGGTGCCGATCGCGCTGGCCGAGGTACACGCCGCCCGCGCCGAGGGCAATCGGGCCCTCGACGTCGGCGACCACGAGACCGCGTTGGGCCAGGCGATGTCGATCCGCGCGATGATGGGCATTCTCGGCGCCGACCCACTCGACGAGCGCTGGGAGTCCAAGGACGAGACGTCGGCCGCGTTGGCCGCGGTCGACGTGCTGGTGCAGGCGGAAGTGAAGCGCCGCGAGGACGCCCGGGCGCGGCGGGACTGGGCCGAGGCCGACGCGATTCGGGACCGCCTCAAGGAAGCGGGCATCGAGGTCACCGACACCGCCGACGGCCCGCAGTGGACGCTGCTCGACGGGTACACCAAGTAGATGGCGGGCAATTCTCGGCGCAGGGGCGCGGTCCGCAAGCCGGGCACCAAGAAGGGGCCGACGGTCGGGTCGGGCGGTGTGCGGCGACGGGGGCTCGAAGGTCGCGGCGCCACCCCGCCCGCGCATATGCGCCCGAACCATCCGGCCGCAAAGCGCGCGGCCAAGGCGGCGAAGTCACAGGGACGACGGCAGGGCAAGAAGACCGACGACACCGAGGTAGTGCTGGGCCGCAATCCGGTGCTGGAGTGCCTGCGGGCGGATGTGCCGGCCACGGCGCTGTATGTCGCGCTGGGTGCGGACGCCGACGAACGGCTGACCGAGGCCGTGCAGATCGCGGCCGATGCGGGCATCTCGATTCTCGAGGTGCCGCGCCACGATCTCGACCGGATCGCCACCAACGGCTTGCATCAGGGTGTGGCGCTTCAGGTTCCGCCTTACTCGTACGCGCACCCCGACGACTTGCTCGCGTCGGCGAGAACGGCCGGTGCACCGGCCCTGCTGGTGGCTCTGGACAACATCTCGGATCCCCGAAACCTCGGCGCGATCGTGCGATCGGTGGCCGCGTTCGGCGGCCATGGCGTGTTGATCCCGCAACGTCGGTCGGCATCGGTGACCGCGGTGGCGTGGCGCACCAGCGCGGGTGCCGCGGCGCGATTGCCGGTTGCCCGCGCGACGAATCTCACTCGCACACTGAAGAGTTGGGCCGACGCCGGCCTACAGGTCGTCGGGTTGGACGCCGGCGGGGACACCACCGTCGACGAACTCGACGGGTCGGGGCCGATCGTCGTGGTGGTCGGTTCAGAGGGCAAGGGGCTGTCGCGGCTGGTGCGGGAGACCTGTGACGCCGTGGTGTCCATCCCGATGGCCGGGCCCACCGAGTCGTTGAACGCTTCGGTGGCCGCGGGCGTGGTGCTCGCCGAGATCGCGCGCCAACGCCGCCCTTCTTGAGCGCGGGCAGTCGCAAAGTGCCCTATTTCGAGGGCATTTCGGGCCAATTTGCGACTGCACGCGGAAAAAGGATCAGCCCCACGGATCGGCGGGCTGCCAGAGCGTGGGCAGGTGCAGCGCGACGCCGTCCTCGTGGGCCAACTGGGACAACACCCGCATCGAAACATCGAGGTCGTCGGCGGCGTAGGGCAGCGCGCGCAGCGGTTCGTGCAGTGGACGGAAGAAGTCGTCCCAGTGGATGAGCACCACGCGGCGCGCGCGCACCGCCCGCACGGTCTCCTGCCAGTAGTCGACGAGATATCGCTCGGGTTGTAACCCGAGTTGACCGACACCGAGGTACACCACGTCGGCGCGCAGTCCTGTCAGCGCGCCGGGAACGAACCCCGCGCTGCCGATCACCAGCAGGCGTCGGTCCGACGGACGGTGGTGAACCAGCGTGGACCACGCCTCGCCACATCGGTACGCCGACGCCTTGACCGGTGGGACGACCGGTCGGGTGATGACACCGGGGAACCGGTCGGGTGGACAGTGACCCCCCTCGATGAGCGTGACGTCGTAGGCGCCGAGCCGGACGGCCTCTCGGGCGGTGACGACGACGAGGCGGTCTTCCGGCAGCCCGTGGCCGCGGCCCACCTGGGCAGCCGATTCTCCGCCCACGATGCTCGCACCGGTCCGTTCGGCGACCACCGCGCTGTCCATCGCGTGGTCGTAGTGAGTGTGAACCGGTAGGACGGCTTGTAACCGGTCGATGCGCAGGCGGGTCAGGCAGCCGTCGATGCGCGGTTCCGATGGCGCGAGCCGCCGGAGCGCGACTTCGCCGAGGCTGGGCCGGGAGAAGAAACCGTCGGTCAGCACGGCCGAATCGCCGTCGTCGACGAGCAGCGTGGTGACACCTGCCCACGTCACCGTCAGCGGGGCGTCCGGCGCGGCAATTGGGACGTCGAAGTAGTCCGCGTAGTCCGTCAGGTCCGGCCTGCCCAGCTTGAGGCGCATAGCGCCAACCTTAGGTGCGGTCCTCTCCTTCGAAGGACGTGACGCCCATGTCACTTGCGACGTCCGCGCCGGTATCGCAGGGATCCTCATGCCAATCTCCGAACGGGTCTGGGTAGCTGGGCCATTCGCCGGGGTGCGACCATTCCTCGTCGGTCAGCAGGGCGGTGCGCAACGCGTCGACGATCTCCTCGGGCTCCGCACCGCACACGAGCACGGTGATCGACACGTGCCGGTCGCCGAGGCGGTCGTCCCAGTCGGCGGCGGCCAGCGCCACGCGGTGTGGGTCGGCGTAGACCTGTTCCCCGGAACTCATCGCCGCCAGCCATCGACCCGCATACTCGAACCGCATCCCGCCGCCGGCCGATTCCAGCCACATGACGTCGTCGAAGCGATTGGCCAACCACAGCCTGCCCCGAGTGCGCACCACGCCGTCCAGCAGCACGTCGAGCGCGGTGTGCAGGCGCTGCGGATGAAACGGGCGACGCGCAGAGAAGAGCAGCAAGCCGACGTCGCCGTCGGCCTCCAGGGACGGTTGCCCCACGAGCAGCGGATCGTGAGGGCTGTCGCTGCGGCCGCGCCGGCTGTCGGGTTCGAGGTTGTCCAGCGCGACTTCAACCCGCCCGGCCCCGACGGTCAGGCGCGCTCGAGGCGTCAACCGCCGCAACACCTTCAGCGTCTGGGCGTGCGGTTCGCTGAGTACCAACGCGTCGGCGAACTCGGCCTGCCCCACGACCACCTGTGCCACCGTCCGGCCGTCGTCGAGGTAGTCGTCGCCGACGGCCTGCTCCAGCCAGCCGCGGACGTCGACACACGTCACCACGGCGTCGATGCGCACGTCGCGCGCCGCCGGCCCGTCGACGTAGCCGGGGCCTACCCGCACGCGGACATTCTCGATCGCCCAGCAGACCGGCTCCGGTTCTAGCCACGGCATCAGTTGCACCGCAATGCGATTCACGTCCGCACGCCGATGGAGCCGGCGCAGGAGGACGAGGAGGTCGTTGCGCACCGTGCACGCGACGCAACCGCGCACCAACTCCAGCGGCCACTCCGACGTATGTCCGCCGGTTGTCACGCGGCGCACCACCACCTGACCGTCGTAGGTGTGACGGACCACTACCGTGCCGGACGCGCCGGCCAGCACCTCGGTGACACCGTCGGCATCGCCTTGACCGCAGATCAGCACCACTGGAGTGCGCACTCGACCTCCCTGTGTTGAAAATGATTGTCATTAACGTTAGCGTACCGAGGCGAGGAGGAACATGTCCGCGCACTGTCAGGTCACCGGCCGAGCACCCGGCTTCGGCAATTCGATATCGCACTCGCACCGGCGGAGCCCACGTCGCTGGAACCCGAACATCCAGACCAAGAGGTACTACCTGCGGTCCGAGGGCCGGCGAATCACACTGCGAGTCAGTGCGAAAGGAATCAAGGTCATCGACCGCGACGGCATCGAGGCCGTGGTCGCCCGGTTACGCAAGCAAGGGCAGAAAACCTGATGGCGCGCACCGATATTCGACCCGTCGTCAAACTGCGGTCGACGGCCGGTACCGGCTATACGTATGTCACGCGCAAGAATCGGCGCAACGACCCCGATCGCTTGGTGTTGCGCAAGTACGACCCGGTGGTCCGGCGCCACGTCGACTTCCGCGAGGAGCGCTGATGGCCACGGGAGCCGCTACCCGACTCTGGCAGTTGCACGCGCGATGCCGCGGCTTGCCGACCGAGATCTTCTTCGCGTCCGATGCCGAGCGCGGTCAACGCCGGGCAATTCGCGAGGAACAGGCCAAGAAAGTCTGTCGCCGGTGTCCCGTGCAACGCGACTGCCTGCGGTATGCCCTGACGAATGTGGAGCCCTGGGGCATCTGGGGCGCGACGACGCCGCGGGAGCGGCAGCGGCTCGGCGTGTCTCCGCCAGGTTGATCGGAGCGCGGGGTGTGGCAGGATCGATGCCGACAGGCGACCGTGACCCGAGGAAGCCGGTGTGAATCCGGCGCGGTCCCGCCACTGTGATCGGCGCGGTCTTACCGCCGCGCCGGGAGCCAGATACTCCTCGCGGTCGCCTCCTCACCACAACTGGGGCGGATTTCCCCGGCGAGGACGGCCTCGGCATACCGAGCGCGCTTCCCGTCGCATCCGCCCATGACGGGAGGCACGGACAATGGCGGCGCGTCGATACCTTGCCACAGCGGCGATCTCGGCACTGCTTACCGCGGGATGCGGTACACCGGCACCACCATCGGACACCGCGGCAGACGAAGGCTTGGCTGGCTTTCCCGTCACCGTGACCAACTGCGGCATCACCACGACATACGAGCGTCCGCCGCGGCGGGCTGTCGCGCTGAATCAGCACGCGATCGAGACGATGTTGGCGCTGGGGCTGGAGGGATCCATGGTCGCGACCGCATTCCTGGACGACCAGATCCTGCCGGAGTACCAAGATGCCTACGACTCGATACCGGTGATCGCCGAGGAGTACCCGTCGTTCGAGACGCTGCTTGCCGCCGAGCCCGACTTCGTCTACGGAGGATGGGCAAGCGCATTCGACGAGAAGGAAGGGCGCGGACGAGAACGACTGATCGAGGTGGGCGTCGACACGCATCTCAACACCGAGAACTGCACCCCGGGGCCGATGACGGTCTCAGCGGTGGACGACGAGATCCGAACGCTGGGCGAGATATTCGGCGTCAGGGAGCGAGCCGAACAGGAAATCGAACGTCAACGCCGCACCCTGCAGGACAGTGGTGAGCAAATCCACGGTGTCGCGCCGATTGACGTCGCGGTCTATGACAGCGGCGAGGCGACGGTGTTCACCTCCGGCGGAGAAGGTATCGGCAACCAGATCATCGAGTCGGCGGGCGGGCGGAACCTGTTCGCCGACATACCGAAGGTGTGGGCCGACGTGTCATTCGAACAATTCGCCGAGCGGGCGCCGGACGTCATCCTGATCTACGACTATGGCGACCGGTCGGTTGAGCAGAAGAAGAGGTTTCTGCTCGAGAATCCGGTGCTGCAGCGAGTGCCGGCGATTCGTGACCAGCGCTTCGCGGTGCTGCCGCTGTCGTCGATCACCGCTGGTGTCCGTGTCGGGCGCGCGGTGAAATCGCTTGCCGAACAGCTACACCCGGGCCGAACCGGATGACGTCGGCCATCCTGGACCGACCGGCCTCAGCGGTACCGCCGGTTCGTCGAGGCCTTCCATACAGCGTCGCGGTCACGCTGCTCGTGGTGTTGCTGTTGGCGTGCATGACCGCAGGCGTCACCATCGGGTCGGTGGCGATTCCTCCGGGGCAGGTGTGGCGAATCCTGCTGCACGAACTCAATCCGGTGTTGGCGGACGCGACATGGCCGCCGACGCGTGCCTCGATCGTGCTCGATGCGCGGTTGCCCAGGGTCGTGCTGGCGGCGGTGGTTGGCGCAGGCTTGGCGACATGCGGGATGGCGTTGCAGGCGGTGGTGCGCAATCCGTTGGCCGACCCGATGCTGCTGGGTGTCTCGTCGGGCGCCTCGGTGGGAGCAGTCTCGGTGTTGGTGGCCGGCGCGGGGGTCGGGCTGTTGGTGCTGCCGCTGGCCGCGTTCGTGGGAGCGTTGGCCGCGCTGGTCGCGGTCTACTTCCTGGCCCGGACGGGCGGCCGGATGACGACGATGCGGTTGATACTCGCCGGGGTCGCGGTCGCCGAGGTGCTCTCGGCGGCTTCGAGTCTGCTGATCGTCACATCCGACGACCCACACAAGGCCCAGTCCGCGGTGCGCTGGATGCTCGGCGGTCTGGGAGGGGCGACCTGGACGATGGTGTGGATACCGGCGATCGTTGTGACAATCGGTGTGGCGGCGCTGTTGGCGGTGACCCGGTCGTTGAACCTGCTGTACAGCGGTGAAGAGGCCGCGACCGCGCTGGGTCTGGACGTGCACCGGTTCCGCGCAGCGACGTTCGTCGTCGTCGCGTTGATGGTGGGCGCGATGGTCGCTGTCAGCGGTGCGATCGGCTTCGTCGGCTTGATCATGCCGCACATCGTGCGCATGCTCGTCGGCGCCGACCACCGTCGCGCATTGCCCGCGGCCGTGCTGCTCGGCGCCTCGTTCCTCATCGTGTGCGACATCACCGCGCGCACGGTCGCCGCGCCGGAGGAGTTGCCGGTCGGAATACTCACCGCACTCGTCGGCGGCCCATACTTCCTCTGGTTGATGCGACGCAAGGCGCCGGCATGACCGGTCGGATTCACATCGATGACATCACCGTGACGGCGGGGCGTAAAGCCTTGGTCAGCAACGTTTCCCTGCATGTCGGCGCCGGCGAGATGGTGGGCATCGTGGGGCCGAACGGTGCAGGCAAGACGACGCTGCTGCGCACGCTTTACCGTGCCCAACGACCGACGTCGGGCCGCGTGTTGATCGACGGCGAAGACGTCTGGCGGATGCCGGCCAAGCGTGCGGCACGACGGTTGGCGGCGGTACTTCAGGACACTGCTGGCGATTTCGAGCTCACCGTGTTCGACGTGGTCGCCATGGGGCGGGCGCCGTACAAGCGCGCGTTCGAGGGCGACAACGTCGACGACCGTCGGATCATCGCCGAGGCGCTTGACGCCGTGGACATCTCGGTGTCGGCCCACGAACGGTTCGACCAACTTTCGGGCGGACAGAAGCAACGTGTGTTGATCGCGCGGGCGCTGGCACAACGCACCGACACGATTGTGCTGGACGAGCCGACCAACCACCTCGACCTGCGCCACCAGCATGATGCGTTGCACCTGCTACGGACGACGGGTGCCACTGTCATCGCCGCGTTGCACGACCTCAATCTCGCTGCGGCATACTGTGACCGGATCTGCGCCCTGGATCACGGCAGAGTCGTTGCGATCGGTACCCCCGCGGAGGTCCTGACCGTCGAAATGCTGGCGGATGTCTACCGCGTCGACGCCCGCATCGACATCGATGACGCCAACCTGCTGCGGGTCAACGTGACACCGAAGGTGCAGGCATGGTGAGGATCAGCACGGAACTGTCCGAGGTCGCACGGCACGGCGGATTCTTCGCAATCGCGGTCGGGGGCGATGATCGAGGCTGGCGCCCGGTCCAGGAGTGTTATGCCGACGGCTACGCGGACCTGATAGATGCGACGACCCGCAGATATGGCACGACCGACCGTCGTGTCAGCGCGTCGCTCGTCCAGATGAGCCACGCCTCGAGGTTGTGGTCGCCCGTTCTCGCCTGTGCCGTCGCGTACGGCGTGGTACCGGACCTCAGCGGCTTACAGCGCGCCGATGACAGCGCGGCGCTGAGGATCCCTGTGCCCGAAGGCTCGCGGTCTGACGGGCAACTGCCGAACGCGCTCTACCGCATCGTCGTCGAAGAGCACTTGGAGCGGCTCGCCGACGGACTGCGTGTCAAGGTCGCGCCCCCGCTGCTCTACGGCAACATTGCGTCCGCGTTGGTCGCCGCGACGCGCGCGTTGTATTCCGTCCGGCCGCAGCTCCGCGGCGACGCCACCCGCCTGGCTCGGTCGTTGTTGGAGACGGGACGCCTCGCGGGATGCGGAACGGTCAAACACAACTTGGCTTTTCGCCGCCGTAGTTGCTGCCTGTACTACCGCGTCAGTGACGGTGCGAAGTGTTCGGACTGTGCGCTACGACGACTCAGCTGAAGGGGCCGATCTCGACGCCCTCGGCCAGCAGCCGTTCCCGCACCGCCGTCGCAATCTGCACGGCACCAGGCGAATCACCGTGCACACAAATCGATTTGACAGCGATCGGAATTGTCGACCCGTCGACAGCGGCGACCCTGCCCGCGCTCACCATCGAGGCGACCCGGTCGGCGATCTCCGCCGTGTCGTGCAGCACCGCGTTGCGCTCACGCCGCGACACCAGTTGACCGTCCGGGCGATAGGACCGGTCGGCGAATGCCTCGGGCACTGTCTGCATCCCGAGCTGTTCGGCTTCGCGGAAGAATGCCGAGCCCGCGAGCCCGAGCACCGGCAGCGTCCCGTCGACGGCGTGCACTGCCGCGGCGACCGCGTGCGCCTGGTCCCGGTTGGAGGCGATCGCGTTGTACAGCGCCCCATGGGGTTTGACGTAGCTGACGGTTGATCCGGCAACTTCGGCAAGCGCTTGCAGTGCTCCGATCTGATAGATCACCTCGGCCGTCAGCTCATCGGGCGGCACGTCGATGAAACGACGGCCGAACCCGGCGAGATCCCGATAGCTCACCTGCGCGCCGATGCGCACGCCGCGTTCGGCCGCGGCGCGGCACGTCCGCAGCAGCAGGGCGGGATCACCGGCATGGAAGCCGCATGCCACATTGGCACTGGTGACGGTGTCGAGCATGGCCTCGTCGTCGCCGAGGCGCCACACTCCGAAGCCCTCGCCGAGGTCGGCGTTGAGGTCGATCCTCATTCAACAGAGCTTAGGCTCGCGGGCACCCGGAATCAGGTGAGTTCTGCACGGCGAGGCGGTGAATCGTGCCAGGAGTTCTCCGATACGAATTCGGTGAGTGGCCGTGCGAACGTCCACCTCTCGAGCTCGAGGGTGGGGCGCTCAGGGAACTCCGGGACTGGTCCAAGGCAGATGACGGCGACGGGTTCGGCGTCATCGGGCATATTCAGCAGCGCGCCGAGATCGCGTGGTTCGAAAATTGAGACCCAGCCCATGCCAAGGCCTTCGGCTCGGGCGGCAAGCCACATGTTCTGCAAGGCACACGACACCGACGCGAGGTCCATCTGGGGAAGCGTGCGACGGCCGAACACGTGTGACGCCCTACCGTCGGCGAGCGCCACCACAAACAACTCGGCGCACTCGAGAATCCCCTCCACCTTGAGCGCCAGGAACTCGTCGCCGCGGGTCCCGAGCGCCTCCGCCGTGCGTAGCCGCTCCTGGTCGACCAAGCGGTGAATCTCGCGCCGCAAGTCGGTGTCCGTGATCCGGATGAACCGCCACGGTTGCATGAGCCCGACGCTCGGCGCGGTGTGAGCGGCCTCCAGGAGCCTGGCGAGCATGTCTTCGGGCACCGTTGCACCGGGGACGAAGCGGCGTATATCGCGTCGCTCGGTGATCGCCCGGTAGACGGCGCGCCGCTCGGCGGGGCTGAAGGCATGCTCTGTCACGCGGTCAGCCTAGGCGGAGTCACTGTCACACCAGGGACGCAAGAGGTTTCGGCTCAGAGCACTACCGCCGCTTCGCGGTGATCGGCAACCGGTCCGGCTGAGCAGCACGCCGTCCAACTATTGAAAATGATGTTCATTATCGTTAACGTGAGCGCCTATCTGTTGAGAACCAAGAAAGTTCGAGGTCGGCTACGTGCAGAGAAACATGCGTTGGGTATGGGTGGTTCCGTCGGCGGCGTTGATTGCTGCCTACACAGACAGCGTCTCGCATGCACGTACCACTGACCCGTCCATCGCGGTTTGCTCTTTGCGAGCAGAATCCGCTGAGCAGCCGGCGGTAGACCTGGTCAGTCATGAGCGTCCCTTGAGCCCCTCGGATGTCAGCGACCACTCCGGCGTCTCGGGTTCCGACGACCGTGGATCCAACGACCCGAAGGTGAGCGTCGGCTCCGGTCGAAACAGTGATTCACCGCCGGGCGCCCCTGCGCGCGGCGACCACAAGAAGCCCAAGGTGACTGTCGGCTCCGGCCGTGATGATGACCAATCCCCAGGTGCCGCTGCGCATGTGCGCGGCGACAGCACCAAACCCAAGGTGACTGTCGGCTCCGGGAGGGACGGTGACGCGGCGACTGATGTTGCCGCCGACCGAAGCGGCGCATCGCGCAGAACCGAGAGCGACGATCCGCAGCTCGGTGATGATCACGATCACGAACATGATCATGGTGGCGGCGACGATGACGGCCACGATCATGATCATGGTGGTGGCGACGATGACGGTCACGATCACGATCACGGTGGCGGCGATGACGGTCACGATCATGATCATGGTGGTGGCGACGATGACGGTCACCATCATGATCACGGTGGTGGCGACGATGACGGCCACGATCATGATCACGGTGGTGGCGACGATGACGGCCAGGATCATGATCATGGTGGCGGCGGCGACGATGGCCACGACCATGATCATGGTGGCGGCGGCGACGATGGCCACGACCACAGCCACGGTGGTGGTGGCGGCGGTGGAGGCGGTCACGGCCACAGCCACGGCGGCGGCGACAGAGACGGTCACGACCACAGCCGCAGTGGCGCCGGACAGGAGCACGGACACACCCACAGCGCGGGGCACGCGCACAGTCACATCGACGAAGAACACGATCACGCTCACGAGCCAGATGACCACGGCCACAGCCATTCCGACGACGACGCCGATGAGCTGATTCACGACCACAATCACGAGCTCGGCCAGGACCACGTCCACGATCACGACCACGAAGGCAACGATCACGACCACGAACATGACCACGAAGGCCACGAACATGACCACGAAGGCCACGATCACAGCCACGATCACGTCGGCCATCAGGGCAACCCCGAAGTGGTGGACGCCGATGCCGGTGCGCCGCCTTCGGTTGAGCCCGCCGCGTGGACCTCACCCATGATGTGGACGGGGCTTGCGGCACTCCTTGCCGCTTTGGCCCTGGCCGGCCGCTGGCTCCTCGGAACGCCGCGTGCCGTTGCGGACAGCTGGAATCTCCTACGCAAACGGCGCCGGTGACCCGCATGGACGGAAAACCGGTTATCTCATCGTTGTTTCGCTATATCGAAGAGTTGCATGGCGATCGGGCGTGGGGGAGTTTTCTCGACGCGGGGACCGGAGTGAACTCACTCGAGTGGATCCTGACATTGCCCACCGAGCGCTGGACGGCGGTCACTGCCGCCCGCGGCATGGCAGACAAGACCCGCGACGCCTTGGGATCGTCGGTGCGGCCGCAGGATCGGTTGCTCGTCGGCAATTGGATCGATGACAGTCTGCTCACCGGAGAAACCTTCGACACCGTGCTGGTCGACTACCTCGTCGGCGCAATCGAAGGTTTCGCGCCCTACTGGCAGGATCGAGTGTTCGAACGGCTGCGACCGCTGGTTGCCGATGGTGGCCGCCTCTACGTCATCGGCTTGGAACCCTACGTCCAATTCGAACCGACCACCGAAAGCGGCAGAGTCATCTGGGAGATCGGTCGCGTGCGGGACGCCTGTCTATTGCTTGCCGGCGAGCGACCCTACCGGGAATTTCCGCTGGACTGGATGCAGCGGCGGCTCGGCACGGCCGGCTTTCGCATGCTCGAAGCGCGGCGGTTTCCCATCCGGTATCGGGCCCGCTACATCGACAGTCAGCTCAACATGTGTCTCACGCGGCTCGAACGTTTTCCGTCTAAGGACCTCGGCTCGACCATGCGCGACTACGTCGAAGAACTCCGCGCCCGGGCGCTCGAACTCGAAGAACGCCAAGACGGTTTGAGACACGGCAACGATTACGTGATCGCCGCGGAACCCATGTAGGCGACTCCGGCATGAAAATGGTTATCATTGTCGCCGTGCTCACCGCCAAGACCATCGCTGTTCGCGCACTTCTCGCGGGCCTCGCGCTAACTGCCTCGTCCGGGTTAGCGGCATGCGGGGGAGGTGGCGACTCCGGCCCTAACGCGGCGGACACCGGCGCGTGTCCGGCCACGCCAGTCGACGTCGTGGTCAGCGTCGACCAATGGGGCGACATAGTCTCCGAGCTGGGCGGCGACTGCGCTCGCGTCACCACGGTGCTCGCCAGTTCGGCGGTCGACCCGCACGATTACGAACCCGCGCCCTCCGATGCGGCGAAGTTCGAGGGGGCCCAACTGGTGGTTGTCAACGGCGGCCACTACGACGAGTGGGCGGCCAAGCTCGCCGCCGGCGCGTCGCCGGAAGCGCCCGTCGTCGACGCGCTGGCCGTCGGCGGCGCGACCCATGACCACGAGGGCGAGAGCCACGACCACGAAGTGAACCCTCACGCCTGGTACAACCCCGCGACGGTGACCGCGGTCGCCGACGCGGTCAGCGCGCGAATGCGCGACCTGTCGCCCGGCGCCGCGGGCTATTTCGACGAGCGTCGCACCGCGTTCAGTCAGGCCCTCAAGCCGTACGATCAGCTCATCGACTCAATCAGGTCCGGTGCCTCCGGCAAGTCCTATGCCGCAACCGAGACCGTGTTCGACGACATGGGCGCGGCACTCGGCTTGGTCAACCGCACCCCTCGTGGTTATCAGGTCGCCTCGGCCAACGACTCCGAACCGTCGCCCGCGGATCTCGATGCCTTCCTGCAACTGCTGGCCGATCGCGGCGTCGACGTGCTGATCTACAACGTGCAAACGGAAGGCGCTGTCCCGCAACAGCTTCAAGCGGCCGCAGAGCAGGCCGGAGTACCGGTGGTTGACATCACCGAAACCATGCCGCCGGATACGGACTCGTTCCAGAGCTGGCAGGTGAACCAGTTGACCGAAGTTGGCGAGGCACTCGGTGTCAGAACCTGATACCGACGGGGTGGCGCTGGCCTTCGACGACGTAAGCGCGGCGCGCGGCGGGCGACTGATCTGGTCGGAAGCGACGTTCGAGGTGCCGGCGGGCGGCATCGTCGCCGTCATCGGATCCAACGGGGCGGGCAAGACCACGCTGCTGCAGATCGTGCTCGGCCTGCTACCGCCGGCGTCGGGACATGTCCGGGTCTTCGGGGAACCGGCCGGCGTGCTGAACAAGGCGATCGGCTACGTCCCGCAGAACTACGCGTCGGCCTCCGGTGAGGCGATCCGGGCACGGGACGCCGTGATGCTCGGCCTGATCGGGCACCGGTGGGGATTCGGCCGTCCGAGCCGCGACGACAACCGCCGCGTCGACGAAGTGCTCGCGGCCGTCGACGCCACGGCGGTTGCGCACAAGCGGCTGTCGCAGCTGTCGGGCGGGCAACGGCAGCGGGTCGCGTTGGCCGAGGCGCTCGTCTCGAAACCCCGGATGCTGATCCTCGACGAGCCGCTGGCCTCGCTGGACCTGCGTAGCCAACGCGAGATCGTGGGCGTCCTCGAGCGGGTCAACACGGAGTTCGGCGTCACCATCCTGGTCGTCGCGCACGATCTCAACCCGCTGCTGGGCGTGCTGACCAGTGCCATCTACCTGCTCGACGGGCATGCCCACTTCGACACTCTCGACGGTGTCGTCGACGAGACCCTGCTGAGCCACCTTTACGGCACCCGGGTGCAGGTCGTGCACACCCCGCAGGGCGAGCTGTACACGCGGAGGACGTGATGACCACGACCATCGTCGCGCTGGGCTACCAGGAGAACTGGTGGCACATCATCACGTCGGCATTCATGCGCAATGCGCTGATCGGCGGCACGATCGTCGCACTGGCCGCCGGGCTCATCGGTTACTTCGTCGTCGTGCGCAACACCGCGTTCGCCGCCCACGCGCTCGCCCACATCGGGCTGCCCGGCGCGACGGGCGCGGTCCTGGTCGGCGTCCCCGTCGCGGTCGGGCTGGGCGTCTTCTGTATCGGCGGCGCCCTGGTCATCGGGGCGCTGGGACGACGGGCCGCCGACCGCGAGGTGGCGACCGGCACCGTGCTGGCCATGGCGATGGGTCTCGGACTGTTCTTCAACTCGCTGGCGACCAGGAGTTCGAGCACCATGACCAACGTCCTGTTCGGCAACCTGCTGGCGATTTCGGGCCAACAGATCGCGACGTTCGCGGCGCTGCTGGTGGTGCTGGCGCTGTGCATCGCGATGATCTACCGGCCGCTGCTGTTCACCTCGGTCAACGCCCAGGTGGCCGACGCGAAAGGAGTGCCGGTGCGCGCCTTGTCGGTGGCCTTCATGGCGCTTCTCGGCCTGGCGGTGACGATGGCGGTGCAGGCGGTCGGCACGCTACTGCTGTTCGCGCTCGTCGTGACCCCCGCTGCCGCGGCGATCATGCTGACACCACGGCCGGGCAGTGCGATCGCGCTGTCCACCGGGTTCAGCCTCGCCTCGGTGTGGGCCGGGCTCGGGCTGTCGGCGATGTTCAACGCGCCACCCAGCTTCGTGATCGTCACGGTCGCGTGCAGCGTCTGGGCGGTGGTGTGGGCAGCGCAGCGTGGCCTTCGACAAACCGGCGATCGCGTGCTGGTCACCTGAGCGGGAAGCTGCTCGGCTACTCTCCGAGGGCATGCCCAGGAGTCCCACGCCCAGACGGCGGGCCACCCTGGCATCCCTGGCGGCGGAACTGAAGGTTTCCCGCACCACGATCTCCAACGCCTACAACCGGCCTGATCAACTGTCGGCGGACCTTCGTGAGCGGGTACTCGCCACGGCGAAGCGGCTGGGCTACCCCGGCCCGGATCCGGTGGCGCGGTCGCTGCGCACCCGCAAGGCGGGTGCGGTCGGGCTGATGATCACCGAACCCCTCAACTACTCGTTCAGCGACCCGGCCGCGCTCGATTTCGTTGCCGGCCTGGCCGAGTCCTGTGAAGCGGCCGGGCAGGGATTGCTGCTGGTGGCGATCGGCCCCAACCGCAGTGTCAGCGACGGCACGGCTGCGGTGCTGGCCGCCGGGGTGGACGGTTTCGTGGTGTACTCCGCCTCCGACGACGACCCGTATCTCGCGGTGGTCCAGCAGCGCCATCTTCCGATGGTGGTCGTCGACCAACCCAAGGACGTACCGGGAGCCTCGCATGTGTGCATCGACGATCGTGCCGGGATGCGCCAGCTCGCCGAACACGTTCTGCAGCTTGGTCATCGGGAGATCGGCCTGTTGACCATGCGGCTGGGCCGCGACCGGCCGCGCAGCGGGTCAGGTCCGACGGTGGCCGACCCGGACCGGTTGCAGACGCCGCACTTCCACGTACAGCGGGAGCGAATCGCGGGCGTTCGGGATGCGATGGTCGCGGCCGGCCTCGACCCGGAATCTCTGACCGTGGTGGAAAGCTATGAGCACCTTCGGACTTCGGGCGGGGCGGCGGCAGAGGTCGCGCTCAACGCCAACCCACGGCTGACCGCGCTGATGTGCACCGCCGATGTGCTGGCGCTCTCGGCGATGGACCATCTGCGGGGCCGGGGGATATACGTGCCGGGCCAGATGACGGTCACCGGCTTCGACGGAGTCCCCGAGGCGCTGCGGCGCGGGCTCGCCACCGTCGCGCAGCCCAGCGTCGAAAAGGGTCGTCGCGCAGGGCAATTGCTGCACCACCCGCCACGGAGCGGGCTACCCGCGATCGAAGTGCTCGACACCGAGGTCGTCCGTGGCCGCACCGCGGGTCCGCCCGCCTAGATTCCGGTCAGCGGCGCGGTGACGCGCCATTGGTCGATCATCGGCGCGATGCCCTCGACGAGCATCGGCAGGTCCGGCGCCATCGCCAGGGCCGCGATCATCGCGAGCCGGCCGGCCGCCTCGGTGATTTGCAGCACCCGAGTGTCGGTCGGTCGCAGTCCGAGCGAGACGGCGGCCGCGTCATACGCGGCGACAGCCTGCGGGCCCGTCAACGCCAGGTCGGATTCGATCGCCCCCAACGTCACGAGTTCAAAGTCCGACCACAGGTCGCCGTCGGAAGTGGTGATCATGTTGTGGTACGGCGCGTCACCGTGGATGGTCTGCACTTCGACACCGGGAAACGCGGCCTCGAAGGCCGCGCGCGACGTCAGCACCGGGGCGATGACGGCCCATTCCCGTTGGGCGCGTTCGAGATCGGCTGCAGAAATCAATTCGGGCAAGCGCCGCAACTGTACAAGTCCCTCGGGGATGTAGGAGTTGAACGGCGCCCAGAACTCGAGTTCCCCGTCGTAGTCGCGAAGCGCGGCGTGCAACCGCGCGGTCTGCTCCATCCGCCGGCCCATCTCCGGCTCTGGGTTCGGAATCTGTTCGACGAACTGCCAGAACGTCATCGAAAAACCGTTGCGCCGAACGGGTTCTCGCGGTACGAGCGGGCTGGGCGGTACGACGGGATGACCACGGTCGGCGAGCCATCCGGCCACCGCCAGTTCCGCGCGTTGTTGCCTCGTCTGCACGTGCGGGTTCTTCGCGTACGACGGCGGCAGTACGGTCGGCACCCGGACCACCACCGGAGCGGGCGACAGGTGGACGATCACGGAGAACGCGTCGTAGAGCACCCGGGGTTCGTCCACCCGCAGGCCGAGGTCGACACCGGCCGCGGCGGCTGCGGCAACCGCGCGGTCGGTCCGAGCGGTGATCTCGGCGTCGGTCAGCACCGTCAACCCGGCTGCGAGCGACGCGCTTCGAGGAGGAACCTCAGCGCAGCGGCAACGTCTTCGGGCGAGTCCACCCGGTAGGTCGCCAACGTCTCGCCCGGCCCCACCTTCACGCCGACATCGTCGCCGCCCAGCCGCCGGAACGCCTTCTCGTCGGTGACGTCGTCGCCGAAAAAGACCACCGCGGTGGCGTTCTCCTGCGCTCTCAGGACGTCGACCGCCTGCCCTTTGTCGGTCTGGATCACCGCGAACTCCAGCACCGCCTTGCCTTCGGTCAGTTGCGCATCCCATGCCGTCGACGCCTCACGGGCCGCCGCCAGCGCCGCCTCGCCGTCGTCGGCGGAGGCGTTGCGGACGTGCAACGCAACGCTGGCGGGCTTGGTCTCGACGGTGACGCCCGGTCGGCCCGCCGCGATGGCGTCAAGTTCGGCGGTGATCCGGTCCAGCAACCCGCGGTCGACGTCATGGGTGAACCCGGACGCGAACTCGGCGCCGTGGCTGCCGACGAGATGCACCGTCGGCGGCAGCCCGGACAGCTCGCGCAGCACGTCGAGCGCGCGCCCGGAGATCAACGCGCTGGCCGTTTGCGGAACATCGGCCAGGGACGCCAGGGCATCGGCGGCATCGACGAGCGGTCGGGCGTCGGCAGGGTTGTTGACGATCGGTGCGAGGGTGCCGTCGAAGTCAGAGCTGACGAGCAGCCGCGGTGTCGCTGCGGCCGCGGTGAGCGCGCGCTGCAGATCCGCCGGGAGCACGCCTAGATCTTAGGGTGCTCCCCGTCGCCGATCAGCAGCCGCACAGCGAGATCCAGCCGCTTGCTGACGTCGGTCGCCGACGCCCGCCGGGTCAGCCAGGCGAGCAGATTCGACAGCCACACATCGGAGATCACGCGGGCGATGTGGTACTGGTCCTCGGTCGGCTCGCCGTCGCTCATGGCGCGGGCGAACATCGAGTCCATCAACTTGCCGACATGGTCGACCTCACCGGCCGCCGACGCATCGGCGAACACGAACGCACGAGTCATCGCCTCGGTCAGCAGCGGATTGCGCTGCATCGCCCGGTTGAGCTTGCCCACCATGATGTTGAGCCGCTGATACGGCGTGCCGCCGGTCAGCGCCGCGCGGTCGGTCTTGGCGTCGATCCGCTCGAACTCGCGCCCCAGCGCCGAAACCAGCAGATGGACCTTCGACGGGAAGTACCGGTAGAGGGTGCCGACCGCGACGTCGGCGCGTTCGGCCACGGCGCGCATCTGAACGGCTTCGTAGCCGCCTTTGGACGCGATGGCCAACGTGGCATCCAGGATGCGCTTGCGACGCTCACGCTGGGCTTCGGAGCCGAGCTCGGACTCGGACAGCACCGCCACGTTCATCACCTGGCGCGGTCGGGAATCCGACGCCGAACCCGAGCTGGCGGGCGCTGACTGCGAGGGGCCGGACATGCGGCGGGCAACTCCTTCGTCGTGCGTTCTCGTTTCGAAACGATACGCATGCCGATCCTCATTTTCTCACCTCGACACCCGCATTGGCACCGACGTGTCCTGCTGTAATGACGGTCGACTTGACGTTCGATCGCTGGCACTATTAGAACACGTTCTAGTGAGGAGCACCGCCTTCTCACCCAATCGCTAGGAGTGGACGGTGTCGCTCGCATCCCCAGGGACCATCGCCGACGAGCAGTCGGCCGTACGGGAGCTGGTCCGTGACTGGGCGGCAGCCTCCGGTGCCATTTCGGCTGCACGCGACGTCGAGCAGGGCCAGGCGGACGCCTGGCGGCGACCCTATGCGGGGATTGCCCAACTCGGGATCTTCGGTGTCGCGTTGCCCGAGGAGCACGGCGGCGCCGACGGCACGGTCGATGACCTCTGCGCGATGGTCGACGAGGCGGCCGCAGCGTTGGTTCCCGGCCCCATCGCCACGACCGCGTTGGCGACGCTGGTGCTCGAGCAGTCCGAGGTGTTGCACGCACTTGCCGCCGGTGACCGGGTCGCCGGGGTGGCGCTCAGCGGGAATGTGCAGGTCACCGACGGCCGCGCCTCGGGCGCCGCGGAATACGTGCTCGGCGCCGATGCCGCGGGGGTGCTGCTGCTGGCCGCCGGTGACGGGTTCGTTCTGGTCGACGCGGGCGCCGACGGCGTCTCGGTCGAACCGCTGAAGGCGACTGACTTCTCGCGGCCGCTGGCGCGCGTCGTGCTCGACGCCGCGCCCGCCGAGGCGGTCAACGCACCGGCGCAACGGGTGATCGACATCGCGGCGACGGTGATGGCGGCGGAGGCGGCCGGCCTGGCCCGCTGGGCGTTGCAGACCGCGACGGAATACGCGAAAGTGCGCGAGCAGTTCGGCAAGCCGATCGGCAGTTTCCAGGCCATCAAGCACCTGTGTGCCGAAATGCTGCTGCGCTCCGAGCAAGCGTCGGTGGCCGCGGCTGACGCGGCGCGGGCGGTCGGCGAGGACGACGAGCAGTTGTCGGTCGCTGCCGCGGTCGCCGCTGCCGTGGGTATCGACGCGGCGAAGGCCAACGCCAAGGACTGCATTCAGGTGCTGGGCGGTATCGGAATCACCTGGGAACACGATGCGCATCTGTATCTGCGCCGCGCTTATGGGATCGCGCATTTCCTCGGCGGACAGCAGCATTGGCTGCGCCGCGTCTCGGCGTTGACGCAGCAAGGGGTGCGCCGCGAGCTCAACATCGACCTCAAGTCAGTGGAAAACCTGCGGCCCGAAATCGCTTCCGCGGTGGCCGAAATCGCGGCGCTGCCGGTCGAAAAGCAACAGGCCGCGCTGGCCGACGCGGGTCTGCAGGCGCCGCACTGGCCCAAGCCCTACGGCCGCGACGCCGGACCGGCCGAGCAATTGTTGATCGACCAGGAGTTGGCGAAGGCCAACGTCTCGCGTCCCGACCTCGTCATCGGGTGGTGGGCAGCGCCGACGATTCTCGAGCACGGCAGCGCTGAGCAGATCGAGCGGTTCATCCCGCCGACGCTGCGCGGTGAGTTGCTCTGGTGCCAGTTGTTCTCGGAGCCGGGCGCGGGATCCGATCTGGCGGCGTTGCGCACCAAGGCCGTCCGCGCCGACGGGGGCTGGAAGCTGACCGGCCAGAAGGTGTGGACGTCGGCGGCGCACAAGGCCCAATGGGGCATCTGCCTGGCGCGGACCGACGCCGACGCGCCGAAGCACAAGGGCATCACCTACTTCCTGGTCGACATGAAATCGCCGGGCATCGACATCCGGCCGCTGCGCGAGATCACCGGCGACAACCTGTTCAACGAGGTGTTCTTCGACGACGTGTTCGTGCCCGACGAGATGGTCGTGGGCAACGTGAACGACGGATGGCGGCTCGCCAGAACGACATTGGCAAACGAGCGGGTCGCGATGTCACACGGCACCGCGCTGGGCAACCCGATGGAGGAATTGCTCAAGACGGTGGCGACACTGGACTTCGACGTGGCCGGCCAGGACCAACTCGGCTCGTTGATCGTGGCGGCCCAGGTCGGCTCACTGCTGGATCACAAGATCGCCGAACTCGCTGTCGGAGGCCAGGATCCGGGCCCGCAAGCCAGTGCGCGAAAGCTGATCGGGGTGCGTTACCGGCAGGCGCTGGCCGAACTGCGGATGGAGTTGTCCGAAGGTGGCGGCGTGGTCGAGAACTCCACGGTGTTCGACTTCCTCAACACCCGCTGCCTGACCATCGCGGGCGGCACGGAGCAGATTCTGCTCACCCTCGCCGGCGAGCGGCTGCTGGGCCTACCCCGCTAGGAGTCGTTAAGCGCGCCGATCAGCAGTCTCCTAGCTGAACGCGGCCTGTGCGCAGGCGTCGGGCGAGGTGACGTTGACCCCGGCGTAGACCACCTGGATGTGTGAGCAGACGATCAGCGGCACATCGGTCCTCGGTTGGCCGGTGCGCCAGTCGACCGGCCAGACGTCTTCACCGAACCGATATTTCTCCGGCGGTCCGCCGCCGAAGTAGATCGTGGTGAACTCCACATCGGTCAACGACTTGAACGAGCGCGTGTTCGGCGTCTTGAAGCTGAAGTTGATGTAGACGCTGCGGTCCATGGTGCGCAGCGTGGTGGTCTGACGGGCCCACAGATCGCCGGGGAATCCGATAACCCCTTCGGGCGCGCGCAGATTCGCCTGGGTGTTGACCAGGCACCTCGCCTCGGCCTTGATGCAGTTGGCCGTTGCCGCCATTTCGAGTGTCTGCGCTGCGTTGACGGGGATCGTGGCGACTTTTGTGTCCACCGCCGCCGATGCGGTCGGGGCGAGGAGCGCAACCGCCAGCCACATCGCCGATACCACGGCCAGAACGCCGGCGCACCGCTTCACTGGTTTCTGCCTTTCTGGAGCCGCTTGGCGGCGACTTCCAAGTCGGTCGTGCGGCGAATGCTAGCCCCCGCGCTATTCGTCGTAGGTGACTTCGACCGAATCCGAACGCGGCAGCGCCTGGCAGCCGAGAATCAGGCCCTCGTCGAGATCGGACTGCTCCAACACGTCGTTGACGTCCATCTCGACCTCGCCGCTCTTCTTCAGCACCGCGCAGGCGCCGCAATGGCCCTCCCGGCAGGAGAACGGCGCATCGAGGCCCTTGTCCAGGAGCACGTCGAGCAGCTTGGCGTTGCGGGGCCACCGCACCTCGTGCGTCTCGCCGTCGAGCGTGACGATCGCCGTGGCCGGGCCCTCGTCGCTGTCGTCCTCCTCGATGACCACGGCGGCGAACGGGTCGGAGTCCAGCGACTTGAACACCTCGATGTGCACGCGTTCGGCCGGCATTCCGGCGCCCTTGACCGCCTCCTCGGCCGCGGCCATGAACGGGCCCGGCCCGCAGATGTAGGCGTCGTGACCGGTGTACGGGGCGGTCAGGGCGGCCAGCGCCGCCGCGCTCGGCAGCCCCTGCACCGTTTCCAACCAGTGCACGACGACGAGCCGCTCGGGGTATTTCTCGCCCAGTTCACGCAGCGCCGCGCCGAAGATCACCGAGTTCTCGTCGCGGTTGGCGTAGACCAGAACGACCTTGCCGGTGCCCTCGGCGAGCGCCGATTTGCAGATCGACATCATCGGCGTGATCCCCGAGCCGGCGGCCAACAGCAGGAAGTCGGTGTCCAAGGTCTTGGGCACGAACGTGCCCGAAGGTGCCAGCACGTGCACCTTCATGCCGGTGTGCGCGTGATCGCACAGCCAGTTCGACGCGTAGCCGTCGGCGGTGCGCTTGACGGTGACGGTCAGCCGGTCGTCGGTGAACGGGGAACTGCACAGCGAGTAGCAGCGCGCCACCGATCCGGTCCGCTCGCTGGGCACGCGCAGCGTGAGGAACTGACCGGGCGCGTACCGCAGTCGTTCTGCCGGAATCTCGGCACCGGCGGGCACGGTGAACACCAGCGAGCGCGCGTCGTCGGTCTCCTCGACGACGTCGGCAAGCTCCAGCTCGAGCACATGGCTGCCGAGCGGCTCGTCGGTCACTTTCGCGTCCACCTTTCACGTTCGGCGTTGACGCCGATTCAGCCCTATAACTAGAACAGGTTACAGAAATGCATGTGCGCAGGTCCAGCCGCCACAGGTATGCGCTACTCGACACGAATCGTAACGTGTTCTAATCTGACGGCTAAGCGATTCGCGCTTGGCGTGAGTGCTCATCGCAGTCCGTCCTATCCGGGAGGCACATCAGTGACGTCCATTGAACAGCGTGACGCGCAGTCGGTCCTAGCCGGGATCGACGACCTTCTGCCGCTGATCGCCAAACGCGCGCAAGCCACCGAGGACCTGCGCCGCATTCCGGACGAGACGATCAACGAACTCAACGAGGTCGGCTTCTTCAAGCTGCTGCAGCCCGAGCAGTGGGGCGGCCTGCAGTGCGATCCGACGCTGTTCTACGAGGCGGTGCGCCGGCTCGCCGGCGCCTGTGGTTCCACGGGCTGGGTCGGTTCGATCATCGGTGTGCACAACTGGCACCTCGCGCTGTTCGACCAGCAGGCCCAGCAAGAGGTCTGGGGCGACGACCCGGCCGTGCGGATCTCCTCGTCGTACGCGCCGATGGGGGCGGGCACCGTCGTCGACGGCGGCTACATCGTCAACGGGTCCTGGAACTGGTCCTCGGGGTGCGACCACGCCACATGGACATTCGTCGGCGGTCCGGTGATCAAGGACGGCAAGCCCGTCGACTTCGGCAGCTTTCTGATTCCGCGTACCGAGTACGAGATCGACGATGTGTGGCATGTGGTCGGGCTCAAGGGCACGGGAAGCAACACGCTCAAGGTCAAGGACGTCTTCGTGCCGCGGCACCGCTTCCTGTCCTACAAGGCGATGAACGACCGCACCGCGGGCGGGCTGCAGACCAACACCGCGCCTGTCTACAAGATGCCCTGGGGCACAGTGCATCCCACCACCATCTCGGCGCCCATCGTCGGCATGGCGTACGGCGCTTACGCTGCCCATGTCGAGCATCAGGGCAAGCGGGTGCGCGCCGCGTTCGCGGGGGAGAAGGCAAAAGACGATCCGTTCGCCAAGATCCGGATCGCCGAGGCCGCCAGCGACATCGACGCCGCCTGGCGTCAGCTGATCGGCAATGTCGGCGACGAGTACGCCCTGCTGACGGCGGGCGAGGAGATCCCATTCGAACTGCGCGCCCGCGCTCGCCGTGACCAGGTGCGGGCGACCGGCCGCGCGATCGCCTCGATCGACCGGCTCTTCGAGGCATCCGGTGCCACCGCGCTGAACCTCGACGCGCCGGTGCAGCGCTTCTGGCGCGATGCGCACGCCGGCCGGGTGCATGCGGCCAACGACCCCGAACGCGCCTACCTGATCTTCGGCAACAACGAGTTCGGGCTGCCGCCGCAGGACACGATGGTTTAACGGGAAGGCCTGATGACCTCATACATCCAGGAGACCGAGCAGCAGGTCGAGGTCACCTTCGAAGCGACGTCGCGGTACGCGCAGGTCCGAGACGACATGCGGCTGCACTACCACGAAGCCGGTGTCGGCCACTCGCAGACCGTGGTGCTGTTGCACGGCGGCGGACCCGGCGCGTCGAGTTGGTCGAACTTCTCCAAGAACATCGCGGTGCTTGCCAGACACTTCCACGTCATCGCCGTCGACCAGCCCGGCTACGGACACTCCGACAAGCACACCGAACACGAGCAGTACAACCGCTACAGCGCGACGGCGCTGCTGAACCTGTTCGACCATCTCGGCATCGAACGTGCTGCGCTGGTGGGCAATTCGCTGGGCGGCGGGACCGCGGTGCGGTTCGCGCTGGACAACCCCAAGCGGGCCGGGCGACTGGTGCTGATGGGTCCCGGCGGGCTGTCGGTCAACCTGTTCTCTGCGGATCCCACCGAGGGCGTCAAGCTTCTGGGCAGGTTCACCGGCGAGCCAACGCGCGAGAACCTTGAGAAGTTCCTGCGCATCATGGTCTTCGACCAGAGCCTGATCACGCCCGAGTTGATCGATGAGCGGTTCGCGATCGCCAGCCAACCCGAGTCGCTGGCCGCGGCGAAGGCAATGGGTAAGTCGTTCGCAGGAGCCGATTTCGAGCTGGGCATGATGTGGCGCGAGGTGTACAAGCTGCGTCAGCCGGTGTTGCTGATCTGGGGCCGCGAGGACCGCGTCAATCCTCTCGATGGCGCGTTGGTCGCGCTCAAACAGATTCCCCGTGTGCAGCTGCACGTCTTCGGCCAGTGCGGCCACTGGGCGCAGCTGGAGAAATTCGACGAGTTCAACAAGCTGACCATAGACTTCCTCGGGAGCTAATGATGAGCATCAAATCCCTTGGCTACCTTCGGATCGAGGCCACCGACGTCGCCGCGTGGCGGGAATACGGCCTCAAGGTGCTCGGCATGGTCGAGGGCTCCGGCCAGACAGAGGGCGCGCTCTATCTGCGGATGGACGAGTTCCCGGCCCGCTTGGTGATCGTTCCCGGCGAGCATGATCGGCTGCTCCAATCCGGTTGGGAGACCGCCAACGCCGCCCAGCTGCAGGACATCCGAAACCGGCTCGACATCGAAGGCGTTCCCTACAAGGAGGCGTCGACCGCCGAGCTCGCCGAACGTCGGGTCGACGAGATGATCCGGTTCGACGACCCCTCGGGCAATACGCTCGAGGTGTTCCACGGTGTCGCGCTCGAGCACCGCCGCGTCGTCAGCCCCTACGGCCACAAGTTCATCACCGAGGAGCAGGGTCTGGGACACGTGGTGCTGACCACCCGCGACGACGCCGAATCACTGCATTTCTACCGCGACGTGCTCGGCTTCTATCTGCGCGACTCGATGCGGCTGCCTCCGCAGCTCGTCGGCAGGCCGGCCGACGGTGCGCCCGCGTGGCTGCGCTTCTTCGGGGTCAACCCACGGCACCACAGCTTGGCGTTCATGCCCGGTGAGACGCCGAGCGGCATCGTGCATCTGATGGTCGAGGTCGGCGAGGCCGACGACGTCGGGCTCTGCCTGGACCGCGCGTTGCGCCGCAAGGTGCCCATGTCGGCGACGCTGGGCCGCCACGTCAACGACAAGATGCTCTCCTTCTACATGAAGACGCCGGGCGGTTTCGACGTCGAATTCGGTTGTGAGGGACTGCAAGTCGATGACAACGAGGACTGGGTCGCGCGGGAGAGCACCGCGGTGAGCCTATGGGGCCACGACTTCAGCGTTGGTTTCAAGTGACGGTGGCGGCCGAACCGATCGACCCGCGCACGTTCCGCAATGTGCTCGGTCAGTTCTGCACCGGCATCACGGTGATCACCACGATGCATGACGGCAGGCCGGTCGGGTTCGCCTGCCAGTCGTTCGCTGCGCTGTCGCTGAATCCACCGCTGGTGCTGTTCTGCCCGACGAAGATGTCGCGGTCCTGGCAGGCGATCGAAGCCAGCGGCCACTTCTGCGTGAACGTGCTGCACGAGAACCAGAAGGACGTCTCCGCACGGTTCGGCTCGAAGGAGCCCGACAAGTTCGCCGAAATCGATTGGGCACCGTCGAAACTCGGCTCACCTGTCATCGAAGGCACCCTCGCGCACATCGACTGCTCGGTGCACTCGGTGCACGACGGCGGCGACCACTACGTCGTGTTCGGCGCCGTGCATTTTCTGTCGGACGTGCCGCACAAGAAGCCGCGGCCGCTCTTGTTCTACCGCGGGCAATACACCGGTATCGAGCCGGACAAGAACACGCCCGCACACTGGCGCGACGACCTCGAAGCGTTCCTCACCGCCACCACCGACGACACCTGGCTCTAGCAGATCCGCACTTACAACCGCTCGTCGATGAAGTCCACAACGGCTGCGGCCACCTCCCGGTGCACCGTCTCGTTGAGAATGTCGTGGCGCGCGCCCGCGAACTCTGCGAAATCCAGCGCGTCGATCTGCTCGGCGTACGCCCGCACCGCGCCGACCGGGGCGATGACGTCGTTCGAGCCGTGGAGGGCCAGCGTCGGCACGGTGAGTTCCGGCAGGGCGGCGCCGAATCGGTCCCAGGCCCTGTCGAGTTCCCGCGTCAGTGCCGCACCATCGGCTTCGGCAAATACCAGCGGATCGTTCTCCAGCAGGTCGAGGTAGAACGGGTCGTCGGACAGCGCGCCTGGGTTGAGGACGAGCGAGGTGTCGCTGTCGAGCATCGCGGGAGTCGGCACCAGCGGAGCGCCGGAGACGATGCCTGCTCGATAGCGGTCCGGCTGTTCCAGCAGCCGGAACAGCGAGACGATGGAGCCGAACGAATGCCCCTGAGCGATCAACGGCACCCCGCGCCGTGCGGTCTCGGCGACATCGGTCAGGGCATCGGCGAGACCGGAGCTGCCTTCGATCGACCCGAAGTCCCCGCGGGTGCCCGGGCTCAGGCCATGGCCGAACTGGTCGACCGCCCACAGGTCGATACCCGCGGCGTTGAGCGCGAAGCCGTAGCGGTGGTAGAGACCCGAGTGCTCGCCGAAGCCGTGCAGGAAGATCACCGCGGCGCGCGGATCGGCCGACGGCCAGTGGCGGTAGTAGGCGCGGCCCTTCGGATGGTCGATGAACGGCATGCTGACGACGTTAGCCCTTGCCCAGCAGCACATCGCGCTGCTCGTGCACGCGGTCGCGGATCGCCTCCACGACGGCGGCCACCTCGGGCCGGCGCAGCGCCTCTGCGCGGGTGACGAGCCAGTACGTCAGCCGGACCGCCACCTGGCCGGGCAGCACGCGGACCAGATCGTCGTGCCGGTCGGCCATGAAACAGGGCAGCAACCCGATGCCCGCGGCCGCGCGGGTCGCTTCCACATGCACGAAAACGTTTGTGGACGTGACGGATTCGCGCATGGCGGGCGCGAAGCTCGCCGCCACATCGAGGTCGTCGACCTGCAGCATCGAGTCGATGAAGTAGACCAGCGGGTAACGCTCGAGATCGGCGATGCTGGCCGGCGTCCCGTGCTCGGCCAGGTAGCCACGGGCGCCGTAGAGGCCCAGGCAGTAATCGCCGAGCCTGATCGCCCTGGCCAGATGGACCTTGGGTTCGCCGACGACCACCTCCACGTCGAGACCGGACCTCTGCTGGGTGGCGGGTCGCGTCGTGGCGACGAGCTCGACCGCCACCTTTGGATGCCGACGCTGGACGTGAGCCGCGGCCGGTGCGGCGATGTAGGCCGAGAAGCCGTCGGTTGCCGAGATCCGCACGACGCCTTCGAGTGCGCGATCGCCCGCGGCATCGACGGCAAGTGACCGCACGGCCGACTCGATGGCTTCGGCGGCGGCCAGCGCGTCGCGGCCCAATTCGGTGAGTTCCCACCCGCCCGGGCCGCGGGCCAGCACCCGCCCGCCGACCGACTCCTCGAGTGCGGCGATGCGCCGAGAGATCGTGGTGTGGTTGAGCCCGAGTTCCTCAGCTGCCGTCTTGTAGCGGCCGGACCGGCCGACCGCCAGCAACACGAGCAGGTCGTCGGCGCTCGGCCGTCGACCCGACGGCTGGGTCATCGGAGGCGGCACAACTGCATTTTCGCAGATACCTCCTGCACTTTTCGCCATTGCCAGCCGCGGGTATCTGCGTGAATACTCACTGGCGTCTGTGCCTGCCATCACAGCCGAAGGAGTGCGCGATGGATGTCACCAATGTCGCGAACAGCGACGCGCCGGTCCCGACGGGCCTGCGACGCGTCGTGGTCGCTTCGATGGCCGGCACGGTCGTCGAGTGGTACGAGTTCTTCCTCTACGCGACCGCCGCCACGTTGGTCTTCAACAAGGTGTTCTTCGCCGAGGGCACGAGCGAGGCCAGTGGTCTCATCGCCGCCCTGCTGACCTACGCCGTTGGCTTCGTCGCGCGCCCGCTCGGCGGGGTGGTGTTCGGGCATTTCGGCGACAAGTACGGCCGCAAGAAGTTGCTCCAGTTCGCGATCCTTCTCGTCGGTGGCGTCACGTTTCTCATGGGTTGCCTGCCCACCTACGCACAGATCGGGGTATGGGCGCCGATCCTGCTCGTGGTTCTGCGCTTCCTTCAGGGCTTCGCCGTCGGCGGCGAATGGGGCGGCGCAGTCCTGCTCGTCGCCGAGCACAGTCCGAACGACAAGCGAGCGTTCTGGGCCAGCTGGCCGCAGGCGGCGGTGCCCGTCGGCAACATGCTCGCCACCGTCGTTCTGTTGATGCTGACCGGTCTGCTGCCGGAGGCGGCGTTCCTGTCCTGGGGATGGCGGGTGGCGTTCTGGCTGTCCGCGGTGGTGGTGCTGATCGGCTACTACATCCGCACCAAGGTCAGCGACGCGCCGATCTTCGTGGCCGCGCAGGAGGAGGTCGAACGCGTCAAGGCCGTCTCTTACGGTGTGTTCGAGGTGCTGAGGCGTTATCCCCGTGGCGTTTTCACCGCGATGGGGCTGCGGTTCGCGGAGAACATCATGTACTACCTGGTGGTCACGTTCTCGATCGTCTACCTCAAGACGCACGTGGGCGCCGACACCAGCGACATCCTGTGGTGGTTGCTCGTCGCGCACGCCGTGCACTTCGTGGTGATTCCTCAGGTGGGCCGGCTGTCTGACCGGTTCGGCAGGCGGCCGGTGTACATCGTCGGCGCGATCGCCGGCGGAACGTGGGGCTTCTTCGCTTTCCCGATGATGAACAGCGGCTCTTACCTGCTGATCATGGCCGCTGTCATCCTCGGACTGGTTATCCACGCGCTGATGTACTCGCCGCAGCCGGCGATCATGGCCGAGATGTTCCCGACCCGGATGCGGTATTCCGGTGTCTCCCTTGGCTATCAGGTGACGTCAATCGTTGCCGGGTCGCTGGCGCCGGCCATCGCCACGTGGCTGCTCGACAGGTACGATTCGGCGGTCCCGATCGCGCTCTATCTCGCCGCCGCTTCGGTGATCACCTTGGTGGCCGCGTTGTTCACCCGCGAAACCAAGGGCCTCGATCTTGCGACGCTCGATGCTGCCGACCGTGAGCAACTCGCCAAGGCGGGCGTCGTATGAGCGAACTCGACGGCCGCACCGCGTTGGTGACCGGCGGTGCGAGCGGCATCGGGGCCGCATGCGCCCGCGCCTTGGCGGCGGAAGGCGCGAGGGTCACCGTCGCGGATCGCGACGATGTCGGCGCCAAGGCGATCGCCGAAGAGATCGGTGGGAAGCCGTGGGTAGTAGACCTTTCCGACGTCTCCGCGCTCGAGGACCTTCGACTGAAGACCGACATCCTGGTGAACAACGCCGGCGTGCAACACGTCAGCCCGATCGCCGAGTTCCCACCCGAGCGCTTCCGTTTCATCCTTCAACTCATGCTGGAGGCGCCGTTCCTGTTGATCCGTGCGGCGCTGCCGCACATGTACGAGCAGAACTTCGGGCGCATCATCAACATTTCATCGGTGCATGGGCTGCGCGCCTCCGAGTTCAAGAGCGGGTACGTGACCGCGAAGCACGGGCTCGAGGGACTGTCGAAGGTGACCGCGCTGGAGGGCGGGCCGCACGGCGTCACCAGCAACTGCGTCGACCCCGGTTATGTGCGAACTCCGCTGGTGACCAAGCAGATCGCCGATCAGGCCCGCACCCACGGGATCGACGAGGATAAGGTGGTCGCGGACGTTCTGCTGAAGGAGAGCGCGATCAAGCGACTTGTCGAACCCGAAGAAGTTGCCTCGCTGGTCATCTGGCTCGCCTCATCGGACGCGGGGATGGTGACCGGGGCGTCGTACACGATGGACGGCGGCTGGAGCGCCCGATGACCACAACTGCACAATGGACGCCCACTGCGGCCGACATCGCCTCCGCGCGGGTCACCGACTTCGCGCAGTTCGTGCAGCGGCGTACCGGCCTCGACCTACCGGACTACCGGTCACTGTGGCAATGGTCCATCGACGACCCGGACGCGTTCTGGGCTGCGCTGTGGGACTACTTCGGCCTCGGCGACCGGCCTGATACAGTGCTCGCCTCCGCCGAAATGCCCCGCGCACAATGGTTTCCCGGAACGCACGTCAACTACGTGGATCAGGTGGTGCGCAACGCCCGCACCGACCGCCCCGCGATCCTCTATCTCGCCGAAGGCGGTCAGGTCACCGAAGTTTCGTGGGCCGAGTTGCTCAGTCGCACCGTAGCTTTCGCGCAGAGGTTGCGCTCGCTCGGGGTGGCGGCCGGCGACCGGGTGATCGGATACCTGCCGAACATCCCAGAAGCCGTGATCGCGTTCCTGGCCACCGCCAGCATCGGCGCCATCTGGAGCGCCTGCGGTCAGGACTACTCGGCCAAGGCCGCGCTCGACCGGCTCGGACAGCTCGAACCGACGGTGCTGGTGACCGCCGACGGCTACACCTACGGCGGCAAGTTCCACGACAAGAGCCGCGACATCGCCACGCTGCAGGAGGGCCTGCCGACCCTGCGCGGCACGGTGATGACCTCGGAAATGACGGGTTCGAACGGTGCTGAGTTGTCCTCGACGCCGGTCGACTTCGCTCACCCCCTGTGGATTCTGTTCTCCTCAGGCACCACCGGACTGCCGAAGGGCATGATGCACGGCCACGGCGGCGTCCTGCTCGAACACCTCAAAGCCATTGCACTGCAATCAGACATCGGACCCGACGACACCTTCTTCTGGTACACCAGCCCGAGTTGGATGATGTGGAACTTCCAGGTCGCCGGGCTTCTCGTCGGAGCGACGATCGTCTGCTACGACGGCAGCCCCAGCGCCCCACGGCCCGACGCACTGTGGCACCTCGCCGCTCGCGTGAAGGCCACGGTACTGGGAACAAGCCCCGGATACGTGCTCGCCTGCGCGAAGGCCGGTGCGGTGCCGCAGAAGGAGCATGATCTGTCGGCGCTGCGCACGGTCGGCATCACCGGGTCCTCACTGCCGCCGTCGTCGTCGCTGTGGTTGCGCGACAACGTCGGCGAGCAGGTGCAGGTGTCATCGATCAGCGGTGGTACCGATGTGGTGTCGGCGTTCATCGGCGGAGTCCGCACCGTCCCGGTGTGGCCCGGCGAGCTGTCGGCGCCGTACCTCGGGTGTGCGCTGGACTCCTGGAACGAGTCGGGCAAGCCGGTGCGCAACGAGGTCGGTGAGTTGGTGATCACCAAGCCGCTGCCGTCCATGCCCGTCGCGTTCTGGAACGATCCCGACGGATCCCGTTATCGCAGCGCGTATTTCGAGATGTTTCCCGGCGTGTGGCGCCACGGCGACTGGATCACGATCACCGACCACGGCAGCGTCATCGTGCACGGACGGTCGGACTCCACCCTCAACCGGCACGGCATCCGGATGGGCAGCGCCGACATCTACCAGGCGGTCGAGCGCCTCCCCGAGGTCGCCGAAGCGCTGATCATCGGCGTCGACCAGCCCGACGGCGGGTACTGGATGCCGTTGTTCGTGGTCCTGACCGACGATGCGGAACTGACCGACGACCTACTTGACCGCATCAAGAACACCATTCGCGAGGAAGTGTCGCCGCGGCACGTACCCGACGAAATCATCGCCGCGCCAGGCGTTCCGCATACCCGCACGGGCAAGAAGCTCGAGGTGCCGATCAAGAAGCTGTTTCAGGGCGCGGACGCCGCGAAGGTTGTCGAGCGCAGCGCCGTCGACGATCCCGATCTGCTCGATTGGTACGTCACGCAGCGTCGAACGTGATCAGGTCGACGCTGAGTCGGCCCTCGATCATGCTCACGGCTCGCACTGGCGGACCGGGAAGCGGCGGTGCGGTCGATCGGTAGGTCGCACCGGTGGGTGTCGTGAACTCGGCGCGGTGTTCGCCGTCGTGTTCACTTGTCGTCACCGACCAGCCGGGCGCCTCTTTGGCGTAGTTGCACGCCTCGCATTCGCCGAGGCCATTCAGCGCAGTCGTCGGCCCGGCCCGATGCCGGGGCACCGCATGGTCGCGATGGCGTATCGGCGCGTTGCAGTACGGCGTGCGGCACGTCTGATCGCGTATCCCGATGAACGCCGCCAACCCTTTCGGAAAGGCTCGGGCCCTGGATTCCATCGCCACGAGCTGACCGCTGCGCGGGTGGCGGTACAACCGGCGCAGCGTGGTCTTGGCCGTCGCGTCGGCGACCGAGTCGCCAGTCAGTGTTCTCGCGATCGCACTCGGCAGCGGCCCGTAACCATCGAGCCACGCGGGCGCATCGTCATCACCCATCAGCGTGGTGTCGGCCATCACGAGGTTCAAGTTGACATCCGCCGGATGCTCGGCCGGGCGTCCGGTCACCCGTTCCGCCAAGGTGTCGGCCATGATCTGGCCACGCGACCGGTCGTCGAAAGTGGTGTCGGCGGCGCCTTTCAACGCTGCATAGACGCTCACGCCCTGCTTGAGGGGGAGCAGCGCGGTCAACCACACCATCGAGTCGGGCGCCGGGCGAATGGTGACAGACCGGTCCGCTTCGGCCTTGGCGCTGCGATCGACCACCGCGCCCACGTCGAGCTCGCAGGCGATCCTCTTCGCTTCGGTCGCGATCCGCTTGTCGCCCCAGCCATCGAGACGCGTGACGTCGCCGCACATTTGGGCGTCGAGCCGGCGACGGTCCTCGACGCTCAAACACGCCGATTCACGCACGATCAAAGTGGCCCGCCATTCCGAAAGCGCCCCACACTCCAACGCAGCCAGGGTGTAAGGCATCTCGTCAACGAGTGCGCTGGCCAATCCCAGATGACGGCCGCCCTGCACCGGCGCATCTCGGCGCGCCAGCGCGACCTCCGTCGCGAGACCCCGACCGCGTCGACTCGCAGGCACTCCCGCAGCCTCCTCGGCCGCGTAACGCTTCGCCTTCCACAATGCGGTCATGCGTGCCTGCGCGGCGGCGGCGGACGACTTGACCCGTTCGAGCCGCTCGACCGCGACCCGGAGCTCCTCCTCGGAGACCTCGGGACCGATATCGAACGAACTTTCGAACATGAGTCCGACCGTATACCCCCCTACCGACAAGCGGTCGGTCGCTGGTCACTGGTGAGTGGTGCTGCCCTTCGCACGCGCGACCGCCGCAGAAGTGAGTCCGGCCGCGCCGACGAGAACGGCCAGGCCGGCGAACCCGAGTGCCACGGTCGAGGCAGCCGCGATCGATGCCACGACGAGCGGCCCCGCGGCGTCACCGCTCTCCCTGCCGATCTCCGCAGCGCCCATCGTCTGGCCCAGCCGCTCGCTGGGGGTCGTCTTCGCGAGCATCGTGAAGGCCAGCGGGGTGATGAGTCCGCAGCCGGTGCCGATGACAACGGCGGCGCACAGCAGGCCCGCGAGGCCGGGCAAGGCCGCAACCACCAAACCGGCTGCGGTCAGGACCATTCCGATCGCAATGCCCGCGTTGAGGGTGATTCTGCCCGCGTCGTGCGCCCGCCCGGCCATCGGCTGCGCGACCGCTGTGGTGAGCGCGAGCACGGAGACGACGGCGCCGGTGACGACGGGACTCAGGCCGGCCTGGATGCCGAGAACCGGCAGGAAGCCAACGCCGACCGACAGCGCAGCGGTGGCCGCCGCAAGCGCGAGGGTCGGTGTGACAAAGGAGGACTCGGAGAACCTGCGCAGAGTGTCGAGCAGCGTCTGACGCCGCCGGGGCAGCGGTGTCACGGCCGGCACGGATATCCATGCCCACACGGCGACCACGGTTGCGAGCACGGCCATCACGGCGAACAGGCTCTGCAGCCCGCCCAGCGTGACGATCAGGCCACCGAGTAATGGTCCGAGTGTGTAGCCGATCGATTTGTACGAGCCGTACGTTCCGAATGCGCGCCCCTGGGCGGTGGGCGGAGTCATCAGGGCAACCAGCGCCGACGCGGCGGGAGAGAACGCCGCCGCGCCGACGCCCTGGCCCAACCGGCCTGCCCATAGCCACGCCGCGTTGTCAAAGGCGGCGTAGGACGCCGACGCGACCACGAAGACCACCAACCCGGCGATCAGGACGGTGCGGGCGCCGATCCGGTCGGCGAGCGTTCCGAACACTGGCTTCAGCACCACCTCCGCACCGTCGTAGATCGCGAGGAGCGCACCGAGCGTCAGCAGTGAGGCGGCTGTACCGGTCGTGGTGGTCCCGAGCGTGCCTGCGACAGCGTGGGCGCCGAAGGCAGTGGTGAAACCGGCCGCCAACAGCGGTGCCCGCCGCGCAGTGGTACTCACGCGCGCGGAAACCTCAGCCCAGCCACGCGCCGATGCGGCGCAGCGCCTCGGTGATATCGCTCGTCGGTCCCGCGAACGACAGCCGGACGAACGATCCGCCCCGTGCCGGATCGAAGTCGATCCCGGGTGCGATCGCAACGCCGGTGTCATCCAACAGCTTTGAGCAGAACGACAGCGAGTCCGTGGTCAGATGCGAGACGTCGGCGTAGACGTAGAAGGCGCCGTCGGTGGGGGCCAGTCGGTCGATGCCGAGCCCGCGCAGCCCGTCGAGCAGCAGCCGACGGTTGGCGGCGTACTGGTGCAGCAGCGCGTCGGCTTCGGTGATCGACTCCGGGGTGAACGCCGCGATCGCGGCGAGTTGCGGCAGCGTCGGCGGGCAAATCGTGAAGTTGCCCGTCAGACGGTCCACCGCACGCTGCAGTTCCTGCGGGACCAGTAGCCAGCCCAGCCGCCACCCGGTCATCGCGAAGTACTTCGAAAAGCTGTTGGCGACAACGGCATTGCGCGACGTCTGCCATGCGCAACTGGTCGCCGGAGCGCCCTCGTAAACCAGCCCATGATACACCTCGTCGCTGATCAGCCGCACTCCGGTCGTATCGCACCAAGCGGCGATCGCCGCCAATTCGTCCGGAGGGATGACCGTGCCGGTCGGATTTGCCGGGCTCGCCACGATGACACCCTGCACGGGCGGGTCGAGGTCCGCGAGCATCTGAACCGTCGGCTGAAAGCGCGTCTCGGGGCCGCAGGGGATCTCGACGACTTCGCAGCCCAGCGCCGAGAGGATGTTGCGATAGCAGGGGTAGCCCGGGCTGGCGATCGCGACCCGGTCGCCGACGTCGAAGCAAGCGAGAAAGGCCAACAGAAACCCGCCCGACGAGCCCGTCGTGATCACCACGTCGTTCGGGTCCACGACGAGGCCGTGCCGGTCGAGGTACTGGCCGGCGATCGCCGCACGCAATTCCGGAACGCCCAACGCGACGGTGTAGCCGAGCACGGTGGTGTCCAGCGCCTCTTTCGCCGCTGCAAGGACGGCGGCGGGGGCGCCGACGCTGGGTTGGCCCGCCGACAGGTTGACCAGATCGCCGTGGCTGCGCTGGCGTTCCGCGGCGGCCAGCCACACGTCCATCACGTAGAACGGCGGAATACCGGACCGCAGCGAGATGCTCACGCTGCTAACGCTAGAACACTTCGGATTCGAGCCGCCGCAAATGGTCACGCGGTGGTCCGAGCAGCTGCGCACTGCCGTGCGCCCGCTTGAAGTACAGCTGGATGTCGTGCTCCCAGGTGATCGCGATACCACCGTGCATCTGCACGGCTTCGGCGGCCACCTTGGTGAACGCCTCGCTGGCCGAGAACCGCGCCAGCGCAGCCGAAGTCGGCGACGGCGTGGCGATCGCCTCGTCCACGACGGCCCGCGCGGACTGCACGGCGACGTAAAGGTCGGCCATCCGATGCTTGAGCGCCTGGAAACTTCCGATGGGCCTGCCGAACTGCACCCGGTCCTTGGTGTACTGCACCGTCAGGTCCAGGCATCGGGTGGCGGCACCGATTTGCTCGGCGGCCAGCAACAGGGCCGCGGTGTCGGCGAGGCCGGGGTCGGCGCCGATGTCCGCGGTGTCCTGGGCTTCGACGCGCGCCAGCCGGCGCGTGAGGTCCATCGCGTCGACCCGCGCAGCGGTGAACCGAGTCCACCTGGACAACCGCTCGCCGTCGGCGGCGATCACCACGTCGGCGACGTCACCGTTGACCACATGATCGGCGTCGAAAACGACGGCGCCGAGTTTGACACCTTCGACAAGACCCTCCAGGGCCTCGGTGTCCGGTTCGTCCGCGGCCAGCAGGGCCAACTCCGCGAGCGTGGTGCCGAGCAGCGGCGTCGGCACCAACGCCTTGCCGAGTTCCTCGAGCACAACGGCCGCGTCGGCGAGTTCGCCGCCCGCACCGCCGAGTTCCTCGGGCACGACGAGCGCCGCCGCACCGACCTGCTCGCACAGCAGCTTCCACAGCGACTCGTCGTATCCGCGTTCGGATTCCATCGCTTCGCGGACCGCCGCAGGCGCCGCGTGCTTGTCGACCAGCGCGGCCACCGTCTCACGAAGCAGTTGACGTTCTTCGGTCACAAGGCCTCCAATACCCGCCGACGGTGCACGGACGGATCGCCCCACGCCGAGCGCAGCGCCTGAACGCGCAGCAACCACAGCGACAGGTCGTGCTCCTGGGTGAACCCGATCGCGCCGTGCGTCTGCAGCGCCGACCGTGCCGCCAGCAGTGCGGCGTCGGCCGCGGCGGCCTTGGCGGCGCTGACGTCCCGCGCGGTGTCGGGTGAATTGTCCGCCAGCGAGAGCGCGGCGCCGTACACCAGCGGACGGGCCAGTTCGACGGCGATGTGCACATCGGCGAGCTTGTGCTTGATCGCCTGATAGGTACCGATCACCTTGCCGAACTGGCTGCGCTGCTTGGCGTATTCGACCGACATGTCGAGCATCGCCTGCCCGGCTCCGACCAGTTGCGCCGCCGTCGCCAACACGCCGAACTCGTAGGCTCGCGCGACATCGGCCGGCTTGGCATCGCCGGAAGCGCTGACATCGAACAGCTTTCGGCTCGGATCCACGGACTCGTGGCGCGCACCTGCGGCGCCCTCGCGCACCTCGTTGTTGTCGGCCATCAGGATCAGGCCGGCGGTATCGGCGTCGACGGCGTAGGGCACGTGCGGTGGCAGGGCGACGGTGGCGATCAGCTCGCCTGCGGCCAGCGCGGCGCTGCGCTCGTCGTCAGCGAGCAGAATTGGTGCGACCGCAATGGATTCGACGACCGGGCCCGGCACGCACCACCGGCCGAGACGTTCGGTGGCGACCACCAGGTCCACCGGGTGCGCCTCGATACCGTCGTACTTCTCCGGCACCACGAGCGCGGTCACGCCGAGGTCGGTCAACTGCGCCCACACCTTGCGGCCGGGCGCCGTGTCACCCGCCGCCCACGCCCGGACCGCACCCGGCAGATCGGCGGCGCCCAGCGCGGCGTCGATACTGGCCGCGAAGTCGCGCTGCTGTTCGTCCAATTCGAAGTTCATATGACTACTTTCGGGGAAGTCCCAGGAGGCGCTCGGCAATGATATTGCGCTGAATCTCGTTGGTACCGGCGTAAATCGGGCCGCCGAGCGCGAACAGCAGGCCATCGGTCCACTTGTCGACGAGCTCACTGTCGGCGCCGCGCAGGTCGAGTGCGGTCTGGTGGATCGCGACGTCGAGGTCCGACCAGAACACTTTGGTCACCGACGACTCGGCGCCCAACTCGCCGCCTGCGGCGATGCGCGTCACGGTCCCGAACGTGTGCAACCGGTACGCCTGCGCCTTGATCCACGCATCGGCGACCCGGTCGGCGTACGCGGGGTTGCGGTCCTTGGCCCATTCGGCCACCAACCGTTCAGCCGGCGCCAGGAAGCGGGCGGGGCTGCGCAACGACATACCGCGCTCGTTGCTCGAGGTGCTCATCGCCGCGCGCCACCCGTCGTGCACCTCGCCGATGACATCGTTGTCGGGAACGAACACGTCGTCGAGGAAGATCTCGCCGAACCCGGTGTCGCCGCCCAACTGCGCGATGGGACGCACCGTGATGCCTTCGGCCTTGAGGTCGAACATGAAATACGTCAGGCCCTTGTGGCGCTGCGCCTCCGGATCGGAACGGAACAGGCCGAAGGCCCGTTCGCCGAACGGCGCCCGCGAGCTCCAGATCTTCTGCCCGTTGAGCAGCCAGCCCCCGTCGGTTTTCCTCGCCGTCGAGCGCAGGGACGCCAGGTCGCTGCCGGATTCCGGCTCCGACCAAGCCTGCGCCCAGATCTCCTCGCCGGTGGCCATTTTCGGCAGCACACGATCGAGCTGTTCTTCGGTGCCGTGCGCGAACAATGTCGGCGCCAACATCGAAGTACCGTTGGCGCTGGCGCGACCCGGCGCGCCGGCGCGGAAGTACTCCTCTTCGTAGACGACCCACTGCAGCAGGGTCGCGTCGCGGCCACCGTACTTCTCGGGCCAGGTGATGACCGACAGGCCGGCGTCGAAAAGCACCTTGTCCCAACGACGATGCTGTTCGAAACCCTCGGCGGTGTCGTAGGACTTCGTCGGGAACGAGTCCTTGTTGTTCGCCAGGAACTCGCGCACCTCGGCCTGGAAGGCCAAGGTGGCGTCGTCGAACTTCAGGTCCATCAGGAAGACTCAGTCCTCTCACTGTGTTGGCGCAATAGCGGCTTGACCACTTTGCCGCCCGGGTTACGCGGCAGCGCATCCAGGAACTTCACCGACCGGGGTGTCTTGAAGTTCGCGAGATGTTCCCGGGTGTAAGCGATTACGGTCTCTTCATCGAGTTCGACACCGGACTTGGTGACGATGAACGCCTTGCCGACTTCGCCGAGTCGTTCGTCGGGAACCCCGATCACAGCGGATTCGGCGACGCCGTCGAGGCGGGCCAGAACCTGCTCGATCTCGGCCGGATAGACGTTGAACCCGCCGCAGATGTACATGTCCTTGAGCCGGTCTGTGATGCGCAGGTTGCCGTTCTCGTCGATGGTGCCGACGTCACCGGTGTGCAACCAGCCGTCGGAGTCGATCGCCGCTGCAGTCGCCTCGGGGTCGTCGAGGTACCCGAGCATCACGTTGGGGCCGCGCAACAGCACCTCACCGGTACCGTCAGCGGCCGGATCGTCTATGCGCAGTTCGAAATCCGCGATCGGCCGGCCCGACGTGGTGGCGACGGTGACCGCGTCGTCGTCGGCACGGCACATCGTGCCGAACCCGCTCGCCTCGGTCAGGCCGTAGGCGGTCAGCACGATGTCGATGTCGAGTTCGTCCTGCATGCGTTCGATGAGCACCACCGGGATCGTCGCCGCGCCCGTGACGGCGAAGCGCAGCGAACTCAGGTCGTAGTCGGCACGTTTCGGGTGATCGAGCAGAGTTTGGTAGATGGTCGGCGGACCGGGCAGCACGGTGATGCGGTGCTCGGCCACCGCGGCCATCGCCTGCTCCGGGTCGAATGTCAGCTGGGGGATGAGCGTCGCGCCGGTCTGCAGACAAGTCAGGATGCCTGCCTTGTAACCGAAGTTGTGGAAGAACGGGTTGATGCAGAGATATCGGTCGTCGCTGGTGAGTTGGCCGCAGGCGGCCCACGCGGCGGATGCGTCCAGCGACTGCCGGTGCGCGCACAGCACGCCCTTGCTGCGCCCCGTCGTGCCCGAGGTGAACAGGATGTCGGACACATCGTCGGGCGCGACGGCAGCGGCGCGGGCGTCGACCTCGTCGAGGTCCTTTCCCTCTGCCATGAATTCGTCCCAGGTGCCGTCGTCCTTTTCGATCGGCACGCGCACCACGTGCTGCAGGGCGGGTAACGCGTCGCGATCGACGGACGCGGCCTTGTCGGCCCCGAGGAACTCACCGGAGGCGAACAGCAGCGGGGCGCCGGTGCGGGCCAGGATGTCGGTGGCCTCGCTGGCGGTGTAGCGCGTGTTCAGCGGGACCATGACGCCGCCGGCGTAATGCGTGGCCAGGCACGCCACCACCCAGTGCCAGGTGTTCGGTGACCAGATCGCGACCCGGTCGCCGGGCTTGATTCCGAACTGGATCATCGCCGCGGCCGCGCGGCGGACCTCATCGCGCAGCTCGGCGTACTTGATGGTGCGATCGGCTGTGACCAGCGCATTGTGGCCGGAAAACCGGTCGGCGATCCGGTCCAAGACCTCCGGAATGGTCCGCCGATCGCCAGTCATTGATGCTCCTCTAACAAAGCAAGTGCTTGGTAGGTTAGCCTACAAGGGTGATTACGGTCGAGGAGTTCCGGGCCGAGGTCCGTGGCTGGCTTGCCGACAACCTCGTCGGGGAGTACGCGGCGCTGAAAGGGCTCGGTGGGCCGGGCCGGGAGCACGAGGCGTTCGAGGAACGCCGGGCGTGGAACCAGCACCTGGCGGCCGCCGGGTTGACGTGCCTGGGCTGGCCGCAGGAGCACGGCGGTCGCGGATTGTCGGTCGCGCACCGGGTCGCGTTCTACGAGGAATATGCGATCGCGAACGCCCCGGCGAAGGTCAACCACTTCGGTGAGGAATTGCTCGGCCCGACGTTGATCGCCTTCGGCACGCCCGAGCAGCAGCAGCGGTTCCTGCCGAGAATCCTCGATGTCACCGAACTGTGGTGTCAGGGCTACTCCGAACCCGGAGCTGGTAGCGATCTGGCCAACGTGGCGACGACGGCCGAACTCGACGGTGATCAGTGGGTCATCAACGGCCAGAAGGTGTGGACGTCGCTGGCGCACTGGGCGCAGTGGTGCTTCGTCATCGCGCGCACGGAGAAGGGCTCCAAGCGGCATGCGGGCCTGTCGTATCTGCTCGTACCGCTGGACCAGCCGGGCGTCGAGATCCGGCCGATAGTGCAGCTGACCGGTGACTCGGAGTTCAACGAGGTGTTCTTCGACGATGCCCGCACCGATGCCTCGCTGGTTGTCGGTGAGCCTGGCGACGGCTGGCGGGTCGCGATGGGCACGTTGACCTTCGAGCGCGGCGTCTCGACGCTCGGCCAGCAGATTGAATATGCGCGCGAGCTGTCGGGAGTCGCCGAATTGGCGAAACGCACCGGCGCCGCTGACGATCCGTTGATCCGCGAGCGGTTGACACGGTCATGGGCGGGCCTGCGCACGATGCGGTCCTATGCGCTGGCCACGATGGACGTCGAGCAGCCGGGGCAAGACAACGTGTCGAAGCTGTTGTGGGCCAACTGGCATCGCGAACTCGGGGAGATCGCGATGGACGTGCTTGGCCGCGAAGGGCTGACGCTGACCGACGGTGACTTCGACGAATGGCAGCGGCTGTATCTGTTCTCGCGCGCCGACACCATCTACGGCGGGTCCAACGAGGTGCAGCGCAACATCATCGCCGAGCGTGTGCTCGGACTACCGAGAGAGGTCAAAGGCGCGTGAACTTGGCTGAGGCTCCGAAAGAGATTGGCGGCCACGGCCTTCTGACCGGAAAGGTCGTCGTGGTGACCGCGGCGGCCGGCACCGGAATCGGGTCGGCGGTGGCGCGTCGGGCGCTGCTCGAAGGTGCCGACGTCGTCGTGTCCGACCATCACGAGCGGCGACTGGGCGAGACCCGCGACCAGTTGGCCGAACTGGGGCTGGGCCGCGTCGAGAGTGTGGTCTGCGACGTGACGTCCACCGCGCAGGTCGATGCGCTGATCGCGTCGACCACCGCGCGGATGGGCCGACTCGACGTGCTGGTCAACAACGCGGGTCTGGGCGGCCAGACGCCCGTCGTCGACATGACCGACGAGGAATGGGACCGTGTCCTCAACGTGACGCTGACGTCGGTGATGCGCGCGACGCGGGCGGCGCTGAGCTACTTCCGCGAAGCCGACCATGGCGGGGTGATCGTCAACAACGCCAGTGTCCTGGGTTGGCGCGCACAGCATTCACAGTCGCATTACGCCGCGGCGAAGGCCGGCGTGATGGCGTTGACGCGGTGCAGCGCGATCGAAGCCGTCGAGTACGGCGTGCGGATCAACGCGGTGTCGCCCAGCATCGCCCGGCACAAGTTCCTCGAGAAGACGAGCTCGTCGGACCTCCTGGATCGGCTGTCGGAAGGCGAGGCGTTCGGGCGCGCGGCCGAGCCGTGGGAAGTCGCGGCCACGATCGCGTTCCTGGCCAGTGAGTACTCCAGTTACCTGACTGGAGAAGTCATTTCGGTGTCGAGCCAGCGGGCTTAACAGTCGGCCGGCTTGTCGACAGTCCGTCGCTTGCCTGTTTTGTACGCTCCCAGATATACGACCGGGAAGACGCCGAGGGTCAGCACCGCCAGGAGTCCGAGTTGTAGTTTTTGTCCGGCTGCGATTGGGCGGCCGGCGAGGGCGTCACGGTACCCGAGCGAGACGGCGGCGAAAAGGGCGATGGCGCCTAGGCCGACGGGAATCCAGGCCTGTGCGCCGTCGGCGACGAAGGCTGCGCCGCTCGCGATCAGCGTCGCTACCGCGAACACCGCCAACCACCAGGTCTTAGTGGGGGTCAAACCGACGCCGTAATCGTCGATGCTGGCAGGATCGCCGAACAACGAATACGTCCTACCGCCGATCGAAATGAACTCGGTGTTGACGTAGGCCAAGCCGGTGACTGCGCAGGCCGCGAACACCGACATCAACAGCCCCGACTTCCAGTCCGGCGGATAGGCCATGAGAAACACGGACATAGTCGTGATGCCGGCGCCTGACCAGTACAGGATGCGCCCGATACGCAACGGCAGCCATCCGGCGATGATCGCGGCGCCGAGACCGACGAACGCGGTCGCCATGAAGAAGTCGTTCATTAACTCCCAGCCACCCTCTGGTAGATGTTCTGACCGAGCTGCTCGCCGCCGAGCGAACCGATGGAGCCAAGAATAAAAGCGCCCGCGAAGATTCCGACGGGGCCGGCCGGGGCGCCGAGCCACGCGCCGAAGGCGGCCATTCCCGACGCGCCGATCTGTTCGCGATTGAGTTGCAGGGATTCCATGGCGCGCTTGACCTCTGCCGAGTCGTTGATCGGATGGTCGCCGCCGTCCTGACGATCCCATGCAGAGGCGAAGCGCTGTTGAGCAATGGCGAACTCCTCGCTGGTCTCGGTAGTGCACACGCCCGCGTTGTGAAAGGCCGTCGCGAGTTCACTGATCTCGCCGGGTGAACCGCTCTGCACCGTCCGGTTCATCTGCCACGGATCACCGCCGGCAGATCCGGTGAGCACCCCGACATCTAGATGTTTGAGGTCGACCGTCATCTCGAGTCAGGTGATGTTCTCACCTGCCGAGCGCACCGTCGCTGCGCAGGCCTCGTCCTGGGTTTCGAACTCCGCGGCGCCAACGTTGGCCTTCGCAGCTAGACCGTCGAAGTTGGCGTGATGTGCTCGCATGGTTGCGGCCTGTGCTTCGTGCGCGCGGCCGAGGGCGCTGTGGAAGCCATGCGCGGCATCGAAGTCGCCAAAAATCCCGGCAGGTAGCGATGTCGAAGCAAATCGTTCCGCTCCTCGCATGGCGATCTCGCCGGCACTCTTCGAGAAGTCAGCACCCATCCGCAGCAAGTCGGTGTCGACGAACATGGTCCAAGCCTAAAGTGACGCCGTGGCTGCTACGTGCACCGAATTCAGGGCCTACCGGATGCGGAAGCCGTAGCGCTGCAGGGGTTGCAGAGGTGCGGCGCTGTCCCCCTCGACCAACACGAGCCAATGCTTGTCCATGTCGTCGACGCGAGTGGCATAGCGATGCGGAATGCGCATGTCGGCGACATCATCGTCGAGTGCCCCGCCCTCGTCGTACACCCCGGTCACCAACGAGGCGCCGCTGCCGGGAGCAAGGCAGACCGCATAGTCCTCCGCTCGCGGCAACGGCGAATTGGGCAGGTCCTGCATGGTCATCGCCCCGCCGCACGCGGCGACGATCCACGCGAGACCATAGGAGGTCTGCAGGGGTGACGGCGCCGCTGACGTCGTCGCACTTGTCGGTGAGGCGTTTGACACGACCGGGTCGGGTCGGGATTTCTCCACATACAGCGCGGCGACGCCAAGCAGGATCACCAGTATGACCAGATCGGCGATGAGGACGATTTTCGTGCGTCGGGAGAGTCGACTCCAGAATCCGGTCTCTTGCGGCTGGTCGGTCACCGTACATGTTTACCGAAGGGCAAGACCTCGGTTGCAACCGATGTAGCCGAGCAAGCGCTTGGTTGATAGGCTGTCCGGGTGGGTGAGGCACCGCTGAGCCGGCCGGCGAGCCAGCCGATAAGCCGGAGAGACGAGCTTCTCGAGCTCGCCGCGTCGATGTTCGCCGAGCGGGGCCTGCGCGCGACCACCGTGCGCGACATCGCCGACTCGGCGGGCATCCTCTCCGGCAGCCTCTATCACCACTTCGCCTCCAAGGAGGAGATGGTCGACGAGGTGCTGCGCGGATTCCTCGACTGGCTGTTCGCGCGCTACCAGGAGATCGTCGACACCGAACCCAATCCGCTGGAACGGCTCAAAGGGCTGTTCATGACGTCGTTCGAGGCGATCGAGCACCGGCACGCCCAGGTGGTCATCTACCAGGACGAGGCCAAGCGGCTTGCGGGTCAGGAGCGGTTCTCCTATGTCGAGAAGCGCAACCAAGAGCAACGCAAAATGTGGCTGGATCTGCTCAACCAGGGCGTCGACGAGGGGTACTTCCGCCCCGACATCGATGTCGACCTGGTCTACCGGTTCATCCGCGACACCACCTGGGTTTCGGTCCGCTGGTATCAGCCAGGCGGTCCGCTCACGGCCGAAGACGTCGGCCGTCAATATCTGTCGATCGTTCTCGGCGGCATTACCAAAGAAGGAGCCG
Source organism: Mycobacterium sp. IS-3022 (assembly GCF_001500065.1). Lineage (GTDB taxonomy): Bacteria > Actinomycetota > Actinomycetes > Mycobacteriales > Mycobacteriaceae > Mycobacterium. Next base: position 343,288 of record NZ_LQIN01000001.1, read on the forward strand.
ACAATGCCTGAGGCCTATGTCATTGACGCCGTACGCACAGCCGTCGGTAAGCGCAACGGGTCGCTGGCGGGTGTGCATCCCGTCGACCTCGGCGCCGCGGCGTGGCGCGGACTGTTTGATCGTGTCGACGTCGACCCGGGCGTCGTCGACGATGTGATCGCCGGCTGCGTCGACGCGATCGGACCACAGGCCGGCAACATCGCGAGGTTGTCGTGGCTCGCCGCGGGTTACCCCGAGGAAGTGCCCGGCGTCACGGTCGATCGCCAGTGTGGATCCAGTCAGCAGGCCATTTCCTTTGGCGCACAGGCGATCATGTCCGGTACCGCCGACCTGATTGTCGCCGGTGGTATGCAGAACATGAGCCAGATCCCGATCTCGTCGGCGATGACCGCCGGTGAGCAGTACGGATTCACCTCTCCGACAAACGAATCCAAGAGCTGGCTGCATCGCTACGGTGACCAGGAGATCTCGCAGTTCCGCGGCGCAGAGTTGATCGCCGAGAAGTGGAACATCTCACGTGAAGAGATGGAGGAGTACTCGCTGGCCAGCCATCAGCGCGCGCAGGAGGCGATCCGCGCCGGCTACTTCGAGAACGAGATCATCCCGGTCCCGGTCGATGGGGCTGGCTTTGTCACCGACGAGGGCCCGCGCGATACGTCGCTGGAAAAGATGGCCGGGCTGAAGACCCTTGTCGACGGCGGCCGGTTGACCGCGGCGATGGCCAGCCAGATCTCCGACGGCGCCAGCGCGGTGCTGCTGGCCTCCGAGCAGGCCGTCAAGGACCACCGCCTCAAGCCCCGCGCGCGAATCCACCACATCAGTGCCCGCGGCGCCGACCCGGTGTTCATGCTGACCGGCCCGATCCCCGCCACCGAGTACGCGTTGAAGAAGACCGGCCTGTCGATCGATGACATCGACACCGTTGAGATCAACGAGGCGTTCGCGCCGGTGGTCATGGCGTGGCTGAAGGAGACCGGCGCTGACCACGCGAAGGTCAACCCCAGCGGCGGGGCGATCGCGCTCGGCCATCCGCTCGGTGCAACCGGCGCCAAGTTGTTCGCCACGATGCTGAACACGTTGGAGCGCACCGGCGGTCGCTACGGCCTTCAGACGATGTGCGAGGGCGGTGGCACCGCGAACGTCACGATCATCGAGCGCCTCTAGTCACGCGCGGCTGAATTTCAGTGGTCGTGGATGATCACGCCGCGGATGTTTCGGCCGGCGAGCATGTCGTCGTAGCCCTCGTTGATGTCGTTGAGTTTGTATTCGGCCGTGACGGTTTCGTCGAGCAGCAGCTTGCCGTCGCGGTAGAGATTGAGCAGCCGCGGGATGTCGGCGCGCGGGTTGGCCTCACCGTACAGGCTGCCCAGTAGCCGCTTCTGGAACAGCGTCATCATCGCCATCGACAGCGTCGGCGTCACGTCGGCCATCGACGCGATGGCAGTCATCACCACCGCACCGCCCTTGCGTATGACGTTGAGCGCCTCGTCGATCATCCGGCCCTCGAGCACCCCCATCGTCAACAGCGCGGAATCCGCCATCACGCCGCGGGTCAGCTCACCGACCAACGCCATGGCCTCCTCCATCGAGGTGACGAAATGCGTGGCACCGAACTCAAATGCCTTGTCCCGCTTGGATTCGACGATGTCCACGACGACGATGTGCTCCGCGCCCGCCAATCGCGCGCCCTGGATCGCGCCGCTGCCGATGCCGCCGCAGCCGATGATCACCACCGTGTCGCCCGGGCTGACGTCGGCCGTGTTGACCGCCGAGCCCCACCCGGTCATCACACCGCAGCCCAACAGGCACGCCCGAGCAAGCGGCAGATCATCGTCGACCTTGACGACCGAGGCCTCCGACAGCGTGCCGTACTCGGAGAAGCTACCGACACCCGACAGGATGCCGACGTCTTTACCTTGGACCTTGCGCCGGTAGGTACCGTCGGCCTGCAGTCCCACCAGGATCAAGGCGCCGAGATCGCACAGGTTCTGATGCCCGCTGGCACACCAGCGGCAGCGTCCGCACGCAGGCAGGAACGAGGTGACCACGTGGTCGCCGACCTTGAGATCGCGCACTCCCGGTCCGACGTCGGCGACAATGCCGGCACCTTCATGTCCGCCGATGATCGGCAGCGGCACACCGGCGAAATCCCCGGTGACGACGTGGTGGTCCGAATGGCACAGCCCGGTGGCCTCGAACGAGACGAGGACCTCACCTTCCTTGGGCCCGTCGAGGTCGATCTCCTCGATGCTCCAAGGCTCGTTGAGTCCCCACAGCACGGCGGCGTTCGTCTTCATGGCCGCGAGTGTAGGAAAGCCACGGTCCGAATTCGGCAGAATCGAAAGCCTTACTGTTTAGTGCGCGAGAGCAAGGCCGCCCAGTGCCACGATCCAGCTGGCGAAGCTGCCGACGAGGAAGTACTCGGTGACCTCGTCGATCCCGATACCGCCGTTCTCGCGGGCCTTTTGCGCGTTGATCTCCGGGAACCGGATGATGCTCTTGGCGGCGACGACGGCCGTGGCCGCTGCGAGCTGACCGGCCAGTCCGAGCCCGAGAATCAGCACACGCTCCATCGGCCCGAGGAGTCGGCCGCCCTTGAGGCGGTCCGATGGCTGCGGTTCGCCCGCCGGCTTGACCGCCCCGACCGAGCCGAGCACCAGCCGCACCAACTGGTTGCCCGTCACCAGCTGCATGAGCATGACGCCGATGATCATCAGCAGCCTGTCTCCGGACACTGTCAGTCCCACCCATGGCGGCCAACGCGCCATGACCCCGGAGACATGAGAGTCCCAGCCGGCCAGGATGATCAACACCGACAGCGCCATGCCGAACACCACCAGCGGGGCGAGTTGACCATGTCCCGAGACCTCGGCGCGGGCGCAAAGCACCACCCAGCCCACACTTGCCAACGCCGCGACGGTCAACAGCACGATGTCGCCCAAGTGCCAGAGCCCGGTCAGTGCCGCGCAGGCGACCACCACGGCCGGCGCGACCGCCGCGGGCACCCATACCCGCGAGGTCATCCGCCGAACGACGTCGGCGACACCCATTGCGATCAGCATCACCGCGACCGCGCTCACGGCACACCTCGCAGAAGTCGCGACGCCACCACGATCAGATCCAACCCATCGCGGCCCGCACGTTGGGACACCGCCGACGCGCTGACTCCCTCGGCGGCGGCGATGTCCTTCTTCGTCTGATCGGTCAACAGGCCCTTCACAATCCGTAATGAGCGGTCATCGAGCGATCCAAGCAGATGGTCCCGACACAACAGCGCGGCGTTGATGGCGTCGCCGTCCGACCTGGTGTCGGCGGCCGCCCGGAACGACGTCCGCACCGACGCCAACCCCGGCTGTCGCTGTGCGGTTGCGGTCCACTCGATCGCCTCACGGGCCGCCCACCAGCCCGGACCGTCCTGGATGCCGGCGACGGAGTCCAGTACTGTCACCGCGCCCCACCCGATTCCGAATCGGACGTCGATACCGGGCGCGACGGCCAGCCGGATGGCCAAAGCCGCGTCGACCGCCTCGCCGACCGTCGGAAAGGTGCCCTGAAATTCGTCGCCGACGGTGAACGCGGGCGGATCGATCGCGCCAGCGGCCACATCGGCGAGCGCCTTGTTGATCGCGCGGTGCGCGGCAGCACGGTCGGCGACACGGCGTGAACCGACCACATCACCGATCAGCGTGGCTACTGATGAAGCATCTAGCTTCGCCTCAGTCATATGAAGACGATAGCTTAATTTAGCGCTAATGAAGCAAATAGCTATAGCAGGCTACAGACGTGTCTCTCCACGAACGGCGATTCTCAATTGAGGAATCTCGATGTGTGGAAGCCGCAATGCGCCAGGGGCAGAGGCCGGTACAGCCGGGTTACGCGGGGTCACGGGCGGTATCCGGCGATAACCCCGGCTTTGTTCGGGTCGATGATCGACTTCACCATTGTTCGGCCACATCGCGGCCGCACGCTCAGCCTGCGCGGTGATCGTCAGCGACGGGTTGACGCCCAGGTTGGCCGAGACCGCGGCGCCGTCGACCACGCTGAGGGTGGGGTAGCCGTACACCCGGTGGTACGCGTCGATGACACCGTGCTCGGGATCGGAACCGATGGCGCAGCCGCCCAGGAAATGCGCGGTCATCGGGATGTTGAACAGCTCTCCCCAGCTTCCCGCGGACACGCCGTGAATCTTCTCGGCGATCCTGCGCGTCGCCTCGTTGCCGACAGGGATCCAGGTCGGGTTGGGCTTGCCGTGCCCCTGCCTGCTAGACAAATGCCGCCCGCGCAGTCCGCCCTTGGTGAAGGTTGTGATGGAGTTGTCCAGGTTCTGCATCACGAGGGTGATCACGGTGCGCTCGCTCCAGTTCTTCACCGTCAGCACGCGCAGCAGCGCAACCGGATTCTTCGCGGCCGCGCCCAAGAACTTGAGCCACCGTGGCCATCGGCCGCCACCGTCAACCATCAGGGTCTGCAGAAAGGCCATCGCATTCGAGCCCTTGCTGTACCGCACCGATTCGATGTGAGTGTCACTGGTGGGGTGGATCGAGGAGGTGATCGCCACACCGCGAGTGAGGTCGAGTGCCGGGTCGACCTTGTACTTCGAGGCGCCGAGGATCGACTCGGAATTGGTCCGGGTGAGCACGCCGAGCCGGTCCGACAGGCGGGGCAGCGTGCCGGTGTCCTTCATCTTGTGAAGCAGGTTCTGTGTGCCCCCACGTGCCGGCGGCCAGCACCACGTGCTGCGCGGTGAAGGTTCGGCGGTTCTTGCGCAGTACCCGGCCGGTGCGCACGGTGTCGACGTGCCACGTACCGTCCGGTGCTTGCCGCAGCGATGTGACGGTGGTCAGCGGCTGCACTGTGGCCCCGGCACTTTCGGCAAGGCCCAGATAGTTCTTGACCAACGTGTTCTTCGCGCCGTATCGGCAGCCCGTCATGCATCCGCCGCACTCGATGCAGCCGGTGCGCGCCGGTCCGGCGCCGCCGAAGTACGGGTCGGCGACGGTCTCACCAGGTTCGCCGAAGAACACGCCGACGGGAGTCTGCACGAACGTGTCGCCAACGCCCATGTCCTCGGCGACCGCTTTCATGATCTCGTCGGCCGGGGTCATGTCCGGGTTGATAACCACCCCAAGCATGCGCTTGGCTTGGTCGTAGTACGGCGCCAGTTCGTCTTGCCAGTCGGTGATGTGCGCCCACTGAGGGTCCGTGTAGAACGGACCTGAGGGTTGGTACAAGGTGTTGGCGTAGTTCAGCGAGCCGCCACCGACACCGGCGCCGGCCAGGATGAGGCAGTCCCGCAGCAGATGAATCCGCTGGATGCCATAGCAGCCGAGCTTCGGTGCCCACAGGAACTTGCGGATGTCCCAGCTGGTTTTCGCGAACTGGTCGTCGGTGAAGCGTCGACCGGCTTCCAGCACGCCGACGCGGTAGCCCTTCTCGGTCAGCCGCAGCGCCGTCACCGATCCGCCGAAGCCGGAGCCGATAACCACGACGTCGTAGTCGAATTCATTGCTCATCGCTGTACTCCTACTTGACGCCCGGAACACGGCGCAGAACACGCAGGCCGGTGGTCATGATCCGCGCGTAACGTTTCGCGCTCAGTTGGGCTGGTACCCCGACCGGCAGGAGACGTTCTGTCGCAATCGTCTGCGCCTCCGTGTATTTCAAGATGCCGTGTTCGCCATGACGCCGCCCGATACCGGACGCCTTCATACCGCCCATCGGCGCGTCCATCGACCCCCACGCGGCGGCGTACGCCTCGTTGATGTTGACGGTGCCGGCCTGAAGGCGAACGGCAACCTCCCGGCCGCGCCCGGGATTGGACGTCCAGATGCTGAAGTTGAGCCCATAAGGACTGTCGTTGGCCTTTTCGATCGCCTCGTCTTCTGTGTCGACGGGATAGAGCGAGACGACCGGACCGAACGTCTCGTCGGCGAACACGTCCATGCCGTCATGCACTTCGGCCAGGATGGTCGGCTCGTAGAAGTACGGCCCGATGTCGGGGCGCGCGCGACCGCCGGCGAGCACCGTAGCGCCCTTGGCCACCGCGTCGTCGACATGAGAGGTGACAGTCTTGAGTTGCTTTTCGGAGACCAGCGAGCCGATGTCACCCGAATAGTCAAGTCCGGCAGACAGCTTCAACGCCTCAGTGGTGGCCACGAACCTGGGGACGAAGTCCGCCCACATCGCTCGGGGGATGTACATGCGCTCGATGGAGATGCACAGTTGACCGGTGTTGGAGAACGCCGCCCGCACTGCGCCGTTCACCGCCTTGCCGACATCGGCGTCGTCGAGGACCAGCATCGCGTTCTTGCCGCCCAGTTCCATGGAGCATTCGATGAGCCGCTGGCCGGCCTCGGCGGCCACGCCGCACCCCACCTCGGTGGAGCCGGTGAACATCAGGAAGTCGGACTCCTCGACGATCGGCGTCCCGAGTTCGGCTCCGGAGCCGGTGACAACCTGCACCAAGCCGGCCGGCAACCCGGCCTCCTGAAGCAACCGCACGGCCCACAGCGCCGAAAACGGTGTCTGCCGATCGGGTTTGGCCAGCACCGCATTGCCCACGACGAGTGCCGGAAGGGCGTCGCTGATGCCGAGCGTCAACGGATAGTTCCACGGCGACACGATGCCGACCACGCCCTTGGGATGATGGTGCTCCCACACCTCGGTGAGCATCAACTGCACACCCTGGCGGCGTCTGGGCTTTAGGTAGTCGGCGGCGGTGTGCGCGTAGTAGCGGGCCGTGAGGCAGACGTCCATCACCTCTTCGAACGCGTGTCGACGCGCCTTGCCGTTCTCGAGTTGAATGAGGTCGAGCACCTCGTCCTGGCGCTCCAGCACCAGATCGTGAAAACGCATCAGCACGTCGGCGCGCTCACCGATCGGCCTTGCGGCCCAGGCTCGCTGGAGCTCGCGGGCGCGCGCAGCCGCGACGGCCACGTCGTTGGCCGTGCAACCCGGCACTTGCCCGAGCGGTTCTCCGGTCATCGCGTTGGTGACCGTGATGGAGCGGTCACCCGTTGACTGCACCAACTGGGCCAAGTCATCGAACGGAGGCGCCATCCGACTGCTGCGATCATGTCGGTTCACGAGACGTAGTGCGGCCATCTCAACTCCTCGCCTGCTCGGGTGTATCTGTCACGTAGTGGACAGGGTCGAAGTAACGGGTCTTCTTGCGGTAGTCGAAGGTGAAGCTCGGCCAGTTGTTGGTGTTCTTCCCGGCTTCGGTGACATACCAGCTGTCGCAGCCGGCCTGCCAGACCGTCTTCTTCAGCTCGTCCTGAAGCGAGTCGTTGTATTCCCGATGAGCTTCGGGACGCACGTCGAGCCATCGGGCTCCGTGGCTGGCGGCGTGCCGCAGTGCCTCGAGCACGTATTCGGTCTGGGTTTCCAACATGTAGATGATCGAGTTGTGCCCGAGGTTGGTGTTGGGCCCGTAGAGCATGTAGAGGTTCGGAAAGCCCGGCACCGATATTCCCCGGAACGCCTCGGCGCCGCCCCGCTCCGACCACAGCTTGTGCAGGTCGCGTCCGTCGCGGCCGGTTATCGTCATCGGTGCCAGAAAGTCGTTGGTGGCAAATCCGGTACCGAAGATGATGGTGTCCACGTCCCGCTCGGCGCCGTCGGCAGCGACTATCCCGTCGGGCCGAACCTCGGTGAGACCCGCCGGTATCACCTCGACGTTCGGCCGGTTCAACGCGGCGTACCAGTCGTTGGAGATCAGTACCCGCTTGCAGCCGATGGGGTAGTCCGGCCGCAATTTCTCGCGCATCTCGTCGTCGGCGATCTGGGTGTGGAAGTAACGCTCCCATACCTTTTCGAATGCCTTGACCCCGATGCCCTTGGTCAGCGGCAGCACCCGGGCCTCGTGATAGGCGTACTGACGGCTGCGACTCGCGGCCAGCATCGCCGGGAAGTGCCGATACAGATACTTCTCCAGAGGCGTGTACGGGCGGTCCGGCTTGGGCAGCACATACGGTGCCGACCGTTGCAGCACATGAAGTTGCGCCACCTGCTTGGCGATCTGAGGAACGAACTGGATCGCCGACGCACCGCTCCCGACCACCGCGACGTGCTTGCCCCGCAGATCGTAGTCGTGATCCCAACGCGCGGAATGGAACACCTTGCCGTTGAACGACTCCAGGCCCGGAAACCTCGGATCGGCAGGCAGACTGAGCTGCCCGGTGGCCGCGACGAGGAATTGCGAGATGAACTCGTCGCCCGCCGCAGTCCTCACCGTCCACCGGCCAGTCGCCTCGTCGAAGTCGGCCTGTGTCACTTCCTGGCCGAACTCGATGTGGTCCATCACACCGTACTTGTGCGCGCAATGGTCAATGTAGCTCTGGATCTCGGGTTGGGTTCCGTACTTCCGAGACCAGTCGTGGCTCGGCTCAAAGGAATACGAGTACAGGTGCGACGGAATGTCGCATGCCGCGCCGGGATAGGTGTTGTCGCGCCACACGCCACCGACCCGGTCGGCTTTCTCCAGGATGGTGAACGGGATGCCGGCCCGGCGCAGTTTGATGCCAAGGCAGACACCGCCGAATCCGGCGCCGATGATGGTCACACCGCGCTGGCTCATCGCTGCCGTCATGACAGCAATCCGCGCAGCAAGAAGCGGCCGGACTCCTCGTCGACCATCTCCATGGCGATCCGGCGCGCGCGGATGGCGGCGCGGTCGGCCTTCACGTTGATGTCGCGGCGAGGATAGATGTCCTCGTCGAGCCGACGCTGAATCGTCTCGAGCACACCGGCATCCCGCATCGCCCAGTCGTGGAACATCGTCTTCAGGAAGTCGCCGACTTTGCCGTCATCGGTGGCGAAGTTGCGGCCCATCCGCAGGAAGACATGGGTGACGCCGGGAGATTCAGGCGTGAAGCCCTGAATCCGCAACAGGTCGTATGACCGGTCTCCCTCCGGCTCGATGGCGTACCGCTGCACATGGAGAGCCGGCGAGACGAATATCCCTTCTTCGTGTCGTGCTCCAGTCGTCGCGGCGGGCAGACCGGTGATCTCGGCCTCCCATGCCGCCATCCGGCTCGATGGCAACGATCTGGAGTAGGCGACCGACCGTTCGGAGACCTCGACCTCGTCGAGCTGGGGCAGCCTCTCGATATCCGGAGGAACGGCCTCCGGGTGCATCACGAACACATCCGTGAGGTCGAGATAATGCTCCTGTAGCAGTAAGTAATTGGCCTCTACGCGCAGCACCTCGGTGGTACTTTCCCAACGCGTTCCAGCTGAGTACCACGGCACCCGCGGCGGTGGCCGCAGTGCGGCGGCTCCGGGGTCGCCGAGCCACACCCAGATGAAGGGCGACTCCTCGTAGACGGGGTACGTCCGCACCCGCACACCCGGCGGGACGTTCTCCTGGGACGGGACATGGACCAGCCGGCCGTCGGGTTCGTAGACCATGCCGTGGTAGCCGCTGACCACCCGGTCGCCGTCACGCCAGCCGAGCGAAAGCGGATAAGCCCGGTGCGCGCAGCGGTCCTCCATCGCTACGACGTCACCTGAGCCGAGGCGGTACAGCATGACGTGAACACCAAGCAGGCGGCGGGAGAACAGATCCTGGCCGACCTCGTCGCTTGTCGCGGCGACGTACCAGCAATTGAATGGGTAGTTCGGTCTCATAGGTCCAGCACCAACCTCTCCGAACGGGCGCGCGAAACGCAGATCATGATCGTTTCGTTCGCTGCTTTCTCGGCGTCGTTGAGCACGGAGTCGCGGTGATCGCCCTCGCCCTCGATCATGTCGCATTCGCAGGTCCCGCACACGCCTTCCATGCAGGAGCCGAGTACGTCGACGCCTGCTTCATCACATGCTTCGTAGATCGATTTGTCCTGCGTCACAGTCAAAGTCACGCCCGAGCGTTGGCATTCCACTTCAAATGATGCCAGCGTGTTAGCCGGTTCCTCCACCGCCTTGGCCGAGAAGCGCTCGATGTGCAGGCTGTTCTCGGGCCAGGACTTACATGCCTCCTCTACCGCGGCGAGCAACCCCTCGGGCCCACAGCAGTAGACCAGCGTGTCCTGGCCTGGATCGGACAGCGCCGTCGCGAGGCTGGCCCTGAAGTTCGGTCCGTCCTGAACGTCCCGAGCGCATACGCTGACACGCGGCCCGTGGCGTTCCAGCTCATCGACGAAAGCCATCGTCGATCGCTCCCGACCGCCGTACAGCAGGCGCCAGTCGGCGCCGGTCGCTTCGGCCGCTCCGATCATCGGCAGCATCGGCGTGACCCCGATCCCGCCGGCGATGAACAGGTAGCGTGGGGCGCTCACCAACGGAAAGTGGTTGCGCGGGCCGCGAACCCGTACCGTGCTGCCCTCGTGGAGCTTGTCGTGGACGAATTGGGACCCGCCACGGCTGTTCGGGTCGAGCAGCACGCCGACCTGCCACTCCGAGCGATTCGCCGTATCGCCGCACAGCGAGTACTGCCGCACCAGCGACGGCGTCATGATCAGGTCGATGTGCGAGCCCGGCGCCCAGTCCGGCAGGTCCGCGCCGCTGGGGTCGGCGAGCGTCAGGGTCACGACACCGTCGGCCGCTACTTCACGGCGACGAACCTCGACATCGATTTCGACCTCACGGTAGGCCGGTCTGGCGCGGGCCGTCTCGGTCGTCGTCACGATGACCTCCGCACCGGAATCGAGTTGTACTGGTTGAGGAACAGGGCTCGCACCCGGGTCGGCTCACCGTCCAATTCGAGATCCGGGAAGCGTTCCAAGGTCTGCTGGATCCACAGCTTGAGCTCGAGACGCGCGAGGTTGGCGCCCAGGCAGAAGTGCTTGCCGCGACCACCGAAGGCCTGATGCTTGTCGGCGAGACCCTCGCGGGTGATGTCGAACTCGTCCGGATTCTCGAAGACGCTCTCGTCGCGGTTCGAAGCGATGTACCAGAGCAACAGACGGTCACCCTCTTTGATCGTCTTGCCATGCAGCTCGGTGTCTTTGGTTGCCGCGCGGGCCATGAAGGCGAACGCGGGATAGCAGCGCAGCCCCTCTTCGACTGCGGCGTCGATCAGGTCCGGATTTTCGCGGAGCTGGTCGCGAAGCTGGGGGTTACGCAGTATCTCCAGCATCGTGGCGCTGTAGGTGGCGCGGGTGGAGTCGTTGCCCGCGGACATCAGCAACACGAAGAACGTGGCGATCTCGAGCTCGGTGAGCTTCTGGCCCTCCACCTCGGCCGTGAGCATGGTGTTGACCAGGCTGCCCGACACGCTGTCGGTGCGCTCCGCGAGCTGATGGTTGACGTACTCGATGATCTCGGCGACGACGGCGCCGGCGTCACTCCATTGCTCCCGGATGACGGGGTCCTCGAACGCGGTGAAGACGTTCGTCCAATGCACCAGCTTCTGGTCGTCTTCGGGTGGTGTGCCGAGCAGCGAGCCGATCACCCGCGCGGGGATGGGCCGCGCCACGTCGGCCACCAAGTCGAACCGCTCTTTGTCGGCGACGCTGTCGAGGACATCGCTGATGATCTGCTTGACGTCCTCGTCGTGCTCGGCGATCTTCTCCGGGGTGAATTCCTTGATCACCAGCGCCTTGAGTCGGTCGTGGCGCGGCGGGTCCATGGAGATCAACTGCAGTCGCTGGAGGTCCAGTGGGACACCTTCGGCGATGTCGTCGAAATGAAAGATGCCGCGCTTTTCCGAGGAGAAGGTTCGGTGATCCCGGCTGACGGCGCGCACGTCGTCGAAGCGGGTGATGGACCAGAAGCCGCCTTCGCCCGGCGCATTGTTCTGCGGACTGAAATGCACTGGTGCTTCACGCTGCATCCGCTTGAACAGTTCGTAGGGCACTCCGTCGTCCCAGACCGCCGGATCGGCCAGGTCGACGCTGTCCAAATCCACCTTTGTTACGTCCGCAATTGTCATCGTCACTCCTTTGCTAGCTGACCTAGTGGTTGATTTATTTACGCAGGCGGGAATATGCGGGCTGATGAGTTTTCGCGATAGCCAGTGTGCGCCTCTGAATGCGCCGACTTCGTTGTTTGGCAGCATCGATGCGCGTAAACTGACGAACGCCGAAGACCGCCCTCCGGTCGGTTTTCTTCACGCCAAAACCGTTCTCCCGCAATTATTTTCGGTCTGACCTCGATCTCGTGGTCCATCGCTTGCTCACCCCAGCACCGGGAAGCTGCGTCGCTTGGCCAGGCGATCCATGCCGGCCTGGATCGCGCGTTCGACCTCGTCGTAGATCGCGTCGACGTATTCGGTGTCGTCGGCGCCTGCCGGGTCTGTGTCGACTCGTATCGGGTCGAGCAACTCCGTGCGGATCTTCGCGGGCAGCGGCAGATGCATGGGCAGAATCTCGACGGCGAGCGGAAACGGGAACCCCGCGATGATCGGTGCGGTCGCGCCGCGCAGGCGCTTGCCCAATCCCGTCCAGCGTGCGATGAACCGACCCTCGGAGACCACGAACACGGTGTCGTGACCGCCGACGGTCGCCACCGGAACGATCGGCACCGCAGACCGAATGGCCTGGCGGACAAAACCTTTGCGACCGGCCAGGACCGCCTTGTCGCGATGTCGCCAGTTGCGCATCGCGTCCTGCTCGCCGCCGGGCCAGACGATCACGTCGTGGCCCGCCGCCAAGGCGGATGTGACGCCGTCGCGCGATGCGCGGATCACGCCGACCGCCTTGAAGTAGGCGCCCAGCAGCGGTGCGGACATCAGCACGTCGTGCGCGGTGCCGTGCAGGGTACGGCGGCCCTCGAAGTGCCGATGGAACGAGTGCACCAAGGTCCACGCGTCCATGGTCAGCGAACCGCCGGAGTGAATACCGACCAGCAGTGACGGCTCGTCGGGAATCCGGTGCCAGCCGTCGATCTCAAGGCGAAAGTAATGGTCGCACAGAAAGTTCCAGACGGGATTCTGCACGTATCGCATGAACTCTTCGTTGGGTTTCCGCACGGGAGCGACGGTGGACTGGGATGCGGTTCGCGGTGGGGCTTTGACGGTCCGCAGGGTTGTGGTGCCGGGTGGGGTTGACGATGTCATGGTCGGATGTCCGTCCTCGTGGGATGTCGCGGTGATTCCGCGATCAAGCGAATTCGGCGACGAGGTGGGCAGGCAGAGGACCCCGACGCTTCCGCCGGATGTCGGCAATGGCGTGGAACCCGCTGATCGATGCCGGGAGCCACAGCGGCAAGAGCACCAACAGAAAGATCACGATGGGCGCGAGGTAGGACATGTTTTACTCATTTCTCCGCTGGGCGGAACTGATGTGGATTTGGTGCCGACTGTTTGCTGGATCACCGGCGTCATGTTCGTCGTGAACGTTACGGAGACCGCTGTCTGCGGTGAACGTCGAAAACCGACCAAGTGTCGGCAGGGCTTCGTCTGTTACCGACAAACGCCCCCCGCCGTATCGTCGCCGACCTACCGTCTATTCATGGCGGATCCCCCACCCGACGACGACGCTGTTGTCGGAAGGAATGCAGCCCTGATCGTCAGCCGGCTGTCCGCGAAGCTCGACGAGGTGACTGGGCGGATCCAGCAACTGCTGGTCACCAAGATCGCCGAGCTCGGGGGCGACCCCCAGCTCACGCAGTTGCTGCGGGAGACCGTCTCGGGAAACGTCGACACGTTCGTTGCGGCGATCCGGCACGGTATTCCCGTTACTCAGGTCGAGCCGCCGACAGCGGCGCTGGAGTACGCCCGCCGATTGTCCCAACGCGAAATTTCTGCCGACGCGCTCGTGCGTGCCTACCGGCTGGGTCACCGGGCTGCGCTGGAGGCTGTGCTCGACGAGATCCGCGCCGCCGACCTGGACCCCCGCCTGAGCCTGGATGTCTTCGAGCGAATGGCCGCGACGTCATTCGAATACATCGACTGGATTTCGCAGCGGGTCATCGCCACCTATCAGGAAGAGCGTGAGCGTTGGCTGGAGAACCGAAACAGTCTGCGCACCGCGCAGGTCCGCGAGATACTCGCCGGCGGCAGTGTCGACGTCGATGCGATGACTACTGCGATCCGCTACTCGCTCAGAGGAATCCACCTCGCCGTCGTGGTCTGGTGTCCCGAGGCCGAGGACGGCGCCGAACCGGCGGCGTTGGAACCTTCCTTCCGTTCCGTCGCCGAGTCGATCGGTGCTCAGGACCATTCGTTGTTCCTATCGGTGGATCGCGTCACCGGGTGGGGATGGATGTCACTCTCGCGGGAGGCGGCTGTCAAGGCGCCCATGCGTCTACGCGAGCTGGCCGGCGCCACCAGCGGGCCATGCATCGCAGCAGGGAACCCCTTGCCGGGCGTCAAAGGGTTCCGACGTTCACACCAGCAGGCGCAGGATGCGCGCAAGGTCGCGATCACAGCCGGTGCCGATTCACGCCGCCTCACCCAAGCGAGTGATCCGGGCCTCTCGGTGGCAGCTCTGCTGGGTAACGACCTCGAAGCAGCGTCGGCGTGGATCGGCGACATCCTCGGCCCGCTGGCATCTCCCACGGAAAGTGATGAGCGGCTTCGGGAAACGCTGCTGGTGTACATGCGAACCGGGTCCAGCTACACGACCGCCGCCGAAGAGCTGCATCTGCATTTCAACTCGGTGAAGTATCGCGTCCAGCGCGCCATCGAGCGCCGCGGTAAGCCGATTGCCGACGACCGATCGGACGTCGAGGTCGCCTTACTGTTGAGCCACTGGTTCGGCGCTGCAGTGCTGAGGTGAGACGGCGGCTCAGTCGATCAACGCGGCCGCCGCGTGCAGCTGCTTGACGGCATCTGCCACGATCGACTCGATCAGCTCGGCACACGACGGCAGGTCGTCCAGTATCCCCGCGACCTGCCCAGATGCGAGTACACCCGCGTCGGTGTTGCCCTCGACCAGACCGGCCTTCAACAGCATCGGGGTATTGGCCGCCATGACGACCTGCGACCACGTCAACTCCTTGCCGTGGCGCATCTCCAGGCCGTCGCGGATCATCGACCGCCACGTCATGCCCGACATCTTCTTGAACTTCTGCGCGTTGCGCACCGCCGCGGAGAACCCGCGCAGTCGCGATCCGCTCTCGAGCTTTTCCACCAGACCGGTGCGCAACACCCGGTGCGGCATTCCGTCGACGCGGGTCGAGACGACTGTGCCATCCAGCCCCGACTCGAGGTATCGCCGCTTGACCGCGTCCGGCACCGTCGAGTCCGACGTCAACAGGAACCGAGTGCCCATCGCGACGCCCGCCGCGCCATACGACAAGGCCGCCGCAAGGCCGCGGCCGTCGAAGAAGCCGCCGGCCGCCACGACCGGGATGTCGACCGCGTCCAGCACCGAGGGCAACAACAGCGTCGTCGCTATCGGCCCGGTGTGCCCGCCGCCTTCACCGCCCTGCACGATCACCGCGTCGGCGCCCCAGCCCGCCACTTTCTTGGCGTGCTTGGCCAGGCCCACCGACGGAATCACCACGACGCCGGCCTCTTTGAGCTTGGCGATCAGATCTGGCTTGGGCGCCAACGCGAACGAGGCGACCTTGACGCCCTCGCGGATCAGCAGGTCGATGCGCTCGGCGGCGTCGCCCGCGTCCGCGCGGATGTTGATGCCGAACGGCTTGTCGGTCGCGCTCTTCACCTTGGTGACCGCGGTCTGCAGTTCCTCCAGCGTCATGGTCGCCGACGCCAGGATCCCCAGACCGCCGGCATTGGAGGTCGCCGCGACCAGCCGCGCACCCGCCACCCAGCCCATGCCGGTCTGGACCACCGGATGGTCGATACCGACCAGCTCGGTCAACGGTGTGCGCAATCTACTCATGACCGTATTTCCTTGTCCCGCAGACTTTTCGGATCGATGACCTCGCGGATCAACCTCTGCTCACTCCCGGTGGGCAGTCGAGTCTCTACGGCCGAGTCCAGTCCGTGAACCTCGAACGAGGTGTTCTCGGCGACCTGCTCCGCTTGGACGCCGGGGTGCAGCGACACCGCCCGCATCTGATGGTCGGGGCCGTTGAAGTCGAACACGCCGAGGTTGGTCACCACCCGGTAGACGTTGACGAACCGGTAGGCCGGGTTGCCCGGATCGACCTTGTCCCAGCCGATGCCCGAGACCACGTCGACGGAGTCGCCGAACACCCGTTTCGAGTGGTTGCCGACCCAATAGCTGGTGGCGTGGTTGATGGTGTTGCCCGGCGCACCGCGCACACCGAACATCTGACGAGTCGGCTGCTGCAGCGGTCCGAAGGCCGAGAGATTCTGGTTGCCGTAGCGGTCAATCTGGTTGGCGCCCATGACCACATGTCGTCTACCCCACGTCAGCGTCTCGAAGACCCGGCCGAAGGGCATCCACCCCTCGATCGCGCCGGCGGCGCCGACGGCGGGTGTGTCCGCGAGCAGGCGCGCCTCACCGTCGGTCAGCAGGATGTCGGGGGAGAAGGTCAAGCGGGCCAACCGGGCGCCGATCGACACCATGGTCGTCATCGGGCTGACCATGATTTCGCCGGCGTCGCGGAAGAGTTCGGCGCACGCGACGGCGCACACTTCGGCACGGGATACCGACATCACTTGTTCTCTCCAAACTTGCGTACGGCCGCTTGGTAATCGGCCTCGGTACCCGACAGATAGGTCTGTACGAACTGCTGCCACGACTCGTCGGAACCCGCCGCCTCGGCGTAGTGCCGCTGGAACTTCTCGTCGCGGCGGTAATCCGGTTCGGCGGTGGTGAAGTGCGCGCCGTTGGGGGCCTCGACGACGGCGTCGACCATCATCCGGTTGATCAGCAGCGCCTGCGGCGGCACGGCCTTGACCAGCTCCTCGGTCGCGACCACGCGCTCGACCGACAGGAACCGGCGCTCGGCGGCCATCAGGTACAGGTCGTCGAAGTACGGGTCGATACCGGTGTAGGCCGCATTACCTTGTGCGTCACCGAGATTCATGTGCACGAATGCGGCATCCAGAGCCAGCGCGGGCATCGCGATGAGTTCTTCGTAAGCGTCACCGGTCGGGTAGGGCGACGTCACGGTCTTCAACTCTTCACCCCAGAACGCGCGCACGTCGCTGCCGAGCCCCGCTCGGATCGGCAGGAACGGCAGCCGCTGCGCCGCCGCCTGCAGGCCACACCGCAGCATGCCCTCGTCCATCTCGCGCGCCTCGATCGCACCGCTGGTGCGGGCCTTGGCGAACCACGGGTCGTAGAACGGTGGCGAGTCCAGCGACACGAAGCCGTAGTAGACGCGTTTGACCTTGCCCGCCGAGCACAACAGCCCGAGGTCGGGTCCGCCGTAGGCGACAACGGTCAGGTCGGTGACGTCGGTACGCAGCAGCGCCCGCACGAACGCCATCGGCTTGCGGCGCGATCCCCACCCGCCGATGCCGATGGTCATGCCGCTTTCGATCGACGAGACCGCGTCGTCGAGCGTGGTTCGCTTGTCGCTCACGACTTTTCCCCCTTGGACGTGCCGGCGAACGCGTCGCGGTGCTCGTCGGAGACGCCCGCGAGGTTCAACTCGAACGTGAAGCCCTGCTCCATGCGGTAGCTCGAGTTCACCCGCTGCACGTCGATGAAGTTCAGCGCCTCCTTGGCCGCACGGATGACCCGGGTGTCCTTGGCGGCGATGTCTCGGGCGACCCGCAGTGCGGCCCCGTCGAGTTCGGCGCGCGGTACCACCTCGTGCACAGAACCGAAGTGGTGCAACGTTGCCGCGTCCACGGTGGCGGCAGTGAAGAACAGTCGCCGCATCATGTGCTGGGGCACCAATCGCGACAGGTGGGTGGCCGCGCCGAGCGCGCCGCGTTCGACCTCGGGCAGCCCGAACTTGGCGTCGTCGGAGGCGACGATGACGTCCGCGTTGCCGACCAGGCCGATACCGCCGCCGACGCAGAAGCCGTTCACCGCGGCGACGACGGGCACGGCGCACTCGTAGACCGCGCGAAACGCTTCGTAACAGCCGCGGTTGGCGTCGATCAGCGCGGTGAATCCTTCGGTGTTCTGCATCTCCTTGATGTCGACACCGGCGTTGAAGCCCCGACCCTCGGCGCGCAGGATCACGACGTGAGTGCTCTGGTCCCGTCCCGCTGCGGTGATCGCATCGGCCAGTTCGAACCAGCCGCGCGAGGGAATCGCATTGACCGGGGGGTAGTCGACGGTGACCGAGACGATGCCCGGTTCGGTGATGGTATGAGCGATTGTCATCGAAACTCCCGAGTACTTCCTGGGGGACGGCGTAGGAAAGCAAGCACTTGCTTGGTACGCTAGCACAGTGACCGACCTGCAAGACATGAACCTCGGACTCAAGGACAGGGTGGTCCTGGTGACCGGCGGGGTGCGCGGCGTCGGCGCGGGGATCAGCGCGGTGTTCGCCGGCCAGGGTGCCAGCGTGGTGACCTGCGCCCGCCGACCGGTCGAGGGCGTGCCCTACGAGTTCCACCCGTGCGATGTGCGTGACGACGACGCAGTGGGCGCGCTGATCCAGACCATCGTCGACCGGCACGGTCGCCTCGATGTCGTGGTGAACAATGCGGGCGGTTCGCCCTACGTGCTGGCCGCCGAAGCGTCGGCGAAGTTCAGCAGGAAGATCGTCGAACTGAACCTCCTGGGCCCACTGTCGGTCTCCACGCATGCGAACGCGGTGATGCAGACGCAGGAGCACGGCGGGTCGATCGTCAACATCGCCAGCGTCAGCGGTCGCCGACCCACGCCGGGCACCGCCCCCTACGGCGCGGCCAAAGCCGGTATGGAAAGCATCACCGCCACGCTCGCCGTGGAGTGGGCCCCCAAGGTCCGGGTGAACTCGGTGGTGGTCGGCATGGTGGAGACCGAGCAGTCCGAATTGTTCTACGGCGACGCGGATTCGATCGCGGCGATCTCGCGCAACGTCCCGCTCGGCCGACTCGCTGAACCGGCCGACGTGGGGTGGGCCGCCGCATTCCTGGCCTCCGACGCGGCCTCCTACATCAGCGGCGCATCGCTCGAAGTCCACGGCGGCGGTGAGCCGCCCCATTACCTGGCAACCACCACTGCTGACATCAAATAACCAAGGGAGACAACGGATATGGGTTTGCTCGACGGCCGTGTGGTCATCGTGACGGGATCGGGCGGCGGCATCGGACGCGCGCATGCGCTGGCGTTCGCCGCCGAGGGCGCGCGCGTGGTGGTCAACGACATCGGCGTCGGCCTGGACGGGTCACCCGCCGGGGGCGGTAGCGCCGCGCAGAGCGTCGTCGACGAGATCACCGCAGCCGGAGGGGAAGCCGTCGCCAACGGTGCCAACGTCGCGGACTGGACGCAAGCCGAGGGCCTCATTCAGGCGGCTGTCGACACGTTCGGCGGGCTCGACGTCCTTGTCAACAACGCAGGCATCGTTCGCGACCGGATGTTCGCCAACACCAGCGAAGAGGAGTTCGACTCCGTCATCGCCGTGCACCTCAAGGGGCACTTCGCCACGATGCGGCACGCCGCGGCGTATTGGCGCGCACAGTCCAAGGCCGGCAATCCCGTCGATGCCCGGATCATCAACACGAGTTCGGGCGCCGGCCTGCAAGGCAGTGTGGGACAAGCGAATTACAGTGCGGCCAAGGCGGGGATCGCGGCGCTGACTCTGGTCGCGTCCGCCGAGATGGGCCGGTACGGCGTCACCGTCAACGCGATCGCGCCGTCGGCCAGGACCCGGATGACCGAGACCGTGTTCGCCGAGATGATGGCCACCCAGGACCAGGACTTCGACGCGATGGCCCCGGAGAACATTTCCCCGCTGGTGGTCTGGCTGGGCAGCGTCGAGTCGAAGGACGTCACCGGCCGCATGTTCGAGATCGAGGGCGGCATCATTCGGGTCGCAGAGGGCTGGGCGCACGGTCCCCAGGTGGACAAGGGCGCCAGGTGGGATCCCGCCGAGTTGGGGCCCGTCGTCGCCGACCTGCTCGGCAAGGCGCGCACGCCGGTTCCCGTCTACGGCGCCTGATCAGGGCTCGCAGACCACCAGCGGGATCCGGCGGTCCGTCCACGACTGGTAGTCCTCGTAGGTCGGATACATCTCCACGAGCCGCGGCCAGTACCGCGCGCGTTCCTCGTCGGTGGCGTCGCGCGCGGTCAGGTCGAGCACCTCGCTTTTGATCTGCACCTTGACTCTCGGGTTGGCCTTGAGGTTCAGATACCACATCGGGTGCTTGTCGCTGCCGCCCTTGGACGCGGCGACGATGACCTTGTCGCCGTCACGGTGGAAGTACAGCGGGCTCACTCGCGGTTCACCGGTCTTGCGGCCGATGGTTGTCAGCAGCGCCACCGGGATGCCCTGGAACTCGCCGCCGAGCCCCTCGCCGTTGTTACGGCGGTACATGAAGGTGTTGATCTTCGACATCCACTTGATGAAGAAGTCGGAGGCTTTGGTGTCCATGAACCGGGGCCGCGATTTTGGCATGGCGGTCATCCTATGCTCGGTCGGTGGACACAGTTTCCGACACCGACCGCATTGCGGCGGCCGACGCCTACATCGACGCGCTCGCCAGCCATCGGGCCGACGATGTGCCGTTCGCTCCCGACTGCGTGCGCATCGAGCAGGGGCTCAAGACCGGCTTCTCCGGCGACCACCTGCGGCGCAGCCTCAATCGGGGACCGCAGTACCGAATCATCGAAGCCACGACGGACCGCCAGTTCACCGTCGACGGCGACCACGTGCACGCGACGTTCACGGTCGTCACCAAGGCGAAGCTCGCCGGCCGCCGCGTGGTCGCCCCGGTGCGCGAGACGTTCTTGATTCCGGCCTCGGACGGCAGGATTCACCACATCCGGGCGCGCTTCAGTCCGACAGTCAGGCGCGACTAGCGGGCCGCGCGACTGGCGGGCCGAACAGCCGCAAAATGCCCTGAACCGCGGCAATTTCGGGGCACTTCCCGTCTGCTCGGCGCTCGAAAGTGGCGCGCCCTAGATCCGTTCGATGATCGTGCCGGTGGACAGCGCGCCGCCGGCGCACATCGTGATCAGCGCGGTGCTCTTGTCGGTGCGCTCCAACTCGTGCAGAGCGGTGGTGATCAGCCGGCTGCCGGTGCTGCCGACGGGATGGCCGAGCGCGATCGCGCCGCCGTTGACGTTCACGCGGTCCATGTCCGGCTCGTGCACCCGCGCCCAGGACAGCACCACCGAGGCGAACGCCTCGTTGATCTCGACGATGTCGATGTCACCCATCTTCATGCCGGCCTTTTCCAGCACCTTCGCCGTCGACTGCACCGGTCCGTCGAGGTGGTAGTACGGCTCCGCGCCGACCAGCGCCTGGCTGACGATGCGCGCCCGCGGCTTCAACCCCAGTGCGCGCGCCTTGTCTTCGTCCATCCACAACACCGCGGCGGCGCCGTCGGAGATCTGTGAGGACGTGCCCGCGGTGTGGATACCGCCCTCGAGCACCGGCTTGAGTCCGGCGAGACCCTCCAGCGTGGTGTCGCGCAGGCCCTGGTCGCGGGTGACGACGTGGCGTTCGCTGGTCGGCTGCTTCTGCTCGTCGAGCACGGGCGCCTCGATGCCGCTGATCTCCCGGTCGAAGCGGCCTTCGGCCCACGCCTGCTTGGCCTTGCGTTGCGACTCGAAACCGAATTGGTCGATCTCCTCGCGGGTGATCCCGCGGCGTTTGGCGATCCGCTCGGCGGCGGTGAACTGGTCGGGCAGGTCGATGTCCCACGAGGCCGGCCGCAGGATGCTGCGGTCGGGGCCGGCATTGGCGCCCAGCCCGACGCGGCTCATCGCCTCGATGCCGCAGCCGATGCCGATGTCGATGGCGCCCGCCGCGATGAGGCCCGCGATCAGCCCGTTGGCCTGTTGGCCGCTGCCGCACTGGCAGTCGACCGTCATCGCGCCGACGTGTTCGGGCAGGCCGGCCACCAGCCAGCTCACTCGGGTGATGTTGTTGGATTGCTCGCCGTACTGTGTGACGCAACCACCGACGACCTGCTCGACGTCGCCGGCATCGATTCCAGCCTTCTCGACGAGAGCTTTCTGGGTGGCGCCGAGCAACTCGGTGGCGTGCAGGCCGGACAGCCAGCCGTTGCGCTTTCCGATCGGGCTGCGGGTGGCTTCAACGATGACAGGGTTACCCATTCCGTCAGGCTAGAACACGTTTCATTACTCTGACAAGCGACGTTGACTACGTGCCTTTTATCTGCGCAGAAGGCATGTTTTACTGACACTAGAACACGTTGCAATTGAGGAGTGCTTCCCTAATGCCCGGCCCCAACTCGTGCCCGATCAGCCCTGACTTCGATTTCCTCGACGCGACCCTGAACCTCGAGCGTCTCCCGGTCGAGGAACTCGCCGAACTACGCAAGTCCGAGCCTATTCACTGGGTTGACGTGCCTGGCGGCACGGGCGGCTTCGGCGACAAGGGCTATTGGCTGGTGACCAAGCATGCCGACGTCAAAGAGGTGTCCAAGCGCAACGAAATCTTTGGCAGCTCCCCGGACGGCGCCATCCCGGTCTGGCCGAAGGACATGACTCGTGACGCGATCGACCTGCAGAAGGCGGTCCTGCTGAACATGGACGCGCCCCAGCACACCCGTCTTCGCAAGATCATCTCGCGCGGCTTCACACCCCGGGCCGTGGGACGGCTAGAAGACGAGCTGCGGGCTCGCGCGCAGAAGATCGCCCAGACCGCCGCGGCCGAAGGCTCCGGCGACTTCGTCGAACAGGTCTCGTGCGAACTCCCACTGCAGGCGATCGCCGAGCTGCTCGGTGTGCCGCAGGACGACCGCGACAAGATCTTCCGCTGGTCCAACGAGATGACCGCCGGTGAAGACCCGGAGTACGCCGATGTCGATCCCGCGGTTTCGTCGTTCGAGTTGATCCAGTACGCGATGAAGATGGCCGAGGAGCGCGCCAAGAACCCCACCGAGGACATCGTCACCAAGCTGATCGAGGCCGATATCGAGGGCGAGAAGCTCTCCGACGACGAATTCGGGTTCTTCGTCGTGATGCTCGCGGTCGCGGGCAACGAGACCACCCGTAACTCGATCACCCACGGCATGATCGCGTTCTCGCAGAACCCCGAGCAGTGGGAGTTGTACAAGCGGGAACGGCCCGAGACCGCCGCCGACGAGATCGTCCGCTGGGCCACCCCGGTGTCGGCGTTCCAGCGCACCGCTCTGGAGGATGTCGAGCTGGGCGGCGTGCAGATCAAGAAGGGCCAGCGGGTCGTGATGTCCTACCGCTCGGCCAATTTCGACGACGAGGTGTTCGAGGACCCGCACAAGTTCGACATCCTGCGCGATCCCAACCCGCACGTCGGCTTCGGCGGCACCGGTGCCCACTACTGCATCGGCGCGAACCTGGCGAAGATGACCATCAACCTGATCTTCAACGCGGTCGCCGACCACATGCCCGACCTCAAGCCGATCAGCGAGCCCGAGCGGCTGAAGTCCGGTTGGCTCAACGGCATCAAGCACTGGCAGGTGGATTACACCGGTAAGTGCCCGGTCACGAAGTAGTTTTAGCCACTGCGCAAATTCCCGGTACCAAGGAGGATTCGGGTGGACTTCAGTCCAGACGAAGGGCAGCAGGCTGTCGCCGACGTGGTGAACTCGGTGCTCGGTCGTGACAACAGTTGGGACGCCCTGGTTTCCGGCGGCGTGACCGCACTGGCCGTGCCCGAGCGCCTCGGCGGCGACGGGGTGGGTCTGCCCGAGGTGGCCACGGCGCTCACCGAGATCGGCAGGCACGGTACCGTCAGCCCCGCGCTGGCCACCCTGGGCCTCGGATTGCTGCCACTGCTCGACGCAGCGACCGAAGACCAACAGGACCGCTATCTCGCCGGGGTGGCGAAAGGCGCCGTGCTCTCGGCCGCCCTCAACGAACCCGGCGCGCCGCTGCCGGATCGGCCGGCGGTGACGTTCACCAACGGCAGACTCAACGGCACCAAGGTCGCGGTTCCCTATGCGGAGCAAGCGGATTGGCTGGTCGTAACCGCGGGCACCGGAGTAGCGGTGGTGTCCCCGAAGGCGGACGGCGTGACGGTGGTCAAGACCCCGACGTCGAACCACGGCGACGAGTACTCGGTGACGTTCACCGATGCGGCGGTCGACGGAGTGCTCGACGGAGCCGACGCCCGTCGGATCAACCAGTTGGCGCTCGCCGCGATCGGCGCCTTTGCGTCCGGCCTGGTTGCGGGTGCGCTGCGGTTGACCGCCGACTACGTGGCCAACCGGGAGCAGTTCGGCAAGCCGCTGTCGACCTTCCAGACGGTCGCTGCGCAGCTGGCCGAGGTTTACATTGCCTCTCGCACACTGACTCTGGTGTCGAACTCGGTGACGTGGCGATTGTCGGAGGGGCGTGACGCGGACGACGACGTCGACATCCTCGGCTACTGGTTGGCCTCCCAGGCGCCGCCGGTGATGCAGCTGTGCCATCACCTGCACGGCGGGATGGGTATGGACATCACCTATCCCATGGACCGCTACTACTCCTCGATCAAGGACCTGGCCCGCCTGGTGGGCGGTCCGTCACACCGGCTCGACACGGTGGGAGCCGCAGTGGGCGAGCGATGGGGCCACGGCCGGAGGCCAGGGGACGACGGGAGATAGCAATGTTCATCGAACTGACGCCGGAACAGAAACAGCTGCAAGCCGAACTGCGGGAGTACTTCTCGAATCTCATTTCCCCTGAAGAGGCGAAGGAGATGGAGAAGGACCGCCACGGCAAGGCGTACCGCGCGGTCATCAAGCGGATGGGCAGCGACGGCAAGCTCGGTGTCGGCTGGCCCAAGGAGTTCGGCGGCCTGGGCTTCGGTCCGATCGAGCAGTCGATCTTCGTCAACGAGGCACATCGGGCCGACGTGCCGCTGCCGGCGGTCACCCTGCAGACCGTCGGGCCCACGCTGCAGCAGTACGGGTCCGAAGCGCAGAAGAAGAAGTTCCTGCCCGCGATCCTCGCCGGCGAGGTCCATTTCGCGATCGGTTACACCGAGCCGGAGGCCGGCACCGACCTGGCGTCGCTGCGCACCACCGCCGTCCGGCACGGCGACGAGTACATCGTCAACGGGCAGAAGGTGTTCACCACCGGCGCCCACGACGCCGACTACATCTGGCTGGCCTGCCGAACCGACCCGGAAGCGGTGAAACACAAGGGCATTTCGATCCTGATCGTCGACACGAAGGATCCCGGCTACTCCTGGACGCCGATGATCCTGTCCGACGGCGCCCACCACACCAACGCCACCTATTACAACGATGTGCGGGTGCCCGCCGACATGCTCGTCGGCGAGGAGAACGGCGGCTGGAAGCTGATCACCACGCAGCTGAACAACGAACGCGTGATGCTCGGGCCGGCAGGCCGTTTCGCGAGCCTCTACGATCGGATTTACGAGTGGGCGTCGAAGCCGGGCGGAAACGGCGACATCCCGATCAACCACGACGACGTCAAGCGCTCGCTCGGCGAGCTCAAGGCGATGTGGCGGATCAACGAACTGCTCAACTGGCAGGTCGCCGCATCAGGCGAAACCATCGACGTCGCCGATGCGGCCGCCACCAAGGTCTTCGGCACCGAACGCATCCAGTACGCCGGGCGTCTCGCCGAGGAGATCGTCGGCAAGTACGGCAACCCAGCGGAACCCGATACTGCGGAACTGCTGGAATGGCTGGACTCCCAGACGAAACGAAATCTGGTGATCACGTTCGGCGGAGGTGTCAACGAGGTGATGCGGGAGATGATCGCGGCTGCCGGCCTGAAGGTTCCGAGGGTGCCGCGGTGAGCGCCATCGAGGAGATACAGAAGGCCGCCGAACGGATCAAGGCGGAGGGCAAGAGCAAGCCGCGGGTCGGCAGGCATCCGGTCAACCAGCCGATGATCGACCACTGGCTCGACGCGATGGGTGACCGGAACCCGATCTACGTCGACGAGCTGGCCGCAAGAGCCGCTGGTCATCCCGGCGCCGTCGCGCCCCCGGCGATGATCCAGGTCTGGACGATGATGGGCCTCGGCGGTGTCCGGCCCGACGACGACCCGCTCGGCAAGATCCTCGACCTGTTCGACGAGGCGGGCTATGTCGGGGTGGTCGCGACCAACTGCGAGCAGACTTACCACCGGTATCTGCGGGTGGGCGAAGAGGTCAGCGTCACTGCGGAACTGACCGATGTCATCGGGCCGAAGAACACCGCGCTCGGCGAGGGCTTCTTCATCACGCAGAAAATCACGTGGACGGTCGGTGACGACGTAGAAGATCCGGTCGCCGAGATGATGTGGCGCATCATGAAGTTCAGGCCGAGCGACAACGCGGACAAAGACGGGGTCGCGGCGGTGCCCGACGATCTGGACGCGGACATGATGATGCGGCCGGCGTCGTCTCGTGACACCAAGTTCTTCTGGGACGGCGTCAACGCGTACGAGTTGCGCATCCAGAAACGCCCCGACGGCACGTTGGTGCACCCTCCCGTGCCCGCGCTCTGGCAGGACAAAGACCAGCCGACCGACTACGTCGTCGCCAGCGGCAAGGGCACCGTGTTCAGCTTCGTGGTGCACCACGCACCGAAGGTGCCTGGCCGCACGCTGCCGTTCGTCATCGCGCTCGTCGAACTCGAAGAAGGCGTCCGTATGCTCGGCCAGCTGCGCGACGTCGACCCGGCCACCGTGGAGATTGGAATGCCTGTTCGCGCAACGTATATCGACTTCCCAGAAGGAGAGTCAGGTCCCGCGTGGACGCTGTATGCGTGGGAGCCCGGTGAGGAAGCGCCACGATGAGCGCCCCCTCGATCTCTGTTGGCACGAAGCTTCCCGAGCTCGCGCTGTACGGCGACCCGACGTTCATCGTGTCGACCGCGATCGCCACGCGGGACTATCAGGACGTCCACCATGACCGGGACAAGGCACAGGCCAAGGGCTCCAAGGACATCTTCGTCAACATCCTCACCGATACCGGCCTGGTGCAGCGGTACATCACCGACTGGGCAGGTCCGACCGCGGTCATCAAGTCGATCTCGCTGCGCCTGGGAGTCCCGTGGTACGCCTACGACACGGTGACGTTCTCCGGTGAGGTGACCGCGATCGACGACGGGGTGATCACGCTGAAAATCGTTGGCAGCAACAGCCTCGGCGACCATGTGATCGCCACTGCGACATTGACGATCGGGGACCGAGCGTGAGTAGGAGTGAATTGTCCGGCAAGGCGGCAATCGTCGGGATCGGCGCCACCGACTTCTCCAAGAACTCCGGTCGCAGCGAACTCCGTCTCGCGTCGGAGGCGGTGCTCGACGCCCTGGACGACGCCGGCCTCACGCCCGCCGATGTCGACGGCATGGTCACGTTCACCATGGATTCCAACACCGAGGTCGCGATCGCCCGGGCGACGGGCATCGGTGAGCTGAAGTTCTTCTCGAAGATCCATCACGGTGGCGGCGCGGCCTGCGCGACGATCCAGCAGGCGGCGATCGCGGTGGCGACCGGTGTCGCGGAATGTGTTGTGGCGTACCGCGCTTTCAATGAGCGCTCGGGTGTGCGGTTCGGCCAGGTTCAGATGCGGTTGGTGGAGAACGCCGACTCGACCGGGGTCGACAACTCGTTCTCCTATCCGCATGGGCTGTCGACACCCGCTGCGCAGGTCGCGATGATCGCCAGGCGGTACATGCATCAGTCGGGTGCGACGAGCAGAGACTTCGGCATGATCTCGGTCGCGGACCGCAAACATGCGGCGAAGAACCCGAAGGCGTATTTCTACGAAAAGCCGATCACCATTGAGGATCACCAGAATTCGCGGTGGATAGCCGAACCGCTGCGGCTACTCGACTGCTGTCAGGAGACCGACGGCGGGGTGGCGCTGGTGGTGACGTCCGCCGAACGGGCCAAGGACCTCAAGCACCGGCCGGCGGTCATCGAGGCGGCCGCGCAAGGTTCCAGTCCCGACCAGTACTCGATGACGAGCTACTACCGACCCGAGCTGGGGCTGCCCGAGATGGGTCTGGTGGGCAGGCAGTTGTGGGCGCAATCGGGTCTGACGCCGCAAGACATTCAGACCGCGATACTTTACGACCACTTCACCCCCTTCACGCTGATTCAGTTGGAGGAACTCGGCTTCTGCGATCGCGGGGACGCCAAGGACTTCGTCAAAGATGGCGCGATCGAGGTCGGCGGACGGTTGCCGATCAACACCCACGGCGGTCAGTTGGGCGAGGCGTACATACACGGCATGAACGGGATCGCCGAGGGCGTTCGACAGTTGCGTGGCACGTCGGTCAATCCCGTTCCGGACGTCGAGCATGTGCTCGTCACCGCGGGTACCGGAGTGCCGACATCGGGGTTGATCCTGGGCTGACCATCGGATGGGTGGGTGTAGCCGGCCACTACCCTCTGAGGGGTGAGTTCGTCGACGCCACCGGAGCCGGGGCCGCAGGAGAACGACGCGTCGGTCGACGGTGTCCAGGAACCGGAAGCCGACGAGGCGGACACCGGTCCGCTGCAGGCTCACCGGCCTCCCGCCGCGCCGGCCTCGGACTTCTATGCCGCGCAGCGGAATTGGTCGCCGAGGTTCGATGCACCGCTGACCGTCAACCCGCGTCAGGTCAAGCCTCAACGCAATTTCAAGCCGCTGGTCATCGGTGCTGCCGTAATGGGCGCTGTCGCCGTCGTCGGCGGCTTGGTCTTCTGGTGGTCGCGGCCGTCGGGGAACGGTGAGCAACCGCCGAGCGCCGGAGAGCCGACGACGTCCCCGTCGCCGGAGCAACCGGTCCGCTCCGAAGACGATGTCCGGTTGTTACGTCAGTTACCCAAGGGCTATCGGCCGGATGCATGCGAAACCGCCCCTGCCGCGGAGAACGTTTTGGCGCAGGTTCAGTGCGGTCGAAACGACGATCCCGGGGGCCCGCTGTCGGCGACCTACAGCCTGGTGGGCGACAAGGCATCTCTCGAGGCGGTCTTCAATGCCGCGGTCGCAGCGGCGACGAGGGTGAACTGCCCGGGCAACATTCAGTCGCCGGGGCCGTGGCGACGCAACGCGACTCCGGACAGGATCAGCGGAAATCTTTTCTGCGGCCTACAGACCGGTCAACCGACCGTCGTCTGGACCGACGAGGCCAAGATGACGGTCAGCGCCGTCCGAGCGGGGCTGGGCGGCCCGACCTTCCCACAGCTGTACGCGTGGTGGTCATCGCACTCGTGACGACGCTGACCGGTTGACTTGCTACCGACGGTTCCGTCAGGGAGTGGGTGCCGGGATGTAGGTGGTCGGGGTCTGCACCTGGTCACCGGCGGGCAGCGGCGTGCCCTGGCTGCCCGCGGGCTGCGGCACGCCCTCGGCACCCGCCGGGGCGGGAGCGGCCTCGGCGGGCTGAACGGGCGTGCCGTGCGCGGTCGGAACCGGAGCGTCCTGTGCGGGCGGGACCGGAGCGCCTTCGGGCGCCACCGGGGTGCCCTCGCTGCCGGCCGGAATCGGGGTGCCCTGGCTGCCCTCAGGGAGTGGGGTGCCCTGGCTGCCCTCGGGCGCCTCGGTGCCCGCAGCGGCGGGAGCGGCGGTCGTGCCCTCGGGAGCCTCGGCTGCAGGAGCCTCGGCAGGTGCGGCCGTCGCCGGGTCGCTTTCCGCGTCGTAGGAGGTCGACGGCGATGAGCTGCTCGAGCTGGAGGCGGGCGGCTCCGTCCAGACCAGCCGGTCCTGACCACCGGTGTTGTACACGACGCTGTCGGGGGCCGCGCCGGTGACGTCGAAATAGACCTTGCCGGACGTCTGCTGACCCTGGGCTAGCGTCGCCGGGTTCACCCCCTGCGGGGTGGCGGCGCCGAACAGCGCGCGGTAGGTCTGACCGTCGGCGGCCCGCGCGTTCAGATTCGACACGATCGGCGTCGCCGACCCCTGGATCGCCTGGTCGGTTGCGGTGGCTTCCCACAGCTGTCCGGTCACGGGGTAGGGGATGACGTCGCTGCTCGGCTTCAGGTCGGTGATGGTCCAGCCCTGGATGACTGCGCCGTCGACCAGCTTGCCCTGGCTTCCGAGTGTCTGCGTCTGGACGGTGGTGCCGCTCTGGGTGGCTTCGGCTTCAGCGGAGGCCAGCGGTGCCCCGATGAAGCCGGCGGTCGCGGCCGCCGCCAACACGCTGGTGATCTTCGTGATCTTCATGATTTGCTCCTGACTCGTCCGACAATTGGGATGGTCACCAAACGAAACTATCAGGTCACTCGGCGATTGTGGATTCCGGATCGACTGAAGCCGTTGACATTCGAGCTACCCGAGTCCCCATGTGGCAACGACCTTTTCGGGTATGCGACACGGTTGGCGTTGCGTTTCATACGCTTTCGTCGGGCAGGGCAAACCCGGCAGGCCCGAGTTACGCGGGAATCAACTCGACGCCGGCGAGTGCGACCGCGTCGTCACGCTCTGGTGCGGTCACCGTCGCGACGAATCCGTCGCCGTTCTTCCAGACGCTGGCCTTGAGTGTCTCGCCCGGGAACACCACGCCGGCGAACCGGGCACCATAACTTGCGACCCGGGTGGTGTCACCGTCGAGCAGGGCATCCACCATCGCCTTGCACGTCATGCCGTAAGTGCACAGGCCGTGCAGGATTGGCCGCGGGAACCCGGCAGCTGCTGCGAAGTCGGGATCCGAGTGCAGCGGATTGCGATCGCCGCACATCCGGTAGAGCAGCGCCTGCTGCGGTGACACCGGGATCGAGAGTTCGAAGTCGGGCGCACGCGACGTGTGGTCCGATGACGAAGACCCAGACGGACCGCGTTCACCACCGAAACCGCCTTCGCCGCGGGCGAAGATCGAACGCTTCTGTGTCCACAACGGCGTGCCGTCGGGCGCGGTCACCGTGGTCTCCGACCAGATCACCGCTGCCTTGCCCTTGTCCCAGATGTCGGTAAAACGCGTGACCGCGATACCGGTGCCGGCCGGCGGGATCGGCCCCGGCACCGACACCGCCTCGCTGGCGTGCAGCACCTTCGACAGCTCGATGTCGATGCCGGGGAACTTCACCGTCGGCGCCTCGGTCATGTGGAAGCTCTGCGCGACGTTGCCGAATGTCGGCAGCACCTGCGGCGTTTCGTCGGTCAAGTAACGCAACTCGCGCTTGTCCATCGGGTCGGCGCCGGCGCCCAGCCCGAGGTGGTAGAGCTGAATGTCACTGCTAGTCCACGAGAACTCCGCGGCAGGAAGCTCCGCGCCGAGCGCCTCGTCGAGATTGATGGGCATCAGTTCTTCCCCGCTATGTGTAGTGCGGCAAGGTATCCGAACGTCATCGCCGGGCCGATGGTGCCGCCCGGACCGGGATAGGTGTGGCCCATCACCGGCGCGCTGACATTGCCTGCAGCATAGAGCCCTTCGATCACGGAGCCGTCGTCGCGGAGCGCACGGCCGTGCACGTCGGTGACCACGCCGCCCTTGGTACCCAGATCGCCGGGCACCATCTTGGCCGCGTAGTAGGGCGCGTGGCTGATCTCGCCGAGGTTGGGGTTGGGCTTGTTGGTCGGATCGCCGTAGTAGCGGTCGTAGGCGCTCTCGCCGCGCCGGAAATCCTCGTCGACGCCGGACCGGGCGAAACCGTTGAAGCGCTCGACCGTTTCGGTGAAAGCCTGCGCGGGCAGACCGGTCTTCTCGGCCAGCTCCTCGAGCGTGTTCGCCGTGACGATCACCCCCGACTCGAGCCACTTCTTCGGAATCCGTTGTCCAGGTTGCAGTCCGGCGAAGATGTAGCGGTCGCGGTACTGCTGGTCGAACACGAGCCACGCCGGAATGTTCTCGCCGGGTCCCGGTCCCTGTCCGTACTTCCCGCCGTACATGTGATGGCAGGCCTCGACATAGGGCATCGACTCGTTCATGAACCGCTTGCCCGCCATGTTGACGATGATCGATCCGGGCGAGTTGCGTTCCGACAGCGCGAACCACGGCGCGCCCACCAGCGGAACGGTGGGCCCCCACCACGCGTCCTCCATGATGTCGAGCGCGGCGCCCAGCTTCTCGGCGGCGATGATGCCGTCACCGGTGTTGGCCTTGGCACCCACCGTCCATTCGGTGGTGATCGGGGCACGCTGGTACTTCACCCGCATCTGCTCGTTGTGCTCGAAGCCACCTGAGCCGAGGATCACGCCGCGGCGCGCCCGGATCAGTTCGGGCTCAGCGGTCTCCGGTGCGCTGACATCGCGTACGTAGATCCCCCGCACGACGCCGTCTTCGACGTAGAGGTCGGTCAGCGCGGTGTTCAGCCGCACGGGCACGCCCGCGTCGCGCAGGCCGATGCGCAACGGCGCGATCAACGCGCGACCCATGCCGACGAGGTTCTTGCCGGTGGCCTTGGCCCACATCGTGCGCGCACCGACCTTGAGACTGCGCAGCACACCGCGGGGGTGACGCTTGAGCTGGTTGAGCCGAACGTAGTCCTGCTGCATGACGACCACGTTGAGCGGAACCTTGCCGTACGGCGGCTCCAAGCCGGGCAGATCGGGGCCGAGCTTCTTCGCGTCGAACGGTTTGGGTTCGACCGAGCGGCCCGTCGGCTTGCCGCCCGGTGTCTCGGGGTAGTAGTCGGAGTAGCCCGGCACCCAGCACAGCTTCAGCGGCGAGTGCTTCAGCACGAAAGACAGCATTTCCGGACCGCGGTCGAGATAGGTGTCGATCTTCTCAGCGGGCACGACGTCGCCGATGATGCTGTGCAGGTAGGTGCGGGCGGCGTCGGCCGTGTCCTTGACGCCGTCGCGCCGCAGGACCTCGTTGTTCGGGATCCAGACACCGCCGCCTGACCGCGCAGTGGAACCACCGTAGTGCGGAGCCTTCTCGACGACTACTGTGGAAAGTCCCTGGTGGGCTGCGGTGAGCGCGGCGACCATACCGGCTGCGCCGCTTCCCACCACGACGACGTCGTACTCCTGACCACTCATGTAGAACACGTTATAGAATTGCCCGGCCGACCCACAACCGCGCCGGTCAAAAGAACAAGGGGACTTCATAAGAATGCTCAGTGACCAGGTGCGTCAGGAGCTCGCCGCCGACCTCGCGCAGGCCGAGCGCAGCCGGGTTCCGATCGCACCATTGACCGACGGGCATCCGGACATCGACGTCGTCGATGCCTACGAGATTCAGCTGATCAACATCCGCCAGCGCGTGGCCGAGGGCGCCAGGGTCATCGGTCACAAGGTCGGGCTGTCGTCGAAGGCCATGCAGCAGATGATGAACGTCGACGAACCCGACTACGGGCACCTGCTGGACGAGATGGCGGTCTTTGAGGACAAGCCCGTCAAGTCCGCGGACTACCTCTACCCCCGCGTCGAGGTGGAGGTGGGCTTCATCCTCGCCGACGACCTTCCCGGCGCCGGTTGCACCGAGAACGACGTGCTCGCCGCGACCGCCGCTTTCGCGCCCGCGATCGAGCTGATCGACACCCGCATCAAGGACTGGAAGATCAAACTCTGCGACACCATCGCCGACAACGCGTCGTCGGCGGGCTGGGTGCTGGGGGAAGCCAGGGTCTCACCCAAGGACATCGACATCACCGCGATCGACGCCGTGCTCACCCGCAACGGCGAGGTGGTGGCGAAGGGTCGCAGCGATGCGGTGCTCGGCAACCCGGTGACCGCGGTGGCCTGGCTGGCGCGCAAGGTCGACAGCTTCGGCGTCCGCCTCAAGGCGGGTGACATCGTGTTGCCGGGCTCGTGCACCAAGGCGTTCGACGCCACACCCGGCGCCGAGTACATCGCAGATTTCGCCGGGCTGGGCTCGGTTCGTTTGAGCTTCGAATAGGTAGGGAGACATATGCCGAACAAAGCCTCAGTGGCGATCGTCGGGTCGGGCAACATCAGCACCGATCTCCTGTACAAGTTGCTGCGCTCGGAGTGGCTCGAGCCGCGCTGGATGATCGGCATCGACCCGGAAAGCGAAGGATTGGCCCGCGCCCGCAAGCTCGGGTTGGAAACGTCGCACGAGGGCGTGGACTGGCTGCTGGCCCAGGACGAGAAGCCCGACATGGTCTTCGAGGCCACCAGCGCCTACGTGCACCGCGACGCCGCCCCCAAGTACGCCGAGGCCGGGATCCGCGCCATCGACCTCACCCCGGCCGCGGTCGGGCCCGGCGTGATCCCGCCGGCCAACCTGGACGAGCATCTCGATGCGCCCAACGTCAACATGGTCACCTGCGGTGGCCAGGCCACCATCCCGATCGTCTACGCGGTGAGTCGCGTTGTCGACGTGCCCTACGGCGAGATCGTGGCGTCGGTGTCGTCGGCGTCGGCAGGCCCCGGCACGCGAGCCAACATCGACGAGTTCACCAAGACCACCGCTGCGGGCGTGCAGAACATCGGCGGCGCCCAGCGCGGCAAGGCGATCATCATCCTCAACCCCGCCGAACCGCCGATGATCATGCGCGACACCATCTTCTGCGCCATCCCCGAAGACGCCGACCGCGACGCCATCGCGCAGTCCATCAAGGATGTCGTCGCCGAGGTGCAGACGTATGTGCCCGGCTACCGGTTGCTCAACGAACCGCAGTTCGACGAGCCTTCGGTGGTCAACGGTGGCAACCATCTGGTCACCACGTTCATTGAGGTCGAGGGTGCGGGCGACTATCTGCCACCCTACGCTGGAAACCTGGACATCATGACCGCAGCGGCGGCCAAGGTGGGCGAGGAGATCGCCCGGAAACAGGTCGGGGCGAGCCTCTCGGTATCGACAGGAGGCCAGGCATGAGCGTCACCGAACAGATCTACTTCAACCCGATCTGGGACGTCCGGATGACGGACACGTCGCTGCGCGACGGCAGCCACCACAAACGTCACCAGTTCACCAAGGACGAGGTGCACGCGATCGTCTCGGCGCTGGACGCCGCGGGGGTGCCGGTCATCGAGGTCACCCATGGCGACGGGCTGGGCGGGTCCAGCTTCAACTACGGGTTCTCCAAGACGCCGGAGCAGGAGCTGATCAAGCTCGCTGCAGAGACCGCCAAGGAATCCAAGATCGCGTTCCTGATGCTGCCGGGTGTCGGCACCAAGGAGGACATCAAGGAGGCGCAGAACAACGGCGGGTCGATCTGCCGGATCGCCACGCACTGCACCGAGGCCGACGTGTCGATTCAGCACTTCGGGCTGGCGCGCGAACTCGGCCTGGAGACGGTCGGCTTCCTGATGATGAGCCACACCATCCCGCCGGAGAAGCTGGCCGCCCAGGCGCGCATCATGGCCGACGCGGGCTGTCAGTGCGTCTACGTCGTCGACTCCGCGGGCGCGCTGGTGCTCGAGGGCGTGCGCGACCGGGTGGCGGCGCTGGTCGCCGAACTCGGCGACGACGCGCAGGTCGGCTTTCACGGCCACGAGAACCTGGGCCTGGGGGTGGCCAACTCGATCGAGGCGGTGCGCGCGGGCGCCAAGCAGATCGACGGCTCATGCCGCCGCTTCGGCGCGGGTGCGGGCAACGCGCCGGTCGAGGCGCTGATCGGGGTGTTCGACAAGATCGGCGTCAAGACCGGCATCGACTTCTTCGACATCGCCGATGCCGCCGAAGAGGTCGTCGCCCCCGCGATGCCCGCCGAATGCCTGCTGGACCGCAACGCGCTGATCATGGGCTACTCCGGGGTGTACTCGAGCTTCCTCAAGCACGCCATCCGTCAGTCCGAGCGCTACGGCGTCCCGGCGCACAAGCTGCTGCACCGCGCCGGGCAGCGCAAGCTGATCGGCGGCCAGGAGGATCAGCTCATCGACATCGCGCTGGAGATCAAGCGGGAGCAAGAGGCCGCGTCGGCGAGCTCCTGAACCGCACTTGTGAATCTGACGACGGTTTCCCGGGATTTTCGTCGCCAGATGCACAGTCGGCTGCGATGACGACCCGCCAACACGCACAGGCGATCCTCGAGCGGTTGGCCGGGCCGCAGGCTCGTCTGCGCGACGACCAGTGGGCCGCCATCGAAGCGCTGGTGGTGCACCGGCGGCGCGCCCTGGTCGTACAGCGCACCGGCTGGGGTAAGTCCGCGGTCTACTTCATCGCCGCGAAACTGCTGCGCGCCGACGGGCACGGCCCGACCGTGATCGTGTCACCGCTGCTGGCGCTGATGCGAAACCAGGTGGCCGCAGCCGAGCGGGCCGATGTGCACGCCGCGACCATCAACTCGAGCAATGTCGCCGACTGGGACGACATCCACCGCCGGGTGACCCGCGGCGAGCTCGACGTCCTGCTGGTCAGCCCGGAACGGTTGAACAATCCGGACTTTCGCGACGCGGTGTTGCCCGCGCTGGCGCGCGATGCCGGGTTGGTGGTGGTCGACGAGGCGCACTGCGTATCGGACTGGGGTCATGACTTCCGGCCCGACTATCGGCGGATCCGCACCCTGATCGCCGAACTCGGCGCCGACGTCCCGGTGCTCGCGACCACCGCGACCGCCAACGACCGAGTGGTCGACGACGTCGCGGCGCAGTTGGGCGTGGGCGGCGGCGAGACCCTGGTGCTGCGCGGTGGGCTGGACCGGGAGTCGCTGCGCCTGTCGGTGGTCAACGCCGGCAACCCCGCGCAGCGAGCGGCATGGCTTGCCGCACATCTGGATTCGTTACCCGGCTCGGGCATCGTCTACACCCTGACCGTTGCGCAGGCGCACGACGTTGCCGCGCTGCTGCGCGAGCAGGGGCATCCGGTGGCGGCCTATACCGGTTCGACCGAGGCCGCCGAACGCGAACAACTCGAGGCGGACCTGCTCACCAACCGCGTCAAGGCGCTGATCGCGACGTCGGCGCTCGGCATGGGGTTCGACAAACCCGACCTCGGCTTCGTCGTGCATCTCGGCGCCCCGTCCTCGCCGATCGCCTACTACCAGCAGGTCGGCCGGGCCGGCCGGTCGACGGACAGCGCCGAGGTCGTCTTGCTGCCGGGCAGCGAAGACCAGGACGTCTGGCGGTACTTCGCCTCCGTCGCATTTCCGCCAGAAGCGTTGGTACGCAAGGTGATCCGAGAGCTGGATCGGAAACGGCCGCAGTCGACAGCCGCACTGGAACCGCTTGTCGATCTCAATCGGACCCGGTTGGAGATGGTCTTGAAGGTGCTCGACGTCGACGGTGCGGTGCGGCGCGTCAAGGGTGGCTGGGTCGGCACCGGCCAGGAGTGGACCTACGACGAACCGCGCTACCGCAAGCTCGACGACGCGCGCAGGCGGGAACAGCAGGCGATGCTCGACTACCAGGCCACCGACCGCTGCCGGATGGCCTTCCTGCGGGCTCAACTCGACGATCCCGCGCTCACCGACGGTGAGCGTTGCGGCCGCTGCGACAACTGCGCGGGACCGCGGTACGACGCGGCCGTCGACTCCACGGCAGAGGAGCGCACCAGAGCGTCGCTCATGCGTCCGGGGGTGGAACTCACGGCTCGCAAACAGTGGCCGTCCGGATTGAGCAGGCTCGGGATCGATCTCAAGGGCCGAATCGGCGATGGCCCCGCTTGCGGCCGGGCCATCGGCAGACTGTCCGACCTCGGCTGGGGAACCCGCTTGCGACACGTGCTCGACGGCCCGGACGCGGAGGTGCCCGGGGACATGGTCCAGGCCGCCGTGCAGGCGTTGGCCGCGTGGGACTGGGAGACCCGCCCGACCGCGGTGATGGCGCTGGATTCACACGCTCATCCGGTGTTGATTTCGTCACTGGCGCGAGAACTCGCCCGCCTCGGCCGACTGACCGACCTGGGTGTGCTGC
Source organism: Mycobacterium sp. IS-3022 (assembly GCF_001500065.1). Taxonomy (GTDB): domain Bacteria; phylum Actinomycetota; class Actinomycetes; order Mycobacteriales; family Mycobacteriaceae; genus Mycobacterium. Next base: position 380,803 of record NZ_LQIN01000001.1, read on the forward strand.
GGTATGCGCCGGGGCGCGGGCCGGTGTCCGCGGCGAACTCCGCCTATCGAGTTGCCGCGCTGTGCGACGCGTGGACGGCGCCCGATCCGGCGCTGATCGCGTCCGCCGGTGGGTCGGTGCTGCTCGTGGACGACGTGGCCGACACCGGATGGACGCTGACGATGGCATCGCGGCTGGTGAGGGCCGCGGGCGCGCCGGATGTGCTGCCCTTCACGCTGGCGGGCGTGAGCTGACGTGTCAAGGGTCTGACGACGCCGCGATATGGCGTCTGGCCTGGGGTTGTTTAGCTCGCCCCCGAGGCCGGTTACGCCTTCGGGAGCGGCCACCGGGTCGCAGACTGAAGGAGTGATTCGATGAAGATGTCCGTTACGACCGTGCGACGCGGCCTGTACGGCATGTTTGCAGGCGGGCTTCTCGCATTCGGTTCCGCCGCGATCGTCGCACCCGTTGCCAGCGCCCAGCCGGCCCCTGCGCCGGCGCAGGACAACACCTGCAGCGTGAGCGCCATCGCCAACACCGCGAGCACGGTGTCGGCGTCCACCAGCAACTACCTCTCCTCACACCCCGAGGCCAACGAGGCGCTGACGGAGATCGCCACGCAACCGCAGGAGCAGGCCACGGAGGCCTTCCGCACCTACTTCGCGGAGAATCCGCAGGTCGAGTCCGAGCTCAAGGCGATCAACGAGCCGGTAGCGGCGATCTCGAGCCAATGCGGCATCGAGGTGGAGCCGACGCCGATTTCAGAGGCGTTGACTGACGTCTGAATCGGTTGATCGACCAAGCACATCAGTGGACTCACCGCGCCGGCTTCGGTCGGCGCGGTGAGGTCTGCGATTTGTGCACCGCAGGGAGCGGTGAGCGCTCTGCGGTGAGCGCTCCAGAACGTGCACAGTTCGTCACCGGGAAGTGTTTCCCCTCTTCGTTCCGCCCAGTTGCGCGGTGACCGCATCGGCCGTCGCCACCAATGCTCGTGCTCGTTCGGTTATCTCATTGCCAGTCAACGACTTTCCGATGTGCATCGACGCAACCATGACTTGGCGTTGGTAGTGGTCGTACACCGGCGCCGAGATCACGCTGATGTCATGTCGTCTGCGGCCGCCGGCGGTCTCGGCGCGCAGATACACCCGCTCGCCGATGTCGGATACCAGTTCGCCGAGCAGTGCGCGCAACTCGTCGGGCAGATCGGTCGACATCCCCGCCATCAACGAATACAGCCGCCGCCCGCCGGGTGTCAGCCGTTCGACGAGGTAGCCGTGCGCGCGGCATTCGGCGATCACCCGGTTCAGCCGCTCGGTGTCGGTGCGCAACGGGATTGTCGGCTCTTTGGCCAGCCAGTCGCGCTGAGCCTCGTCGTCCCAGAGCACGAACATCAGCCCGACCGGCGGCGCGAACGGGTAACTCTGCCCGACCACGACGCCGGGCCTGGCGCCGGGCGGCGCGACAAGATCGAGCAGCGTGATCCGGTCGTCGATGACGGCCGACAGCGCGGCGGTGACCCCGTAGCGGGACGACAGCCGCCGTAGCTCTTCGCGGGCGGCCGGGCTGACGCGCAGCGACTCCTGCGCTTTGTGGCCGAGCGTGATCAGTGACGGACCCAGCCGGTAAGTCTTGTCGCCGGAGTCGCGCACGAGGTAGCCCGCGTCGGAGAGCGTGGTGACGATACCCAGGCAGGTCGGCTTGCTCAGCCCGAGCCGGCGGGCCAATTCGGAGACCCCGAACCGCTGGTCGGGGTGGCCGGCGAGGTAATCCAGGATGCGCACCACGCGTTCGGTCGGCGGCGACGCGCGGCCGGTGGCTCTCGCGAAGTCAACACCCGCGTCGTGATCGTGCAACGAATCACGAGCCTGGTGTACGTCTCGCGGGCGGTCCGGACGGGCCATGCGCCAGAATCTACTCCACGTTCCATATTTGGACCAGCTCGTTCTATATATTGACTACGGCTAGAACGCGTTCTAGTTTCAGGGTGTGTACTCGCAGCCACTGGTAGACGCGATCGCCGAGGCCGAACGCCTCGTCACGCAAGCGCCGTTCATCGAATCCGAGGCCGACCTTCTCGAAGGCCTGCAATACCTGGCCGGCTGTGTCGCCGCCTGCACGCACCTGGCGTTCGACTACGACCGCGACCACCCGTTCATGCAATCGGGCACCGGGCCCTTCACCAAGATGGCCCTCGACAACCCCGACACCCTCTATTTCGGCACCCGCGTCCAGCCCGGCCATGAATACGTCGTCACCGGAAAACGCGGCACCACCACCGATCTGAGTTTCCAGATGCTCGGCGGCGAGTACACCGACGACAACGTGCCAGTCAGCCAGGCGGCTTTCGACGACCGCGAACTGGACATCGCCGCCGACGGCACCTTCGAGTGGCGAGTCACGCCGACCAGCCCGTCGCAGTTGCTGGTTCGTGAGGTGTACAACGACTGGTCTGCGCAGCGCGGCTACATCAGCGTCGCGCGCACCGACACCGCGGGCACCGCGCCGCCGCCGCTGACCAAGGAGACGATCGAGAAGCGGTATGCCGTCGCGGGCAAGCAACTGGTGCAGCGGATCAAGACGTGGCTGCAGTTCCCGCAGTGGTTCTACAACAACCTGCCGGTCAACACCATGGTGGCGCCGCGGCTCACGCCGGGCGGGCTGGCCACGCAATACTCGTCGGTGGGGCACTTCGACCTGAGCCCCGACCAGGCGATGGTCATCACGCTGCCGGTGCCCGACGCGCCGTATCTCGGCTTCCAGCTGGGCAGCCTGTGGTACATCTCGCTGGACTACATCAACCACCAGACGTCGCTGAACGGCACTCAGGCACAAGCGGATCCGGATGGCAAGATCCGGATCGTGGTGTCCGACGCCAACCCGGGTGTGACCAATTGGTGTGAGACGCTGGGTCACCGCAAGGGCTACCTGCAGTTCCGCTGGCAGCGACTGTCGCGCGAGTTGACCGAGGCCGACGGCCCGACGGTCGAGGTCGTCGAGGTCGACCAAGTCGCGGCCGCGCTGCCCTACTACGACTCGAACAAGATCTCCGATGAGGATTGGCGGGCGCGAATCGCACTACGACAACAGCAGATTCAGAACAGGATGGTTGGCTGACGATGGCGGGACTTCTGCAGGACAAAGTTGTCGTCATCAGCGGCGTCGGTCCCGCGCTCGGCACCACGCTCGCGCGGCGGTGTGCGGAGAACGGCGCCGACCTGGTGCTCGCCGCGCGCACGGTCGAACGACTCGAGGACGTCGCCAAGGAGGTCACGAACCTGGGCAGGCGCGCACTGTCGGTGGGCACCGACATCACCGACGAGGCCCAGGTGCGCAACCTCGTCGAGGAGACCATGACGGCGTACGGCAAGGTCGACGTGTTGATCAACAACGCGTTTCGGGTGCCGTCGATGAAACCGTTGGCCGACACCACCTTCGAGCACATGCGGGATGCGATCGAGCTGACGGTGTTCGGCGCGCTGCGGTTGATCCAGGGCTTCACTCCCGCGCTGGCGGAGGCCAACGGATCGGTCGTCAACGTCAATTCGATGGTCGTGCGCCACTCGCAGGCCAAGTACGGCGCCTACAAGATGGCGAAGTCGGCGCTGCTGGCGATGTCGCAGTCCCTGGCCACCGAACTCGGTGAGCAGGGCATCCGGGTGAATTCCGTACTGCCCGGATACATCTGGGGCGGAACGTTGGAAAGCTACTTCAACCATCAGGCCGGCAAGTACGGCACCACCGTCGACGAGATCTACAAGGCCACGGCCGCCGCGTCGGACCTCAAGCGGCTGCCCACCGAGGACGAGGTGGCCTCGGCGATATTGTTCATGGCCAGCGATTTGTCCAGCGGTATCACCGGACAGGCGCTCGACGTCAACTGCGGGGAGTACAAGGCGTGAGTGCGCGCACTGACGTCGGCACGGTCGACGATCTGCACGCCTCGGCCACCAAGGCGTGCGGGCTCGACGACTTCGGCAGCGACGACGACAACTACCGCGAAGCGCTGGCGGTGCTGCTCGAGTCCTACCGAAAGGACGCCGATCTCACCGAGTTCGGCAGCAAGATGCAGCGGTTCTTCGTGCGCAACGCATTGGTGGCCCGGCTCGTGAGTGAGGCGGCGTTCAAGCAGTACCCCGAGCATGCCGACGTGCCGATCGAGAGGCCGATCTTCGTCACGGGCCTGCCCCGCACCGGTACCACCGCCATCCACCGGTTGCTCGCCGCCGACCCGCGGCACCAGGGCCTGGAGCTGTGGCTTGCGGAGTTCCCGCAGCCGCGTCCGCCGCGCGAAACATGGCCTCAGAACCCGGTTTTCGCCGAGCTCGACGCCCGGTTCAAGAAGGCTCACGAGGAGAACCCGGACTACACCGGGCTGCACTACATGACCGCCGACGAGGTCGAGGAGTGCTGGCAACTGCTGCGTCAGTCGCTGCACTCGGTCTCCTACGAAACGCTTGCGCACATCCCGACGTACGCGCAATGGCTCTCCCAACAGGACTGGACCAAGCCCTATCAGCGGCATCGCCGCAACCTCCAGTTGATCGGCCTGAACGAACCGGAGAAGCGCTGGGTTTTGAAGAACCCCAGCCACCTGTTCGCGCTAGACGCGTTGTTCAACGCCTATCCGGACGCTCTGGTCATCCAGTGTCACCGGCCGGTCGAGACGATCATGGCGTCGATGTGCTCGCTGGCCCAACACACCACCGAAGGCTGGTCGAACAGCTTCACCGGCGAGGTCATCGGACGGGACGCGATGGAGACCTGGTCGCGGGGTTTGGAGTTGTTCAATCGCGTTCGCGCCGAACACGATCCGGCCCAGTTCTACGACCTGGACTACTTCGAGTTCGTGAAGGACCCGGTCCGGACCGTGGAGAACGTGTACCGGCACTTCGGCATCGACTTCACCGACGATGCTCGCGTGGCGATGGAACACAGCCACCAGGAGAGCAAGCAGGGGCCGCGCGCGCCCAAGCACACCTATTCGCTGGCCGACTACGGTCTGAGCGACGAGCAGGTCAAGGACCGCTTCAAAGGGCTCTGATTTCCTGTGCGAGCAGTCGCAGAGTGCCCATTTCACGCGGCATTTCGGGACAATTTGCGTCTGATCTCCGATCAAGCCGTGGTGTTCGCAAGCTTCTCAATCCGCTCCAGCGCACCGTCGGCCAGTGAACGCACGTCGTAGCCGTTGGCGGGGCCGCACGTCGATATCTCGACGGCCGCGTTGTGCGCGGCGACGAATGCGCTGTCACATGCCCAGTCGTCGCCCTTGAACGACCACAACAGGATCTCGGGGGAATCGGATTCGACCGGCGGAAGAAGCTGGAAGGCGTACTCGCGCTCGCTCATGCTCGTCACCAGAAACGTCTTACCCCGGCATGATTCGATGGACTGGCGCGCTGCATCCAATGCGGCTCCGGCGTCGAAGTCTGCCCGATACACGGCGACCATCTCTTCGATGTATGTCTCCGGCTGGTCGACGTACCAGTGGCCGCCGTCGTACGCGGCTGGATTGTGATCGGCGATGAACGGCGGGTCGACCTCACGCGCCAACCCCGCGCAGTCCTGGGGTTCGACGGAAACGAACAGGTTGCCGTCGGCCTTGGAGACCTTCGAACTCAGCAGGTCGCCGACCTGTCCCGCGGTGATCGGCGCGACCGGCGGCTCGGCCCTCGGTTGCGGGCTGTCCACCACGCGCGTGCAGGCCGCGACACTCATCGCGAGCAGACAGAAAGTGACCCAAAATTGGCGCATTTCAGGGCACTTTACGTCTTCTCGCGAGAAGGGGGCTAGCGCGAGATATCGCTAGCCGTCACCGGGGGAGGGGGCCGACGACATCTCCTCGAGACACCCTTCGGCGACGGCGTGCTTGATGCTGTCGGCGAGCCTCGGACAGGCCTTGGCGCGGGCCGGGTCACCGCCGGATTGCCGAATCTCGTTGAAGTACGCGCAGCGCTGCGACGCTTCGGCGTTCCACTGCACCGACGTGTGAGCCGCCCCGAGCTTCTTGACGTCCACCGAGACGTGGCAGAACCGGCAGTCAACCGACACCAGGCCGGACTTGAGATAGCGTTCACGGTCGCGTTGCGTGGCCTCCCTCAGGGCCGCCGCGCGGTCCGCGCTGAAAGGCGGTGCCTTCCACGTGCTTCCGGGCCTCGGCTCCCCACCGTGGCCGTGGTCGTGATCGTCGTCGTCATGGGCGCCGTGCAGCAACAACATCGCCCGGGCCAGCCGGTCGACGTCGGCGGGGCCGACGATCTGGCCGGAGTCGGGAGCATCTCGGCGCGGAGTCATGAGCTCGCTTGGTCGGCCTTTTCCTTCTCGTCTTTCTGTTCGGCCTGCCGCTTGAGGTTCTCCTCGACCTCGACGTGCCACTTCTCGTTGGCCGCCGTGGTGTCGACCTCGATCTCGAAGCGGTCGGTCATATCCGGCGTGACGTCGGCGACGTCGACGTAGAACTGCTGATACCAGCGCCGCATCTGATAGACCGCGCCGTCTTCCTCGACCAGCAGCGGGTTGTCGATGCGGGTCTTGTGCTTCCAGATCTCGACGTCCTGCAAGAAGCCCTTGCTGACGCCCTCGGTGAACGTGTTGGCCAGTTTCTCGGTCATCTCCTCGTCGAGGCCCTTGGGCTTCTCGACGATGACGCCCCACTGCAGCATGAACGAGTTCTGGGTGACGGGGTAGTGGCAGTTGATCAGGATCGACTCGGCCTTGTAACCGCCGTAGTTGTTGTGCAGCCAGTTGATCATGAACGACGGACCGAAGTACGACGCCTCGGAGTCCAGATGCGCCTCACCGTACGTGGTGCCCATGTCGCTGATGTCGGGCCGGCCGACGTTGTGCAGGTACTGCGAGGCGATATGGCCCTCGAAGACGTTCTTGAAGTACGTCGGCAACCCGTAGTGGATGTAGAAGAAATGCGCCATGTCGGTGACGTTGTCGATGATCTCCCGGCAGTTGGCGTTCTCGATCAGGATCGAGTTCCACTTCCAGTCGGTCCACTCGTCGCTCTCGACCTCCGGAATCTCGGGGATCCGGACCTCGGGCTGCGGCGGGTTGCCCTCATGGTCGTGCCAGACGAACAGCAGGCCGCCGCGCACGTCGGTATGCCAGGCACGGGTGCGCGCCAGTCGTGGTGTGCGCTTGGCGTAGGGCACCAGCTTGCATTTGCCGTCGCCGCCCCAGCGCCAGTCGTGGAACGGGCACGCCACCTCATCGCCCTTGATCGTCCCCTGAGCGAGGTTTCCGCCCATGTGGCGGCAGTACCCGTCGAGCACTTTCACGTCGCCGTGCGAGTCCGCGAAGACCACCAGCATGGTGCCGAAGATCTCGACCCCGTGCGGCTTGCCGTCCAGGTAGCTTTCCACCGGGCCCAGGCAGTGCCAGCCCCGGGCGTACCGGTCGGGCAGAGCGCCGGTGTCGATCTCGCGAATTCCCGCACTGTCGGTAGTCACGGTGGGCCTCCCGTTATGTGTCTCTAACTAGAACACGTTACAGTTTTTCCCGCGCGGCGCGCAATCCAAACGCCTCTACCTGCGGTATATCCAGCGGTATAACCAAACGATGCCGTTGTACTCCTTCGAGGGCCGCGCTCCGACGATCGATCCGGACGCGTTCATCGCGCCCACTGCGACGCTGGTGGGTGACGTCCACGTGGAGGCCGGCGCGTCGGTGTGGTTCAACGCAGTGCTCCGCGCCGATTTCGCGCCGATCGTGATCCGTGAGGGCGCCAACGTGCAGGACGGCTGCGCATTGCACGCACCGCCGGGGATACCCGTCGACGTGGGGCCCGGCGCGACGGTCGCACACGCGTGCGTGGTGCACGGAGCACACATCGGCGCGCAAGCGGTGCTCGCCAACCACTGCACGGTGCTCGACGGCGCGGTCATCGGAAAGCGCAGCCTGATAGCAGCACACTCGCTGGTCATCGGTGGCACGAAAATCCCCGACGAAGTCCTGGTGACGGGGTCGCCCGCGAAGGTGCGCGGTCCGATCGCGGGGACCGGAGCGGAGATGTGGGTGAACACCAATCCCGGCGCTTACCAGGAGTTGGCCCGCAGGTATTCGGCGTCCCTGAAGCGCGTCGACGAGGACTGAGTCACTGCTACCGGCTGAGCCCGGTCCGCAGCGCGATCTGCTGCATCTTTCCGATGTTGATGACGAACTCGTCGGTGGTCGCGTCGCCCGGCGCGCTCTCGAATTCCAGACGCACCAGCGCAGAACCTTGCGTGAACAGCAGCAGCGTGGCCGCCTTGGTGCCGTCGGGCGACATGCCGACGGCCATGGTGCCGTCGGTGCCGACCGGGACCGGTCGCGGAGTCGCCCCGGCGACGACCGTGCCGATCGTCGGCAGGGCCTCACGCAACGTGGTGGTCGCTGTCGCGGCGTCGGGATAGATCACGATGGCGTCGGAGATCGCCCGGGTGTCGTCCTGGTTGACGAAGAGCGCGCTTGCGCCCGGCAACCCGTCGGGACCGCCGGGGGTTGTCGAGCGCACCGCGAAGGTGTCCTCGGCGTCGCTGAGGTCTTCTGGGCGAAGCAGCAAACCGCTGTAGTCGCCGTCCTCGGGCGCCGCGTCGCCGGTGGTCGGGGTCGGCTGCGCCTGTGAGGTCGTGAACGCGGGCAGGCGCGGAGCACCGCCGTCGGGTGCCGGCCCCGATGATTCACAGCCGGCCCCCGCAGCGCATACCAGTGTCGCGAAAGCAATGGCGGACAAAGACTTCCGATATGGAATACGGGGGTTTGCAGGCATTCGATCTTCGCTTCTTGACGTTCGTTGCTGAACAATCGGTCAAACACCCAACGTACCGGCGCGGGGCGTTACGGTGATCAGATGACGATCGGCAACGTCGCGGCCCTCTGGCGGTATCCGGTGAAGTCGCTGGGTGGCGAGCAGGTCGACAGCATCGAGATCGGACCGCGGGGGCTGCACGGCGACCGGTTGTGGGCCGTGCGGGACCTCGAACGCGACGTCACCGCGTCGGCCAGGCGCATCCCGGCGCTGTTGACCGCCACCGCCCGGTACGCCGCTCCGCTCGCGGCCGATGCAGGGCCCGGCAACGTGCCCGAGGTCGAGATCACCTTTCCCGACGGCACCGTCATGTCGAGCAATGACGCCGGTGTGCATTCGAAGCTGTCCGAAGTGGCCGGCCGCGAGGTCCGGCTGACCGCACTGCCGCCGGTCGAGGACACCAGCCTGCATCGGCTGAGCAAGCACGAGCGCGACAACATCTCGATCGCGGCCTACCGGCAGGACTTCGGCATCACCGACGACGAGGGGTTCCCGGATGTCTCGATGTTCCGGATGTCGGATCTGGCCATGCTGGCCCGCTACTCGACGCCGCCGGGGATGTTCGTCGACCTGGCGCCGGTGCATGTGATCAGCCAGACCAGCCTTGCGACGATCGGCGGGGAGGTGGGCGCCGACGTCGACGTACGCCGGTTCCGGCCGAACGTCCTTCTGACCCTCGACGATCCGGACGACGCACTGCCCGAATCACGCTGGACAGGAGGGCACCTGACGGTGGGCGGCGCGGTGCTCGAGGTCACCATGCCGACGATCCGCTGTGTCGTGCCGAGCCGCGCGCAGCCCGGCCTGGAGGTCGACCGCCGCGTCACCCGGGCGGTCGCGCAGCACGAGCGTTGCCTCGGCGTGTACTGCTGGGTGCACAGCGACGGCGTTGTCCGGGTGGGTGATACGGCCGACCTGCGCTCGGCGGCGAGGCCACAGCGGCTCCTCGCCGACGCGACCCGGCGCGCGAAGCGGTTGACGTTCGGGTTGGCGACCGCGGCAGCGGATCGCTTGTCGCGAAAGTGACTCCGATGACGGAGCGCGACGTGGACGCGACCGCCGTCGCCGAGTCGGCGGCGACTGTCGTCGCGCGGTTGAACGACCGGCTGGGCGAGGTAACTCAAACGGTTCAGCAGTACCTGATCGCAGAGATATCAGAGCTGCGCGACGAAGGGCAGCTGCTGGAACTTCTCTATGACAGCACCGAGCAGAACATCGACACCGTCTTCTCGGCGATCCGCCACAACATCCCGATCGAGAACGTGGAGCCGCCGACCGCGGCGCTGGAATATGCGCGACGCCTGGCCCAGCGCGGCAAATCGGCGAATCCCTTGGTGCGCGCCTACCGACTCGGCCAGCAGACCGTGTTGAACATCGTGCTCGATGACATCCGGCACTCCGACTTGGATCCACGACGCGGCCTCGACGTGTTCGAGCAGATCACCGCGACCACCTTCAAATACATCGACTGGATCTCCCAGCAGGTGATCGCCGCCTACCAGAGCGAGCGGGATCGCTGGCTGGAAAACCAGAACAGCACCCGCGCATTGCGGGTTCGCGAACTGCTCGATGCCGACGCCCTTGACGTCGACGCGATGAGCACCGCTATCGGATATCCGCTGCGACGGCTGCATCTGGCCGTGGTGGTCTGGTGCACCGAGGCCGACCACGGCGACGAGCTGGTCCAGATGGAGCGGTTCGTCCGTGCACTCGGTGACTCCCTTGGAAGTCAAGGCCGCCCGATGTTCATCGCCGCGGACAGGGTCACCGGCTGGGGCTGGATTCCGTTGACCGCCAAGGCCGCCCAGCAGGCGGTGGCGCATACGCGCGAATTCGCCGAGTCACACGATCGGGCGCCGTCGGTCGCGATCGGCGACCCGCTGCCGGGACTTGACGGATTCCGCCGTTCGCACGACCAAGCCCTTGGCGCTCATGCGGTGGCCATCGCAGCAGGTGCGCATGCCAAGCGCATCGTCGCCAACAACGATTCCGGTCTGTCCGCGGCGGCCTTGGTCGGACAGAACATCGATGCGACGCGCGCATGGGTGGGCGAGGTGCTCGGTCCGCTCGCGTCGGCCACCGAGAACGATGAACGCCTACGCGAGACGCTGCGAGTCTTCCTGCAGACCGGCTCGAGTTACAAGGCGGCCGCCGGTGAGCTGAACTTGCACTTCAACTCGGTGAAGTATCGCGTGCAGCGCGCCGAGCAGCGCCGAGGCCGGCCGATTGCCGAAGACCGGCTGGACGTCGAACTCGCCTTGCTGCTCTGTCACTGGCTGCAGGCGGCGGTGCTGCACTGACCTTTTGTTGCCCAGAGACAACAAAGCCCATGAAGTTCGTCGCAACGGGACTTCGTTGTGCGCTGGGTAGCCCCATACGGTCGATGACCATGGCTACCGAGACCAAAGCAGAAGAACTCGCCGCACCGCTCGACCTCCTGCTCACCAGCGCCACGCGCGGATTCGCCGCCCGCATGATGCCGAACCAGACATGGGCACGGTTCGGCGCCGGCCTGGCCAAGCGCCCCGGCACACTGCTGGAGCGCGGCTCGTCGTTGGGCCGCGAACTCGGGGCCATCGTCGCCGGCAAATCCCACCGCTCACCGGCGCGGTCCGACAAGCGCTTCAGCGACAACGCGTGGCAACACAACCCGCTACTGCGCCGCACCATGCAGGCGTACCTCGCGGCATCCGAGACAGCCGAACACCTGCTCACCGACGCCGAGCTCGACTGGCGTGACGCGGAGAAGATGCGTTTCGTAGCCGACAATCTCATCGAGGGACTCGCGCCGACCAACAACCCCTTGATCAGTCCGCTCGGTTGGAAGGCGTTGATCGACACCGGAGGACTCTCCGCGCTGCGCGGCGCGAAGGCCTTTGCGCGCGACATGCTCGCCAAACCCCGCGTGCCGGCGATGGTGGAACCCGACGCGTTCACGGTGGGCGAGACGGTCGCGACGACCCCGGGTGAGGTGGTGTTGCGAACCCGGATGTTCGAGTTGATTCAGTATTCTCCGCAAACCGCCAAGGTTCGTCGGATTCCATTGCTGATGGTGCCGCCTGTGATCAACAAGTTCTACATCATGGACATCGCGCCCGGACGCAGCATGATCGAGTACTTCGTGCAGCAAGGCCAACAGGTGTTCGCCATTTCATGGCGCAATCCTCAAGCACGTCACAAGGATTGGGGTATCGACAGTTACGGCGCCGCGATCGTCGAGGCCATGACCGCGGTGCAGGAGATCGCGGACACGGACAGCGTGCACATCTCAGCGTCCTGTTCGGGCGGCATCCTCGCCGCGATGGTCGCTGCGCACTTGGCCGAAATCGGCGAGAGTAGCCGCCTCGCCAGCCTGACGCTGGCGGTCACCGTGCTCGACCAGAGCCGTGCCGGCTTCGCGGCGGCTGCCATGAGCGACCGCGCGGCGCAGGCGGCGACCCGGGCGTCGGCGAGGAAGGGCTATCTCGACGGACGCGCCATGGCGGAGATGTTCGCCTGGCTTCGCCCCACCGACCTCGTGTGGCGGTACTGGGTGAACAACTATGTGCAGGGCCGCCCCCCTGCGGCGTTCGACGTGTTGTTCTGGAACGCTGACACCACCCGGATGGCTGCCGCCCTGCATCGCGACATGGTCCTGATGGGTCTGCGTAACTCGTTGGTCACGCCCGGGGCGACAAGCATGCTGGGCAGCCCGGTCGATCTGGCGAAGATCACCTGCGACGCCTACGTGATCGGCGGCGTCGCCGACCACATCTCGCCATGGCAGGCCACCTACCGCAGTGCGCGGCTACTCGGCAGCAAGGACAATCGCTACGTGCTGTCCACCAGCGGACACATCGCGGCTCTGGTCAACCCGCCGGGCAACCCCAGGGCGTCCTACCAGGTTGAGCAGGCTGGCCCGGAGCGACCCGAGGACTGGCTCGCGTCGGCCGAGAAGCACCAGGACTCCTGGTGGCCCGACTACGTGAGCTGGCTTGCCGCGCGAAGCGGCGACGAGATCGATGCGCCGCAAAGCGTTGGGGCAGAGGGCTACCCACCCGTCGCACCGGCGCCCGGTAGTTACGTCCTGGAAAAATGACGGCCGCCGAGCAGCGGTACATCGCCGTCGGCGGCCAACGAATCCGGGTGTCCGTGCGGCAAGGCGCCGGTGTACCGCTGGTGTTGTGTAACGGTATCGGTGCCAGCCTGGAAGTTCTCGACCCGCTGGTGGAAGCGCTGGACCCCGCGTTGACCGTCATCCGGTTCGACGTCCCAGGCACGGGTGGTTCTCCCACATCCATTGCGCCCTATGGATTTCCGTATCTGGCGTGGATACTGGGCCGCGTGCTCACCCGCCTCGGGTTCTCGGTGGTCGACGTGCTCGGGCTGTCGTGGGGCGGCGCGCTGGCCCAGCAATTCGCCTTCCAGAACCCGCGCCGATGCCGACGCCTCGTCCTGGTGGCGACCGGTACCGGCGCATTGATGGTCCCGGGTCATCCGCGGGTACTCGTTAAGATGCTTACGCCGCGGCGGTTTTCGGATCCCGACTATGCCGCATCGATTGCCGGCGAACTGTATGGCGGAACGGTGCGCCAGCACGGCGAGGATGTGGCGAAGCTGTTCCTCGCGCAGCTGCACGCCGGATCGAAGATGGGCTACCTACATCAACTGCTGGCCGGCTCGGTCTGGACAAGCCTTTTCGCGCTGCCCGCAATCCGGCAGCAGACGCTGATCGTCGCGGGCGAAGACGACCCGATCATTCCGGTGATGAACGCGCGCATCATGGACCGCTTGCTTCCGCATTCACGCGTGCACAGCCATTCTGGAGGGCATATCGACCTCGTCCACAACGCCACCGAGTTGGCACCCGTGATCACCGCTTTCTTGCGCGACCCTGGGGAACGACCATGAGCATCAGCACCATCGACACGTCCGACTTCTACTCCTACGAGAGCCTGCTCGCCGATGACGAACGCGCGATTCTGCACGCGGTGCGCGCGTTCATGACCACCGAGGTCCAGCCCATCGTGCTGGAGCACTGGTCGAAGAGCACCTTCCCGGCCGAGGTGATCCCCGGCCTGAGCAAGCTGGGCATCGGCGGCATCCCATACCGCGGTTACGGGTGCCCGGGTGGGCGTTACCTGCTCGACGGGATGATCGCGATGGAGCTTGCGCGGACCGACTGCTCGATCGCGACGTTCAACGGTGTGCACAGCGGCTTGGCGATGGGGTCCGTCTACCTCTGCGGTTCACAGGAACAGCGCGAACGTTTCCTGCCCGCGATGTCGCGCTTCGAGTTGATCGGCTCCTTCGGCTTGACCGAACCCGATGTCGGTTCCGGCGCATCGGGTGGGCTGCAGACCACCGCCAGGCGTGACGGTGACACGTGGCTACTCAACGGGCAGAAGAAATGGATCGGCAACGCCACCTTCGGAGATCTCACGATCATCTGGGCCAAAGACGTCGCCGACAACCGGGTCAAAGGCTTCGTCGTGGACAACACCGCACCCGGGTTCACCGCCGAGAAGCAGGAACACAAGATGGCGCTGCGGATCGTGCAGAACGGACTGATCACCCTGGACGACGTAGCGGTGGACGAGTCGGACCGGCTGCAGAACGCGAATTCGTTCGCCGACACCGCCGCCGTGCTGCGCATGACCCGAGCCGGCGTGGCCTGGATGGCGGTCGGCTGCGCCATGGGCGCGTATGAGAACGCGCTGCGGTACGCCTGCGAACGCGAGCAGTTCGGTCGGCCGATCGGTGGGTTCCAGTTGGTGCAGGATCTGCTGGTCAGAATGCTCGGCAACATCACCTCTTCGTATGGACTGTGCGTGCGCCTGTCCCAGTTACAGGACGAGGGACTGGCCGAGGATCGTCACTCCTCGCTGGCAAAGGCTTTCTGCACGGTCCGTATGCGTGAGACTGTCGGCTGGGCCCGCGAACTCATGGGCGGAAACGGAATCCTGTTGGAGCACAACGTGGGCCGATTCGTGGCCGATGCCGAGGCGATCTATTCCTACGAGGGCACCCGAGAGATGAACACATTGATCGTCGGCCGGGCGCTGACGGGCCTGAGCGCGTTTGTCTGAGGTCGGATCAGGAAGCTCCGCGGTTCAGGATCGCCAGCAGCCGTCCCAGTAGCCGTGTCCGACGGGCCTTGTAGGGGTGCATGTGCACGTCGCGGCGGGGATTGAACCGCGAGATGAGCAGGGACTGCTGGCGACAGTACTTGCGGATTCCGCCGGGACCGTGGCGGTGGCCCACTCCGGAACCGGGCTTGGCGCCGCCCATCGGCAGCTCGAGCGCGGTGTAGTTGATCAGCGCGTCGTTGACGGTGACCGCGCCGGCGTTGAGCCGCCGCGCCACCGCTTCGCCACGCTTGAGGTTGCGGGAGAACACGGCTGCGGACAGCCCGTATTCGGAGTCGTTGGCCAGCCGGATCGCTTCCTCGGCGTCGGCGACGTTCATGATCGGCAGCGTCGGTCCGAACGTCTCCTCCCGCATGCACGCCATGCCGTGGTCGACGTCGACAAGCACCGTCGGCTCGAACCAATAGCCGCCGGTGCGTCCGCGGTGGCCGCCGGTGAGCACCTTCGCGCCGCGCTCTTGCGCTTCAGAAACGTGGCGTTCCACGGTCTCGACCTGCGGCGGGAAGGTCAGCGATCCGACGTCGACGCTGCCGGGTCCGGCGGGCACGCCCTGCCGAAGCGCACGCACCTTCTCGGTGACGCTTGCGACGAACTCGTCGTAGATCGGTGCCTCGACGTAGCAGCGCTCGATGGAGATGCAGGTCTGGCCGCAGTTGAACATCGAGTAGTAGGCCGCGTGGTTGGCGGCGCGCTCGATGTTGGCGTCGGCGAGCACGATCATCGGATCCTTGCCGCCGAGCTCCAGCGATGCGGGGATCAGCCGTTCGGCGGCCCGCATCGCCACCTTGCGGCCGGTGGCCGTCGATCCGGTGAACATGATCATGTCGACCTCGTCGAGAACGGCCGCGCCGGTTGCGCCGCGTCCGGTCGCCACGGCGAACACGTCCTCGGGCAGGCCGCATTCGGCGAGGCCGTCGGCGAGCAACAGTGACGTCAGCGGTGTGATCTCCGAGGGCTTGAGGATCACGCTGTTGCCTGCGGCGAGCGCGGGTATGCAGTCGCCGAACGAGTTGGTCAGCGGGTAGTTCCACGGGCCGATGACTCCGACGAGGCCGACCGGCCGATACCTGGTGGCCAGGCGCTTGCCTTTGACGAATATCGCTGACGACCGGATCCGTTCGTCGGCGAGGTACTTCGGCGCCTTGTCGGCCCAGAAACCGAATGCGGCTGCGCCGTAGGAGAGTTCGGCGATCTGAGCGTCCTCGTACGCCTTGCCGGTTTCTGAGCAGATGGTGTCGATCACCAGATCGGCGTTGTCGGCCACCCACCGCTGCATCCGCTTCAGGACTCGTGCACGGCCGTCGAACCCCATTGCCTCCCAGCCGGGCTGGGCGACGCGGGCACGACGAGCCAGCTCACTGACCTGCTGAGCGGTCATATCCGCTACATGCCCGATCACCTCGCCCGTCGCCGGGTTTTCGACGGCAATCGCCGGCGCCTGCCCCGTCATGGTTCCTGCACCGGAATTGCGATGTCACGCTTGAGGATCTTGCCGGTGGGCCCCTTGGGCAGCTCGTCGACGAACCAGACCCGACGGGGATACTTGTAACCCGCCACGCGTTCCTTGACGAAGCTTCGGATGGACTCGGCATCGGTTTGCGCTCCCGGCACCAAAGCGATGGCGGCGCCGACCTCTTCGCCGAGCAGGTCGTCGGGGACGCCGACGACGGCGGCCTCGCGGACTTCGGGATGCTCGTAGAGGACCTCCTCGATCTCGCGGGGATATACGTTGTAGCCGCCGCGGATGATCATGTCCTTCGAGCGATCGACGATGAAGTAGTAGCCGTCGTCGTCAACGCGGCCCAGGTCACCGGTGTGGAACCAGCCGTCGGTGTCGATTGCCGCGGTGGTCGCCTCGGGGCGGTTCCAGTAGCCCTTCATCACGTTGTGGCCGCGGATGGCGATCTCGCCGACGCCGTCCTCGTTGGGTTCGAGCAGTTTCATCTCGACGCCCGCGATCGGGGTGCCGATGGATCCGGGCTTGCGCTCGCGGCCGGGGTGGTTGAACGATGCCACCGGCGACGTCTCGCTCAATCCGTATCCCTCGAGCACGATGCAGCCGAAGGCGTCTTCGAAGCCGCGCATCACTTCGACAGGCATCGCGGCGCCGCCGGAGACGCAGAGTCGCAACGTTCCGGTGTCGGGGCGGTCCTCGCAGTGCAGCATCGCGGCGAACATCGTTGGTACGCCTTCGAAAACCGTGACACCGTCACGTTCGATGATCGCTAGCGCCTTCTCCGGGGAGAAACGTGGGATCAAGGTCAGGCAGGCGCCGGCGGCGACGGCCGCGTTCAGCCCGACGGTCTGGCCGAAGGCGTGGAACAGCGGCAGTGCGCCGAGAATCACGTCTTCGGCGCCTAGTTGCATCATCTGGGCCACGACCTCGACATTGGTAAGCAGATTGGCGTGGGTCAGTTCGGCGCCCTTCGGTTTACCGGTGGTGCCCGACGTGTAGAGGATCACCGCGGTGTCGTCGTCGTCGCGCGCAACGGGCTCGTCAAGGGGCGTGGCCGTCGCGATCAGGTCTTCGAATTCGCCCGGCACGACGATGATGCACTCGGCGCCCGCCGCTGTCGCGCCGGCTTGAGCCGCCGATGCGAATTCGTGCCATGCGATTACCGATCTGGCCTGTGGGTCGGACAGGTAGAAGGCGGTTTCGCGGTCTTTCAGAAGGACATTCATCGGGACCACGACGCCGCCCGCGCGCAGCACGCCGTAGTAGGCGACGGCGAAGTGGCAGACGTTGGGCAACATGACCCCGACTCGATCACCGGGCCGCAGTCCGCGGGCGACCAACAGGCCGGCCAGGCGGGCGCTGGCAGCGTCGAGATCGCGATACGACATTTCGATCTCGTCGAGACGCAGCGCTGTGCTGTCGGGCTGACGGCGGGCGGCGTCGACCAGATTGTGGGCGAGGTTGGCAGTGGCGCGGCTAGGCATGAGCGACCGCTGTCCGCGCGGACTGGCTGATCGTCTCCGCAGTGCGGTGCGCCATCGCCATCGTCGAGATCATCGGGTTCACACCCGTGGCCGTCGGCAGCGCGCTCGCGTCACCGATGTAGACACCTGGTGTGTCGTGAAGCTCACCCAACGGATCCGCCACCGACGTCGCGGGATCGGTGCCCATGCGGCAGCTGCTCATCTGATGTGCAGAGAACAGCCGGTGCCCGCCCACACCCAGTGGAAGCCGCTGCATCTCGGCGATGAACTCGTCGAGGTCGTCGCCCGCACGCCAGCGCCGGGCGGTGGCGGCGAACGGCACGACCTCCCGGGCGCCGGCCGCGGCGTGCAGTCGGATCTGAGCCTCGATCGAGCGGTGCGCGATGCGCACGTCGACCTCGTCGGTGAGCGCATAGTTGACGACCGCGTTGCCGTCGGCGTCGACGGTCACGGTGCCATGGCCGCGGTCGCGCGGGATCCCGACGTACCAGGCGGCGTTCTCCAGCTGCGCCATCGTCTCCTTGAGTTCCTCACCCGAGGACCGCGCCATGCCACCGGCCACGATCGAAGTGGCCCACTGGGCGTTCTGAATGAGGAAGCCGTAGTCGTCCTCGGCGTCGGCGAACTCGTCGACCATCGCGGTCATCGGTGCGCCCCACCACGGCCGCTGCGGCTCGGCGTGCAGTGCCAGCGTGGCGACCACCGGGTGCAGGTGCAGGTAGCGCCCAACCGCGGGGCCGCCGATGCCCGAACGCAGCAGCAGTGCCGGGGACTCCAGTGATCCACAGGCCACGACGACGCGCGGCGCACGCACCTCGACGCTCACGTCCGCTCCGGTGTGGGGGTGGACGAACGTCGCCTGCACACCCGCCGCGCGACCGTTGGCGGTGAGGACTCGATCGGCGGTGCAGCGCACGATCACCCGGGCGCCGGCGTCTACGGCGTCGCGCAGGTAGGTGCGGCGAACGTCGAGCTTGGCGCCCGAGCGGTCGCCGAGGCCGATGTAGCCGGCGGTTTCGGGGGAGTACGCCGCGGGGTCGGCGTTGCGGTCGAGCCCGGTGAACGACCAGCCGAGCGCCGCCGCGCCGTCGCGCATGCGCTCGTGTGGGCCGTTGAGATCCGAACAGTCGGCGTTGACACCCAGCCGCGCCCAGACCGCATCCATGTGACGGTCGAACTCGGGCCCGTCGACGCCGTCGAGACCGAACTCGCGCGCCCACTGCTCGCGGACCTTTGCCGGCGTGCGCAGGCAGTTCGACCAGTTGACGGTGGGTCCGCCGCCGAGTGTTCCGCCGGCCAGCAAGGTGACGTTGAAGTCCGCGGTCGGGGTGGGACCGCCGCGCCAGAACAGTTGCTGGAACGCGGGCAGTTCGAGCCCGGCGAAATCGGGTTCGTTGAAGTTGCCGCCTGCCTCGAGAACGACGACCGAAAGGCCCGATTGCGCGAGCTTGCCCGCGATGAGGCCGCCGCCGGCGCCCGATCCGATGACGCAGACGTCGGCGTTGACCACCTGGTCCTGTGGAACGAACGGCGCGGGCGCATCGCCACCGCCCGGCGCGATCGGCGGGGCGCCCGGGTAGCCGAAGCCGGCCCACATCGGGTTCGTCGCAGTCGCGGGGTCGGGACCGGCGTAGGCGAACGCCAGCGTCAGCGAGACGAGCGCGTTCATCGCCGCGGCGGCCTCGACGCCCAACAGGGCGACACCGTGCATCAGCTGCTCACGTTCAGACGGCGATGCGGTGGCGAACCCCTGCGCATGCAGTCCGTCGAGCAGAGCCAGCAAGCCCCCGCGCTGCTCCTCGGGCAAGCCGGTCAGTGCTTGTTCGACGGCGAGGTTCGCGTTCAGGTCGCTGCCGGAAAGTGCCCAGAAGCGAGTAGGGTCCTCGGACCGCTGCATCGACGGCACGACGGTGTCGGCGAGCGCACGTAGCGTTGTCCGGTGGTTCTGGCTGATAAGCGCGGTCACGACTTCTTCTCCGTAGATCAGTTTGGCAGATGTCACGCCGCCGCGGCGGCGGCTTGCTTCTGTCGGAGGGCGGTCGGCTTCCATGTGCCGTACGACCATGTGCCGTACGACTCGCGCCGCCAGGCGATCATGGTGTGGCACAGAGTGATTACTGCGGGAAGCAGCACAGGAGAGAGGACCATCAAGAACACGAGAAAGGCTTGGAAATAGGTCACGGTTCACTTCCATTTCTCCGCAGAACGGATCGGTATCGGGGGGTGAATTCGGCCCGGCGCCCCGGTTCGCGTTACATCTGTGACTCGGCGCTGGGTTCGTCGAAAAAGTTATCCCGGTCTCAGGCCATCGACGATGTCGCGAACCGACCAACTCTCAACACGGTCTTGTCTCCGCGCAACAAACCGCCGGCCTGACCGGTCACTGTTCCCGGTCGACGGCGTTCGGTGTGAGTTCCCCTTGCTGGCTCCACCCGGTTTTGAGGCTCTGTCGGTTTCAGATTCAGTCGGCAGGACGGCTGCGTCCGGCCTGCGAGCTCATTTCCCCGCCACCGCGTCGATGGAAAAGAACAGGCCACCGAACTGGCTGCGCGTCACCGAGAGGACCCTCGTGACCATCCACGAGGCGATCAAGGAGAGATTCGAGTTCCTCGGAGACCAACTTGCCGACGAAGGGTTGAACATCGGGCTGCCCACCGGCAACTGAGCGCAAACCCCTGAGCTAGATCTTTCGCGCGCTCGCCGTGGCCTTGTCGAGTTCCCAGTACGCGCGCAGCGCGACGATCTTGCCGTCGTCGTCGACGCGGTAGGTGAACACACCCTCGGCCGTCACCTCGTATCCGGCCGACCGGATCACGATGTTGCCGACGTTGGCTTCCTCGTTGCCGCACTGGTAGGTCCGCTCGAAGTTGAACGTCAGCTCACTCGGTGCGATCGCCTTGTCGTAGAACGCCGCGATGGCTTCCTTACCGCGGTGGCCCTTGCCCTCCGGATCGAAGTGCGACGGGCCGATTGGATCCTCCACGACGGCGTCGTCGGCGAAGTTGTCCAGCCACGCCTGCTTGTCGTGCGCGATGGCGGCCTCGCGAGAGCGCTTGCCCGCCAAGTGAACCGGCGCGTTCGGATCGGTGACGGTCATCGGTCAGTCCTGCCAGCCCGAGTGGATGTAGGTATCTGCGAAGCGCTTCATCGCGTCCCTCTTCTTCTTCAAGGGCGCGTCGAAGCCCAGACCTTCGAAGACCCACGGGATCACGATGTTGTCGGTGACGCCCGCCTCGGCGAGTTCGCGGTGCCCGTCGACACCGAACTTGTCGATGCACACCGCCTGATACTCGAACGGCGCGTCGGCGCGACCGTATTCGGCGAGCAGCGCCTTGAGCTTGGTGATGGTCTCGGCCAACTGGTCGCCGGTCATCATCGCGCTGGTCCAACCGTCACTGACCCGCGCCGCACGCTTGAGTGCGACCTCGGTGTGGCCGCCGACGTAGAACGGCACCGGCTTACTCGGGGCCGGGCTCATCTGCAGCTTGTCGAAATCGTAGAACTCGCCGTGGAACTCGACCATGCCACCGGCCAGCACCAGCTTGATCACCTCGATCATCTCGTCGACGCGTTTGCCGCGCTTGGCGTACGGCTGCCCGCACCACTCGAACTCCTCGGGCGCCCAGCCGATTCCGACGCCGAACCCGAACCGGTTGTTGGTCAGGTTCGCCACCGAGCCGACCTGGCGCGCGAGCAGCAACGGGTTGCGCGAACCGAGCTTGAGCACATTGGTGTAGAACCGCAGCGTCGACGTCACCGCACCCATCGCGGCCGCGGCGATCAGCGGGTCGACCCACGGGGTGTCCGCGTTCCACATCCGCGAGCCGTCCGGCGTGTACGGATAGTCGGTCGACTGTTTCTCCATGTAGAACAGCGAGTCGGGCAGCGCGATCGCGTCGAACCCGACTTCCTCTGCCGTCTTGGCGATCTCGATGAGCTCCTCGACCGGGCCCATCGCTACGCTGCAGGTGTACTTCACGGCTTGTCCGCCCCGACCACCCACATCGAGTAGTACTGCGACCCGCCGCCGTAGGCATGGCCGAGCGCCTTTCTGGCGCCGTCGACCTGGTGCTCACCCGCCTTGCCCATCACCTGGATCGCCGCCTCGGCGAACCGGATCATGCCCGACGCGCCAATCGGATTCGACGACAGCACACCACCGGACGGGTTGAGCGGGATGCGGCCGCCGATCGCGGTCTCGCCGGCTTCGGTGAGCTTCCAGCCTTCGCCCTCCGGCGCGAAGCCGAGGTTCTCCAACCACATCGGCTCGAACCACGAGAACGGCACGTAGATCTCGGCGACGTCGATCTCGTCGATCGGGCTCTTG
Source organism: Mycobacterium sp. IS-3022 (assembly GCF_001500065.1). GTDB lineage: Bacteria > Actinomycetota > Actinomycetes > Mycobacteriales > Mycobacteriaceae > Mycobacterium. The sequence continues at coordinate 402,968 of NZ_LQIN01000001.1, forward strand.
ATACCCGCCGCCTCCCACAGCGCCGCGGCGGCGTCGCGGCCGGCCTGCGGATTGACCTGGTCGCGTCCCGAGTAGGCGAGCGGTTCGGTGCGCAGCGCGGTGGCGTGGATCCATGCGACGGGATTGCCCTGGGCGACGCGTTTGTCCGCGATTTCTTCGTTGCCGATCACCAGCGCGCACGCACCGTCGGACGACGGGCAGGTCTCGTCGAATCGGATCGGGTCCCACAGCATCTGGGAGGCCATCACCTTCTCCAGCGTGATGTCCGGCTGGTGCAGATGCGCCAACGGGTTCTTCGCGCCGTTGAGCCGGTCCTTGACCGCGACCATCGCGCCGATGTGGTTCGGCGCACCGGAGCGGCGGATGTAGGCACGCACGTGCGGGGCGAAGTAGCCACCCGCACCCGCGCCGACGGGTTTGGTGAACGGGACCGGAATGCTCAACGCCCACATGGCGTTCGACTCCGACTGCTTCTCCCACGCCATCGCCAGCACCCGCCGGTACTTGCCCGACTGCACCAGCGACGCGGCGACCACACCGGTGGATCCGCCGACCGAACCGGCGGTGTGCACGCGGATCAGCGGCTTGTTCGTCGCGCCGACGGCGTCGGCCATGAACAGCTCGGGCATCATGACGCCCTCGAAGAAGTCGGGCGCCTTGCCGACGACCACGGCGTCGATGTCGTCCATCGTCGCACCCGCATCGGCGAGCGCCCGGTCTATGGCCTCGCGCACCAGGCCGTTCATCGACACGTCCTGACGCTTGGCGACGTACTTCGTCTGCCCGGTGCCCAGCACCGCCGCGAGTTGCTTGGTCATCGTCCCTCCATCACGGCCACGAGGTTCTGCTGCAGGGCGGGGCCGCTAGTCGCGTGTGCCAGCACCCGCTGGGCCGAGCCGCTGAAGATGTGTTGTGCGGCGAAGCCGATGCGCTCCAAGCCCGCAGAGAACATCGGGTTGGCCGCCAGCGCTCCACCCGACGGGTTGATCTTCGTCTTCTCGCCCAGGCCGATCGCCTCTTTGAGGATCAGGTGCTGATGGCTGAACGGGGCGTAGATCTCGGCCACTTCGATCGAACCGGCATCGCCTCCCGTCGCCGCCTGCGCCGACGCCGCCGTCGACGGCGAGGCGGTCAGGTCTCGCGCGCCCAACACCGGTGTCTCGATGCGGTGCTCGAATCCGGTGATCCACGCGGGGTTCTCGCGCAGCTCGCGCGCCCGGTCACCGGCCGCCAGCACGATCGCCGACGCGCCGTCGGTGATGGGCGCGATGTCATGGCGGCGCAACGGATCTGCGAAGTACGGCCGGGACAGCAGCTCGTCGATGCTTTTGGCCGGCTTCTCGCTGTCCGTGCGACCCGCGGCGGCCATCGAGTCCAGGGCCACCTGGGCCATCTGCTCGGCGGTCCACTTGCCGGCATCCAGCCCGAATCGCGCCTGCAGGCCGGCCATCGACACCGCGTCCGGCCACAGCGGCGCGACGGTGTAGGGGTCGGTCTGCAGCGCGAGCACGCGGCGCAACGTGCCGGCGCTGGACTTGCCGAAGCCGTACACCAGCGCGGTGTCCACCTCGCCGGTCAGCAGCTTGATGTAGGCCTCGTACAGTGCCCACGCCGCGTCCATCTCGACGTGCGACTCATTGATCGGTGGCACCGCGCCGATAGAGTCGATCGCCGAGATGAACGAGAATGCCCGCCCGGCAAGGTAATCCGACGAGCCCGAGCACCAGAAGCCGATGTCGGTCTGCTGCAGGCCGAGTTCGGAGTAGAGCTGGTGAAAACACGGCATCAGCATCTCGACGCCATTGGTGGTCCCGTCGGTGCGGCGCACATGCGGCGCGTGCGCAAAGCCGACGACAGCGATGTCAGTCATAGTCAGCGAGCCCTTTACAGGTGGTGCTTGTAGGTGTCGTATTCGGCGTCGGGCTCACCCGTCGGCCGGAAGTGGTCGATGTTGTCGATGCCCAGGCCCCATTCCTCGCGGGGCTTCCACACCGCCTCGACCCGCATGCCCATCCGGACTTCGGCGGCGTCGATCTCGGTGACCAGGTGCAAAAACGGGATGTCGGCGCCGTCGAGCAGCACGTACGCCGCGACGTAGGGCGGCTTGATGCGCTGCCCGGCGAACGGGATGTTGATCACCGCGAACGTCGTCACCGTGCCCTTGTCCGGCAGCTCGATGAACTCGTCGAGTTCCAGGCCGGTGGCCGGATCGGCCTCCCGCGGCGGGAAGTACACCTTGCCGGGTTTACCGTCGCGGCCTTTCTTGGTGCGCGCGCCGAGCAGCTTGCCCTCTTCGAGAGCCTTGAGGAACGTGGTCTCCGGGAACGATGCGGTGTGCTGGATCTCGATGCTGCTCGGCGTCACCTGAACCGTGACGGGGTCGCGGTCGTCCGTGGGGGTCTCCGGTGCTGTGTCGTCCCCGGCGTCCCCGAGCTCGAAGTACGCGATGTCGGTGATGGCGCCGACGGGCTCGTCGATCCAGTGTGCGTGCACCCGGGTTCCGGTGCTGATGGCGTCCGACGAACCCGCGTCGACCGCGTGCAGCAGCGGCGTGTCCGCCCCGTCGAGCTTGATCAGCGCCCACGCGAACGGCCGCTCCAGCGGCTGGCCCTCCAGCGGGGTCGACTGCCAGGTCCACGACACCACGGTTCCGACGCCGCTCACCGGTACGATCTCGGTCAATCGTTCGTAGGTGACGGGGTCGAACTCAGCAGGTGGCACGTGCACGCGCCCGTCCGAACCGCGGACGCCGACAATGCGCCGTTTGCGCAGCGCGGTGAAGAACTGGGACAGGAGTGGCCCTACTGAACGGGTGTAGTCGAATGAGAGCCTCAGCGGAGCCGAAAGTGGCCGCTGATGGGGATCGATCTGCACCGGGCTGCTTTGGCTGGTGGTCACGGCATCGAGTAGAACAGGTTCTAAGAATGGTTTCAAGGACGGGTCCGGAGGCGAACTAATGAAGCTAGGTCTTCAACTCGGTTATTGGGGCGCCCAACCGCCCGAAAACCATGCCGAACTGGTGGCAGCGGCCGAGGACGCGGGGTTCGACACGGTGTTCACCGCCGAGGCGTGGGGGTCGGACGCCTACACGCCGCTGGCGTGGTGGGGCCGCGAGACCAAGCGGATGCGGCTCGGCACGTCGGTGATCCAGTTGTCGGCGCGTACGCCGACTGCGTGTGCGATGGCGGCGCTGACGCTCGACCATCTCTCCGGCGGGCGTCACATCCTGGGCCTGGGCGTGTCCGGTCCGCAGGTGGTCGAGGGCTGGTACGGCGCGAAGTTCCCCAAGCCGCTGGCCCGCACCCGCGAGTACATCGACATCCTGCGCCAGGTGTGGGCGCGCGAGGCACCGGTGCGCAGCGACGGCCCGCACTATCCGCTGCCGTTGACCGGCGAGGGCACCACGGGTTTGGGTAAGAACCTCAAACCGATCACGCATCCGCTGCGGGCGGACATCCCGGTCATGCTGGGCGCGGAGGGGCCCAAGAACGTCGCGCTGGCCGCCGAGATCTGTGACGGCTGGTTGCCGATCTTCTACTCGCCGCGCATCGCGAGCATGTACAACGAGTGGCTCGACGAGGGTTTCGCCCGACCCGGCGCGCGCCGCAGCCGCGAGGACTTCGAGATCTGTGCGACGGCGCAAGTGGTGGTCACCGACGACCGCGCGGAGATCATGGAACTGATGAAGCCGCATCTGGCGCTGTACATGGGCGGAATGGGCGCCGAGGACACCAACTTCCACGCCGACGTCTACCGCCGGATGGGGTACGCCGAGGTCGTCGACGACGTCACCAAGCTGTTCCGGTCCGATCGCAAAGACGAGGCGGCCAAGATCATTCCCGACGAGTTGGTCGACGACTCCGCGATCGTCGGCGACCTCTCCTACGTGCAGGAGCAGATCAAGGCGTGGGAGGCCGCGGGCGTCACGATGATGGTCGTCGGTGCGCGATCGCCCGAGCAGATCCGCGACCTCGCCGGACTTGTGTAGACACTTCTTGCTAGTTGTCTATAACGCGTTCTAGATTGACGCGATGAGTCAGCACACCATCGCGGGCACCGTCCTGACCATGCCGGTGAAGATCCGCAAGGCGCAGCAACACATGGCGATGTTCTCGGTGGACGCCGACGCCGCCCAACGGATGATCGACTACAGCGGCCTGCAGGTGTGTCGCTTCCTGCCGGGACGCGCGGTCGTCGTGCTGATGCTGATGCACTACGTCGACGGCGATCTCGGCCAGTACTACGAGTACGGCACCAACGTGATGGTGAACCCGCCTGGGTCTTCGGCTTCTGGCCCGCGCGCGTTGCAGGACGCCGGCGCGTTCATCCACCACCTGCCCGTCGACCAGGCGTTCACACTCGAGGCGGGCACGAAAATCTGGGGCTACCCGAAGGTCATGTCCGACTTCACGATTCGCGACGGCCACACGTTCGGATTCGACGTGACGATCGACGGCCAGTTCGCGGTCGGCATGGATTTCAAGCCGGGGCTGAAGGCGCCGGCGGCGTTCACGTCCAAGCCGCAGGCACACCCCACGTACTCGTACCGCGACGGGGTGGTGCGGAAGACGGTCGGGGAGATGAAGTTGTCCGATGTGCGCTACCGGCTCGGGGGTGCGCACGTTCGGTTGGGCGAACATCCCTACGCCAAGGAGCTCGCCTCGCTGGGTTTCCCCAAACGCGCGTTGTTCTCGAGTTCAGCTGGCAACGTGGAGATGTCGTTCGCTGACGCGCAGGAGGTCCGGCCATGACGCTCACCAGACCAGACGTCGATCTCACCGACGGCGCGTTCTACGCCGGGGACTCTCGATCGGTCTACAAATGGATGCGGGAGAACGAGCCGGTGTTCCGGGACCGCAACGGATTGGCCGCCGCCGCCACCTACGCCGCGGTGATCGAAGCCGAGCGCAATCCGGAGCTGTTCTCCAACGCCGGCGGTATCCGGCCGGATCAGCCGGGCGTCGAAATGATGATCGAGATGGACGATCCGCAGCATCTGTTGCGGCGCAAGCTCGTCAACGCCGGCTTCACCCGCAAGCGGGTAAAAGACCTTGAGGGGTCGATCAGTTCGCTGTGCGACACGCTGATCGACAACGTCTGCGAGCGTGGCGAGTGCGATTTCGTCTGGGACATCGCCGCGCCACTGCCGATGGCCGTCATCGGCGACATGCTCGGTGTGCGCCCCGAGGAACGCGAGATGTTCCTCAAGTGGTCGGACGACCTGGTCAGTTTTCTCAGCAGCACCGCGGACCCCGAGAAATTCCAGATCACGATGGACGCGTTCGCGGCTTACAGCCAGTACATGATGGGCATGATCGAGGCGCGCAAGTCCGAGCCGACCGACGATCTGGTGAGCGTCCTGGTGCACGCGGAGGTCGAGGGCTCGAAGCTGGAGGACCACCAGATCGTCACCGAGGTGCTGCTGCTGCTGATCGGTGGCGACGAGACCACCCGTCACACCCTTTCAGGCGGGACACGGCAGCTGTTGCGTCATCCGGACCAGCATCAGAAGTTGCTCAACGACCTGACGCTGCTGCCCAACGCGATCGAGGAGATGCTGCGCTGGACTGCGCCGGTGAAGAACATGGCGCGAACCGTCACCGCTGACACCGAATTTCACGGAACCGCCCTCAAGGAGGGCGAGAAGATGATCCTGCTGTTCGAGTCGGCCAACTTCGACGAGAGCGTGTTCGAGGATCCGGAGCGGTTCGACATCGAGCGCTATCCGAACAACCACCTGGCGTTCGGGTTCGGCACACATTTCTGCCTGGGCAACCAACTCGCCCGCCTCGAACTGTCCATCATGCAGACCAAGCTGCTGCAGCGCCTGCCCGATCTTCGGTTGGCTACCGGCGACGAATTACCTTTGCGCCCCGCCAACTTCGTGTCCGGCCTGGAGCAGATGCCGGTGGTGTTCACGCCGACAAAGCCGGTGGGGTAGTTCGCTTACGTCGAACGTGCGCTCACCGCGGAAAATCGGCCAAAAATTCGCAGTGGCTTCACGTTCGGTGAGCCCAGGCTGCGGTCAGGCGGTTGATGATCACCGCTTCGGTGTCCAGCGACGTGACGCGGATGTCCGTCCAGCGCAGCCGGGTGACCTCGTCGTGGCGGCGAATGTCGGTGTTGAAACGAACCGGACCACGGTGGTGTTCGCCTTCGTAGTCAAGCGCTAGCTTCCGGTCTTTCCATCCCATGTCGAGGACCGCGATGAGCACACCGTATTCGTTGTAGACCGGTATCTGGGTCTGGGGCCGTGGAAAGCCGTGGCGGATGACGAGTAATCGCAGCCACGTCTCCTTCGGCGACTCTGCGCCCGGATCGACGAGGGCAATTGCTCTGCGGGCGTTGCGGATACCACGTCGACTCCGGTAACGGTCGGCGAAGAGCTCGAGGTCAGCCACCTTCAGGTGCGTGGCGCGGCACAGGGCGTCGATCGCCGCGACCGCCTTGCCAAGGGGATATCTGCGGGCGATGTCGAGCGCCGTGCGCGCGGGCGTTGTCACGCGAACTCCGTCGATGATCTGGACCTCGTCATCGGCGTACTCGTCGGACCAGGTACGGACGCCTTTGGCCGGTCGCCGGTTGTGCCATAGAAGTTCCGCTGGTTGGCGGTTGTCGACCCACTTGGCGCCATGCATTGCGGCTGCAGTCTGACCCGCGATCACCCCTGCCCGCCGCGACCACAGGTATGCCGCTTTTGCCAGAGTGATCGCAGTGACCTCATCGTCCGGCTCCACGTAGACGTCCGGAAAAAGGCGTGCGAACCGACTGCGCAAGGCGTATGTCGACAGCCGACCGGAAGCAAGCGCTTCACTGCCGATGAATGGTTCCCCCATGGCCGAAGTGTGCCGTCAACCACCGACACCACGCCCAACGTGCGCTCACTGTGAATATTCGGCCGACATTCCGCACTGAGCGCACGTTCGGCGCGGATGAGGCAGGCGGGCAGGCGGTAGCGCGGCAGGCGGTGCGCTACTTCATCTTGAAGTTCGGGGCCCGCTTCTCCTTGAACGCCCGGGGGCCCTCCTTGGCGTCCTCGCTCAAGAACACCGGGATGCCGTTGGCGGTATCGGGCTTGAACGCCTCTTCCTCGTGCATGCCCTCGGTTTCGCGGATCGTCTTGAGGATCGCCTGCACGGCCAGCGGACCGTTGTTGTTGATCACCTCGGCGATCTCCAGCGCCTTGTCCAGCGCGGTGCCGTCGGGCACCACGTAGCCGATCAACCCGTACTCCAACGCCTCGGCGGCGGTGATATGACGCCCGGTCAGCAGCAGATCGCATGCGATCGTGTAAGGGATCTGACGCACCAGGCGCACCGCGGAGCCGCCCATCGGGTAGAGGCTCCATTTGGCCTCCGAGATGCCGAACTTGGCGCTTTCGCCGGCGACGCGGATGTCGGTGCCCTGCAGGATCTCGGTGCCCCCCGCGATCGCCGGTCCCTCCACCGCGGCGATCAGCGGCTTCTTGAGTCGACGGCCCTTCAGCAGCCCGTCGATGCGTGACGGGTCGTAGCTGCCGTCCTTGAACGAGTCGCCGGGCGGCTTGGCCGTCGCGGCCTTGAGGTCCATACCCGCGCAGAAGTAGCCGCCGGCGCCGGTGAGGATGCACGTGCGGATCTCCGGATCGTTGTCGACGCGATCCCAGGCCTCGACCATGATCGAGAGCATCTCGGTGGAAAGCGCGTTGCGCGCCTCGGGCCGGTTCAGCGTCAAGATCAAAGTGTGTCCGCGCTGCTCAATGAGCGCGTCGGGGCCCTTCGCCGGCTCACTCACAGGTGTCCGCCTCTCTCCTGATCCACCACAGACTTGAATGAAAATGTAACACGTTCTAGTTTAGGTTCCGTGGCCCTGAACATTGCCGATCTCGCCGAGCACGCCATCGATGCTGTGCCAGACCGCGTCGCCCTGATCTGCGGCGACGACCAGCTCACCTACGCCGAGTTGGAGGACAAGGCCAACCGCCTGGCCCACTACCTGATCGACCGGGGCGTAAAGAAGGACGACAAGGTCGGGCTGTACTGCCGCAACCGCATCGAGATCGTGATCGCGATGGTCGGCATCGTGAAGGCCGGCGCCATCCTGGTCAACGTCAACTTCCGCTACGTCGAAGGCGAGCTGAAGTATCTGTTCGAGAACTCCGACATGGTCGCGCTGGTGCACGAGCGCCGTTACGCCGACCGCGTCGCCAACGTGCTGCCGGAGACGCCGAACGTCAAGACGATCTTGTCTGTCGAGGACGGGTCGGACGACGACTTCGAGCGCTACGGCGGCGTCGAGTTCTACTCCGCGCTCGAGCAGGCTTCGCCTGAGCGGGATTTCGGCCCGCGCAGCGCGGACGACATCTACCTGCTCTACACCGGTGGCACCACGGGTTTCCCCAAGGGCGTGATGTGGCGCCACGAAGACATCTACCGGGTGTTGTTCGGCGGCACCGACTTCGCGACGGGCGAGTTCGTCAAGGACGAGTACGACCTGGCCAAGGCCGCCGCCGAGAACCCGCCGATGGTCCGCTACCCGATTCCGCCGATGATCCACGGCGCCACCCAGTCGGCGACCTGGATGTCGCTGTTCTCGGGCCAAACGACCGTGCTGGCACCGGAATTCGACCCAGACGAAGTGTGGCAGACGATCGAGCAGCACAAGGTCAACCTGCTGTTCTTCACCGGCGACGCGATGGCCCGCCCGCTGCTGGATGCGCTGACCAAACTGCACGACTCCGGCCAAGAGCCGGACCTGTCGAGCCTGTTCCTGCTCGCGAGCACGGCGGCGCTGTTCTCCAGCAGCATCAAGGACAAGTTCCTCGAACTGCTGCCGAACCGGGTGATCACCGACTCGATCGGCTCCTCGGAAACGGGCTTCGGTGGAACCAGCATCGTGGCGAAGGGGCAGTCGCACACCGGCGGACCGCGGGTGACGATCGATCACCGCACCGTCGTGCTCGACGAGGACGGCAACGAGGTCAAGCCCGGTTCGGGAGTGCGCGGCATGATCGCGAAGAAGGGCAACATCCCGGTCGGCTACTACAAGGACGAGAAGAAGACGGCCGAGACGTTCAAGACGTTCAACGGAATTCGCTATGCCATTCCCGGCGACTACGCCGAGGTGGAAGCCGACGGTACCGTCACGATGCTCGGCCGCGGTTCGCAGTCGATCAACAGCGGCGGCGAGAAGATCTACCCCGAGGAGGTCGAGGCCGCGCTCAAGGGGCACCCGGACGTGTTCGACGCGCTCGTGGTCGGGGTGCCCGACGAGCGCTACGGCCAGTGTGTCGCTGCCGTGGTGCATCGCCGTCCCGGCACCGCTCCGACGCTCGCGGACCTCGACACGTTCGTGCGCCAGGAGATCGCGGGATACAAGGTGCCCCGCAAGGTCTGGTGGGTCGACGAGATCCACCGGACGCCGGCCGGTAAGCCGGATTACCGGTGGGCCAAGGACATCACCGAGGAACGGGCCGCCGACGATGCGCACGCCAACCACGTCGGGACCGCGTCCTGACGCGACGGGAGAAATAGAGATGCGCACCGAACTGTGCGACCGCTTCGGCATCGAGTACCCGATCTTCGTCTTCACGCCGTCGGAGAAGGTTGCCGCCGCGGTCAGCAAGGCCGGCGGACTCGGGGTGCTGGGCTGCGTGCGGTTCAACGACGCCGACGACCTCGAGCGCGTCCTGTGCTGGATGGACGAGAACACCGACGGCAAGCCCTACGGCGTCGACGTGGTGATGCCTGCGAAGGTGCCACAGGAGGGCACGGCGGTCGACATCGACAAGTTGATCCCGCAGAGCCACCGGGACTTCGTCGCGAAAACCCTTGCCGACCTTGGGGTCCCGCCACTCCCCGAGGACGGGGAGCGCAACGAGGGTGTGCTCGGCTGGCTTCATTCGGTGGCCCGCTCGCACGTCGAGGTCGCGCTGAAGCATCCGATCAAGCTGATCGCCAACGCGCTCGGCTCGCCGCCGAAGGACGTCATCGACCAGGCGCATGCGGCGGGAGTGCCGGTCGCGGCGCTGGCCGGTAGCGCCAAGCATGCCCAGCGGCATGTCGAGAACGGCGTCGACATCGTGGTGGCGCAGGGTCACGAGGCGGGCGGGCACACCGGTGAAATCGGGTCGATGGTGCTGTGGCCGGAAATCGTTGACGCCCTTGGTGGTAAGGCGCCGGTGCTGGCGGCCGGCGGTATCGGCACCGGCAGGCAGGTGGCCGCCGCGTTGGCGCTGGGCGCATCCGGAGTGTGGATGGGTTCGGCGTTCCTGACGGCGGCCGAATATGACCTCGGCCATCGCAAGCCCAGCGGCGTGTCGACGATCCAGGAAGCGTTGCTGCGCGCCAACTCCAGTGACACCGTGCGCCGCCGCATCTACACGGGCAAGCCCGCGCGGCTGCTGAAGAGCAAGTGGACCGACGCCTGGGATGCCCCCGATGCGCCGGAGCCGTTGCCGATGCCGCTGCAGAACATCCTCGTCAGCGAGGCCCATCAGCGGATGAACGAGTCCGACAACCCCGACACCGTCGCGATGCCGGTGGGCCAGATCGTCGGCCGGATGAACGAAATCCGCCCCGTCGCCGACATCATCGCCGAACTCGTCGAAGGATTCGAGGAGGCCTCGCGCCGCCTCGACACAATCCGCGAGAACTGACCCGCGGCGGTATCCGTGCTACTACGGGACCATGCTCTTGGTCACCGGCCCGTCGGGCAATGTAGGTCACGAGCTCGTCAGGCTCCTCGATGCCCGACAGGGCGGACCGACGTGGCGGGTGGCCAGCCGCCATCCCGAGCAGGTGCACGCGCGGCTACACGGTGGCTCGGCCGTGCCGACGCGCCTCGATTTCTTCGATCCGTCCACATGGAACGACGCGCTCGCCGGCGTGGATTCGCTGTTCCTGCTGTTCCCGCTGCCGGGCAACCGCGCCGCTCGCGAAGCGATCATCCCCTTCCTGCAGGCGGCCGAGCGCGCCGGATGCAGACACGTCGTGTACATCTCGGTGTTCGGTGCCGACCGCGCCCGGTTCATCCCGCACTACAAGGTCGAGGCCGCGTTGCGCGCGAGCTCGATGACGTGGACCGTGCTGCGCTGCAGCTTCTTCATGCAAAACCTGCACCGGCAGATCTCCACTCACGGGCAGGACATCGCCGAGCGCGGTGAATTGTTCATCCCCGCCGGTCGGGGCCGCACGACGTTCATCGACGCCCGCGACGCCGCCGCCGTTGCGGAGCTGGTGCTCGCCGACAGCGAGGCGCACCGCAACGTCGTGTATCACCTGACCGGGCCCGCCGCATTGACCATGACCGAGGTCGCCGAGGAACTCACGGCTGCGCTGGGCCACCCGGTCACCTACACCGATCCGAACCTGATCGCTTTCGCCCGACGGCTGCGCGGCCGCGGCGTCGGCTGGGACACCATCGGGTTCATGGCGGCGGTGTACACGCTGACCCGGTTCGGGCAGAACCAGCAGATCACCGACGATGTCCAGCTACTCCTCGGCAGACCGCCCCGCACGCTCACCGAATTCCTCGACGACAGCGCCTGGCGATGGCGCGACCGCGTCTGGAGCTGAGGCGCTAAGCCCGGATCTCGTAGACGGGGTCCGCGCATTCGGTGCCTTCGGCGGCCAACTGCCGCTTGATCACCTTGAACGTCTCGGTGCGCGGCAGCGTTCCGCTCACCCGGACGAACGACGGCCACTGCTTGGGCCCGAGATCCGGTTGGGCCGCCAGGAAGTCGCGGAACCCGCCGGGATCGAATGCGGCGCCCTCGGTGAGCGTCACCGCGGCCATCACCTGATCGCCGACGTCGGGCGCCGGTATCCCGTACACCGCGGCCTCGACCACGTCCGGATGCCTGAGCAGGACCCGTTCGATCGGTGCCGAGCCGAGGTTCTCGCCGTCGACCCGCATCCAGTCGCCGAGCCGGCCCGCGAAGTAGGCGTAGCCCTGCTCGTCGCGGTAGGCCAGGTCGCCGCTGTGGTAGACACCGCCGCGCATCCGGTCGGCATCGGCCTCGGGGTCGTTGTAATAGCCCTCGAAACGCCCGGTGTCCGAGGCGTTCACGAGTTCACCGGTCACGCCGGGCGGACACGGCTCGCCGGTGTCGACGTCGACGATGTCGGTGCCGGGAGGCAGCGGGCCCAGTGCACCGGGTGGGGTGTCGGGCGTGCGCGCGATCGCGATACCGCCCTCGGTGGAACCGAACCCGTCCATGACCACACAACCGAACCGCTCGGCGAAGCGGTCGATGTCGGCCGGCGCGCCTTCGTTGCCGTAGACCGCCCGCAGCGGATTGTCCGAGTCGTCTGGTCGTTCGGGGGTGGCAAGCACATACGACAGCGGCTTGCCCACGTAGTTCGCGTACGTCGCGCCGAACCGGCGGATGTCGGGCAGGAACTGCGACGCGGAGAACTTGCGGCGCAACGCCAACGAACTCTGCGACGCCAGCGCCACCGACCAGCCCACCAGCACAGCGTTCGAGTGGAACAGGGGCATCGAGACGTAGCAGGTGTCGGCGGGTCCGAGCGAGAAGCGTTGCGTCATCGTCACACCCGCGATCGCGACCTTGCCCTGGCTGCACTTGACCGCCTTGGGGTCACCGCTGGTGCCCGAGGTGTAGATCAACATGAACAGGTCGCCGGGGTCGGCGGGCCTCACCTGCACCGGCGCGTCGCGGTGCGCGGTCACCTCGGCCGCCCACTCGGGGGAGTCGACGTCGATGTGGTCGACATCGCCGAGTGCCGACGCCGACGCTGAATCTGCAAGGACCACTTGGCAATCGGCGTGTTCGACGTCGCGTCGCAGTGCCGCGCCGCGTCGCACCGGATTCAGTCCCACCGGCACGATGCCGGTCAGCCCCGCAGCCACCAGGACCGCCGAGAAGAACGGGGTGTTCTGCAGCAGCACGCCGACATGCGGAGGGCGGTCCGGGTCGAGGCGCGCGCGCAGCGCCGCCGCCACCGCGGCGCCGTGCCGAATGTGTTCACGCCACGGTGTGAACGACTCCTCGAAGTACACCCCGCGGTCGTCGACGTCGATCAGCGGCGTCAACAGTCCTGCGACGGTGGGAAGTTGGTTCACCTCAGGCGGGCGTGTCGGCCAACTCCCGACCGATGCGCAGCAGTTGTCCGGTGGCGCCGCCGACCGCGAACTCGGTCTGCTTGGCCGCCAGGAAGTAGCGATGCACGGGGTGGTCGGTGTCGATGCCCACGCCGCCGTGTACGTGAACCGTGGTGTGCGCGACGCGGTGGCCCGCGTCGGCGGCCCAGAATGCCGCGGTGTTGACGTCGACGTCGGCGGGGAGATTCTCGGAGAGCCGCCACGCGGCCTGGGTCACCGTCAACCGCAGCGCCTTGACGTCGATGTAGCCGTCGGCCAACCGCGACGACACCGCCTGGAAGCTGCCGATCGGCCGGTCGAACTGTTCACGTTCACGAGCGTATTCCGCGGTGAGCTCCAAGGCGCGTTCGAGCGCACCCAACTGGAACGCACTGCGTCCCAGAGTGGCTCGCGTCACCAGCCACGCCAAGGTATCGGCGTCACCGACGACGCGGTCGGCGCCCAGCTCGACACCGCGCAACTCGAGATGTCCCACGCTGCCCTGTCCGGTGGTGCTCAGCGACTCGACCACCACCCCCGCATCGGTTGCCGCGACGAGAAAGACCTTTGTGCCCGAATCTGTTTCGGCCGGAACCAGAAACGCGTCGGCGACCGGTCCGTACGGCACGAGGGTGCGCGAACCGGTGAGCCGGAACCCGTCGCCCCTTGCTTGAGCCTGCACCGGCCCATCGCCCATTTCGCCGTCGAGCGCGATCGTCAGGATTCTCGAGCCCTTGACCGCGGACACCGCCCACTCCTGCTGCAGCGCGTCGGAACCGAACGCGGCCAGCGCGCCCGCCCCCAGCACGACCGACTCCAGGTAGGGCACCGCAGAGAGCTTTCGACCGAGCGCGACGAGCACCGCGACCTGCTCGAGCACGCCGAATCCGCCGCCGCCCACCGCTTCCGGGGATGCCGCCGACAACACGTCGGCATCAATCAGCTTGGTCCACAGGTCGCGGTCGAATCTTTGCTCGAGGCCGTCGAGCTCGCGTTGGCGCTCCGGCGTGACAACCGAGTCGGCGATGGTGCGTACCAGCCCGCCGAGGTCCTCGGACGCTTCCGTCGTCTTGAAGTCCATGTCGACAATCCTTACCGGTTCACTCGGGGCAGGCCGAGCGCGACCATTCCGATGATGTCGCGCTGAATCTCGTTGGTGCCGCCGCCGAACGTCAGGATCAGGCAGCTGCGGTGCATCCGTTCGACCCGCCCGCGCAACAGCGCGCCGGGCGCATCGGGACGCAGCGTCGCGGCGGTACCCAGCACCTCCATCAGCAGGCGGTAGGCCTCGGTGGCCAACTCGGTGCCGTACACCTTGGCCGCCGAGGCGTCCGCCGGCGAGGGCGCCGCCTCGTCCGAGGACGCCAACTCCCAGTTGATGAGCTTGAGCACCTCGGCCTTGGCATGCACCCGGGCCAGGTTCAGCTGCACCCACTCCGAGTCGATCAACCGGTTGCCGTGCACATCCTTGGTGTTCTGCGCCCATTCTCGAACGCCGTTGAGCGCCAGGAAGATCGGCTGCGCGGAAACCAGCGCGACCCGCTCGTGGTTGAGCTGGTTGGTCACCAGCTTCCAGCCGGCGTTCTCCTCGCCGACCAGGTTGGTCACCGGCACCCGCACGTCCTGGTAGTACGTCGCGCTGGTGTCCACGCCGGCCATCGTGTGCACCGGCGTCCACGAGAACCCCTCCGCCGTGGTGGGCACGATCAGCATCGAGATTCCGCGGTGTTTCTTGGCGTCCGGGTTCGTGCGCGCCGCCAGCCAGACGTAGTCGGCGTACGCGATCAGGCTGGTCCACATCTTCTGGCCGTTGATGACGTAGTCGTCGCCGTCGCGGACCGCGGTGGTGCGCAGCGACGCCAGATCGGTGCCTGCGCCCGGTTCGGAATACCCGATCGAGAAGTGCAGATCACCCGAGGCGATCTTGGGCAGGAAGAACTTCTTCTGCTCATCGGTGCCGAACGCCATGATGGTCGGCGCCACGCTGTTGATGGTCAGGAACGGCACCGGCACGTTGGCGATCGCGGCCTCGTCGTTGAAGATCAGCCCGTCGATCGGCGGGCGGGCCTGGCCGCCGAACTCCTTGGGCCACGACAACGTCAGCCAGCCGTCCTTGCCCATCTGAGCGACGGTCTCGCGGTAGACATTCCCGCGGCCCATCTCGCCGTCGTTGGACGCCAGCGCCTCGGCCCGCTCGGGGGTCATCAACTTGGTGAAGTAGGAGCGCAGCTCGCGGCGCAGCTCTTCCTGCTCGGGGGTGTAGCCGATTCGCATCGCCTTGTCCTAACTTCTGTAGAGGCACCACGTGGCAGCCGGGGAGCCAGCCCGCGTTCACCCCCGGTTGTAACACGTTCTAGTCTTGGGGTCCAGACCGGTGTCACACTGGGCTCAGAGCAGCTCTGACCGCGAGGAGGTTGTGATGAGAGTGGAAGTGGACCGGGACCGTTGCGAAGGTAACGCCGTGTGCGTGGGAATCGCGCCGGACCTGTTCGATCTCGATGACGAGGATTATGCGGTGGTCAAGGCCGACCCGGTGCCTGCCGACCAGGAGGAACTGGCGGAGCAGTCGATCGCCGAGTGCCCCCGGGCCGCGCTGATCCGCAGAGACTAGAGGTATTCATAAATTGATGCCGAAACCGGCCACGCGAGGAGCCGCATGAGCACTGACGCCAACGACCTGTCCGGCCGCGTAGCGGTGGTAACCGGCGCGGCCGCCGGACTGGGCCGCGCGGAGGCCATCGGCCTCGCCCGGGCCGGGGCCACCATCGTCGTCAACGACATCGCCGCGGCGTTGGACAAATCCGACGTCATCGACGAGATCACCGCCGCGGGCGTCAAGGCCGTCGCGGTGGCCGGTGACATCAGCGAACGGGCGACGGCCGACGAACTTGTCGAAACGGCCGACGGTCTCGGCGGCCTGGGCATCGTCGTCAACAACGCCGGCATCACCCGCGACCGGATGCTGTTCAACATGTCCGACGAGGACTGGGACGCGGTGATCGCCGTGCATCTGCGGGGACACTTCCTGCTGACCCGCAACGCCGCAACGTACTGGCGGGCGAAAGCCAAGGAGAACAACGGACAGGTCTACGGCCGGGTCATCAACACGTCTTCGGAGGCCGGCCTGGTGGGACCTGTCGGGCAGGCCAACTACGGCGCGGCCAAGGCCGGCATCACCGCGCTGACCCTGTCGATGGCGCGCGCGCTCGAACGCTATGGCGTGCGGGCCAACGCCATCGCGCCACGCGCTCGCACCGCGATGACCGCGGACGTGTTCGGCGAGGCACCGGAACTTGCGGAGGGGCAGATCGACCCGCTGTCGCCGGAGCACGTGGTGAACCTCGTCCGCTTCCTGGCCTCGCCCGCGGCGGAGGGGGTTAACGGACAGCTGTTCATCGTCTACGGTCCAACGGTGACGTTGGTGGCGGCGCCGGCCGTGGAGGCACAGTTCACCGCGGATTCCGCTCAGTGGGACACGGGGGACCTGTCCGAAACGCTGCGAAGCTACTTTGCTGAACGTGATCCGCAGAAGTGTTTTGCGGCCACCGGACTGATGACGTAGCAAGACCGAAAGTCTCGTTCGTCGAGCCGATGCGCTACTAGAACACGTTCTAGAATGATCTGGATCACACCTGTCTTGACCAGCGCAAAGATCACAATTTCGACTCCTTTTCCGGTTCTTTGACACTGCGAACTTGTTCTAGTTAGTATGATCCGGCTCACTAAGAGCAACGCTTAAACAAGGGGTGAGAAGCCCGCCGCGGCAACGCGATTCGCTTTATTCGCCACGACGCACGCGCCGAGCATCTGCCAGAGAACGGAGCCGAGGTTGATCGAACAGCTCACGGTTCCGGCGCGGGCTGTCGGCGGGTTCATGCAGATGTCGCTCGAGACTCTCCGGGCCATGTTCCGTCGCCCGTTCCAGTTCGGCGAGTTCCTCGAGCAAACCTGGATGATCGCGCGCGTTTCGCTCATTCCGACGCTGCTGATCTCGATTCCGTTCACGGTGCTGGTCGCGTTCACCCTCAACATCCTGCTGCGCGAGATCGGTGCAGCGGATTTGTCCGGCTCCGGTACAGCGTTTGGCACGGTGACTCAGCTGGGGCCGATCTCGACCGTGCTCGTCATCGCCGGCGCCGGGGCAACCGCAATCTGCGCCGACCTGGGTGCGCGCACCATCCGTGAAGAGATCGATGCGATGCGGGTGCTCGGCATTGATCCGATCCAACGGCTCGTGGTGCCGCGCGTACTGGCGTCGACCTGTGTGGCGCTGCTGCTCAACGGTCTGGTGATCGCGATCGGTCTCTGCGGTGGCTACGTGTTCTCCGTGCTCCTGCAGGGGGTGAACCCCGGGGCGTTCATCAATGGCTTGACCATCCTGACCGGGCTGGGCGAGTTGGTGATCTCAGAAGTCAAGGCCCTGTTGTTCGGGGTGATGGCGGGGCTCGTCGGCTGCTACCGCGGCCTCACCGTAAAGGGGGGACCCAAGGGCGTCGGTGAGGCCGTCAACGAGACCGTCATCTACGCCTTCATCTGCCTGTTCGTGATCAACGTGCTGATGACCGCAATCGGCGTTCGGGTGCTGGGCGGATGAGCCAGCTGGGGAGCTACGACATCACGCTGCGGATGCGGCGGGCGTTCGGTGGGCTGGTTGACGGCGTCGACTCGTTTGGCGAGCAGGCACTGTTCTACGCCGAGTCAGTCCGATACATACCGAACGCGGTGCGGCGCTACCGCAAAGAGACGATCCGGCTGATTGCGGAGATGACGTTGGGCACCGGCGCGCTGATCCTCATCGGCGGCACCGTCGGCGTCGCGGCCTTCCTTACTCTGGCATCCGGCGGCGTCATCGCGGTGCAGGGCTACGAGTCGCTCGGCAACATCGGCATCGAGGCGCTGACCGGGTTCCTGTCTGCCTACCTCAACGTGCGCATCGTCGCGCCGATCATCGCCGGCATCGCTCTCGCCGCCACCATCGGCGCGGGCACGACCGCCCAACTGGGCGCGATGCGCATCAGCGAGGAGATCGATGCCGTCGAATCAATGGCCGTGCACTCGGTGTCCTACATGGTGTCCACCCGCATCGTGGCCGGGCTGGTCGCGATCATTCCGCTGTATTCGTTGGCAACGCTGGCGGCGTTCTTCTCGGCCCGCACCATCACCGTGTACGTCAACGGCCAGTCCGGCGGTCTCTACGACCACTACTTCAACACGTTTCTGATACCGACAGATCTACTGTGGTCCTTCGCTCAGGCCATTGTGATGGCGGTCGCGGTGATGCTGGTGCATACCTACTACGGCTACAACGCATCCGGCGGTCCAGTCGGCGTGGGCGTCGCTGTGGGAAAGGCGGTTCGGACGTCGCTGATCGTGGTGGTCATCATTACCCTGTTCATTTCCCTGGGCGTGTACGGCGCGACCGGTAACTTCAACCTGTCGGGTTAGAGGAGAGCATCATGTCGAGGACCTCCGCGATCAGGATCGCCGCTGCAGTGCTGGCGGCGATCATCGTGGCGTTCTCGGTGTTCACCTATCTCGCCTACACCGCCGCATTCACCCCGACCGACACAGTGACGGTCACCGCCCCGCGCGCTGGTTTGGTGATGGACAAGGACGCCAAGGTCAAATACCGCGGTATCCAGATCGGCAAGGTCGAAGACATCGAGTATTCCGGTGAACATGCGACGCTGACGCTCGCGATCAACCGTGACGAACTGGGCTACGTTCCATCGAATGCGCCGGTGCGTATCGGCAGCACAACGGTTTTCGGCGCAAAGTCGGTGGAATTCCTTGCGCCGGAGCGCCCGTCCGATACGTCGCTACGCCCCGGCGCCGTTGTGCAGGCCGACGCGGTTCAGCTGGAAGCCAACACGTTGTTCCAGACCCTGATCGATGTACTGAACAAGATCGATCCCATCCACCTGAACGCAACCATCTCGGCGATCGCAGAGGGCCTGCGCGGTCACGGTGACGACTTCGGCTCCACCATGGCGAATTTGAACCAGTATCTCGCCCAACTGAATCCGAAGTTGCCGACGGTCGAGTCGCTGCTCGCGCAGACAGCGACGGTGGCCAACATCTATGGCGATGCCGGTCCCGACCTGGTGACCGTGATCGAGAATGTGCCCACGATCAGTAAGACAATCGGCGATGAGCGGGCAAACCTGAACGCGACGTTGCTCGCAACAATCGGGGTGGCGAACGAGGGATCCGCAACGCTGGAGCCCGCGGCGGACGACTACATTGCTGCGATCCAGCGGTTACGGGCGCCGTTGAAAGTGCTGGGCGACTATTCGCCGGTACTCGGTTGCATAGTGCAGGGTGTCGCGAGGGGAGCCGAGCGGGGCGCGGCCATCCTCGGTGGCTACAACCCTGGGGCGATGGTCAGTTCCAGCTTCGTGTTGGGCGTGCCGTCGTACACCTATCCAGAGAGTCTGCCGATCGTGAACGCGTCGGGCGGCCCGAACTGCCGCGGCCTTCCCGACCTGCCCAGCAAGCAGGTTGGCGGCTCGTTCTACAGGTCACCATTCCTGGTCACTGACAACGCATACATCCCGTACGAGCCGTTCACCGAGGTGCAGGTCGACGCTCCGTCGACGTTCCAGTTCCTCTTCAACGGCGCCTTCGCGGAACGGGACGACTTCTGATGGGCCACCGAGGGATTCTGCTCAAGGTGGGCATTTTCGCGGTGGTCATGCTGATGGTTGCCGTCGGTCTGGTGGTGATCTTCGGTGAGTTCCGATTCGCCAAGACCAACAGCTACCACGCCACGTTCAGCGACGCTTCCAAGCTGGAGGGCGGCAGCGACGTGCGCATCGCCGGGGTTCCGGTCGGCACTGTCGAAAGTGTGAAGCTGAATCCCGACAATACGGTCGATGTGGCGTTCACCCTCGACAAGAAGTACCAGATGTATACGTCGACGCGAGCCGTGATCCGCTACGAAAACCTGGTCGGCGACCGGTATATGGAGATCACCTCGGGTCCGGGCGAGCTTCGAAAGTTGCCGCCGGGTGGCATGGTTTCCATCAACCAGACCCAGCCGGCCCTGGATCTGGACGCCTTGCTCGGCGGCCTGCGCCCAGTGGTCAAGGGTCTCAATGGTGAGCAGGTCAATCAGATCAGCAATGCGATCCTCGAATTGCTCCAGGGCGAGGGTGGCGCGCTTTCCCAATTGCTCTCGGAGACGGGGTCATTCAGCCAGGCTTTGGGCGATCGCTACCAGGTGATCTCGGAGGTGATCCGGAATCTCAACGAGGTGCTGGGCACCATCGACGAGAAGAGCGTCGAGTTCGACGCCAGCGTGGACGAGCTCCAAAAGCTGGTCAGCGGACTGGCTCAGGGCCGGGATCCCATCGCCGGGGCGATTCCTCCGCTGGCTTCCGCGGAAGCGGATCTGACCGACATGCTGGTCAATTCGAGACGACCGCTCCAGGGCGTGCTCGAGAACCTTCGTCCGCTGGCAACCGAACTCGACAACCGCAAGGCCGAGGTCAACAGCGTCATCGAACCACTGGCCGAGAACTACCTGCGGCTCAATTCACTTGGTGCGTACGGGTCATACTTCAACTACTACATCTGCTCGGTGAAGTTGAAGTTCAACGGGCCCGCAGGCAGCGACATCATCCTGCCGATTATGTCGGTCCCGGACCTATCGAAGGGTAGGTGCTCAGACAATGGATAAGACGCTCCGGGCAGGCATCTTCGGAATCATCATCGTGGTGTTGGTCTTGTTCGTCGCGTTCGGCTACACCAGCCTGCCGTTCTATCCGCAAGGCAAGTCCTACGAGGCCTACTTCGCCGACGCCGGCGGCATCTCGCCGGGTAACGACGTCAACGTCTCCGGTATCACGGTCGGCAAAGTGACCGATGTTGCCCTCGCCGGCACCGTGGCAAAGGTGGCATTCACGGTTGACCGCAAGGTCAGGCTGGGGGATCAGACGCTCGTATCGATCCGGACCGACACCGTTCTGGGGGAGCGGTCGTTGGGGGTCGATCCACAAGGTAGCGGATCGGTGACATCAATTCCGTTGAGCCGCACGACAGTTCCGTATACTTTGAACACCGCACTGCAAGATCTCGCTCAGAACTCCGACGCTCTGGACAAAGAGCAGTTGACCCAGGCGCTGCAGGTACTGACCGATTCATTCCGCGACGCGACGCCGGAGCTGCGCCGAACGCTCGACGGGGTGGCCACGTTGTCGCGCAGCATCAATGCCAACGATGCAGCGTTGGGCCAGCTGTTGTCCCGGGCAAAGTCGGTGTCCGCGGTGCTCGCCGACCGGGCCGGTCAGGTCAATCAACTCATCATCGACGGCAATCAGCTTTTCGCCGCTCTCGATGAACGACGGGAAGCTCTGAGTAGTTTGATCGCGGGCATCGACGATGTCTCAGAGCAGATTTCGGGGTTTGTCGCCGATAACCGCCGCGAATTCGGCCCGGCCCTGAGGAAGTTGAATCTGGTACTGGACAACCTGCTCGAACGCCGCGAACACATCAGCGAGGCGCTGAAGCGTCTGCCCCCGTATGCCACCGCCCTCGGCGAGGCGGTCGGCTCGGCGCCGGGTTTCCAGGTGAACCTGCCCAACGCGGTACCGAACAGTACGACGGAGGCTATGCTGCTGGATCTCTACTTCCAACCGGGCAAGATCCCGGACAGCTTGGCCGACATGCTGCGCGGGTTCCTCACCGAGCGGCTGATCATAAGGCCGAAGTCACCGTGAGCCGCTGGATGCGTTATGGACTGATCGCCGCACTGCTGCTGGCGCTTATCGGTGGTGTGTCCGTGGTATGGCCACGAGCCACCACGTACAGGATTGTCGGCTACTTCGCCTCAGCGGCGGGCGTGTATCCGGGCGACGAAGTCCGCGTCGTCGGCGTTCCGGTTGGCTCGATCGAATCGGTCACACCGCAGGCCGATGCCGTCAAGATCACCATGAATGTCAAGGACGGCGTAAAGGTACCCGCCGACGCCCGCGCGGTGATGATGGCGCCAAACCTGGTGGCTGCCCGGTTCATTCAGCTCACCCCCGCTTACGAAGGCGGCCCGGCGATGAAGGACGGCGGCACCATCGAACTCGACCGCACTGCCGTGCCGGTGGAGTGGGACGACGTCAAGACCGAGCTGACCAGGCTCAGCCAGCAGCTCGGACCGTCGGAAGGCCAAGTCCAGGGCCCACTGAGCAAGTTCGTCGATCAGGCCGCGGACACGCTCGACGGCAACGGCGACTCATTCCGGGAAGCCCTGCGCGAACTGTCGCAGACCGCAGGGCGGCTGGGCGACTCGAGCGCCGACCTGTTCGGCACCGTGAAGAATCTGCAGATCCTGGTCGACGCGCTCTCGAAGAGCAACGAGCAAATCGTGCAATTCAGTGGACACTTGGCCTCGGTCTCGCAGGTGTTGGCCGACAGCTCGGTGGGGCTCAACGACACCCTGGGCAGTCTCAACCAGGCCTTGTCGGACGTCCGCGGCTTCCTCGACGAGAACAACCAGACGCTGGTAGGCAGCATCGACAGGCTGACCGACTTCACCAGCATCCTGACAACGCAGACCGATGACGTCGAACAGATACTGCATGTCTTGCCCAACGCCATGGCGAACTTCTACAACATCTACAACCCGGCTCAGGGCACCGCCAACGGCGTTCTGGGCCTGCCGGAGTTCGCCAACCCAGTGCAGTTCGTCTGCGGTAATTTCGACGCTGCAGGAACGCCCGACTACGACAAGCGAACCGAGATCTGTCGCCAGCGGATGGCCCCGGTGCTGAAGCGCCTGGCGGTCAACTACCCGCCCTTCATGTCGCACGGGATCAACACGATCACCGCGTACAAGGGTCAGGTCATCTATGACACCCCGGCGACGGAGGCCAAGGCGAAGACCTACATCCCGTATCTGGAGTGGATACCGGCCGACGGGCAATTCCCGCCACGGCAGGGCGATCCGGGAGATCCCAGCGCGTTGCTGCTGCCTCAACCTGCGGTTCCGGGACCCCCGCCACCGGCGCAGCCGTACACGCTCGGCCCAGTGGTACCGCCGCCAGGTCCCCCTCCTGGTCCGATTCCGGGTGTACCGCCCGCACCAGCTGCACCCGGCCCACTTCCGGCCGAGGCCGCCGTCCCGCATGGAGGCGGACAATGACACGCAGGCTGGTGCGAATCAATGCGGGTCGCGCAACTCGCCGAACCCTGGCCATCGGTTCCGGCGTGGTACTGCTTGCCGGCTGTCAGTTCGGCGGGTTGAACTCGCTGAACATGCCGGGTACCGCAGGCCACGGCAAAGGTGCATTCTCGATCACCGTGGAGGTGCCGGACGTGGCCACGCTGCCACAAAACTCGCCCGTGATGATTGACAACGTCACAGTCGGCAGCGTGTCGGGAATCGAGGCGGTTCAGCGGGCCGACGGCAGCTTCTACGCCGCGGTGAAACTCGCCCTGGACGAAGACGTCAAATTGCCGGCCAACTCGACGGCGAAGGTCGCGCAGACATCGCTGCTGGGGTCGCAGCACATCGAGCTGGCGCCTCCGGTCGACGAACCGCCGGTCGGTGAGCTGCGCGACGGGCTTCAGCTCCCATTGAGCCAGGGCAGCCGTTATCCGTCTACCGAGGAAGTGCTGTCGGCGTTGGGCGTGGTTGTCAACAAGGGCAACCTCGGTGCGCTGCAAGACATCACGCAAGAGGTGTACAACGCGGTGGCCGGCCGCCAGGGCCAGTTCGCCGACCTGATACCGCGACTCGCCGAACTCGCCTCCTCACTGAATCGGCAGACCGAAGACATCATCGCGACAGCCGAGGGCCTGAACCGATTCGCGGGAGTTCTCGCGCGCAGTAAGGACAGTTTGGGTCGCGCGCTGGACACTCTTCCCGGGGCACTCAAAGTACTCAACGAGAACCGTGCCCAGATCGTCGACGCTTTCGCTGCGCTGAGGCGCCTGGCCACTGTGTCGGCGCGTGTCCTTTCCGAAACCAAGGATGATTTCGCCGAGGACATCATTGATGTGTACGCGGTGATCAAGCCGCTCAACGACAATCGCGCGGATCTTGTGACCAGCCTGGACAGCTTGGCGACCTTCCCCTTCCCGGGCAAGAACCTGCATCGAGTGGCCAGGGGCGATTACTTCAACATCTTCGAAACATTCGACCTGACCATCCGCCGGCTCGGCGAAACCATTTTCACCACATCATTTTTCGACCCGAACATGAAGCGACTCTCTGAAGTCGTCAACCCGCCGGAGTTTCTGACCGGGGAGATGGCGAACCTGTCCGGGCAGGCCGCGGACCCGTTCAAGATCCCGCCCGGCACTGCGTCGGGTCAGGAGGTGCCGCCCGAGTAATGTTCACTCGAACTACGCAAATCCAGCTGTGGGTCTTCATCATCGTGACCGTGCTTGCGGTCGGCGCGATAGCCCTGTTGTACGTACGTATTCCCGCCCGGCTCGGCCTGGGTACGTATCAGGTGTCGGCGAATTTCGTCGCCGGCGGCGGATTGTACGAAAACGCCAATGTCACCTTCCGCGGCGTGCAAGCCGGACGCGTCGAGGGCGTGGAGCTGACCGCCGACGGCGTTGCCGCGCACATGCGGCTCAACAGCGATATCAAGATCCCGGCGAACTCCACGGCCACCGTCAAGAGCGTGTCCGCGGTCGGCGAACAATACGTAGATTTCGTTCCGCCCGATGATCCCTCCTCGGCGGTGCTGGGGGATGGCGCAACCATTCCGAAGGAGCGCACGGCGATACCGCAGGAAGTCACCGAATTGTTGCGTGAGGCAGACCAATTGGTGAGCAGCCTCGACAACACGCGGCTTCAGGACCTGTTGAGCGAGACGTTCAAGGCGTTCAACGGCTCCGGGCCCGAACTGGCGCGACTGATCGAGTCGGCACGGAGGTTGATAGACGAGGCGAATGCAAGCTGGCCGCAGACCTCGACCCTGATCGATCAGGCGGGGCCGCTCTTGGAAGCGCAGGTTCGCAGCGGCGATGACATCCGGTCGTTGGCCGACGGACTTGCGCGCTTCACCAGCGAAGTGGCCGGTGCCGACCCGCAGCTGCGTTCGTTGCTCGCGACCGCGCCGGGCGCGGCAGCCGAAGCCAGCGAGACTTTCTCGGGCATCCGTCCGTCGTTCCCGGTGCTCGCGGCCAATCTGGCCAACTTCGGCCGCGTCGGCGTGATCTATCACAAGTCGATCGAACAGGCGCTCGTAATCTTCCCCGCCCTGCAAGCGGCGCTGTTGACAATCGGCGGCCAGCTTCCCGTTGACGAAGGTGGCAAGCAGGACTTCAAGATCTCGATCAACGACCCGCCACCCTGCAACACGGGGTTCTTGCCGCCGTCGGAGATTCGCACACCTGGCGACACGACTTTGCGTGAACTGCCGACGGACATGTATTGCAAAGTTGCGCAGAACGATCCGATGGTGGTGCGTGGCGCGAGGAATTACCCGTGCCAGGAGTTTCCCGGAAAGCGCGCGCCCACAATCCAGTTGTGCCGCGACCCGCGCGGCTACGTCCCGATCGGAAACAGTCCATGGCGCGGTCCGCCGGTGCCGATCGGCACGCCGATGGACGTCATGGAGGACGACACGCCTGAGGACGGGCGAAATATCCTGCCCCCCAACAAGTTTCCATACATTCCACCCGAGAATGATCCAGACCCGGGCTATCCCGTCGCACCAGGTCTGGTTCCCCCCGGGGTGCAGACCGGCCCGGGCCCAGCGCCGCATCAGCCTTGGCCGTATATTCCCCCGCCGAACCAAGGGCCACCGCCGCCACCGTTCACGGCGTGGATACCGCCGGCGCCGTATCCGGAGGCATGGCCGCCGCCTGCGGTCCCGCCGGGGTGGGCGACCAACCCGCCGCCCGTGTTCGCCGGGCCCTACGGGCCGCCGCCACCGCCCGGCCCGGCTCCTGCAGCACCGCCGCCACCTGGGGCCCCCCAGCCGCAGGCCTCGGCGCCCGCCTCACTGGCGCCGGGGGGCCAGCCGCTCGCAGCGCAAGCGAACAGCACCGTCTACGGCACGTACGACCAGAACAGCGGTGTGTTCATCGACCCGGCCGGCGGTACCGGCGTGTACGCGCCTGGTGCCGCTAGTATGCGGCCGCAGGAGAATTGGCTAGATCTCATGCTTTATCCGAGGCAGACATGACATCGACTTCCACCCGCCCGCGTCAGGCGGTTCGACGCCGCGCATCCCGGCCCGCCGGACCGGCCAGCGGCAAGGCCGCCGACGCCACCGCGGTGCGCGTCGGGACACCGGCGACGGCCGGCGCGACACCCGCCCGCAAGACACCTGCGGTCGCGCCACCGCCCCGCCGACCGGCGCACCGTCGGCTGGTCGTGACGCTTGTCCTGACGTTCGGGTTCGTCGCGATGAGCGCACTCGGGGGTGCGGTGGCAGTGTTGATCGTCCAGCGGAACAACGCAGAAGCAGTGCAAGCGCGCAACCAGCAGTTCGTGGACACCGCGACGCAGACCGTGGTGAACATGTTCAGTTTCAAGCAGGACACCATCGACGAGAGCGTCGACCGCTTCTACAACAGCACCAGTGGCCCGTTGCGCGACATGTTCAGCCAGGGCAACAATGTCGAGAATCTCAAGGCCATCTTCCGGGAGACCGGCGGCAGTTCGGAGGCCGTGATCAACGGTGCCGCGCTCGAGAGCATCGACAACATCAGCAACAACGCATCGGTGTTGGTGTCGGCGCGGGTCACGGCAAGCGACATGCACGGGAACAACAGACCGTCGAAACCCTACCGGCTGCGGATCATCGTCCACGAGGATGAGGACGGTCGAATGACCGCCTATGACCTCACCTATCCCAACGGCGGCAACTGATGCGCTGGATTGCGAGGTTGGTCGCGGGCCTGGTGGCTGCGGCGTTCGTGAGTCTGGCCGCGGTGGGCGGTGCGCTGTACTGGCAGCGAGTGGAGACGCGTGGCGAGCAAGCCGCCCGCGAGCATCTGGGACCGCTTGCGCAGAAGCAGATCCCGACCGTGTTCACCTACGACTACAAGACCGTCGAGCGCAACCTCACCGAGGCCTACAACCTGCTGACGCCGGAATACCGCAGAGAGTTCGAGGACAGGGCATTTTCCGACATCATCCCGCAGGCTCGGGAGCGGGAAGTGGTGAGCCAGGCCAACGTGGTTGGCGTGGGAGTAATGGACGCGCAGCGCAACTCGGCAGCGGTGATGGTCTACATCAATCGGACGGTGTCGGAGAAGTCAAACCGCGATCAGCCGATCTACGACGGCGCACGACTGCGCGTGGAATACAAGCGCATCGACGGCCAATGGCTGATCAACTACATCACTCCGATCTAGCGGACGCGGGTTGCTCGTCGGCGGAGCGCGTCGAGGCCAGCGCATCCAGGAACGCCCGCGCCCAGCGGTCGACGTCGTGGGCCAGCACCTGCCTGCGCAGCGCCCGCATCCGGCGCCTACCCTCCTCGGGTGACTGGTTCAGCGCCGCCTCGATGGCGTCCTTGACGCCCTCCAGGTGATGCGGGTTGGCCAAATAAGCCTGGCGCAATTCGGCTGCGGCGCCGGTGAACTCGCTGAGTACCAGCGCGCCGCCCAGATCGCTGCGGCATGCCACGTACTCCTTGGCGACCAGGTTCATCCCGTCACGTAGCGGCGTCACCAGCATGACGTCGGCCGCCACGAAGAACGCGATCAACTCGTCGCGCGGCACCGGACGGTGCAGGTAGTGCACGATCGGATGCCCGACCTCGCCGTACTCCCCGTTGATGTGACCGACCTGGCGTTCAATGTCCTGGCGCATCTCTATGTAGCTCTCGACCCGCTCCCGGCTCGGCGTCGCGAGTTGCACGAACACGGTGTCCTCGCGGTCGGCCCTGCCCTCGGCGAGCAGTTCGGAGAACGCCCGGAGCCGCACGTCGATGCCTTTGGTGTAGTCCAACCGGTCCACACCAAGCAAGATCTTGCGGGGATTGCCCAGCTCCTTGCGAATCTCCAAGGCTCGCTGGCGGATCGACCGCGAGCGCGCCTGCTGGTCGAGGGCCGTCGAGTCGATGGAGATCGGGAAGGCGCCGACCTTCACCGTGCGCGAGCCGACATCGATCTCACCGAACCGCGACCGGACACCGATCGTCGCACGGGAAGTGTTGGCGCCCACCAACCGTCGCGCCAGAATGAGGAAGTTCTGCGCTCCGCCCGGCAGGTGGAAGCCGACGAGGTCCGCACCGAGCAGGCCCTCGACGATCTCGGTCCGCCACGGCATCTGCATGAACAATTCGACCGGCGGGAACGGGATGTGCAGGAAGAAGCCGATGGTCAGGTCCGGACGCAGCGTGCGCAACATATTGGGCACCAGCTGCAGTTGGTAGTCCTGCACCCAGACTGTCGCGCCCTGCGCGGCGTTCTTCGCCGTCGCTTCTGCGAAGCGCCGGTTCACCTCGACGTAGGTGTCCCACCATTCGCGGTGGTAGATCGGCTTGACGATCACGTCGTGATACAGCGGCCACAGTGTCGCGTTGGAGAAGCCCTCGTAGTACTTGGCGACATCGTCGGCCGACAGGCTGACCGGGCACAGGGTCATGTCGTCCTGCTCGATCGGCGCGTCATCGGCGTCGGGTATGCCGGGCCAGCCGATCCACGCCCCCTGCCGACGGCGGAGCAACGGCTCCAGGGCTGTCACCAGCCCGCCGGGGCTTCTTTTCCAGGTGGTGCTGCCGTCAGGCAACCGCTCCATGTCGATGGGCAGCCGGTTGGCCACCACCACGAAGTCGGCGTTCCCGGAGCCGGCCCGCGGACCGCCTCCCGGCGTCACTTACGCCTCGAGCTTCGACGGTCCAATGCCGAGCATCGAGAGGAAGACCCGGCATTCCTCGGCGTCGGTCGCGTATGCGGCGACAACGCGCCGCGCCTGGCGGGCGGTGCTGTCGGCGAGCGGTTCGACGTCGCCGAGTTCGGCGGAATCTGATTTGGCAGGCATACGACAACTCTAGGCGAAGGGGCCGTCGCTGCGGTCCGGCAACCCGCTGACTAGGGGCTGTGGCTGAACACCGGCGCCGGCGGCGGAGTCACCTGCTCGGCCTGGGCCTCCTCGTCGAGGCCGATGCAGCCACCCTGGTTGTGGCCGATGCACGGAACGCCCAGCACCTCCGGCACGTCCGGGTTACCGGCCGGGGTGGAGAACGTCGAACCGGCGTTCGGCACCGTGTGGGGCACGCAGACACCGGTGAACTGGTCGGGCTCTTCGCCACCGGAGCAGCTCTGCGCCACCGGCGCCACGTTCGGGACGGGGGCTGCAAAGGCGGCGAGCACTGGCGCCGCGGCGATCGCAACCGCAAAGCCACCGGCAAGCATCAGTCGTTGTGCGGGGAACTTCAAGGTCGCCATCGTCACGCTTCCTGTAGTTGTCAACCGTGTCGTCGGCATGAAGTCTATGGAAGCCCGCAGTTTTCTGCACAGCTTCGCAGAGTTCCTGGGCAGCGGTGGCTACGGGCTGGAACTGATGATGGACCGGGGTTGCGCCGGTGGGCCCATCGCTGCCTCGTCTTCGGCCAACCCCATGCAGGCCCCGGAGTTGTGCCCGATGCAGGGAATGCCGTCGATCTCCGGGACGTCCGGATTGGCCGCTGTGGTCTGGAACAACGGCGGCGAAGTCGGCACCAGGTACGGCACACACGTCGTGGTGAACTGGTCGGCTTCCTCGCCCGATTGGCAGCCCTGCGCCAGCGCGGCGTCCGGTCCGGCGAGACCCAGGCCGACCGCGGGCGCGGCCGCGATGGCCACGAAGAATCCGCCGGCCAGAACAAGGCGTCGAAGGGGGAACGAGGAATTCGCCATTTCGCGATTCTAGGAGCTTGCCTCGGCATCCGCGCACGATTGGCGCGTCGGTGGGTCGCCATCGACCGCCACGGGGCTCGAACCGGAAGCGGTGCAGGGCCGGTTTGGGCGGCACCGTAATGTGCAGTAAGCCGAACAATGCAAGCGAGGTGGTCCGCGATGGCGAGCCCTGATCTGACAAGCGCCGACGCCGGAGGCGATGCAGCACAACAGGTGACGTACGAAACGCTGGACGACGGCCAGATCGCCCGCATCTGGCTCAACCGCCCGCAGGCGCAGAACGCCCAGTCGCGCACGCTGCTTGTGCAGTTGGACGAGGCGTTCGGCCGCGCCGAGGCCGACGACCGGGTGCGAGTGGTGATCCTGGCCGCGCGTGGCAAGAACTTCTCGGCCGGCCACGATCTCGGGTCCGAAGAAGCGATGCTGGAACGCAAGCCCGGTCCGGCGCAGCATCCGACCTTCCAGTCGCACGGTGCGACCGTGCCCGCGATCGCCGAGCGCACATATCTGCAGGAGTGGCACTTCTTCTTCGAGAACACCCGTCGCTGGCGGGATCTGCGCAAGATCACCATCGCGCAGGTGCAGGGCAACGCGATTTCGGCCGGCCTGATGTTGATCTGGGCATGCGACCTGATCGTCGCCGCCGACGACGCGAAATTCAGCGACGTGGTCGGTGTCAGGATGGGCATGCCCGGTGTCGAGTATTACGCGCACCCATGGGAATTCGGTGCCCGCAAGGCCAAAGAGCTTCTGCTCACCGGTGATTCGATCGATGCCGACGAGGCCCACCGGCTCGGTATGGTTTCCAAGGTTTTCCCGCGCGACCAACTCGAGGACAAGACGCTCGAGTTCGCCCGACGCGTCGCCGAGCGCCCGACGATGGCGGCGCTGTTGATCAAGGATTCGGTGAACGCCGCGGCCGACGCGATGGGCTTCACCGAGGCGCTGCGCCACGCATTCCACATCCACGAACTCGGCCACGCGCACTGGGCGGCGCACAATGAGAACCGTTATCCCGTCGGGCTTCCGCCGAACGTGCCGGACTGGCGCACGCTCGGGGCGCCCAAGCTTGCCCGCCGTGACCAACCGTGACCGCGGGGTATTGCTGACGCAATGTCGCGCTGAGGGCGCTGTCGCGGCTATATATCCGCCGCGACGCTCTCAGACCGACATTGTGATCGGATGAGAAGTCGTTAGAAGAAATCAGATGGCGAAAGGGTCTTCGGTGGAGTTGTCGTTGGCGGGTCGGACGGTACTGGTCACAGGTGGGGGCAGCGGCATCGGCAAGGGCGTGGCCGCGGCGGTGGTGGCGGCCGGCGGAAACGCGATGCTCGTCGGGCGCAACGCCGACAAGCTCTCCACCGCGGCCGACGAGATCTCCGCTCAGGGCGGTTCGGGCTCGGTGCTCTACGAACCGGCCGATGTGACCAACGAAGACGAGGTGGCCCGCGTCGTGGAGGCCACCACGGCATGGAAGGGTCGGCTGTACGGCGTCGTGCACTGCGCAGGCGGCAGCGAGACGATCGGTCCGATCACGCAGATCGACTCGGAGCTGTGGCGCCGCACCGTCGACCTCAACATCAACGGCACCATGTACGTGCTCAAACATTCGGCGCGGGAGATGGTGCGCGGAGGCGGCGGCTCGTTCATCGGCATCTCGTCGATCGCGGCGAGCAACACCCACCGCTGGTTCGGCGCCTACGGGGTGTCCAAGGCGGGCATCGACCACATGATGCAGTTGGCCGCCGACGAACTCGGCGCGTCCTGGGTGCGGGTCAACTGCATCCGGCCCGGTCTGATCCGCACCGAACTGGTCGCGCCGGTACTCGAATCGCCGGAACTGAGCGGTGATTACGCCGCGTGTACGCCGCTGCCTCGGCCCGGCGAGGTCACCGACATCGCGAACGCGTCGCTCTTCCTTCTCAGCGATGCCTCCAGTTTCATCACCGGCCAGGTCATCAACGTCGACGGCGGACAACTCGTGCGCCGCGGCCCGGACTACTCGTCGATGCTCGAGCCGCTCTTCGGTGCGGACGGCTTGCGCGGAGTCGTCTCCAGCTAGCAGTCGAACCGGCTCGTCGAGCCGGCCCGGTAACGTCGGTCGCGTGGTCACCTTGGACCGGCTCGTCAACGTGCTGGGCAGTTACGGCGTGCGCCTACGCTTCTGCCCGATCCCGCGGTCCAGGGAGCTGGGCAGCGTGGTGATGCACGAAATGGCCGGCGGCCGCACGGTCACCGGTGACGTACTGATGGCGATCGGGGCGCGAACCGTCAACGAGGCGTTGCGGTGGGCGGTTTCGGCGCGTGCGGTGGTGGTGCTTCTTCGCGACGGCGACGACGACACCACGTTTGCAGGCATGGTCGAGGGTGTCGCGGTGATGGTCGTCGATCCGACGGTGTCCTGGAGCGAGCTCGCCGCCGTCGTCTACGGGCTGGTGCTCGAGGGACGGGAAACCGAATCCGGGCGGGGGCCAACGGATCTGTTCGCGCTCGCCGACAGCCTGGCCGAAGCGACCGGCGGCGGGGTCACCATCGAGGACCCGTTGTCGCGAGTGCTCGCGTACTCGACGATGCAGGGAAACGCCGATGCGGCACGGGTGGCGACGATCATGAGCAGGCAGGCGCCCGAGTCTCTGCGCGAATTCTTCCGTGCGCAAGGCATATTCGCCCATCTGCTGAACTCCGATGAGCCGCTGTTCGTCGGACCCGACACCGGACACGGGTTGTCCGGCCGCATGGTGGTCGCCGTGCGGTCCGGGCGGGAATTGATGGGATCGGTGTGGGTTTCGTGCTCTGAGCCGTTGGCCGAACCCGAACGCACGGCGCTGGCCGACGGCGCTCGCACGGTGGCTCTGCATCTGCTGCGGTCCCGCGCCAGTGCAGATCTGGAGCGCCAGGTGGAATCCGAGCTGGTGCTCCGACTCCTCGACGGAAGTGCAGCCGCCGCGGCATCAGCCAGCAGACTCGGCCTCTCGCAGGGACCGATGCGGGTCATCGCCGTGCGGGCCTTCATCGGGACCGAACACGACGCCGCGCTGCTGCTGGCGTTCGAAAGGGCGACCGCCGGGTTCGGTTGGTCGCGCCCTGGGCGCAGCGCGCTGGCAGGCAACACCATCTACACGTTGCTGCCGGGCGAGCAGGCCGACGCCGCTCGCAAATGGGTCACCGGATTGCGGGCCGCCCTGCCCGACCGGGTCACCGTGTTGGCCGGCATCAGCAAGGCCGCCGGAACCACCGACCTGCCCGCGGCACGTCAGGAAGCCGACGAGTGCCTGGCGCTGCACGAGATCAGGCCGTCGAACGCGGTGCCCCCCGCCTACGACGAATCGTGGGACGAGATTTTGCTGCAGCGACTCCGCACGGCGGCGCGGTCCGGCCGCACCCCGGACCGTGGACCGGTCGCCGAACTGCGCCGTCACGATCAAGACCACGCCACGGAGTACGTCTCGACGCTGAGGGCATGGCTGGAGGCGCTGGGCGACCCCGTTCAGGCCGGTGTCCGCCTGGGCGTGCACGAGAACACCGTGCGGTACCGGCTGCGCAAGATGGGTGAGATCACCGAACTGCCGCTGGACGACGCCCGCAAGCGGCTGGCCATCATGATCGAACTCGCCGCCGTCGACACCGACTGAAACGGCTTCGCCGCTTCGTCCGGCCAGGTCTGGCTGTTGTCGGATCACCACAACGGCAGCGCCGCGGATTGTCCTGGCGCGGCAATCCACGATGACGCGACCGGCCGCACCATGGGTGGACAACGGGTTGTTTCGGCGACGGAGGGTATCGAGATGGTCAGCGGCGAGCGGATGGACGGTGGGCCGCGGTCTGCGATCGTCGTCGGCGCCGGCATCGTCGGGTTGTCGACGGCATGGTTCCTGCAGGAGCGCGGTGTCGAAGTCACCGTCGTCGACCGCAGCGGGGTGGCCGGCGGCGCCTCCTGGGGCAACGCCGGCTGGGTCGCGCCCGCGCTGACCCTGCCGTTGAACTCGCCGAAGGTGCTGCGCTACGGGCTGCGCTCGTTGCGTGACCGCAGCGCCCCGCTGCACATCCCGCTGAGCATCGACGGTGCGTTGTGGTTGTTCCTGATGCAGTTCGCCGCCAACTGCCGCCCGTCGGCGTGGCGCCGGGCGGTCGAGGCCAGTGTGCCGCTGAACGAAGAATGCATCGAAGCGTTCGACGTTCTCGTCGCGAACGGTGTCGAGGCGCCGGTGACCGACGCCCCGATCACCGCGGTGTTCCGCAACACCGAGGACGCCGAGAAGATGATGCGCGAACTCCGCGCCCTCGAGCGGGCCGGTCAGAAGCTGTTCGTCACCGGGTTGTCCGGTGAGGCGTTGCGTGAGCAGGTGCCGCTGGCATCGCCGGCGATCACCGCCGGTATCAACATCAACGGTCAGCGATTCGTCGATCCCGGCCGGTTTGTCCAAGCCCTGGGTCGGACGGTCGAGGAGCGCGGGGCGAGCATCCTGACTCGGGATGTGCGCGGCGTGTTCAGTTCCGGCAATCAAGTGGTGGTGCAGCCGTACCACGGCAAGCACCTGACCGCGGACACGGCGGTGATCGCCACCGGTGCGTGGATGTCACGGCTGACGGGCCACCGGCTGAGCGTCCCGGTGGAGTCAGGGCGCGGCTACTCCTTCACCGTGCCGGTGGACCGCCCGATCCCCGGGCCCATCTACCTGCCCGACGTACGAGTCGCGTGCACGCCGTACCACGGTGCACTTCGCGTGGCGGGCACGATGGAGTTCCGCGACCCACACGAACCGGTGACCGCCGAGCGGGTGGGGGCGATCGTCGCTTCTGCGAGCCCGCTGCTGCAAGGCGTCCGGTGGGCCGAGCGCAGCGACATCTGGGTCGGACCGCGCCCGATCACCCCGGACGGCAGGCCCCTGGTCGGCGAGATGGCGCGCAATGTCTACGTCGCAGGCGGGCACGGCATGTGGGGGCTCGCGCACGGTCCGGTGACCGGCCGACTCCTGGCCGAACAGATCACCACCGGCAAGCAGCCCGAAGCACTGCGGCCCTTCGATCCACTACGACGCGCGGTCGCCTAGACCGGCGCCCGGCGACCGACCGAAAACCCGTCGCATGCTCGCCCGCCATGGGCGCTGCGAGTCGTCAGGGGCGGCGCTGTCTGCGCCCGTGGCCCGCCCCTGACGGCAACCCCTTTTCCGAGAAAGGACCAGAAATGACCATTGCACAACGTGTTTGGATATCACCGGAGGCCCATACGCGGCTGCAGGAGGAACTCGCCACGCTTCGTGAACTCGTCGCAAATGCAGTCGGTGACGAAGACGCGGACGAGAACGCGACCGCCGTCAAACGCGCCCGCCAGGCGCGCATCCAGCAGATTCACGAGATGCTCATCAACGCTGTGGTCGGCGAGGATCCACCGGATGACGGGATCGCCGAACCGGGCATGGTGGTGACCGTTCGCTATGACGACACCGCCGAGGTCGAGACGTTTCTCCTCGGTGTGCGCAGTGCCGAGCACGGGGACATGGAGGTTTACTCCGTGCAGTCGCCGCTGGGCGCGGCCATCCTCGGCGCCCGCCCGGGTGAACAACGCACGTTCAAACTCCCCAGCGGGGCGGATCTGTCGGTAACGATGCTCACCGCGGTGCCATACGGCCTGCACGGCGGCGACGAGATGGTGCTTCGCGAATAAGCTTTCGGCTCGCTTTGCAGCTAACTAGGATGGATTGACGACGACCCCTACGCCCCGCGCCGAAGGAGGGTCTTGTGACTGCCGAAGTCACCCCGGTTCCGCAACTGGAAGTCCGCAGACCCTTCCCGGCCAGAATGGGCCCGCGGGGCAACTTGGTTTACAAGCTCGTCACCACCACCGATCACAAGCTGATCGGCATCATGTACGTCGTCACCTGCTTCGTCTTCTTCTTCATCGGCGGGCTGATGGCGCTGTTCATCCGGGTCGAGCTGGGTGTACCGGGGCTGCAATTCCTCTCCAACGAGCAGTACAACCAGCTGTTCACCATGCACGGCACGGTGATGCTGCTGTTCTACGCGACCCCGATCGTGTTCGGGTTCGCCAACCTGGTGCTGCCGCTGCAGATCGGCGCGCCCGACGTGGCGTTCCCGCGGCTCAACGCGTTCTCGTTCTGGTTGTTCCTGTTCGGCGGGCTGATCGCGCTCGCCGGCTTCATCACCCCCGGCGGCGCGGCGGACTTCGGCTGGACGGCGTACGCGCCGCTGAGCAACGCCATCCACTCGCCCGGCGCCGGCGGGGACCTGTGGATCCTGGGGTTGGCCGTCGCCGGTCTGGGCACCATCCTCGGCGGGGTCAACATGATCACCACCGTGGTGTGCATGCGCGCACCCGGTATGACGATGTTCCGGATGCCGATCTTCACCTGGAACATCCTGGTCACGTCGATCCTCGTGCTGATGGCCTTCCCGATTCTGACCGCGGCGCTGTTCGGCCTGGCCGCCGACCGCCATCTCGGCGCGCACATCTACGACCCGGCCAACGGCGGGCCGCTCTTGTATCAGCACCTGTTCTGGTTCTTCGGCCACCCCGAGGTGTACATCGTCGCGTTGCCGTTCTTCGGCATCGTGACCGAGATCTTCCCGGTCTTCAGCCGCAAGCCGATCTTCGGTTACACCACGCTGGTGTACGCCACCTTGGGCATCGCCGCGCTGTCAGTGGTGGTGTGGGCGCACCACATGTTCGCGACCGGCGCGGTGCTGCTGCCGTTCTTCGCGTTCACCACCTATCTGATCGCGGTGCCGACCGGCATCAAATTCTTCAACTGGATCGGCACGATGTGGAAGGGCCAGTTGACGTTCGAGACGCCGATGCTGTTCTCGATCGGATTCCTGGTGACGTTCCTGCTCGGTGGGCTCACCGGCGTCATGCTGGCCAGCCCGCCGTTGGACTTCCACGTCACCGACAGCTACTTCGTCGTGGCGCATTTCCACTACGTGCTGTTCGGCACCATCGTGTTCGCCACCTACGCGGGCATCTATTTCTGGTTCCCGAAGATGACCGGCCGGCTGCTCGACGAGCGACTGGGCAAGCTGCATTTCTGGTTGACGTTGATCGGTTTCCACACCACGTTCCTGGTGCAGCACTGGCTGGGTAACGACGGTATGCCGCGGCGTTACGCCGACTACCTGTCGACGGACGGGTTCACCACGCTCAACGTCGTGTCGTCGATCGGCGCGTTCATCCTCGGTGTTTCGGTGCTTCCCTTCACGTGGAATGTGTTCAAGAGCTGGCGTTACGGCGAGCCGGTCACGGTCGACGATCCGTGGGGTTACGGCAACTCGCTGGAGTGGGCGACCTCGTGTCCGCCGCCGCGGCACAACTTCACCGAGCTACCCCGGATCCGTTCGGAGCGCCCGGCGTTCGAGCTGCACTACCCGCACATGGTCGATCGGATGCGTGCCGAGTCCCACATCGGCAGGCACGCCACCGCCGGCGAGTCGCCGACGGGCTTCGGCCCGCGCACCGAACCCGACCGCTAGGCAGTACATCCGCGGGTCGCGCGGCTCAAATCGAGGCTCCGCGAGCGTTGTTGCGCGCGGACAACAAGTGACTCGGCGGTTGTCGTAATGGTGCAACGCCGGTTCCCTGGGAGGCGGGCACCATGGAAGGTGTTCCCCAAACCCTCAACGGAGCGGGCTTGGGGACCCCAAGCGACATGACCGAACGAGGGCAGCAGACATGACCACATCCACCGAAACTGCCGGTGGCACAGCGCTGTTGACGCGACGACACGAAGGTGCTCCGCGGCACAACGATGATCACCTGCTCACCCATCAGGCGATTTCACGGTGGGAGACCGAGGGTGGAGCACTTCCGGGTGCTAGGTCATCTCGGCCGCACGATGGACGGCGTTGACGATCCCCTGGTAACCGGTGCACCGACAGAAGTTGCCCGACAACCCTTCGCGGATCTCCTCGTCGGTCGGCTTGGGGTTGTCGCGTAGCAGCGCCGTGATCGAGGTGACGAAGCCCGGCGTGCAGAAGCCGCACTGCAGACCGTGGCAGTCCCGCAACGCGGCCTGCACCGGCGACAGTTCACCGTCCGGGTCGCCGATACCTTCGACCGTGGTGACCTCCATGCCCTCGGCCTGCACGGCGAACATCAGGCACGCACGCACCGCGTCGCCGTTGAGCAGCACGGTGCAGGCCCCACATGCGCCGTGCTCACAACCGAGATGTGTGCCGGTCAGGCCACACTTCTCGCGCAGGAAGTCGGCGAGTGTGAGCCGCGGTTCGACGGTCGCGGCGAACGTGCGCCCGTTGACCGTCACTTCGACCGGCATGTCATGCATCGATTGCCTCCGTAATGGCTGAAGACCAGGCACGGGCGACCATCGTCGCCCCGACTTTGGCTCGGTAGGTTGCAGACCCCTGCAGGTCGGACGGAATGTCGTCGAGTCCGCTCACTGCGAGCCTGCCGAACTCCCCGGCGTCGATGTCGCCGACCGGCCGACCGATGACGGCATCTTCGGCGGCACTGCCCCGCAGTGGTGTCGAGCCCAAACCCAACAGCCCGATGCCGCAACGGGTTATCCGGTCGTCGTCGTCCAGCTCGACCGCAACCGCCGCGCCGGCAATGGCGAAGTCGCCGTGCCGGCGCGCGAACTCCTCCATCGCGAAGCCCGTCCGTCCGCTCCAGATCGGGAAGTGCACCGCGGTCAGCATCTCGTCGGGTCGCAACGAGGTCTCCCACAGCCCGGTGAAGAAGTCCTTCGCGGCGATCTGCCGGGACCCTTTCGAGGACAGCACGTCCATCCGCGCGTCGAGCGCCAACGCGACGGCCGCATACTCTGCCGCCGGATCGGCGTGGGCGATGGCGCCGCCGAGTGTCCCCCTGGTGCGGATCTGGAAATGACCGATGTGCGGCGTCGCGAGGCTCAGTAGCGGAACCGACTCCGCCACTTCGTCATCCATCCCGACGAAGGAGTGCGGGGTGCCGGCCGCGACGCGTACTGCGTCTTCGATCAGATCGATGCTGCGAAGCTCGTCGATCCGCGAGATGTCGATGAGGTTCTCGAAATACGTCAGTCGCATCGCGAGCATCGGGACCAGGCTCTGCCCGCCGGCAAGGAGTTTTGCATCGTCGCCGAATTCCGCGAGCATGTCCACCGCCTCCTCGACCGACTCGGGGCGGTGGTAGGCGAACGGGGCGGCTTTCATGACGACAGCAGGCGCGCCAGCGCGGCCTGCAGGTCCTCGGCCACCGCCGCGGCGGGCGCCTTCCTGCGACGACGGCCCAACAGGAGGCCGACCGCCAATCCCGCCACCAGACCTGCCGCCACCGGGGCCGCACGCTTGGCCAGCGGTGCCGCAACGACTTTCAGCATGTCTATCGACTCGCCTGCTTCAGGTTGCGCAGCGGCCGCGGCCGCCTCCGTCGTCGGTGCCGCGGTAACCGTGTCACCGAGCACGCTGGCCTCCAGCGACTTGGCGAACTGGCCGATCAGGTTGGAAGCCACATCGGCGAGCACGCCGCGACCGAACTGCGCGGCCTTGCCCGAGATCGTCAGATCCGTGTTGATGACCACCCTGGTCGCGTCGCCCTCGTCCTTCAACTGCGCGGTGACGGTCGCGGCGGCGTTGCCGTTGCCGCGCGTCTCCTTGCCCTCGGCCTTGAGCACGACGCGCTGCGCCGCCGCATCCTTCTCCTGAAACGAGGCAGCGCCCTTGTACGACACCGTGATCGGACCGACCTTGACCTTCACCGCACCGGTGAAGTCATCGCCGTCCACGGACAGCAGGGTGGCGCCGGGCAGACACGGCGCGACCCGCTCGACGTCGGTCAACACCTCCCACGTCTTCGCGGCGGGTACCGCCACCCGGAATTCGTTGTTGAGTTCCACTGCTGCTTCCTTACTTTCGCGCTTGTTCGATCGCCTCGATGATCGCGGCCGGGCTGGCGGGCAGGCGGGTCAGCGTGACGCCGAGGGGCGCCAGGGCGTCGTTGATGGCGTTGATCACGGCCGGCGTCGAACCGATTGCGCCGCCCTCGCCGACACCTTTGTATCCGCCGACTCCCGGCCCCGGGATCTCCACGTGTCCGTACTCGATCGCCGGCACCTCGGTGGCAGTCGGCAACAGGTAGTCGACGAACGTACTCGACAGCGGGTTGCCGTCGTCGTCGTAAGCCATGTCCTCCAGCAGCGCACCGCCGATGCCCTGCACGGTGCCGCCGGCGATCTGACCCTCGACGACGTTGGGGTTGATCATCGGCCCGACGTCCTCGCTGACGATGTATCGGGTCAGCGTGACGCGGCCGGTCTCGATGTCGACCTCACACGTGCACGCGTGCGTGGCGTTCGCCCAGTGGATCGGCGCTTGTGAGGTGAACCGCGCGGTCGCCTCCAACGAGGCCGAGACACCGGGCGGCAGCTGTTGCGGCTCGTAGTACGCGCGATAGGCCAGATCGGCGAAACTGACACTCTTGTCGGGGTTTTCACGCACCCGAACCCGTGAGTCGGCCAGTTCCAGCTCGGACTCCTCGGCCTCCAGGCGCGGCGCCGCCATCGCGAGGATCTGCTTGCGCAGCGTCGCGCCGGCCTCAGCGACGGCGCCCGCGGTCATCGGGCCGCTGCGGCTGCCCTGTGTGCCCGCGCCGTACGGGGTGACCGCGGTGTCGCCCTGGATCGTCGAGACGTCGTCGATGTCGGCGCCCAGCGCGTCGGCGGTCAACTGCACGACCGTGGTCTCGAGGCTGTTGCCCGTCGAACCGCCGTTGACGTAGACGTTGATCTTGCCGGTCGGCTCCATCCGGATCGTCGCGCCTTCGGTGGCGAGGTGACCCGTTGCGGCGCCGGTCGGTTCGATGTAGGCGGAGAACCCCAGTCCGAGGTAACGGCCCTCGGCCAGCGCGTCGGCCTGCTCCTTGCGGAAGCCTTCGTGGTCGAGGATCTTGACGGCCTGTTCGAAGGTGTCGGCGGGCGCGACGTGGTCATAGGGCATGCCGTTGGGGTTGAAGTACGGCATCTCGTCACCGCGCAAGATGTTGCGCCGGCGCAACTCGACCGGATCCATCTTCATTTTTCGCGCTGCGATGTCGAAAAGCACTTCACGCGCGAGGGTTTCGTACTGCCACGGCCCGCGGTAGGCGGCCAGTCCGGCGGTGTTGGAGAACACCGTCTTGTAGTTGAAGCTGGCCTTGGGCACCCGGTACGGGCCGG
The DNA here is from genome assembly GCF_001500065.1 of Mycobacterium sp. IS-3022. Taxonomy (GTDB): domain Bacteria; phylum Actinomycetota; class Actinomycetes; order Mycobacteriales; family Mycobacteriaceae; genus Mycobacterium. The sequence goes on from NZ_LQIN01000001.1 coordinate 444,022, forward strand.
GGAAGAACATGCCGACCGCAGCGGTGGTCAGCACCGGATACGGCGTCGGATAGGCGCCGATGTCGTAGGTGAAGTCGATGTCGACGGCGAGGATGTTGCCCTCGTCATCGAAAGCCGCCCGGGCGGTGCCGTCGACGTGGCGGGCCTGCCCGGCCGACATCAGGTTCTCGCGGCGGTCCTCGATCCACTTCAGTGCAGCGCCCGATTGCGCGTTCGACGTCGCAGAAGGCACTTTGCGCGCCGCGAGCATGATGCACATGTCCTCGCGCATCGGCACGACCTTCTGGCCGAAACCGCCGCCGGTGTCGCGCATGATCACTCGGACGTTGTGCGCCGGGATGCCGAGCAGGCGGGCGCAGAACGCCCGCAACTCGTGGGGCGTCTGCGTCGACGCCCACATCGTCAGTTCCTCGGTCGCGGGCGTCCACTCGACGACCATGCCGCGGCATTCGATCGGCACCGGCGCGTAGATCTGCTGGTAGACGTTGGCCTCGACAACATGGGGTGACGTGGCGAATAACTCCTCGTCGGGCGGCGCGCCGCCCATGCCGCCCGCGACGTTGTCGGGATAGGCCTCGTGCACCACGGGAACGCCGGCGTCCGCGCCGCCGACTGCCCGGGTGAAATCGGCGATCGCAGGCAGCGGTTCGTAGTCGACCTCCACCGCGTCGGCGCCATCCTCGGCGAGGTAGCGATTGTCGGCCACGACCAGGGCGACCGGGTCCCCGACGAACTTCACCTCACCCTCGGCCAGCGGTGGCCGCGGGGTGTCCGCGAGGTCCTTACCCGCGACGGCGTGCCAGGCCTCTTTGACGTCGGGGTTGAGGTCCTCGGCGGTGAACACCGCGTGCACGCCCGGCATGGCGAGCGCAGCCGACGCGTCGATGCCCTTGATGGTCGCCCTCGCGAACGGGCTGCGCACGAAGCAGGCGTGCAGCATTCCCGGTCGCACGACATCGTCGACGAAGGTCCCGCGACCGGTGAGCAGCCGGTTGTCCTCGATGCGTGGCACGCGGGCCCCCGCGTAGCGGGTCGCGACTTTCTCCGCTGAAGCAGAAGTCACCGGCTCACCCTTCTCCTCGCCGTGTTAAGAGTGACGTTATCGCATCCGAGAACGACATTTCCATACGTGTTGTCTCACGCCTCGTGGTGGATGCGTCCGTCGGTGTCGCTCAGCGGCCTGCCGCCGCCGCCCCACCGGCGGGCGATGATCTCCGCGGCGATCGACACCGCGGTCTCCTCGGGGGTGCGGGCGCCGAGGTCGAGCCCGATCGGGCTGGCCAGCCGGCCCAGTTCGGCGTCGGTCAGGCCGGCCTCGCGCAGCCGCTGCATTCGGTCGTCGTGCGTGCGACGTGAGCCCATCACCCCGATGTAGCCGACGTCGGGCAGGCGCAGTGCGACCTGCAACACCGGGACGTCGAACTTCGGGTCATGGGTGAGCACGCAGATCGCGGTGCGCGAATCGATCGCGCCGTTCTCGGCCTGCTCGGCGAGGTAGCGGTCGGGCCACATCACCACGACCTCCTCGGCGCCCGGGAAGCGTGCGGGTGTCGCGAACACCGGCCGCGCGTCGCACACGGTGACGCGGTAGCCCAGCAATGTCGCCTGCTGGGCCAACGCGCTCGCGAAGTCGATCGCCCCGAAGATCAGCATCCGCGGCGGCGGGGCGTGGCTGGCGACGAACACCTCCATTCCCGACTCCTGACGCTGACCGTCGGGACCGTACGACAGCACGCCCGTGCGGCCGGCCGCGAGCAACCCGCGGGCGTCGTCGGTGACCGCGGCGTCGAGGCGCGCCGAGCCCAGCGAGCCCTCGACCGAGTGCGGCCCGATGACGAGCCGGCGGCCGATCCGGTGCGGATCGGGATGGGCGATCACCGTGGCGAGTGCGGTCGGTCGGTGCGCGGCGATGTCGTCGGCGACGGCCTGCAGTTGCGGAAAGGTGTCGCGGGACACCGGCTCGGCGAAGATGTCGATGACGCCGCCGCACGTGAGTCCCACGGCGAACGCGTCGTCGTCGTTGATGCCGTAGCGCTGCAGTTCCGGGCGCCCCGCCGAGACCACCTCGTTGGCCAGTTCGTAGACCGCGGCCTCGACGCAGCCGCCCGACACCGAGCCGGCGACCGTGCCGTCGGGGCAGACCACCATGGTGGCGCCCGGTTGGCGGGGCGCGGAGCGGATAGTGCGCACGACGGTGGCCACACCGGCGGTGCCGCCGGTCCGCCACACGGTCAGTAACTCATCGAGCACGTCGCGCACGGTCGCAGTGTAAGCCTGCGGCGCTGTGCGAGTGCTCAGCGCACGTCAACTCGACCCAAAATGCTCGGCCGATCTCCCCGCTGGATCGGACAGCCGTGCTGTGATGATGCTCAGGACGGCCCGCGGGCGAGCATCGCGGTACCAGGTGGGAGCGGCTGAAGGGCAAGGGGCGCATGACAACTCGAGGCAAATCAGCGCTGGTCATGGTGAGTTTGACGGTCATGGCGGTCGTTTCGGCTCCGGCCGCCGCTGCTCGACCTACCTGCCAGGACACGGGCTCGATGACGACCTGCCAAACCAACGGCAGTGTGTCGATCAAGACGCGGCCCTCGACGGTCGCACCCCCCGCCAACCAGCCGATGTTTCCCTGGGGAGTACCTAGACGTGTTCGGAGTCCCGGCGGTCGCGGCTAGCATCACGTCGCGGTGCAGATTGCGCGCGTAGCTCCACTTCTCCACTGCAGAAACGAGGCCCGCGATGCGGAAAGCCTGGGCCGGTGCGGCGGCGGCCGTCCTGGCATGGGCGATGTCGGGCGTGGCCGCCGCCGACGAACCGGTTCCGCCGGTGTCCGACGCGGCCCGTGCGGCGGGTCTGGTCGACGTGCGCACCGCTGTTCCCGACGCGGTGATCGACCTCCGGTACGCGACGACGAACAACTTCGTCGGCGAGCAGTTGTATCCCGCCGACGCACGATGCCTGGTCGACGAGTCGGTGGCGCCACGCCTGTCGGCGGCCGCTGACGCGCTGCGCCCCGGCGGCGAGGTGCTCGTGTTCTGGGACTGTTACCGGCCGCACGACGTGCAAGTGCGGATGTACGAGGCGGTGCCGGAGCCCGGCTGGGTGGCGCGGCCGGGGCCGTACGCCCGCAGCCACGAGGCCGGTCTGTCGGTCGACGTCACGCTGGCCCGCGACGGTGCCCTCGTCGACATGGGCACCGGCTTCGACGAGTTCGATCCGCGGGCGAACGCCTATGCCACCGACGGAGTCGGCGCGGCCGCCCGGGCCAACCGCGCGCGGTTGCGGGAAGCGATGGCGGCGGGCGGGCTGACCGTCTACGAGGGAGAGTGGTGGCATTTCGATGCGCCCGGCGCGTACGAGCAGCGGCCGATTCTCGGCGCGCCGGTGAGGTGAGCTGGACTCAGGCCGCGGTCGGACCGACCGTCATGGCCTGGCAGTACGCGCACAACTCCGGCCCGAGCGTCGGGTAACCACAACCAGCGCAGACCGCGACCGCGGTGGTCTCATCGGCTTCGGGCATGTCGCATATCTACCCGCTCGTAGCCGAATCAATCCCAGATTTGGGACACATTTTCCGGAGCTGACGCACGGCGACTCAGATGATGGGCGGATCGCCGGTACCCAGCAGCCGCAGCCACCGATACCCGTACGGTTCCATGCCCACCTCGATGCGGCCCTTGTTGTCGAGCCGGTGTTCGGATAGTCCGTCGAGTAGGTCGACGAGCCTGCATTCCGGCGCTTCGTCGAGTTCGATCGACACGATGCAGGCTTCGGCGCCGAAGTTGTGCAACGCGACCATCGCCCAGCCCGACTCTTCCCGGCAGACATGGGCCAGCACGGCGGAGTTCGGTTGCTTCAGAATCTCGGGGGTCGACCAGCCGATCTCCGGCTGTGAGCGGTAGGTGTAGATCAGATTGCGCATGAACCACCAGAACGACCGATGGTCGTGGCGCTGGTCTGCGGCGTTGACGCGGTCCGGGCCGTACATCCCGTCGGGTTGCGGGCGCGGTAGCCGGCGTTTGGCCGCGGTGGAAAATCCGCCGTTGACGTCGGCGGTCCATTGCATGGGTGTTCGCACAGCGAATCGCCCTGCCACTCCGAGGTTTTCGGCCATGCCGATCTCTTCGCCGTAGAACAGCACCGGAGTGCCGGGCAACGAGAACATCAGCGAGTAGGCCATGCGCATCCGCCGCTGGTCACCGCCGAGCATCGCGGGTAGCCGTCGGCGCAGTCCGCGCCCGTAGAGTTGCATGTCCGGATCCGGACCGAAGGCGTCGAAGACTTCTTGGCGCTCCTCGTCGCTCAGCTTGTCGAGCGTGAGTTCGTCGTGGTTGCGGACGAAATTGGCCCACTGGCTGGTGATGTCGAGCGTCGGCCGCTGGTTGAGCGCCTTGGCGATGGGGCGCGCGTCGCCGCGGGCCAGCGACAGGTAGAGGTTCTGCATCCCGATGAAGTCGAATTGCATGTTGAGCCCGTCACCGTCGGGGCCGCCGAAGAAGCTCTTCTGGTCCTTGTAGGGAACGTTGACCTCGCCGAGCAGGACGGCGTCTCCGACGCGGCGGGTGATGAAATTGCGCACATCGCCGAGGTATTCGTAGGGATTGAACACGCCGGGGTCGCCCGGGACACCGTCGCGGGCGAACAGGAACGGCACGGCATCGACGCGGAAGCCCGACACCCCCAGCTCGAGCCAGAACCCGAGGACACGCGAAATCTCCTCCTGCACTTTCGGATTCGCGATGTTGAGGTCGGGCTGGTGCTTGAGGAAGTGGTGCAGGTACCACTCGCCGCTCTTCGGCTCCAATTCCCAGAGACTGTCTTCCTGATCCGGGAAGACGACGTCCTTTGGGCTTGACTTGGGTTCGGTCGCGCTCCACACGTAATAGTCGCGATACGTATCGTCGGTGCTGCGGCACGCGGACTTGAACCAGGGATGGCGGTCCGAGGTGTGGTTCATCACGAAGTCGACGATCACCCGGATTCCGGTCGCCTTGGCGGTACGCACCAGTTCGACGAAGTCGCCGTGGGTGCCGAAACGCGGATCGACGCCGAAGAAGTCGGTGATGTCGTAGCCGTCATCGATGCGGCCGGTCGGGTAGAAGGGCATGAGCCACAGGCAGTTGATGCCGAGGTCGAAGAGGTACTCGATGCGCTCGGTCATGCCGCGGATGTCGCCGCAGCCGTCGCCGTTCCAGTCGTAGAAGGTTTCGATGTCGGCGCAGTAGAAGACGGCGTTCTTCCACCACAGGTCGCCGGTCTCGATCTTCCTCACGCGCTGACCGCCTCTGAATTCAGCTGTGAGAGCACATGTTCGCCGAACGCGTCGATGAATGCGCTCTGCTTCTGCCCGACGAAATGCAGATAGAGCTCGTCCCACCCCTGTTCGAGATCCTGGTGGAGCCACTCTGTGTGCCGGCCCAGGTCGCTCGAGACCCGAACCGATCGGCGGACGTGCTCCGAGGAGACCTTCTCGCCGATGACGTCGAACGCCTCCACCGTCTCGATGTCCCAGCAGACCGGAGGATCGAAAACGTTGGTGCGCCACTGGTCGTGGGCGATCGCGAGGGCTTCGTCCTCCGAAGGGGCCCAGCTGAGATGGATCTGCAGGCGCGCAGGCCCCCGGCCGCCGGCGTCGCGGTAGGAGTGCAGCACCTTCTGCAGCGCGTCTCGCGACTGGTTGACCGTGACCAGACCGTCCGCCCAGACGGCGTGCCGCGCGGCGGTTTCCGCGGTGACGGCCGGACCGACGAGGTCGGGGATCTTCTCGGGAAGGGTCCATAGCCGCGCCCGGTTCACATTGACCAGGCCTTCATGATTGACCTCTTCGCCGTGCAGCAGGCGCCTGATCACGTCGACGCACTCGACGAGGCGCCGGTCGCGCACCTCCTTACGCGGCCATTGCTCGCCGGTGATCCGTTCGTTGGATGCCTCACCCGAGCCGAGCGCCGCCCAGATCCGGCCGGGGAACATCTGCGCGAGCGTTGCGATCGCCTGGGCGATGATCGCCGGGTGGTAGCGCTGCCCCGGCGCGTTGACGACGCCGAAGGGCAGCTGCGTCGTGGCGAGTGCCGCGCCGAGGAATGCCCACGCGAAACCGGATTCGCCCTGCCGCTCACTCCAGGGGCTGAAGTGATCCGATGACATGCCGGCGGTGAATCCCGCTTGTTCGGCATGCTGCACGTCACGGAGCAACTGGGCCGGGTTGATCTGCTCGTGAGAACAGTGGAAGCCGATGACCGTCATGGCCTACCGCGTACCCGTTCTTCGCGCCTCTTACGTGAACGTCAGCTGCTTCGGTAGGTTGCGTTCGTGGCCGAGCTGATGAACCGCCAGATCGTGTTGCGCCGCAGACCCACCGGGCTGGTCCAGCCCGCCGACACCGAGCTGATCACCCTCCCGGCACCGGAACCCGCCGAAGGCGAGGCGTTGGTGCGAACCACCTACATCGGCATCGACGCCGCCGCCCGCACCTGGCTCAACGACCAGCCGGGGTATCTGCCTCCGGTGCAACTCGGGGAGGTCATCCGCGCGGCGGGGATCGGCGAAGTGGTCGCCTCGCGCTGCGACGCGTACGCCGTCGGTGACGTCGTCACGACGCTGACCGGATTCCAGGAATACGTCATCAGCCGCGACGACATCTTCACCACACCGGTCGAAGGCCCCGATGTCGACCAGCTCGCGGTGATGTCGGTGTACGGGCCGACCGGCGCGACCGCCTATTTCGGGATGGTCGGCATCGGCAAGCCGCAACCGGGGGAGACCGTGGTGGTGTCGGCGGCGGCCGGTGCCACGGGTTCGGTGGCCGGTCAGATCGCCAAGATCGCCGGTGCCCGGGTGGTGGGCATCGCGGGGGGACCGCAGAAGTGCCGGGCCGTCGTCGACGATTTCGGGTTCGACGCGTGCATCGACTACCGCGCGGACGACCTGCCCGCGGCGCTGAAACAGCACTGCCCGAAGGGCGTCGACGTGTACTTCGACAACGTGGGCGGGCCGATCCTCGACGCGGTGCTCGGCCGGCTGGCCCACAAGGCCAGGGTCGTGTTGTGCGGCGTCATTTCGAGCTACCTGACCGGCGAACATCCCGGCCCGGCCAACTACGTCAACCTGCTGTCGAAGACCGCGCTGATGCAGGGATTCAACGCGCTCGACGAGTGGGGCCGTTTCGAGGAGGCGTTCGGGCCACTGCGCCGGTGGGCGCAGGAAGGCCGGTTGGTGCACCGCCAGACGATCTTCGAGGGCATCGAGTCTTGTGTGGAAGCTATGAACGGCTTGTTCACCGGCGCCAACATCGGCAAGATGCTGGTGAGGATCAGCGAGCCGAGCGGCGGATGACGTCCGTCGCTAGAACGGTTGATTATCTGGCAAACAATGCGGGTATGACACCCCGCGACCGTCGTCGCAGTTTGGTTGATACAGCTACACACGTGAAGGAGTGGTCGAATGGGCGCTCGTCGAATCGCTCGGATGGTTGGTCTGGTCGTGCCGTTCGCGGCGCTCGTCAGTGCAACGGTGCCTCTTGCGGCGGCCCAACCGCCGCCGCCCCCGCCACCGCCAGCGCCACCTGCCTGCCCTGACGTGCAAGTCGTGTTCGCGCGCGGGACCGGTGAGCCGGTCGGTGTCGGCGGGGTCGGGCAGGCATTCGTCGACGCGCTGCGCGCGCAGGCCGCTCCGCGCTCGGTCGATGTCTACGCGGTCAACTACCCGGCGAGTGCGGACTTCGGCGACCGGATCCAATTCGCACGGACGGTCGTCGACGGGATCCGCGATGCGGGACGGAAAGTCGAGTCGACGGCTGCGGCGTGCCCCGATACCGACATCGTGCTGGGCGGATTCTCACAGGGCGCCGCGGTGGCCGGTTATGTGACCTCTGCGGAGATCCCTGAGGAGGTACCCGCTGAGTACCGCCAGTTCATCCCCGAGCCGATGTCCGACGAAGTCGGCGACCACGTCGCCGCCGTGGTGTTGTTCGGCCGGCCGTCGGATCGGTTCCTGACCGACGCCGGCGCACCCCCGATCGCGATCGGACCGTCGTATCAGGACAAGACGCTGAGCCTGTGCGCCGAGGGCGACACGATCTGCAACGGCGCTCCCATCGGTCTCCCGAGCTTCGCGCACAATTCGTACCTCGTGAACGGGATGGCCACCGAGGGTGCGGCCTACGCGGTGGCGCGTCTCGAGCCGGCTCCGCCTGCCCCGGAACCAGCCCCGGTTCCCGCACCAGTGCCGGCACCGTTCGGTGCGCCGGCACCAGCGTTGGGGCCAGCCCCGTTCGCGGCACCCGCACCCGGCCCGGCGCCGGTGCCGCCGGCGCCTGCGCCAGCCGGCTGAGTCGGCGCTGTCGCGGTCTGCCACCCTCGAGTGGTGGACCAAGACACGTACGACCGGGGCCGCGAAATCCGCACGGCGGTACTCGGTGAGGCTTATGTGAAGAAGGCCGCGGACGGCGCGGATGACTTCACGGGGCCGTTCCAGGATCTGGTGACCGAGTACTGCTGGGGCGCGGTATGGGGCCGCGACGGCCTACCCCACAAGACCCGAAGCATGCTCAACCTTGCGATGCTGGCGGCGCTGAACCGTCCCGATGAGTTGCGCACGCACGTCAGGGGCGCTCTCACCAACGGAGTCACGCGCGAGGAGATCCGCGAGATCTTCATGCAGGTCGCGGTCTATGCAGGTGTTCCCGCAGCGGTGGCGGCTTTCCGGGTGGCACGCGCGGCCTTCGACGACGCCGACCACCAGTAGGCGCGGCATGGACATCGGCTTCATCGGCCTCGGCAACATGGGATTTCCGATGGCCACTCGCCTGCGGGCCGCCGGTCATCGGGTGGTGGTGTGCGACAGGCGCATTGAGGTGGTCGACAAGGCGGTCGAAGCCGGCGCCGAAGCGGCGGCGTCGGTGCGCGAGGTCGCCGATCGTGTCGCGACGGTATTGGTCAGCTTGCCGACGCCTGCGGCATCGGAGTCCGTCGCCGACGACGTCGCGAGCGGAAGTGTCGTCGAACGCTTTGTCGACTTGTCGACGGTTGGCCGCCGAACGGCCCAGCGCAACAGCGGACTTCTCGCCGAGCGAGGGATCGCCGCACTCGACAGTCCCGTCAGCGGAGGTGTGCACGGAGCCGAGGCGGGCACACTCGCGATCATGGCGTCGGGTCCCCCGGTTCACTTCGAAGCCTGCCTGCCGATCTTCGAGACCATCGGCCGGGCGACTTTTGTCGGCGAGGAGCCGGGAGCGGCACAGACGATGAAGCTGGTGAACAACCTGATCGCGGCGACGACGTTGGCGGTCACCGCCGAGGCGATGGTGGCCGGCGTGAAGTCCGGACTCGACGCCCGGGTGATGCTCGATGTCCTGAACGCGGGGTCGGGCGGCACCCATGCCAGTCGGGACAAGTTCCCGCGGGCGGTCCTACCCCGCACGTTCGATTACGGCTTCGCGACCGGGCTGATGGTCAAGGACGTTCGGCTCTACCTCGACGAAGCGAAAGCGCTGGGGCTGCCGACCGAACTTGCCGACGCCGTGGCGCAGGTCTGGGAGTCGACGATGGCGAGCGAGGGTGCCGACTCCGACTTCACCGCGGTGGTGAAACCGATCGAAGCCGCCGCGGGCGTCGTGGTGGAAGGGTGACGCGACCCGAACGGTAGAGTTCGGCAGGTGAGCACGCCGAGATCGCGCGCACGCTGGCTGCGTGGGAGCCTGGTCGGCGCGTGCTCGGCCATCCTCACCGCGACCGCTCACACCTTCGCCGCGGGCGAGCTTCCTCGGGGCTCGGCGTTGATCGTCGCGATGCTCGTGTGCGCCACCGCGGGCACAGCGGTCGCGCGGCTCACGCTCGACGGTCGCCACGCGCGTCTGGTGGGCGCCGTCGGCGCCTTGAGCCTCGCGCAGGTGCTGGGCCACCTCGCGTTCGTCGTTGCCGGGGGGCACCACCACTCGGCCGCCACCCTAGGCCTCACACCCGCGATGGTGGTGGCGCATGTCGGCGCCGCGCTCGTTCTCGGTGCGGCGATCGCCGCCGTCGAATACCTGTACGTGGTCTGCGTGTCCGTGCTGCGCTGGCTGCGGATTTTCGCCGCTCTTGCCCTGCGGCCGCGGGTGCGTCGACTGCACTGCGCCGCCAAAACCGTTGTCGCCGAATCCGTGCTGTTCAACTACGGCCTCGGTATGCGCGCTCCGCCGGAGAGGTCCGCAACGGCGGCATAGCCCGCCTCCTCGAGTGAATTCGCCGCGATCTCGCTGACCGCGGGTGGGCTGCATCACCTGTATGACGCGGCCCCTGACATCTCAGAACCTCAATCCCCGGCGTGCCGGCGCTCGGCGCGCCACCGGCTCGAAAGCTTCCGATGCCATGACGACGACTCCCACCCGTAGCGCACCCACGCGCCGACATCTGCGTGGACTGCGCCCACTGCTGCTTCGATTGCATTTCTACGCCGGCGTTTTCGTCGGCCCGTTCATCCTGATCGCCGCCGTCACCGGGCTGCTGTACGCGGTGATCCCCCAGATCGACAACGCGGTTCACCGCCACGAGGTCACCGTCGACCGCGTCGGCCAGCAGCGGTTGCCACTGGCCGACCAGATCCGCGCCGCACGGGCCGCGCACCCCGAGGGGACGGTGGAAAGCATCCGCCCACCCGCCGCCGCCGACGAGACGACACGCATCACGCTCGCCGTCGATGACGTACCGCCCGACTACGCGCGCACCGTCTTCGTCGACCCGTACAGCGGCGAGGTTCGCGGCGCGCTGACCACCTACGGCCAGTGGATGCCGCTGCGCGCCTGGTTCGACGAGCTGCATCGCAACCTGCATCTCGGTGCGGTGGGCCGCAACTACAGCGAACTCGCCGCGAGCTGGCTGTGGGTGATCGCGCTGGCGGGGTTGGCGCTGTGGTACCTGCACCGCCGCGACACCAAGAAGCTGCGTCGCATCGCCGTGCCCGACCGCGACAAGACGGATCGCCGCCGGACGCTGTCGTGGCATGGCGCGGTGGGGGTTTGGGTCATCGTGGCGCTGCTGGGGTTGTCGATCACCGGCATCACCTGGTCGCGGTACGGCGGCGAGACCGTCAATCTTCTCCAGGAGCGGTTGAACACCACCGCGCCGACGGTCGACACGACGTTGACGCAAGCGGCCGGCAGCGACATCCGGGGCGGACACCAGCACGGTGGGCCGTCCTCGACGGGCGGTGACGCCGCGCTGCACGGCGCGGACATGGCGCTGCGCACCGCGGTCGACGCGGGGCTGCGCGGGCCGATGTGGATGTACCCACCCGCCGAACCCGGCCACGGCTGGCAGGTCGCGGAGAACAAGCGCGACTGGCCGACCCGGCACGACGCGATCACCGTGAACCCCGACACCGGTGCGATCACCGACCGTGTCGACTTCGCCGAGTGGCCGGTCCTGGCCAAACTCACCGACTGGGCCATCGACGCACACATGGGCGTCCTGTTCGGCATCCCGAATCAGATCCTGTTGGCGCTCACCGCGATCGGACTGATCACGATCGTCGTGCGGGGCTACGTGATGTGGTGGCGACGACGACCGACGCGCGGAACCGCTTGGGCTGTGGGACGTCCGCCGCTGCGCGGCACCCTTCGCGGCCTGAACCCTGTCGCGGTCACCGCGCTGGCCGTCGGCGCGCTCGCCCTGGGCTGGGCGCTGCCGTTGTTCGGGCTCAGCCTCGCGGCATTCATGGTCGTCGACCTCATCGTGGGCGCGGTCAAGAAACGCAAAGAGAACAAGAAGCAGGAGACGAAAGCTCATGTCTGACAAACGGTATCGCAAAGCGCTCCTACTCGCCGCGACGGCGTCGCTCATCGCTGCGGGTTGTACGACGCAGGCCCACCACGACGAAGAGCCGATGGCGTCGGCGGTGACCATCGCCGATCAGTGGGCAAGCTCGGCGGATACGGGCATGGCAGCGGTGTTCGGCACCTTCACCAACACCGGACACCACGACGCCCGCATCGTCAAAGGAACCTCGGATGCGGCGGGCCGAGTCGAAGTCCATGAGGTCGCGCCCGGCGCCGGGGGCGTCAAGACGATGCGCCCCAAGGAGGGCGGCATGACAATCCCGGCCGACGGCTCACATGCATTGGCGCCGGGCGGGGATCACCTGATGTTGATGGACCTCGTGCGGCCGCTGCCGCCGGGCTCAGAGGTCACGCTGACCGTCGAGTTCGAGGACGGTTCGACACTGCCCGTCACCGCGCAGGTGCGTGACTTCGCCGGGGCGGACGAGGACTATCAGCCGTCGACCGGCGGGTCGGCGCCGCACGACGATCATGGCTGAGCGCTCGGCCGGCGCCTCCTTGCGGCTCAACCGGCGGCGCCTCCTCGCGGGTGGCGCCGCAGCAGTCGCCGCCGGGGCGACGCTTACGCAATGCAGCGTCGCACAGTCCGCGGTCCCGACGGAATCGTTCGACCGGGCCGTCGAACCGTTTCACGGCAAGCATCAGCCCGGCGTCGCGACACCACCACAGACGCACGCACTCTTCGTGGCGCTGGACCTGGCACCGCAACCCCGGCGCAGTCCGCGGGACACGCTGGCCGCGGTGCTCAAACTGTGGACCGCGGACGCCGCGCGGTTGACGCAAGGCACGCCCGCGCTGGCGGATACCGAACCCGAACTGGCACACCGGCCGGCCCGCCTCACCGTCACCGTGGGCCTCGGGTCGGGCCTCTTCGACCGGATCGGGTTGGCGCACCTGCGCCCGCGGTCGCTGGCTGAACCGCCCGCCTTCACCACCGACCGGCTTCAACCGCAATGGTGTGGAGGGGACCTCCTGCTGCAGATCTGCGCCAACGATCCGGTCACCGTCGCGCACACCGGCCGGGTGCTGCTGAAGAACGTCCGCACCATGACCACTGCGCGATGGCGGCAGACCGGATTCCGCAACGCGGTCGGAATCGGTGAGGGTGCCAGCATGCGCAACCTCATGGGCCAGATCGACGGCACCGCCAACATCACCGACGAGTCGGGCTTCGACCGGCTGGTCTGGGACACCGGAGACGATCAGCGGTGGTTCGACGGAGGCACGATCCTGGTGTTGCGCCGGATCCGCGCCGAGATGGACACCTGGGACGAACTCGACCGCAACAGCAAGGAACTGACGGTCGGGCGTCGACTTGACACCGGTGCACCGCTCACCGGACAACGGGAGTTCGATGAACCGGATTTCGCCGCGACCGAGAACGGCATCCCGGTGATTCCGCCGAACTCGCACATCGCGCTGGCCCGGCACCGCAACGACGACGAACAGTTCCTCCGCCGTCCCTACAACTTCGACGATCCCCCGCCCGCTGGACGAACCACCGAAAGCGGCCTGGTTTTTGCTGCCTATCAACGTGATCCGGCCGCGCAGTTCACCCCGGTTCAGCAGCGTCTCGCCGCCGCGGATGCGCTGAACGAGTGGATCACCACGATCGGGTCGGCGACGTTCGCGATCCTGCCCGGCGTCGAGCCAGGCGGATATCTCGGCCAGACGCTGCTGGCATAGCCTGCCCCTGACACGGACGCCCGCAGGGGTAGGCTGGTCAGCGCAACTGGTTTGTCGGCGACCCGACTTCGGGGACGAAGTCGGAACATCGACATCGAGTGCCGTATGCCGGTCCGGGTGCGGCGCGAGAGGGAACCCGGTGAGAATCCGGGACTGTCCCGCAGCGGTATGCAGGAACGACCGCCGTCACCAGCACTGGCCCGACGGGCTGGGAAGCGACGGCCACTAGGTGCGCGATCTCCTCGCGCGGGCCTGCAAGTCCGAAGACCTGCCAGCTGTACCGGACGCGCCGCGCCCGGTGGTGCATCGCCTCGTGGAATGGGCTGTGGCCGAAGCCGGTTCGCTGCCGTGCTCGGCTTGACGTCCCCTGGCGATGGCCGTCCGCCGCACCGATGAGGACGTCGTCATGACTGCAAGACCATTCACCGCCACCATCCTCGGTTCGCCGCGCATCGGGCCGAACCGGGAACTCAAACGGGTCGTCGAGAAATACTGGGCTGGGCGTGTCGGCCGCGCCGAACTGGAGTCCATCGCCGCGGGCTTGCGCCGCGATACGTGGCAGGCGCTCACCGCCGCCGGCTTGGACTCCGTTCCGGTGAACACCTTTTCGTACTACGACCACGTGCTCGACACCGCCGTGATGGTCGGTGCGCTGCCGCCACGGGTCGCCGAGGTGCCCGACGAAGTGGACCGCTATTTCGCGGCCGCGCGCGGCAACGATGCCATCGCGCCATTGGAGATGACCAAGTGGTTCGACACCAACTACCACTACCTCGTACCCGAACTGGGCCCGCAGACCGGTTTCGCGCCGAACCCCGCCAAACTTCTGGCCGAACTCGAAGAGGCCCGCGCGCAGGGGGTTCCGGCGCGTCCAGTGATCATCGGGCCGATCACTTTCCTTGCCTTGAGCAAGGCGGTCGACGGCGCAGGTGCGCCGATCGAGCGGCTCCCCGAACTCCTCGTCGTGTACGGCGAGTTGTTGCAGCTGCTCGCCGAACGGGACGTGGAGTGGGTGCAGCTCGACGAGCCGGTTCTCGTCACCGACATCGTCGATAACGCAGGCGAACTCGCCGAGGAGGCATATCAGTTCCTCGGGCGGCGGGAAAAGCGTCCGGCGATCTTCGTGGCCACGTACTTCGGCGAGCTCACCGACGCGCTGCCCGCGCTGGCGCGCACGCCGGTGGAGGCCATCGGCGTAGACCTGGTCGCCGGCAGTGCGTCATCGGTCGCCGCGGTGCCCGAACTCGCGGACAAGTTGCTTGTCGCCGGTGTCGTCGACGGGCGCAACGTCTGGCGCACGGACCTCGAGGCCGCCCTCGGGACACTGGCCATGCTGCTGGGCTCTGCGGGCCACGTCGCGGTGTCGACATCGTGCTCGACGCTGCACGTGCCGTACTCCCTCGACGCCGAGCCGGATACCGATGCCGCGCTGCGCAGTTGGCTGGCATTCGGATCCGAGAAGGTTGCCGAAGTGGTGACGCTCGCCCGAGGCTTGAGGGAGGGACGCGACGCGATCTCCGGTGAGGTGGCCGCGTCGAACATGGCCGTAGAGGCGCGTGGAGTGGATCCGCGGTTGAACAACGGCCATGTCCGGTCGCGGATCTCGTCGATCGTCGCGTCCAGGGCCCAGCGCGGGCCCGCGGAAGAGCGTCGCGCCGCGCAGCAGGCCAGGTTGAAGCTGCCGCTGCTTCCGACCACGACTATCGGCTCCTATCCGCAGACGTCGGCCATCCGGGTGGCACGCGCGGACCTGCGCGCCGGCACCATCGACTTCGCGGAGTACGAGCGCCGGATGAAGGCCGAGATCGCCGATGTCATCAGGCTGCAGGAGGAACTCGGTCTCGACGTGCTCGTCCACGGTGAACCCGAGCGCAACGACATGGTGCAGTACTTCGCCGAACAACTCGACGGGTTCTTCGCGACGCAGAACGGCTGGGTGCAGTCCTACGGCAGCCGCTGCGTACGCCCGCCGATTCTGTACGGCGATGTGGCGCGGCCCAAGCCGATGACGGTGGATTGGATCGCCTATGCGCAGTCACTGACCGAGAAGCCCGTGAAGGGCATGCTCACCGGTCCGGTCACCATCCTTGCCTGGTCGTTCGTGCGCGACGACCAGCCGCTGGCCGAGACGGCGGCCCAGGTCGCGCTGGCGATCCGGGACGAGACGGTCGACCTGGAGGCGGCGGGTATCGCGATCATCCAGGTCGACGAACCCGCCTTGCGGGAACTGTTGCCGTTGCGCGCCAAGGACAAAGACGACTATCTGCGCTGGGCGGTCGACGCGTTCCGGTTGGCGACCTCGGGTGTGGCGGATTCGACGCAGATTCACACCCACTTGTGCTACTCGGAGTTCGGTGAGGTCATCGGCGCGATCGCGGACCTCGACGCTGACGTGACGTCGATCGAGGCGGCGCGATCGCACATGGAGGTGCTGGCCGATCTCAACGCGGCCGGGTTCTCCAACAGCGTCGGACCTGGGGTCTACGACATCCATTCACCGCGCATCCCGGGCGTCGAGGAGATGGCGACAGCGTTGCGCGAAGCCTTGAAGTCCGTTCCTGCCGAACGTCTTTGGGTCAACCCGGACTGCGGCCTCAAGACCCGCAAGACGGACGAGGTGATTGCGTCGCTGCGTAACCTCGTGGCCGCTCTCAACGAGGTCCGCGCCGGTTAGAACGGGCTGCTGTTCTGCTGCCAGCGCGCCTCTTCCGGTCGGGGGCCGAAGCGGCGGGCGTAGTCCTCGTGCATCCGCGCGTCCTTGCGGCGCTTGATCTCGTCGACGAGGTTCGGGTCCAATCCGTGCTGCGCGAGGCGATGCCGACGCCAGATCTTGTTGAGCGCCAATGCCATCAAGATCGCCCAGATGTAGATAGGCACAGTCATTTCCAGATGCACGTACAGCGACGCGGGAAGCAACCAGAACGGAGCCAGGACAAGCAGCGGAGGTATCGCCATCCGGATCATGTGGCGGCGCAGGGCGCCCGGCCCCGCCAGGTCGCGCGCCACCCACTCGCGCATGGAGTCGGGGAGGCGGCGTCCATACGAGTAGGCCAGGTATTGGACGATGCCGGGACGAGCTGCAGCCATAGTTACTCCTCGGGTGGTCAGTCGGCTAGCGCGCCCGCAGCGAGGGCGGCGGTGTTCACGCGGGTCAGCACGTCGCGAAGGTGTTCGAGCTCGTCGAGGTCGACGCCCAGGCGCTCGACCACCGCAGGCGGGATCTTCAGCGCGCGTCGCCGGAGCCGCACACCCTCTTCGGTGAGTCGCACATCGGTGGCGCGCTCGTCTTCAACGCTGCGTGATCGGGTGATCAGACCGAGCGACTCGAGTCGTTTGAGCATCGGCGACAGTGTCGCCGAGTCCAGCTGCAACGAGCGGGCGATGTCCTTGACCGACAACGGCTTCGTCGGGGCGTCGCCGGTACCGCCGGACTTGTGGTGGTCCCACAACGCCAACATCACCAGATATTGAGGATGGGTGAGCCCGAGTGGCTCGAGCAGCGGACGGTAGACCGCCAGCACCGCCCGGTGGGTGACCGCGAGCGCGAAACACACCTGCTGTTCAAGCGCGAGGGGATCGACCTTGGGCGGAAGCGACGTGGTCACACATCCATGGTGTACTAATAGTTAGTGGCCTAGCAATGTACTTCTGGTCACATGGTTTTCGGCGGAGACGGAACGGGCGACCCTGCTCGCATGTCAACGCCGAACGACCCGCCTCCCACGCCGAAGGACGCGACCAAGGTCACCGAGGAACAGCGTGCCCTGCAGGACGATCTGGACCACCGCAACGACGATCCCGAGGCGCCGGGCGGCCATCAGGATCGCCACGACGTCGCCGACGAAACCTGACTTGCTGGCAACGGGACGATGACGTAGTGGCCACGGCCGCCGCGCTGACGAGGCCTGAGATCGAACCTCGCCACAGTTGGGTCCGCAAATGAATGCCTTCGATCACGATGAGGGCGTGCGCTAATACGATTGACCGTTGGCGTATCGCTGCCGGCGGTAAGTGCGGCCGTTGCCCCTGTTCCGACTCTTGTACGTCGGGAGCTGCGAGTCGCAGTTCGGACATACCAGTCGGAGGTTCTCGCGTCGGTTGTTCGTAGGGTCACCATCGATGTGGTCCAAGACGAACGCGAGCGGTAAGCCGGCCCAGACGCTCGCGCCGCCGCAGATTGCGCAGCAATTTGATTGGGCATCGGCGAGGTATTGCCGAACGTAGTGTTTGCGGCGGCCACCGATCGATGCCTCACCGGATTCAAGCCATCGTTTCGTACTCGTGTCGCGCCGGGCCGATGCCTGACAGGCATTACTGCAGTACATCTTCTGACTGCGCTTGGAGAGTGGAGAACCACAACCGCGACACTGTCTCACGTGCAGGACGCTACGTACCCCTACCGACAACCCAGCCGGTATTGGAGTCGACCAGATCTGAGCCCCCTGTCGGGATCGAACCGACGCGCTCCCGCTTACAAGGCGGGTGCTCTACCACTGAGCTAAGGAGGCCTGCGGGCCCCGAGTTTATCCGGTCGCTCGTTCGGGGAACCCGCTGCCCGTGAGTGTCAAGGACGATCTCCTGAGCGACTTCCCGCACGTCTATCCGGGGTTGACCCGGCCGCAGGTGGAGCGACTACTCACGCTCCTCGACGAGAGCGCGAGCACCGGAGGCGGCCTGGGCCTCAGCGTCGCGACTGCCATCAAGCCGCTGGCGCCCGACATCGCCGCCCGTATCGAGTCGTACAACAAGGCCGACGTCGACGACTACGTGCGGATCCTGCGCGGCGCCGCGGTACTCCTTCTTCAGCGGTGGCAGCCGGAGAATCAGCCTCCGAGCCCGGAAAGCGTCGCAGCCGCGGTCGAAACGATCGAAGCCGACGCCTGACGTCACTCCTCGACGTCGATGACGCGCTGTGACGTCACAGTTCGTGACGACGTACGGGCGCGTGGCCGTCGGCCCGGCAACGGGATCCGGTCGGCGATGTTGCTCAGCGGGTTCACCACCTGGCTCAGCGTGACGACGGCGTCGTGCAGCGCGTCGATCGTCGGCGCCAGCGCCTCGAGGCCCGGCGCCAGCCGGTTCAGGGTGTCGGCGACGTCAGCAAGCTTGAGCAGCGGTCCGTCCGGATCGGTCAGTGTGTCCAGCAGGCCATCCTCGGCGAGCAGGCGGTCGGCCACGCCGTCCTCGCGCAGCACCCGCTCGACCAGTCCATCGTTGGCCAGCAGCTGGTCGGCCAGGCCCCCGGGCGCGATCACCCGCGACAATGCGCCGTCATCGGTGGTCATCCGGTCCACCAGCCCGCCCTCGGCCATCACCTGATCCACCAGCCCACCCGGTGCCACAGCTCGGGCCACCGCGCCGTTCTCGGCCGTCAGCCGGTCCAGCAGGCCGCCCTCAGTGGTCAGCTGATCGACCAGCCCGCCCGGCCGCAGCAGCCGGTCCAGTGGGCCGTTCGGTGCCAGCGCCCGTCCCAGCGGGGCATCGTCATCCATCAGCCTGGCCAGCCGGTTCGCCCGCTCCACCGCCTCGTCGAGACCCAGCATGTGCGCGAATGAAGCCGAACCGTTCCTGGTCGCCGTGTTTGCCTCGCCGATCGTCTTCTGAGCCAGCCCCAACGCGCCATTAGCCATGGAGAGCCCGGCGTCGGCGACGGCCAGCCCTACCTTGACGGGCGCAATGGCCAGGTCCGTGAGGGCTTTGCCGTAGTTCATCGCCTCAGTCTATGGACAGCGCAAGACCGGCGTGGCTTCTCAGGGCAGCTGAGCCAACGCCGCTTTGATCTTGGCCTGAGCCTCGTCGAGAGATTGCGGCGACGGGTTCTGATCGGCGTTCGCGAAACCGAAGTCGGCCAGGTTGTTGGTGGGGAAGACATGGACGTGCAGGTGCGGCACCTCCATGCCGGCGATGATGACTCCGGCGCGCTCGGCGGGGAACGCCTTGACCACAGCCTTGCCGATCAGCTGCGAAACCTCCATGACTCGGCCTAAGACCGTGGAGTCGACGTCCTGCCAGTGGTCGATCTCGGCACGGGGCACCACGAGCGTGTGGCCCTGGGTGATCGGCGCGATCGTCAGGAAAGCGACGATGTCGTCGTCTTCGTAGACAAAGCGGCCGGGTAACTCTCCGTTGATGATCTTGGTGAAGACGCTCGCCATGGGTCGAGCATAGTGAGCGATGCCGTGCCCGTTGAGTGCCCGCGGTCGTACGGCCGATGAGTTCGTCAGAAGGGTGGAGGATCGGCGTCGAGGTCGTCGGTGCCCACATCGTGGTCGATGTTCCATGGGTCGTCTGGTGGTGGTCGGCTGGGTTCGGCGGCGACCGGTGTCGCGCGTTGGCTTCGGTCGAGGGTGTTGAGGGCGCGTTCGTGTTCGATTCGTTGCAGCCGGTCCTGGGCGCGGGTGCGTCGTCGGCGCGGCATCATGACGCCCTTGTCACTGCTGTGTGCGGGGTTGTTGTACCGGCGGCAGGGTGGCGGTGGTGATGTCCCAGCCGCGGTAGAACAAGCGGCTACCGGGGTGGGTGAGGTAGGTTCTGCCCGCCGGGGCGGTCCAGATGACGGTTCCATCGGCGTGTTGCTGATCGTGCCACCTACCAAACGTTTTCATGAGGTGGTGGTAGCGACTACTCGACTCCGATACCGGGATACCGCTGAACGCGACTAGGTGGCGCGGTTCGCGGGGGTCGCCCACGCTCCGGCGCTGCCCAAATGGCCGCCGCCGTCACCTGCGCACGGGTCTCCACCGCACCGTAGGGCCGACCGGCCTTGACCGCCTCGGCGTGCGCACGCAGGTGCCGATCACTGACTAGCAGCGTCGGTTGCCATCCGGCCGGTTGGTGTCTTTGACGCCCTCTCGGCGAACGACGCCCTCTCGGCGAACGACGCCCTCTCGGCGAACGAGGTCCTCTCGACCGGCGACGGTGCGATGGCAGCTGGATGCGCCCACTATGACATTCGACGCGAACAATGCGCTATCCGAACGCGCGCTTCAGATTTGAGCGATGGCGACTGTCTGGTGGACCGCCTGCGCCGACTGCGGCACGTCGTTCGTCATGCGGCGCAGCGACGCCACCTACTGCTCACCGGCGTGTCGGCAGCGCGCGTACCGTGCGAGGACGAGCCGCCGGCGAGGAGAATTCGACGCCTGCCGCGCATGTGTGCCTTGAGCCTCATGTCAGTTTTTTCATAGATAGACCTAGACAGGTTGACGAGTCTTGCTGCCCACATCGGGGGGCCGCAAGACTCTCACACGCCATGGATCAACCAACCGGGGTCAGGTTAACGCCACTGCAATTGCGTCGGTTTCGAGCGGCACTACTGCGTCGCGCACAGCACCAGGTCGGCCCGTAATGCAGTAGTGCGCTACTGCATTCGTCGCATAGCGCGCGACCGATGATTCCCGTTGTAACAACGCGAGCTGTCTGGCTCGCTGTCACGAGGAGGGACACAGTGTTTTACAAACTATGCATCGCCGCCGCTGCAGCGGCAGCCGTGTCTATTCCACTGGCCGGGGCGGCGTGGGCGGACCCAGCCGACTCCAGTAGTAGCGGGAACGGGACCGCCTCCAGTAGTGGCGGGAACGGGACCGCCTCCAGCAGTAGCGGGAACGGGATAGGCCAAGGGGGCATCCCCCAGAAGGCCGGAGCTTGGGCCGATTCTATAACAGCAGCCAACCCCGGCTTACCGAATGTGAACCCGAACGGGTCTGGGCCGTTTGCTCCCGGAGAGTTCTTCAGGAACCTCGCAAAAATGCCGGGCAACGCTCCGGAAGCCGGTGCGGCTGCCGCTAATTCGATTTACGGAAACTACACCATCCCCGATGTTTCGGGTACGCCTAACCAGACCAATTTTGAGCATCTTCCTGCAGGGTTGTCCACGAAGGAGTTCACACCTGCTTGCTCCACGGGTCATACAGCAAGCGATCCCGCAGTCAACGGTGGGGACCCGGCCTGCCACTGAGAAGCGCGTTTCGTGTGCCGCCCGCGTCCTGTTCATCGGGCGCGGGTGGTGCAGCGTTCGTAGCTGCATCGAACGCGGCCTACAACGCGACGACACCTTCGCCGAAAACTACAGAAACTGGCTCCAAGCCGCTTGACATCAATAGGAGCATCACGATCAGCGCAGACCGTCGTCCTTCTGCACAGATTCGTGAAGATCAGCAATCGACCACGGCGGCGAATCGTGGTGGTCGCGGTAGGCGAGGATCGCCGGTCTCGGCCTGTCGAAGCGCCCGACGAACCCGCCCGCGGCGACGAAGATCTGCCCCGTCACGTCCTTGGCCGAGTCACTAGCCAGGTACACGTAGGTCGGCGCAACATACTCCGGCGGCGGGGCATCGAGGGCGCCCTGCGCGCTGACCTCGTCGAGCAAGCCACGCCGATGCAGGTCGGCGATCTGAGCTTCGTAGTCCGGTCCGGTGGACAGTCGTGTCTTGGCGCCAGGGCACACCACGTTCGCGCGCACCCCGTGCTCCTTCAACTCGGCCGCGATCGCCAGCGTCAGGCCGTTGACCGCACCCTTGCCCGCCGGGTAGCCGGTGCCGCCGTAGTCACCGAGGAAGGCGAACGAACTGGTGTTCACGATCGCGCCGCCGCCTTGCGCCACCATCTTCGGGGCAGCTGCCCGGCAGGTCTCGAACACCGTGCCGAGGTGCGCGTCGATCAGCTCGCGAAACTGCGCAGAAGTGACGTTGAGGATCGACGACCCGTGGGGCTCGGCGGTGCCCGCGCAGTTGATCAGCATGTCGATCTGACCGAACTCCTGCACGCACAAGTCGATCAGGGTGTCCGCAACGGCCGGATCCGCGGGCGAGCCGGGCAGCCCGCACGCGTTCGGGATCCGTTGCGTTGCTTGGGTTACCGCGTCAGCGTCGCGACCGTTGACGACGACACCCGCGCCACACGCAGCGAGCAGTTCTGCCACGGCCAACCCGACGCCCCGCGAACCGCCGACGACGACGGCGCCACGCCCGCTCAGCGAGGGGCTACTTGGCATCTGATGACTGATTGCCCGCCTGGCCGAACTCCATCATGTCCATGTTCCAGTAGCCGCGCAGGTTGGTCAGCAATCCCGAGTCGTCGGTCTTGTAGGTGAACACGCCGCGCACGGTACTGGTCATGCCGTTGTCGAACTTGCTGCGCAGCACCAGGATATGAGCCACCTCGTGCGGTGAGCTGGAGGGAAACGTCTCCTCGCACGTGATCTTCAGGTCGTTGGAGGCGATGTTGGCGTCGTAGAACCCGGACACCGCCTCCTTCCCGCGCACGCCGTTGCCGTCGGGGTTGGTGAAGGACTGGCCGATCGGATCCTCGATCACGACGTCGTCGGCCATCAAGGCCAGCCAGCCCTGCTTGTCGTGGGCGTGCACGCACTTCCACGAGTTGTGCGACGCGGCCAAAGCCGGTGTCTTCTCGGCGGTTTCGGTGTTCTTGCCGGACATCGCAGTCTAGCGGTCCTCGTCGGTGTAACGGATGACCCCGCGGATGTTGCGGCCCTCGAGCATGTCCTTGTAGCCGTCGTTGATCTGCTCCAGCTTGTACTGCCGGGTGACCATGTCGTCGAGGTTCAGCTTGCCGGCCTTGTACATCGACAGCAGCTGGGGGATGTCGAAGTGCGGGTTACCGCCGCCGAAGATGGTGCCCTGCAGTCGTTTCTGCATCAAGGTGAGCATGGCCAGGTTCAGGTTGACCTCGGTGTCGAGCAGGCTCCCGATCGCGGTTACCACGCAGGTGCCGCCCTTGGCGGTGAGGTTGAGGTAGTTGTCGACGTCCTTGCCGTGCAACTCGCCCACGGTGACGATCACCTTGTGGGCCATCAAGCCCCAGGTGACCTCGCCGATGCCTGCCATGGCCGACTCCCAGTCCGGATAGGCATGTGTGGCACCGAATTTCAGCGCCTGATCGCGCTTCCACTCCACCGGGTCGATGGCGAAGATGCGGCGGGCACCCGCCGCGACGGCGCCCTGCAGCGCTCCCATGCCGACACCGCCGACGCCGACGATCGCCACGTCCTCGCCGGGGCGGACGTCGCCGCTGCGCACCGCCGAACCGTAGCCGGTGGTGATACCGCAGCCGACCAGGCAGGCGACCTCGAACGGGATCGACTCGTCGATCTTCACCACCGAGCTCTTGTGCACGACCATGTAAGGGCTGAAGGTGCCCAGCAACGTCATCGGGAAGACGGGCTTCCCATTTGCGTGGATGCGATGGGTGCCATCGGAGACCGCGGTGCCCCCGAGCAGTCCGGCGCCGAGGTCGCACAGGTTGCGCAGGCCGGCCTGACACGACGGACAGCTGCCGCACGACGGGATGAACGACATCACCACGTGGTCGCCGGGTTTGATGTCCTCGACGCCCGGCCCGACCTCGGTCACGATGCCCGCGCCCTCGTGGCCACCGAGCACGGGGAATCCGGCCATCGGAATGCCGCCGGTCACCAGATGGTGGTCGGAGTGGCACATCCCCGACGCTTCCATCTGAACCTTGACCTCGTCTTTGACGGGGTCGCCGATCTCGATCTCCTCGATCGACCACGGTTGATTGAACTCCCAGATGAGAGCGCCTTTTGTCTTCATTCGCACGTGCCTTCCGTTAGAGCCGGTGACCACAGACTAGAGGGAGTAGTTAGATACGTCACAGTCACCCCCAATCAACTGCTTGGCCGGTCACCAGATGGGTGCGGGGGCCTGACCGAGCGGGTAGTAGCCGGGCAGTTTCTCACCCGCCAGCGAGCGCTCGATGCGCTTTTGCATTCCCGGTGACAGGTCGCCGGACTCGATCAGCTTCGCGTATCCCTTGGCCACGTGGCCGAAGTCGAAGAAGTCGCGCTGCCACTCGATCTTGAGGTTGGCATCGAGTCGGAACCAACTACCACCGATGCCGTAGATCTCGTCCTGCGAGCCATCGGATTTGTTGACGATTTGCTTCCAGAAGCCGACGATTTCGCCCTGTTTGTCGTCGATTAGCACCTTCTGGTACTCGTAGACCCAGTTCTCCAGACCCTCCATCTCCAAACCCAGTGCGACATCGCGTATCTCGTCCTTGCCGACACACATGACGTCTTCCTTGGGGCCGATGTTCCAGCCGTAGGTGGCGTCGTCGGTGTAGAACTCGGCCAACGGCTTCCAGTCGCCCTTGCGCTCGGCGTCCCGGTTGGCCTCCAGCCATTCTTCGACCCACTTGTCGAGGTCCTCGCGAGGCAGTGATGGCATTGTCTACTCTCCTAGTTCCTTGATGGACAGAGCTTGGGTGGGGCACATGTCGACCGCGTTCTGGACTTCATCGCGGGCGTCTTCCGGCGGTTCGGGATCGAGAATTTCGACCTTGCCGCGTTTGGGCACCGTGAAGTAGTCGGGCGCCTCGAGTTCGCACATCGCGTGGCCCTGGCACAGGTCCAGATCCACTTCGATCCGAAAGCAACCCATGGCGACCTACTTGACGCGCCGGCGGTAACGAGCCTTGGCCGGCCGTTGCAGCTGGACCACCATCTTGGAGTGGTCATTGCGGTAGGAGTCGGCCGGCTGGGCCATCTCGAATTCGTACTCGCGCAACAGGACCGAGAATATCGCCTTGATCTGCATCTGGGCGAACGCGGCGCCGACGCAGCGGTGTCTGCCCGCGCCGAACGGGATCCACGTCCACCGGTTGACGACGTCGGCCTGCTCGGGCTTGTTGTAACGGTCCGGGTTGAAGGCGTCGGGGTCGGGGAAGTCCTCTGGAATCCGGTTGCTGATGGCCGGTGAGGCCGCGACGAAGTCGCCCTTGTGGATCGGAAAGCCGGCCACCTCGAACTCGCCCTGTGCCACGCGCATCAGGATGATCAGCGGTGGATGCAGCCGCAGCGTCTCCTTGACGACGTTGTCCAGCTTCGGAATCTGACGCAGCGCATGGAAACTCACCTCCTGGCCGTCGGCGTAGAGCTCGTCGAGTTCGTCCTGCACCTCGGCGTACACCTCGGGGTGCCGGATCAACTCGATCAACGTCCACGCCGACGTGCCCGAGCTGGTGTGGTGCCCGGCGAACATGAGCGAGATGAACATTCCGGTCACCTCGTCGGCGGAGAACCGCGGGTTGCCCTCCTCGTCCTTGATCGACACCAACACGTCGAGCATGTCGCGGTCGGATTTGTCCTTCGGCGGGTTGGCCAGCCGCTGGTTCATGATTTCCTGCACCAGCGCAACGAGTTTCACGCGGGCTTCGTCGCGGCGTTTGAAGCTCTCGATCGGTAGGTACGGATCGACGTAGCACAGCGGGTCGGTGCCGCGCTCGAGGTCGTGGTAGTACTCGGCGAACCGATGGTCGAGCTGGTTGCGGAACTTCAACCCGATCAGACATGCGGTCGAGGTGTAGATCGTCAGCTCGGCGAAGAAGTCGAGCAGTTCGATCTCGCCTTCATCGCCCCAGTCGGCGATCATCTTCTTGACTTCGCCCTCGATGGTGGCCGCATGGCCCTTCATGTGCTCGCCGCGCAACGCCGAGTTGTGCAGCATCTCCTTGCGCCGCTCCGGGCTTGCATCGAACACCACACCCTTGCCGAAGATCGGCGTCATGAACGGATAGGCCTCGGCCTGGTCGAGATCCTCATCGGCCGAACGGAAGAAGAATTCGTTGGCCTCCGCGCCGGAGAGCAGGATGACGTGCTTGTCGACCAGTTGGAACCAGCCGACATCACCGCATTCCTCGCGGACGCGCTTCATCAGACCGATCGGGTCGGTGCGGAACTCCTCGAGGTGGCCGTGCTCCTCCTCGCCGCCGGAAACCCGGGGGACGACGGCCGTCGTCGTCGCATTGGATTCAGTCATGAGTTCAGGTTCTCCTCGTTCAGCTTGAGCTGCTGACGTTCCACCGGTGCGTCCGCCAAGGGGGCTTCGGGCTGCAGTTCCATATTCGCGATGAACCCGCCGCGCGGCGTCTCCGCCACGAACGTGATGGCGCGCGCCAGGTCGGAGGCCCGCAGGAAATAGTCGTGGCGGGCCTGACCCCATTTGGCCCAGTCCTCAAGTGCCGGCCCGATTTTCTCGGCGGGCAGGCTCCAGCCCATGCTGGTCTTCGTGGGGCCGGGGTGCACGATCGAGGCGCGCACGCCGGTTCCCTCCAGTTCCATCTGGAAGTTGTTGACCATCGCGACCAGGGCTGCCTTGGCGGCGCCGTAGGCGCCCATGTGCGGGCGTTGCCGCAGCGCCACATCGGAGCCGACGAATATCAGATCGCCGCGCTGACGCTCGAGCATGCCGGGCAGCACCGCGGCCGCGAGCCGGTTGGCGCCGACGAGGTGGATCTGCAACTGCGATTCGAACTCATCGGTGGTGATCTCGGCGAGCTTGCCGAAGTACGTGTCGCCCGCGCCGGCCACCAGCACCTCGATCTCGCCGAGCGCGTCGACGGACTGGGCGACGAAGGATTTGACCGAATTCGGGTCGGTGACGTCGAGGTGGAACCCGGCCGCCTCGCCGCCGTCGGCGTTGATCTTGCCGACGATGTCGTCGAGCTTCTCGACTCGGCGCGCGCCGAGCGCGACGGGGAAGCCACGCGCGGCCATCTCGACGGCCGTCGCCTCGCCGATTCCTGACGAGGCGCCGGCGACGATGACGGGTCGCCGTTCGGGTAGCGGTTCGAAACGTGGCATGTGTTGGCCTTCAGACGGTTTGGAGAGTGATCGGAAGATGAGCGAACCCGCGGACATTGCTCGAGTGGACACGGACGGCGTTGGCCTCGTCGACCTCGTATCCGCGGATTCGCTTGAACAACTCGGTCAGCGCGACCCTGGCCTCCATGCGCGCGAGGTGCGCGCCGAGGCAGAAGTGTGCGCCGCTGCCGAAACTCATGAGCTTTGAGCCGATTTCGCGGCCGATGATGAACCGGTCGGGATCGTCGAAGACCCGCTCGTCGCGATGCGCCGAACCCGGCAGCAGCAGCAGCACATCACCATCGGGGATGGTGGTGTCATACAGCGTCAGCTCACCGGCCACGGTGCGCGCCAGGATCTGGCTCGAGGTGTCGTAGCGCAGCGTCTCCTCGACCCATAGCGGCACGCGGTCCAGGTCGGCGTACACGGGCGCGAGCTGGTCAGGGTTCTTGTGGCCCCAGAACGCCGCGTTGGCAAGCAGTTTGGTGGTGGTCTCGTTACCGGCGATCACCATCAGGAACATGAAGCCGAGGATCTCGTCGTCGGTGAGCCGGTCGCCGTCGATCTCGGCTTCCAGCAGCGCGGTGGTGAGGTCGTCGGACGGGTTTTTGCGGCGTTCGGCGACCATGCCCTGGTAGTAGATGATCAGGTTGATGGAGGCCTCGACGGCCGCCGGCGGCACGTCGGTCACACCCTCGTCACGGTGCATCACGCCGTCCGCCCAGGCTCGGACCTGGGTGCGGTCGGGTTCGGGCACGCCCATCAGTTCGGAGATGACGTCCATCGGCAGCTTGCCTGCGAATTCGTCGACGTAGTCGACGGTTTCGCTCGACTGGGCCTTTTCCACCATGACATCGAGGTGCTGGACCGCGATCTCGGTGACTCGCGGTTCCAGTTCGCGAATGCGGCGTGGCGTGAAGCCCTTCGACACCAGTGTGCGCAACCGCAGATGCGCCGGATCGTCCATCGCCAGAAACGACATGGTTTTCGACGCGTGCGGGCCGCGCGAGGCGGGATCCAGCGACACACCGAACTTGTTCGACAGCGTGGTGCTGTTGCGGAAACCCTGCAGCACGTCCTGATGCCTCGACAGCGCCCAGAAGCCGAGCTCGTCGTTGCGGTACAGCGGCGCCTCGTCGCGCAACCGCTTGTAGTACGGATACGGGTCCTCGTGGAAGTCGTAGTCGTAGGGGTCGAGGATCACGTCGGAGGCGGCTCCGGTCTGAGGGGTCACTGCTCGTCTCCCAGGATGAGGCCGACTACGTATGACAGCCGGTCGGCGATCTGGTGGTAGGTGAACACGCCGCTGCCGGCGTTGACCAGCGCGCCGAAGAACGTCATCTCCAAGGCGGCCAGCGCACGTGGATCGGCGTCGGGTCCCATGGCCGAGCGGATGCGGCGGTGGATCTCGGCGCCGATACGGTCGCGCACGGCGCGCACGGTGGCGTCGGTTCCGCTCAGCAACGCGGTGGTGCAGGCGGCTGCGACCTCAGGTTCGTCGGCGACCATCAGCGCCATGGCGCGAAGTGTCTTCTCGACGCGGGTCAGTCTGCTCTCGTTGACATCGGTGAAGTACGGCACCTGGCGCATCAGGTCGAGGTAGACCTCGGCGATCAGGTGGTTCTTCGACGAGAAGTAGGTGTAGGCGGTCGCCGGGGCGACCTTGGCCTTCGCCGCGACGGCTCGCACCGTCAGGCC
Source organism: Mycobacterium sp. IS-3022 (assembly GCF_001500065.1). Taxonomy (GTDB): domain Bacteria; phylum Actinomycetota; class Actinomycetes; order Mycobacteriales; family Mycobacteriaceae; genus Mycobacterium. The sequence continues at coordinate 472,836 of NZ_LQIN01000001.1, forward strand.
GGCGTAGCTCGATTCCCGCAGCATCTCGACCCCTGCGGCGAGCACCTTGCGAAACGTCTCCTCTTGGCGACGGTTGCGCGGCGTCTCGCCGACGGTCACGGGCGACGGCCCTGTGACCGCGACCACGGGTTCACTGGACACATGTCCAAGCTATCCGATCGCGAGTGCGGGCCGCAAGTGCGCAGCTCTGACGCGTCTGCTTGCCACTTGCCTGGCCAGGGGTCTAAGGTTGCTTTCAAATCAATCCGGACAGTTGTCCAGCAACGGTGGAACGGAGCGCAGATGGCAGTGCTGGCCAATCGCGAGAGTCAGTTGCTCATCGACGGCAAGCTCGTCGACGGCAGTGGCGGGACCTTCCAGACCGTCAACCCGGCGACCGAGGAGGTGCTCGGCGTCGCCGCGGACGCGACCGCCGACGACATGCGGCGCGCGATCGAGGCGGCCCGCCGCGCGTTCGACGAGACGGATTGGTCGACCAACACCGAGTTGCGGGTGCGGTGCCTGCGCCAACTGCAGCAGGTGCTGCGCGACAACATCGAAGAGCTACGGGAGCTGACGATTTCCGAGGTGGGCGCGCCCCGGATGCTGACCTCCGCGGCCCAACTCGAGGGGCCGGTGGAGGATCTGACGTTCTGCGCCGACACTGCCGAGTCGTATCAGTGGATCACCGATCTGGGAGTCGCCTCGCCGATGGGAATTCCGTCTCGCCGCAAGGTGGTTCGCGAGGCCGTCGGCGTCGTAGGTGCTATCACACCGTGGAACTTCCCGCATCAGATCAACCTCGCCAAGATCGGTCCTGCGCTGACGGCGGGCAACACCGTTGTGCTCAAGCCGGCGCCGGACACCCCGTGGTGCGCGGCCGCGGTCGGCGAGCTGATCGCCGAGCACACCGACCTACCGCCGGGTGTGGTCAACATCGTCACGTCCAGCGACCACGGCGTCGGCGCGCTGCTGTCGAAAGACCCACGGGTCGACATGGTTTCGTTCACCGGGTCGACGGCGACGGGCCGGGCCGTGATGGCCGACGGCGCGGCGACGATCAAGAAGGTCTTCCTGGAACTCGGCGGCAAGTCTGCGTTTCTCCTGCTCGACGACGCGGATCTGGCCGGCGCCTGCTCGATGTCCGCGTTCACCGCGTCCATGCACGCGGGCCAAGGATGTGCGATCACCACGCGGTTGGTGGTGCCAAGGGCCCGCTACGACGAAGCCGTCGAGGCGGCGGCGGCGACGATGGCCGGGCTGAAGCCGGGTGACCCGCAGGATGCCGGAACAATCTGTGGGCCTGTGATTTCCGCCCGCCAGCGCGACCGGGTGCAGGGCTACCTGGACTCAGCGATCGACGAGGGCGGCAAGTTCGCGTGCGGCGGCGGCCGTCCACAGGACCGCGACACCGGCTTCTTCATCGAGCCCACCGTGATCGCCGGATTGGACAACAACGCCAAGGTCGCCCGCGAGGAGATTTTCGGGCCGGTGCTCACGGTCATCGCCCACGACGGCGACGACGACGCGGTGCGCATCGCCAACGACTCGCCATACGGGTTGTCCGGCACGGTTTTCTCCGCCGACGAGGAGAGGGCGAACCGGGTGGCGGCGCGGATGCGGGTCGGCACGGTCAACATCAACGGCGGCGTCTGGTACTCCGCGGACATGCCGTTCGGCGGGTACAAGCAGTCGGGACTCGGCCGGGAGATGGGCCTGGCCGGCTTCGAGGAGTACCTGGAGATCAAGGCCATCGCCACAGCAGTTTGACCACGCGCCGAGTGTCGGGTTTATCGACGCGTAGGCGCGAATGACGTGCGACAACCCAACACTCGGCAGAAAGGAAGACATGAGATTCGACGAGAAGGTCGCGATCGTCACCGGTGCGGGCGGCGGGATCGGCCAGGCCTACGCCGAGGCGCTGGCACGCGAGGGCGCGGCCGTCGTCGTCGCCGACATCAACACCGAGGGTGCGCAGAAAGTCGCCGACGGTATCAAGGGCGAGGGCGGTAACGCGCTGGCGGTGCGGGTCGACGTGTCCGACCCCGAATCTGCCAAGGAGATGGCCGCGCAGACGCTTTCGGAGTTCGGTGGCATCGACTACCTGGTGAACAACGCCGCGATCTTCGGCGGCATGAAGCTGGACTTCCTGATCACAGTCGACTGGGACTACTACAAGAAGTTCATGAGCGTGAACATGGACGGTGCGCTGGTGTGCACCCGCGCGGTGTACAAGAAGATGGCCAAGCGCGGGGGCGGGGCGATCGTCAACCAGTCGTCCACCGCGGCGTGGCTGTACTCGAACTTCTACGGGCTGGCCAAGGTGGGCATCAACGGCCTGACGCAGCAATTGGCCACCGAACTCGGCGGCCAGAACATCCGCGTCAACGCGATCGCGCCGGGACCCATCGACACCGAGGCCAACCGCTCCACCACGCCCAAGGAGATGGTCGACGACATCGTGAAGCGGATTCCGTTGTCGCGCATGGGTGAGCCCGAGGATCTGGTCGGCATGTGCTTGTTCCTGCTGTCCGACCAGGCGAAGTGGATCACCGGTCAGATCTTCAACGTCGACGGCGGGCAGATCATCAGGTGACCGACGAACTGAAGCTCGGCTACATCGGCCTCGGCAACATGGGCGCGCCGATGGCCAAGCGCCTGGTCCAGTGGCCGGGCGGGCTGGTGGTTTTCGATGTGCGGGCAGAGGCCATGACACCGCTCGCGGAGGTCGGTGCGACACTGGCCGACAGCGTCGCCGATGTCGCGGCCGCCGACATCATCAGCGTGACGGTGCTCAACGACGAGCAGGTGAGAACGGTCGTCGGCGAGCTGGCGGCCAACGCCAAGCCCGGCACCGTCATCGCGATCCACTCGACGATCAGCCCGCAGACCGCGGTCGAACTCGCCGACCAATTGCGGCCCCAAGGGCTCCACATCGCCGACGCCCCGGTGACCGGCGGTGGTGGCGCTGCGGAGAAGGGCGAGCTGGCGGTGATGGTCGGCGCCGAACGTGACGTGTACGAGCGGATCAAGCCGGCGTTCAAACAGTTCGCGTCGTTGGTCATCCACGCCGGCGAGCCGGGTGCTGGAACCCGGATGAAGTTGGCGCGCAACATGCTGACGTTCACCGGCTATGTTGCGGCGTGCGAGGCGATGAAGTTGGCCGAGGCGTCCGGGCTGAGCCTTCAGGCGCTCGGCAGGGTGGTGCGCCACAGTGACGCCCAGAGCGGCGGCCCCGGCGCGATCATCGTGCGTGAGGACATGAAGGACCTGACCCCCGATCACTGGCTGTATGACGCGTTCACCCACACCCGCGGGTTGGGCGAGAAGGATCTGAGCTTGGCTCTGGAGTTGGGGGAGAGCGTCGACGTCGGGCTGCCGCTGGCCCAGATCGCATTGCAGAACCTGGCTGCCGGGCTCGGCGTGCCGCACACGAAGGGGTGAAGACTATGGACGAGTTGCGCCGCAAGGGCCTCGAGAAGATGAACGAGGTCTACGGCTGGGAGATGCCGAACGTCGAGGGCAACGACTACTTCGCGTTGACCGCCGATCACCTCTTCGGGACCATCTGGACGCGGCCGGGACTTTCCATGCGCGACAAGCGGATCATGACGTTGACCGTCGTCACCGCGCTCGGCAATTCCGACCTCGCCGAGATCCAGGCCAACGCCGCGCTCGCGAACGGTGAGATCACCGAAGACGAGCTCAAGGAGATGGCGATCTTCCTCACCCACTACCTCGGTTTCCCGCTGGGCTCCAAGCTCGATGGAGTGGTCAGCAAGGTGGTCAAGAACCGTAAGAAGGCCGCCGAGAAGGGACGGGGCGAGGACAAGAAGGCGAACGTCAACGCGGCGGTGAGGATGCATTCCGGGGGGACGGTCCATGACGACCCGAAAGAGTAGGTACTCTTCGCTGTCCCGCGACGAACTCGCGGTGTTGGTGCCCGAGCTGCTGCTGATCGGCCAGCTGATCGACCGGTCCGGAATGGCTTGGTGCATAAGTAACTTCGGCCGCGAGGAGATGCTGCAGATCGCGATCGAGGAGTGGATGGGCGCCAGCCCGATCTACACCAAGCGGATGCAGAAGGCGTTGAAGTACGAGGGCGAAGACGTCGTCACGATCTTCAAGGGTCTGCAGCTCGATATCGGTGCGCCGCCGCAGTTCATGGATTTCCGCTACACCGTGCACGACCGCTGGCACGGCGAGTTCCATCTCGACCACTGCGGTGCGCTGCTCGACGTGGAACCGATGGGCGAGGACTATGTGCGCGGCATGTGCCACGACATCGAGGATCCCACGTTCGACGCCACGGCGGTGGCGACCAACCGTCGCGCACAGATCCGGCCGATCCATCGCCCGCCGCGCACCCCCGCCGACCGGCACCCGCACTGCGCATGGACCGTCATCATCGACGAGTCGCATCCGGAGGTCGAAGATCACCCCGTTCTCGACGTGATCCGCCGAACCCGTGCGGCCCGAACCGAACTCGACCCGATCGACGCGCGAGACGAGGGACAGGCCGACTACTCGGGAGCCCTGCTGTCGGACTTCGACTTCGGCGCGTTCTCACATTCAGCGTTGGTGCGCATGGCGGACGAGGTCTGCCTGCAGATGCACTTGTTGAACCTGTCGTTCGTGATCGCGGTCGGCAAGCGGGCAGGGACCAACACCGGACTGGCAACCGAGATCTGCACCAAGCAGCTGATCGGCGTCGCGGGAATCGCCGCCGAGCGGATTCATCGCGCCCTGAGGCTTCCCGGCGGCATCGAGGGCGCGCTGCGCACGATGCAGCTACATCCGATGTTCAACCCCTCTGCCTACCTCGACATGGAGTTCGGCCCGGACGTCGTCCATGTGCGACGGTCGCCGGCCCATGAGGACGGCGCATGGGTGTCGCTGGTGTCGTGCGACGAGGTGCGCCCGCTGCAGGCGATCGTGCGGGCGGTCAATCCGCGCTTCGACGTGGAAGTCGCCGGCAGCGACGAGGACTGGACCGCGCGCGTCGTCGAAACCGGCACGGAGGCCAAGGAATTCTCCGAGGTGTCGGTGGTCAGGGTCAGTGGCGGCGCGTCGTGGGAGTTCGAGGATCGCAAGTCGCTGCCGTTGACGGTGCTATAGAAAGGCATTCGAATCACTGGAGCCGTTGAGCCATCGACTCTGCGACGTCCCGGGCAACGCGTCCCGAGTCCGGTATCCCGACCACAACGACAGCGACCAGGTCCGATGACACCAGCCTGAACACGATGTCGGTGACGTTCGACGTGAGACTGAGCGTCGAGGAATCCGGTGTCGTGACACTGTATTCGTAATTCTTGATGTGCAGTGCGGAGCATTCGCCGATCTTCGGAGCGAGCTTGTCGAACGCGGCTCGTGCCGCGTGCCCGTCGGCATACCGGCCGACCGCCTGAGTCACGATCGCTACGCCGCGAATCTGTCCCGGTCCACTGTCGGTGGCCGCACTGTAACTCACAGTGCGAAATCGGGCGACGTCTGGACCGAAGATGACGTTCTGATCGAGCGCGGCTTTGCACGACCCGGGTGCCGTCGGATCAGGCTGCGGTTGATCGGTCGGCGGACCGGATTCAGCGCTGAGCGCATCGAAGTCTGCAATGGCACGAACGTCTTCCACGGACAGGATCGCGGAGTCGATCGCGGGCACCGCAGGCGGCTGTGCAGGCTGTTGTGTCGTCGTGCATGCTGACAGCACAAGGATGCCCCAGACCGCCGCGGCCGTCGCCAGCGCCCGACCGACATGGCGGTGACGCGTGGTATCGATCATTGGGTCTCGGTGCCGGTCACCTGGATGCCGAGATCTGCGGCCTCCAACACCAATTTCGACTGCTCCAGATCGAGTTCCTCCTTCTCGGCCTGGTAGGCGATCCCGGCCGGGGTGTTGATTGGTGGCCGCGGCCACATGGCGTTGTGCTTGGCGATCCGCGACTGAAGGTCCTCCCAATCCGTGTACCACTGTGCGACATCCTGGGGGTCGGGCGCCTGGGAGTCGGTGCCGTCGGCGGGGGCACGCGGGATTGGCTGCCTCAGCGCTTCGTACTCGCCGCCCAAGCTTCGCATCCGCCGGGCGATCGCGGACAGCTCACCATCGGAGCGACGGACGATATCGGCGACCTCGCTTGCGCCCCTGCTGATGACCGGCCACAGCATCTGCTCGCCGAGGGCGGTCCGTGGGACGGTCGCGGCCGCATCGACCACCCACTGCCTGACGGCCTCGAGGTCGCGTCGGCCGGCCGCCACCACCGCCGCCGACCGGTCGACTTCCGCCTTGAGGCGCTGATCGAGGTCCGCCATCGCGGCCAGCGCACGGCTCTGTCGCTGGTTCGCCTCGGCATACGAGTCCGAGCCCGCGCCGCTCCAGTCCTGCGGCGCGGCGGCGTCGACGTCGCTTTGCAGCCGACGGAACCGCACACTCTGGTCGAAGCCGTCACCGCCGTGGGGAGTGCCCTCGCCGAACGTGGTGCGCGCGCGTTGCCACGTCGTCAGGAAAGCAGCCAGGACACTCACGATCGGAGTCTAAAGCCGGTCAACTCGTGCGTTCGACGGCAATTTCGGGCGCCAGCGCCGTGCCGACCCAACGGCGCAGGTACTTGCGCAGTTCGGCGCCTCTGCGCGGCGGGCGGCCCGGATCGATGATGAATGACTGGATGATCCGCAGCAGATGCTCGGCCAACTCGTCGAGGTCGCCGTCGGTCAAGCCGAGACCGGTCCAGTCCACGTCGAAGCGCCGCAGCATCGAGTTGGCGAACTGCAGCGCCACATCCGAGGTGACCGTCTGACTGAAGGCGCTGGCTCTTCCGGGCATCAGCAGCAGGCCCATGTGCTTGTCCTTGGGCAGCCACTCCAGCGCGGTGGCGATGCCCTCGGCGACCGCCTCCTGCGGGTCGGTCACCCCCTGCAGATGGTCGGCCAACCGATCCAGGAAGCCGGTCGCCGCGCGTTGCGCCGAGGCTTCGAGCAGCGCGTCGGTGCTGGGGAAGTACCGGTAGACGGTTTGCCTCGTTACACCGAGGGTGCGAGCGACGTCGGCGATGGAGAATTCCGCGCCGCGGGCGTCGATCGCCTTGCCTGCGGCGTCGAGGATGCGGGCGACCGCTTCCTCGTCCGTCGACGGTGCCGATCCGGACCAGCCGTGGGTGCGCACGGCGAAATCCTACTCAGCCAGCCCCATCAACCCGTGTAGTAGACCTGCAGGTCCTTGACGCCGTTGATCCAGCCCGACCGAAGACGTTGCGGTTCGCCGAGTTTGGCGATGTCGGGAATCTGGTCGGCGATCTCGTTGAAGATCAGCTTGATCTCCATGCGGGCCAGGTTCGCGCCGATGCAGTAGTGCGCGCCGTTGCCGCCGAAGCCGAGGTGCGGGTTGGGGTCGCGCAGAATGTTGAACTCGAACGGCCGGTCGAAGACATCTTCGTCGTAGTTGGCCGAGCTGTAGAACAGTCCGACGCGCTGGCCCTCGCGGATCGTGACACCGCCAAGTTCGTTGTCGGCCAGGGCGGTTCGCTGGAAACAGTGCACGGGGGTGGCCCAGCGCACGATCTCGTCGGCGGTGGTCTCCGGGCGTTCCCGCTTGAACAGGTCCCACTGGTCGGGGTTCTCGAAGAACGCGTTCATGCCGTGTGTCATGGCGTTGCGGGTGGTTTCATTGCCGGCGACGGCCAGCAGGATCACGAAGAACGCGAACTCGACGTCCTCGAGAGACTCACCTTCGATGTCAGCCTGCACGAGCCGGGTGACGATGTCGTCGGCCGGACACCGGCGACGCTCCTCTGCCATCGAGTAGGCGTAGCCCATCAACTCCGCGTTGGCTGCGGTCGGGTCGGAGTCGAAGTCCGGATCGTCGGTGTTCATGATCGCGTTGGTCCAGTGGAACAGCTTTTCGCGATCGGCCTCGGGTACTCCGATCAGATCGGCGATAGCCAACAGCGGCAGGCTCATCGCGATGTCGTCGACGAAGTTGCCGCTGCCTTTTTCCTTTGCCGCGGCGACGATTTCACGTGCTGCGGTGGCCAGCTTCGCCTCGAGGGTCGTGATCGCCCGCGGTGTGAACAACCGCGACACCAGCTTGCGCAGCCTGGTGTGCTCCGGGGCGTCGTGGTTGATCAGCAGGGCTTTGGTGAGCTCGAGCTGGTCGGCGGTCACACCTTCGGGCAGGCGCATCACCGCTCCCTTGCGGTTGGTCGACCACAGGTCACCGTTGCGGGAGATGGCCTTGATGTCGTCGTGGCGGCTGATCACCCAGTAGCCGCCGTCGTCGAAGATCGACTCGGGCTGCTCGTTCCACCACACCGGGGCGGTCTTGCGCAGCTCGGCGAATTCGGTCACGGGGATGCCGCGGAGCAGCACCTCGGGGTCGGTGAAGTCGTATCCCTCGGGCAGGAACGGACATGTGGCGTGCGTCATACATTCGACCATACAGTGTCGTGTCAAGTGTATGGCCGAAGGGCTGCGTTGACAGGCGTTAGGGTGAGCAGTTGTGCGAGTCCTGGTGATCGGCTCCGGAGCCCGTGAACACGCGCTGCTGCTGGCGCTACGGCGAGATCCCGAGGTCGAGGGACTGGCGGTCGCCCCAGGTAATGCGGGGACCGCCGGGATCGCCGATCAGTACGACGTCGACATCACCTCCGGTGAGGCGGTCGCGAAGTTGGCCCAGCGCATCGCCGCCGACCTCGTGGTCATCGGGCCGGAAGTGCCGTTGGTGCTCGGTGTCGCCGATGCCGTGCGCAGCGTCGGGATCGCCTGCTTCGGGCCGACGAAGGACGCGGCCCGCATCGAGGGTTCGAAGTCGTTCGCCAAGGACGTGATGACCACCGCCGGCGTGCGCACCGCCAGGAGCGAGGTCGTCGACAACCCGGCACGCCTCGATGCCGCGCTCGACCGGTTCGGCCCGCCGGGCGGCGACCCCGCGTGGGTGGTCAAGGACGACGGTCTGGCCGCGGGCAAGGGTGTGGTGGTGACGGCTGACCGCGCCGCCGCGCGGGCGCACGCCGCGAGCCTGCTCGACGCGGGCCATCCGGTGTTGCTCGAGTCGTTCCTCGACGGGCCGGAGGTGTCGCTGTTCTGCGTCGTCGACGGTGAGACCGTGGTGCCCCTGCTTCCGGCGCAGGACTTCAAGCGCGTCGGGGACAACGACACGGGACCCAACACCGGAGGCATGGGGGCATACGCGCCGTTGCCCTGGCTGCCCGACGACATCGTCAACCGGATAGTCGATGATGTGGTGAAACCCGTTGCCGCCGAACTTGTTGCGCGCGGTTGCTCGTTCTCGGGCCTGCTCTACACCGGGTTGGCGATCACCTCGGGTGGGCCCGCGGTGGTCGAATTCAACTGCCGCTTCGGCGATCCGGAGACCCAATGTGTGCTCGCGTTGCTGGAGACGCCGCTGGGACAGCTCTTGTATGCCGCAGCGATCGGAGACCTCGCGGGCGAGCCGCCCTTGCAATGGCGCGACGGCGCCGCGGTGACCGTGGTGCTGGCCGCGGAGAACTACCCGGGCCGCCCGCGGGTCGGCGACGCGATCGCCGGTTCCGAGGTCGACGGGGTGCTGCACGCGGGCACCAGCCGCCGCGAGGACGGCGCGATCGTGTCATCGGGCGGCCGTGTGCTCTCGGTGGTCGGCACGGGTGCAGACCTTCCGGCGGCGCGTGATGCCGCCTACCAGCTGATCAAGTCGATTCGCTTGCCGGGCAGTCATTTTCGCAGCGATATCGGGTTGGCGGCGGCCGAAGGGCGAATCGCACTCTAGGCCGTCAGCAACGGCGCCATCCAGCTCAGCTCGCCGGGCAGTTGCGAGCTCCAGAACCCGCCGTCGTGACCGCCCGGTGAGAACCCGCCGGCGGGCGGATTCGGCAGCTGCGCGATGAACTCTTTCGTCGCCGAATAGAAGGGATCGTCGGTGCCGCAGTCGATTCGGATCGGGATGGATGCCAGCGCGGGCGATCCCCACACGCTGTTGGCCGCATAGTCCTCGGCGCTGTCGAACGCGCCGGGTGCGGCCGCCCCCGGCGACGTCCACAGCGCCGGGCTCACCGCACAGATCGCCGCCGTGCGGGCGGGGCCGAGTCGGGCACCGAGCAGCAGCGCGCCGTAGCCGCCCATCGACCACCCGAGAAAGCCGACGCGCGAGGTGTCCAAGCCTTGCGAGTCGAGCATCGGGATCAACTCGTCGAGCACCATCGCCCCGGAGTCCTCGCCGGACGCCCGTTTGTGCCAGTAGGTTCCGCCACCGTCGACGGCGACCACCGCGAACGGCGGCAGCCCCGCGGCGACGGCCTCGGCCAGGCCCTGCTCCACGCCTCCGGCCATCACACCGGCCGCGTCCTGTCCTTTCCCGTGCAGCGCAATGACGGGCCGCAACGGGGTGCTCTGGCCGGGCGGGCGGGCGATCGCCCAGTTGGTCGTCAGTCCTCCCCGCGCCGGCGAGACGAAGGAGCCGTCGACGTAGGTCGGCGCGGCCGGGGCCGCCGGAACCGTCGGCGCCATCCGCAGCGCCACCGCGCCGGCCGCGGCACCGACTCCGAGGCGCAGAAGCGAACGGCGAGTCAGTTCGGGCATGGCGGCCATGATGCCACCGGCGCTTGCTCACCCGGTCTGGCCGGTTGCGCGTCGCAGCAGGAACACCAGCCCCGTCTTCTGTGGGCAAAGCCTGACGTTTGGCCGAAAGTCCGATGGGAGGCCCGCCCGGCTGGCAGCATGCTAGGCGTGACGGCAGCGGTCACTCCCAAAGGAGAACGTCGGCGGTATGCGCTGGTCAGCGCGGCTGCCGATCTGCTGTGCGAAGGCGGCTTCGATGCGGTGCGCCATCGCGCCGTGGCCCGTCGTGCCGGGCTGCCGTTGGCGTCGACGACCTATTACTTCTCCTCGCTCGACGACCTGATCGCCAAGGCCGTCGAATACGTCGGCGAGCGCGAGGCCGAGCAGTTGCGGGCGCGCGTCGCGCTGCTGTCGCGGCGGCGACGAGGCGCCGAGTCGACCGCCGACATCTTGGTCGACCTGTTGGTCGATGACGCGGTGGGGCAGCGGGTCAGCGAGCAGTTGATCTCGCGGTACGAGCGCTACATCGCATGCGCACGCCACCCCCTGTTGCGCGACATCCAACGGCGGATTCTGCGCCAGCGCAGCGATGCGGTCATCGAGGTCATCGAACGCTCGGGACGGTCGGTGCGGGCGGAGTACCTCACCGCGTTGGTCAACGCCGTCGACGGTGCGGTGGTCGCGGCGCTCGTCGCCGAGGGCGACGGCCCACGCGCAACAGCGCGCGCGACCTTGATCGACGTGATAGACGTGTTGGCACCTATCGACGAGCGAGTGGCGCAGGTCTGAACGCCACAGGGAGGGCGATGAGCGCTTGCGCGAAGAGCAAAGGGCACCGATGAGTACGCCGGTGGACAAGCAGCCCGAACTTCGGCGGGTGATGGGTCCGGGTTTGTTGCTTCTGTTCATCGTCGGCGACATCCTCGGCACCGGCGTGTACGCGCTGACCGGTCAGGTTGCCGGTGAAGTCGGCGGGGCGGCCTGGCTGCCGTTCCTGCTGGCGTTCACCATCGCGACGATCACGGCGTTCTCCTACCTGGAGCTGGTGACCAAATATCCGCAGGCTGCCGGCGCTGCGCTGTACGCGCACAAGGCATTCGGAGTTCAGTTCTTCACCTTCCTCGTCGCGTTCGTGGTGATGTGCTCCGGCATCACGTCGGCTTCGACCGCGTCACAAGCGTTCGCGGCCAACCTGATCAAGGGTTTCGCACTGGATTGGGGCAAGGCGGGTGTCGCCGTCATCGCGCTGGCCTTCATGGCCGTTCTGGCCGCGATCAACCTGCGCGGCGTCAGCGAAAGCGTCAAGCTCAATGTCGGCCTCACCATCATCGAGATCACCGGACTGATGATGGTGATCTTCGTCGGGCTGTGGGCGTTCACTCAGGCCGGTGACTATGATTTCTCGCGCGTTGTCATGTTCGAAAGCAGCCAGGAGCGAAGCACATTCGTCGCGATCACCGCGGCGACGTCACTAGCCTTCTTCGCGATGGTCGGCTTCGAGGATTCGGTCAACATGGCCGAGGAGACCAAGGACCCGGTCCGGATCTTCCCGAAGGTCTTGTTGACCGGCTTGAGCCTCGCCGGCGTGGTGTACATCGTGGTGTCGATCATCGCCGTCGCGTTGGTGCCCATCGGCGAACTGAGGGCAAGCGCCACACCGCTTGTCGACGTGGTCGAGGCGGCGGCACCCGGACTTCCGATCGACGAACTGTTCCCGTTCATCACGATGTTCGCGGTGTCGAACACCGCGCTGATCAACATGTTGATGGCGAGCCGGCTGATCTACGGCATGGCGCGCCAGCATGTGTTGCCGCCGGTGCTGGGCACGGTGCACCGAACACGCCACACCCCCTGGGTTGCAATCGTGTTCACGACGGTCATCGCATTCGGTCTGATCTTCTATGTCTCCGCGTTCGCGAGCAGCAAGGCGGTCTCGGTGCTCGGCGGCACGACGTCGCTGTTGTTGTTGGCGGTCTTCGCGATGGTCAACGTCGCGGTGCTGGTGCTGCGCCGCGACGTCCGCGAGGCCGGCGGGCACTTCAAAACACCGACGGTGCTGCCCGTGATCGGGTTCATCACGTCGCTGTATCTGGTGACGCCGCTGTCGGGCCGCCCCGGTTCGCAGTACCTGGTGGCCGGCGTCCTGCTCGTGATCGGCGTCGTGCTGTTCGTGATCACCATGATGATCAACAAGCAGCTCGGCATCAGGGACGCCGGCATCACCGACCCGACCCGGCTGGCCGAAACGCCGGATTAGCCGCCCAGCTGCCTGCGGATCTCGATCAGCTCACGCTGTGCGCGTTCGATGAGAAGTTGAACCTGCTCGAGCCGCGGCAACACTTCGCCGGGGTCAGGGTCCGGCACCGCACGAGCCCGAGGAGCGGGCGTCAACTCCGGTGGCAACGCAGGGGTGACGATGTAGCCGACTTCGCGGTCACCGTAGATTGTGATGTCCTCGCGCCGCCGCTCGAAATACAGCGCGACGTACGCGCAGAGCACCGCGTCGACGGGATCTTCACAAGCGTTCAGCTGAAAGGCTCGAACGCCCGCCTCGATTCTCTTGCGAAGTTCGAGCCAGGCGGGACTACTGCGCACGCGAAGCTGCGGTGTCGCGTCGTGCAACCCCTCGATCAGCTCCACCATCCTAAGTAGCTCGGACTTGCGCTTCGCGACATCCTTGGAGCGCCGCTTGTACTTGAGCGTCCTGCCGAGTTTGAACAGTGAAACCGTTGCTGCGTGCGGGTAGACCTCGATCGCGCGACGATCACCGCGTGACTGCGGGTCGGGATCGAGGCACAGTCGTTCGCAGAGAACTTCGGCGCGGGGCGGATTGAAAAGTGGATTGCCCGTGTTCGAGGGCTGCGCGGTTGCTTCGAACGGCATGAAATCCCGGTTGTACAGGGTCTCACCGAGTCGGTAGCCGCTGGGATTCTTGACGATGAGCGGGGCGTCGATGGCCACGATGCAGGGGCCGTCGACGTACGGCGCGAGAGTCGCCGCGATCTCGTCGTCGCTGACGGCCGTGCCGACCTGCAAGAGCCGGCCGTCTTCGTCCAGGACGGCTACACCGGTTTGGTTCGCGTCCGCCCATGCGAGATCGAGTCCAACGAAGTACATGGGGCCAGCCTGCCTTACCCGCGCCGTAAGCTGAGTGTTTGTGACGATCCCCAATGTGCTGGCCAATCGTTATGCCAGCGAGGACATGGTGGCCATCTGGTCGCCGGAGGCCAAGGTCGTCGCCGAGCGCCGGCTGTGGGTCGCCGTGCTGCGCGCGCAGGCGGAGTTGGGTGTTGACGTTCCGGCAACGGTGGTGGCCGACTACGAGCGCGCGCTCGAACGCGTGGACCTGGCGTCGATCGCGGCGCGCGAGCGGGTGCTGCGCCACGACGTCAAGGCGCGTATCGAGGAGTTCAATGCGCTGGCGGGCCACGAGCACGTGCACAAGGGCATGACGAGCCGCGACCTCACCGAGAATGTGGAACAGCTGCAGATCCGCCGGTCCCTGGAGCTGGTGCATGCGCATGGGGTGGCGGTGGTGGCCCGCTTGGCCGAACGCGCCGTTCTGTATCGCGACCTCGTGATGGCCGGCCGCAGCCACAACGTCGCCGCGCAGGCGACCACCTTGGGCAAGCGATTCGCGTCGGCGGCCGAAGAGATGCTGATCGCGCTGCAGCGCCTGCGCTCGTTGATCGACCGTTACCCGTTGCGGGGCATCAAGGGCCCGATGGGCACCGCTCAGGACATGCTCGACCTGTTCGACGATGACGCTTCGCGCCTTGCGGATCTCGAGCGGCGGGTCGCCGAATTCCTCGGCTTCACAGACATTTTCACCAGCGTCGGACAGGTGTACCCGCGATCCTTGGATCACGACGTGGTCTCCTCACTGGTGCAGGTGGGCGCTGGACCGTCGTCCCTGGCGCACACCATCCGGCTGATGGCCGGCCACGAACTCGTCACCGAAGGTTTCGCACCCGGCCAGGTCGGATCGTCGGCGATGCCGCACAAGATGAACACCCGCTCGTGTGAGCGGGTGAACGGATTGCAGGTCGTGCTGCGCGGCTACGCCTCCATGGCGGCCGAACTGGCTGGCGCGCAATGGAACGAGGGCGACGTGTTCTGCTCGGTGGTGCGCCGGGTGGCACTGCCCGACGCATTCTTCGCCGTCGACGGGCAGATCGAAACCTTCCTCACGGTGCTCGACGAGTTCGGCGCCTACCCCGCGGTGATCCAGCGGGAGCTGGATCGGTATCTGCCGTTCCTGGCGACGACGCGGATCCTCATCGCCGCCGTCCGCGCCGGGGTCGGCCGCGAAACCGCCCACGAGGTGATCAAGGAGCACGCCGTCGCGGTGGCCCTGGCGATGCGGGAGAAGGGCCAGGAACCCGACCTGCTGGACCGGTTGGCGGCCGATCCACGGCTACCTCTGGACCGACCCGCGCTGGATGCGGCGCTGGCCGACAAGCAGGCGTTCACCGGCGCGGCCGGCGATCAGGTGGACCGGGTCGTCGAGGCCGTCGGCGAATTGGTCAGCCGCTATCCCGAAGCCGCCAAATACACTTCGGGTGCCATCTTGTGACGCTGGCGGCGATCGATTTCACCGATCTGGACAACTTCGCGAACGGGTTTCCGCACGACCTGTTCGCGGTGCATCGGCGCGAGGCGCCGGTGTATTGGCATCCGCCGACCGAGCACACTCCCGACGACGAGGGATTCTGGTCCGTCGCCACCTACGCCGAAACGCATGCGGTGCTGCGTGATCCGCAGACCTTCTCGTCGGTGACCGGCGGGTCCCGCCCATACGGCGGCACGCTGCTACAAGACCTGGCGATCGCCGGGCAGGTGCTCAACATGATGGACGACCCGCGACACGCGCAGATTCGCAAGCTCGTCAGCTCGGGTCTGACGCCGCGAATGATCCGCCGGGTCGAGGATGATCTGCGTGCGCGGGCGCGGCGGCTGTTGGACGCCGTTGAGCCGGGGGAGCCGTTTGACTTCCTGGTCGACGTGGCCGCCGAGTTGCCGATGCAGATGATCTGCATCCTGTTGGGAGTTCCGGAGTCCGAACGTCATTGGCTCTTTCACGCGATCGAGCCGCAGTTCGACTTTGGCGGTTCACGCAAGGCGTCCCTTGGTCAATTGTCGGCCGAGGAGGCCGGCTCGCGGATGTACACCTACGGCCAGGAGTTGATAGCCGCCAAGCGCGCGTCGCCGACCGACGACATGTTGTCGGTGGTGGCGAACGCTTGCCTCGATGACACCGCGGACGACGGCGCGCTCGCTCCGGCCCTCCTTTCGGACCTCGAGTTGTATCTGTTCTTCAGCCTGCTGTTCAGCGCGGGCGCCGAGACGACCCGCAACGCGGTGGCCGGCGGGTTGTTGGCATTGATCGACAACCCCGATTCGCTCGCGGCTCTGCGTTCGGATCTGGGTTCGTTGCCGTCGGCCATCGAGGAGATGGTGCGCTGGACGTCGCCCTCGCCGTCGAAGCGGCGCACCGCGACGCGCGATGTGTCGTTGGGCGGCTGTGAGATCGCGGCCGGTCAGAAAGTGCAGATCTGGGAGGGGTCGGCCAATCGGGACGCGGCGGTCTTCACCGACCCGGATGTGTTCGACATCGGGCGTAAACCGAACCCGCATCTGGGCTTCGGGCACGGTGTGCATTACTGCCTCGGTGCCAACCTCGCGCGGCTGGAGCTTCGGGTGCTGTTCGAGGAGCTGCTGACGCGGTTCTCGGCGGCCACGCTGGTCAAACCCGTCGAGTGGACGCGCAGCAACCGGCACACCGGCATTCGGCATCTCGTCGTGGAGCTGCGGTGAGCGGCGGGCGGTGAGACCGGACGCATTCGCGTTCGTGATGGCGACCGGCATCGTGTCGATCGCTGCGACGGACCACGGCTTCGTGTACGTCAGCGATGGGCTGGCCGTGGTGGCCATCGTCGGGCTCGTGGTTCTCGTCGCGGCCGCGGGAGTTTCCTGGCGCGGACAGCCGCCGGATCTCGCGGATCCCGATGTCACGATCGGCATGTTCACGTTCGTCGCGGCGTGCGCGGTCATCGACAGCAGGCTGACGTCGATATCGGTGGTGGTGTGGACACTGGGCGTGCTGGCGGCGGTGGCGTGGTTGGTGGTGAGCGCTTTGACGGCGCGAAATATCGCGGCCAGGTCTTGGAAAGAGTTGCAGGAGCGTGCGCGCGGCGCATGGGAACTGGGCAGCGTCGGCACGTCCGGACTGGCGATCGTCGCCGTGGCGCTGGCGCATGACACGGGTTCGCATGCCGTGCTGATGATCGGTGTGGCGATCTGGCTGGTGGCGATCGCGGTGTACGTGTTGATGACCGCGTTGATCCTGGCGCGGGCGTTCGCTGCACGGCTGGACCCCAGTGGGTTCGAGCCCGACGCGTGGATACTGATGGGCGCCATGGCCATTGCCACATTGGCCGGAGACCACCTCTACCGGGCGGGGATCGACGACGTCCGCGCCGTGACCATCGCGACGTGGTGTGTGGCTTCGTTGTGGATCCTGCCGCTTCTCTACTTCGGCTTGCGACACATCCAGCGGGCCGAAGCCCGGCGTTTCGCCGCGGTGTGGTGGGCGATGGTGTTTCCGCTCGGCATGTACTCGGCGGCCAGCCACGCCATGGCCGTGGAGACCGGATGGCCTGTCCTGCCCGGCGTTTCGGTGACCTTCTTCTGGATTGCGTTCGCTGCGTGGCTCATCGTGGCGTTCGCCGGCGCGTGGCGGTTGCGTGCCCGCCGCCACCTACCCTCGAGACATGGACTCCGATGACGCGAACCTGCGGATCTCTGACGACGACCGTGCCCATGTGAGCCAACTGCTCGAACGGGCGGTGGGCCAGGGCATGCTCACGCTCGACGAGTTCAGCGACCGGATCGACAGTGTGCTGGCCGCGCGTACTCGTGGAGAACTGCGAAGGGTCTTGGCCGACCTCCCTGATATGGACGTGCCGCCACCGGCGACGGCGGGGTCCGCCGATGGCGAGGTGTTGCGTGGCCGGATGTCGTCGGTGTCGCGGCGGGGGGAGTGGACGGTGCCGTCACACCTGCGGGTGAACACCCGAATGTGTGACACCACGCTCGACTTCACCAACGCGGCAGTGCGCGGTCCGACCGTCGTGCTGGACATCGACGACTACTTCAGCTCGACCGCACTGATCCTGCCTGACGGCGCCACCGCCGACCTCGACGGTGTCGAGACCTTCGCCGGCAGCACGACCGTCAAGGTGCCCCGCGGCCCGCGGTCGGAGCGGTTGCATGTCGTGGTCCGCGGCCGGGTGCGGTTCGGGTCGGTGACGGCGCGGTACTCGTTCGGGCGGGTGTGGCGGCGGGTGCTCGGGTAGTGCGGTTCACTGCCCGGTCGCCGCGGCGATCTCAGCGAGCACGCGTTGCGGATACTCCGTGAGGTCAAGCCAGGTGAAGCGCAACACCTTCCAGCCGAGAAGCGATATTGCATTCTGGCGCTTGCGGTCGATCTGGAACGCATCGGGGTCATGGTGGAAGGCCCACCCGTCGACCTCGATGGCGACTTTCGGCGCGTCGAAGCCGACGTCAACCTGGTAGCCGCCGACGGGATAGTTCGTCTTCCAGCCGGTGAGCCCAGCGTCGCGAAGAAGCTTCACAAGCAGTCGCTCGGCCTCCGAGCGGGCGCCGTCCTCGGCCGCCCGCAAGAGCGTGCGTGCTGAGGGCGAGCCGTACCTGCCCTTGTTGCGTAGGTGCGCTCGCCATAGCTGCGCGAGGTCGACGTGGCGCTGCAATGCGGTATCCATCAACTTGGCTCCGCCACCGCGCCGGACGGCGGCTTCAACGACTGTCAGCGGCAGTGCGGTGACTCGCAGTCCGTCGCGCTCCACCACGTCGTGCGGGTCGAGGTCACGCCGCCGCAGCCTGGTTTCCGGCCGATGTCGAAGTCGACTGTCTCGTGGAACGGTGACCTCGACCGTCGTCGGCGCGAACTGCGTCAGCCGGTGCCACCACGCCGCCGCCATGCCGCTCGCGCATGCCTGCGGGCCGTACGCCAACACAGCGACGCGTACCCGAGCGGCGTTGGTGAATCGCCGATCGGCGACGAAGTACACGCCCCGAGCGCAGCGCAGCCAACGCCCCGACCGAATCCTGCGATTGATCGCATCCTGGCTCAGCCCCACACGAAGCGCCTGAGCCCGTGTGAGTACGCCGTCCTGCCGGCACAGATAGTCGTCGAGCACTCTGTATGGACGCGAGAACGTGCCCAACCGGTTCCATTCCGGGCGATTTGTGGAGCCGCACCGGCGCTCACCGCCGCCAAAACTCCACAAATCGCGGCGGCGGAGCCGCTCAGGTACGGAGCCGGGCGACACCTGCCGAACGCAGCTCCAGCGCGGCCAGGCCGCGGATCGCCGTGGCGTCGTGCTCGCGCCACGCCCCGACAGGATCGGGGTGGATCGCCGCCAGCTTGGCCAGCGGCCGGTTGGCCAGCGCGCGAAGCGCCAGCAGCTGCTCGCCGGCGGGAGTGCGGGCCAGCGCGATCGCGGTCCATTTCCGGCGGAAGAACCGCAGCCGCAGAAACAGCCACGGCATCGCGACGAACAGGATCGGCGGCGCGGCCACCGCCAGTGCGAGCACCCACGCCAACCACGACGCGGTGCTGTCCAGGCTCTGACCGGCCCCCGCGATGTCCAGCGCCGCCTCGCTGGCCGCCCGCAGCGGCTTGCTCAGCGCGTCGCCGACGAGCGGGAAGTCGCCGGTGCGGTCACTCGCGGTGTCGAGATTCTCGGAGACCCCGTTGGCGCCGGTCTCGACTTGACGGCCCACCGCCGCGATCGTCGAGACCGCCGAGTGCACGGCAATGCCGACCATCACCCACACGGTGGTCCAGGCGACCACGACGATGTCGCTGATCAGCTGGCCGAGGATGCGCGACGGTGTGGTGGCGTAGGGGATAAACCGCGAAGTCATGGCTGTAGATGCTGCCCGATAGGCTGGCCCGATGCGCCCCGCTCTGTCCGACTACGAACATCTGGCCAGCGGCAAGGTTCGAGAGCTGTACCGCGTGGACGACGAGACGCTGCTTTTCGTGGCCAGCGACCGGATCTCCGCCTACGACTACATCCTGGACTCACAGATCCCCGACAAGGGCCGCATCCTGACCGCGATGAGCGTGTTCTTCTTCGACCTCCTTGACGCTCCCAATCACCTCGCCGGCCCACCCGACGACGAGCGCATCCCCGCCGATGTGCTCGGCCGCGCGCTGGTCGTGCAGGAACTCCAGATGCTGCCGGTCGAGGCCGTCGCGCGCGGCTACCTGACCGGTTCAGGTCTCATCGACTATCAGCAGACCGGCAAGGTGTGCGGTATCGCGCTGCCCGCGGGCCTGCGCGAGGCCAGCAGGTTCGCCCAGCCGCTGTTCACCCCGGCGACCAAAGCCGAACTGGGACAGCATGATCTGAACATCTCGTTCGACGAGGTGGTCGAATTGATCGGCAAGGAACGAGCCGAGCAGGTCCGCGATCGGACACTGCGGACCTACATCCAGGGCGCCGAGCACGCGTTGACCAAGGGCATCATTGTCGCCGACACCAAGTTCGAGTTCGGCGTGGACAAAGACGGCGAACTGCGACTGGCAGACGAGGTTTTCACCCCGGACTCGAGCCGATATTGGCGCGCAGACGACTGGGAAGAAGGTGTCGTGCAGCAGAGCTTCGACAAGCAGTTCGTCCGCAACTGGCTCACCAGGCCGGATTCCGGATGGGACCGTACCGGCGACACGCCACCGCCACCCCTGCCGCCGGACGTCGTCGAAGCCACCAGGGCTCGCTACATCGAGGCGTACGAACGCATTTCGGGCCTCGACTTCAGCGATTGGATCGGCGGATGAGCGACGCTTGCGGAGCGAATCAACAGAGGATGAGGCCGCCGGTCGCCAAACGCGTCGAAACCCGCCGCGAGCATCACGGTGACGTCTTCGTCGACCCCTACGAATGGCTCCGCGACAAGAGCGATCCGGACGTGACCGCACACCTCGAAGCGGAGAACGCCTACACCGAGCACGTCACCGAGCACCTGGCGTCGTTGCGGCAGAACATCTTCGACGAGATCAAGGCACGCACCAAGGAGACCGACCTGTCGGTGCCGACGCGACGCGATGCCTGGTGGTACTACGGCCGCAGCTTCGAGGGCAAGCAGTACAGCGTGCACTGCCGTTGCCCCGTCGCCGATCCCGGCGACTGGACACCGCCGGTGCTCGACGAGAACACCGAGATCCCCGGCGAGCAGGTGCTGCTCGACGAGAACGTCGAGGCCGAGGGACACGACTTCTTCTCCCTGGGCGCCGCCTCGGTGAGCCTGGACGGCAACATCCTGGCGTACTCCGTCGACGTCAAGGGCGACGAGCGATACACGCTGAGGTTCAAGGATTTACGCACAGGCGAGCTGTACGACGACACGATCGTCGGAATCGGCCCCGGCGCGACATGGGCGGCCGACAACCGCACCGTGTACTACTCAACGCTTGACGAGGCATGGCGCCCGGACACCATCTGGCGGCACCGGCTGGGCGCCGGTCTGCCTGCACAACGCGTCTATCACGAACCCGACGAGCGGTACTGGCTCGGCGTCGGCCGGACCCGCAGCGACAAGTACGTCATCATCGCGGCCGGTAGCGCCGTCACCTCCGAGGTGCGTTACGCCGATGCGACGGACCCGGAGGCAGAGTTCACGGTCGTGTGGCCACGCCGCGATTTCGTCGAATATTCCGTCGAGCACGCCGTCGTGGGAGGCGAAGACCGTTTCCTCATCCTGCACAACGACGGAGCGGAGAACTTCACGCTCGTCGAGGCACCGGTCGCCGACCCCACCGCGGTGCGCACCCTGATCGAGCACCGAGACGACGCCCGCCTGGATTCCGTGGACGCGTTCGAGAGGCACCTCGTCGTCAGCTACCGGAGCGAGGCGCTGCCGAAGATCCAGCTGTGGCCCATCTATCCGAATGGTGAATACGGCCACCCCGAGGACTTCACGTTCGAGTCCGAACTGACGTCAGCCGGGTTGAGCGTCAACCCGAACTGGAGCGCACCGAAACTGCGGATCGGCGCCACCTCGTACGTCATCCCGGTGCGCGTCTACGACGTCGACCTCGCCACCGGCGAACGGACGCTGCTGCGCGAACAGCCCGTGCTCGGCGACTACCGCCCCGAGGATTACGTCGAACGCCGCGATTGGGCAGTGGCACCCGACGGCGCGCGGATACCGATTTCGATCGTGCACAAGATCGGCCTGCAGTATCCGGCGCCGACGCTGCTCTACGGATACGGCGCGTACGAGGCCTGCGAGGATCCGCGCTTCTCGATAGCGCGGCTGTCCCTGCTCGACCGGGGGATGGTGTTCGCGGTCGCCCATGTGCGCGGCGGCGGGGAGCTGGGTAGGCCGTGGTACGAGCACGGCAAGATGCTCGAGAAGAAGAACAGCTTCACCGACTTCATCGCCGTTGCAAACCATCTCGTGCAGACGGATGTCACCCGACCGGAGAACCTCGTCGCTTACGGGGGCAGCGCCGGCGGCCTGCTGGTGGGCGCCGTCGCGAATATGGCTCCGGAGCTGTTCGCGGGGATACTCGCGGTGGTGCCGTTCGTCGACCCGCTCACCACGATCTTGGATCCGTCGCTTCCGCTCACCGTCACGGAATGGGACGAGTGGGGAAACCCCTTGGAGAGCCAGGAAGTCTACGAGTACATGCAGTCGTACTCGCCGTATGAGAACGTGGCGGCCAAGCATTACCCGCCGATCCTCGCGATGACGTCGCTCAACGACACCAGGGTGTACTACGTCGAGCCTGCGAAATGGGTTGCGGCACTGCGTCACACCAAGACCGACGGCAACCCGGTGCTACTCAAGACCGAGATGAACGCCGGCCATGCTGGTATCAGCGGACGCTATGAGCGTTGGAAGGAGACCGCGTTTCAGTACGCCTGGTTACTGGATGTGGCCAAGGCCGATCACGAGCCCCGCCCCTAGACACGATCTAGGCACTGTCAAGTTCACCGAGTATGCTGGCGGTATGGGCAGGACCCCGTACCACCACGGCGATCTCAAGGCCGTCATCCTCGCGGAGGCGGCCGACCTGGTCGCCGTGCGTGGCGCCGACGGCATCTCGCTGCGCGAGCTCGCCCGCGTGGCGGGGGTGTCGCACGCGGCGCCCGCGCACCACTTCACCGACCGCCGCGGACTGTTCACTGCGCTGGCGGCCCAGGGTTGGCGGAAGCTGGCCGCAGCGCTGGCCGATGCGAGGCCGGACTTCCTCGACGCCGCGCTGGCATACGTGCGGTTCGCCCTCGATAACCCCGGCCACTATGCGGTGATGTTCGACCGGTCGCTTGTCGACCCGGCCAACTCTGAGTTGGTGGCGGCTCAGGACGCTGCGGGCGCCGAGCTGGCACAGGGCGTCGGGACCCTCGACGATCCGCGCGCCGCCGAGGACCCCCAAGCCGCCGCGCTGGCGGCATGGTCACTGGTGCACGGGTTTTCGTTGTTGTGGCTGAACAAGGCGATCGACGTCGACGGCGATCCGATGGCAACCGTCCACCGCGTGGCGGGCATGCTTTTCAAGACCGGGTAACGTGCGGGCATGACCGACACACCGCTGACCGACATTGCTGTCACCACCCTCGACGGCCGCGACACCACGTTGGGCGAACTTGCCGACGGCGCCGCGCTGGTGGTCAACGTCGCTTCGAAATGCGGCCTGACGCCGCAGTACACCGCGCTCGAGCAACTGGCCAAGGACTACCGCGACCGCGGCCTGACGGTGATCGGCGTGCCGTGCAATCAATTCATGGGCCAGGAGCCGGGTACTGCCCAGGAGATTCGGGAATTCTGCTCGACCACTTACGGAGTGACGTTCCCGCTGCTGGCCAAGACCGACGTCAACGGAGCCGACCGGCATCCGCTGTACGCTCAACTGACCAAGACCCCCGACGACAGCGGCGAGGCCGGCGACATCCAGTGGAACTTCGAAAAGTTTCTGCTCGCGCCGGGCGGAACGGTGGCCAAGCGGTTCCGTCCCCGCACCGAGCCCGATTCTCCCGAGGTGATCGCGGCCATCGAGGACGTCCTGCCGCGATAGCACGCGATGGCCATGTGCCGTCAGCCCGTCGTAAACCGTTGTGAAACCTGACGTTGCCATACTGGCCGCGTGGCTGGACAACTGATCGTCTCCGTCTCCGGGATCAGCGATCGCACGATGCCCGACGTCGCGGAGTTCTGCGCGCAACTCGACGCGCGCGCAGTGCCGGTCTCGTTCCTGGTGGCGCCGAGGATAAAAGGCGGCTACCGGTTGGACGACGACGCCGCCACGGTGCACTGGCTGGCACGCAGACGCGATGCCCGCGACGTGATTGTGCTGCACGGCTTCGACGAGGCTGCCACCAAGAATCGGCGCGGGGAGTTCGCGACACTGCCCGCGCACGAGGCGAATCTGCGGTTGACGGCCGCCGACCGCGTGATGGAGCACATGGGTTTGCGCACGCGGCTGTTCGCGGCGCCGGGTTGGACGGTGTCGCAGGGGACGCTGATGGCGCTGCCGCGCAACGGCTTTCGACTTCTCGCCGGCCTCACGGAGATCACCGATCTGGCCCGCGGGACGGCGGTGCGGTCGCGGGTCCTCGGCATCGGTGAAGGTTTCCTCAGCGAGCCGTGGTGGTGCCGGACCCTGGTGTTGTCCGCCGAGCGCATCGCGCGGCGAGGAGGGTTGGTTCGGGTGGCCGTCGCCGCGCGACACCTGCGCAGGCCGGGGCCGCGGCGGGCGATGCTCGACGCCGTCGACCTCGCGCTCATGCACCGGTGTGTACCCGGTGTCTACGAATGGCGGCCGTTCAGTGCATTGACAGACGCCGCGTAGCGTGCGCCCGCTAACGTGGCGACATGGCAGATGCTGACGTCATTGTCGTCGGGGCCGGGCTTGCGGGCCTGGTGGCGGCATGCGAACTCGTCGAACGTGGCCGCCGCGTATTGATTGTCGACCAGGAGAACGCCAACAACATCGGCGGTCAGGCGTACTGGTCGTTCGGCGGGCTGTTCTTCGTCGACAGCCCCGAACAGCGTCGGCTGGGCATCCGGGACAGTCACGAGTTGGCTCTGCAGGACTGGCTGGGCTCGGCGGGATTCGACCGCCCGGAGGATCACTGGCCACGCCAATGGGCGCATGCCTACGTCGATTTCGCAGCGGGTGAGAAGCGCGGCTGGCTGCGCGAGCGTGGCCTGCAGACGTTCCCGATCGTCGGGTGGGCCGAGCGTGGCGGATACGACGCCCGCGGGCACGGCAACTCGGTGCCGCGGTTCCACATCACCTGGGGCACTGGACCGGCGATCGTCGACATCTTCGCGCGCCGACTGACCGGACGCGCCCGGTTCGCACATCGCCATCGGGTGGACGAGCTGATCGTCGAGAACGGAGCCGTCGTCGGTGTGCGCGGAACAGTCCTCGAGCCCTCGGACGAGCCGCGCGGTGTCGCGTCGACACGAAAAGCGGTTGCCGAGTTCGAGTTCCGTGCACAGGCGGTCGTCGTCGCGAGTGGCGGCATCGGAGGCAACCACGACCTGGTGCGGCAGAACTGGCCCAAGCGGATGGGCCGGGTGCCCGAACAGTTGCTCTCCGGCGTGCCCGCGCACGTGGACGGACGGATGATCGGCATCACCGAGGCGGCCGGGGCGCGGGTGATCAACAGCGACCGGATGTGGCATTACACCGAGGGCATCACCAACTACGACCCGATCTGGCCGCTGCACGGGATCCGGATCCTGCCCGGGCCGTCGTCGTTGTGGTTGGACGCCAACGGCAACCGCCTGCCATCGCCGCTGTATCCCGGTTTCGACACGCTCGGCACGCTGGAGCACATCGCACAGACCGGGCAGGACTACACGTGGTTCATCCTCAATGCGCGGATCATCGCCAAGGAGTTCGCGCTTTCCGGTCAGGAACAGAACCCGGACCTCACCGGCCGCAGCGTCCGCGATGTCTTGGCGCGGGTACGTGCCGGCGCGCCGCGACCGGTGCAGGCGTTCGTCGACCGCGGTGTCGACTTCGTCAGCGCTGATTCGCTGCGCGAGTTGGTTTCTGCGATGAACGCCGTCCCCGATGTCCAGCCGCTGGACTACGCGACCGTGCAAGCCGAGGTCACCGCTCGCGACCGGGAGGTCGCGAACAAGTTCACCAAGGACTTCCAGATCGCCTCGATCCGGGTGGCGCGCAACTACCTCGGCGACCGGGTGAGTCGCGTCGTCGCACCGCACCGGTTGACCGATCCGAAAGCCGGTCCGCTGATCGCGGTGAAACTGCACATCCTTACGCGAAAGTCGCTGGGTGGCTTGGAAACCGACTTAGACGCGCGGGTGCTGCGACCCGACGGCGGCGTATTCGAGGGCTTGTTCGCCGCCGGGGAGGCCGCGGGATTCGGCGGTGGCGGCGTGCACGGATACCGGTCGCTGGAGGGTACCTTCCTCGGCGGGTGTGTGTTTTCCGGCCGCGCCGCCGGCCGCGCGGCAGCGCGCGACACGGCCTAGACCCGGCGAGCCCGATCGCAATGTCAGCCTGAGAGCGTCGCCGTGCATATATAGCCGCGACGATGCTCTCAGGCCGACATTGCGTCACCAACAAAGCCTGTCGGGTCGGTCGGAGGCGGAAAGCTAGAACTCGGTGCCGTTCTCCGGGTCGAGCACCTGAAAGTCGGTGTCCGTCATCTCCGAGAGCCTGCCGTAGAAGATGCCGCGGGCGCTGGGATCGATGATCCCCTGGTGGATGGGCACCGCATGCGTCGGCGCCACGGCGCGTAGGTAATCCACCGCCTCGGCGATCTTCATCCACGGCGCGGCCGCGGGCGTCGCCAGCACGTCGACCGGTTCGCCAGGAGTGAACAGCGCGTCGCCCGGATGCATGAGACGGGCGCGATGCGAGCCGTCGCCGATCAGGTACGAGATGTTGTCGATCACGGGGATCTCCGGGTGGATCACGGCGTGCTTACCGCCGACACCGCGGACGGTGAGGTGGTCGATGGTGAACTCGTCGCCGACGTTGACCGCGCGCCACGGATCGCCGAGTTGCGCGGCGGTCTGCGGATCGGCGTACAGCGCGGCCTGCGGATTGGCGTCGAGCAGCGCGGGCAGCCGCTCGGTGTCGGCGTGGTCGGGATGCTGATGGGTGATAAGGATCGCCGACAGCCCCGTGATGCCCTCGAAACCGTGCGAGAACGTCCCTGGGTCGAAAAGAATCGTCGATTCGCCACCCGATTCACCCTTGAAATACGCGAGTAAGCATGAATGTCCGAAATGCGTCAATTCCATGCCTATATTGTGGCGGCGCTGGCCGTGTTCAGGGGGTACTTGAGTCGTGCGATTGCTGCTGGCAGTGGCGCTCACGGCGTTCGGTGTGGCGATGACACCTATCCCGCCGGCGGCCGCTGTCCCGGGCATCTGCCCGCCGATCTGCGACGCGATTCCCGATTCCGCGTGGCCGGTGTCCAGCGAGCTTCCGTTGTACTCGGTATACCGCTGGCCGGGCCTGGCCGGTTTGGCGGTCAGCGCGCCATCGCCAGGGTTCATGTTCGAGGAACTCTGCAGCAGCCCGCCGGTGACCGCCGACCCGCGCGACTATGTGGTTGCGGCAAGGGCGGAGGTCGGCAATCCGCCTGGTCAGTGGCAGCTACGGGCGCAGGTGTTGCACTGGCGCGGAGACGTCGCGCACAACGGTCCGCTCTCGCGGTCCGTGCTCGACACCGCGCGACACAGGCTGCGGACCTGCCAGTTGACGGCTCCGCTGGTGTCGCCGTCGATCACCACGAGCGACCCGGAGCGGCTGGCCGCGGTGATCAGTGTGGCCGGCCAACAGGTGGTCCATCAGTATCTGCTCGCGCATCCGACGAGCGGCACGATCGTCGAACTGGTGATGTGGTCGACCCTGCCGGTGCAGGTGCCCTGGGTCGCGGTGTCCGACGCCCGGGTTCTCGACGCGCTGACCGCCCCGCTGTGCGGCGCGTACCTGGGTTCGTGCCGGTGACTCGCGCCAGCCGACACCGCCGGTACAGTTGACGCGTGGCAAGGGTGGTGGTGCACGTGATGCCCAAGGCCGAGATCCTCGACCCGCAGGGGCAGGCGATCGTCGGCGCGTTGGGCCGGCTCGGTTTCGACGGTGTCTCAGATGTGCGGCAGGGCAAGCGCTTTGAGCTCGAGGTCGACGACAGCATCGACGACGACACCCTCGCCGAGATCGCCGAATCGCTGTTGGCGAACACCGTGATCGAGGACTGGTCGGTGAGCAGGGAGCAATCGTGACCGCGCGTGTGGGCGTCATCACATTTCCCGGCACCCTCGACGACGTCGACGCCGCGCGCGCCGTTCGGTTGGCCGGTGCCGAAGCCGTTCCGCTCTGGCACGCCGACGCCGATCTGAAGAACGTCGACGCGGTGGTGGTGCCCGGCGGGTTCTCCTACGGGGACTATCTGCGGGCCGGAGCCATCGCGAAGTTCGCGCCCGTGATGGGCGAAGTGGTGCGCGCCGCCGAGCAGGGCATGCCGGTGTTGGGTATTTGCAACGGTTTTCAGGTGCTGTGCGAGGCGGGTCTGCTGCCGGGCGCGCTGACGCGCAATGTCGGACTGCACTTCGTCTGCCGTGACATCTGGCTGGAAGTCGCGTCGAACTCCTCGGCGTGGACATCGCGTTACGAACAGGGCGCCGACCTGCTGATCCCTCTGAAGTCCGGCGAGGGCCGCTATGTGGCCAGCGACAAGGTGCTCGACGAGCTCGAGGGCGAGGGGCGGGTGGTGTTCCGCTATCGCGAGAACCCCAACGGCTCGCAACGCAACATCGCCGGCATCAGCTCCGCAGACGGACGCGTCGTCGGCCTGATGCCGCATCCCGAGCACGCGACCGAGGCGCTCACCGGACCGTCCGACGACGGGCTCGGCCTGTTCTACTCCGCGCTGGACGGCGTGCTGAGCGTTTGATCCTTTCTGCGCGAGCGTGACCTTTCTGCGCGAGAGTGCGTGGTCGCACACGACACGCCGCGCTTTTGCAGCACTTTCTGCACGCTCGCCGGCTCTTCAGCGTGCAGATTTGGCGTCACGAGTGGTGTCGGACGACCGTTAGGGTCGGATCTGCGGGCAGTTAGTTGCCCAGCGTTGAGATGGAGGAACCTCATGCTCGTCGACCCTGAACTATTGCGCGCCTTCGCAGGTCAGGTGGATACCGCTTCGGCCACCATTCGCGGGACCGACGTTGGACACAAGACGACGACCGCAGCCGACGGGCTTCCCGCGTCGACCACACAGTGGGCCATGAGAGTAGTCGGCAAGCATGTGACACAGCAGGTCAACGACATCGCCACGAATATCACCAAGATGGGCGGCGCGGTTCGCGGGGCCGGTGATAAGTACGAGGTGGAAGACACGGCGCTCGCCGGCGCGTTCGACGGGTTGTTCTAACAGGTGCTGCCTTCACGTTCACGTCTGCAGGGTTGGAATCCCGACTCTCTTCGCCCTGCAGCGGCGGCGCTCTGTGATGCGGGGCTTGCGGTGTACACAACGGCGCGCAATCTCGATGACGGATGTGACCGGATGCCCGAGGCGCGCGCCTGGGATGGGCCCGCGCACAAAGCTGCGACGGAGATGTTTCGCCGGGCGACCGACACGACCTCTGAATTCAGCCACTACACCGAAGGTGTGGCTGCCGCGCTGTCGAAGGGAGCGGGAACCATTGGCGCCGCCCGCACAACGCTGCTGAACCACGCAGACGAAGTCGATCGCGGCGAGCTCTCCGTCAACGACATGTGGGTGGTCCTCATCAAGCCTGCCCGTGTGTCGGCGGAGAAGGCGGCCAGCCTTCAGGCTGCGGCCAAGGCGGAGCAGGTGGAGATCAACCGCCTGCTCACTTCGCTCGGTGATGCCGACAGCGGGACTGCAGCACAGGTACAGGCTGCTGCAAAGGATTTCGGCTTTGCCCTGCCCGGTCCGAACGATCCCCGCAGCCTCGACCCGACGTCGGGATTCGCCCAACCGGCAGACGAGGTACCCAATCCGATGACTCTGAACGGGCTGATCCAGCAGGGCATCGTTCGCGACAGCGACATGGCCCAATCCGTTCGGGAAAGCAAGGAATGGGTCACCGAAGATGGCCAGGTGCGCAAGACGCTGTGGATGATGGATGGCAGCAGACATGAAATCTACGAGTGGAACGACTACGCCCCCTGCGTCGAGGACACCTATTACGACAAGAACGGCAACATGGTGTCCAGCACGTTCTCTCAGGACAAGACGAACTACGACGGCACGAAGTTCACTTCCATCGAATTCGCCGACGGCACACAGTTAACGATGACGCGAACCCCCGACGGCAAGTGCACCGGCGGGGTGATAACTCCCGACGGTCGCGAGGGCGTTCTGCCAGACGAGTTCTTCTCCCACCCGTCACTAACAACGGTCGGCGGTTCGCTCACCGGATTGGAGGAACAGTCAAAGCGCGGAATCCCGATGATGTCACCGCAATCCGTGGAGAATCTCGGTAAGGCCGCGAAGTACGGTGGTCCGACACTCGGTGTGGCAACCGCGCTCTACGACACCGTGACGGCGAGAACATTCGAAGACGCTTGCGTCGCCGCCATATCGGGGGGCACTGGTGTCGCGGGCGGAATCGCGACCGGCACACTTGCGGCTGGAGTGGCTACCGGACTGGGTGTCCCGCAATTCGCGCCTTTTGCAGCTGTTGGCGGAGACATGCTCGGCGGATGGACGTTCGGTTATGTGGGCGGCATCATAGGCAATATTGTGTGCCGTTGATGAAGCTACTTCCGACCGCGATACTCGCCTGGCTGTTCTTCGGGACCTTCGGTGTCTTCAGTGCGGTGTGGACCGCGCTTTTCATCGTCCGCAGTGAGTTCCCCACTGCGCTTGTGGCGCTCGGCGTAGCGGTGTTCTGCTTCGGGCTGATCATTCCTCTGGTGAAGGTTGTTCGCGAGAACGTCGAACCGCGCGCGGAGATCGACGAAGATGGGACGACTTTCAGGCCCGATAGGTGGATCGACATACCGGTTCTGATGTCGCTGTCCGGACTGGTCGTGGCTAGCGCGATGATTACGGTGCTAGCGCCGCCTGGGAAATTGGACATCGCGATACCACCTTTCATGCGGTACTCGCTTCCGCTCGTGTGCGCGGTCGTGGTGCTTACCGGCGCGCCGACGCTGTGGCGGAACTTTCGCCGGGGCAGCACCAGCTATCTGCGCCTGACGCTGGACGGATTCGAACTGGCCCAGGGATGGCGGTCAATGACCGGAGATTGGGCGGACGTCCAAGACGTCACCGATGAAGTCCCCGGCCAACAGGCGCACACACCTAATGCGATCGTATTCGTCATGTCCGATGACACCGCGCCCACGCTCGCGGCTGCATCCTATACACCCGACGCTGCGGCGATTCGAGACTTGGTCCGGTTCTACTGGAAGCACGCGGACTCGAGGGCCGAACTCACCGACGGCCGAGCCCTGCATCGACTCAACAGGTAGACCGCAGAACGGGCGTCATCCTATTTGGAGGTCACGAACTCGCGAGCGGTGGAGCGACTTGGATCGAAGGTATCGACCGCGTCATAATGAGCCCGTTCGCATCCCCGCGAGCATGCACAAACTGCCGAATTTCCGCGGCGTGTCGTGTGCAAACACGCACGCTCGCGGGAACGAAAAGAACCTCAGGGCGTCAGCGCGACCGAGGCTTCGGCAGTGTAGCACAGGAACGTCAGCGTCTCCTCCAGATACAGCTGGACTGTCCCTGCGTCGTGCGACAGATAGCCGATCGACACGTCGGTCCCCAGCTGTAGGTCGAAATCGCCTCCGCGCGTTGACAATACAAACGCCCCGTCGATAGCAGGCGCCCAGATGATGTCGCCGTCGACGAGCCGGTGAAGATGCTCGCGGATCGGATATCCGTGCTGGGTGGTCTCGCTGACCTTGGTGTACACCTCGGCCGACAGCAGCACTGAGTACGGGCCGTCGACGCCGGAGAGCCGCAACTCGGACAGCGCCTGGGAGATCACGTCGGGGATGTCGCGCTCGTCGTCGGGCAGTGCCAGCGCGGTGTTGGAACTGCATGCCCTGATGCCTTCGATCGACGCCGCCTCGTAGCCCTCGAAGATCGCTCGGTCCTCTGCGAAAGCCAGCTTCATCGCGGCGTCCTTGACCGGGTCCCAGTCCGAATCCTGTGAACCCCGCTCGACGTCGTCGATCGCAGTGCGGGACACGGTGAACGGCACCCGCAGCCGTACCAACGGTTTCGCTTCGCGCAGGTGCGCGATCACGCCGTCGCCAGGAGGCGCGACGTCGCGCAGATGTCCCGTGCTGATCGCCGCGGTGGCCGGCCCGCCGGGCTCGCTGACGTCGACCACCCGACGCCCGGCGATGTGCCGTTTGAACGTGCGGCTGGCCTCCAATTCTATTTCCGCCCAAGCGGCTTCGGTGACCGGCGCCAGATCGCGGTACAGGTTGTTCATCAACGGATTCCTTTCAAGCTGCCGATGTCGAGCGAGCCTTCGTATTCGGCGGGAGTCACGGCGGGAGTCACCACGGCCACCGCCGGTGGATCCGCGTCGGCGACCGAATCAGGCAGTGGCGGAGGGTCGTCGAGGAAGTCGAGGGTCGGGGTGAAGAACATGCCGCCCGTCAGGGCGGTCGAGAAGTCCAGGATGCGGTCGGTGTTGCCCGGCGGGTCGCCGATGAACATGTTGTCCAGCATCCGTTCGGTGACCGCGGCGCTCCGCGAATACCCGATGAAATACGTGCCGAACTCGCCCTTTCCGATCTCGCCGAACGGCATGTTGTGCCGCACGATCTTCAGTTCGTTGCCGGCGTCGTCCTCGATCACGTTCAGCGCGACATGTGAATTGGCCGGCTTGACCGCATCGTCGAGTTCGATGTCGTCGAGTTTGGTGCGGCCGATCACCCGCTCCTGCTCCTCGACCGCCAACGAGTTCCACGCCGCCATGTCGTGCACGTACTTCTGCACGTGCACATAACAGCCGCCCGCGAAATCGGGGTCCTCGTCGCCGATCTGGGTTGCCGAGCGCGCGAGCGCACCATCGGGGTTCTCGGTCCCGTCGACGAAGCCCATCAGGTCGCGGTTGTCGAAGAACTTGAAGCCGTGCGTCTCGTCGACGATGGTGATCGCCCCGTCCATCGCCTCGACCAGCTTGGTGGCCAGCTCGAAGCAGACGTCCATCGACTCGGCACGGATATGGAACAGCACGTCGCCCTCGGTCGCCGGGGCGTGGTGGCGCCCGCCGCGGATCTCGGTGAAGGGATGCAGCTCGGCCGGTCGAGGCCCGCTGAACAGCCGGTCCCAGGCATCGGAGCCGATCGACGTGACCGCCGAGAGCCGTTTTGTCGGATCGCGGAAACCGATGGCCCGCACCAGGCTCGAGATCTCCGTCAGCGCGTCGTGCACGGTCTCCTCCCGGCCGGCGACGATGGTCGCCACCAGGAAGACGGCCGCCGGCGTCAACGGTTCGAGCACCGGCTGCGGCTGCATTTCGGGCACAACTGGACCCTATCGCCAACGATCTTGAATCACCCGTAAAGATGAAGAGATGGCAGCCAGCCCCCAGAGCCTGTGTGAGTTCATCGACGCCTCGCCCTCGCCGTACCACGTCTGCGAAACCGCCGCCGACCGGCTGCGCTCGGCCGGCTTCCGCGAACTCTCCGAAGCCGATCCCTGGCCGTCGTCCGGGGGCCGATTTTTCACCGTGCGTGCCGGCTCGCTGGTCGCCTGGCGGACCGATGCGCACAGCCAGGGCGCACCGTTCCGCATCGTCGGCGCCCACACCGACAGCCCGAACCTGCGGGTCAAGCAGCACCCCGACCGATACGTCTCGGGATGGCGGGTGGTCGCGCTGCAGCCATACGGCGGCGCGTGGCTGAACTCGTGGCTGGACCGCGACCTCGGCGTCAGCGGCCGGCTCTCGGTACGCAACGGCAGCCGCCTGGTGCACCAACTCATCCGCATAGACGAACCGATCCTGCGTGTGCCGCAACTGGCCATCCACCTCGCCGAGGACCGCAAGGCCGTCGAGCTGAACCCGCAGCGCCATGTCAACGCCGTGTGGGGCGTCGGCGGCGGGCCCGAATCGTTCCTCGACTACGTGGCCGAGCACGCCGGCGTGCCCGCAGGCGACGTGCTGGGCGCGGATCTGATGACCCACGACCTGACCCCCTCACGGCTCGTCGGCTCGGGCGGCAAGCTGGTCAGCGCGCCTCGCCTGGACAACCAGGCGACCTGCTACGCCGGGCTGGAAGCGTTCTTGGCCGCCGAACCGCGCGCGTACCTGCCGGTGCTGGTGCTTTTCGACCACGAGGAGGTCGGCTCGCAATCCGACCACGGCGCCCAGTCCGATCTGCTGGCGACGGTGCTGGAGCGCATCACACTGGGCGAGGGCGGCGGGCGGGAGGAGTTTCTGCGTCGGCTACCGGACTCGATGGTGGCTTCCGGCGACATGGCGCACGCGACCCATCCGAACTACCCCGAGCGACACGAACCGGGGCACCTCATCGAGGTCAACGCGGGACCGGTGCTCAAGGTGCAGCCGAACCTGCGCTACGCCACCGACGGCCGTACCGCCGCGGCGTTCGCGCTCGCGTGCGCGCAGGCCGGGGTGCCGCTGCAGCGCTACGAGCACCGCGCGGATCTGCCGTGCGGCTCGACGGTCGGGCCGATGACCGCGGCTCGCACCGGCATCCCGACCGTCGATGTGGGTGCACCGCAGCTGGCCATGCATTCGGCCCGGGAGGTGATGGGCGCCGATGACGTCACCGCTTACGCCGCGGCGTTGACGACGTTCTTGTCACCGCAGTGATCTAGGGTCGGCGCCATGACCCTCGCCATCGTGAACGTCACCTTCGACAGCACGGATCCCGACAGGCTCGCCGAGTGGTGGGCTCGCGCCTTGGGCGGCCAGGTAAACGCCGTTGCGCCAGGCCTTTTCGTCACCGTGTCCAGGCCGGGCGGCGGCCCCGGCCTGGGCTTCCACAAGGTCGACGATCCCACGCCGGGCAAGAACCGGGTACACCTCGACTTCGGCGTCGGCGACACCGAGGCGGAGGTCGAACGGCTGGTCGAAATCGGCGCCACTGAAACCGCCCGGCACAGCATCGGCGAGTTCGGCTGGGTGGTGCTCGCCGACCCGGACGGCAACCTGTTCTGTATCGGCTCGGCCGATCACCCGTAGCCCCGGCGGCGACACAGGTGGGCCGTCGCCGGGACCGGATGCTGGTTACTTGATCCTGCTGGCCAGCAGGCGCTTGCCTTCTTCGGCGCCCTTCCTGCTGTCAGCCTGCGCCTTGCGGAACAGCTCTGCGAGCTCATCGTCGCCGTCGCGCTCGGCGTCCCGGACGTAGGTCTCCATCCGCAGCGCGTTCTCGAGGCACTGCTCGGTGTACCAGATGAGGTTGTAGTTCTTGTCCTTCGTCCCGGTCACCTGGCCGGTTTCGGTGGATGTGCTCATTGGTCGCCTCCTTCCATTGGTGACGAGATTCGCCTACCCGGAGCGACCACAGCCAAACCCGTGTCGGGGGGCTGGGTCGGGCGGCCCAAACTAGACTGGCCACGTGACGTCGGAGCTAACCCACGCCTTGGACACCGTCGACCGCGCCGCCGCCACCCCGGATCAGCCGCAACCGTTTCGTGAACTCGGGCTCAAGGACGACGAGTACCAGCGGATCCGCCAAATTCTGGGCCGCAGGCCCACCGACGCCGAGCTGGCGATGTACTCCGTGATGTGGAGCGAGCACTGCTCCTACAAGTCGTCGAAGGTGCATCTGCGCTACTTCGGCGAGACCACCACCGACGAGATGCGCAAGACGATGCTGGCCGGCATCGGGGAGAACGCCGGCGTCGTGGACATCGGTGACGGGTGGGCCGCCACCTTCAAGGTGGAATCGCACAACCACCCCTCCTACATCGAGCCCTATCAGGGTGCGGCTACCGGCGTCGGCGGGATCGTGCGCGACATCATGGCGATGGGCGCCCGACCGGTCGCGGTCATGGACCAGTTGAGGTTCGGCGCGGCCGACGCGCCCGACACCCGCCGCGTCGTCGACGGGGTGGTGCGCGGAATCGGCGGGTACGGTAACTCGTTGGGACTGCCCAACATCGGCGGCGAGACGGTGTTCGACGCGTCCTACGGGGGTAACCCGCTGGTGAACGCGCTGTGCGTCGGGGTGCTGCGCAAGGAGGACCTGCACCTGGCGTTCGCGTCGGGTACCGGCAACAAGATCATTCTGTTCGGCGCCCGCACCGGTCTCGACGGCATCGGCGGCGTGTCGGTGCTGGCCTCGGAGACCTTCGGCGGCGACGAAAGCGGCGCGCCCGGGCGCAAGAAGCTGCCCAGCGTGCAGGTGGGCGACCCGTTCATGGAGAAGGTGCTCATCGAGTGCTGCCTCGAGCTGTACGCCAACGACCTGGTGGTCGGCATCCAGGACCTCGGTGGCGCCGGACTGTCCTGCGCCACAAGTGAACTGGCCTCCGCAGGCGACGGCGGCATGCGCATCGAACTGGACACGGTGCCGCTGCGGGCGGCCAACATGACGCCCGCCGAGATCCTGTCGAGCGAATCGCAGGAGCGGATGTGCGCGGTCGTCACGCCCGACAACGTCGACAGATTCATGGCCGTCTGCCGCAAGTGGGAGGTGCTGGCCACCGTCATCGGCGAGGTGACCGACGGCGACCGGCTGCAGATCACCTGGCACGGCGAGACCGTCGTCGACGTACCACCGCGCACCGTCGCGCACGAGGGACCGGTCTACGAACGGCCGGTACAGCGGCCCGACACGCAGGATGCGCTCAACGCCGACACCACGGCGAGGCTGCCGCGGCCGTCGACCGGTGCGGAGCTCAAAGCGACTCTGCTTGCGCTGCTGGGCAGTCCGCATCTGTGCAGCCGCGCTTTCATCACCGAACAGTACGACCGCTATGTGCGCGGCAACACCGTGTTAGCGGAGGACGCCGACGGCGGGTTGCTGCGCGTCGACGAGAGCAGCGGCCGCGGCATCGCGATATCGACCGACGCATCGGGCCGCTACACCGCACTCGACCCGTACGCCGGGGCGCAGTTGGCGCTGGCCGAGGCATACCGCAACGTCGCGGTCACCGGCGCGACTCCCGTCGCGGTGACGAACTGCCTGAACTTCGGCTCGCCGGAGGATCCGGGCGTGATGTGGCAGTTCAGCCAGGCCGTGCGCGGGTTGGCGGACGGTGCTGCGGCGCTGGGCATTCCGGTCACCGGCGGCAACGTCAGCTTCTACAACCAGACCGGCACCACCGCGATCCTGCCGACACCGGTGGTCGGTGTGCTCGGCGTGATCGACGACGTGAAACGACGCATTCCCACCGGTTTCGGCAACGAACCAGGCGAGACGCTGATGCTGCTCGGCGACACCCGCGACGAGTTCGACGGATCCATCTGGGCGCAGGTCACCGCCGACCACCTGGGTGGGCTGCCGCCCGCGGTGGATCTCGCGCGCGAGAAACTGCTCGCCGAGGTGTTGACCGCCGCGTCCCGCGACGGTCTTGTCTCAGCTGCGCACGACCTGTCCGAAGGCGGACTGATCCAGGCCGTCGTCGAGGCCGCGCTGCGCGGTGAAACCGGCTGTCGCATCGTGCTTCCCGAGGGCTGGCAAGAAGGTTCTGGTCCATTCACGTTCTTGTTCTCCGAATCCGCGGGACGCGTGCTGGTGGCGGTGCCGCGCACCGAAGAGAGCCGGTTCCGCGCCATGTGCGAGGCCCGCGGTCTGCCCGCCATCCGCATCGGCGTGGTCGATGCGGCCAGCGATGCGATCGAGGTCCAAGGCCTGTTCACCGTCACTCTGGAGGACCTGCGCAGCACGTCAGAAAGTGTGCTGCCCGGGTTGTTCGGGTGAGCGAACACACGCGACAACGACACCCGATACACGTCTGGGCGTGGCGCCTGGTCCGCCTCGACTTCGTCGGCGTCGCGTTCGCCGCATTGTTCTTCTGCCTGTCGTTGACGCCGTCGCTGTTGCCGCGCGACTGGCTGTTCGCGGGCCTGATCGGCGGCCTCAACGCCGCGATCGGCTACGGTATCGGCGTCTTCCTCGCAAAAATGTTGCGCCGCTTCGTGTTACGCCGTCGCACCTGGTGGCCTCCATCGAGGCGGGTGCTGTTGGTGCTCAAGACCGCGACGGTGGTGCTGTCGATCGCCGCCAGCATCCTGATGGTGATCCCGGCCGCGGCGTGGCAGCGACAGGTGTCGGCGGTGATGGGAATCGAGGGGCCGGCCACCCTCGGGTATCTGCGCACCCTGGTCATCGCGTTGCTGGTCGGCGGGATGTGCGTGGCCGTCGCGCGCGTGCTGCTCGATTTGATCAAGACGATGGCCCGGTTCTTCATCCGGCGCTGGCGCCTGCACGACGAGGTGGCGCTGTTCATCGGCACCGCCATCGTCGTCGTGCTCGCCATCACGCTGATCAACGGTGTGCTGGTGCGTGGCTTCCTCGCCGGCGCGAACCGGGTTTTCCAGCCGCAGAACACCACCACCCGGGAAGGCGTCATCCAACCGGCCGAACCCGAAAGATCCGGCAGCCCAGAGTCTTTCGCGGCCTGGGACACGCTGGGCTATCAGGGCCGCAACTTCGTCGCCACCGGTCCGCACGCCGATGAGCTCAGCGAACTCAACGGCGCGCCCGCCAAGGAACCGATCCGGGTGTATGTCGGGCTGCAGACCGCCGAAACCGCCGAACAGCGAATGGCGGTCCTGCTCAGCGAGCTCGAGCGCACCGGCGCGTTCGAGCGTGAGCTGCTGGTCATCATCCCCACCACCGGCACCGGCTGGATCAATCCGGTGGCGGCCCGGGCGCTGGAGATGATGTACAACGGCGACACCGCGCTGGTCGGATCGCAGTACTCCTTCCTGCCGAGCTGGATCTCCTTCCTCGGTGATCAGCAGAAGTCGATGGTGTCGGGGCGCATGATGATCGACGCCGTTCAGCAACGCTGGGAAGAACTTCCGCAGGACCGGCGGCCGAAACTCGTGCTCTACGGGGAGAGCCTGGGCTCGATGGCCGGCCAGGGCGCGTTCGACTGGCTGCCCGACATCTCGCGGATGGGCTTCTCGTCGGTGCTGTGGGTCGGTCCACCGAACGCCAGCCCGCTGTGGAAAGCCATCACCGAGCGGCGCGATCCGGGCACCCCGCAAGTCGAGCCGCGGTACGACAACGGCCGCACCGTCCGGTTTTCCGAGGCCACCGATCCCGCCGAGATCGAGCGGGACACGGCGCCGCCGTGGGAGGGTACGCGCGTGCTGTTCCTGCAGCACCCGTCCGATCCGATCGTGTGGTGGTCGCCGGACCTGCTGTTCAGCCGGCCGGACTGGCTGCGCGAACCGCCCGGTCGCGACCGCACGGCCTCCATGCGGTGGTATCCGATCGTGACGTTCGGTCAGGTTGCGGCCGACATGACCAACGCCAGTTCGGTCCCGGGAGGGCACGGCCACAACTACGGCGATCTCGTGCTCGACGGCTGGGCCGCCGTCGCACCGCCCGACGGCTGGACCCGTGAGGACACCGAACGGATCCGCACCGCGCTGACCAAGACCGAGAGCGAAGACGGACCAGAATACTGATGGCGGCGAACAAGTTTCGTGCGACAGCGGTGGCCGTCGCTCTGGTGGGATGGAGCTTCGTCGCACCCCGGGTTCGGTTTCATCCGATTGCGAACGCCGCGCTGGGCACCGGGCTGTACGCGCTCGCCCGCCCCCCGCTGGGACTGCGTCCGCCTGCACTGTGGTCCGGCCTGCGCCACGGCCTGGCCGCGGGCGCACTGATCGCGCTCGGGGTGGCGGCGACGACCGCGGTTCCGTCGGTGCGACGCGGAATGGCCGCGCGTGAACTGCCCGACCGCCCGGTGCGGTGGATGGCCTTCGACATTCCGGTGGGAACCGTCTGGCCCGAGGAGGTCGCCTATCGGGCGACGCTGGGTACCGCCGCCGAGACCGCGTTCGAACCGGTCGGCGGGCGCTTTCTGCAGTCGGTGGCGTTCGGCCTGTGGCACATCATGGATGCCCGCCTCACCCGCAACCCGGTGTTGGGCACGGTCCTTCTCACCGGCGTTGCGGGTTGGGCGTTCGGGTGGCTGCATGCCCGCTCGGGCAGCCTCGCCGCGCCGATGCTGGCCCATCTGGCCGCCAACGAGGCCGCGGCGTTGGCAGCGCTCGCCATTCAGCGGCGCATAGAGTCCCGGGCATGAGCACCGCCGAGCGCGACCGTCCGCGCACCATCGTCGTGACCGGGGCTGCGTCGGGCATCGGCCTGGCCACCGTCAAGCGCCTGCTCGCCCGCGGCGACACCGTGATCGGCGCCGACGTGGCGCCACCACCCGAGGAACCGGGCGAGCGCTTCGAGTTCGTCACCGCCGACATCACCGATGAAGCTGCCGTGGCATCGGTGTTCGCCGCGATTCGCGGACGGCTCGACGGCGTCGTGCACTCGGCCGGGGTCGCCGGCGGCGGGCCGGTGCACCTGCTCGACCGCGCCGAGTGGGAACGCGTGATCGCGGTCAACCTCACCGGAACGTTCCTGGTGGCCAAGGCCGCGGTGGCGAAGATGATCGACCAACCGCGCGTCGACGGCGAGCGCGGGTCAATCGTCACCCTGTCCAGCGTCGAAGGTCTGGAGGGCACCGCCGGCGGCAGCAGCTACAACGCCGCCAAGGGCGGCGTCGTGCTGCTCACCAAGAACATCGCCGTCGACTACGGCCCGAGCGGTATCCGCGCCAACGCCATCTGCCCCGGGTTCATCGACACCCCGATGCTCCAGAGCGTGATGGGCCTCGAAGGCATGGCGGGTCCACTGCGGTCCATCACCGAGGAGCACGCTCTGCAACGGCGCGGCCGGCCCGACGAGATCGCCGCCGTCGCAGCGTTTCTCGTGTCGGCCGATGCGTCGTTCGTGACCGGCCAGGCCATCGCGGTCGACGGTGGCTACACCGCCGGACGCGACCACGGCGTGGTCAAGCTGTTCGGTTTCCCCGACTGAACCTCACGGGTTGATGGTGAACACCTCTCGACGGGCCCGTACTGCCGATCCGGCGAAGACTCGCACCGCGGTCGCGGCGCTGGCGGAGTGGTTACGCGACGATGAGCGGCCCGCGCCGGCGAGATCCGAACTCGCCGAGGCGGTCCGGTTGACGGCCCGCATGCTCGCGGCTGTCGCGCCGGGTTCCAGCGTCGAGGTCCGCGTACCGCCGTTCATCGCGGTGCAGTGCATCGCGGGGCCGGCGCACCGGCGCGGCAACCCGCCCAATGTGGCCGAGACGGATCCGCGGACCTGGCTGCTGCTCGCCTGCGGGATGCTGGCGCTGAACGACGCCGTGGCAGACGGCGGGTTGACGCTGTCGGGGTCACGCGCCGGCGAGATCGCGAGCTGGTTACCGCTGGTCGACCTCGACGGTTAACTTGGCCACACCACTTCCGTCGGGGATTTTGGTGTAGTTCGTCGCGCTGAGCGCTACCAAGTACACCGAAATCGCAGGTTAACGCGGAAATGCAGGCGCTCGAGGGCGCGTTGTTCCGACCACGGCGACACCCCCGCCGCATTCGGTGAATGACCCGTGATGTACGTAGACTGAGGCGGTCTACCCATTCCGCCCTGGGAGCAGCCATATCGTGACCGGCCCGCAGACCGATCCAGAACCCCGCGAAGAGTGTGGCGTATTCGGCGTGTGGGCGCCGGGTGAAGAGGTCGCCAAGCTCACCTACTACGGCCTGTATGCGCTTCAGCACCGTGGCCAGGAAGCCGCGGGGATCGCCGTCGCCGACGGCTCCCAGGTGCTGGTCTTCAAGGATCTGGGGCTGGTCAGCCAGGTCTTCGACGAGCAGACGCTGGCCGCGATGGAAGGTCACGTCGCCATCGGACACTGCCGCTACTCGACCAGCGGTTCGACGACTTGGGAGAACGCCCAGCCGGTGTTCCGCAACACCGCGGCGGGCACCGGCGTCGCGCTGGGACACAACGGCAACCTCGTCAACGCGGCCGAACTGGCCGCCCGCGCCCGCGAGGCCGGATTGCTCGGCACCAGGGGCGCTCCGGCGGCGACCACCGACTCCGACATCCTCGGCGCGCTGCTCGCCCACGGGGCGGCCGACGCCACGCTGGAGCAGGCCGCGCTGGAACTGCTGCCGACCGTTCGCGGCGCGTTCTGCCTGACGTGGATGGACGAGAACACGCTGTATGCGGCGCGCGATCCGTACGGGGTGCGACCGTTGGCGTTGGGGCGGTTGGACCGCGGCTGGGTCGTCGCGTCGGAGACTGCGGCGCTCGACATCGTCGGCGCCTCGTTCGTCCGTGACATCGAGCCCGGTGAGTTGCTGGCCATCGACGCCGACGGGGTGCGCTCCACCCGGTTCGCCAACCCCGAACCCAAGGGCTGCGTCTTCGAATACGTCTATCTGGCGCGCCCGGACAGCACTCTGGCCGGCCGTTCGGTGCACGCCACCCGCGTCGACATCGGCCGCC
This sequence comes from Mycobacterium sp. IS-3022, assembly GCF_001500065.1. Lineage (GTDB taxonomy): Bacteria > Actinomycetota > Actinomycetes > Mycobacteriales > Mycobacteriaceae > Mycobacterium. The sequence goes on from NZ_LQIN01000001.1 coordinate 514,900, forward strand.
GGCTGGCCAGGGAGATGCCGGTCGAGGCGGATCTGGTGATCGGCGTGCCGGAGTCGGGCACCCCCGCCGCGGTGGGTTATGCGCAGGAGTCCGGCATCCCCTACGGCCAAGGCCTGATGAAGAACGCCTACGTGGGACGTACGTTCATCCAACCGTCGCAGACCATCCGCCAACTCGGCATCCGGCTCAAGCTCAACCCGCTCAAGGAAGTGATTCGGGGTAAGCGGCTGATCGTCGTCGACGACTCGATCGTGCGCGGCAACACCCAGCGCGCCCTGATCCGGATGCTGCGCGAGGCGGGCGCCGTGGAGGTGCACGTCCGCATCGCGTCGCCGCCCGTCAAATGGCCGTGCTTCTACGGCATCGACTTCGCCACCCCGGCCGAACTGATCGCCAACGCCGTCGAGGACCAGGGGGAGATGCTCGAGGCGGTGCGCCACGCCATCGGCGCCGACACCCTCGGCTACATCAGCCAGCAGGGCATGATCGCCGCGACCGAGCAGCCCGCTTCGCGGTTGTGCAGCGCCTGCTTCGACGGCAAGTACCCGATCGAGTTGCCGGGCGAATCGGCGTTGGGCAAGAACGTGATCGAGCACATGCTCGCCACGGCCGCCAAGACCGGTGTGCCGCTGCAGTCCGACAACGACAACGTCTCGGCGCTGCGCAGGCCGTAACTACCGGCCGACGTGGGCCCAGCGCGGATCGCCGGGCAGCGGGCCGCGCTGCAACGCCTTCGCCACCGCGTCGCGATAACCCGTCAGGCCGCCGGGCGGCGGCGCGATGACGTCATCGATGTCGTGGTTGGCCATCACCGCCTCGCACTCCAGCGACTCGACGAGCGGGCGTGCCAGCGCCCCGGGCAGCGGCGTCACCAACCCGATCCACCAACTCGCCAACGTCGGTGTCAGCCAAGGTAAGTCGATGATCAGCCGCCGTCGCAGACCGGCCACTTCGGCGTACACCTGCATCGCCTCCTGGTATTCGAGCACGTCGGGTCCGCCGATATCCCATGTGCGCGATGCCGGCACCGGCGCAGCGGCGGCCCCGGCCAGATAGTGCAGCGCGTCGTCGATCGCGATCGGCTGAATCTTGTTGTGCACCCACCTTGGTGTCGTCATCACCGGCAAGCGGTTGGTCAGGTGCCGGATCATCTCGAACGACGCCGATCCGGATCCGATCACGATTCCGGCCTGCAGGACGACGGTCTCGATGCCGGACCCGATCAGGATCTCGCCGACGTCGGTCCGCGACCGCAGATGCGGCGACAGGTCGGCTTCTGCCGGGTGCAGGCCGCCCAGATACACCAACCGCCTGATTCCCACGTCGCGTGCAGCGTCGACGACGTTGCGGGCCGACCGGGCCTCTTCTTCGACGAAATTGGGTGAGGTGCCCATTGAGTGCACCAGGTAGTAGACGACGTCCATGCCCTCGAACGCGTCGCGCAGCGACTCCGTTTCGCCGAGGTCGCCGCGTGCCACTTCGGCCCGGTCGCGCCACGGCGCGTCGTCGAGTTTGTCGGGGTCACGCGCCAACGCCCGCACCGCGTGACCGCGGTCGAGCAGGGCGGGCACCAACCGGCCGCCGATGTAGCCGGTCGCACCCGTCACCAAGCAGCGAATCGCGTCTGTCACCACGGCGGGATCGCCGGTTTGGCACTCGGGCAAACCCAAGAAGGCGGTTACCGCGGCGCGGCGAACACCGGTAGCCTTTATCGCGATGAGCGAACGCGCCGAACCTGCCGGCATCTCCTACGCGTCGGCCGGGGTCGACATCGAAGCCGGTGACCGGGCCGTCGAACTCCTCAAACCACTCGCCGAGAAGGCCACCAGGCCCGAGGTGCGCGCCGGCATCGGCGGCTTTGCGGGGCTGTTCGCGCTGCGCGGCGGTTACCGGGAACCGGTGCTGGCCTCGTCGACCGACGGCGTCGGCACCAAACTGGCGGTCGCGCAGGCCATGGACAAGCACGACACGGTCGGAATCGACCTGGTCGCGATGGTCGTCGACGACCTCGTGGTCTGTGGCGCAGAACCGCTGTTCCTGCAGGACTACATCGCGGTCGGGCGCACGGTTCCCGAGCGGATCGGCGAACTGGTGGCCGGCATCGCCAACGGTTGCCAGCTGGCCGGTTGCGCGCTGCTGGGCGGCGAGACGGCCGAGCATCCCGGCCTGATGGCGCCCGACCACTACGACATCTCCGCGACCGGGGTGGGCATCGTCGAGGCCGACGACGTGCTCGGTCCGGACCGGGTCAAGCCCGGGGACGTGCTCATCGCGATGGCCTCGACCGGCCTGCACTCCAACGGCTATTCACTGGCCCGCAAGGTGCTGCTGGAAATCGACCGGATGAACTTGGCCGGTCACGTCGAAGAGTTCGGTCGCACGCTGGGCGAAGAACTGCTGGAGCCGACCCGCATCTACGCCAAGGACTGCCTGGCCCTGGCCGCCGAGACGCAGGTACGCACCTTCTGCCACGTCACCGGCGGCGGGTTGGCCGGCAATCTCGAGCGGGTGGTCCCGCACGGGCTGGTCGCCGAGATCGACCGCGGCACTTGGACGCCGGCACCGGTGTTCGCGATGATCGGGCAACGGGGACGGGTCGAGCGCAGTGAGATGGAGAAGACCTTCAACATGGGTGTCGGGATGGTCGCGGTCGTCGCACCGGAGGACACCGACCGCGCGTTGGCCATCCTGACCGCGCGTCACCTGAATTGCTGGACGCTGGGCACCGTCAAGAAGGGCGGCAAGAACGGTCCCCGAGCCAGGCTCGTGGGTCAGCACCCGCGCTTCTGAGCCTCAGCTCCGAGCTCAGCGGCGCCAGTCGTCGTCGTCGACCCAGTCGTCGGCCACCGGGTCGGTACCGGCCATGTCGTCTTCGGGAGCGCCCGACAGCTCGCGCTGAAGCCGCTCGAAGTCGGTCTGCGGTGAGCTGTATTTGAGCTCACGAGCAACCTTGGTCTGCTTTGCCTTTGCCCGGCCGCGGCCCATGGGGGGACCCCCTCGCGCAATAACGGAGCGGCCCGATTTGCAGGCGGCTCCGATCTGATCTGTCTATTTATCGTCCTGCCGACACTTTACCGTGCCTGGCTGCGGTGCGCTGCCAGGCCCTCGGCGGTCAGCGGTTTCCGCCGCGCAGCTGTTCGACCGCGCGACGCCCGGCACCTGCGACGTCGGGCGGCGGCATCGAGTCCGCGTCGATCAGAGCGGGCACTCCTGCGACGGTGAGTTCGGTCTCCGGCGGCAGCCCTCGCTTGAGCAGTGCCAGCGCGACGGGGCCTTCGTCCACGTGGTCGACCACGGTGCCGAGCCGACCGACCGTCCGGCCGCCGGCGAGCACCGGGTCGCCGGTGCTGGGCCGGTCCGTCGAACCGTCGAGATACAACCGCACCAGCATCCGCGGCGGTTTACCCAGGTTGTGCACCCGGGCGACGGTCTCCTGCCCTCGGTAGCAGCCCTTGTCCAGATGCACGGCGGGGCCGATCCAGCCGACCTCGTGCGGGATCGTCCGCTCGTCGGTGTCCACACCCAGCCGCGGGCGAAGCGCGGCCACCCGGTGGGCCTCGTAGGCCCACACCCCGGCGGGCCGGACCCCGGCATCGTCGAGTCGCCGGCGCCAGCGGTCGACCTGTTCGCGGGGCACCACGAGGTCGAGTTCGAGCGCCGATCCGCCGAGGCGACGCAGGAAGCCGCCTTCGGGACGCGCGACGGCCGTGCGTTCCGCCGGCAGCGAACCGACACCGAGCGCGTCGAGCACCGCGGCGTCGGCCAACCGCGGTCCGAGCAGGGACAGCACCGCCAGGTCGGCCGGTTCGACCGCGACGTCGGACCAGAACACCATCTTGCGCAGGTAGCTCAGCAGCGCCTCACCGCGCCACGCTTCGGTGTCGAGATAGGTGACGCCGCCGAGTTCGGTTTGCAGCCAGTGATCTTCGACACGGCCCTGGCCGTCGAGGCTGAGATTTTCGGTGACCGTGCCGTCGCTCATGTCGCTGACGTGCTGGGTGGTCAGATTGTGCAGCCACGTCTTGCGGTCGCTGCCGGTGAGGGTGAGCACAGCGCGGTGTGAGCGGTCCACGACGACCGCCGCGTCCGCCGCCGCCCGTTGCTCGGCCAGCGGATCGCCGTAGTGCCAGACGGCGCCGGCGTCGGGTCCGGTGTCGGCTGCGGGGACGGCTGACCCAGAGAATGTCACACGTCAACTCTACGTTCGGCGCTCGACGGGTCGCGGCTACGCTGTGGGCCCATGGCTGGCGAACCCGGGGTCGTGGTGACGCTGGACGGGCGGTTGCACGATCCGGCGGCGCCGCTGCTGCACGCCGACGACCTCGCAGCGGTACGCGGCGACGGTGTCTTCGAGACGCTGCTGATCCGCAACGGCCGGCCCTGCCTGCTCGAAAGCCACCTGGCCCGGCTCAGCCAGTCGGCGCGGATGACCGACTTGCCTGCACCCGACCTGCCGCGGTGGCGGGCCGCGGTGTCCGCAGCGGTCGAGGAATGGAACGCGCGCGCCGTCGGCGAGGGCGTTCTGCGGCTGGTGTACAGCCGGGGCCGCGAAGGCGGGTCGCCCCCGACGGCGTTCGCCACGATCGGCACGTTGCCGGCGCGGGTGGCCCACGTGCGCCGCCACGGGCTTGCGGCGCTGACGCTGCCCCGCGGACTACCGACCGAGGGCACCGCCGAGATGCCCTGGCTGCTGGCCGGCGCGAAGACGTTGTCGTACGCGGTGAACATGGCCGCGCTGCGGCATGCCGAGCGCTACGGCGCCGGCGATGTGATCTTCGTCGGCGCCGACGGTTACCTCCTCGAGGGACCGCGTTCGACGGTGGTGATCGCCGCCGAGTCCGAACCGGGCGCGGGCGACGTCGCGTTCTTCACGCCGCCGCCGTGGTTTCCGATCCTGCGTGGCACCACGCAGCAGGCGCTGTTCGAGGTGGCGCGCAACAAGGGGTACGACTGCGACTACCGCTTGTTGCGACCCACGGATCTACTTACCGCTCAAGGTGTTTGGCTGGTGTCGAGTATCACACTGGCCGCGCGGGTGCACACCCTCGACGGCAGAGCGCTGCCGCCGAGCCCATTGGCGGCGGAATTCGCCGAACTCGTCGACGTCGCAATCGTCAGCGATCGCTGAACGCTGAAACGGCCGAAATTCGGTTGTCGCCTCTCACTCGCGCGGGTACCGTCGCTCGTACACAGGGAAGGAGGTGGTCCGAGATTTTGAGTGACTTATGGACTTGTGAGGTGGCTGCGAGCTAGCAGCGCCAGGGGATGAGCTGACGGCTCTTCGCGTTCTGCGCGCACTGGCGAATTCCCCGCAGTCACCCGGCCCCCGAGCCCCTCGGTCTTGTCCGCCAGGAACACACGGCTCGGGGGCCGCCCCATACCTGGGGGCGAATCGGTAACGAGCCGTTGCGGTTTGCTCAGCCGGCGGGTCCGGGCGCGAACGACGCGCAAGCCTGCATGGCCCGATGCCAGGTGTCGGGATCGACGCCCGACGGCGGAGCGGCCGCAGGACCGGGAGCGGCGGGCACCCCGTGGTCGTTGAGGCACTGCGCCAGCGACCCGTGGCCGGCCGGGGCGTTCGATGTGGTGGTCTGCTGCTCGGCCGGCGGGTCCGATGCGCAGCCGGCCAGGATCGCGGCCGCGACGACGCCGGTGGCGAGCCAGATCGCCCGCATCAGCCGACGAACCTCGACAGCCGGGCCGACAGGTGCGGAACCAGGCCGCCGTCGGCGTCGACGCGCTCCTCGACGTACGCGAGATCGCCGCCCTCGACGATGCCGTAGAGCCGTTTCGCCCCACCGACCAGCATCCCGGACTTACTGCGCGCCAACGCATCGGTGACGAGTTCCCACGACGACTGGGTGAGCGGACGGCCGTAGAACAGCTCGATGTAGCCGGCGGAATGGGCCAACAGCAGTTCGATGGCCTGCGACTCGGACGGATCAGCCGGGTCGTTGACGAACCGCCAGTAGCCCGACTCGCGAAGCGACGGCTGGTCATAGTCGCCCGACTCGGTCAGCCGCCACGAGCGCGCTTCCCAGATCAGGTAGTCGCCGCCGTCGTGGGAGACCACGATCTGCTGGCCGAACCGGTAGTCGCCGTCGGTACCGCGGCCCTCACCCTCACCGCGCCAGACTCCGACCAGCGGCAGCAGCGCCAGCAGCGCGTCGTTGAGGTTCACGCCTTCGCGCAGATTGGCGGTGTCGGACGGCGCCGGCAGATCACCGAAGACCGGGATGTTCCGCGCGGCTGTCGTTTTCGCGCGTTCGGCGGCCGCCGCTACTGCGTCGTCCCCCGACGTCACGACTCGTCGGTGATCAGCCGGTACAGCGCGTACAACGCGAACCAGGTGATAACCCCCGTCGCGGCCACGAGCAAGAGTTCGAAGAACAGCACCACGGGGTGCAGTCTATCCTCCGGCTCGTCGCCGGGTTCGCCGGGCCCAGCCCGCCGAATCTGAACCTGTGCGCGAGATTTTCACGAATTCTCAAGCACAAGCTCAGTTTCGACGTAGAACGGCTAGGCGACCTTGACGTCGACCTCGTGGATCCCCGCACCGGACGGCGCCACGACGGCATCCCCGTTGCCGACCTTCGACAACGCGCGCAGCGTCCACGTGCCGGGTGCGGCGAAGAACCGGAAGTCGCCGGTGGCCGAGGCGACCACCTCGGCGGTGAACTCGTCAGAGCTGTCCAGCAGCCGCACGAACGCGCCGCCGACGGCCTGTCCCGACCCGTCCACGACGCGGCCGGTGATCACCGTCTCCTTCTCCAAGTCGACGCTGGCGGGCAACGTCAGGCCTTGTTTCGGGGCAGAGCACATATCAACTTCCCAACTCGATCGGGGCACCCACGAGGGAGCCGTATTCGGTCCAACTACCGTCGTAGTTCTTGACGTTCTTGTGTCCGAGCAACTCCTGCAGCACGAACCACGTGTGCGACGACCGCTCACCGATGCGGCAGTAGGCGATCGTCTCCTTCTCACCGTCCAGGCCGGCCTCGGCGTACAGCTTCGCGAGGTCCTCGTCGGACTTGAACGTGCCGTCGTCGTTGGCCGCCTTGCTCCACGGAACGTTGATCGCGCCCGGGATATGCCCGGGCCGCTGGCTCTGCTCCTGGGGCAGGTGCGCGGGAGCCAGAATCTTGCCGGAGAACTCGTCGGGAGAACGCACGTCGACGAGGTTCTTGCTGTTGATCGCGGCGATCACCTCGTCGCGGAAGGCCCGGATGCTGTTGTCGGGCGCCTTGGCCGTGTAGCTGGTCGCCGGCCGCTTGACCACCTCGGTGGACAGCGGACGACCGTCGAGTTCCCACTTCTTGCGGCCGCCGTCGAGCAGCTTGACGTTCTGGTGCCCGTACAGCTTGAAGTACCAGTAGGCGTACGCGGCGAACCAGTTGTTGTTGCCGCCGTAGAGGATCACCGTGTCGTCGTTGGAGATTCCGCGTTCGCTCAGCAGTTTCGAGAACTGTTGCTGGTCAACGAAATCGCGGCGCACGGGATCCTGCAGATCGGTCTTCCAGTCGATCTTGACGGCGCCCTCGATGTGGCCGGTGTCGTAGGCGCTGGTGTCCTCGTCGACCTCGACGAAGACGGTGTTCGGCGCGTTGAGATTGCTCTCGGCCCAGTCAACCGTGACCAGGACGTCGGAGCGTGCCATGTAGGGGATCCTTTCGGTTGCTTCGGTTTCGAAGTTCTATGCGGGTGACGGTGTGCCGGCGTCCTTTCGAACGCGTACGACGAGCGGGTAGAGCTGACAGCCAAGGCAGATGCCGAAGGCCGCGTTCAGGAAGGCCGCCACGAGCGCGAAGCCGGTGGCGATGAGGCCCAGCAGCGGATGGGCGGACACGAAGCCGGCGACGCCGACCACCGCGAACCCCAAGCCGACGAGTTGGGCGAACTTGAGCGGCGGGACGGGTTCCTTCTCGGTGGCGGGTCCGAGCCGCGGGGCGACGAAGCGGCCGAAGATCACGCCGTAGGGATGCGATCGCGGCCCGCGCCACGCGCCGACGGCGAAGACGACCGCCTGGGCGCCCAGCAGCACAGCCGAGGCGACCGGGCTCAGCGGCCACACCAGCAGCGTCGCCGCGAGGACCCCGGTGGTGAGCCACGCGGCGAAGCGCGGTCCGCGCACGTCCACCTGATCGGGTGTCCGGGTCTTCGTTGTCGACATATCCGTCGCTGACATTCATGTGCTCCTGTGGGCTGTCATGGGCTGGGCTGGGATTGACCACAGAGGTCGCTCCCGAGTGCGGCGCGAAGAAACGGCGCGGCTACTCAGCAGCTACAACAACAGCAAGAACCCGCGACGCGGCACAGATCGACTGCGCGGCGCTTGGTGAGCATCGGCTCGAGGCGGGCGGACACGCCGGACAGCTTACCAACCGACTCGGCGATCAAGCCAACAGCGGTTCCAACGCCGAGCGCAGGTCAGCGGCCTTCGGGACACCGTGGGTCCGGTACCGGGGCCTGCCGTCCTTGTCGAAGACGATCGTGGTGGGCAGCGAGAGCACCGAAAGCCGCCGCGCCGCCTGCGGGTTGGCGTCCATGTCGATCTCGATGTGCGCCACCGCGGGCAACTCGGCGCACACCTCGTCGACCACCCTGCGCACCGCCGCGCAGGGACCGCACCATTCGGCGGAGAAGTGCAGGACCGTCGGTCCGGTCGATGACAAGCCGAGGTCACTGGTGTCGACGTTGGCCGCGGCTTCGCTCGCCTTGAGCAGCCCGGACCGCAGCGCGAGCAGCCGGCCGATCACATACGCCACGCCCAGCGCCGCGACGAGCACGGTGATCGCCAACACCCAGGAGGAGCTCATGATCGGTTGAACTCGTCGAGGACGACGGTTACTCCCTCGGCGATGCCCTCGATGATGATGTCGGAGCCCCGCGCGCCCTGCGCTGTGGGTGCCAGCCCGAACGGCAGCTTCTGGCCGGGCAGGCTCGCGGTGAACGCCGCCAACACCGCCTCCTTCTTGTCGTCGGGCACCTCCTGGTCGGCGGTGCCCGGCCCGGTCAGCACGCCGGTGGCCGTCATCACCAGCGTCGTCTGATCCGGCCCGGCTACGTCGAGGTCAACGGCGATGCTCACCTTGCTGTGAAAGTCCGCCTTCTCGGGCGTCCCGGTGAACACCACGCCCCGGTTGCTCGAGATACCCGATTCCGTGGTGCCGCCGGTGGCGTCGTTGCTCTCTCCCGTCGGCGCCTCGACCAGCAGGTCGGGGATGTCCATGAAGCGGCCGAGATGCGTCGAGTCGATGATGATGCGGCTCTCGGCCTTGCCGACCGGCAACACGGCGTCGGGTCCGATGAGCCAGGAGTCGTCTGGCAGATCGATGTCGTGCAGCGTGGCCTCCAGCGAGGCCTTGCCCACCACGGGGTGATCGACACCGTTGGCCCTGATCTCGACCTCGTCGTAATGGTGATCCATCGCCTGGGTGGCGAATGGGAATCCGAGGATCGCCACCGACGGGTCGTGCTGTAGTTCGGCGGCGCTGCGCACGCTTCTGGCCAGCCGGTATTCGGCGTAGATCGCCGCCCCGAAGTCCGCCCCGACGGCACAGACGGCGACGGCCAGCACCGTCGCGACCACCCCGAGCAGCAGCTTGCGCACCCGCACATTCTGGCCCACCTTCGCCGCGTCGGTGCGTTCGACGCAGCTGACCGGCAGGTTGCGCGCTATCGTTAAGGCACCATCGGCCGGGTAACGGCCGGATGTCGAGCATGAATCTGGGAAGTCACCGACAGACAAAGTTGTCCAGGCGAGGTCCCTGTGGCTGCTGGAGGGCCAGTTGGATCTACTGCTACTGACCGTCGACCCACACCCCGAGTCGGTGCTGCCGTCGTTGTCGCTGCTTCCTCACACCGTGCGGACCGCGCCGACCGAGGTGTCGTCGCTCCTGGAGGCCGGCAGCGCGGACGTCGCGATCGTCGACGCGCGCACCGACCTGGCCGCTGCCCGCGGGTTGTGCCGGCTGCTGGGCACGACCGGAACCTCGGTGCCGGTCGTGGCGGTAGTCAGCGAGGGCGGCCTGGTGGCCGTCAGCGTCGAATGGGGTCTCGACGAGATCCTGCTGCCCGGCACCGGCCCCGCCGAGATCGACGCGCGGCTGCGGCTGCTCGTCGGCCGTCGGGGCGGCATGGCCAATCAGGAGAACGTCGGCAAGATCAGCCTCGGCGAGTTGGTGATCGACGAGGGCACCTACACCGCGCGCCTTCGCGGCCGCCCGCTCGACCTCACCTACAAGGAATTCGAGCTGCTCAAGTATCTGGCCCAACACGCGGGCCGGGTGTTCACCCGCGCACAACTGCTGCAGGAGGTCTGGGGCTACGACTTCTTCGGCGGCACCCGCACGGTGGACGTGCACGTGCGACGGCTGCGCGCCAAACTCGGCCCGGAGTACGAGTCGCTGATCGGGACCGTGCGCAACGTCGGCTACAAGGCGGTGCGCCCGGCGCGCGGCCGCCCGCCGGCCCAAGGCGCCGAGGTGTCCGACGACATCGACGGCGGCGACTACGAGGCGCCCGCCACGATTCCCGAAGCGCTCGCTGACCCGCTGCGTAGTCCGTGACGGAATTCCTTTGGCGCACCGGCCTTTCCGACGATGAACAGAGCCGCATCCGGGACTTGATCGCGGCCGCCACGGCGGCCGACGGCGTAGCCCCGGTCGGGGAGCAGGTGCTCCGGGAACTGCCGCTCGACCGGACCCGACACCTGGTGGCCCGCGACGACCACGACGTCGTCGGCTATCTGAATCTGTCAACCGGTGAGGCGTCCGCGATGGCGGAACTGGTTGTGCACCCCCGGACCAGGCGCCGCGGAATCGGATCGGCTCTGGTGCGCGCCGGCCTGGCGGAGGGCGGCGGCGACGCCCGGGTGTGGGCGCACGGCAACCTCGCGCCGGCGCGCGCCACCGCGGCCTCGCTGGGGCTGGCCGTCGTGCGTGAGCTGCTGCAGATGCGACGCCCGCTGACCGACCTGCCGCCGACGCCGGCGTGCGACGGCATCCGCATCACCACTTACTCCGGTCCCGCCGACGATGCCGCGCTGCTGCGCGTCAACAACGCCGCGTTCGCCTGGCATCCCGAGCAGGGTGGCTGGACCGAGGCCGACATCGCCGAGCGCCGAGGCGAACCATGGTTCGATCCCGACGGGTTGTTCCTCGCCGTCGACGAGGACACCGGCGAGATCCTCGGATTCCACTGGACCAAGGTTCACAACGCCGACCTCGGGGAGGTTTACGTGGTCGGGGTCGACCCCGCGGCGCAGGGGGGCGGTCTGGGCGCTGCGCTGACGTTGACCGGTCTGCACCACCTCGCCGGGCGGCTGTCGCAAAGCTCGCATCCCACGGTCATGCTTTACGTCGAGGCAGATAACTCGGCGGCCGTGAAGACCTACCGGAAGCTGGGCTTCGACGTCTCCGCGGTGGACGCCGCGTACGCCGTGCGTTCCCCGCGCTAGCTGGGAAACCACGACGAACTAACTGAACGTGTTCACCGGCCGTTCACCTGCCATCCGGCAGCTGTCCACCGGCGCCGCATACGTTGCGAGGGAGTTTGAAGCCGTCCAAAGTCGAAAGTGGGATAAGTGAAGCTCAACCTTGGCAAGACACTCGGAACCACGCTGTCGGTGACCGCGATCGCCGCGTTGACCCTGTCCGCGTGCGGCAGCGACAACAACGCCGGCACGACCGCGACGGGCGGCAACGGGGCGGCGTCGGCCGCGGAGTGCGGTGGCAAGGATTCCGTCACCGCCGAGGGCTCGACAGCTCAGCAGAACGCGATCGCCGAGTTCAGCAAGGTCTGGGGCCAGCTGTGCGAGGGCAAGAACCTGTCGTACAACCCCACGGGTTCGGGCGCGGGTCGCGAGCAGTTCATCGCCAAGCAGGTCGACTTCGCCGGGTCGGATTCGGCGCTCAAGGGCGACCAGGTCAAGCAGGCCGCCGAGCGCTGCGGCGGCAATCCGGCGTGGAACCTCCCGCTGGTGTTCGGCCCCGTCGCGCTGGCCTACAACCTCGAGGGGGTCGACAAGCTGGTGCTCAACGCCGACCTGCTCGCCAAGATCTTCCAGGGGCAGATCACCAAGTGGAACGATCCCGCCATCGCGGCGCTGAACGCGGGCACCAACCTGCCGGACACCGCGATCACCCCGATCTACCGCTCGGACTCGTCGGGCACCACCGACAACTTCCAGAAGTACCTGGCGACCGCGGCCCCACAGAGCTGGACCAAGGGCGAGGGCAGCGAGTTCCAGGGCGGCGCGGGCGAGGGCGCCCAGAAGTCTGCGGGCGTCGTGCAGGCCGTCCAGGCCACGGGCGGTGCGATCGGTTACGTGGAGAAGGGTTTCGCCGAGCAGGCAGGTGCGCCGTTCGCTCAAATCGACAGTGGCGCAGGGGCTGTCGCGTTGACCGACGAATCGGCCAAGAAGGCGATCGACGCCGCCGAGTTCGCCGCCGAAGGCAATGACCTGACGCTGGACTTGAACTCGCTGTACGGAACCAAGGAGCCGGGCGCCTACCCGCTGGTGCTCGCCACCTACGAGATCGTCTGCTCGAAGGGCTACGACGCGGAAACCTCGGCGGCGGTCAAGTCGTTCCTGACGGTCGCCGCGAACGAGGGCCAACAGAATCTCTCGCCTGCGGGCTACGTGCCGCTTCCGGACCGGTTCAAGGAGCGTCTGCTGACGTCCATCGAAGCTATTGCCTAGTGCGTGGCGCGCCGGCACGGATACGGTGAGGATGGGTCCTGGGACCGATGACCGATAGGCTCGAAGTGACAATCCCCAATCCGGCCGACGCGGGATCGGGTGAAGCGCTTGCTTCACCCTTTCCCGAGCCGACTCCGATCTCCACCAGCCCGTCGAGGAACGCCAAAGAGCGTGTCGGCGACCGCATCTTCCGCGGATTGGCGGAGGGTTCCGGCGCGTTCATCGTCGCTCTGATCGCGGCGATCGGCGGATTCCTGCTGTGGCGGGCGATTCCGGCGCTGGCACGCAACGAGGAGAACTTCTTCCTCTACGGCGGCAATTGGATCACCACCGACACGTCGGCGATGCACTTCGGCATCCTCGACCTGCTGCAGGTGACGGTGTTCGTGTCGGTGTTCGCGTTGGTACTCGCCATGCCTGTGGCGCTGGGCATCGCAATCTTTTTGACCCAGTACGCGCCGCGGCGGGTGGGCGGACCGCTCGCGTACATGGTCGACCTGCTCGCCGCGGTTCCGTCGATCATCTACGGCGTCTGGGGCCTTTACGTCCTTGCGCCCGTTCTGAAACCGATCGCGTTGTGGCTCAACGAAAATCTCGGTTGGCTGTTTCTCTTCAAGACCGGAACCGCGTCGGTGGCCGGCGGCGGCACGATCTTCACCGCCGGAATCGTGTTGGCGGTGATGATCCTGCCGATAATCACCGCGGTGACAAGGGAAGTGTTCGTTCAGACACCGCGGGGTCAGATCGAGGCGGCGCTGGCGCTGGGCGCGACCCGCTGGGAGGTGGTGCGGACCACCGTGCTGCCCTTCGGCATGTCGGGCTACATCAGCGGCGCCATGCTCGGCCTCGGCCGTGCGCTCGGTGAGACGATCGCGCTGCTGATCATCCTGCGTGGCACGCAGCAGGCGTTCGGGTGGTCGCTGTTCGACGGCGGATACACATTCGCCAGCCTGATCGCCGCCACGGCAAGCGAATTCAACGACCAGTACAAGGCGGGCGCCTACATCGCGGCCGGCCTCGTTCTGTTCATCCTGACGTTCGTGGTGAACTCGCTGGCGCGCGCAGCGGTCGCCGGGAAGGCAGCGAAATGACCTCGACGCTGGACCGCCCGGTCAAGGCGACGACATTCCAAGGGGTCGGGCTTCGGCGCAAGCTGGCCAACAACGTCGCGACGGTTCTGGTCACGCTGTCGGTGCTGATCGCTCTGGTGCCGCTGCTGTGGGTGCTGTACTCGGTGGTCGTCAAGGGCTTCACGGCGCTGACTTCACCGGTCTGGTTCACCAATTCGCAGGCGGGCATGACGGCCTTCGAGGCCGGGGGCGGCGTGTACCACGCGATAGTGGGCACGCTGTTGCAGGGTTTGGTGTGCGCGGTCATCTCGATCCCGATCGGCGTGTTCGTCGGGATCTATCTCGTCGAGTACGGCGGCGGAACGCGATTCGCCAAAGTGACCACCTTCATGGTCGACATCCTCACCGGTGTTCCGTCGATCGTCGCCGCGCTGTTCATCTACGCGTTGTGGGTGGCGACGCTGGGATTTCCGCGGTCGGGTTTCGCGGTGTCACTCTCGCTGGTGTTGTTGATGATCCCGGTCATCGTGCGTGCCACCGAGGAGATGCTGCGCATCGTTCCGATGGATCTACGGGAAGCCAGCTACGCGCTCGGCGTTCCGAAGTGGAAGACCATTGCGCGCATCGTGATTCCGACCGCGTTGTCGGGCATCGTGACCGGAATCATGCTGGCGCTGGCGCGCGTCATGGGTGAAACGGCGCCGTTGCTCGTTCTGGTCGGCTATGCGCAGGCGATGAACTTCGACATGTTCGACGGCTTCATGGGCTCGCTGCCCGGCATGATGTACGACCAGACATCGGCGGGCGCCGGCGCCAATCCTGTTCCCACCGACCGGCTGTGGGGCGCTGCCCTGACCCTCATCCTGCTGATCGCGATACTCAACATCGGGGCCCGGTTCCTCGCGAAGATCTTTGCCCCCAAGAAGGTTTAGGAGCTTTCGATGGCCAAGCGTTTGGACCTCAAGGACGTCAACATCTTCTACGGCTCATTTCACGCCGTCGCCGACGTCTCGCTGGCGGTTCCGCCCCGCAACGTGACGGCGTTCATCGGTCCGTCGGGCTGCGGCAAGTCGACGGTGCTGCGGACGCTCAACCGCATGCACGAGGTGATCCCGGGCGCGCGGGTCGAGGGGTCGGTGCTGCTCGACGGCGAGGACATCTATGCCGCCGGGGTGGATCCGGTCGGTGTGCGTAAGACGATCGGCATGGTGTTCCAGCGGCCGAACCCGTTCCCCACCATGTCGATTCGCGACAACGTCGTCGCCGGGCTCAAGCTCCAAGGCGTCCGCAACAAGAAGACGCTCGACGAGGTGGCCGAGCGGTCGCTGCGGGGCGCCAATCTGTGGAACGAGGTCAAGGACCGGCTGGACAAGCCCGGCGGCGGGCTGTCCGGCGGTCAGCAGCAGCGGTTGTGCATCGCCCGAGCGATCGCCGTGCAACCCGACGTGCTGCTGATGGACGAGCCGTGCTCGGCGCTCGACCCCATTTCGACGCTGGCGATCGAGGATTTGATCGCCACGCTCAAGCAGGAGTTCACGATCGTCATCGTCACGCACAACATGCAGCAGGCCGCTCGGGTGAGTGATCAGACGGCGTTCTTCAACCTCGAGGCTACCGGCAAGCCGGGACGCCTGATCGAGATCGACGACACGGAGAAGATCTTCTCCAATCCGACGCAGAAGGCCACCGAGGACTACATCTCCGGCCGGTTCGGCTGACCATCTGCCCCGCTTTTCTGCGCGAGCAGACGCACAGTGTCCCTATCTGTCGCCATTTGTGCGGCACTATGCGACTGCTCGCGGGTAAACGCGGGTAAGCGCGGGTAAGCGCGGGTAAGCGCGGGTCAGCGCGGCGCGGGGATCTCCTCTTCCGCCGGATGCTTACCCGTGACCTGGAAGATCACCCGCCGGGCGACCTCGACGGCGTGATCGGCGAACCGCTCGTAGAAGCGGCCCAGCAGGGTCACGTCGACCGCCGCGGCCACCCCGTGCTTCCACTCGCGGTCCATCAGCACGGTGAACAGATGGCGGTGCAGGTCGTCCATCGCATCGTCTTCTTCGCCGATCCGGGCCGCCTTCTCCGGGTCGCGGGTGACCAGCACCTCCTGGGCACTGTTACCGAGTTCGACTGCGAGACGCCCCATTTCGGCGAAGTAACCGTTCACCTCTTCGGGCAGGGCGTGCTGGGGATGGCGGCGGCGGGCGATCTTGGCGACGTGCAGTGCGAGCGCGCCCATGCGGTCCACGTCGGCGACGATCTGAATCGAGCCCACGATTGCGCGGAGGTCCCCGGCGACCGGTGCCTGCAGTGCGAGCAGCACGAACGCCGCCTCTTCGGCGCGGGCGCTCATCGCGGCGATCTGTTCGTGGTCGGTGATGACCTGTTCGGCCAGCACCAGGTCGGCCTGCAACAGGGCCTGGGTCGCGCGCTCCATCGCTGCGCCGGCCAGTCCGCACATCTCGCCCAGCTGACTGGTCAGGGCATCCAACTGCTCGTGGTACGCGGTACGCATGGCTCCAGCCTACGGGCTTTGCTGCCCGAACGGCATGAGGCGACCGGTGAACGACCGGTGAACGCCGACCGCCCAAACGCGGTGGTGAGGGCCGCTACTCGCAGGTGGTGTCGGCGGCGTTGGTGACCGCGAGATCCTCGGGAAGCTGCGTCGGAGTGCTATGGGTGCCCCGCACGACCTGCACCTGGACCGGCGACCCGCTCGGCGACGGCGGGTTCACCGTGTAGAAGTCGCTGCCCAGCACGACACGCACGGTGTCGCCCATGCCCGAGACCCGCTCGATCATCGGGTTGGCGAAGGAGGAGGCCACCGTCGCGGCCGCCTCTTCGTTGCCCGGAGAGAAGAACACCGTCGTCGAGTCCAGCGGATCCGGGTAGTCGTCGGGGGTGGTGACGTTGAAACCGTGGGTTTGCAATTCGCTGGCCGCGGTCGCGGCGAGGCCGGTCTCGCCGGTGGAGTTCGACACCTGAACCGTGATGTCGGCCGGATTCGTGGTGATCGCGTCGACCAGTTCGCTCGACGGCGCTGAGTCGTGGGTCGGTGCCGCCGAGTCGGGTTGGGCGCTCATCGACTCGGGTGTGCCCGGCACCGGGGTGTTGTCGGCGTTCTTCTCCTCGGGCAGCGGATCGTCGTTGATGATCGCGTCGAAGATCGCGCGGGTGTCTTCCTCGCGGAGATGCTCGTTGCCGTACTCGTCCATGTAGCCCGTCGTCGGGACGGTCAGGAACGTGATCCGGCCCGCCGCGATGCCCTGAATCGACTGGCCGAGCCGGACCAGGTCCTTGGTGTCCATGTTGTCGACGTAGCTGTCGTTGATGAACATGTTCACGACGTTGTTGAGCTTGGACAGCGAGAAGAACACTTCCTTGGAAATCATCTCGCGCATCAGCGAGGACAGGAACAGCTGCTGACGTTTGATTCGCCCGTAGTCGCCGTTGGTTTCGGTGGTCACCTGGCGGGCGCGAACGTACTGCAGCGCGGTGTGCCCGTCGACGATCTGGCGGCCGGCCGTCGGCAGCACCGTGCCCAGCTCGTAGTCCTCGAGCGGTGTGGTGCTACACACTTCAACGCCGCCGAGAGCGTCGACCATCTTGGAGAAGCCCGCGAAATCGACTGCCATGAAACGGTTTATCGACAGACCCGACATCTTCTGGATGACCTTCACCAGACACTTGGGGCCGCCGACGGCGTACGCCGAGTTGAGCTTGTACTCGGTGTAGACCTCTTCGGCCCCGTACATCGGCGAGTCCGGATCGGTGATCGGTCCGTACGTGCGGGTCTTGGGATCCCACGGCTCGCACTTCATCGGCTCGATGGCGAGGTCCCGCGGAAACGACACAGCCACAACACGTTCCCGGTTCGCCGGGATGTTCACCAGCATCACGGTGTCCGACCGCGCGCCGGCGGCGTCCTCGGTGGTGCCGGCACCCATGTCGCTGTTCTCGCCGATTCGGCTGTCGACGCCGACGATCAGGAAGTTCTCGTCACCGAACTGTGCGTTCGGGTCGAGGATGTCGCGGGAGTCCGGGTCGAGCGCGGAGATCCGGTTGAGCATGTTGTTCTTGGCGGACTGCCACTGCCATGCCCCGCCGGTCAGCGCGAGCGCGAGCACGGCGATCACGGCTGCGACCGCGCGTCCCGCGATGACCGCCGTGCGCCGGCGGCGTGGTTTCGAGCGCGTGCGGCGGGTGACCGAGTGCGCCGCGGGCACCCTGCTCGGGCGGCGCACCAGCGCCAGATCGGGGATGTCCGGGTGGTCGTGCAATACCGGCAAGATCTCGGTGTCGTTGTCGTCCGCCCCGGCTTCGGCTGGTGCGTCCGGTCCGGGCACCGCGTCGATGATCTCGGTGGGCGGCGAGGGCGGGGCGGGAGGTTCGGTGGGTGTCGGTGGTTCGGGTTCGCGGCGCCGACGGCGCAACTCCGGCGGGACCGCGGTGTCGCCCGACAGCTTGGCGATCAGGTCGGCGACGGTGACGCCGTCGGTGTGGTTGCCGGTGGGCTCACCATCGTCCGGGTCGACGTCTGCTGGGAATGGGTCTGACCTGTCAGGACGGGGGGAGATGCCGGTGCGCTCCCACGGCGCTGAACCCGCCGCCGGTCGCTGGTTTCGGGTGAGCCATTGGTTGTCCCCGCCGGTCGGGTCCTCGGGGCCAGGAGTGGCGTTGTCGCCGTCACTCATGTTCCTACCGGCCTCCGACTCGTATCGCGTGCAGCACAGGAGTGTGCGCCGGTGCCGCGCGCCGTTGCGTCGGCACCTGGGTGGCCCCGCGACGGGAGCTCATTACAGACGAGACTCATATCGTACTGAGACATCCTGAGAGATGTGATGTCGGAGTCGTCTCGGAAAAGAGACGACTGCGAGACGGCCGGGAAGCGGGTCAGCCCCCGGAGTGCATGACCTCGGCGCCGGCGGGCACGGTGCAGTCGTCCGGATCGGTCAACCAGCCCTCCGGCAGAGCGACCGCGGCTGCGGAACCCTGGCGCCCGCGCGGTCCGGTCGCCGCGTCGGGAAACGGCACGGTGGCGTCGAGCCTGCCGAGCAGCGTCTCCAGCTCGGCGAGGGATTTGACCAGCGCCAACGACCGCCGCAACTCGGCGCCGGCGGGGAATCCGTGCAGATACCAGGCGATGTGCTTGCGAATGTCGCGCATGCCCTTGTCCTCGCCGAAATGTGCGGACAGCAACTCGCCGTGCCGCAGGATGATCGACGCCACCTCGCCGAGCGTTGGGGGCGTGGGCGCCGGGCGTCCGGTGAAGGCCGCCGACAACTCGGCGAACAGCCACGGCCTGCCGAGGCAGCCACGACCGATCACCACGCCGTCGCACCCGGTCGCCGACATCATCGCCAGCGCGTCCGCGGCTTCGAAGATGTCGCCGTTGCCCAGCACGGACACGCTGGTGACGTGTTGCTTGAGCGCCGCGATCTGCTCCCAGTCCGCCGTGCCGGAGTAGCGCTGGGCCGCGGTGCGGGCGTGCAAGGCGACGGCTGCGGCGCCCTCCTCGGCGGCGATCCGGCCCGCATCGAGATGGGTGCGGTGGGCGTCGTCGATGCCGATGCGGAACTTCACCGTCACTGGAATATCGGTGCCTTCGGTCGCGGCAACCGCAGCCCCCACAATCTGCCCGAACAACCTGCGCTTGAACGGCAATGCCGCGCCGCCGCCGCGCCGGGTGACCTTGGGCACCGGGCAGCCGAAGTTCATGTCGATATGGTCGGCCAGCCCCTCGTCGGCGATCATCTTCGCCGCGGCGTAGGTGTTCTGCGGATCGACCGAGTACAGCTGCAGTGACCGCGGGCTCTCATCGGCTGCGAACGTCACCATGTGCATGGTCGCCGGATGCCGTTCGACGAGGGCCCGCGCAGTGACCATCTCGCACACGTACAGGCCGCTGATCGTGCCCGCCCGGGCCAACTCGAGTTCGCGGCACAGGGTGCGGAACGCCACGTTGGTCACACCGGCCATCGGGGCCAGTACGACGGGGCTGTGGAGCCGAAGCGGGCCGATCTGCAGTTCGTGCTTGTCGGCCAGGACCGTCATGACGCCAGTCACGTCGAGGTGGCGGCGAGGACCTTCTTCGCGGACAGCTTCTCGGCTTTGCGCGCCTCGCGCTCGAGGCGGCGCTGCTTGGACTCCTCGAACTTCTGCGAGGCCTCCTCCAGCTCCTCGACGAGCACACCGAGGTCGTCGCGCATCCGGGCGGCCTCACCGGTGAAGTCCTCGCGTTCGAAGATGCGCCACTTCTTCAGCACCGGCATCACCACGTCGTCGAGGTGGATGCGCGGGTCGTAGACGCCGCCCACCGCGATGATGACGGCTTTGCGGCGGAACTCCGGAACCGTGTAGCCGGGCATCTTGAAGTTGCGCAGCACCCGGTGCAGGGAATGCATCGCCTGGTCCGGGGCGATCTCGAAGCCGGCTTCGCTGACGTCGCGGTAGAAGATCATGTGCAGGTTCTCGTCGGCCGAGACCCGGGCCAGCAGCTGGTCGGCGACGGACTCGTTGCACGCCTTGCCGGTGTTGCGGTGCGAGACGCGGGTCGCCAGTTCCTGGAAAGTGACGTAGATGACCGAATCGAAGAGGCTTTCGGCGAAGAGGTCGCCCTGCTGGTTCTGGCCGGGGGAGAAGCCGCGGGTGACCTGCTCGACGCGCAGCTGTTCCAGCTGCACGGGGTCGACCGCGCGGGTGACGACGAGGTAGTCGCGCAATGCGATGCCGTGGCGGTTCTCCTCGGCCGTCCAGCGGTTCACCCACTGACCCCAGGCGCCGTCCATGCCGAAGTTCATCGCGATCTCGCGGTGGTACGACGGCAGGTTGTCCTCGGTCAGCAGGTTCTGGATCATCGCGACCTGGGCGACCTCTGACAGCTGGGCCTGCTCGGGGTGCCAATCCTGGCCGCCGAGCGCGTAGTAGTTCTTTCCGTCCGACCACGGGATGTAGTCGTGGGGGTTCCAGTCCTTGCGCATCGACAGGTGCCGGTTGAGGTTCTTCTCAACCACCGGCTCGAGCTCATGCAGCAGGTGCAGGTCGGTCAAGTTCTCGTGCATCGGTCCTCAGTCCTCCTCGCGTGCATGGGTCGTTCGTCCTCCTCGCGTGCGGGAAGCCCCTCCAGTTATCTGTACCTGTTGGTTGCACTCAATATATCTGTGAACCCCGGTGACATTCAAGTTCCGTCAGCCGTGTCACGTATGCACCACCAGTCGCATCTGTGCGTTGTAGTATCCCGGCGGGCAAGCATCGACGCCCGGGCCGAAGCTTCACGAGTCTTGGAGGGCGGGCGTTGCTCAAGCCGCGGAACCTACTGGCGGCCGCGCTCGCGGCGGCGGCAGCCTCAGGTGTTGCGCTTGTCGGCGCAGGCGAGGCGGCCGCCGTCCCCGACGTCGTCGACCGGACCTACAGCGACGCACAGAAGATCATCCAGCGGGCAGGCGGAAACGCCGTGATCGCGACGCGGGTGGGAAGCGGCGCCGACGAAGCCGAGTGCTTGGTGACGAACGCGTGGGATGCGGCGGTCCGGCGGCCGAACTCGCGT
The DNA here is from genome assembly GCF_001500065.1 of Mycobacterium sp. IS-3022. Taxonomy (GTDB): domain Bacteria; phylum Actinomycetota; class Actinomycetes; order Mycobacteriales; family Mycobacteriaceae; genus Mycobacterium. The sequence continues at coordinate 536,216 of NZ_LQIN01000001.1, forward strand.
GGGCGCCCGGTCGCGAACTCCGATGTGATGGTGGCGCTGAACTGCAACGCGGCCGTGGCCGCCCCCGGCGCACCGGGCAACTCGGCGATGAGCCCGGTCGGCCGCGACGCCAAGGCCGAGCAGCAACGCCAGGCGGCCAAGGCCGCGCGTGAAGCGGCCAGGCTGGAAGAACAGGAGTTGGCCCGGGCGGAGACGCCGAACACCTGACCTTCTGCTATTTCGCAGCGGTGGCGGCATACACCCTCACGCAATAGACTTCCACCAGCTATTCACATGGCGGTCATCGCCCGGACATGCAGGTTGGCGGCATCGTGAAAAAGGTCATCTCGATTGCGTTCCTGTCGGCGACGACTGCCGCGGCGGCATGGGCCGCCCTGTGTGGGGCGGGTATCGCCGCCGCCGCGCCCGATGTGGTCGGGATGAAGTATTCCGATGCGCAGCAGGAGATCGAGGACAGCGGCGGGACGGCGGTGATTGCCACCCGGGTCGGTGACAAGCTCGAAGAGGGCGACTGCATCGTGACGAATGCCTGGGACTCCTCGTTCCTGCGTATCGCCGAGCCCGACAGCGACGAGATTTCCGTCGCACTGAACTGTGCCGGCGAATACGCCACGGCGACCAATCCCGGTGCTTCGGTCGCCAGTCCTGAGGGCCGACAGGCGAAGTCGGAGGCCGAAGAGGAAGCCGCAAAGCAGGAAGAACAGGAACTCGAAAACCCCGTCACGCCCGACGAGTAACGCGGTATCCGCCTGCCGCAACGGTTTTCACTTTCGATCAATACTAACGTTGCGCTGCGTTCATCTGTCTTCGTGAAAGTTGCGTGGAATCCACACCGGGTCGGCCGGCGATACCTCTCGCCTGCACTCGCCCCGGAGCACACCACGGAGGCGGGCGGTCATGCGATTGCGGTACTTGGGGATCGGTGTGGTGGCTTCGGCTGCGGCGGCGCTGGTGCTGTTCGGCACCGCGACTGCCACCGCCGACGACTATGTCGGCAAGACGTATGCCGACGCGTCGGAGGCGATGGACGAAGAAGGCCTCGACCCGATCGTCGCGACCAGGGTCGGCGACAAGCTGGAGGATGACGACTGCATCGTGGTCGCCGCCTGGGAGCCGCCGTTCCTGCGCGGGGTCGGAGATGATTTCGAGCACTCCGAGGACGAGATGCTGGTGTCGCTGAACTGCGCGGGTCCGTTCGCGACGGCGACGAAACCCGGTGCCTCCGTTGCTAATCCGCTTGGCCGGGCGGCCAAGTCCGAGGCCGAAGAGGAAGCCGCCGAACAAGAGGAAGAAGAGCTCGAAGCGCCGGTCACTCCCGACGAGTAGCGGTCAGTAACTGGACACGCGGCCGAGCAACATCGCGACGCAGTGGTCGATGAACTGCTCCCGCGTGACGGCGAGCCTGCCGTTGAGATACGCGGTGAACAGCGCGGTCAGCGCCCCGATCAACCCCGTGGCGACCATGGCCGCCAGCGCGGGATCGGTGATGCGGGTGAGCTTTCGTTGCAGCAGTTCGATGAAGCTGGGCATCCACTCGGCACCTGATCGGGTCAGCACCGGTTCACTGGCCGGTGCGAGCAGCAGCACCCTCCCCCGGGTCGGATCGTCGACCATCAGTTCCACGAACCGCTCGACGGCGTCGCGCGGGGTCTCGGCCGTCATCAAGGTCGACATGGCCCGCGCGCACACGTCGTCGTAGACCGCACGGACGAACTCATCGCGGTCGGTGAAGCTCTCGTAGAAGTAGCGTTCGGTCAGCCCGGCGGCCCGGCACACAGCGCGGACGGTGAGGGAAGGGCCCTGCGCGCTGCCGAGAAGCTCGACCCCCGCGGCGATGAGTTCGTCGCGGCGCAACACCTGACGGTCTTGCAGCGGCACGCCGGACCATCGGCCCCGTCGTTGACCCGAAGGCACATCCCTCCTAAGCTCGCCGATGACAACGCCCGTAGTCAAAATCTTGCGACGGACCCGGACGGAAGTACATCAGTGACTCAAGATACGTCTGAGACGTGCCCGATGACCAGCGCCTCCCCGATGGCGGCCGGCTGCCCGGTGACGTCTGGCGGCTATGACGTCCCGCCACTTCCGCTGGGGCTGGACTCGCTGACGTGGCGGTACTTCGGTCAGTGGACGGGGCTGTTTCAGGGCACCTGGGCCGGCTCGATGCAGAACATGCATCCGCAGTTGGGTGCCGCGGTGCAGGAGCACTCGATCTTCTTCATGGAGCGAATCCCTCGGCTGCTGCGGTCGATCTATCCGATCGGCGGCGTGGTCTTCGACGGGGACCGGGCTCCGATGACCGGTGCAGAGGTGCGCGATTACCACATCGGGATCAAGGGCGTCGACGAGCAGGGTCGGCGATACAGCGCGCTCAACCCCGACGTCTTCTACTGGGCGCACGCGACGTTCTTCAAGTCGACGCTGCTGGCGGCCGAGAAGTTCGGCGGCGGGCTGACCGAGGACCAGAAGCGTCAACTGTTCGACGAGCACATCACCTGGTATCGGATGTACGGGATGAGCATGCGCCCGGTGCCGAAAACCTGGGAGGAATTCCAGGAGTACTGGGATCACATGTGCCACAACGTCTTGGAGAACAACTGGGCGGCACGCGAGGTGATGGATCTTTCGACCATGCCCAAACACCCGTCGCTGGAGTGGATTCCGGATCCGCTGTGGCGGCTGAACCTGAAGGTGATGCAGCGCTTCCTGACGTTCATGACCGTGGCCCTGTACGACCCGCCCGTGCGCGAGCTGATGGGCTATACGTGGTCGCCCCGCCAGGAGTGGCTGCACCGGAGGTTCTGTGACGTGATCACTTTCGCCGGCAAGGTGCTGCCCAAGCGCATGCTGATGCATCCGCGGAAGCGCTCTGCGGTTGATCGCGCGACGGGTCGGCTGCCGATAGACGCCCCACTGGTGCAGACGCCGGCGCGCAATTTGCCGCCGGTCGAGTACCGCGGTCAGCCGCAGTTCTACTGCCCGCAGGTCTGATCCGCGGTCGTCAGGCAGTTGGCGGAATCCCGAGTTCGTGCAGCAGTATTCGGACGCGCTGCTCGATCTCGTCTCGAAGCGGGCGGACGTCGTGGACGGATTGGCCGGCCGGGTCAGGCAATTCCCAGTTCTCGTAACGTTTGCCGGGAAGCAGCGGGCAGGTGTCACCGCAGCCCATGGTGACAACGACGTTCGCCTCTCGAAGCATGTCGTCGGTCCACTGCTTGGGCTGCGCGGATGCGATGTCGATGCCCTTCTCGGCCATCGCAGCGACTGCCGAGGGATTCACCTGATCGGCCGGCTCGGACCCGCCGGAGAATACCGAAACACGCTCGCCGCCAAGGAATTCAGCGAAACCCATTGCCATTTGCGAGCGGCCAGCGTTGTGAGTGCACAAGAACAGCACGGAGGTCATCGGCTCACCACCGGTGCGATCCCTGCGAACCGTCGGCGTAGAAACAAGGAGACATATACGAGCCCGACGAGTACCGGCACCTCGATCAGCGGCCCGACCACGCCGGCGAGAGCCTGTCCGGAAGTCGCGCCGTACGTGGCAATGGCCACCGCGATGGCGAGTTCGAAGTTGTTGCCCGCGGCGGTGAACGCCAGCGTCGTGGTGCGCTCATATCCCATGTCGAGCAGCAAGCCGAGACCGTAGCCGCCTGCCCACATGATCGCGAAATAGGCGAGCAGCGGCAGGGCGATACGAGCGACATCCAGGGGGCGGCTGATGATCTGGTCTCCCTGCAACGCGAACAGGACGACGATCGTGAACAGCAGACCGTAGAGCGCCCAAGGGCCGATCCGGGGCAGGAATTTCGACTCATACCAGTCGCGTCCTTTGGCCCGTTCACCCATCCGACGCGACAGATAACCCGCCAAGAGCGGGATGCCCAAGAAGATCAGCACAGACTTCGCGATCTGCCAGGGCGACGTGTCGATTGTCGTCTGCTCGAGACCCAGCCAGCCGGGTAGCACGGAAAGGTAGAACCAACCGAGAACCGCGAACATCAGGACTTGGAAGACGGAGTTGAGCGCCACCAGGACGGCGGCGGCCTCCCGGTCCCCACATGCGAGGTCGTTCCAGATGATCACCATCGCGATACAGCGCGCCAGGCCGACGATGATCAGGCCGGTGCGGTACTCGGGCAGATCCGGCAACAACAGCCAAGCCAGCGCGAACATCAGCGCGGGACCGAGGAGCCAGTTGAGCACCAGAGAGCTGATGAGCAGCTTGCGGTCGGCCGTTACGGTGTCGAGCCTGTCGTAGCGGACCTTCGCCAGCACCGGGTACATCATGATGAGCAGTCCGAGCGCGATCGGCACCGAGATACCGTCTACCTGAACATGATTGAGCACCCCGTTCACACCGGGTGTGAGCCGGCCGATGAGTAAACCCGCGACCATCGCAATGCCGATCCAGACCGGCAGCAGACGGTCCAGCGGCGAGAGCCTCTCCACGACGTGCGTCTCGCGGACGACGGGACCGCTCACGCTGGCGTTCCGACGGTTTCGTTGCTGTCGGCGGCCACGACGGACAACAGTTTCCGGTCCATGGATGAATAGTCGCAGTCGGACAGTGTGCAATCGCACTGGGTGCCCGGCGGGCCCGCGCCAGTCGTCAGCAGCACGCGGACTCCGGCGCCGTCGCGTCGTCCGACGCCGCGGCGCCGCAGCACCCGGCCTGGCCGTGGCCGTCGGCGCGCTGTGGGCTGGTGCCGAACGTGTCGGAGTCGGCGAGCACGGTGTAGACCTCCCACTTCTCGCCGGCCGGACCGGTGACCCACACCTTGTCCTGCTTGGCGAAGCAACAGGTGGTGCCGATCTCCTCGTCGGTGAAGAGGCCCTCGTCGGTCAGTCGAGCGATCTCGGCATGCACCGTGTCGCTGGACTCGACCTCGACGCCGAGGTGGTTGATGGTGCCGCCCTTGCCGGGGTTCTGCAGCAGGACGAGTTTCAGGGGCGGTTCCGCGACGGCGAAGTTGGCGTAGCCCTCTTTGACCTTGGCGGGTGGGGTGTTGAACAACTTCGAGTAGAAAGTGATGGCCTCGTCGAGGTCGTCGACGTTCAGTGCGAGTTGGACGCGGGACATGATGCTTCCTCCGTACCTGTGTGACATATATCGAAATAGCGGCTGCAGCCAGGATGCGCACCTTTTCGATATATGTCAACACCCTGTGGCAACATGGTTGCATGCCCAAGGCGCTACCAGTGATCGACATGTCCGCCCCGGTGTGCTGCGCGCCCGTGGCGGCGGGCCCGATCAGCGACGACGACGCGCTGCACGTCGCGCTGCGGCTCAAGGCCCTCGCCGACCCGGCCCGGGTCAAGATCATGTCGTATCTGTTCAGCTCGGCTACCGGCGAAGAGACCAGCAGCGAGCTTGCCACTGTTCTGGGCTTGACCGAGTCGACGGTCAGTCACCACATCAGCCAGCTTCGGCGGGCTGGGCTCGTCGAGTCCGAGCGTCGGGGCATGAACGTCTACCACCGCGCGCACCGCGACGCCCTCGTCGCGCTGTGCGCTGTGCTGGATCCGACCTGTTGTCGGTAGGCGTAACTACGTTGAGGTCGACAGACGAGTCGGGGAGGGCGATGTGAGACCGTCGCGCAGCGGTCCTCTGCCGATCAACGACCTAAACCTCTATCACGACGTGTTTGGCGATTCATTAACAATCGCGGAAGCCGCGTGTCGCATCACGTCAGTTGTCGCGGATGGCGTACCTGCTGAGGCAACGCCATCCCGCCATGGGTGGGCCCTGTGGGACTCGAACCCACAACCTACGGATTAACCTGCCACTTCGGCTTTCGCCGCCGCTACGAATAGCGTTCGTGGTCTGGACCGTCCCTTCACCATGACTGACGTCGTAGGTGCCACCCGTCCGGTCTCTACACCTTCCGAGGAAACCCTCGGCTTGGCTCGGGATTGCCATCTGACCGGAGTCAGGAAGGGTTCCCCGACTTTGAGTGGTGTCATCCACGGGGTTTCCCCCGTGGCGCTCCTATTGAAGTCCGCAGCTCTGCCAATTGAGCTAAAGGCCCTTGCGGGGAGGAGTCTAACGCAGTGTGCTCCGGTGGTTTCTCACTCTCCCTCGTTCGCGGTCCGAACCGGGCGGCGGCCTACCAACTGAGCTATGAAGCGTGTCAGTCGACTCAGTGAGTCGCCGTCACCGCCCTTCTCGGGCGTCCAACGTTCACACACGGGGTGCGTGAACGTTGGTTCCCGCTTCTTCCGGGCTGGCGTCGCCTGCACGCCGAGCGTGCTGGATGGCGCCGGCCCGTCGGCGGGCATTGGTAGCCCGGCCTCCTGCTTGGGAGTCCGGGGATCGATCGACGTCGTAGCGGGCCTGGGCCCAGCGCGCCAGGGTTCACTGCGGCGTTGTGGTCGCGGTCGGCAGAAAATCCACAATCGCAAGTGAACCGTCGGTCCGCCAGAGTCATATGGGTGCTGATCGAACCACACGCCGCACAGGTCTTAGTCGACGGGAAGAACCGGTCGGCACGCGCCAGCTGCCCGCCCCTCCAGGCTTGCTTATAGCACAGTATCCGGGCAAACTCGGCCCATCCGGCGTCTGAGATCGCTTGAGCGAGGCGGTGATTGGCGAGCATGCCGGTTACGTTCAGATCTTCTACGACGAGCCGGTCGTGGGTCTTGACCAGCGCGTTGGAGACCTGGTGTAGAAAGTGCCGCCGGATGTTCGCGATGCGGTGGAGGTGACGTTGTACTGCTAAAACAGCCTTTTGGTGGTGGCGCGATCCTTTCCTCTTGCGTGACAAATTACGGGTCAACTGTCGGTGTCGCGTCATTGCGGAGCGGAGAGGTTTGGGTGCGGCGTCGAAGCGTGCGACTTCTGTGCCGTCCACATCAGCGGCGACTGCGAATGCGGTGAGCCCACGATCGACACCGACCCAACTACCGTGATCTCCGTCGGTGCGGGTCGGATGGCAGTGCAGCGGATGCAGGTCGGCCGCCTCGACGGTCAAGGAAGCCCACCAGCGTCCACCACGATGGCTGATCGTGACAGCGAGAATCCTGGCGCGGTCCTTGGCTAGCATTCGCCGCAATGGACGGGTGTCATTGTGAACGGCGATCGCGCCAATTCGGGGCAAAGTGATCGAGCGGGGCCGGTTGTCGTCCCCGACGCGGATCGCTGGTCGTCGGCCATCGCGATTCGTGTTGCGCAGTCGGAACGGCCGCGGCCCACTTGCCTTCTTCTTGAACCTCGAAAATCCAACGCGTTTACCGTTGCACCGTCCAGAGCGTGAATCCGCCCACGCTTTGAGGGCACGGCCACAGTCGACGGCAGCTTCCTCGAAAACCTGCTGACAGACGTCGCCTCGCCACGCGAGGCCAGTCGCCGCAAGTTCAATCACTCCATCGCGGCCTACGGCCCATAGCCGGCCGGCGGCCTCGGTCTTTTTCCACGCATTGAACGCGTTGATCAGGTCGAACCCGGTCCATGGCACCACCACCGTTGGGTCTGCGCGACGGGCGGTCAACGCGGTTTTGACCATTCGCAGGCATTCGTTGTACGCGAATCGGACCGCGCCTGAGTGCCGAGCCAACGCAATGCGCTGCTCGGCGGTCGGGTTCAGACAAAATCTGAATCGGTGTGGCGGGCCATGTTGTTTACGAGCGTTCCACGAGGCACCGACAACCGCCTTGTCCCGCCGCCGACCGTCGTTTGAGGATTCGGGTGCCGGTACCCTAAGCTATCGAGGCTCCCAACGTCATCGCGTTGCGAGTACCCCGGAGAGATTCGGCTGGCCCCCTTCGTCTAGCGGCCTAGGACGCCGCCCTTTCAAGGCGGTAGCGCGGGTTCGAATCCCGTAGGGGGTACACGTGGCGGCCCGTACGATGGGACGCACAGCAAGGCCCTGTGGCGCAGTTGGTTAGCGCGCCGCCCTGTCACGGCGGAGGTCGCGGGTTCAAGTCCCGTCAGGGTCGCCATTACGGCGAGGCATCTGGGGTTGTGCACGACCGGTGCCTTCCGGCCAGGTAGCTCAGTTGGTACGAGCGTCCGCCTGAAAAGCGGAAGGTCGCCGGTTCGATCCCGGCCCTGGCCACCACGATCGGCCTGCGCACCCACGCGCTTCCTCCAAAACTCGTGTCGATGGCGGTGCAAATCGTCCGGTAGCGTCATCACCAGCTTTGTGGGCTGTTCGGGGATTGGCATGGCAAACGAACTTGAAGTCGACGCGGCCGGATTGCGGACCGCCGCCGCCGGCAGTGAGGCTGTTGCCGCGGCTCTGACGACTGGTATCGCCGATGGTGCGTCTGGCACCTGCCCAAGTCAGGCGGGCGTGGCCGCCGTTCTTGCCGCAGCCCAGTCCGTCCGCACCCGCCAGTCCCACCGCATCACCGGACAGGCCAATGACCTCTCGGTAGGCAGCGCTCGGTACGAAGCCACGGATTCCGACGCCGCGGACACCATCACGGTGACTGTGTGAGCGCTGCTCCTACCGGGGCCGTCGTGCTGCCCAGCCGGTCGGATATCGAGAACTGGCCGACCGAGCACCTTGACAACGCGGCGGTCCGGCTGCGGACGTCGGGCAACCAGTCCGTCACGTTGTTCGAGCAACACCGACAGAACATCGTCGCTCCCGGCAAAACAACCTGGGAGGGTGACGCGATGGACGCCGCGCTGAATCGGGTGACCACCGACACCGCGGTGGTGCGCCGGCAGACGGCCGTTCAGGATGAGGCCGCCAACATCGCGGAGAACGGCAGCCATGACCTGCGAGGGGCCAAGCGGGCGGTACTGGACGCTATCGCCGAGGCCGAGGCTGATGGGTTCCACGTCGGTGAGGGCTTGTCGCTCACCGACACGCGCGACGTTTCCCCGGATGCCATGGCCGCTCGACAGACCGCCGCGAGTGAGCACACCGAATACATCCGCTGGAATGCCGAGCAGCTGGTTTAAGTCGACAGCCTCATCGGCCAGCGGTTGCAGGACAAAGCCGTTGAGCTGGAAGGCATCCGGTTCGATGGCGAGGGCGAGCGACATGACAGCGAGGGCACGGTTCAACTCGTTGACAACACGGTCAAACTGAATCCTTCAGACCAGCCGGCCGAGGAGGGCAAAGATGAGCCGGACGGCCAGCCCGATGCGGCGCCTGAGCAAGCACCTGGACAGATCGGACCGTTCCCGGTGCCCAAGTCCGTCGACGATGCGGCGAAGAAACCAGAGGCTGAGTCCGACGGGAAGCCCTCTGCCACGAGCGACGTCGGGGGCACACTCGAAGACCTGTTGAATCCAGGAGAAGCCGCGCCCGGTGAATCCGGCGACGGTCCGCCCAGTGGCCTTCCGCCGGCGCTCAGCCAGCAGCCGCCGCGGAGCCCACTGGATCAGATCCTCAACCAACACGCCGGAAACGGCAAAGGGGACGGCCAGGATGGGCGCTACACCAAGTCCCCGTTGACCGCGCCGATCGTGGAGGCCGACCCGTCGGTGGTCGATCGACAAGCCGCCCGAGTCGATGCTGCCCGCGAGGCCCTCGACGCTGCGCAAGCCGAGTTGGACGCCGACGCCGGACAGACCTACTCGCAGGGCGCGGGGGCGGGTCCCGGCCGCGACGTCACCGACCCGTTGAGCCAAGCGGTGTTCGACGCCCGCCGAGAACTGACTGAGCAGACTGCGATACTCCAAGATCTCACCCAGGCCCGGAGCGAACTCGGTGGCCAGGCCGTGCCGATCCCGCCGCTGCCGGAAAACGCTGACGTGCAAGCGTTCGCGCCGGAACCACCGGTCTTCGAGCGAGCGACCGGGGCGTTTGCCGAGGGCATGAAGGACACCTCGAAGACCATCTGGGATCTGACGATGCCCGACGTGGGCAACATGTATGACGTCGCCACCAACTGGGACGAGGCCTCTGGCGCCGAGCGAGCCCAAGCCATCGCCGACGCGGCCGGCATGGCTCCCATCCCCGGCGGCAAAATCCTCGGCGAAGGCATCGAACACGGACTCGACGCCCTCGGCGGGGCATCCCGTCACGTCGATGACGTCCCCACGCCCCACGTCGACGTCGATCCGCCGCCTACGCCGCACAGCCACGGCGACGCACCCTCTGGCAGTCATGGGCCGCTCGACACGTCTCCTGCACCGCATACTCATGTCGAGACGCCCACGTTCGACCTGACTACCGACCACGCCCTGGCCTTGGGAGCCGACCCAGCCAGAGGTGGGTCGTTTGTTGCAAGCGAAGCCGAGACCGGCCTCAGAATTGAACATGAATTGGGCGTGAACCTTTCGCGAGCTGAAGCGGGTGCCTCCCACGACTGGGTTGACGCCAGCGGAAGGACATACGACGCGGTGGGAAACTTCCCCTCAAAGTTCTTTGACGCTCAGTGGTCGAACTTGCAAGATCAAATAATCCGCCACGCAGACCTCAAAGCCGAGATAGTTCCCGTAGATGTTTCTAGGTTCACCGCCGCGCAGCAAGAAACGGTAAGAGAGTTTGTGCGAAGCCTGAATAATCCCAACATCATCGTTATAGGAGGACAGTGAAATGAGCGGATTCGTCCGATTTATTGAGGATGACTGGTCCTGGAGCTCATCGATGACGCGACTTTTGTTTGATTTTCTGGTTGACCAACTCCCCGAAGGCCATGCGAGATCCTACATTGAAGAGTTGCGGGACAATAATGTAATGATGTTGGATTTGCGCGACCCTTCACAGGACCTGATCGTGGCGGCGATCGTTGATGACTTTCCGCGGTACCTAGAAGGCCTGGATTCTAATTTACGGATGTCTCTTCAACCGGGCTTTACCGAGTTGCTTCAACTTGCAAATTCCCAGCACAGGCATAATCAAGCGACAACGGCGTAGTTCGTCACACCATCGAATGTCATTGATTTACTGCGGCGACGGCGGTGCTGGCCGTCAACGAACTCGATGATGTGCCGCTAGAGCTGCGTGTGCACGTGGCTGCGGGCTGTGTAGCGGTCGGACGACGCTTTCCACGACACCGGACGACTGGGATGCCGCACATGGGCGGCTTCAGCACGCCGCCGCGATCGAGAACGGCAGGGTCTAGAACTTATGCAGTACCGGCGGTACTGTATAAGTTCGTGGGCGTCAACGCAGAACTTCATCCGCCGAGCTGGGCCCCCACCTTTGTCCGCTGGCAGCACACGCAGATCGGCTGGCTCAGGTCCTGGCAGCTGACGTTCAAGGGGCTGTGGGCGGGATACCGCCACACCATCTTCGACTACGCCTCGCAGCTGCCGGGCCAGGACGACATCGTGGTGGCTCGAGCGCCGCTGGCAAAGTTCGTCGTCGTCCGCAATCCCGACATCGCCCGCCACGTCCTGGTCTCCAATCAGGACAACTACGCGAAGAACGCCGAATACGATCTTCTCGCAGTGGCTTTCGGTCGCGGCCTGGTCACCGACCTCAACGATGAGCAGTGGCAACGCAATCGCCGATTGGTGCAGCCGATCTTCGCTAAGCGACAGGTCGACACCCTCGCCCCACAGATGACCGCCGCGGCAGTTGCCGCCGCCGAACGGTGGCAACGCCATGCCGCCGCCGGCCAGCCCCTCGACATTGCCGCCGAGATGAACTACATCACCATGGACGTCATCGCCCGCACCATGTTCGGCATCGAGCTGAGCGGCCGGCTCGCCGAACAGATGCGGATCGACTTCTCCAGGCTCCTCACGCTTTTCGGCTACGGGTTCATCGGAGCAGCGGCGCGGCCGTGGCGTCGGCTCAGCGACCGGTTGGGCTCACCGCGGCTGGCCATCAAGGCGCTACGCGCCGGTGCCTCGGTCACCGCCCCACGCACCATGCGCGGGCTACGCCGCATCGAGCGGTTCATCGACGGACTGATCGCCGAGTACCGCAGTGGACGCATCGACCGCACCGACAATCTGCTGGCGCTGCTGATCGCCGCCGAGGACCCCGAAACGGGTTACCGCTACAGCGATGTGGAGATCCGCGACGAGCTGATGACGTTCCTCGGCGCGGGCTTCGAAACCACGGCGGCCGCCTTGGCTTGGACCTGGTATCTGCTGTCGCAGAATCCGCAGGCACGAAACCGGCTCGGCCGCGAGCTCGACGAGGTACTCGCCGGCCGCGAGCCCGCCGCTGATGACGTCGACAACTTGCCGTGGACCCAGGCGGTGGTCGCGGAGGCAATGCGCAGGTATCCGCCGATCATGGGGCTGGGCAGGGTGGCCAAGGCCGACGACGTACTCGGCGACTATCCGATCGAGCGCGGCACCAACGTCGCAATCCTCATCCACGGCGTGCACCACAACGACCGGGTATGGGAGAACCCGCAGGACTTCCACCCGGAGCGCTTCTTGAAAGAGAACCTCGACCCGCACCAGCGTCGCGCTCACATCCCGTTCGGCGCCGGGAAGCGGATGTGCGTCGCCTCGGGCTTCGCCACCCTGGAGGCGAACCTCGTGGTGGCGACTTTGGCGCAGCGATTCGAACTCGATCTCGTCCCCGGCCAGCGACTGCGCCGCGAACTCACCTTCACCGGCGGTCCGGACGGGCCCCTGATGATGTCGCTTCGGCCGCGGGCGCACGCGGACTTGCGCCCCGCCAGGGGGTGACGCCGCACAGGGCGCTACGGGGAGCCGCCCCCTTGTCATCTTCGGTACCACCACGTACCGTAAATCGGTACCTTGGTGTACCACCGCGCAGTAGGAAGGCGGCTCATGGCCGAAGCGACGACGGACCCCGTGCGTCTCCCGCCCGGGCCTCGGCTCCCCAAGGCGGCGGTCGGACTGGCATTCCTGACCGCCCGGCACAGGGCGATCGTGGCGCTCGGCCGCAAGTACGGTGGTGCGTTCAGCGTCGAACTGCCGGTCTTTGGCCCCGCCCTCGTGATCAGCGAGCGAAGCCTCATCAAGGAACTGTTCACCTCGAACAGTGACCTGGTCGCCAGGGCATCCAACCTCGGGCAGGTGCTCGGACCGGGGTCGACGTTCAGCCTCGACGGCGACGAGCATCGCGAACGGCGAAAGCTGCTGGTCCCCCCGTTTCACGGCAAGCGGATGGTCGGTTACGAGGCGATCGTCGAGGAAGAGGTGATGCGCGAGATCGCCACATGGCCCGAAGGCCGCGAGTTCGAGACGTTGGAGCCGATGATGCGCATCACGCTCAACGCGATCCTGCGCACGGTCTTCGGCGCCGAGGGTGGCGCTCTCGACGAGCTGCGCGAGTTGCTGCCGCCGATGGTGCCGCTGGCATCACGAATGGCCCTGCTACCCAGGGCGCTGCGGCGAGACCTCGGGCCCTGGAGCCCGTGGGGCCGGGTGCAGCGCGCTCGCCGGCGCTACGACGAGATCATCGCGACGCTCATCTCCGAGGCGCGCGCCGACCCCGGATTCGAACACCGCACCGACATCCTCGCCCTGCTGTTGCAGGCCCGCTACGAGGACGGTTCGCCGATCTCCGACGGTCACGTCGCCGATGAACTGCTCACGCTGCTGGCCGCCGGCCACGAGACGACCGCGACCACGCTGGCGTGGGCGGTGGAACGGCTGCGCCGCCATCCACGGCTGCTGTCGCGGCTGACCGCCGAAGTCGACGCCGGCGGTACCGAGTTGACCCAGGCCACGGTGTGGGAGGTGCAGCGGACGAGACCCGTCGTCGAGGCGACGATCAGGGTCACCCGTGATCGGCTTCGGCTGGGCGAGTGGGTGGTTCCGAAGGGCCACACCGTCATCGCCAGCATCGGGATGGCCCACGAGTCCCCGCAGAACTTCACCGACCCCGCCGTGTTCAACCCGGACCGCTTCCTCGGGGCCAACCCCGACACCCACACCTGGATTCCCTACGGCGGGGGCATCCGCCGCTGTATCGGTGCCGCGTTCGCGAACATGGAAATGAACGTCACACTGCGAACCCTGTTGCGGCAGTTCGAGTTCGGCACGACATATGCACCGGGGGAGCGTCGGCGCTCACGCGGGGTCGCCTCGGCGCCCGCCCGCGGTGGTCGCGCCGTCGTGTTCCGGCGGCCGACGGCGACCCGGATGACTCCCAAAAGCGATGAACAGCGGGTGTCGGCGTGATCGGGCCAGAGAGGATCGCCGACGTCGGCCGCGGCATCGAGCTGTGTTATCAGCAGATCGGCGATCCGACAGGCACGCCGTTGCTGCTCATCGCCGGCCTCGGTCAGCAGTTGCATTCCTGGCCGGACGATTTCGTCACCGCCCTGGCTGCCCGCGGGCTCTGTGTGACACGCTTCGACAACCGCGACGCGGGCCGGTCCACGCACATGACCCACCGGCCGCCGAACCCCGTCGCGATGTTCCGCGGCCGCAACTCCTACCACCTGGGCGACATGGCACGCGACACCATCGGGCTGATGGACGCGCTCGGTTACGCCGACGCGCATCTGGTCGGAATTTCGATGGGCGGCATGATCGCTCAGACCGTCGCCGCGCATCACCCCGGTCGTGTCCGCACGCTGACCTCGATCATGTCGACCACGGGTGCCTCCCGCCTCGGCAGGCCCGCGTGGTCGACCTGGCGGCGCATATTGACGGCTCGGCCGCCGCGCACCCGCGCCGAGGCGATGGACCGTGCAGCGAACATGTTCCGCCACATCGGCTCTCACGGCTACCCGTATGACGAGCGCGCGGTCCGCGAAGCCGCCGCCATCGCCTGGGACCGCGACCCGACCAACGGCGGCATCGTGCGCCAACTCGCGGGCATCTTCGCCTCCGGCGACCGAACCGCCGAACTGGCCCACATCGACGTGCCCACCCTGGTCATCCACGGCGACCGTGACCGCATGGTGCACCCGACCGGCGGCGCTGCGACCGCGCGCGCGATCCCGGGCGCTCGATTGGAAACCATCCAAGGCCTCGGCCATGACCTGCCCACCGGTGCGTGGGACCGCGTGATTGACCTCATCATCGACCACACCACCGTCAAGGAGTCAGCATGAGCAAGCAGCGCAGAACGATAAGCGGCCGCACCGCGGTCATCACCGGCGCCGCATCAGGCATCGGTCGTGCACTGGCACAACGTCTTTCGTCGTACAGCTGCCCGGTGGCCATCGCCGACGTCGATGAGCGCGGGCTCAAGGAGACAGAGGCGTCGCTGCGCGGTCCGGCCCTGCTGCGGGTACTCGACGTGCGCGACGCCTACGCGCAGCGCGACTTCGCCGCCGAGGTGCGTGAGTGGGCGCCGCAGCCGATCGGCGCGGTGTTCAACAACGCGGGTGTCGCGGTGGCATCAAAAGTGCTGGACGCAGTGCCCGAAGACGATCAGTGGCTGTGGGACATCAACTTCGGTGGTGTGGTCAACGGCACCAGGGCGTTCCTGCCGATCCTCGTCGAACAGGACGAAGGCGTTGTCGTCAACACCTCGAGCGTGTTCGGTCTCGTCGGCATGCCGACGCAAAGCGCCTACTGTGCAGCCAAGTTCGCGGTCCGCGGGTTCACCGACTCGCTTCGCCAGGAATTGCGCGGCACCGGGGTATCGGCAGTCAACGTGCATCCCGGCGGCATCAACACCAACATCGTGCGCAACGCCCGGTACCGGCAGGATCCCGACGGCCGCGGCCGCACCCAGGAACAGATGGCCCAGGAGTTCGCCGCGATCACGATGACGCAACCGGACAAGGCGGCGGCAATCATTCACCGCGGCGTGGAGGCAGGCAAGGCCCGCATCCTCGTCGGCCCCGACGCCTACCTGTTCGACGCGCTCGGGCGCATCGCGCCGACCCGCTACTACGACGCCCTCGGCGGTCTGGAGTCCTTCCTGCGCAAGCGCGCGAGCCGCTAGGCGGTCCTGACCGCGAGGTCCAACAGGCCCGGATCGTGGGAACAGATCAGGAACAGGTCGGGCTCGTTGCGGCCGTACAACTCGGTGAGCCGGGCGTGGTTGTCGCGGACCCGTTTGCGGTCGAACGCCGCGAACTTCTCGAAGGCGCCCAGCAGCCAGGGAATTCGACCGTCGCCGCCGATGGTACTGGGGTGGTAGAACGCGTCCCCGCAGTGCAGCAGCCAGCGGCTGCCTGCATCGACGGCGACACAGGCGTGGCCGCGGGTATGGCCAGGCAGCGAGACCAGCACGAGTCCCGCTGAGATTGCGGTCAACTCCTTGGCGGCGGCGAAGCCGCGCCACGGCTCGCCGTCGGGATCGTGTTCGACGATTTTGGGACGGTGCGCCCACTGCGCGGGCCGGAACCTGAACTTCTCCGCCCGGGTGGGCGCTTGCATCGCGCCGAGCGCTTCTGCTGCGGTGCAATGAATTTCGGCGTCCGGAAAGTCCGCGATGCCGCCGATGTGGTCGGTGTCGAAGTGGGTGACGACGATGTGCCGCACATCGTCGCGGCGAAATCCCAACCGCTGCACCTGTCGAACGGCGCTCTCGTCGCGGTCGAAGACCGGTCGGGTGACCCGTCGGATCGGGCCGGTGCGCGGCGCTGGAGCGTCGCAGTCGCGCAAGCCGTAGCCGCTGTCGACGAGTACCAGACCGTTGTCGGTCTCGACGAGCAGCACATGGCACACCAGGCGACGCACGCTCGGCGGTCGCATCGATCCGCAGTTGAGGTGGTGCACCTTCACGGCGCGCCGTCGGTGATCATCTCCGCACTGTACGGCCGGAAGCGGCGTCAGGCGGTCGACTTGACCTCCGCCGCCGACAGCTGATGTCGGCGTTGCCGCTCGATCGTGGCCAGGTAGAACGCCCAGGCGAACGCCGAACTGGCGAACAGGATGAAGCCGAGATACAGCCAGGCGTGTTTGATTCCGCGCCTGCGGCCGTCGACCAGCAACCACGCCGGGAAGAGCAGCAGGCTCATGATCGTGTAGTCCTGGCTCGCCGAGCCGGCGGCCGGGTTGTCGTAGCCCAGCGCGATGAACTCCGACCAACTGCCGGGTCCCCAGATGAAGTTGTGCAGCCCACCCGGCGGCGCGTACTCGGCCACGAACTGGTTGTTGAAGTAGTAGCCGAGCAGCACCGAGGCGATGCCTGCGACGTAGTAGAACAACTCGAGCTTGGTGACCCGCGGGCCCGAGGAGTAGCGCGCGAAGACCGCCGGATTCGCCTTGACGATCACGGCGAGCGTGGCGAACCCGAGGACGAGGTGAACGATCAGCGAGACCATAGCGGGGAGTCTGGCCACCGTCTGAAGTTTTGTCAATCGTGACATAACTTGGGTCGGGTACCTTCATGGACATGCCACGGCCGGCCCACACCGCACGCAGTGAACGCACGCGCGACGCGCTGCGAAGGGCGGCGGTCGTCCGGTTCCTGGCCCAGGGTGTCGAGGAGACCTCCGCTGAACAGATCGCCGCCGACGCCGGCGTCTCGCTGCGGACCTTCTACCGGCACTTCGCGTCCAAGCACGATCTGCTGTTCGCGGACTACGCCGGGTTGGACTGGTTCCGGGCGGCGCTGGCGGCGCGAAACCCGGACGAGTCCATCGTCGAGTCGGTCCAGTCCGCGATCATGGCACGCCCGTACGACGACTGGGCGGTCGCGCAGACCGCCGCGTTGCGCGCGCAGGAACTCGAACCGGGCCGGGTCGTGCGGCACATGCGACAGGTCGAGGCCGACTTCGCCCAGGCGATCGAGGAGCACTTGAGCGAGGCCGGTCCACCAACCGTCTCCGCCGATGAGCGAATGCGGATCACCATCACCGCGCGGTGCATCGCCGCCGCGGTTTTCGGCGCGATGGAGGTGTGGATGCTCGGGCAGGAGCGGTCCCTGCCGGAGTTGTCGCGGCTCACCGGAGAGGCGCTGAGGGCCGTGGCCGGGGGAATCGACTGACAAGGTTTTGTCATCATTGACAAAACATTGCACGCCGTGTCAGCCTCGGCCGATGAGCGACTTCGACGTGATCGTCATCGGCGCGGGGCACAACGGGTTGACCGCGGCCACGCTGCTTCAGAAGCACGGATTGCGGACGCTCTGCCTGGACACCAAGCTGTACGCCGGCGGCATGGCCTCCACGGTGGAGTTGTTCGACGGGTTCAGATTCGAGATCGCCGGCTCGGTGCAGATCCCGACGTCGGCGGTGGTCAGCCGGGAACTCGGGCTCGACGAGTTGCCGACCGTCGACCTCGACGTGATGTCGGTGTCGTTGCGCGGTGTCGGTGATGAGCCGCTGATCTACTACACCGATCCGATGAAGCTGCTGGAGCACCTCAACGAGGTGCACGGCGCCGAAGCCGTCAACGGGATGGCCGGTCTGATGGCATGGTGTCAGGCGCCCACCCGAGCGCTGGGCCGGTTCGACGCGGGTCAGCCACCGAAGACACTCGACGAGATGTATGCCTGTGCGACAAACGAATTCGAACGCTCCGCGATCACCGACATGTTGTTCGGCTCGGTCACCGACGTCCTCGACCGCTATCTTCCGGACAAGGAGAAGTTCGGCGCGCTGCGCGGCATGCTGTCGCTGCTTGCGTGCAACACCACATACCGCGGACCCGCCACACCGGGCACCGCCGCAGCGCTCGCGTACGGCTTCGCCGTTCCCGACGAGAACGCGCTGCTGGTGAAGAAGCTGCGCGGCGGGATCGGCGCGCTCACGTCGCATCTGTGCGATGTGTTCACCGCCGGCGGGGGCGAGCTGCGGTTACGCAGCAAGGTCGTGGAGGTCACCGTCGTCGCCGGCCGCGTGACCGGCGTGCGCCTCGAAGACGGCACGACGTTGACCGCGCAGATCGTCGTCTCCGGGATCGCACCGGATGTCACCGTCAACCATCTGGTCGATCCGGCCGCGCTGCCCGCCGACGTGCGAGACAGGTTCGCCCGGCTGGACCATCGCGGCAGCTATCTGCAGATGCACTTCGCGCTCGAGGGCGTGCCCGAGTTCGCAGCACCCTACGAACTGCTCAACGACCCGGCGATGCAGTCCAACATCGGGATCTTCAGCACACCTGAGGAGCTTCAGCAACAGTGGGAGGACTGCAGGCGTGGTGTCGTGCCCGCCGACCCGGCCATCGCGCTACAGATCCCGTCGGTCAACGACCCCGGCCTCGCGCCACCGGGCAAGCATGCGGCGTCGGCGTTCTCGCTGTGGTTCCCGCCCGCGGACGCGAGGAGCGGAGACGCCGGAGAGGACGGCCCGTCGAGCTACGGCGCGATGAAGGCGGAGATGGGACAACGGGTGATCGACAAGATCACCAGGCTGGCGCCCAATTTCGAAAGTCTGATCACGAAGCACACGACGTTCACGCCCAAGCACATGGGCACCATGTTCGGCGCACCCGGCGGCGACTACTGCCACGGATTGATCCACCCCGAACAGATGGGTCCGAACCGGCCGGGGCCGAAAGGCTATCGGGATCAACCGATTCCGATCGACGGGCTCTACCTCGCCAGCGCGGGTTGCCACGGTGGCCCGGGTATCACGTTCGTTCCCGGGTACAACGCGGCCAAGCAGGTGCTGGCCGACAGGTGCTGACGGCCGTTTCAACAGGGCGGCGCGGGGAATGCATCGTCCATGGGATTGACCGTGGCTGTCACCGGGCCCACCGGCGAAATCGGCAAGTCGGCCGTGGAGGCACTCGAGGGTGTGGCCGAGGTCGACGAGATCGTCGGCATGGCACGTCGACCTTTCGACCCCGCCGACCACGGTTGGTCGAAGACCACGTACCAGCAGGGCGACATCCTCGACCGGGACGCGGTCGACGCACTGGTCGCGCGCGCCGACGTGGTCGTCCACCTGGCCTTCATCATCATGGGCTCGCGGGAGGAGAGTGCGCGGGTGAACCTGCAGGGCACCCGAAACGTCTTCGAGGCGACGGTGGCCGCGGCACGCCCGCAGCGGCTGGTGTACACCTCGTCGGTCGCGGCCTACGGGTACCACTCCGACAATCCCGTGCCGATCACCGAAAGTGTCCCGCCGCGAGGGTCGCCCGAGCACTACTACTCGCAACAGAAGGCCGCATGTGAGGCCACGCTGGCCGAGGTCACCGACGGAACGCCGCTGGAGGTCTATGTGCTGCGGCCATGCATCGTCGCCGGGCCGAAGGCGACCGCGCTGGCCGACGCCATGCCGTGGAACAAACTGCCCGGACCGGTCAAGCGCATCACGCGTGGGCTGCCGCTGTTCAAACCGCCGATCCCCGACCCCGGCATACCGCTGCAGTTGGTTCATCACGACGACGTGGCGACCGCAATAGCGTTGGCCGCCACGACATCTGCGCCGTCGGGCGCGTACAACATCGCCGGTGACGGCGTGGTGTCGATGTCCGACGTCACCGGCAAGCTCGGGGCTCGCCCGGTGCGGGTGCCGAAGGTCTCGGCGGCCGTGGCGTCGGAGATCGTGGCGCGGCTGCCGTTCGTCCCGTCGATGCTCGAATGGCTACACGTCGGACGCACATCGGTCGTCATGGACACGACCAAGGCGAAGACTCAGCTCGGCTGGACGCCGAAATACACTGCCGCCGAAACACTGTCGCAGCTGGCCGACTCCCTCTGAATCACTGTGTCGGGTCGCCGGTGTCGGCGGGACCGCTCGGTGTCGCGCCGCCCTCATCCGACCAGTCCACGCCCTCCTCGGTGCCGTCCGTACCGCGCGCCGGATCGCTCTGCACGTCGTCGTCGGCCTCCGACGGACCGGCGTCGGTATCCGTGGTGTCGGGATTGTTCTTCTTGTGGTCGCTCACCGGCACCGAGTACCCGCGGAGTCGAGGTTTCAGTCGCCGCTTTTCTGCCCCCTAACGCGCCATCGCAGAGTTCGGCGCGCTCCAGTCGGTCGAGACGAAGCGGTGGCGGATGAGCCAGTTGTCTCCGATCGGGACGAACGTGTCGCGGTAGCGGCCGTAGTGGTCCAGACCGATCTCGGTGAACACCGTGAAATAGCAAGCGACATGCGCCTCGTGCGGCGTCACCCCGGTGAACCGGATGTTGGTCACATTGTGTCGCACGATGCGTTTGACGTTCGACTGCGACGCGGCCGGTTTCGGCGCCGCGACAGCGCCGCCCAAGAACTCGACGATCGCATCGTGGCCCTGCACCGGTTCGCTGCCGCGCACCTCGAGGACGCCGTCGTCGCAGAACGCGGCGGCAAGCTCGGTGAGGCGCAGGGCATCTCCCGACCAGTTGTACTGAGCCAGCGTGTCCCTGATGCGTTCGCGGGCGCAAAGCTCCCAAAGCTCCATGTCGTCAACCGTAACGGCGCTAGGGTCAGGCCATGGCTACCAGCGATTCGCGCGAGGTCGTGATCGAGGCGAGCCCGGCCGAGATCCTCGACGTCATCGCCGACGTCGAGTCCGCACCGGACTGGTCGTCCCAACACCAGGGCGCCGAAGTGCTCGACAGAGACGCCGATGGCCGGCCGGGCCGGGTGCGGCTCAAGCTGAAAACCATGGGCATCTCCGACGAGCAGGTGGTGCAGTACACCTGGACGGAGAACAAGGCCAGCTGGACGCTGCTGGAATCGACTCAGCTCAAGACCCAGAGCGCGTCGTACACACTCACCCCCGACGGCGACAAGACCAAGGTGCGTTTCGAGATCACCGTTGACCCGGCGGTGCCGATCCCCGGTTTCGTGTTGAAGCGTGCGATGAAGGGCGGGTTGGAGTCGGCCACCGACGGCCTGCGCAAGCAGGTGCTCAAGGTCAAGAAGAACCGCTAGCCGACGACGCTTCCAGCTCGTCGGGTTCGGCGATGGTCAACACGGCGTCGACGATGTAGGGGTCGGCCTGCAGCTGCGTCTCCAGGCGCCGAAGCGTCTCGGCGACCCGTGATTCGCTCGCATCGCCCTCGAGATCGACGCTTGCCACCAGGAATAGTTGCTTCGGCCCAACGAACACCAAGCGCACGAAGCGCACCGCGGCGACGTCGGGTAATCGTTCGATGCGCCTGATCGCGGCCTCGCGCACCCGCGGATTGGCGGGCTCGCCGACCAGAAAGCGGCGGTTGCGGTCAATCAGCACCACCGCTATCACCCCGAGCAGCAGCCCCACCATGATTGACCCGACTGCGTCCCAGGCGGCGTTGCCGGTGAGCTGATGCAGGCCAATTCCCAACGCAGCCAAGATGATTCCGATCAACGCGGCAGTGTCCTCGGCGAACACCGCGCGGGTGGTCGGATCCGAGGTCTCGAGCACGTGGTCGAGCAGATCGCGCTCGAAGCGACGAGCTTCTGTGCGCAGCTGGCGCACAGCCTGGACTAGTGACACCGACTCGAGTCCGAACGCAACGGCCAGCACGATGTAGGCGACGAGATAGTCCTCGGGTCCGGTTTCGCCGCGCAGCAATTCGGTGATGCCGTGCCAGACGGAAAGCGAACCGCCAACGACGAACAACCCGACGGCCGCCAACAACGACCACACGTACGCTTCTCGGCCGTAGCCGAACGGACGGTCGGCGTCTGGCGGTCGGCGGCTTCGGCGGTTGGCGATGGCCAGCAAGCCCTGGTTGCCCGCGTCGGCCCAGGAGTGCGCAGCCTCCGCGGTCATCGACGCCGAACCCGTCAGGACGGCGGCCACCGTTTTGGCGACGGCCACCGCCAGGTTGGCGCCGAATGCGACGAGGACGGTCAGCGTGCTCTCGCCGGAGCGCTGGTCGGTTTCGGTCATCCCACTAGTCTGCGACTCATGACGACCCAAGGACCCCTCGCCGGAGTGAAGGTCATCGAGCTCGGCGGCATCGGGCCCGGACCGCACGCCGCGATGATGCTGGCCGACCTCGGCGCCGACGTGGTGCGGGTGCGTAGGCCCGGCGGGTTGCAGATGCCGGCAGAGAACGTCGACCTGCTGCACCGCGGCAAGCGCGTCGTCGACCTGGACTTGAAAAAGGACCCGGCCTCGCTGCTGGCTTTGGCTGCCAAGGCCGACGTGCTCATCGACGCGTTCCGGCCCGGCACCTGTGAACGACTGGGCATCGGACCCGACGACTGCGCGGCGGTGAACCCGCGGCTGATCTTCGCTCGAATCACCGGCTGGGGTCAGCACGGCCCGCTGGCGCGGACCGCCGGCCACGACATCAACTACCTGTCGCAGACGGGCGCGTTGGCGGCCATCGGCTACCGCGACCGGCCGCCGGTGACGCCGCTGAACCTGGTGGCCGATTTCGGCGGTGGCTCGATGCTGGTGCTGGTGGGCATCGTGTCGGCGCTCTACGAGCGGGAGCGCTCCGGCCAAGGGCAAGTGATCGACGCGGCGATGGTCGACGGCGTTTCCGTGCTGGTTCAGGACATGTGGACGATGAAGTCGACCGGCACGCTGCGCGACGAACGGGAGTCGTTCATGCTCGACGGCAGCGCACCGTTCTACCGCACCTACGAGACCGCCGACGGCAAGTACATGGCGGTCGGCGCGATCGAACCGCAGTTCTTCGCGCAGTTGCTTCACGGCCTCGGGTTGAGCGCCGACGAGGTGCCGCGACAGTCGGACAAAGCGGCGTTTCCACGGATGCACAAGCTGTTCGCCGACCGGTTTGCGAGCAAGACTCGTGACGAATGGGCGGCGATCTTTGCGGGTACCGACGCGTGCGTGACACCGGTACTGACATGGAGTGAGGCCGCGCAGAACGACCACCTGCGCGACCGGTCAACTCTGGTGCAGGTCAACGGCGTCGACCAGGCGGCGCCGGCGCCGCGCTTCTCCCGGACGCCGGCGGGTCCGATCGGTTCCCCGCCGCAGGCCGCGACTCCGATCGCCGACATCGACTGGCCTGAGAATTAGCTGGAAGGTCCTATACACGAGGCTGTCGAGCTACTTACGATTGCCACATGGCGGTGCGGGCATCGAGGGAAGTGGTTTTCGAAGCGCCCAAGGATGCGATCTTGGACGCGCTCGCCGACATCGACGCCGTTCCCACGTGGTCGCCTGTGCACAAACGCGTCGAAGTGCTCGACCGGCATCCCGACGGGCGTCCCCATCACGTCAAGGCGACGTTCAAGATCATGGGCGTCACCGACAAGGAAGTGCTCGAATACCACTGGGGTGACAACTGGGTGGTCTGGGACGCCGAGGCCACCCTGCAGCAGCGCGGTCAGCACGGCGAGTACAACCTCACCCCGGTCGGCGAGGATCGCACCCGCGTGCGCTTCGACATCGTCATCGACCTGGCCGCGCCGATTCCCGACTTTCTGCTGCGCCGGGCGAAGAAGATGGTGCTCGACGTCGCGACCGAACGCCTCCGGCGGCGGGTGATGGCGGACGCAAGGTAGGAGCACCAAGTGGCCGTACGGACATCCCGCGAGATCGTCATCGAAGCGCCACCGGAATCCGTCATGGCCGCGTTGGCCGATGTCGGCTCGCTGCCGTCGTACTCGCCCGCCTTCAAGTGCGCCGACGTTCTGGACACCTACGACGACGGCCGTCCCCACCACGTGCACACCGCGGTCAAGGTGCTCGGCAAGGTGTTCGATGACATTCTCGAATACCGTTGGGGGCCCGACTGGTTGGTGTATGACTCAGAACGCACCACACAGCGGTACTCGCAACACATCGAGTACACGCTGCGGCCGGATTACACGCGAACATCGACGACTGTGCGGATGGACGTCACCGCCGAAACCGATTCGCTCATCCCGGATTTCCTTGTCGAGCGGGTCGGCAAGTCGGTGATCGACGCGCAGGTGGAGGGTCTGCGCCGACGGGTGTTGGGCGGCAAGCCATCCGATCAGCCGGAGTAGCCCAGGCGTCTCGATTGTGAATCTGACGACGGAAATGGCACACCGGAATCGTCGCCGGATTGACAAAGTCAGGGGCGGCGCAGTGCAGCCAACCGGCGGATCGCCTCGTCTAGCGTGTCGTCCTTCTTGCAGAACGCGAAACGCACCAGGTGATTCCACGCGCCGGCATGGTCGGCGCCCGGATCGCAGAAGGCCGACATCGGAATCGCAGCTACTCCGGCGCTGTGCGGCAGGTCCGCACAGAACGTGGCGCTGTCGGTGAAGCCGAGCGGCCGTGGGTCAGCGCACAGGAAGTAGGTTCCGCAGCTGTCGTGCACCTCGAAACCCAACTCCGTCAGCGCGTCGCCCAGTCGGTCGCGCTTGGCCTGCATTGAATTCCGCAGAGACGTCACCCACGCCTCTTCGTTGTTGAGCGCGTGCGCGACCGCAGGCTGGAACGGCGCGCCGCCGACGTAGGACATGTACTGTTTGGCCGCGCGTACGCCTGCGATGAGATTGGCTGCGCCGCAGGCCCATCCGATCTTCCAGCCGGTCACGTTGAACATCTTCGCCGCACTGGAGATCGTGATCGTGCGCTCGGCCATCCCGGGATAGGAGGCCAGCGGGATGTGGCGGTGCCCGTCGAACACCAGATGCTCGTAGACCTCGTCGGTGATCACCAGCAGGTCGGTCTCCACGGCGAGTTCGGCCAGCGCGCGTAGTTCGTCGTCGCGGGCCACCATCCCGGTCGGGTTGTGCGGTGAGTTGACGATCAGCGCCTTGGTGTTCGGCGTGACTGCCTTCCGCAGCCCGTCGACGTCGATGGCGAACCCGCGGCCGTCCTGGACCAAGGGGACCGCGCGGCGTTGGCAGCCCGCCATCGCGATCACGGGGGAGTAGGAGTCGTAGAACGGTTCGATCAGCAGGATCTCCGACCCGGGCTCGACGAGCCCGAGGACAGCGGCCGCGATGGCTTCGGTGGCGCCGACGGTCACCAGGACCTCGGAGTCGGGGTCGTATGCGGTGCCGAAGTGGCGTTCGCGCTGCGCGGCGATGGCTTGGCGCAACGGCGGGATGCCGAGGCCGGGCGGGTACTGGTTGACTCCCCCGGCGATGGCCTTTTCGGCGATCTCGAGCATCGCGGGCGGACCGTCTTCGTCGGGGAAGCCCTGGCCGAGGTTGACGGCGCCGATCCGGGCTGCCAGCGCAGACATCTCGGCGAAGATCGTCACCGCGTAGGGCTGGAGCCGTCTGACTGTCACGGCTGTCGAGCCTAAGGTTTTGGGCCCACCGAGTCGCAATGTCAGCCTGACAGCGTCGCCATGGATATATAGCCTCGGCGGAGCCCTCAGCGCGACATTGTGTCAGCAATACCGCCGACCGCCCGGCCAACCAACAGGTTGGCCGAAACTGTTAGGCTGCCGGGCGGAGGACTAGCGTCCATCTGGACAGGCGTCCCGGAACCCAATCTGAACAGGAAATATCTTCATGTCTGAAGAAGCCTTCATCTACGAGGCGATTCGTACGCCTCGCGGCAAGAACAAGAACGGCGCGCTCAACGAGGTCAAGCCGATCAACCTGGTCACCGGCTTGATCGACGAGATGCGGCGGCGCTTTCCCGATCTCGACGAGACACTGATCAGCGACGTCATCCTCGGCGTCGTGTCGCCGGTCGGCGATCAGGGCGGCGACATCGCGCGCACTGCGGTGCTGGCCGCGGGTCTGCCCGACACCACCGGCGGTGTGCAGCTCAACCGCTTCTGCGCCTCGGGTCTGGAGGCGGTCAACACCGCCGCGCAGAAGGTGCGCTCGGGCTGGGACGACCTGGTGCTCGCCGGTGGTGTGGAGTCGATGAGCCGGGTTCCGATGGGGTCGGACGGCGGCGCTTGGGCGACCGACCCGGAGACCAACTACGTCGTCGGCTTCGTCCCGCAGGGCATCGGCGCCGACCTGATCGCGACCATCGAGGGCTTCTCCCGTGAGGACGTCGACGCCTATGCCGCGCGGTCGCAGGAACGGGCGGCAGCGGCGTGGTCGGGCGGTTACTTCGCGAAATCCGTGGTGCCGGTGCGGGACCAGAACGGTCTGGTGATCCTCGATCACGACGAGCACATGCGTCCGGGCACCACGGTGGAGAGTCTGGGCCAGCTCAAGACGGCGTTCGACGGCATCGGCGCGATGGGTGGCTTCGACGACGTGGCGCTGCAGAAGTACCACTGGATCGAGAAGATCAACCACGTGCACACCGGCGGCAACAGCTCGGGCATCGTCGACGGCGCCGCGCTGGTGCTCGTCGGCAGCGAGAAAGCGGGGCAAGCGCAGGGCCTGACCCCCCGCGCGCGCATCGTGGCGACCGCGACCAGCGGCTCTGACCCGGTCATCATGCTCACCGGCCCGACGCCGGCCACGCGCAAGGTGCTCGACCGCGCCGGCCTGACGGTCGACGACATCGACCTGTTCGAGCTCAACGAGGCCTTCGCCTCGGTGGTGCTGAAGTTCCAGAAGGACCTCAACATCCCCGATGAGAAGCTCAACGTCAACGGTGGCGCCATCGCGATGGGTCACCCGCTGGGTGCCACCGGCGCCATGATCACCGGAACCATGGTCGACGAGCTCGAGCGTCGGGGCGCCCGGCGCGCGCTGATCACGCTGTGCGTGGGCGGCGGCATGGGCGTGGCCACCATCATCGAGAGGGTTTAACAGCATGGCAGAGAACACGATTCAGTGGGACAAGGATGCTGACGGCATCGTCACCCTGACGCTGGACGACCCGACCGGCTCGGCCAACGTGATGAACGAGCACTACAAGGAGTCGATGCACAACGCCGTCGAACGCCTTGTGGCCGAGAAGGATTCCATCACCGGCGTCGTCATCACCAGCGCGAAGAAGACCTTCTTCGCCGGCGGTGACCTCAAGGGCATGATGAACGTCGGCCCCGACAATGCCGCCGAGGCGTTCGAGGAGGTCGAGTCCATCAAGGCCGACCTGCGCAAGCTCGAGACGTTGGGCAAGCCGGTCGTGGCCGCCATCAACGGCGCCGCGCTCGGCGGTGGTCTGGAGATCGCGCTGGCGTGTCATCACCGCATCGCCGCGGATGTCAAGGGTTCGGTCATCGGGCTGCCCGAGGTCACGCTGGGCCTGTTGCCCGGCGGCGGCGGCGTCACCCGCACCGTGCGGATGTTCGGCATCCAGAAGGCGTTCATGGAGGTGCTCTCGCAGGGCACCCGGTTCAAGCCGGCCAAGGCCAAGGACACCGGCCTGGTCGACGAACTCGTCAGCAGCGTTGAGGAACTGGTGCCGGCCGCCAAGGCCTGGATCAAGGCGAATCCGGAAAGCCACACCCAGCCGTGGGATGCCAAGGGCTACAAGATGCCCGGCGGCACCCCCTCGTCGCCCGGTCTGGCCAGCATCCTGCCGTCGTTCCCGGCGCTGCTGAAGAAGCAACTCAAGGGTGCGCCGATGCCGGCGCCGCGCGCGATTCTCGACGCAGCCGTCGAGGGCGCACAGGTCGACTTCGACGCCGCAAGCCGCATCGAGAGCCGCTACTTCACCCAGCTGGTCACCGGCCAGACCGCCAAGAACATGATCCAGGCGTTCTTCCTCGACCTGCAGTACATCAACGGCGGCGGCTCACGTCCGGAGGGCATCGAGCCGGTCAAGATCAACAAGATCGGCGTGCTCGGCGCGGGCATGATGGGCGCTGGTATCGCCTACGTGTCGGCCAAGGCCGGCTTCGACGTCGTCCTCAAGGACGTCAGCCTCGAGGCCGCGCAGAAGGGTAAGGGCTACTCCGAGAAACTCGAGGCCAAGGCGCTCGAGCGGGGGCGGACCACCGAGGAGAAGTCCAGGGCGCTGCTGGCCCGCATCACCCCGACCGGAGATCCCGCCGACCTCAAGGGCGTCGACTTCGTCATCGAGGCGGTGTTCGAGGACCAGGACCTCAAGCACAAGGTCTTCCAGGAGATCGAGGACATCGTCGAGCCGAACGCGCTGCTGGGGTCGAACACCTCGACGCTGCCGATCACCGGTCTGGCGACCGGGGTGAAGCGCCAGGAGGACTTCATCGGTATCCACTTCTTCTCACCGGTCGACAAGATGCCGCTGGTGGAGATCATCAAGGGCGAGAAGACCTCCGACGAGGCGCTGGCCCGGGTGTTCGACTACACGCTGGCCATCGGCAAGACCCCGATCGTCGTCAACGACAGCCGCGGCTTCTTCACCAGTCGCGTGATCGGCACGTTCGTCAACGAGGCGCTTGCCATGCTCGGCGAGGGGGTGGAGCCGGCGTCGATCGAGTCGGCGGGTGAGCAGGCGGGTTATCCCGCTGCGCCGCTGCAGCTTTCGGATGAGCTCAACCTCGAGCTGATGCACAAGATCGCCGTCGCCACCCGCAAGGGTGTCGAGTCCACCGGCGGCACGTATGAGCCGCACCCGGCCGAGGCGGTCGTCGAGAAGATGATCGAGATCGGGCGGCCGTCGCGGCTGGCGGGCGCCGGCTTCTACGAGTACGTCGACGGCAAGCGCACCGGTCTGTGGCCGGGCCTGCGGGAGACGTTCAACTCCGGCAGCACTTCAACGTCTCAAATCCCGCTGCAGGACATGATCGACCGCATGTTGTTCGCCGAGGCGCTGGAGACCCAGAAGTGCCTCGACGAAGGCGTGCTCACCTCGACCGCCGACGCGAACATCGGCTCGATCATGGGCATCGGCTTCCCGCCGTACACCGGTGGTTCGGCGCAGTTCATCGTCGGCTACCAGGGTGCCGGCGGCGTCGGCAAGGAGGCCTTCGTGGCCCGCGCCAAGGAGCTGGCCGCCAAGTACGGCGAGCGGTTCAACCCGCCGGCGTCGCTGACTTCGTAGCGCTCACGGGGGCGGTGGCCGCTAGATTGGCCACCGTGCCTCAGAGCTTCACCGAATCGTTCGCGGCGGGGCTGGCCGGCTACGGCGACAAGCCGTGCATCGAGTTCGAGGACCGCTGGTACACCGGCGACGAGGTGGCGGCGTACGGCGAGGCTATCGCCGAGGCGGTGCGGACTGCGGGAGTGGCCGACGACGCCCCCGTCGGGCTCGTGGTGCGCAACCGGCTACCCCACGCCGCGGCGATCATCGGGTTCCTCGCCGCCGGTCGCACGGTGTCGATGATCTACTCGTTTCAGTCGCCCGAGGCGATCGGCCGCGACGTCGAGACGCTGCGGCTGTCGGCCATCATCGCCGACGTCGACGACTGGACGGCACCCGTCGTCGACGCCGCGAGGCGAACGGGAAGCGCCGGCGTGGCGATCTCATCGCGATCGCCGACCGTCGCCGCGGTTCCGGGGCTGGAACATCGCGACCCGAGCCGCTCGCACGCGCACGCGGAACCTGGAGTGGCGCTGCAGATCCTGACCAGCGGAACGACCGGACCGCCGAAACGGCAGGCGATCAAGACGGCGGTGCTCGAACGCACGGTCTTCAGCGTCACCAGCGGCGAGGCCGCGGCCGACGACGCCCCGCCCGAGCTCGCGTACTGGCAGTTCGGCGGAATCGGTGTGTGCCAACTGATCGCGGGCATTTACAACGGCAGGCGGGTCGCGATGCTCGAGCGGTTCAGCGTCGAGGCCTACGTGGACGCGGTGAAGCGGCACCGAATCACGCGTTCGGGCGTTCAGCCGGCCGTCGTCAGGATGCTGCTGGACGCCAAGGTCGCCAAGGAGGACCTTGCGTCGCTGACTTTTCTGATCAGCGCCTCGGGCCCGCTGGATCCGGAGACCCGCGACGAGTTCGAGGCGAGATACGGCATTCCGATCATGCTGGCTTATGGCGCAACGGAATTCGCGGGCTCGCTGTGCGCGTGGACGCCGGAGATGGCGCGCGAATTCGGTTCGGCCAAGCGCAACAGCGTCGGTAGGGCACTGCCCGATGTCCAGTTGCGTGTCGTCGACCCCGACACCGGCGCCCAGCTCCCCATCGGAGAGCAGGGTCTGCTGGAAGCCAAGGTCGCTGCGATCGGACCGGACTGGATCCGCACCACCGACATCGCCTCAATCGACGCCGACGGTTTCGTCACGCTACACGGCAGGGCCGACGGCGCCATCAACCGCGGCGGGTTCAAGATACTGCCGGAAACCGTTAGGCGCGTTCTCATTTCGCATCCCCGCGTGCGGGATGCCTGCGTTGTCGGGGTGCCCGACGCGCGTCTGGGCGAAGTACCGTTCGCGGCGATCGAGGTGACGCCCGGGTCCCCGGTACCGTCCGAGGACGAGTTGGCCGAGCTGGTCCGCTCGACCCTGCCGGTGTACAACGTGCCGGTGGATTTCGCGGTCGTCGACGAACTGCCGCGCAACCCGGCGCTGAAGGTGAGCCTGCCGGCCGTCGCGTCGCTCTACGAACCGCGCGCGAACAGGTAGTGGCGGGGCGCGTGCCCGCCGTCGTGAGCGACTTCCGGTTCGTCCCCGGTCGACAGCAGGGACCAGCCCGTTGCGAAGCGCCGTTGCACCTCGGCCGGCTCGATGCCCGGCACTCCGAACCGTTCGCCGGGAACGAATTCGACGAGGAGTAGTCGGGCGTCGGGTGCGGCCACCGCGGTGACCTCGCGGACGTAGGCGTCGCGATCGTCGGCGCTCATTCCGTGCAGGCAGCCGCTGTCGACGATGAGGTCGAAGTCAGAGCCGACGCCTTCGGCGGACAACCAGGTCGCGTCGGCTTGTGTGAACGTCACGTCGACCTTCGCCGCGGCGGCCTTGGCTCTCGCCGTGTTCACTGCCTTGGCGACGTAGTCGACGCCGGTGACGCGCCAGCCGTGCCGGGCCAGGTAGATCGAAGTGTCGCCGGTGCCGCAGCCGAGATCGAGCGCGGTGCCCGCGGGCAGCGCGTCGACGCCTTCGACGAGCTTTCGCAGGCTCTCGGGCAGGGGGTGGCCATCCCACGGCGTGAACCCCAGCCGGTAGAAGACCTTGAACAGCAGCTGCCGTGACGACATCGGCTCAGAAGGAACCGAGATCTGATGACAGCCAATGCTGCGGCTTCATGAAGATCACCACGCTGTCGCCGTGCTCGCGGCGCGCGTACTCGAGGTAGTCGTCGACTTTCTCGGGCGGCAGATAACGTCTGGCGACCTCGACGAGGTGCTCGTCGGTGCCCGGCTCGATCCGACTGACGGGGCCGTCGACCGCGACGTAGCGCACCGTCGGTTCGATCCGCTCGACCATCAGCGTGAATTCGCCTTGGGTCTCGATGAGCCGGTGCTTGCGCGAGCCGTCGCCGGTGAGGACCCACGGCTCACCGCCGGGGTTGTATTGGTACCAGACGGGCACGGTCAGCGGACCGCGCTTGTCGCCAGCACTCACCGACAGCGCGGCGACATGAGGTTCGGCCAGGAATTGTTCGCGTTCGTCCTTCGACAGGGCCATGGCGTCAGGCTAGCCGTGGCCTCTGACATGATCCGGCGGAGCGAGCGTCAGCAACCGACCCGGGAGAAGAACGCGAGCGTGACGATGCCGATTGCGATCGCGACGGGCGTCTGACCCATCGCCGCGGTGCTCACGATGCCGGCGACGGCGGCGATGGCGATGAGCGCCAGCAAAAGCGCGTAGAACCAGCGGACCCCGATGGCGCCGCTGTGACGCGCGGGGTGAGACTCCATCCGGGTGATCCGATCACGGGCCACGGCCGCCTCCTCATTGTGGCTCAGGTCACACACAGCTTGGTCTGTGAGCCACACCATACAACAGAAACCGCCGGTCAGCGAACCGGCGCGGGCTTTTTCGCCTGTGCAGCCCCGCCGCAGCGGGCTGAGGCGGGGCCCTGGGTGGCGCTGTCGGTGCATGCCCCGACAACTCCCCGCTGCATGGTGATCATGTGAAGCGCAGCTAAGTGCTTTGCGCGGCAGGCGGCGCGGCGCGAGCACGCCAGGCGCCGGAAACGATGGCGGGCCGACACCACTCGGACGCGCCTCGCGCCCTACTGACCCGGCGTCGCCGGTGGCTTACAGTCGGGAGCCATGCGCTTCGGACTGTTCATCCCGCAGGGCTGGCGACTCGATCTGATCGGCATCCCACCCGAGGGGCAGTGGAAGGTGATGCACGACCTCGCCGCCTACGCCGACGGCAGCGACGCCTGGGATTCGCTGTGGGTCTACGACCACTTCCACACCGTGCCGGTCCCCACCTCCGAGGCCACCCACGAGGCGTGGACGCTGATGGCGGCGTACGCGGCGACGACGTCACGGATCAAACTCGGCCAGATGTGTACGGCGATGAGCTACCGCAACCCGGTCTACCTGGCCAAGGTCGCCGCCAACGTAGACGTCATCTCGGGTGGTCGGGTCCAGATGGGCATCGGCGCCGGCTGGTACGAACACGAATGGCGCGCTTACGGTTACGGGTTCCCGTCCGCCGGCGTGCGGCTGGCCCGCCTCGACGAGGGAGTGCGGATCATGCGCGACGCCTGGCGTGCCGGAAAGGTCAGCTTCGACGGAAAGCACTACCAGGTCGCCGGGGCGATAGTCGAGCCGAAGCCGTTGCAGGAAGGCGGGATTCCGATGTGGATCGCCGGCGGCGGCGAGAAGGTGACGCTGCGCATCGCCGCCAGGCACGCCCAGTACACCAACTTCACCTCCGAACCCGGAGGGTTCGCGCACAAGTCGCAGGTGCTGGCCGACCACTGCCGCGAGGTCGGCACCGACTACAACGCGATCGTGCGCTCGGCCAACTTCAACGCGGTGATCGGCGAGTCGGAGGCCGACGTCAAAGACCGGGTGGGGAGGGTGCGCGCGCGGCAGGTCGCCAAGGCCGACGAATCAGCGGTGGACGCGATGTTGAGTACCGTCTCTGCACCCGAATCCGCAAGCGGCACACCGGAACAGGTCGTCGAGAAGCTGGAGAAGATGCGGCAACTGGGCTGCGAGTACGCCATCCTCTACTTCCCGGAAGCCGCGTACGACCGGTCCGGAATCGAACTCTTCGAACGACAGGTGATCCCCGCGCTGAGCTAGGGCCTCGGCGGAACCGGACCCGGGGTCGGGCCCGGTGCGGCGGGAGCGTCGTAGTAACCGGGCGGCGGTGGGCCGTCCAAGGAGTGATACCCGGGCGGCAGCGGGGGACCGCCTCCTGCCGGTGGCGCCACCGGTGGGCCGTTGGACTCCGGGGCCGTTATCGAGGTGTATCCGGGCGGCAGCTGCGGCGCCGGCCCGGCCCCGGGCGGAGGCGGGGCCCCCGCGGGCGTCTGCCCGGGCGGCATCCCGGTGAACCCGAACGGGTCCTGAGCCTGATGCCAGGCGTCCCTGAGGAAGCCCAGCGGACCAGGCCTCGAGCCCTGACCGTACTGGGGGTTCGGGATCTCCGGCACCGGCGGAGCGCCGACGGGTGGCGGCGCGGGTGGTGGATCGGCCGCGGCCGCGGGGGCGGCATAGGGCTGCCCCGGCGCCGGCGGTGCGTCGGCAACGGCGGGCGCGGGCGTCGGGAGCGGCGGGACCCCGGGATCCGCGCCGGCGGGACCGGCCGCGGCGAGTGCTGCGAGACCCGCAGCGACGCCGGCAAGCGCGGTCCGGGCCGCCTTGACGGATGAGAGGGCATCAGCGCGCCCGCGTCTGGTCATGGGTAACGAGGCTAGCGGCTCACCGCGGAAGGCGCGCAGGTACGAGCGATG
Source organism: Mycobacterium sp. IS-3022 (assembly GCF_001500065.1). Taxonomy (GTDB): domain Bacteria; phylum Actinomycetota; class Actinomycetes; order Mycobacteriales; family Mycobacteriaceae; genus Mycobacterium. The sequence goes on from NZ_LQIN01000001.1 coordinate 570,387, forward strand.
ACGTATCGCGGCCCGACACCTCATCGGTGCCCGCGACCACTAGGATTGTTTTCTTGCCATACCGCGATCGAACAGCCCTCGATTGAGACGATCCATGGCCCACACGCGGGTGGGCGTGCTCGGCCGTCTCGGAAGGAAGCTTGCGATGAACAAGACCTCCCTGACCGCACTGGCGCGTGAGCAACTCGAAACCGCCCGCGCCGCGCGAAGCGGGCGTAGCGCACACACCGTCTACGGCGGCCACGAGCACTCGCTGCGTCAGACGCTGATCGCCTTGACCGGTGGCTCCAAGCTCGACGACCACGAGACGAACGGGGAGGCCACCCTTCATGTGCTGCACGGCCGGGTGCGGCTGACCCACGAGTCGGCGAACTGGGAGGGCTCGGCGGGCGACCACATCGTAGTGCCGAAGTCGCGGCACGGACTGCAGGCGATCGAGGACTCGGCCGTGCTACTGACCGTATCGAATCCCGTTGGGCCACATATCTAGCGCCGCTAGATCGCCGGGCCGAGCAGGTCGTCGGCGTCCTTGATGACGTAGCCGTAGCCCTGCTCGGCAAGGAACCGCTGACGGTGAGCGGCGTACTCGGCGTCGAGGCTGTCGCGCGAGACCACCGAGTAGAACATCGCGCCGCCGCCACTGGCCTTGGGCCGCAGCAGCCGGCCCAACCGCTGAGCCTCCTCCTGCCGGGAACCGAAGGTGCCCGAAACCTGCACCGCCACAGACGCTTCCGGCAGATCAATGGAGAAGTTGGCGACCTTGGACACCACCAGCGTCGGGATCTCGCCCCGGCGGAATGAATCGAACAGCGCTTCGCGCTCGGCGGTCTTCGTCGAGCCCTGGATGATGGGCGCGTCGAGTTCGGCTCCGAGTTCTTCGAGTTGGTCGAGGTAGGCGCCGATCACCAGCGTCGGCTCACCCTTGTGCTTGTCGAGGATCGATTTGACCACCGCGATCTTGGTGTGCACCGTCGAGCACAGCTTGTACCGCTCGTCGGGCTCGGCTGTCGCGTAGAGCATCCGCTCGTTGTCGGTCATCGTCACGCGCACCTCGACGCACTCCGCGGGCGCGATCCAGCCTTGGGCCTCGATGTCCTTCCAGGGTGCGTCGTACCGCTTCGGCCCGATCAACGAGAACACGTCGCCTTCGCGGCCGTCCTCGCGGATCAGGGTCGCGGTCAAGCCGAGTCGGCGGCGCGACTGCAGGTCGGCGGTCATCCGGAACACCGGGGCGGGCAACAGGTGCACCTCGTCGTAGATGATCAGCCCCCAGTCCCGGCTGTCGAACAACTCCAAGTGGCGGTACTCGCCCTTGGTGCGACGCGTGATCACCTGATAGGTGGCGATCGTGACGGGGCGGATCTCCTTGCGCTCACCGGAGTACTCGCCGATCTCGTTCTCGGTCAACGACGTTCGGTTGATCAGCTCACGCTTCCACTGCCGGCCCGCGACGGTGTTGGTCACCAGTATCAGGGTCGTCGCCGAGGCCTTCGCCATCGCGGCCGCACCGACGAGCGTCTTGCCCGCACCGCACGGCAGTACGACGACCCCCGATCCGCCCTCCCAGAACGACTCGGTGGCCATCTGCTGGTAGTCGCGCAGATGCCAGCCGTCCTGCGCGAGGCTGATCGGGTGCTTCTCCCCGTCGACGTAGCCGGCCAGATCCTCTGCGGGCCAACCGATCTTGAGCAGCATCTGCTTGACGCGGCCGCGCTCGCTGTTGTGCACCATGACGGTGTCGTCGTCGATACGCGCACCGAGCATCGGCGCGATCTTCTTGTTGCGCAGCACCTCCTCCAGCACCGCGCGGTCCAAGCTGACCAGGGTCAGGCCGTGTACCGGGCTCTTCACCAGCTGCAGGCGCCCGTAACGGGCCATGGTGTCGACGATGTCGACCAGCAGCGGCTGCGGCACCGCGTAGCGGGAGAACGTCACCAACGCGTCGACGACCTGCTCGGCGTCGTGTCCCGCCGCGCGGGCGTTCCACAGCGCCAGCGGCGTGATGCGGTAGGTGTGGACGTGCTCGGGCGCGCGTTCCAGTTCGGCGAACGGGGCGATCGCGGCACGCGCCGCGCCGGCCTGCTCATGGTCGACTTCGAGCAGCACCGTCTTGTCGGACTGCACGATCAGTGGGCCGTCGGTCATTCTGTCCATTATCCAGAGCGCGCGGACATTCATTTCCCGCGAGCGACCGCAGACTGCACGGCGGATGCGGCGTGTCGGCGGACAAACACGGTCGCTCGCGCAGAAGGGGGGAGAGCTCAGTCGTCGTCGGCGGTGACCACCGAAGTGATCCGGTGGATCGCGAAGTCACGCACCCGCCCCGACGCCGGGTCGTAGGCGGTCAACTGGCCTCCGCGCACGTTGATCGGCGCGACGACACGCTGCGTCGCCACCCCTGCGGGGTCGACGTAGCCGATCACGACGGAAGCCTGCATGTGCGCGGCCTCCTGCAACTGGGTGATCGCCACGGCGGGGTCCAGTCGCATCCCGCCGGTCGGGGCGGACGCCACCTTGCGCAGCACCGCGACGATCGCGGCCAGCGTCTGGCTGGTCGGGGTCGGCGGGAGTCGGTAGGTGCGCCGACGTCCGGGCGGGGCGGGCACCCGCGCGCCGCGCGCCCGGATGTCGACGATGGTGCCGGTCGAGTCCTCGGCTGCCGGGGCGAAGCCGGCCTGCCGCAGCGCGGCGAGCACCTCGGAGATCGGCGCCTGGGACACCGCGACGGTCGGCGCGAGCAGGCGCATCTCGAGGCCTTCGGCCGCCGGCGCGGACACCGCCTGCGCGAGCAGTGCTGCGTCCTCGCACCGCACGAACGATGCTGCCATCCCGACGCGAAGCTGGCCGTGCCTGCGCGCAACGTCGTCGATGAGATACGTCAGTCCTTGCGGCACAGGTGTTTTGGAGTGTCGAGCGAACAGGGCGTGCAGCTCACCGGCGGTTCGCCCGGTGTCGAGCGCCCGCCGGATCGACGCCTCGCTGATGCGGTACACCATCGCTGCGCCTGCGGACTCCACGCTCGCCACCGCGGCCAGTTCTTCGGCCAGGTCGCGTTGCAGCGGTCCCGGCACGATCACCGTCAGGTCGGCCTGGAGCAGGAAGTGGTCGATCGGCGCGGGCAGGATCCGCTCCATCTCCTTGACCACGTCATCGCCGGCGGCGTCGGCGAGCAGCGCCCGGGCCGGGGTGGCGATCGCGCCGCGGCCCACCAGGCCCAGCGCGTGTGCCTCCGTCAGCAGGTCGGCGACCGGCGCCGGTTGCAGCCGTGCCCCCCAGCGCGGCCTGCGCCAGATCATCGCGCGCGACGCCTCCGTCGCGTCGACGCCTGCGCCCGCCGGAAGGCTCGCGAGCATTTCGAGCAACAGCCTGCGGTCCAGCGGCGCGGCGGTCGAGAACAACGAATCCGACAGCGCGGCATAGGGTTTGTTGTCAGGTCCGCGGCTGCCGATCAGACTCGGCCGACCGGGCAGTTCCAGCCACGCCGTGGCCATCAGATGCCACTTGACCGCGGTCGGCGATTCGACGAACCGGTCGGCAGACACCGTCGGCGCCCAGGAGGGCCCGTCGCCGGCTTCTGGTTCGGGCTCGGGCATGCCCGCCGAAATCAAACCCGCGGCCGCGGTCACCGTGAGAATCAGCCCCAGCCTGCGCTCCTCGATGCCGGTCATCTTGGTCAGCCGCTTGACGTCGCGCACTCCGAGCCCGCCGCTGCGAAGCTCGGGAACCGGTGTGGCGCCGAGTGTTTCGAGAACAACCTCGACTTCACGCAGCAGATCCAGCGCAGCGCCCGCGGCCACCGCGTCGGCGTCGGCCGCCGTCGTCGTCACCACCACCGGGTCGGGTTCGGTCCACTGCACCGGGCCGGGCAGTTCACCGCGCAGCACCTGGCCGACCAGTCGCGGCAGAATCACCGTTTCCGCGTCCACCTGGCGCAGCAGCCCGGCCGCCAACAGGCGCTGCACCGGACGGTCGGGCGGTGTGCCGGGGGCGGCATCGCGGGTGCGGCCCACCGGCGAGCCCTCCAGCAACTTGCGCAGCAAATCGGACTGCGCCTCGTCGAGCGTTTCGAGCCGCGCCGCGATCTCCTCCGGCGTTGCCGCGGTGTCCTCGACCGTCGCCTGCCCCGGATACCACGGCAGCCCCGCGGCGGCTTCGGCCGCCACCCGCACCGTCGTGTCGCCCCATACCAGCGCACGGTCGCGCAGATCGTCGACGGCCCCGGCGACGGCCGCCTCATCGGCACGGTCGCCGATCAACTCCAAAAGTTTGGTCAGCGGGACGGCGGTCGTGTCGGCGTGCAGCACCAGCAGCGCGTCGAGCACGGCGAGCGCCAGGAAGTCGAGGTCATCGGTGGCGGCCTTGACCGACTGACGGGCCTGGGCGCGGGCCGCCAGAGCAGCGATCGTCCCGGGTGGCGGTTGGGTCAGGTCGGGCCGCAACTCCAGCAGCCGGATGAGCCGCTCGTCGGGAAGATCAGCCAACCAGGCGCCCAGAGGCACGCCAGGAGCGTTCTCGGTCATTGCTGACCAGGGTAAAGCAGTACGGCCGTTCGCCACCGGCCGAGGCATTTGCCACAATGTGGGCGTGGCAGACAACAAGGGGAAGAAGCGATACGTCGACCCGGGCTGGCCCTCGGTCGACGGTGAAGACGATCACGCGGTCAGTGAACTGGCCACCGACCGCACCGGCGCGCTGTCGCCCTTCGGCGAACTTACCTTTCCGCTGCCATCGGACGACCTGCCGTACGTGCACCCGGTGACGGTCGTCAACAAGTAGGTGTCCGAGCGGGCCCGCCTCTCGCACGTCGACGAGTCCGGCGCAGCGCACATGGTCGACGTCACCGCCAAGGGCGTCACCAAGCGCACGGCCGTCGCGGCGGGCACATTGCACACCACCGCCGACGTCGTGGCGATGATCGCCACGAGTGGGCTGCCCAAGGGCGACGCGCTGGCCACCGCACGGATCGCGGGCATCCAGGCCGCCAAGCGCACCAGCGACCTCATCCCGCTGTGCCATCAGCTGGCGCTGACGGGCGTCGACGTCGACTTCGAGATCGGCACCGAGGCGGTGCAAATCACCGCGACCGTGCGCAGCACCGAGCGCACCGGCGTCGAGATGGAGGCGCTGACCACGGTCAGCGTGGCCGCGCTGACTCTCTACGACATGATCAAGGCCGTCGACCCCGCCGCCCGCATCGACGACGTCCGGGTGCTGCGCAAAGAGGGCGGCAAGACGGGAACGTGGGAACGCTGATGCGTTCGGGTCGCGTCGTCATCGCCTCCACACGCGCCGCTGCCGGGGTGTACGAGGACCGCTGCGGGCCCATCGTCGTGGATTGGCTCACCGGCCGTGACATCGCCACTGCGGCGCCCGTCGTCGTACCGGACGGTGACGCGGTCGCCGATGCGATCTCGGCCGCCGTCGGCGAAGGTGTCGACGTGGTGATCACCTCCGGCGGCACGGGCATCTCGCCGACCGACCGCACCGCCGAAGCCACCGCGGAGATCGTCGACTATCAGATTCCCGGGTTGGCCGACGCGATCCGCCGCGCCGGCGAGGACAAGGTGCCGACGTCGGTGCTGTCACGCGGGGTATGCGGGGTCAAGGGTCGCACGCTGATCGTGAACCTGCCCGGCTCGCCCGGCGGGGTCAAGGACGGCTTGGGTGTGCTGGCCGGGGTCCTCGAGCACGCGCTGGATCAACTCGGCGGAAAGGACCACTCGCGATGACGGCCGTCGTGGTGCGCGCCGACCTGTCCGGGCAGCCGATCGAACCCGTCGAGCACGAGGCGCTGGTCGCAAACGCCTCCGCAGGAGCTGTGGTCAGCTTCGCCGGTGTGGTGCGCGACCACGACGGCGGCCGCTCGGTGATCCGGCTGGAGTATTCGGCGCATCCCTCGGCGGCGCAGACCCTGGCCGAGGTGGCCGCGGAAGTCGCCGCCGAGGCGACGGGCGTGCGGGCCGTCGCTGTCAGCCATCGCATCGGAGTTCTCGAGATCGGTGACGCTGCGCTGGTGGCCGCGGTGGCGGCCGACCATCGCGCGGCGGCCTTCGAGACCTGCGCTCGCCTGGTCGACGTCGTCAAGGAACGGCTACCGGTGTGGAAGCACCAGTTCTTCGCCGACGGCTCCGACGAGTGGGTGAACTCCGCCTAGCGGTTCTTGCCCGCGACGCGCGTAATCAGACCGTCGGGGCGGGCGCGGGAGCCGGGGCGGCACCGGCGCGGCCAACGCGTCGAAGGGCGCGGGCGCAGGCGGCGGTGGCGGAGCGAACGGATTGACCGGCGGGGGCGGGGGCGGCAGCACGTTCTGCACCGCTTCCACCGCGTCGTCGACGACGTTGCGCGGCGTTGCGCCCGACAGCGGACCACCGCATGAGGGCCAGGCACCCTTGCCCTGGCTGGCGAGCACCCGTTCGGCGACCGCGATCTGCTCTTCCTTGGTGGCCAGATGCGCTGCGGGTGCATACTCTCCGCCGCCGTGGCCGCTCCAGGTGCTCGGCGAGAACTGAAGGCCGCCCTGATAACCGTTGCCGGTGTTGATGGCCCAGTTGCCGCCCGACTCGCAGCTGGCGACCTGGTCCCATTCGCCGTCGGTGGCGGCGTTGGCCTGCCCGGCCAGGACGAGGCTTCCGGTTCCGAGAACTGCGCCGGTGAAGGCGACTTTCGCGACGCTTACAGCTGATGCAGTGGGCTTGCGATGCCGTCCACTCATAGGTGCGTTCGGTCCTCTCTTCGGCGCCTACGAGGTCAGCTGTCGGGTTCGGGCTGGAGAGGTATGCCCGGCCGTGTCGCACTACGCGATCCGGCTTCACCCCAAGGAGCCGATGGCTCCAGGTCCGTTTTGACTCGGCGGACCGGTGGGTCCCCCGCCTCCATCCAAGTTGTTCGTCGGTATCCCGTGCACCAACGGATGGAGCTCGGCGCGGTTGGGCACGGCGGGCCGGACGGTTTGAGGTCGACCGGCTTGGGACTGAACCGTAACGGCTCGCTGTGGTCGCGTCACCTTTTGCCGGTAACGGCGTTTCCGACGCCGGCAAATTCTAAAAATCCTCTAAATCCCCAGCAGTTTCCGGCGTTTACGCAGGTCCAAGACCAGCTCCACCGCGCCGTAGCCAGGCTGTGACCATTCCGTTATGTGACAGAAATCACGGCTAACCGCCCGCGAAAGGGGGAAGAACATCGACCGTCTGAGCGTCGCTCAGCGCCGCGCTGTCATCGCGGACGGCGATGCCGTCGCACAGAAAAGAGCAGCGTTTCAACACTTTCGCGAGATTCTCGTCGCGCTCGCCCAATAGGACGACCAGTTCGGCGAGCGTCGTTCCCGGCCGAAGCCGAACCGTCTCCTCATCGTTACCGGCCGCCGCCCGAGCGGCCGCGAAGTAGCGAACCGTCACCGCGATGGTGGCCGTCGTCGTCATCTCACCCACGAGTCATCCGCCGATCGCGCTCATCGGACGGTCGGGCTGCACGAAGTCGGGGTCGTTGATGCCGTGGCCGGCCGCCTTTGCCCACATCGCCGTGCGCCACGCGGCTTCGACGGCGTCGTCGCCCGCCCCGGCGCGCATCAGCTGGCGCAGATCGGTCTCCTGCCGGGCGAACAGGCAGTTGCGGACCTGGCCGTCGGCGGTGAGCCGGGTGCGGTCGCAGGCGGCGCAGAACGCGTGCGAGACCGAGGCGATGATGCCGACCACGCCGCCGCCGTCGACCCGCCACAACTCGGCCGGTGCAGAACCGCGCGGAGCGCTGTCGGGGGTGAGGCGGAAATGCTGCTGCAGCGTGGCGAGCACATCGTCGGCGCCGATCGCCTTGCCGCGCTGCCACTCGTGGCCGGCGTCCAGCGGCATCTGCTCGATGATGCGCAGCTGGTAGCCGTGGTCGAGACAGAACCGCAGCAGCGCGACCGCATCATCGAGGCCGGTGACCGGGTCGAGCACTGCGTTGACCTTCACCGGGTCGAGGCCCGCGGCCTTCGCCGCCCGCAGGCCGGCGAGCACATCGTCGAGTCGGTCGCGCCGGGTGATGGCCGCGAAACGCACGGCGTCGACGGTGTCCAGTGAGACGTTGATGCGGTCGAGTCCGGCCCGCTTCAGCCGATCAGCGCGGGTGGCGAGGCCGATCCCGTTGGTGGTCAACGTGATCTCCGGCCGCGGCCGCAGCGCAGCCGTCGCGGCGATGACGTCCTCGAGATGGCGGGCCACCAGCGGCTCCCCGCCGGTGAAGCGCACGCTGGTGATGCCGAGCCGCGTCACGGCGATGCGCAGCAGGCGCGTCAGCTCGTCGGGCCGCAGCAGGCGCTCCGCCGGCAGCCAGTCCAGGCCGTCGGCGGGCATGCAATAGGTACAGCGCAGGTTGCAGCGGTCGGTCAGCGACACCCGCAGATCCGTGGCGATGCGGCCGAAGGTGTCGATGAGCGGACCGTCGGCCGGAGCCGGGGTGGCCGGTCCGACGGTGGGCAGCCCGAGTCCGACGACGGTCATGCGAAGGCCCGCTCCGGGTTGGTCACCGAGTCGACCGGCACGATCTCCTTGCCCAGCGGCATCAGCGATACCGGGATGAGCTTGAGGTTGGCCAGCGCGAGCGGGATGCCGATGATCGTGATCGCCATCGCCACGGCGGTGATGACATGGCCGATCGCCAGCCAGATGCCGAACAGGATGATCCAGATGATGTTGCCGATGAGCGCCCCGGGCCGCGGACCGGGTTTGTCGACGACGGTGTTGCCGAACGGCCAGAGTGCGAAGACCGCGATGCGCAGAGCCGCGAACCCGAACGGGATCGTGATGATCAGCACGAAGCAGATCAGCGCTGCCAGCAGGTAGCCCAACGCCAGCCACAGGCCGCCGAAGATCAGCCAGATGACATTCAGGATCAATCGCATAGCGGGCGCTTCTTCTCCTTCAGCGGTGGCTCCAGCCTACCGATAAGGGGGTGCTGACGAGGTTGAGGTCAGAGTAGGATCGCAACACGCGTCCCGGCGCATTCGGGGCGCTTTCGTGTGTTTCCTATGTTTCCAACGTTGACGCCAAGACAAGCGGGTGAGACCAGTGCCGACCGGCAGGGTGAAGTGGTACGACGCCGAGAAGGGCTTCGGCTTTCTGTCGCAGGAGGACGGTGAGGACGTCTACGTCCGGTCCTCGGCGCTGCCCACTGGTGTCGAGACGCTCAAGGCCGGCCAGCGCGTCGAGTTCGGCATCGCCGCGGGGCGTCGCGGGCCGCAGGCGTTGACATTGAAGGTCATCGATCCGCCGCCCAGCCTGTCGCGTACGCGTCGGGAGGCGGCGGCCGCCGAACGCAAGCACTCGCCCGACGAGTTGCACGGCATGATCGAGGACATGATCACGCTGCTCGAGAGCGCGGTGCAGCCGGAGCTGCGGAAGGGCCGCTATCCGGACCGCAAAGTCGCCCGCCGGGTGTCTGAGGTGGTGCGGGCGGTCGCGCGCGAGCTCGAGTCCTAGCCATTTCGCGGCGAGTGTCGGGTTGATCGACACCTGACGTCGAATTGCGTGCGTCAACCCGACACTCGGCGGGCATGCTGACTGCATGGCATATGTCGCCGACAAGTCCGACTCAGGTGGCGAGTTCAACCGCGACACCAAGTACATCTCCACGCGCATCACGGCAGACGGCCGCGACGGCTACCCCGTCGAGCCCGGCCGGTATCGGCTCGTCGTGGCGCGGGCCTGCCCGTGGGCCAACCGCACGATCATCGTCCGCAGGCTGCTCGGTCTGGAAGACGCGCTGTCCATTGGCTTTTGCGGGCCTACCCATGACGAGGACAGCTGGACGTTCGACCTCGATCCAGACGGCGTCGACCCGGTGCTGGGAATTCCCCGGCTCAAGGACGCCTACCTGAAGCGCTTCCCCGACTACGACAAGGGCATCACGGTGCCCGCGATCGTCGACGTGCCGACCGGCGAGGTCGTCACCAACGACTTCCCGCAGATCACGCTGGACTTCTCCACCGAATGGACGAAGTATCACCGCGACGGTGCGCCCGACCTGTATCCCGAGCGGCTGCGCGACGAGATAGACGAGGTGGCGCAGCGGGTCTACACAGAAGTCAACAACGGCGTGTACCGATGCGGGTTCGCCGGGTCGCAGGACGCCTACAGCAAGGCCTACGACCGGTTGTTCGCCGCGCTCGACTGGCTCGAGGAGCGACTCCACGACCAGCGCTACCTCGTCGGCGACACGATCACCGAAGCCGACGTGCGGTTGTTCACTACGTTGGCCCGTTTCGACCCCGTCTACCACGGCCACTTCAAGACCAACCGCTCCAAGCTCGCCGAGATGCCGGTGCTGTGGGCGTATGCCCGCGACCTGTTCCAGACGCCCGGATTCGGCGACACCATCGACTTCGTCCAGATCAAGCAGCACTACTACCTCGTGCATACCGACATCAACCCGACGCAGGTCGTGCCGAAGGGTCCGGAGCTGTCCAACTGGCTCACGGCGCACGGTCGGGACACGTTGGGCGGCAGGCCTTTCGGCGATGGAACGCCGCCAGGGCCGCCGCGCGAGGGCGAGCGGGTTCCGCAGGAGCACTCGGCCTGACCGGTCACAATGTCGCGCTGTCAGCGCCGTCGCGGCTATATATCCATGGCGACGCTCTCAGACCGACATTGTGAACTAGGACCACACCGTTCGCACCGACCACTCGGCGTGCGGGGCGGGCACCTCTTCACCGTCGACGCGGATCAGCGTCGGCAGGAGCACGGCGAAACCGGTGAGTTTGCCGCGTCGCGGATCGACGGTGGGGATCGTCACCGCCAACCGCGTCTCGGGCCGGAACTCCTCGATGACGTCGCCACCCTCGTACTGCCGCAACAGCACCCACGGCGCCCGCGCGATCGCCGGTGGCACCGACAACTGCACGGCATCGCGTTCGGTGACCGGTAGTTCGCCCTGCTCTGCGAAAACCTCGCACTTCGTCGGGTTGAGCACCTCGCAGTATCGGTAGGGGCCGACGCGGACCAGGTGTCCGTGCGAAAAAGCGCTGATCTCAGGGTATTTCGGTGAGTCGTGATCGCTGAGCCGCCAGATGAGCACACCCGTACCCACCGACGCGAGAACTACCACCGCCACGAGCGCGGCGAGCATGCGTTTCACTCGTGCGCCACCGCCGCGGTGTCCGGGCGGCTGCCCTCGGGTTCGGCGAGCACCGGCCGGTTACCGCCCAGGCCCGGGATCAACGATTCGCCGCGGTAGCTGACCACGGTCTGCGCCAGGCCGAGAATCAACACCGACGTGATCGCGGTGAAGCCCACCCACAGTTCGGTATAGACCAGCACGCCGACGGCTCCGCCCGCCACCCAGGCCAACTGCAGCACCGACTCCGAACGGCCGAAGGCCGACGCGCGCGACTCCTCGGGCAGGTCGTCCTGCAGCGACGCATCCAGCGACGCCTTGCCTATCGCGCTCGCCCCCGAGGTGAGCAGGGTGGCGATCGCCGCGACCAGCAGTTCGCCGGTCAGCGCGGCGGCCAGGGCGGCCAGCGTGACGACGACCGTGCAGCGCACCACGACCTGCGCCGGACGGCCGAGCTTCAGCCGCGCGCTGGTGAAGTTGCCCGCGAAGTTGCCGATGGCCGCGGCCGCGCCGATCAAGCCCAGTATGCGCAGCTGCTCCCAGCCGCTGGCGTCGTGTGACTTGGCCACGAAGGCCGGATAGAGGAACAGGAAACCGACCATCACCTTGATGGTGCAGTTGCCCCACAGCGCCGTGATGGTGTTGCGGCCCAACGGCTGCCGCGCCGGCTTCGTCGGCGGCTGCTCGAGGCGGCGCCGGAGTTCGCCGGTGCGACCGTGGTAGCTCAGCGTTGCGGGAACCTCACCCTCGGTGACCTCGACCCACTTCGGGATCCGCATCGCCAGCACCGCACCGGCCACCGACACCGCGACGATCACGTACAGCGCACCGGGCAGCTGGACAAGCTGTAACAGGTACTCCGCACCCGCGGCGACCGCGCCGCCGACCATCGTGCCGCCGAGCAGTCCGAAGGTCGTCAACCGCGAGTTCACCCGCACCAGGTCGATGCTCGGCGGCAGCACGCGCGGTGTCACCGCGCTGCGCAAGACACTGAATGACTTGGACAGCACCATCATTCCCAGCGCACAGGGGTAGAGCACCCACGACGGGAAGTTGCCGGTGGCGCTGTCGTAGTTGGCGATCAACACCACGGCCAGCACCGTGCGTAGCGCGAACGAGGTGGCCAGCGCGACGCGGCGGCCATGCTGCAGCCGGTCCAGCGCGGGTCCGATCAACGGCGCGATGACGGCGAACGGCGCAATGGTGATCAACAGGTACAGCGCGACTCTGCTCTTGCTTTCGCCGGAGGCCGCGGCGAAGAACAGCGTGTTGGCCAGCGCGACGGCCATCGCAGCGTCGACGGCGAAGTTCGCGACCACCGGCCACGTCAGCGCGGTCAGCCCGGACTTGTCGGCGCCGTCGGCGGTGGCGGCCCGGTGCACCAGGCCATACATCTTGGAGCCCATCTCGCGGCTGCGTTGCGCGGCCACCCTTGTGACGGTGACCCTTTCGCCCGCTGCGCTGCCCACGTTGTGCGGCGGAGGCTGGGAACTGAACTCGCGGGTCGGCTCGTCGAGCGGCGGTAGCCAGCGGTTGGCGCTGGGGGTCGGCCCACTCCGGCGGGGACGACGGTAGCTGCCGTCGCTCGGGTAGTTCGCCATCCCGGGATGCTCGGCATCCTCGGGCGGGCGCGGAGGGTAATAGCGGGGGTCGCGCCGGCCCGGGGAGTCTCGTGGGTCACGACGCGGTCCGGTCACGAGGACGATTCTCCACCATCGAAGCGGCCACGGGTGTGCAGCCAACCGGTGTGGCTACCGGTTCGCCGGTCAGGCACTATTGAGGACGATGGACAGCGTGACCGAATCCGCCGAGCACGGCGCCGACGCTTCCGACGAGAACGCCGCCGGGCGTCCGGACCTGGAGGCCGTACTCCTGGGCGCCGTCGACGATGCGCGCTCGGCGATCGTCGAGTTCAGCGGCGAGGACACCGTCGGTGAGTACCTGGGGGCGAGCTTCGACGACCCGACCGCGGCCACCCACCGGTTCCTCGCTGTCATGCCGGGCTACCGCGGCTGGCAGTGGGCCGTCGTCGTCGCGGCCTGGCCGGGCGCCGACCACGCCACGATCAGCGAGGTCGTGCTGGTACCCGGACCGACGGCGTTGCTGGCGCCCAGGTGGGTGCCCTGGCAGGACCGCGTCCGGCCGGGCGATCTGGGCCCGGGTGACCTCCTGGCTCCGTCCGCAGACGACCCCCGTCTGGTTCCCGGCTACATGGCCACCGGCGATCCGGAGGTCGACGAGGTCGCCGCCGAAGTGGGTCTGGGCCGTCGTCAGGTGCTCAGCCCGTGGGGCCGGATGGACGCGGCGCAACGTTGGCACGACGGGGATTACGGGCCGGGTTCGCCGATGGCGCGTTCGACTCGGCGCGTGTGCCGCGACTGCGGGTTCTATCTGCCGCTCACCGGGTCGCTGGGCACGATGTTCGGCGTCTGCGCGAACGAGTTCTCCGCCGACGGTCACGTGGTCGATGCCGAATACGGGTGCGGTGCACACTCGGACACGCCGCAACCGGCCGGTGGCGGCTCTCCGCTGTACGACCCGTACGACGACGGCGTGCTCGATCTGACCGAGCCGGCCGACTAGCGCTCGGCCGCGGCCTTGATCCGCGCGAGCGACTCGTTCATGCCCTCGACGAGCTCACGCTCGAAGCTGGGCACACCGCCCATCAACGCGTTGACCGTCATGTTGGAGATCGGTTTCACACCGTTTTCGGCGTGCCGCGTTTCCACCAACCGGGTGCCGGTCTCGGTGGGTTCGAGCTCGTAGCTCCACACCGTGCCGTTCTGATTCACCCGAAACGCGAGCTTCTTCTCGGGAATCAACTCGGTGATCTGGCTTGTGGTGGGCCACACCAGGAACTTTCGCCGATTGAGATTGACCGTCTTCGCCCCGGGCCGCAGCGGACCGAAGGTTTTCATCATTCGGCATTGCGGGCTCCAGCGCGGCATGTTCTTGAGGTCGGAGACCAGTTCCCAGACCTTCGCCACCGGGGCGTTGATCGTGGTTTCGGCCTGCAACAGCGGTGCTGCCATCGCATTCTCCTGTCTTGTCGTCACCTGAGTCCGCTCTGTGCCCCGCGCGACCCGTGCCGCACGGCGCGACGTTGCCACAACCAGATCGCCGTGCCAAGGGCGCCGACGCCCAGGCCGGCCACCGTGTAGGGCCGCCACTCGTGTAGACCGTTCACCGTGAACGCCAGGATCGCAGCGACGACCCAACCGGCCGCGATCGCGACGATGACCGGCAGTGGCCGCAACAGGATGTCGGGCAGCGGGGGCGGATGCGGGGTCATCGCTATGAAACCTAGCCGATCGCGGTCGGCTCTTCGGTCAGACGGCCCGGATTGCGGGCGTCGGTGAGCGTCAACGTAATCGACGTCGCCGATCCGTCCGACCCACGGCTGGACGACTTCCGCGACCTCAACAGCGTCGACCGCAGACCCGACCTGCCCACCGGCAAGGGTCTGGTGATCGCCGAGGGCGTGCTGGTGGTCCAGCGCATGCTGGCGTCGCGGTTTCGGCCCCGCGCGATGATGGGCACCGACCGCCGCCTGCAGGAACTTGCGGCGGACCTGGCCGGCGTCTCGGCGCCCTATTACCGCGTGGAGGCCGACGTGATGGCCGAGGTGGTCGGCTTTCACCTCAACCGCGGCGTGCTGGCCTCGGCGTCGCGACCGCGCGAACTGTCGATCGCCGAGGTGCTGGACGGCGCCCGCACCGTCGCGGTCCTCGAAGGCGTCAACGACCACGAGAACCTGGGCTCGATCTTCCGCAACGCGGCCGGCCTCGGCGTCGACGCGGTCCTATTCGGCACCGGATGTGCCGATCCGCTGTACCGGCGCGCCGTGCGGGTGTCGATGGGCCACGCGCTGCTGGTGCCCTATGCGTGGGCGCAGTCGTGGCCGGCTGACCTTGAGGTGTTGCGCGACAACGGCTTTCGATTGCTGGCGATGACGCCTGCGCCGGCGGCGCGCACGCTGGCCGACACCATGTCGGCCGTCGTCGACGACAAGGTGGCGATCCTGGTCGGCGCCGAAGGGCCGGGACTGACCGAGCGCACAATGCGGGCCGCGGATCTGCGGGTGCGCATCCCGATGTCGCGGGGCACCGACTCGCTCAACGTCGCAACCGCCGCAGCGCTGGCGTTCTACGAGCGGATTAGATTGACGCCATGACCGACGACTCGACGCCATGGGCGATGGGGTTGACGGTGGCGGCGTTCGTCGCCGCGGTCACCGCGGCCGCGATCGTGGTGCTCAGTATCGGGTTGTTACGGGTGCATTCGTTGTTGGCGCTCGGGCTGAACCTGGTCGCGGTCGGCGGGCTTGCCCCGACGGTGTGGGGGTGGCGCAATCGGCCGGTGTGGCGGTGGTTCGTGCTGGGGTCCGGTGTCGGTGTGGCGATCGCGTGGGTCGTCGTTCTCACCATCGCCCTGGGCCGGTGACCTTACCACTGCCGAATCCCTGCCGAGCAGACCCAAAATACCCATGTTTGTGGCTCTACTGACTGATCCGCGGGTGTTTGGTTCGGCCTGGCAGGGCGGGGCGGTGGCCACCTCGGGCGAGCATGGCCAAGACGATGAGCGCCTCTGGGGAGCGGAATCCGAACGCGATCCGGGGTCAGCAGGCGAATCTTGGCGTTAGTGGATTCGATCAGTCCTTGCCGATGCGACTCCAGGTAAGCCCGTAACGGTACGGGGGGCCGGCAGCAACGTCGATGCCGGGTTCGGCGGACCCCAGCGGAACCGCAAGCCGTCGAGCGCTCTTGGCCAGTTCGCCAACGGTGGTCCAGTCGGCGCCCGCGTCGTCGCCTCCACTACACCCCGTCATGGCCATCACGGCGCAGTGCACAGACGCACGAACGACCTGCGGTCATGCGGTGTTGCCCGGCCAGCCGGGAACCGCTGGCTCGGCGCTTGGTGCGGAGTCGAGTTGGCTGGTGTAGAAGGCTCGACGTTGTGCGGCGTCATGGGGCATCCGTTCCAAGCACTGCTGCCTGAGCCGTAGGTACCGCTCATCGGGCCCAGAATGGCGAGCATCCGGCCCAACTGTCGGTCCCCATGATGTGTAGGGGTTGGCGCCGGTGATGTGCCATGGGCCGAACACGTCGCCCAGAGGTGCCGGGTTGGGTCCTTTTTGAGGGACGGTAACGATCGGCGGCGCATCTGGATCCGGTGGTGTGGGGTGGTCGGTGAACTCGACCCGCCACACTTTGACCGCGTTGTCGTCCTGGGTGGGAGTGTTGTCCTTCAGTGTGTAGATCGGCTGGTAGGTGCCGGGGTTGTCGCCGTCGCGGAAGGTTCCGTATAGGCCATCACACACGTAGGCCCGATAGCCGCCATCGATTTCCTTGATCTCGAGGATGTGGAAGTACTCGGTGCCATAGAACCGCATGGGCTGCTTGAAAGCCAACGAAGAGTCGGTGGCTGGCTGGATGAACCACAACTCGAACGGCAGATCCGAGGTTGATTCGCCGATCGGCTTACTCACCCGGGGCACGGCTCGTTCGAATCCCGGATACACATTGTCTGCATCGAAGGTCATGTCACCAATCCGATGAGACTCAAGATAGGCGCGCAACGGCACGGCCGGACCCGACAACAGATCGATACCGGTTTCGGCTGACCACCGAAATCGGAGCCCGTCAAGCGGCTTTGGCCAGTTAGCAAACGCTGGTTCGGGTTGCGACGGGGGTCCGTCGCCACCGTGGCATCCCACCAACCCGAGCGTCAGTAGCAGCGCAACACACCATCGCCCAACGGATTTGGTGGTCATTTCCAAGGCTCGGCAGGTGGTTTGGGTAGCGCGTCGCGGCTGCCATGACGTCCCGTCATCGCCACCGCGAACGCAGTGCACAGACGCACGAACGACCTCGCGGTCATGCGGTGTTGCCCGGCCAGCCCGGCACCGCGGGCTCGGCTGGAGGTGGAGTGTCGAGTTGACTGGTGTAGAAGGCTTGGCGCTGGGCAGCCTCGTGCGGCATTCGATCTAGGCACTGCTGTCTCAGGTCCTGGTACCTCGGGTCAAGTTCGGCTCTCGGCCCCCATGATGTGTTGGGACTGGCACCGGTGATGCGCCATGGGCCGAACACGTCTCCCAGGGGCGCGGGGTTGGGTCCCTTTTGAGGGGCGGTGACGGTCGGCGGCGCATTCGGGTCCGATGCTGTCGGGCGATCGGTGAACTCGATCCGCCAGACTCGGATTGCGGCATTATCGAGGTCGGGATCGGGGTACTTCTCCGTCGGGGCGAAGACAGGCACGTAGGTATCCGGACTGTCACCTTGGCGGAACACCTTGTACTGACCGTCGCAAACGTAGGCGCGGTAACCGGTCTCGATCCGGGTGAGTTCGAGGATGTGGAAGTACTCGTTACCGTAGAACGGCATAGGCTGGATGAAGGCGAACTCGGCGTCGGTGGCCGGTTGGATGTACCACAATTCGAACGGCAAGTTCGAGGTTGATTTGTCGATCGGTTTGCCCATTTCGGGGACAGCGCGTTTGAACCCCGGGTACACGTTGTCGGCGTCGAAGGTCATGTCCCCGATCCGATGCGACTCCAGATAGGCGCGCAACGGCACAGCTGCACCCGAAAGGAGGTCGATGCTAGGCTCGGCCGTCCATCGGAACCTAAAGCCGTCCAACGTGTCCGGCCAGTTCGCAAACTTGGGTTCAACGGGAGAGGGCGTGGGATCGTCGCGGCCGTGACATCCCACCGTCCCGAGGGTTAGCAGCAGCGCGGCGCACCATCGCGCGACGGTTTTGGCGGTCATTTTCCGGGCTCGGCGGGCGGTTTAGGCAGCGCGTCACGGTAGCGGTCCTCGTAGTCTTCGATCCCGAACTTGACCGACGGGTCAATGCCCTCGAAATAGTTGGTGAACGCGCTCTTGAAGTCGCTCAGACGCACGTCATCGTCCTCAAGGGACTTGAGCTGGCCCGTTGCCGGATCAATCAACCCCCTCTCCGTGAACGCGCTCGCGTCACCGATGTGGTTGTTGAGAAGCTCTTGGGCGATGGAGTGCTGCAGGGCATCAGAGGTGCCCATAGTGACAGGGGTGGGGGCGTTCGGTTTTGGTGCGTCGCCAACAAACATGTCTTGGAGGGCATCGTCGGAAACGCCGTCGAGAATCTGCTGCACTCCCGGCACGTTTGCGCCAAGGGTTTCTGCAAGCTGAAACCACTGCTTCCTATTCTCAAAGGCATTTTGCGCGGCCGCGTTGGCGTCGCTGATCGCGTCGTTGGCGGCGACATTGGCGCCCGCTTCGATGACACCGCGCTGGGTGCCTGCCGACTCCAGGTCGCCAGTGTCGACCAGGCCTCCGTCGATGATGGACTGTTCGAAATTGTGTTGGTACTGCAGGCTATTCAGGTAGGCCTGGCTGTTGAGAGTGGCGGCAGCCTCCTCGTTGGTGTCGATAACCGAGAAGAGCCCCCTGGTGTTGGTCAATCCAGCGTCCACCTTTGGATCGTCGAGCGCGTCGAACCCGCGGGTGTTGTCGAGGTTGTTCTTCATCATGTCGTCGAGGTAGGGCTTGTTGGCCTCGGCGAGTGCTTTGGTGAGTTCCGGGTTCACTTGGCCGAGAGACTGGCCGTCGGTTCCGGCGATGTTGAGCAGCCTGTCGTGGTGGGAGCCGGCCCATAAATCGACTGCGTTCAGGGTTTCCCCCGCCCGCGTGGCTTGGGCCAGCTGCGTGGGGTCGGTTACATCGGTGGGGTTGGCGACCGGTGCGGTGCCGTGCAGAAAACTGCCGGCTGCGGCCCCGTCGTCGGCCCACTGGTGGGTCATCAGGTTCTCGATGAATTCGTCGTTCGGTGGCTTACTACCTTCACCTGCGAGCGCGTCGTACACCGCGATCTGGTCACGCCCGGCCGCCGACAGCATGTCCTGCAACACAGGATCAACCTGTCCCTTTACGAAGGGGACCACGTCTTGCGGAACCTTCGAGTTCTCGAGCATGACCTCAGCTTGCTTGAGCATGTGCTGGTCGAAGGTCGTGCCTGCCTGCAGTGCCGGGTTGCCCTTGTCCACCATCGCGGCTAGGTCGCGAAGTTCTTGGCGCGCTTGCGGATAGACCCCAGGCGCTACGTTGGTCTCTGGGAAGTTCAACGGGAACTTTGTGAGATCGCGTCGTACGGCGTCGGGGAGTGCGTCGAAACTACCCCGCGCCGGCACGTAGCCGCTATCGCCTGGTTTGAGCGATGGGTCGATCCCGGTCGCGCTGATGTGTTCGTTCGACACCATCTGCAGGGCGTCCTGGAGCCGGGCCCCGTCAGTGCCAAGCTTGTCCATCAGCGCCCGAATCTCAGGCGTGCTCTTGCCATCCAGCGATCGTGACAATTGATGCAGGTACTCCATCTGGCTGGCGGGCAGCACCAGGTTGCCGCGCTGCAGCGCCGCGAGCTGCTCCGGCGTAAGCGTGGTGTTCTCGGTAAGCCGCGCGGACTCCTCGGGGGTGAGCTGGCCATCCTGAAGCGAGGTTCCGTCCGCGGCGCCTTGTTCGGTCGGCGTTGCGGGATCGCCGCCCGTCGCTGCGGTCAGCACGCGCGCCAAATCGGCGTCGGTCTCTTCGGCACTAGCCAGCACCGCGACGATCCGGTTCTCGAGGTCGTTGATCTTGTCCGCCAACGCCTTTACTTCCGTGTCGTCCCATCCCGTTGTATCCGGTGGAATCACTGTGTTGGTGGCCATATCGACCGTCACTGCCGGATTCGCGGCGGCGTCCTGGAGAATGCTGTGTAGGTCGTTCTTGACCGTGCGCGCGTCCTGCGCTGATTTCTGCGCGCCGAGCGACACGAGGAACGACTCTTTCGCTGTCATGTCCAGCCGGGTCGCTGAGCGCTCTATTGCCTGCTTCGCGGCCTCGCCGGCCTCACCCCGCCAAGTCGAAAACACTTTCAGATTGCGTAGGGCCTGGGCCTGCTCGCCGCTCGTGCGGGCGCGCTGTGCCGCCGCCTCCGAGACTTCGTCGATTTGTTCAGGCTCCCACCGTTGAACATCGGCCAACGACATCCCCAAGGGTCAGATCCCCATGTCGTCAAGTTTGCTGGCAGCGTTGACAATATTTAATGCGCCCTGGTTGTCGGTCGTCGTATACCCGGCCGCAGCGGCCCGGAAGTTTCCAGCATGCCCAGCGATTTCCGAATACAGGCCTGCCGACTCCTGTTCCCACTTCGCTGCTGCAGAGGCCAGCGTGGTGGCACTCGTACCGATCCATCCTGCCTGAGCAGCGCCCATGCGCTCGTGGGCGGAACCATGCCCTGCCCGCAGATTGTCGGCGGCTAGATCAACGTGATCGGCGGCCATTCGCACATCCACCGGATCAACGCGCAAATCCCCGGACATTCAGACCCCTTTGAGCGAAAACGACGCGGCCGCAGTTTGCTGGACGATCTTAGCATCACCGGCCGGCGCCCAACGTCGCCAAGATTCCCAGCGGTTAGGAGACCGCCGAGATCAAAGACGCAACAAGCTAGTGGATAGCGGTTCGGGGATAAGGCTTACCGTTGGCCGCTGGACCGCACACCCAGCAGGACGTCCTCCCAAGCCGGCACCGCCGGCTTCGCCTTACCCCTGCGGGGCTTCGGCTGCTGCGGCGCGACAGCCTCGGACGCAGTTCCGGGCGGTTCGGGCGCGGTGGCCTGCAGCGGCGGGTCGATCGGCAGCGTCGGCTCCTCGACCCGGACCTCCGGCTCGCGCAGCGCTGCCACCGGCCGCAGCGGACGCGCGAAGCTCGGGTCGATCAGCTCGGATGCCGCGTCGTCGAACGCCGTCACGGTGCCGCCGTGCGCGCCAGGGGTGTAGCGGAAGTGTGCGACGTTGTCGGACATCCCCGCCTTCCACGCCAACTGCACGGTCCAACGACCGTCCTCGTTGCGCCATGCGTCCCACATGGGGGCGTCCGGGTCGAGACCGCGCGCGATCAACGCCGTCGTGACCGTTTCCAGCAGCGTCAACACGGACGGGCCGTCGGGAAGGACCGGATGGGCGGCCGTTGCCAGTTCCGCCGCTCGGGAACGCTCCAGCAACACCGGATGGGCAAACCGCTCGATGCGGGCCACGTCGACGCCCGACGCCTCTGCAACCTGCGCGACGGACGCACCGGCCCTGATTCTGGCCTGAATCTCTTTGGGGCGCAGCACGTTTTGCACCTCGGTCTCGTTTCGTGTCTGGCTCAAGCCGACTTGGTCGCCACGAATGGCGGCCCGCAAACGTTCGTCGGGCCGCAGGATGAACTTGTCACCGGAGTCGGCGGCCTCGCAGATGATTCGTTTGCCGTCAACGTCGAGTCCGACGACTTTGAGTTCTCGCATGGCGACCTCCTCCGGGCTAGCGCCAAGCCCGTTCCCCGGACAGTACTGCGTTATCGGCTTGTTACCTGGTAGGACACGCGGGGAGAGCAAGCCGCCCCGCGCCCGTTGGTCGCGGCTAAAGCCGCTCCCGGCCGTTGGTCGCGGCTAGAGCCGCTCCCGGCCGTTGGTCGCGGCTAGAGCCGCTCCACCACCCAGTCGATGCACGCGGTGAGCGCGCTGACGTCGTCGGGGTCGACGGCCGGGAACATCCCGACCCGCAACTGGTTGCGGCCGAGCTTGCGGTACGGCTCGGTGTCGACGATGCCGTTCGCTCGCAGCGTCTTGGCAACGGCTCCGGCATCGACGTCGTCGCTGAAGTCCACGGTGCCGACGACCTGTGAGCGCAACTCCGCATCGGTCACGAACGGCGTCGCGAACGGTGCGGCCTCCGCCCAGCCGTACAGCCGCTGCGACGAGTCCGCCGTGCGCTTGACCGCCCAGTCCAGGCCGCCGTTGGCCAGCATCCAGTCCAGCTGCTCGGCAAACAGCACCAGAGTGCCGATGGCCGGGGTGTTGTAGGTCTGGTTCTTGCTGCTGTTGTCGATGGCGATCGGCAGCGAGAGGAACTCCGGCACCCAGCGGCCCGAGCCTGCGATCGCCACGACCCGGGCGAGCGCGGCGGGCGACAGGATCGCCACCCACAGCCCGCCGTCGCTGGCGAAGTTCTTCTGCGGCGCGAAGTAGTAGACGTCGGATTCGGTGATGTCGACGGGCAGGCCGCCGGCCGCGGAGGTGGCGTCGATCGCGATCAGAGCATCTCCGGATCCGTCCGGGCGTTGCACGGGCACGGCGACGCCCGTCGACGTCTCGTTGTGTGCCCAGCCGATCAGGTCGACCGACGGGTCCGACTGCGGCTTCGGCGCGCTGCCGGGATCGGCTTTGATGACGACGGGGTCACCGACGAACGGGTTCTTGGCCACCGCCGAAGCGAATTTCGAACTGAACTCGCCGTAGGTCAGGTGCAGTGAGCGTTTGTCGATGAGACCAAACGCCGCGGCGTCCCAGAATGCGGTGGTGCCGCCGTTGCCGAGGATCACCTCGTAGCCGTCGGGCAGCGAGAACAGCTGACGCAGCCCGTCGCGTACCCGGCCCACCAGGTTCTTGACCGGCGCCTGGCGATGCGACGTGCCGAACAGGTCGCCGGCGGCGGCGAGCGCGGCCAGCTGTTCCGGCCGGACCTTGGAAGGCCCGCAGCCGAAGCGGCCGTCGCGCGGTTTGAGGTCGGCGGGGATCGTCAGGTCGGCCATGCGGTCAACGATAGTGACCGGGCTTGCGCACCGGCCGCCGGGAGGGGCGGACAGAAAATCCGGGAAATGTGGGTAAACGGTCGATATAGAGACCTCGCTGTGTCCATACTGTGACCAGTCGGGGACTGCAGCTCGAGCCCAGGGGGGCACGTGATGAGTCTTGCGAGGACTTCGACACTGACAACGCTCTGCGCAGCCGCGGTGACGCTTTTCAGCCCGCTGTTCGCGGTTCCTGCCCACGCCGACGAGGGCGGTGCGTTGCTGAACGAGATCAACGCCACGCGCGCGGCCAACGGCTGCGGTCCCGTCGCGGCCAACCCGCAACTCTCGGCGGCCGCATCACGGCAGGCCAACGACATGCTGGCCAACGGCGTGGTCAACCACACGGGCTCGGACGGTTCCTCCGTCGTCAAGCGAATCACGGACGCCGGCTACACGTCGTATGCCAATGTCGGCGAGATCATCTTCTGGAGCACCGGCGTGGGCGCCGTCCCGGCTGCGGCGGTCAACTGGTGGATGAACAGCCCCGGCCACCGCGCGATCATCACCGACTGCGGCATGACCGAGGCCGGGTTCTCGGTCCTGCGCAACGGCAACAGGGCAGCCGCGGTCGGCGAGTTCGGCGAGAAATAGGCAGCGCCGCTCGACCGGCCGGTATCTGGCCGTCTGTCGCGAACTGTGGCCGCCGTCACATCTCAGTCACCAACCGCCGGTGTGACACATCGCGCAACGGGGTATGTTCAGTAGGCGATACCTGCGGTACCGTTGCTGGACATTAAAGGCGCAGATGTAAACCTCACAGGGGAGGTCTGAAGATGGCCCGGACTCGTATGGTCAGGCGTTGGCGTCGCAACATGGAAGTCAGCGACGACGCCCATTACGTCGACACGCTCACCACGCTGTCCGAGGGCTCGGTGCGGCGCAACTTCAATCCGTACACCGACATCGACTGGGATTCGCCGGAGTTCGCGGTCGTGCCGAACGACCCGCGCTGGGTCCTGCCGGCGACCGATCCACTGGGCCGCCACCCCTGGTACCAGGCGCAGCCGCTCGAGCGGCAGATCGAGATCGGCATGTGGCGTCAGGCCAACGTCGCCAAAGTCGGTCTGCATTTCGAGTCGATCCTCATCCGTGGCCTGATGGAGTACGCGTTCTGGACGCCGAACGGGTCGCCGGAGTACCGGTACTGCCTGCACGAGGCGGTCGAAGAGTGCAACCACACGCTGATGTTCCAGGAGATGGTCAATCGCATCGGGGCCGACGTTCCCGGTATGCCGCGGCTGCTCAAGTGGATTCAGCCGCTGATCCCGCTGGTGGCCGGGCCGTTGCCCATCCCGTTCTGGTTCGGCATCCTCGCCGGCGAAGAGCCGATCGACCACACGCAGAAAAACGTGCTGCGCGAAGGCAAGTCCCTGCATCCGATCATGGAAAAGGTGATGGCGATCCACGTGGCCGAGGAGGCCCGCCATATCTCGTTCGCCCACGAGTACCTGCGCAAGCGGGTTCCGCACCTACCGCGGCGCAAGCGGTTCTGGTTGTCGCTCTATGTCCCACTGACCATGCGGATCCTGTGTTCGGCGATCATCGTCCCGCCGAGGGCGTTCTGGAAGGAATTCGACATTCCGCGCTCGGTGCGCAAGGAGGTCTTCTTCCGCTCGCCCGAGTCCAAGCAGATGCTGCGCGACATGTTCGGCGACGTCCGGATGCTGTGCCACGACACCGGCCTGATCAATCCGATCGCCAAGCTCATCTGGCGGATCTGCAAGATCGACGGAAAGCCGAGCCGGTACCGCAGCGAGCCGGCGCGCCAGCACGTGGTCGCCGCCTAGGGGGCTTTTGTGCCGCATGTGATCACCCAGTCGTGTTGCAGCGACGGGTCCTGTGTCTACGCGTGTCCGGTGAACTGCATCCACCCGTCGCCCGACGAGCCGGGCTTCGCCACCGCCGAGATGCTCTACATCGACCCGGTCGCGTGCGTGGACTGCGGCGCGTGCGTATCGGCCTGCCCGGTCGGAGCCATCGCGCCTGACACCAGGCTGGAGCCAAAGCAGCTGCCGTTCGTCGCGCTGAACGCCGCGTTCTACCCCGAGCGCGAGGGCAAGCTGCCGCCGACGTCGAAACTGGCGCCGGTCATCGAGGCGCCGGTGGTGTATCCCCGGCCCAGCGGACCGCTCACCGTGGCGATCGTCGGCTCGGGGCCGGCGGCGATGTATGCCGCCGACGAGCTGCTCACCCAGAAAGGCGTGCGGGTCAACGTCTTCGAACGGCTGCCCACGCCCTACGGCCTGGTGCGCGCGGGTGTTGCTCCCGACCATCAGAGCACCAAGGGCGTCACCCGGTTGTTCGACAGGGTCACCCGCGAGCCCGGCTTCACGTTCTACCTCAACGTCGAGGTCGGCTCGGACCTGACGCACGACGAGTTGCTCGCGCACCATCACGCCGTGCTCTACGCGGTCGGCGCGCCCAACGACCGCCGCCTCGACATCGAGGGCATGGACCTGCCGGGCACCGGCACCGCAACGGAGTTCGTGGCCTGGTACAACGGCCACCCCGAATTCACTGAATTGCCAGTCGATCTCAGCTCCGAGCGAGTGGTCCTGATCGGCAACGGCAACGTCGCACTCGATGTCGCACGCATCCTGACCGCCGATCCCGACGCGCTGGCGCGCACGGACATCTCCGATCATGCGCTCGCCGCGCTGCGCGCCTCCAAGGTGACCGAGGTGGTGATCGCCGCTCGGCGCGGCCCGGCGAACTCGGCGTTCACGTTGCCAGAGTTGATCGGGCTGACGTCGACGAGCGAGGTGGTCCTCTCGGCCGCCGACCACGATCTGGTCAGTCGCGACCTTGCCGACGCGCAGGCTCCGCTGACGCGCAACAAGCTGGAGCTGTTGAGCAAGCTCGGCGACGCTTCGGCGCCGGTGACGCGGCCCCGCATCCGGTTGGCGTATGACTTGACGCCGAAACGGATTGTCGGCGGTGTCCGCGCCGAAGCGATCGAGTTCACGCTCACCGGAACCGAGGAAGTGCATCGACTCGACACCGGGCTGGTGCTGACCTCGATCGGCTACCGCGGCAGACCGGTTCGCGGGCTTCCGTTCGACGAAACCGCGGCGGTGGTGCCCAACGACGGTGGTCGCGTAATCGACCCGCAAACGGGTGCACCGGTCGCCGGCAGCTACGTCGCGGGCTGGATCAAACGCGGTCCGACCGGGTTCATCGGCACCAACAAGTCCTGCGCGGCGGAGGCGGTGCGCAATCTCGTCGCCGACTACAACGACGGCCTGCTGCGCGACCCCGACAGGGCTCGAGCCAAGCCGGCCGCGCTCGACAGGCTCGTGCGCAGCCGGCGGCCCGACCTGGTCGACGCCCGTGGGTGGAAGGCGATCGACGCCGCCGAGATCGCCCGCGGCGGAGACGACCGGCCCCGCGTCAAGCTCACCACCGTCGCCGAGATGCTCGCCGCGGCGGCAGACGCCCCCGCACCGCCGCTCGGTCGGCGTCTGCTCGCCGGGCTACGCCGATAGCGCCGGCTACTGGTGCTGCTTGACCGCCTTGTCGATCTCCTCTGGGCTGACCTCGCGCACCGGCTGACCCATCGACCACAAATGTCCGAAGGGGTCACGCAGCTCGCCGTAGCGGTCGCCCCAGAACATGTCGTCGAGCGGCATCACGACCGTCGCGCCCGCGTCGACAGCCTTCTGGAACTTGGCATCGACGTCATTGACGGTCAGGTGGATGGTCACCGGCGAGCCGCCGAGCGCTTCCGGCGTCGCCGACTTGCCGTCGTTCATCTCGGGAAAATCGTCGTTGAGCATCACCAGCTTGCCGTTGATCCGCAGCGCGGCGTGAAACAACTTCTTGCCGTCGGGCCCCGGGACGCGGCCGAGCTCCTCGGCGTCGAAGGCTTTGACATAGAAGTCGATCGCCGCGGCACCGTCGCTGACCGTGAGCATGGGGGATACGTCGGGCTGAACCTCGATGGCCATTCGGAAGTTCCTTTCGATTCTCGGTCTTCCCCCACAGGGGGCTTGCAGTACCGACCAGGCGATTGCGCTCAATTCATCGCCACTTGGGGTACGTGAGCCATGCAACCACGACGCACCGACAGAAAGCGGTGGCTCAGACGACCGAGTACGACGGCGGCAGCGCATCGCGCCCGGTGAGCGCCAGCAGCACCGGGTCGCCGTCCTGCCCGGCCGCGATGCGCGCCGCCAGGACCAACGCCTCCTCGAGTACCGCAGGTGGCAAGGCGAACGAAATGCCAAGGGCACGGGCGATATCCAAGCAGTGCACCGCCAGCTCGAACGTCCGCGTCGGCAGATAGGTCTGCAGCCGGATGCCCAGCCCACCGAGCACGGTCATCAGTGGGTCGTCGACGGCATCCAGTTGGGTCAGTGCGCGCGAAACCAGCGCCTCGACGGCACCGGCCGGATCGTCACCGAGATCCCGGCCCGCCTGCCTGCCGCGCTCGGCGACCTCGGCGGGGTCCATGCCCAACGCGGCGGGGTTCACCCGCGCGTAGTACTCCTGCGGTGTGGCGATGTCCTCGCGCTCCGCGGGGGCCCCAAGGTAATCGATCACCGTGGTCAAGGACCGCGACGTGTGACCGACGAGCGAACGCAGGTCCCACTCCCCAAGGCCGGGACCGGACCACGCGTCGGCGGGAATCCGCCCGACCAGACGCGCGAAACTGTCTGCCGCCGAGGCGAACGCCGTCGTCACGGCCGGACGACTCGGTCCCATCCCTCGACCGACTCCGGGCTGCGCGGCCCCGGTCCGACGTAAATCGCCGATGGGCGCACCAGCTTGCCGAGCCGTTTCTGCTCGAGGATGTGTGCGCACCAGCCGGCGGTGCGCCCGCAGGTGAACATCGCGGGCATCATCCTGGTCGGCACCTGCGCGAAGTCGAGGATCACCGCTGCCCAGAACTCGACATTGGTCTCGATGGCACGGTCGGGCCGCCGTTCCCGCAACTCGCTCAGCGCGGCCTGCTCGAGCGCCGCGGCCACCTCATAGCGTGGCGCCTCCAGCCGCTTGGCGGTCGCGCGCAGCACCCGGGCCCGCGGATCCTCGGCTCGGTACACCCGGTGCCCGAAGCCCATCAGCTTCTCGTTGCGGTCGAGGATCCCCTTGACGACCGCGCGGGCATCGCCGGTCTGCTCGGCCTCCTCGATCATCGGGATCACCCGCGCCGGGGCACCGCCGTGCAGCGGCCCGCTCATCGCGCCGATCGCACCCGAGAGAGCGGCCGCCACGTCGGCGCCGGTCGACGCGATCACCCGCGCGGTGAATGTGGACGCGTTCATGCCGTGCTCGGCGGCGCTCACCCAGTACGCGTCGATGGCCTCGACATGCCTGGGATCCGGCTCGCCCTGCCAGCGGGTCATGAACCGTTCGGTGACGGTCGAACATTCGTCGATGGTGCGTTGCGGGACGGCGGGTTGGTGAATGCCGCGGGCGGATTGCGCGACGTAGGACAGCGCCATCACCGACGCGCGGGCGAGGTGGCCGCGGGCGGTCGCATCGTCGATGTCCAGCAGCGGGGGATAGCCCCAGATCGGGGCCAGCATCGCCAGGCCCGCCTGCACGTCGACTCGGACATCGCCGCTGTGGATGGGCAGCGGAAACGGTTCGGCGGGCGGCAGACCGTCGCCGAACTTCCCGTCGACCAGCAGCGCCCACACGTCGCCGAAGGTCACCTTCTGGTTGACCAGATCCTCGATGTCGACGCCGCGGTACCGGAGCGCGCCGCCGTCCTTGTCGGGTTCGGCGATCTCGGAGGTGAACGCGACCACGCCTTCGAGGCCGGGCACGAAGTCTTCAGGCACCGCACTCATGGCCAGATTCTCGCACTCGACTTTCGGGTGCCATCTACCGGTTGATCGGACCGGGCCGCACGGCTTGGGCGTAGCGTTGTCGCGTGGCGGCGGTAGGCCCGGAAAACCCAGAGCACTTGGCGAGGATGCGGGTGGAATACGGCTCAGCGGAGAAGGACGGTAGCCCCGACCTGGATGCCGACTGGCTGGACGACGGCTGGGCTGCGTTGTTGCGCAAGTGGTTAGCCGATGCCGAACGCGCGGGCGTCGCCGAACCGAACGCCATGGTGGTCGGCACCGTCGACACGCAGGGCAGGCCCGTGACGCGCTCGGTGTTGTGCAAGAGCGTGGCCGAGGCCGGCATCACCTTCTACACCAACTACGACTCCGACAAGGGCGCGCAACTGGCCGCGACGCCGTACGCGTCGGCCACCTTTCCCTGGTACCTGCTGGGTCGCCAGGTTCACGTCCGCGGACCGGTGACGAAGGTGTCCGCGGAGGAGACCGCCGACTACTGGTCCAAGCGGCCGCGGGGATCTCAACTCGGTGCGTGGGCGTCGTACCAATCCAAGCCGATCGCCTCGCGTGCGTCGCTGCTGGAGCAGCTCGCCGACGTGACAAAGCGATTCGCCGCATACGACGCGGTTCCGGTGCCGCCGAACTGGGGCGGCTACCTGATCGCCGCCGAAGTCGTGGAGTTCTGGCAGGGCCGAGAGGACCGCATACACAACAGGATTCGCGTCCAGGGCGACCGCATCGAACGGTTACAGCCGTAGCGCCGGTAGCCGCGCACTCCTTCGCTAGCGCGCGTCTTACCGAGCAAATCGTGACGTCGACCATCGTTACGGGAGGTCAATTTCTTAGCTCTCTCATATGTTCGGCCGTTAGGATGCCCTTCGTGTCCGACGGTACCGGGGCGCAGGCTGTCGGCCTGCGCGAGCGCAAGAAGCAGCGCACCCGGGCCACCCTCATCGATGCGGCCGTCGAGCTCTGCAACGGGCAGGGTTTCGACAACACCACCGTCGAGCAGATTGCCGCGGTCGCCGACGTCTCGCCGCGCACCTTCAGCCGGTACTTCCCCACCAAGGACGCCATCGCGCTGGCGTTGGTCGACGAGATAATCGACCAAACCGCCATCGAACTGGCTCGGCAACCTGAGGACCTGAACCACTTCGAGGCGATCCTGCGGGCCTACGTCACGATGGCCAGGGCTTCCAAGCACGCCGGGCCCGGCGAGCTGACTGCTGAGCGGATCTTGTGCATCACGCGGATCGTCCTGTCGTCGCCGGCGCTGCGGCAGGTCACCGTCGAGTTCCGCGGCAACGCGATCGAGGTCGCGTTGGCCAAGCGGATGGGGGTCCCGCTGGACGACCGGCGGGTCCGGTTGGCATCGGTCATATGGGGTGCGGTGATCGTGACCGCGCTCAACGATGCGGTGCAGGTCAGCGGGGATCCGTCGAAGGCGTCCATAGATGACCTGATCGAGCACTTGGAGGCGGTCTTCGCGGAGTTCGCCGACCTGACGGGAACCCTCCGGCAGGTCGTCTGAGCAACTGAGCGCCCCCGGCGGGGCACGCCCGCCGGAATGGGACTACCTTTTGTAGAGCAATGTTCGATTACTCCCAGCAGCGACGAAGGGATCCTCGTGGCCGATAACGCGAAGAGTGGGGAAGGGCAAGCCACCCTCTCGTACCCCGGTGGCACGCTTGACCTTGACATCGTTTCCGCCTCCGAAGGCGCCGATGGCATCGCGCTGGGTTCGCTGCTGTCCAAGACCGGCTACACCACGTTCGACGAGGGCTTCGTCAACACCGCTTCGACCAAGAGCGCGATCACCTATATCGACGGCGACGCCGGCATCCTGCGCTACCGCGGCTATCCCATCGAGCAGCTCGCCGAGAAGTCGAACTTCATCGAGGTCAGCTACCTGCTGATCTACGGCGAGCTGCCCTCCAAGGAGCAACTGGCGGAGTTCACCACGCGGATCCAGCGGCACACGCTGCTGCACGAGGACCTGAAGCGGTTCTTCGACGGTTTCCCGGCCAACGCGCATCCGATGCCGGTGTTGTCCAGCGCGGTCAACGCGTTGTCGACGTACTACGAGGACTCGCTCGACCCATTCGACGACAACCAGGTCGAGCTGTCGACGATCCGGCTGCTGGCCAAGTTGCCGACCATCGCGGCGTACGCCTACAAGAAGTCGGCGGGCCAGCCGTTCCTGTACCCGGACAATTCGCTGACGCTGGTCGAGAACTTCCTGCGGATGACGTTCGGTTTCCCGGCCGAGCCTTATGAGGTCGATCCGGAGATCGTCCGCGCGCTGGACATGTTGTTCATCCTGCACGCCGACCACGAACAGAACTGCTCGACGTCGACGGTGCGGTTGGTCGGTTCGTCGCAGGCCAACCTGTTCACCTCGATCTCCGGCGGCATCAACGCGCTGTGGGGTCCGCTGCACGGCGGGGCCAACCAAGCGGTGCTGGAGATGCTGGAGAAGATCCGCCAGGCCGACTTCGACGTTCACGAGTTCATCAAGAAGGTCAAGAACCGCGAGGACGGCGTGAAGCTGATGGGCTTCGGCCACCGGGTCTACAAGAACTACGACCCGCGCGCCCGCATCGTCAAGGAGCAGGCCGACAAGATCCTCGGCAAGCTCGGCGGCGACGACGAGATGCTCGACATCGCCCGGACGCTCGAGGAAGCCGCGCTCACCGACGACTTCTTCATCGAGCGCAAGCTCTACCCGAACGTCGACTTCTACACCGGTGTGATCTACCGGGCGATGGGCTTCCCGACGCGGATGTTCACCGTGCTGTTCGCGCTCGGCCGGCTTCCCGGGTGGATCGCGCACTGGCGTGAGATGCACGACGAGGGCAGCGGCAAGATCGGCCGTCCGCGCCAGATCTACACCGGCTACACCGAACGCGACTACAAGGACGTCAACAGCCGCTAGGCAATCTGCTCATTCCGCGAGTGACCGTGCTTGTACAGCGACACGCCGAGTTCGCGTGTGCAAGAGTGGTCGCTCACGCCGTATGAGCGCGCAGTGAGCGGCGTCATGAGCGCTCGGCGCAAGGCCATCATCCTGGTGAGCTGCTGCCTGAGCCTGCTGATCGTGTCGATGGACGCGACGATCGTCAACGTCGCGATTCCCAACATCCGCGCTGATCTGCACGCGACGGGCTCACAGCTGCAGTGGGTGATCGACATCTACACCCTGGTGTTGGCCTCACTGCTCCTACTGTCGGGCGCGGCCGCCGACCGGTTCGGTCGCCGCGGCACTTTCCAACTCGGGCTCGTGGTGTTCGCGGTCGCGTCGCTGCTGTGCAGCCTGGCGCCGAACATCGAGACCCTGATCGCCGCTCGACTCTTACAGGCGATCGGCGGGTCGATGATGAATCCCGTTGCGATGTCCATCATCACCCAGGTCTTCACCGGCCGGGTGGAACGAGCCCGCGCCATCGGCGTGTGGGGCGGTGTCGTCGGCATCTCGATGGCCGCGGGGCCGATCGTCGGCGGGGCGCTCATCGAATTGATGAACTGGCGTGCGGTGTTCTGGATCAACCTGCCGATTTGCGCTCTGGCGATCCTGCTGACGGCTCTCTTTGTGCCGGAGTCGAAGTCGGCGACCATGCGCGACGTCGACCCGGTCGGGCAGGGGCTCGGCATGGCGTTCCTGTTCGGCGTCGTCTTCATGCTCATCGAGGGCCCGGTCATGGGTTGGACCGACCCGCGGACCGTCGTTGTCGGGGTCGGCGCGGCGGTGGCGTTGGCCGCCTTTCTCGGCTACGAACGCCGTCGGTCCGACCCGTTCATCGACCTGAGGTTCTTCCGCAGCATTCCGTTCTCATCGGCGACGATGATCGCGGTGTGCGCCTTCGCCTCCTGGGGTGCCTTCCTGTTCATGATGTCGCTGTACCTGCAGGACGAGCGGGGCTTCTCGGCGATGCACACCGGGCTGATCTATCTACCGATAGCCATTGGCGCACTGGTGTTCTCGCCGTTGTCGGGGCGGATGGTCGGACGGTTCGGCGCCCGGCCGTCACTGTTGATCGCGGGCACGCTGATCACGGCGGCGACGTTGATGCTCACCCGGTTGTCGGCGACGACGCCGGTGTGGGAGATGCTCGTCGTCTTCGCCGTCTTCGGCATCGGCTTCTCGATGGTGAACGCGCCGGTGACCAACTCGGCGGTCAGCGGCATGCCGACCGACCGGGCGGGTGCCGCGTCGGCGATCGCCTCGACCAGCAGGCAAGTCGGTGTGAGTATCGGTGTGGCGCTGTGCGGTTCGGTCGCCGGAAGCGCACTGGCGGCGACGGGTGACCTGGACTTCGCGGTGGCCTCCCGACCGCTGTGGCTGATCTGCGCCGGGCTCGGAGTGGTGATCATCGCGCTCGGCTTCTACTCGACTTCCGCGAGGGCATTGCGCTCGGCCGATCGACTCGCTCCGCTGGTGACCCCCCATATCACTTGAGCGCTTGGCCTTCCAACACCGCCATCGCCGCGTTGTGCCCGCCGATCCCCGACACCGCACCACCACGGCGAGACCCTGAGCCGCACAACAGGATCCGATCGTGCGCGGTCGCCACGCCCCACCGCTGCGCCGATGTTTCCAGCGGCTCGTCGGCCTCGACGAACGGCCACGACAACCCACCGTGGAAGATGTGTCCGCCGGTCATACCCAGCGAGTGCTCGAGGTCGACGGTGGTCTTCGTTTCGATGCACAGCCGACCGGCCGAATCCTCCAGCAACACCTCGTGAATCGGTTCGGCGAGAACCGAATTCAATGAGTTGAGCACCGCCGAGGTCAACGTGTCGCGTATCCGGTCGGGGTCGCCCGACGCCGCCAGCCGGTGCGGGGTGTGCAAGCCGAACACCGTCAGCGTCTGCGCACCGGCCGTGCGCAGTTCATCGGACAGGATCGACGGATCGGTCAATGAATGACAGTAGATCTCGCACGGCAGCGGATCGGGAACGACGCCGTGCTCGGCCTGCACATACGCCCGGTCCAGTTGGCTGTAGGTCTCGTTGACGTGGAACGTCCCACCGAATGCCTGCTCGGCGGTGACGGTGTCGTCGCGCAGTCGCGGCAGCCGCCGCAGCATCAGGTTCACCTTGACCTGCGCGCCGGGCGTCGACTCCGGCGCCGGCTCACCCAGCAATTCGGCCAGCACCGTCGGCGTCACGTTGGCCAGCACGACGTCGGCGTGCACGGCGCGGTCGGCGCCGTCGTGGCGGTATCGCACCTCGCCGTCCGGATCGATCGCGTAAACATCGGCGCCGCAAGTCAATTCGGCGCCATTACCGGCGGCGGCCGCCGCCAGCGCACCGCTGACCGCTCCCATCCCGCCGATCGGCACGTCCCAGTCGCCGGTGCCGCCGCCGAGCAGGTGGTACAGGAAGCACACGTTCTGGATCAGCGACGGATCGTCGAGGCGGGCGAACGTGCCGATCAACGCGTCGGTGGCGATCACGCCGCGCACCACGTCGTCGCCCACGGCCGCGGTGATCGCGTGCCCGATCGGCTCCTCGACCATCAGCCGCCAGGCCGAAGCATCGTCGACGAGACCGCGAGCCTCGCTGCGACCACGCAACGGTTGCAGCAGCGTCGGCCACAACCGCGCGGCGAGACCACCGCTGCGGCGGTAGAAATCGGCGAACGCGGCCTCGTCGGAGGCCGCGCCGATCGCCCCGAACGTCGACGTCGGCCCGAACGTCGACGTGGGCCCGATCAGCAGGCCGGTGCGACCGCCGGTCGCCGGGTCGGGCGTATAGGAGGAGTAGCGGCGGCGCTGCAGGCGCACCCGCGCGCCGAGGTCTTCGATGATCCGCCGGGGCAACAGGCTGACCAGATAGGAGTAGCGCGACAGTCGCGCGTCGACGCCGTCGAACGCATGCGCCGACACCGCCGCGCCGCCCACGTGGTCGAGTCGTTCGAGCACCCGCACGCGGCGACCGGCCTTGGCCAGATAGGCCGCAGCGACGAGGCCGTTGTGGCCGCCTCCGACGACGATGACGTCGTAACTGCGGTTCAGCTGAGGTAGCCCTCGACCTCGTCCGGCGGACGCACCTCCGCTTCGCGCGGATCGCCGCCGGTTTCCCGCAGGGCGCGGCGTTGCCGCAGCAGGTCCCAGCACTGGTCGAGTTGCACCTCGACGGTCTTCAGCCTCTGATGCTCTTCTGACTCGTCGATCTCACGGTGCTGAAGCTTGGCGCGCAGCTCTTGCTCCTCGGCGACGAGCTTGTTGACCTGATCGAGAATGTCAGCGTCTGTGTTGAAGTCTTTCGCCATCAACTCAGTCTGCCCGACTACCGTGAGTGCGGTGACTTCAAGTTCCGGGCAGAAGCCCGAAATCGAATTCCCCGACGGCCCGCCACCCAGCGAGTTGGTGATCACCGATCTGGTCGTCGGCGACGGCGCCGAAGCTGTGCCCGGCGGCAATGTCGAGGTGCACTACGTCGGGGTCGAGTACGACACCGGCGAGGAGTTCGACAGCTCGTGGAACCGCGGCGAGTCGATCGAGTTTCCGCTGCGCGGGCTCATCCAGGGCTGGCAGGACGGCATCCCCGGGATGAAGGTCGGAGGCCGCCGCCAGTTGGTCATCCCGCCGGAGCAGGCCTACGGTCCGGCCGGCGGCGGGCACCGGCTCTCGGGCAAGACGCTGATCTTCGTGATCGACCTGCTCGCCACGCGTTAGCTTTTCCTCCGCGAGCAAGGCGGATGTTCTGGGGCAATTTACGTCTGCTCGCCGGTATCACCGCACGCCCGGCAGCCGCAGCAGCAGGCGTGCGCCGCCCAATGGGCTCTCCTCCAAAGTGGCGGTGCCGCCGTGCAATTCGGCTTGCTGCGCGACGAGCGCAAGGCCGAGTCCGGAGCCGGAGTGCGACGCCGTCGAGCCGCGGGAGAACCGCTCGAACACGATCGAGCGCTCCTCCTCGGGAATGCCGACGCCGTCGTCGTCGATGGCGATCTCCACACCCGCGCGTGAACTGACCGCCGACAGCTGCACCCGCGTCGCACCGCCGTGCTTCACGGCGTTGGCGATCGCGTTGTCGACCGCCAACCGCAGTCCGGCGGGCAGGCCCACGATGATCACCGTCGGCGCGGGCACCAACGAGACGTCCAGATCCGGATAGACCCGCATCGCGTCGTGCGCGGCGCGGTCCAGCAGCTCGGTGATGTCGACGGGCACGTGGTCGTCGGCGGTCGACAACTCACCCTGGGCCAGGCGTTCCAGCGCACCCAGCGTGGCCTCGATGCGCGACTGTGTCCGGATGACGTCGTTGACCACCTCCTTGCGCTGCTCCTCGGGCATATCGAGGGTGGCCAGCACCTCGAGGTTGGTCCGCATCGCGGTCAACGGAGTGCGCAGTTCATGGGCGGACACCGACGCGAAGTCGCGCGCCGACGCCAGCGCGGCCTTGGTCCGGTCCTGTTCCTTCCACACGCGTTCGACCAGGCCCTTGACCGCCTCGGCGATCTCGACGGCCTCGGTGGCGCCGCGCACCTCGACGTCTGGGTCCTCGTCACCGGCGTCGATCTGGCGGGTCTGCTGAGCCAGGCTCTTGAGTGGGCGCACCGCGAACGCGGCCAGCACCCAGCCGAAGACCGACGCCGCGCCGACGGCGAACACGCAGATGACGATCACCCGCCGGTGCAGGTTGTTGGTGTCGGCGATGGTGGCGTCGTAGGTGGCGCCGACGGCCACCGACATCGGCCCCGGGTAGTAGGGGATGTCGACCGTGCGCACCCGGTAGCGCACGCCGTCGACGTAGGTGTCGGCGTAACCGGGTTCCATCTGTGGGAGCACGACGTCGGAGTTCGACGTCACCTCGCCGCCGCGGTGCACGGTGATGACGGCGTCCTGGTTGTTCGGCGATTTGGGGATCTCGTCCAGGCCGCGGGGCAGGAAGGGGATCGCGAAGCCCGCGGCCTCATCGAGTCGACGGTCGAGGCGCTCCTTGCGGTCGTTGGTGATGCCGACCCAGACGACCGTCCCGACGATGACTACGACGATCGCCGCGCCGATCGCGGTGGCCAGCGCGACGCGGGTGCGCAGCGAGGGGGTTCGGCGGAAAATCCGCGACAGCAGGTTCATGGCTCACTGCTGTCGGTTCTTCGGGCAAGCGTCCCCCTGCCCTGCGGGCGGGCGGTGCCCCCACATCACTGAGTCCTCAGCACGAATCCCACTCCGCGCACGGTGTGCAGCAGGCGGGGTGCGCCGCCGGCTTCCAGCTTGCGGCGCAGGTAGCCGATGAAGACATCGACGACGTTGGTGTCCGCGGCGAAGTCGTAGCCCCAGACGAGCTCGAGCAGCTGCGCGCGCGACAGCACGGCGGTCTTGTGCTCGGCAAGCACCGCGAGCAGGTCGAACTCGCGCTTGGTGAGGTCGACGTCGACGCCGTTGACGCGTGCGCGGCGGCCCGGGATGTCGACCTCGAGCGGGCCGACCTGGATGGTCTCCGAGGAGAACGTCGCGGTGGATCCGCGGCGCCGCAGCAGCGCCTTCACCCGCGCCACCAGCTCCTGAAGCACGAACGGTTTGACCAGGTAGTCGTCGGCGCCCGCTTCCAGACCGGCGACCCGGTCATCGACCGAACTGCGCGCCGAGAGCACGCAGACGGGCACGTCGTTGTCCATCGCACGCAGGGCGGTCACCACGCTGACGCCGTCGAGCACCGGCATGTTGATGTCCAGGACGATCGCGTCGGGCCGGGTTTCGGTCGCGCTACGCAGGGCTTCGGCGCCGTCCACGGCGGTGGCCACATCGAACCCGGACAGCCGCAGCCCACGTTCGAGGGAGGCCAGGACGTCGGGGTCGTCGTCGACCACGAGAACCCGGGGCGAGGCTGCACCACTGTTCATGCCGTCAATCTTGCCTGAAGGACGGGCGTATCGGCGGGAAGGTGGGCGGACGGGGCGGCGCACCGCGCTGAGGCCCGCCGAACGGTTTGCCAGACGCCACTGGAACGTTTGCTGCACGGTCCCGTCTCAGCGTATTTCGGTGACCTTCACGCTGCCGCTTTTCGAGCGGGCTGTCACGACGGGGGCGCTCGGATCGGGGGTCTCCGGCACGGTCACCGTCTCGCCGTTCGGGAGTTCGGACTGGGCGCGCACACGGTATGGCCCGGAGCCGGGCAGGCCTACCGTCACGTCGCCACCGGCGATCGCTTCGATAGTGCGCGGGGCCGCACGGAATTCCACCGAGATGCTGCCGGTTTCGGCTGTCGCCCTGAACTTTTCGGACACCGCGATCCTGGTGTCGGTGCTGATGTCACCGCGGCGCACCGCAACGTCGATCAGGCGGGCCGAGCCGCCGAGCGTCACGGCGCCGTCGTCGATATTCGCAGTCAGCTGATCGAGGTCGGTGTCCGTGGTGAGCGAGCCGGTCCGGCTGTCGACGGTCACGCTCAAACCTCTTGCGGCATCGGGCGGTAGAACGACCGTGAGCTCACCGCTGCCGATGTACCACGGGAACCCGGAAGCGGCGTCGCCGAGAGTCACGCGGCTGCTGCCGTCATCGGTGACGACGGTCGGCTGCGAACCGTCCGCCCTTGTCACCATTCGCAGGTCGACACGGGGCTCGTTGGCGCTGTCATCGGTGGCGATCCGAACGGCCACCGGGACGTCGCCGGTATCGATGGTCAGCCGCTGCATGTCGGCCGGCAGCGTCTGCGTGTGGGTGACGATGCGGCTGCCGGCGAGCCCGAAGGCGAGAACGCCGAGCACGGCCACCGTGGCGAGCGAAACCAATGCCGCGATGGCGACGAGCACGCCACGCATCGCGGTGCGTCGGCCGCCGGACACTAAGGGCGGCAGAGGAGCTGCAGTTGGGGGACCTGGCAGCTCCTCTGCCGGGCTCTGGGGCGGCAATCGGCAGCCATGTTGATGAGGATCACGGCTCCCTATCATCGTGGGCATCGAGGTGCGCCGCAGCGCGCTTGAGCAACAGCACCGCGTCGGCCTTGGTGGTGTATGCGTCGTCGTTGTACGCCTGCAGGCTCGGCCACGCCGGTGCGGCGACGGAATTGGCCAGCCGCAGCAGCAGCCACTCCAGCCGCTCGACTTGGTCGAGTGCCATGTAGGGCTGCGCGCCGTTCCAGTAGCCGGCCGCCGCGCGCAGCGCCCCGCCCAGGCAGAATCTGCAAGGCGTCGCCGCGGCTTCGGTGTGCACCACGTAGCCACCCCCACCGACGTGCTCGGTGCGGACCCGGACCCATTCGCCTGGGGAGCCGGTGACGGGGCGTACCTCAACGCCGTCGGCGTCGCGGCAGTAGGTGCCCTGAATCCATCCGTCGTCACCCTCGATGAGCGCCAATGCGTCCTCGAGCACCTGTCGGTCGGTCTTCGTCTTAGTCCTCATGACGTGTGGTCCCTTCTTTCGATTACGACTCGAGGTAGCGCAAAACGGCGAGGACACGGCGGTTTTCGGTGTCATCGGGCGCCAACCCCAATTTGGTGAAGATGGAGGCGATGTGTTTCTCGGCCGAACCGGTCGACATGTGCAGGGTCGAGGCGATCGCCGAGTTGGTCCGACCCTCGGCCATCAGCTGCAGTACGTCGCGTTCGCGGGGAGTGAGCTGATCAAGCGCGCTGCGGCGATGCGAACGCGCGAGGATCTGGGACACCACCTCGGGGTCGAGCAGGGTCCCGCCGCTGCCTACCACCGCGACCGCGTCCAGGAACGCCGGCACGTCGGCGACGCGGTCTTTGAGCAGGTAGCCGAAGCCTCGGGTGTCGGAGGTGATCAGGTCGGAGGCGTAGCGCTCTTCGACGTAGTGCGACAACACCAGCACGGGTGATTCGGGATTCTCGCTCCGCAGCAGGGCGGCGGCGCGGATTCCCTCGTCGGTGAACGTCGGTGGCATCCGCACGTCGACGATCACGAGGTCGGGTTTGGCCTCGTTGACCAGGCTCAGCAGGTTCGTCGCGTCGGTTACGCTCGCCACCACCTCGTGGCCGGCGTCGACGAGGAGGCGCTCAACTCCCGCGCGCAACAGGGCCGAGTCCTCGGCGATCACGATGCGCATGGCAGCACCGCCGTGACTGTTGTGGGCCCGGTCGCCGGGCTGGACACCGTGAACGTCCCACGGGCGGCGCGCACCCGGTCGGCCAGACCGCGCAGGCCGGTGGCGTTCGCGCTGTCGCTGATCTGCGCGCCGCCGCGGCCGTCGTCGAACACCGAAACGTGCAGCTTGTTCTCGGTCTGGTCGAGTCGCACCGTCACAACTGCATGCGACGCCTGGGCGTGTTTTGCGACGTTGGTGAGCGCCTCGGTGACGACGAAGTAGGCGACGGATTCGGTCTCCGAAGGGATGCGCCGAGGCAGGTCGATGTTCAGCGTCGTCGGGACGCCGATGTTCTGGGCGCGCTGGACCACCGAGGAGAGCGCGGCGTCCAGGCCACGGTCGGACAGGATCGTCGGCGCGATGCCGCGTACGACGTTACGCAGTTCCACCAGAGCGGTTTTCGCGTCGTCATGAGCCTCGGCCATCAGCGCCTTGGCGGCGGACGGGTCGGTGTCGAACTTTGTCTGGGCGAGGCCGATCGTCATCGCCAGCGACACCAGCCGCGGCTGCACACTGTCGTGCAGGTCGCGTTCGATCCGGTTGCGCTCGGTGTGCGCCGACGACACCGCGCCCAGCCGGGCGTCGGTCAGCGCGTCCACCTCGTGTTGCAGCACCGCGGTCGGCGACGGCGAGAGCAGCCAGCGGTCGATCTTGGCGTCGAGAATGGGCGCGTAGACAAGGACCACTGCCGCGGCTGCCAGCGCCACGGCGGCCAGCGGCCACGCCAGCGCGCGCGGGATCAAGGACACTCCGATGTCGCCGCTGCGATTCACGGCGATAGAAGCGGCCGGAATCAGGACCCCGAACGCGAGCAGCACGAATGCGAGTCCACCGGCTGCCAGGTCGTAGACCATCCGCAGGAAATGGTGCGTGCAGCCCTTCCAGAACCGAGTGCAGTTCAAGTCCAGCCACAGCTGGTGGAGCCACCCTCGAAAGCCGTTGTAGTGGGAAATCTTGCGGGGCGGTACCGGGATGTCCATGCCGAAGACGGCTTCGCTACGAACCCGCTCGAGCCACTCGACGCCGCGCATCAGGTAGACGAATACGACGGCCGCGAGCGCGGAACCGATCACCGAAGGGATTGACACGATCCCCACAACCGCGATCATGACGGGTACCCACAGCCAGACCACGGCGATCGCCGCGCCTGCGATCAGCGAAGCGGTGGGCACCAAGCCGATGTGTCGAACCGTCGCAGGCGTGCTCGGGTCAGCCCTGTTCGGCTTGACCTCGTGGTCCGTGACGGCAACCATGATTTCAACGTACGGAACGCCGTGGCGGGACAACATGCCGTTTACCGGACCGTTTTGGGGGGGTTAACCCCCCTATATCAGCCCGCTGCCCGAGCACACCCGTAGTACCGTCCCAGCGTGGTGAACTTGGCGTACGAGGACCGTGGCGACGGTGATCCGGTGCTGTTCATCGCCGGCCAGGGCGGTGTCGGACGCACGTGGGACGTCCATCAGGTGCCGGCGTTCCGTGCGGTCGGTTACCGCGTCATCACGTTCGACAACAGGGGGGTCGGCGCCACGGCGGATGCCGACGGTTTCACAACGGCGACGATGGTGTCGGACACCGCCGAGTTGATCGAGAAGCTCGATGTCGCGCCCGTTCGAATCGTCGCCACCTCGATGGGGTCATACATCGCCCAGGAACTGATGCTGTCCCGGCCCGAGTTGGTGAGACAAGCAGCCCTGATGGCCACCCGCGGACGCCACGACCGCGCGCGCGAGTTCTTTCGAACAGCCGAACGGGATTTCGCCGACGCCGGCGTGCAACTACCAGCCGGCTATGAAGCGAAACTGCGCTTGCTGGAGAACTTTTCACCGAAGACCTTGAACGATGACCGGGCCGTACAGGACTGGATCGACACGTTCACGATGTGGCCGTCGCAGTCGACGCCCGGAGTTCGCGCCCAATATGGCGTCGCGCCGGATAGCGATCGGCTGCGTGTTTACAAAGTGATCACCACGCCGGTACTGGTGCTCGGGTTCGCGGACGACCTCGTGATGCCCCCGCACCTCGGGGCCGAGGTGGCAGCTGCCCTCCCGAACGGGCGGTACCGCGAAATCGCCGACACCGGTCACCTCGGCTTCCTGGAACGGCCACAGGCGGTCAACTCGGCGATCCTCGACTTCTTCGCCTCCGGCACTGGTGATGGTCGGAGCTGAATAGTCACTCCCTGCAACCGATCACGAACACAGATTCGGTTCAATTCGAATAGCGCGGTTGGATCGTCACCGGACCTTGATGATTCGTGTCTTCCATATGGAAATCACCGACGGTAGACTTCGCGGCCGCCCAAAGGCAAGTGTGTGACCTGAGTTGTCGGTAAGAGTGTGACTTCGATACCGTGCCTCGAACGCAGTGGGGTGCATTACGATCCCGTATCGCGTTGGGAACGGGAAAATTGTGGAGGCCAACGGCATGCTTTACTCGTCAAGATCGGGTTTTGCTTCCCGAGGCGCTGCACGTTTGCGGTGACCCCGCACGGCTGGCCTCGGATGCTCACCGCATCCGAGGCGTTGCCGTCTGGCGTGTCGCGGCCGATGTGTAGTTGCATGTCGAGCGGCTGACATGACGACGGGCGTGGAAACGGACGGAAGGAATTCGCGATTTTCAGGATTCTGAGGCGGGTCTGGATTCCGCTGCTCATAGTTGTGGTGGTCGTCGCCGGCGGCTTCACCGTCTCGCGGCTGCGTACCGTCTTCGGGTCCGACATCCGGCCCTCCTACTCCGACACCGAAATCGTGCAACAAGAGGCCTACGACCCCAAGGAACTCGTGTACGAGGTGTTCGGACCGGGCGGCACCACGGCAAACATCAGCTACTTCGACGAGAACTCGGAGCCGGTATATGTCGAAGGAGCAAGTTTGCCGTGGTCGTCGACATTTGGCATAGACGCGGCCTCGGTCGTCGGCAATCTCATGGCGCAGGGCACCGGCAACAGCATCGGCTGCCGCATCATCGTGGACGGTGAGGTCAAAGCGGAGAGGACCAGCCAGGGAGTGAACGCGTTTACCTTCTGTCTGCTGAAGGCCGCATGACCGAGTATCAGGTGCAAGAGCGTCCGTCGCGCATCGCGCGGTGGATCTATCGGCTGGCTGTGCCCATCATCCTCGCGTGGGTGGCGATCGCCATTCTCGTGACTGTCGCCGTCCCCCCGCTGGAGCAGGTGGAGAAGGAACACGCCATCTCGCTGAGCCCCGTCGACGCGCCGTCGTTCAGGGCGATAGAGCGCATGGGCGACCTCTTCGGCGAAACCGAGTCCGGCAGCGTCGCGATGATCGTGCTGGAGGGCGAGCAGCCGCTCGGCGACGAGGCCCATGCCTACTACGACGAGCTGATCCGCCAGCTCAAAGAAGATCGACAGCACGTGGAGCACGTGCAGGACTTTTGGGGGGATCCGCTCACCGCGGGCGCCGCACAAAGTGCCGACGCCAAGGCCACCTATGTCCAGTTGACTCTGACGGGCATCCCGGGTCAAGCCACGGCGAACGAATCCGTGGCAGCCGTCCGGGACATCGTGGAGCGGACGCCGGCGCCGCCGGGGGTCACGGCGCACGTCACCGGCCCCGCGGCGTTCGCTGCGGACCTGGGCCCCTCGGGTAACAGAACCGTCGTCTTGATCACCGTGTTGAGCCTCGCGGTGATCTTCACGATGTTGCTTCTCGTCTACCGGTCGGTTGTCACCGTCGTCGTGTCGTTGTTGATGGTCGGGCTTCAGCTGCAGGTGGCGCGAGGCTTCGTCGCCTTCCTCGGTGACCACGAGATTCTGAGTCTCACCACCTTCGCCGTCAATCTGCTGGTTTCACTCGGAATCGCGGCCGGCACCGACTACGGAATCTTCTTCTTCGGGCGTTATCACGAGGCGCGTCAGTCCGGCGAAGATCGGTTGACGGCGTTCCACACGACCTACCGCAGCGTTGCCAAGGTGGTCTTGGCCTCCGGTTTGACCATCGCCGGAGCCGTTTTCTGTCTCAGTTTCACCCGGCTACCGTATTTCCAACCGCTGGGTGTGCCCTGTGCGATCGGCATGGTCGTGGCCGTCGTGGTGGCCTTGACGCTTGTCCCGGCGGTCATTGCTGTCGGTACTCGCTTCGGTCTGTTCGAACCGAAGCGGAAGGTGGTCGCTCGTCGGTGGCGGCGGATCGGTACGGCGATCGTCCGGTGGCCCGGCCCCATTCTTGTCGCGACGTGCGCGGCTGCTCTCGTGGGACTGCTGGCGCTTCCCGGGTACAAGCCCAGTTACAACGACGCGGACTATATTCCCGAAGACATTCCGGCGAGTTTGGGGCTTGCCGCCGCTGAACGGCATTTCCCCGGGTCCATGATGATGACGCCCGATATTCTCATGATCGAGGCGGATCATGATATGCGAAACCCGGCAGATTTCCTTGTGCTGAATAAACTCGCCAAGGGCGTCCTCGAAGTTCCCGGTATCGCCAGAGTTCAGGCCCCCACTCGGCCCGCCGGAGAACCGCTTCAGCACACCACGATTCCGTTCATGATAAGCATGGGCCAAGCCAGCCAAGTGCAAATGTTGCCGTTTCAGAAAGCGCGCATGGACGACATGCTGAAACAGGCTGACGAAATGACCAAGACCATTGCGCTCATGAACCGCATGTATGCGTTGATGCAAGAACTGACCGCCAGAACCCAAACGATGGTCGAAAAAACGCACGAGATGCAGGACATCACCAACGAACTGCGGGACCACATTGCGAATTTCGACGATTTCTTCCGGCCGATTCGGAATTACTTCTA
Source organism: Mycobacterium sp. IS-3022 (assembly GCF_001500065.1). GTDB lineage: Bacteria > Actinomycetota > Actinomycetes > Mycobacteriales > Mycobacteriaceae > Mycobacterium. The sequence goes on from NZ_LQIN01000001.1 coordinate 614,722, forward strand.
TTGGGAACCGCACTGTTTCAACATTCCGATCTGCTGGTCGTTGCGATCGGTATTCGATGTGATTGATGGTCTCGATAGGGTTACTGTCACGCTGGGCGGACTCGTCGACAATCTCGATCAACTAGTTGCATTGCTGCCGCAATTACTCGCCCAGTTCCCGACGATGATTTCGACCATGGAAAGCACGCGGACCATGATGCTGACGATGCACAGCACCATGTCCGGCACCTTCTCCCAGATGGAGGAGGCAAGCGAGAATGCCACCGCCATGGGCAAAGCCTTCGACGCGGCGAAGAACGACGACTCGTTCTACCTGCCGCCGGACATCTTCGAAAACGAGGACTTCAAAAGGATCATGGACATCTTCCTGTCGGAGGACGGGAAGGCCGCGCGCATGCTCATCTCGCAACGCGGCGATCCTGCGACGCCCGAGGGCATCTCCCGGGTTGAACCAATACTGACGGCGGCCGAGGAGGCCCTCAAGGGGACGCCGCTGGAAAGCGCCGAGATCTACCTCACCGGAACCGCCGCCATGGCGAAAGACCTGGTGGTCGGCTCGACATACGACCTCTTGATCGCAGGGGTCGCGGCGCTCTGCCTCGTATTCATCATCATGCTGATAGTGACGCGAAGTTTCGTTGCCGCCCTCGTCATCGTGGGCACAGTGGCGCTTTCCCTGGGCACGGCGTTCGGGCTTTCTGTCCTCATTTGGCAGCACCTACTCGGAATGCAGATCCACTGGGTCGTGCTCGCGATGTCCGTGATCGTGCTCTTGGCGGTCGGTTCCGACTACAACCTTCTGCTGGTATCGCGGATGAAAGAGGAAATACACGCCGGACTCAACACCGGCATCATCAGGGCTATGGGCGGCACGGGCAGGGTCGTGACGGCCGCCGGTCTGGTGTTCGCATTCACCATGCTGACAATGCTCGCCAGCGACCTGCTCACGATCGGTCAAGTCGGATCCACCATCGGGCTGGGTCTGTTGTTCGACACGCTGGTCGTGCGTGCCTTCATGACGCCTTCGATCGCCGCTCTGCTGGGACGTTGGTTCTGGTGGCCGCAGCGGGTTCGCCCCCGCCCATCCAGTCAGATGTTGCGCCCGTTCGGTTCTCGCCCGCTGGTGCGGTCCCTCCTGTCGAACCAAGAGCGCTAGGGACGTGGACGACCGTACCCGCGGCCGGCTGAAGGCCACATGAGCAACCATCAGCTGACCAACCGTCCGCCGTTCTTCGCGCGGGCGGTGCACATTCTCGCGTTGCCCATCATCATCGGATGGGTGGCGCTCGCTGCCGTCACGTTCTTTTTCGTTCCGTCCCTGGAGAAGGTCGGCCAGGAACGTTCTGTCTCGCAGGTTCCCCAAGACGCGCCCTCGTATCAGGCGATGAAGCACATGGGCGAGGTGTTCAAGGAATCCGACTCCGACAGCTTCGCGATGGTCGTGTTGGAGAGCCAGGAACCGCTCGGCCCGGACGCACGCGAGTACTACGACGAGTTGATTCGTCAGTTGCGGGCCGACGCGAAGCATGTGAACCACCTACAGGATTTCTGGGGCGATCCGCTTACCGCTCCGGGGGCGGAAAGCGCCGACGGAAAAGCGGTTTACGTCCAGGTGAATCTGGCCGGCGACCAGGGTGAGGCCTTGGCGAATGAGTCCGTGGAGGCCGTCCGAGACATCGTCGAGCGCTTGCCAACGCCTCCCGGGCTGAAAACCTATGTCACGGGGCCCGCGCCGTTGATGTCGGACATGGTGGAGGCCGGCGACAGCTCCATTCTGAAGATCACCATCGTGACGCTTCTCGTCATCTTCACGATGTTGCTGTTCGTATACCGCTCGGTCGTCACCGTGATCTTCGTGCTCCTCGCCGTGGGCGTCCAAGTCCAAGTTGCGCGAGGCATCGTCGCATTTTTGGGCGATCAAGGCATGCTCGGGCTATCGACTTTCTCAGTGAACCTGCTGGTTTCGCTCGGAATCGCGGCCGGTACCGACTACGCCATCTTCTTCTTCGGGCGGTATCACGAGGCGCGTCAGGTCGGTGAGGACCGGTTGACGGCCTTCTACACGACCTACCGCAGCGTCGCCAAGGTGGTACTGGCCTCTGGCATGACGATCGCCGGAGCCATCCTTTGTTTGAGCTTCGCCCGGCTGCCGTATTTCCAAACGCTCGGCGTTCCCTGCGCGATAGGCATGGCAGCCGTCGTCGCCGTGGCCGTCACCTTGATTCCAGCGGTCATTGTCGCTGGCGGCGCAGTCGGTATGTTCGAGCCCAAGCGCAAGCTCGCGGTGCGGCGCTGGCGGCGGATAGGTACGGCGATCGTTCGGTGGCCGGCGCCCATTCTCGCCACAACAATCGCGCTCTCGCTCGTCGGGTTACTGGCCTTGCCGGCGTATAAAACGAGCTTCAACGACCGCGCGTATCTGCCCCAGGACATTCCCGCCAATGTGGGCCATGCGGCCGCCGAGCGTCACTTCCCTCCGTCGCGGATGATGCCTGAAATTCTGATGATCGAATCCGACCACGATATGCGCACTCCGACGGACTTCCTGACGTTGCACAAATTGGCCAAAGCCATCTTTGCCGTTCCTGGAGTGTCCCGGGTGCAAGGCATCACCCGGCCCGAGGGAACCCCGATCGAACACACGTCGATCCCGTTCTTGTTGAGCCTACAAACCGCCGGGCAAATGCAGATGTTGCCGTTCCAGCAAGCCAGGATGGATGACATGCTGAAACAGGCCGACGACATGACGACGATGCTCGGCGTGATGGAGCGCATGTACAGCATTACGAAACAGCTCAACGAGAACACCCATCAAATGACGCTCAAGACCCATGAGCTCGAACACTCCTTGAATGAAATACGAGACAGCATCGCGGATTTCGACGATTTCTGGAGGCCGCTCCGCAACTACTTATATTGGGAGCCGCATTGCTTCAACATCCCGATTTGCTGGGCTATCCGGTCCATATTCGATGGGTTGGACGGCACTGATCAAATCAGCGCCGTCATGCGTGAGCTCGTGACAGAGCTTGACGAAGTAGACAAGCTGATGCCGCAGATGCTGGCGCAGTTCCCGCAGATGATCGAAACCTTGCAAACGATGCGCACCATGATCTTGACCATGCACAGCACCATGTCCGGGATCCTCACTCAGATGAAGGAGTCAAGCGAGAACGCCACCGCCATGGGCCAAGCTTTTGACGCCGCGAGAAACGATGACTCGTTCTGGCTGCCTCCGGAGGTTTTCGAAAACGAAGACTTCAAGCGGGCCATGGAGTTGTTCTTTTCACCCGACGGTAAAGCGATGCGACTGTTCATTTCGCATCGAGGTGATCCCGGGACGCCCGAGGCGCTCGCTCGGGTAGACGCGATAAAAAGTGCGGCTGAGGAAGCGCTCAAGACCACGCCTTTGCAGAACGCGAAGATCTATCTCGCCGGAACGGCGGCGACATACAACGACATGGACGACGGCGCCACATTCGATCTCTTGATCGCCGGTCTTGCCGCGCTGTGCCTGATTTTCATCATCATGCTGCTCATTACACGAAGTCTTGTTGCGGCGCTCGTGATCGTCGGCACCGTCGCACTGTCGCTGGGTGCGTCTTTCGGCCTCTCAGTGCTGATCTGGCAGCACATTCTCGGCTTCGAATTGCACTGGCTCGTACTCGCGATGTCGGTCATCATCCTTCTTGCGGTGGGATCTGACTACAACCTCCTGCTCGTTTCAAGAATGAAAGAGGAAATCGGAGCGGGGCTGAATACGGGCATCATCCGGGCGATGGGAGGCACGGGCAAGGTCGTCACGGCGGCAGGCCTGGTGTTTGCGTTCACCATGCTGTCGATGGTCGTCAGCGACCTGCGCATCATCGGCCAGGTCGGCTCGACCATCGGGTTGGGTCTGTTGTTCGACACGTTGGTGGTCCGTGCGTTCATGACGCCTTCGATCGCCGCGCTGCTGGGACGCTGGTTCTGGTGGCCGCAGATTGTGCGCCCCCGTCCCGCCAGTACGATGCTCCGCCCGTACGGGCCCCGCCCGCTGGTGCGTTCCCTGCTGGGGGACCAGGAGCGGTAACGCTTCTATTCGCGATCGGCGTACCGCGAAGTGGCGTCATGTTCGGCGGGATACGGCTTCACGGCCCACTGGTATCGTCGAGGGAGGCTCAAGGTCGTCCGAAAAGCGTGATACGCATCTGAATCGTTGACGCGCAGACCGTTGACCGGATACTGAGCCGTCGTCGACGATTAGGGCGCCGAGCGATGTAACGCCTGGTTTGAAATGAGCGATTAAAGTCAATGAAATCTGCCTGAGAGAGCCTAGAGAGGGAGTCCACATATGTCGAAGGTGTCGTTGAGCAAAATGGCTGTCGGGTTCGGAGGTCTGGCGTTGGCGTTGACCGCCGGGGCCGGAATCGCGTCGGCCCAGCCCAATCTGGATTCGGCCGTCAACACCACCTGTAGTTACCAGCAACTGGAAGCAGCCGCAAAAGCGGCGGATCCCAGGGCTGCGGCGGTGCTTAGCGATCCGATGACCTCGGCTGGCGTCCACCAGTTCCTCGCGGCACCGCCCGCTCAGCGCCGGCTGATGGCACAGCAGATCGCGAGCATGCCGGCCAATCAGCCGTACCTGGGCCTGTATCAGCAGATTTTCGATACCTGCCAGAACTTCTGAACCGGCCTGGCGGCCGGGTAGCGCGTTAAATCGCGTGCCGCAACACAATTGGTGGCCTGTCGCGCATGTATTGGTCGGCAGACTCCGTAGGTACGGTACAGTCCGAGCGGCTCAGCGGCGGGAACACCGCCGCTGAGCGCGGCTCGCGCAACTCGCAAATCGCTCGGTGACGGCTTAGCACGACCAGCGGTTCTATCAGTCAGGTGTCCGCATCAATCAAGGGGCAATCAACCCGCTCTCCCCGCCTTCGGAATTGATGTGGCTTACCTGGGCAAGGTGTCTTGACGTCGTGGCATTGCGCTCGACTAAAGGGGAATTGCGTTCGACCGCACTCGATTTGAGAGATGCTGGGGAGCGTCACCACGACCACCGAGGACTGTGAAGCCTGTCGGCTTGAGTTGATTCTCCAGGACCCGCAGCTTCTTCAGAGGCTCTAGCGCCCGAAACCGCCGCCTCAGCGAGTCGGCTGCGAAAAGGTCTTCTGTGGCCTGGCACAGGTACCGCATGTCGCCGGTTTCTACTTCGTTGAGGTCGATCAACTTGCTGGAATTGAGCAAGTTTATGTTATTGACTGCCGCCCAATCTATTCCTGGACAATCGCGGAGCATGCCGACGATCTCCTCGAACCGATATGCATTGACGATCGGATGAAGGTAGGCGTCCACATCAATACTGACCTGGCTGACTTCGGAAGTTTTTGCCTGTGCAGCGGAGCTACCATATTGCATCACCTCGAGATTTACTCCTAAGTCCTTCAGCACTTGCAGGCCCGCGTCGAACCCCTCGGCGCGGTTCCAGAGCGTCAGAAGGGTTTCTCTATCGAGTAATCTTTGGTGCTCGCCCAGCGAATGGTACAGCCACAGAATCAGAATTCCACTCTCACTGAGTAGCGATGCGAGATGTTTAATTCCGGTGCTCGGATCCTCCAGGTGATGTACTACGCCAATTGACATTATGACGTCGAATGCGTACACATGGTTGAAATTCAGAAGTTCGGATCTGCAAAATTCAACATTGCGAATGCCGTGTCGCTTACTGAGGGCTTCGGCAACTGCGAGTGAGGCTTCTGTCATATCGAGCCCTACGAACTGCGCTTTGGGATATCGCCGAGCCACTGCCAGAAGCCGCTGGCCGGTGCCGCAACCGGCGTCCAGAATCTTTTTGCCGGACAAATCATCCTCACCGAAGATCGTGAACAAGCTGTTCGCGACGTCGGGAATCAGAGAATCGCCCACGGTGGGACTCGGGTATGGATAGGCCTCGTACATCGTTCGCACGTCGCCCACCGTTCCTGTTGCTGCTGCTGCGTTCTCAGGCATGTGTCCCTCCCCATCGGTTGGCGCACCGATGCTAGTACACCAAGGCCGACATCGGTTTGCGCAGCGCGCATCTTGACCATCGTGGCTTTGCGGTCGGCGGGGTTGGCTTGTCAGCTACCGATTGCCGTGGGCGAAGAAGCGGGCCGTAGTCGGCAAGCCAGCTGGCTTGGCCAGATGCCGGTGGTCGTTGGTGTGGTTCGCCGTAATGGTGGCGGGAACGTAACGAAGTTGGCGATGGTCAGGAACCTTGGGCAAGGTCGGCGTCGAACGGTTAGAGTCGATGCAATCGGACAGGGGGAGGAATTCCACGCATCGAACGAACTATCGTGACCAGCTGGGTATCGCAGGTGGGGGCTGGCACTGTGATTCACCGTCGGCGCGATGGGATCTATTCGCACAACACGATTGGTTCCGACTGCCAAACACAACCAGCAATGACGGGCGATTGATGGCGGCGTTGAACGATGAACGGATTGGACGTGAGCTTGTAGCTTTTGCCCTTCCTGATATTAGGGTTTAGCGCCATTCCGTTTTTTCTGTAGGCGGAGATCATATGTAACCAGGGCCGCCGGCGTGGGCTGCAGCGGACTTGTTATCACCAGAGTTAGGCGATCTCACGAACGCCGGACCGACTCCATGTGCCAGCGGCTGAGCGATACCGAACTACGCCCGTCTCGATGTCGTCGCTGGCAGCTGTACCATGATTGCTAGCGCTTCTTGGACACCTGGCCATCGCTGTTCCCGGGCAGGGCATACCACGCGAGGGAGCCGGTGACCGCTCGAGGTCCCGACGAGCAACGAGAACACGGTCCACAAGGCGCTTCTACCTGGTCAATTGCGAAACGTCACGGAGTCGAATTCGCCGCTGGCCTCTCACACCTGTGCCGAGAACCAATGGCTGAGCCGCTCTTGCTGAGTTGCGCGGTACCACACACCAGGAACTTTGCCGAAACGCCGGACCCAAGCTGTGAGCTTCAGTAGGGTGTGCAACGGTTTCACTCATATCGACAAGATGTCTGGAGGGTCGTGAGCACCAATCCTTTCGACGACGACAACGGCAGCTTTTACGTCTTGGTGAACGACGAGGAGCAACACAGCCTGTGGCCGACTTTCGCTGATGTTCCAGCCGGCTGGCGCGTGGTTTACGGCGAAGCAGACCGCGGCGCCTGTCTGGACTACATCGAACAGAACTGGCCCGATATCCGGCCGAAAAGTCTGCGCGACAGGCTTGCAGCTGATCGGGGTTCTGATACGTAAACCGTTCGGTGTAGGGGGAGTTCGATGGAACTGGATGAACGGGTACTTCAGCCAACGCGCCGGCAGCCGATAGAACTCGATGCCGGGGTACATCCGCTCACGCGTGAGCAGCTAGGTATTTGGCTTGCGCAGGAAACGGGTGACTCCGGCACGGAATGGCAGCTCGGCCTATTGGTGAAAATCGGGGGGGCCGTAGAGCGTGATGCCCTTGAGTGGGCGATTCGCCGAGTGGTGGCGGAGGCTGAGCCAGTCAGGGCCTCATTTTTCGAGATTGATGGCCAGGTATTTCAACGCGCGGTCGAATACCCGGATGTCGAGTTGGCCTTCTATGACGTCAGCGGCTCGGACAACCCGGCTGAGGAAGCCCGCGGGATGGCATTATCGATCCAACACGCGCCAATGCCGTTCGATGGCCCGCTGTTCAAATTTGCACTATTCAAGACGCGAATCGATGAATTCTACTTGTTCGGGTGCGGCCATCACATAGTCGTAGACGGATCCGGTATCGGCCTGATTGGCCAGCGGATCGCATCTGTCTACTCCGCGGTTGTTTCTGGCGCGCCGATCCCGGATTCCTTTTTCGGCTCGTTGCAAGACCTGGTTGACTGCGAGTCCGAATACGAAGCGTCAGAGGATTACCTCGAAGACCAGGCCTATTGGACTGAAAACCTGCCGCCGGCAAGCGGACGAGATCTGCCGTTGCCCCAAAACGGTGCTGCGCGTGATCGCTATCAGCACTCTGAGTCCGTTCAATTGGACCCCGCGATCCTTCGCCGAGTTGAAGATTTGTCCCGCGTGTGGCGCGTGCCTCGGTCATCGGTGATCACCGCGGCGTGCGCTCTTTTGGTACGGGGATGGTGCGCTGAGGGGTCAGAGGTGGTACTCGACTTCCCGGTCAGCAAGCGGGTGAGTCCGGAGTCGAAGACCCTGCCCGGGATGCTTTCCGGGGTTGTGCCGCTGGCGTTGCGGATTTCGCCGGAATCTACGGTTGCCGGCTTCTGCGAACATGTGGATGCGCGGATCCGGGAAGCGCTGCAGCATCAAAGGTTCCCGGTGCAAGCCCTCGAGCGCAAAGTTGGTCTCCGCGGGCCAGGGCAGCAATCGGACAGGGTGAGCGTCAACTTCCTCCCGTCCACGATTGCTCTGCCCTTCGGCGGTATTCCGGCGACAGCCTCGTTGACCAACCCCGGCCTGGTTGGAAGCTTCGGGCTGATCTTCTCCAGCGCCGGTGAAGAGCTGTTTCTCAGCACAATGGGCGACGGTCAGCCGTTCTCGAGTTTTGACGTCTCCGATTTGGCGAATCGGTTGCAGCGTGTGCTCGTGGCGATGACCTCGGATCCGACACGACGGTTGTCGTCGATCGATTTGCTCGATGAGGGCGAGCACGCCGAGTTGGATGGGTGGGGTAGTCGAGCGGTCTTGACCACGGCCACGCCGACGGTGTCAATTCCTACCTTGTTCGCCGCGCAGGTGGCGCGGACCCCGCAGGCGGTGGCGCTCAGTTGCGGCGGGCGGTCGTGGACCTACCGCGAGCTTGATGAGGCAGCTAACCGGTTGGCGCACTTGCTGGTTGGTCACGGCGCGGGCCCGGGACAGTGTGTGGCGCTGCTGTTGCCGCGTTCGGCCGAGGCGATCGTGTCGATCTTGGCGGTCTTGAAATCTGGCGCGGCGTACGTGCCGATCGACCCGTCGTTGCCGGCGGCGCGGATCCGGTTCATGGTGGCTGATGCCGCGGTGATCGCCGCGATCACCACCACCGGGCTGGCCGATCGGCTGGACGGGCAAGCGGTGGCGGTCATCGATGTCGAGGACCCCGTGGTCGACGGTCAGCCCAGCACCGCATTGGCGGCGCCGGCTGCCGAGGACATCGCCTACGTCATCTACACCTCGGGTACGACCGGTGTGCCCAAGGGGGTGGCGGTCGCCCATCGCAACGTGACCCAGTTGATGGAAGCACTGCCCGCCGAACTCGCGCCGAAACAGGTCTGGTCACAATGGCATTCGTTGTCCTTTGACGTGTCGGTGTTCGAGATCTTCGGTGCCCTGTTGCATGGTGGGCGGCTGGTCGTCGTGCCCGACGACGTGGCTGGCTCACCCGATGAGCTGCACACCTTGCTGATCGCCGAGCACGTCAGTGTGTTGAATGAAACCCCGTCGGCGGCCGGGATGCTCTCACCGCAGGGGTTGGAGTCGACGGCGTTGGTGGTGGCCGGCGAGGCCTGCCCGCCCGATCTGGTGGATCGTTGGGCGACGCCGGGGCGGGTGATGATCAACGCCTACGGCCCGACCGAGGCCACGGTCTACGCGGCGATCAGCGCGCCGCTGACACCAGGATCGGGGATAGTGCCGATTGGCTCGCCGGTGTCCGGGGCGGCGTTGTTCGTGTTGGATGCGGGGTTGCGTCGGGTACCGGCCGGTGTGGTCGGCGAGTTGTATGTGGCCGGTCGTGGGGTGGCGAGCGGCTATGTGCGTCGGTCCGGACTGACCGCTTCGCGGTTTGTGGCCTGCCCGTTCGGTGCGTCCGGGGGGCGGATGTATCGCACCGGGGACCTGGTCTCCTGGGGTGCTGACGGGCAGTTGCGGTATTTGGGCCGCGCCGATGAGCAGGTCAAGATCCGCGGGTATCGCATCGAGCTGGGCGAAGTGCAGGTGGCCCTGGCCGGATGCGATGGGGTTGAGCAGGCGGTGGTGATCGCCCGCGAGGACCGCCCCGGCGACAAGCGTCTGGTGGGTTACGTGACCGGCGTTGCGGATCCGGCCGGAGTGCGCGCCGCGCTGGCGGAGCGGTTACCGGGCTACATGGTGCCGGCGGCGGTCGTCGTGATCGATGCGTTGCCATTGACGGTCAACGGCAAACTCGACAAACGCGCCTTGCCGCCACCTGAGTACCAGGATGTCGATCGGTATCGCGCCCCGGCCACCCCCACCGAGGAGATCCTCGCCGGGATTTATGCCCGGGTGCTGGGGCTGGAGCGGGTCGGCGTCGATGACTCGTTCTTCGACTTGGGCGGCGATTCGCTTTTGGCGATGCGTGTGGTCGCCGCGGTCAACGCCGGCCTGGATGCCGGTCTCGAGGTGCGCACCGTGTTCGAGGCGCCCACGGTGGCCGAGTTGGCACCCCGCATCGGTGGGCACGCCGGCGCGCTGGAGCCGTTGGCGGCCGGTGATGAGCCGGCGGCGGTGCCGTTGTCGTTTGCGCAGCAGCGGTTGTGGTTCATCGACAAGTTGCATGGACCTTCACCGGTCTCCAACGTGGCGGTCGCGTTGCGGATGTGTGGGCGCCTTGACAGCGAAGCGTTGCGCCGAGCGCTGACCGACGTGGTTGGCCGCCACGAAAGTCTGCGCACGCGGTTCCCAGTGCACGAGGGAATCCCCCAGCAGCTGGTCGTCCCCGTGGAACGGGCCGACTTCGGCTGGCAGATAGTTGAAACCATCGGGTGGTCCGCAGGCCGGCTCGCTGAGGCCATCGACGCCGCGGCGCACCGTCCCATTGACCTGGCAGCTGAGATCCCGTTACGTGCAAGGCTTTTCCGCGTCACCGAGGACGAACACGTGCTGGTGGCAGTGGTCCACCGCATCGCTGCCGATGACTGGTCGATCACTCCACTATTGGCTGATCTGGGGGTGGCCTACGCCAGGCGGTGTGCCGGGCAGGCCCCTGATTGGGAGTCGTTGACGAACCAGTACGTCGACTACGCAGTGTGGCAGCGCGTGCAGTTCGGGGATCTCGATGATCCTCAGAGTGCTGGCCTCGCGCAGTTGGCCTACTGGGAGAGCGCCCTGGCTGGGATGCCTGAACGCCTGCAACTGCCCACCGATCGGCCCTACCCGCCGGTGGCCGATCATTGCGGCGCCACGGTTGCGGTGGAGTGGCCCGCCGAGATGCAGCAGCGGCTTGCTCGGGTCGCTCGTGACCACAATGCGACCAGTCTCGCGGTCGTGCAGGCTGCTCTTGCCGCGGTGTTGTCTCAGCTCAGCGCCAGCAGCTCCGTAGCGATGGGCCTCCCGGTCGACGGTCGGCTCGACCCTGCGCTCGAAGAGTTGGTGGGTCCTCTCGGCAACACATTGGTGCTGCGGGTCGATCTGACCCCGGATGCCACGTTCGCCGAACTGCTGGCCCAGGTGCGCGAGCGCACTTTGGCCGCGTACGAACACCAAGATGTGCCCTTCGAGCTTCTCGTTGAGCGGGTGAAGCCAACTCGAAGCCTGGCCCGTCATCCGTTGGTCCAAGTGTTGCTCGCCTGGCAGGACAATCAGCCTGCGAAGCTGACTTTGGGCGATCTACAGGTCACGCAGCTACCGGTGGACAGCCGCACTGCCCGAATGGATTTGGCGTTCTCACTTGGCGAACGCTGGACCGAGACCGGTGAACCGGCGGGGATTCGGGGGGAGGTCGAGTTCCGCACCGATGTGTTCGATGCCGCCAGCATCGAGTCGCTGGTCGAGCGGTTGGAGCGGGTGTTGGTCGCGGTCACTGCCGACCCCACCCGGCGGCTCTCGTCGGTCTACCTGCTCGGTGCGCGTGAGCACGCTCGGCTGGATGAATGCGGCAATCGCGCGGTACTGGCCGAAGCCGCACCCGCTTCGGTGTCGCTTCCGGCGTTGTTCGCCGCGCAGGTGGCGCGCACACCGGACGCGGTCGCGGCGACCTTCGATGGCCGATCGATCACATACCGCGAACTCGACGAGGCCGCCAACCGATTGGCGCACCTGTTGGCCGCTCACGGCGCGGGCGCCGGACAATGCGTGGCGCTGCTCTTTTCCCGGTCGCTCGAAGCGATCGTGTCGATATTGGCAGTACTCAAAACCGGGGCTGCGTACCTGCCGATTGACCCGGCGTTGCCGGCGGCCCGGATCAGCTTCATGCTCTCCGAAGCCGCGCCGGTTGCCGCAGTCACCACTGCCGGGCTCGCGGACCGGCTGGACGGGCACGGCCTGCCGGTCATTGACGTCGACGACCCGCGCGTCGCGAGCCATCCCGCCGAGGCGTTGCCGATGCCGACTGCAGACGACATCGCATACCTCGTCTACACCGCAGGCACCAGCGGCATCCCGCGGGGGGTGGCGGTCACTCACCGCGGCGTGACGCGTCTGCTGGAGACGTTGCCCGTCGACCTGCCCGCGGCCGGGGTTTGGTCGCAGTGCCACTCGTTGGCCTCGGACTCTTCGGTTTGGGAGATCTTCGGTGCGCTGTTGCACGGTGGGCGGCTGCTGGTGGTTCCCGAGGACGTGACGGCCTCGCCAGTGGACTTCCACGACCTGTTGGTTGCGGAACGGGTCAGTGTCTTGACCCAGAGTCCTTCCGCCGCAGCGATGTTGCCGACTACCGGGCTGGAGTCGACGGCGTTGGTCGTGACCGGTGAAGCCTGCACGGCGCAACTGGTGGACCGCTGGGCGGCCGGGCGGGTGATGATCAACGCCTACGGCGCGGCCGAGACTGCGATGTCTGCGGCGATCAGCGCGCCGTTGACCGGAGGCGGCCCGGGGGTCCCGCCGATCGGTTCGCCGGCGCCTGGGGCGGCGTTGTTTGTGCTGGACCGGTGGTTGCGTCCGGTACCGGCAGGCGTGGCCGGGGAGTTGTATGTGGCCGGGCTCGGGCTGGCCTACGGTTACGTGGGCCAAGGCCCCTTGACCGCGTCACGGTTCGTCGCCTGCCCGTTCGGTGGTGCGGGGACACCCGGAACACGCATGTATCGCACCGGGGATCTGGTGCGGTGGGGCTCCGACGGGCAGCTGCGCTACGTCGGGCCGGCTGATGAGCAGGTCGAATTCCGCGGCTCTCGCATCGAACTGGCTGAGATCGAGTCAGTTCTGGCGGCCCATCCCCGCGTTGCGCATGCGGTCGTCACCAACCACACAGCCACAGCTGAGGGCGTCAGCGACAACCTGTTGAACGGCTACGTCGTCCTGGATCAGGAGATGACGCTCGCCCGGGAGTCGGATCGAGAAGCGCAGCTGGTCGAGCAATGGCACGGCGTGTACGAAGGCCTGTATTCGGGGTCGACGTCCGCAGCGGACACCCCAACTGCTTTGGGAGCGGATTTCGCGGGCTGGAACAGCAGCTACACCGGTATGCCGATCCCCCTGGACGAGATGCGCGAATGGCAGGCGGCTGCCGTGGAACGCATCCAGCGGTTGGGTCCTGGGCGGGTGTTGGAGATCGGGGTGGGTTCCGGGCTCCTGCTCGCGCACCTGGCTCCGATGTCCGACGAGTACTGGGCCACAGACTTTTCCGCGCCGGCGATCCAGACACTGCAGGACGCGGTGGCGACGCAGCCGTGGAGTGATCGAGTGCGGCTGCGCGTGCAGCCTGCGCATGTGGCGGACGGGTTGCCGGAGGGGCACTTCGATGTGGTCGTGCTCAACTCGGTGGTCCAGTACTTCCCGAGCGCGGGATATCTGCTTGATGTGCTGGCAGTTGCGATGCGATTGCTGGCGCCGGGCGGATCGTTGTTCATCGGCGACGTGCGGAACCTGTCCTTGCAAAGCGCGCTCACCACTGGGGTCTTGTGCGCCGACAGCAGCGGTGACGAGGCCACCGCCGGGGTAGTGCGTGAGCGTGTGCGCCGGGAGATGCATGCGGAGCAGGAACTGTTGCTGGCGCCGGAGTTCTTTGCGGCCCTGCCGCAACAGCTTCCCGACATCGCCGCAGTGGATGTGCAGCTCAAGCAGATGCGAGCGGTCAACGAACTAGCTGGTTACCGATACGACGTGGTGCTAGGTAAGGCACCCCTGGCGGTGCGGTCCCTCGCGCACCTACCGGCCGAACCGTGGCGACGATTCCAGAGCCTCACGAGGCTGGGCGAGTATCTGCAGTCCCAGCGGCTGCCGGAGGTGCGCATCACCGGGGTGCCTCACCATGGGATATGGCCCGATGTAGCGCTGGCAGAGGCGCTCTCGCAGTCCGACGATCGAATGACAATCGGCGAATTGCGTACCGACACGGCTGCCCCGCCCGATGCAGTCCTGCCGTACCAGTGCCATCTGCTCGGACAACAGCTCGGGTACACCACAGCGGTGACGTGGTCGCCGACCGCCGGCCACGTGGACGTCATCTACACCCACGCCGCCGAAACGGCCAGTGAGAACCCACCCGCAGCGCTGTCGGATCTGTACGCGCCCGCCGCACGGGTGGATTCCCTCGCCGGATACGCCAATGACCCGTCGGCAGTCGAACGGGTGGCCGAGCTGCGCCGCTTTGTGGCCAGCAGGTTGCCCGCATTCATGGTGCCCGCCGCGATCACGGTGGTGGATTCACTGCCGTTGACGGTCGACGGCAAGCTCGATCGGCAGGCGCTGCCCGCTCCGGAAGTCTTCGGTGAAGTCGCATACCGGGCTCCGCGTGATCGGTGGGAAAGGGTGTTGGCCGCGCTGTTCAGCGAGGTGGTCGGAGAGGCCGTAGTCGGCATCGATGACGGATTCTTCGAGCTGGGCGGGCATTCGCTGTCGGGGTTGCGACTGATGGCGCGGATCCGGACCGAACTGGGTGTCGAGGTGCCGATCCGAGCGCTGTTCGAGGCCCCCACCGTGGCCGCGTTGGCCGAATGGATGAGGACCCATACCGCGGCATTGGTGGGTGCGGGGCTGACAGTGCGGCAGCGGCCGGCGGCGGTGCCGTTGTCGTATGCGCAGAGCCGGTTGTGGTTCATCGATCAATTCGATGGGCGCTCACCGAATTACAACATGGCGGTGGCCTTGCGGCTGCGCGGCCGATTGGATGCCGAGGCGCTGGGTGCGGCGTTGAGCGACGTGGTGGGCCGTCACGAAAGCCTGCGCACCGTTTTCCGGGCGGTCGAGGGGATACCCCAACAGTTCGTGATTCCGGCTGAGCGAGCGACGTTCGGGTGGGACATCGTTGATGCCACCACATGGTCGGCCGGTCAGCTGCATGCGGGCATCGAGGAGGCGGTCGGCTACAGCTTCGACCTGGCGTCTGAGATCCCGCTGCGCGCAAGACTTTTCCGCGTTGCCGATGACGAGTGTGTGTTGGTGGCGGTGGTGCACCATATCGCTGCTGACGGGTGGTCGCTGGGTGTGTTGGCCGCCGATGTGGGCGTGGCGTATGCCGCGCGCTGTGCGGGGCGGATGCCGGGCTGGGCGCCGTTGCCGGTGCAGTACGTCGATTACACGCTGTGGCAGCGGGAGCAGCTCGGTGAGTTGGCGGATCCCGACAGCGCGATCGCTGCGGAGCTGAGGTTTTGGGAACAGGCCCTGGCTGGGATGCCAGAGCGGTTGCAACTGCCGACTGATCGGCCTTATCCGGCCGTGGCGGATTACCGCGGCGCCAAGGTTGCGGTGAATTGGTCGGCCGAGTTGCAGCAGCGGGTTGCTCGGGTGGCTCGTGAGCATGACGCGACCCCTTTCATGGTGGTGCAGGCCGCCCTGGTTGCGTTGCTGTCGAAGATCAGCGCCAGTGCCGACGTGGCTATCGGCTTCCCGGTGGCCGGGCGCGGAGATCCTGCGCTGGACGAGTTGGTGGGATTCTTCGTCAACACGGTGGTGCTGCGCGTTGAGCTGGCTGGGGATCTCACTGTCGGCGAGCTGCTCACCGAGGTGCAACGTCGCAGCCTGGTCGCCTATCAGCATCAAGACGTCCCGTTCGAGTTGCTGGTGGAGCGGCTCAACCCGTCTCGAAGCCTCACTCACCATCCGCTGGTGCAAGTGTTGTTGGCCTGGCAGAACAACGTCGCCGACCCCATATCTGGACTGACCATGGGGGAGGTGCAGGTCGAGCAGATGCCGGTGGACACCCACACCGCCCGGATGGATCTGACGTTCTTCCTTGGGGAACGGTGGACTGAGGCCGGTGAGCTGGCCGGGATCGGTGGAGAAGTGGAGTTCCGCACCGACGTCTTCGATGCGGCCAGCATCGAGGCGTTGATCGAGCGGCTGGAGCGGGTGCTGGTGGCGGTCACCGACGATCCGGCCCGGCGGCTGTCGTCGGTGAATCTGCTCGATGACGGTGACCACGCTCGGTTGGATGAGATCGGTAATCGGGCGGTGTTGACCGGGCCGGCGGCCGCCCCGGTTTCAATTCCGGTGCTGTTCGCCGCGCAGGTGGCCCGCGCGCCGGAGGCGCAGGCACTGACCTTCAACGGCAGCGGCATGACGTATCGGGAGCTGGACGCTGCGGCGAACCGGTTGGCGCACCTGTTGGCCGGCCACGGGGTGGGCCCGGGCCAGCGCGTGGCATTGCTGTTCTCACGCTCCGCCGAGGCGATCGTGGCGATGTTGGCGGTGCTCAAGACCGGCGCGGCGTATGTGCCGATCGACCCGGCGCATCCCGACGCGCGCATCGAATTCATGATCTCCGATGCCGCGCCGACGGTCGTGATCACCACGTCGGGCATGCGGTCCCGATTGGACGGGCATGACCTGCTGATCATCGCCACCGACGACCCGTCCATTGACGATCAACCCAGCACCGCCTTGCCGGCGCCGACCCCCGACGACATCGCCTACCTCATCTACACGTCCGGCACTACCGGCGTCCCGAAGGGGGTGGCGATCACACACCACAACGTGACGCAACTGATCGCGTCGCTGGATCCCGATTTGGTGGGACCCAAGCAGGTGTGGTCGCAGTGGCACTCTTATAGCTTCGACATTTCGGGTTGGGAGATTTACAGCGCGCTGCTCCATGGTGGGCGCCTGGTGGTGGTGCCCGAAGACGTGGCGGCCTCACCCGACGACTTCCACGCGTTACTGGTCGCCGAGGGTGTCAGTGTCTTGTGCCAAACCCCGTCTGCGGTGGCTGCACTCTCTCCTGAAGGGTTGGAGTCGGTGGCGTTGCTGGTGGGCGGTGAGGCCTGCCCCGCCGAGCTGGTGGATCGCTGGGCGCCGGGGCGGGTGATGATCAACGAATACGGCCCGACCGAAGCCACGATGTGGGTGACCTTGAGTGCGCCGCTGGCGGCCGGGTCGACGGTGGTGCCGATCGGCTCGCCGGTGGCCGGGGCCGCGTTGTTTGTGCTCGACGGCTGGTTACGTCCGGTGCCCGCCGGAGTCGTCGGCGAGCTGTACGTGGCCGGCGCCGCGGTCGGCTGCGGGTACTGGCAGCGTGCCCCGTTGACGGCCTCGCGATTTGTGGCGTGCCCGTTCGCTGCCGCCGGGGAGCGGATGTACCGCACCGGCGATCTGGTGCGGTGGGGCACCGACGGGCAGCTGCAGTATCTGGGCCGCGCCGACGAGCAGGTCAAGATTCGCGGGCACCGCATCGAACCCGGTGAAGTCCAGTCGGTGTTGGCCAGATGTGAGGGCGTCGACCACGCAGCAGTCATCGTCCGTGAGGACCGTCCCGGCGACAAGCGGCTGGTGGGTTATGTGACCGGCACCGCCGACCCGGTCGCAGTTCGCGCGGCGCTCGCGGAGCGGCTGCCGGCTTATCTGGTGCCCGCCGCGGTGGTGTTGATCGACGCGCTGCCGTTGACACCCAACGGCAAACTGGACAAGCGCGCGCTGCCGGCACCGGAGTACCAGGACGACGAGGAATACCGCGCCGCCACCACCCCCACCGAGGAGATCTTGGCCGGGATCTTCGCCAAGGTGCTTGGGCTGGAGCGGGTCGGGATCGATGATTCGTTCTTCGACCTCGGCGGCGACTCGCTGTTGGCGATGCGTGTGATCGCCGCGGTGAACACCGGCTTGGATTGCCGGCTGACGGTGCGCACCCTGTTCGAGGCTCCCACGGTGGCCCGGTTGGCGCCCCGTGTCGGTGCCGAGCCGGGTGGGCTTGAGCCCTTGGTGGCCGTGGAACGGCCCGCGGCGGTGCCGTTGTCATATGCGCAGAGCCGGTTGTGGTTCATCGATCAATTCGATGGGCCCTCACCGGATTACAACATGGCTGTCGCGTTGCGGCTGTGCGGACCGTTGCACGTCGAGGCGTTGCGCCAAGCGCTCGCCGATGTGGTGAGCCGTCATGAGAGCCTGCGCACGGTGTTCTCGGCGGTGGAGGGGATACCACAGCAGCTGGTGATCCCGGCCGAGTCGGCGCAGTTCGGTTGGGAAGTCGTCGACGCTACCGAGTCGTCGGCGGATGAGGTGCACGCAGCCATTGCGGAGGCGGTCCGCTACAGCTTTGACTTGGCGTCCGAGATCCCGTTGAGGGCAAAGCTTTTGGGTGTTGACGAGGACGAGCACGTACTGGTCGTCGCGCTGCACCATATCGCCGCCGACGGCTGGTCGCTCGACGTGCTGGCCACCGATGTGGGTCTGGCATATACCGCTCGGGCTGCGGAGCGGGCGCCGGACTGGGCGCCGTTGCCGGTGCAGTATGTCGACTACACGCTGTGGCAGCGTGAACAGCTCGGCGAATTGACAGACCCCGACAGCCTGATCGCCTCCGAGTTGGAGTTTTGGGAGCAAGCTCTGGCTGGGATGCCCGAGCGCTTGCCGCTGCCCACCGATCGGCCTTATCCGCAGGTGGCCGATTCACGCGGTGCCAGTGTGACGGTGGACTGGCCGGCCGATCTGCAGCAACGGGTGCGCGAGTTGGCCGGTGAGCACAACGCCACCAGCTTCATGGTGATCCAGGCTGCAGCCGCGTTGCTGCTATCGCAGGTCAGCGCCAGCAGCGACGTCGCCATCGGTTTCCCGGTCGCCGGGCGTCGCGACCCCTTGCTGGATGAGCTTGTCGGGTTGTTCGTCAACACGCTGGTGTTGCGGGTCGACCTGGGTGGGAATCCCACTGTCGCCGAGCTGCTGGCGCAGGTGCGGCAGCGCAGCCTGGCCGCCTACGAGCACCAAGACGTGCCCTTCGAGGTGCTGGTGGAGCGGCTGAATCCCACTCGAAGCCTGAGTCACCACCCATTGGTCCAGGTGTTGTTGGCTTGGCAGAACTTCCAAGGACAGCACAGCGGCCCTGCCGCCGGGATGCTCTTGGGGGACCTGGAGGTGACGCAGCTGCCGCTGGACACCGACACCGCCCGCATGGACATGACGTTCTTCCTCGGGGAACGCTGGACTGAGGCCGGCGAGCCCGCCGGGATCCACGGAAAGGTGGAGTTCCGCACCGACATTTTCGACGCGGCCAGCATCGAAGCGCTGATGGAGCGGCTGCGGTTGGTGTTGATGGCGATGACCGCCGACTCTGCACGCAGGCTCTCGTCGGTGGAGCTGCTCGATGAGACCGAGCACGCCCGGCTGGATGGGTGGGGCAAGCGGGCGGTCTTGGCCCAGGCTGTGGACGAGGTATCGATTCCGGCGGCGTTCGCTGAGCAGGTGGCGCGTACCCCGCAGGCGGTGGCGCTGACCTTTGGAGTACGTTCGTGGACGTTTCGCGAGCTCGACGAGGCATCGAATCGACTGGCGCACTTTCTGATTGAACACGGTGCGGCGCCGGGGCAGTGTGTAGCGCTGCTGTTGCCGCGCTCGGCCGAAGCGATCGTGTCGATACTGGCGGTGCTGAAAACCGGTGCGGCGTATGTGCCGATCGATCCGGCGTCGCCGGTGGCTCGCATCGGGTTCATATTGGCTGACGCCGCGGCGATCGCTGCAATCACCACCACCGGGCTGGCTGATCGGCTGGACGGACAAGGCTTGACGGTCCTCGATGTCGACGACCCCGCTGTAGAGAGCCAACCGAGTAGCGCTTTGGCAGGGCCGGCCCCGGATGACATCGCCTACCTCATCTACACGTCGGGCACTACGGGTGTGCCCAAAGGGGTGGCGGTCGCACACCGCAGTGTGACCCAGCTTGTGGAGTCAGTGCCCGCCGAGGTTGCACCGGGACAGGTGTGGTCGCAATGGCATTCACTGTCCTTCGACGTCTCGGTGTGGGAAATCTTCGGGGCTCTACTGCATGGTGGGCGATTGGTGGTGGCATCCGAAGACGTCGCCGCTTCACCGAACGAGTTGCACGCCTTGTTGGTTGCTGAACGGGTCGGCGTCTTGTGTCAGACCCCGTCGGCGGCGGGGATGCTATCGCCGCAGGGGCTGGAGTCGACGGTGCTGATGGTCGCCGGCGAGGCGTGCCCGACCGACCTGGTGGATCGGTGGGCGGCGGGACGGGTGATGATCAACGCCTACGGCCCGACCGAAGCCACGGTGTATGCCGCGATGAGTACACCGCTGACACCGGGTTCGGATGTGGCGCCGATCGGGTCACCGGTATCCGGGGCGGCGCTGTTCGTCCTGGACAGATGGTTGCGGCCGGTGCCGGCGGGCGTCGTCGGCGAGTTGTACGTGGCCGGACGCGGGGTGGCGTGCGGGTATGTGCGCCGGTCCGGCTTGACGGCGTCGCGGTTTGTGGCGTGTCCGTTCGGTGATGCCGAGGCAGCCGGAACCCGTATGTATCGCACCGGGGATCTGGTGCGCTGGGGCGTTGACGGGCAGCTGCAATATTTGGGCCGCACCGATGAGCAGGTCAAGATCCGCGGGTATCGCATCGAGCTCGGCGAGGTCCAGGCCGCGCTGGCCGCCCTCGACGGGGTGGAGCAGGCGGTGGCGGTCGCCCGGGAGGACCGTCCCGGCGACAAGCGGCTGGTCGGTTATGTGACCGGGACCGCCGACCCGTCCACGGCGCGCACGAAACTTGCCGAGCGGTTGCCGGCCTACATGGTCCCCGCCGCGGTGGTGGTCATCGACGCGCTGCCGTTGACGCCCAACGGCAAGCTCGACAAGCGCGCCCTTCCGGCACCGGAGTACCAGGACGTCGATCGGTATCGCGCCCCGGCCACCCCCACCGAGGAGATATTGGCCGGTATCTATGCCCAAGTTCTCGGGATCGAACTGGTCGGGGCCGATGACTCGTTCTTCGATTTGGGTGGGGACTCACTGTCGGCGATGCGGGTGATCGCCGCGATCAACACCGGGCTGGGTACCCACCTTGCGGTTCGCACCCTGTTCGAGGCGCCCACGGTGGCCCAGTTGGCGCCCCGTATCGGTTCCGACGGGGGTGGCCTCGAGCCGTTGGTGGCGATGGAGCGGCCGGCGGTGGTGCCGTTGTCGTTTGCCCAGCACCGGCTGTGGTTCATCGACCAGTTGCAGGGGCCCTCACCGATCTACAACATGTCGGTTGCGTTGCAGCTGAGCGGACTGCCGGATGTCGAGGCGTTGGGACAAGCGTTGGTCGATGTGGTGGGCCGCCATGAGAGCCTGCGCACCCTGTTCCCGGCCGTCGACGGGACCCCTCAACAGCTGGTGGTGCCGGCCGAGTCGGCGCAGTTCCAGTGGGAGGTCGTCGACGCTACCGGATGGTCGGCGGTCCAGCTTCACGATGCCATCGGCGCCGCGGTGCGTGAGCCGTTTGATCTGGCGAGCGAGATCCCTTTGCGGGCAAGGCTTTTCCGCATCGCCGATGACCAGCATGTGTTGGTGGCGGCGGTGCACCATATCGCCGCCGACGGCTGGTCGATCATCCCACTGGTGCGTGACCTGGCGGTGGCCTACGCCAGCCGGCGCGCGGGGCAGGCCCCCGGTTGGGCGCCGTTGGCGGTGCAGTATGTCGATTACACGTTGTGGCAGCGTGCGCAGCTGGGTGAACTGGCCGATAGCGACAGCCGCATCGCTGCGCAGCTGGCCTACTGGGAACAGGCCTTGGCCGGCGTGCCCGAGCGACTGCAGCTGCCCACCGATCGGCCCTATCCGCCGGTTGCTGATTATCGGGGCGCGAAGGTTGCGGTGGACTGGCCGGCCGAGTTGCAGCAGCAGATCGCTGCGGTGGCCCGTGAGCACAATGCGACCAGCTTCATGGTGATGCAGGCCGCCCTCGCGGTCCTGCTGGCCAAGCTCAGCGCCAGCACCGATGTGGCCATCGGGTTCCCGATCGCCGGGCGGCGCGATCCCGCCCTGGATGAGCTTGTCGGGTTCTTCGTCAACACCCTGGTGTTGCGGATCGATGTCGCAGGGGACCCCAGTAGCGCCGAGCTGCTGGCACAGGTGCGAGGGCGGAGTCTGGCCGCCTACGAGCACCAAGACGTGCCCTTCGAGGTGTTGGTGGAACGGCTGAACCCGACGCGAAGCCTGACCCATCACCCCCTGGTCCAGGTGATGTTGGCCTGGCAGAACAACGACCTGGCTGCCGAGCTGACCTTGGACGATCTTCAGGTCACGCCGCTGCCGTCCGACACCCGCACAGCGCGCATGGATTTGACGTTCGCCCTCGGCGAGCGCTGGAACCAGGCCGGTGAGCCTGCCGGGATCGCCGGCGAAGTGGAGTTCCGCACCGACGTATTCGATCCGGCCAGCATCGAGGCGCTGATCGGGAGGTGGCGGCGGGTGTTGGTGGCCATGACCGCGGACCCGACACGGCGGCTCTCGTCGGTGGACGTGCTCGATGTCGAGGAGCATGCCCGGCTGGATGAGGTTGGCAACCGGGCGGTATTGACCGCACCGGCACCCGCCCCCATGTCGATTCCCGCGCTTTTTGCCGAGCAGGTGGCGCGCGTCCCGGAGGCAGTGGCGATCAGCGCCGAGGGTCGCTCGGTGACGTATCGGGAGCTCGATGAGGCATCGAATCGGTTGGCGCACTTGCTGATCGGTCATGGGGTGGGCCCCGGTGAGCGGGTGGCGGTGTTGTTGCCGCGCTCGGGCCAGGCGGTCGCGACGATCCTCGGCGTGCTCAAAACAGGAGCGGCCTATGTGCCGCTCGATCCGGCGCACCCCGATGCGCGGATCGCGTTCGTGGTCGGTGATGCCGCCCCGATGGCCGCGGTCACCACTGCAAAGCTGCGGTCGCGATTGGACGGCCATGAGCTGGTGGTCATCGACATCGATGACCCGGCCCTGGACGCTCAACCCCGCGTCGGCTTGCCGGCGCCGTCCCCGGATGAAGTTGCGTATTTGATCTACACCTCGGGTACCACCGGGACCCCGAAGGGGGTGGCGGTGGCGCACCGCAACGTGACTCGGCTGCTGGAGGTGTTGGAGGCCGAGGTCCCCGCGGCGGGGGTGTGGTCGCAGTGTCACTCGCTGGCGTTCGACTTCTCGGTGTGGGAGATGTTCGGCGCGCTGCTGGGTGGTGGGCGGCTGGTGGTGGTGCCCGATGCGGTGGTGCGCTCGCCCGAGGAGCTGCACGCCGTGTCGGTGAACGAGCAGGTGGGTGTGTTGAGCCAGACCCCATCGGCGTTCTATGCGTTGCAGGCCGCCGATGCGCTGGCACCCCAACAGGGCGATCAGCTCAAGCTCGAGACGGTGGTGTTCGGCGGGGAGGCGCTGGAACCGCAGCGTCTTCGGTCGTGGCTGGGTCATCATCGGGGGTTGCCGCGGCTGGTCAACATGTACGGCATCACCGAGACGACGGTGCATGCCTCGGTGCGCGAGATCGTCGACGCCGACGTCGATCACACGGTCAGCCCGATCGGCGTGCCGCTGGCCCATCTCGGCTTCTTCGTGCTGGACCACTGGTTGCGGCCGGTGCCCGCCGGGGTGGTGGGCGAGCTGTATGTGGCCGGCGCCGGTCTGGCGTATGGGTATGTCGGCCGGGCTCCGCTCACGTCGACGCGCTTTGTGGCCTGCCCGTTCGCCGGTGCCGGGGCCCGGATGTATCGCACCGGGGATCTGGTGTCGTGGGGTACCGATGGGCAGCTGCGGTATCTGGGACGCGCCGATGAGCAGGTCAAGATCCGTGGGTATCGCATCGAACTCGGAGAGGTGCAGGCCGCGCTGGCCGGATGCGACGGCGTCCAGCAGGCGGTGGTGATCGCGCGCGAGGACCGCCCCGGCGACAAGCGCCTGGTGGGCTACGTAACTGGGACCGCCGACCCGGCCACCGTGCGGGCAAAGGTGGGTCAGCGGTTGCCGAGCTACATGGTCCCGACCGCGGTTGTGGTACTCGACGCGCTGCCGTTGACGGTCAACGGCAAGCTCGACACCCGCGCCCTGCCGGCACCCGAGTACACCGACACCGACAGTCGATATCGCGCTCCGGCCAACCCCACCGAGGAGATCCTGGCCGGCATCTACGCCCAGGTCCTCGGACTCGAGCAAGTCGGCGTCGACGACTCATTCTTCGAGTTGGGCGGGGATTCACTGTCGGTGATGCGCCTGGTCGCTGCCGTCAACACCGGCCTGGATGCACACCTATCGGTGCGTGCGGTATTTGAGGCGCCGACGGTTGCCGAGTTGGCGCCGCGCCTCGGTGGTGAGGCGGACCGGCTGGAGCCGTTGGTGGCCGTTGAGCGGCCCGCGGTGGTTCCGTTGTCATTCGCCCAGAACCGGTTGTGGGTCATCGACCAGTTGGAAGGGCCCTCCCCGGTCTACAACATGGCGACTGCGTTGCGGCTGTGCGGGCGGCTTGATGCCGAGGCGTTGGGCCAAGCGCTCGGAGATGTGGTGGAGCGCCACGAAAGTCTGCGCACCCTGTTCCCGGCGGTCGGCGGAATCCCGCAACAGCTGGTTACGCCCGCCGAGCGGGCTGACTTCGGTTGGCAGATCATCGATGCCACCGGATGGACGGCAGTCGAGCTAGACGAGGCCATCGACAGCGCGGCGCGTCACGCGTTCGACCTTGCGAACCAAATCCCGTTGCGGGCACGGCTTTTCCGCATCTCTGACGAGGAACACGTGCTGGTGGCCGTGGTACACCACATCGCTGCGGACGGCTGGTCGATCACCCCGCTGGTGGCCGACCTCGGGGTGGCCTATGCCAGCAGGTGCGTGGGGCGGCCTCCCGAGTGGGCGCCGTTGCCGGTGCAGTATGTGGATTACACGCTGTGGCAGCGTGCGCAGCTGGGCGAGCTCGACGACAGCAACAGTCCCATCGCTGCGCAGCTGACCTACTGGGAGCAGGCTTTGACGGGGCTGCCCGAACGCCTGGAGCTGCCGACCGATCGGCCCTATCCGGCAGTTGCCGATTCCCGAGGCGCCCGAGTAGCGGTGGACTGGCCGGCCGAGCTGCAGCAGCGGGTCGCTCGGATGGCTCGTGAAAACAACGCGACCAGCTTCATGGTGGTCCAGGCCGCCTTGGCCGCGCTGCTGTCACAGATCAGCGCCAGCAGCGATGTGGCGGTGGGGTTCCCGATCGCCGGGCGTCGCGACACGGCGCTTGACGGCCTCGTGGGGTTCTTCGTCAACGCCTTGGTGTTGCGGGTCGACCTCGCCGGGGACCCCAGTGCTACCGAGTTGCTGGCTCAAGTGCGAGGGCGGAGCCTGGCTGCCTACGAGCACCAAGACGTGCCCTTCGAGGTGCTGGTGGAGCGGCTGAACCCGACCCGAAGCCTGAGTCATCATCCGCTGATCCAGGTGGTGTTGTCCTGGCAGAACAACGAGCCCGCCGCGGATCTGGGTCTGGGTGATCTGCAAGTCACGCAGCTGCCGGTGGACACCCAAACTGCCCGCATGGATCTGACGTTCTTCCTCGGTGAAAGCTGGACCCGGGCCGGTGAGCCGGCTGGGATTCGAGGGGAGGTGGAGTTCCGCACCGACGTGTTCGACGCGGGAACCATCGAGGCGTTGGTTGCCCGGTTCGAGCGGGTGTTGGTGGCGATGACCGACGACCCGACCTGGCGGCTGTCGTCGGTGGATCTGCTCGATGAGGCCGAGCATGCGCGGCTGGACGAGTTCGGCAATCGGAAGGTGTTGGCCCAACAGGCGACCCAGGGGTCAATTCCCGCATTGTTCGCTGAGCACGTAGCCCGCGCTTCGGAGGCGCCGGCACTGACCTTCGACGGCCGCTCAATGACGTACCGGGAACTGGACGAGGCGGCTAACCGGTTGGCGCACCTGCTGGTTGACCGAGGCGCCGGCCCGGGGCAGTGTGTGGCGCTGCTCTTGCCGCGCTCGGCCAAGGCGATCGTGGCGGTCCTGGCGGTGCTCAAGACCGGCGCGGCCTATCTTCCGATCGACCCCGCCCATCCCGACGCGCGGATCGGTTTCATGGTCGGCGATGCCGCGCCGATTGCCGCAGTCACCACCGCCGACCTGCGGACGCGGCTTGACGGCCACGAACTGACGGTCATCGACGTCGACGATCCATCGATAGACGCCCAGCCGAGCACCGCGCTGCCGATGCCCGCGCCCGAGGACATCGCCTACCTCATCTACACCTCGGGCACTACCGGTGCGCCCAAGGGAGTGGCGGTCGCTCACCGCAACGTGACCCAGTTGCTGGAGTCCCTGCATGCGCCGCTGCCACCGGCGGGGGTGTGGTCGCAGTGGCACTCGTTGGCCTTCGACGCTTCGGTTCAGGAGATCTTCGGCGCCCTGCTGGGCGGTGGCCGGCTGGTGGTGGTGCCCGAAGACGTGGCCCGCTCGCCAGAAGATCTGCGCGCCTTGCTGATCGCCGAACAGGTCACCGTGTTGAGCCAGACCGCTTCTGCGGTGGGGACACTGTCGCCCGAGGGGCTGGATTCGGTGGCGTTGGTCGTGGGCGCTGAGCCGTGTCCCGCCGAGGTGGTGGATCGGTGGGCGCCCCGGCGGGTGATGGTCAACGTCTACGGCCCGACCGAAACCACGGTGGATGTGGCGATCAGCGCACCGCTGACCGCAGGTTCAGGCGTGGTGCCGATCGGCTCGCCTGTCTCGGGAGCGGCCTTCTTTGTGCTGAACCGTTGGTTGCGGCCGGTACCGGTCGGTGTGGTCGGCGAGTTGTACGTCGCGGGCCGTGGCCTGACGTATGGATATCTGGGTCGGGCGCCGTTGACGGCGTCGAGGTTCGTGGCGTGTCCGTTCGGCGGCGCGGAGGCACTCGGAACACGTATGTACCGCACCGGGGATCTGGTGTGCTGGCGACCCGATGGGCAACTGACCTATCTGGGCCGTGCCGATGAGCAGGTCAAGATCCGCGGGTACCGCATCGAACTCGGCGAAGTGCGCGCGGCCCTGGCCGGCTGCGATGGGGTCGAGCAGGCGGTCGTGATCGCCCGCGAGGACCGCCCCGGTGACAGGCGACTGGTGGGCTATGTCACCGAGTCGGCGACCGGAATCGTCGACCCGGCTGAGCTACGCGCTGTCCTGGCCGAACGGCTGCCGGCATATATGGTCCCGGTCGCGGTGGTGGTATTGGAAACGTTGCCGATGACGGTCAACGGCAAACTCGACAAGCGCGCACTACCGGCACCGGAATATCAGGATGCTGATCGGTACCGCGCCCCGGCCAACGCGGTCGAGGAGATCCTGGCCGGCATCTACGCGCAGGTGCTGGGCCTGGAACGGGTCGGCGTCGACGAGTCCTTCTTCGAGCTCGGCGGCGACAGCATCTTGTCGTTGCAGGTGGCGGCGCGGGCCCGGGCAGCCGGTCTGAGGTGCCAGCCGCCCGACATTTTCGTCGAGCAGACCGTGGCCCGTCTTGCCCTGGTGGTCGGCGTGGCTGACGACGAGGCCGCCCCCGCCGACGACGGAATCGGGTCGGTGGTGGCGACCCCGATCATGCGCTGGCTGGAAACCGTCGACGGCCCGGTTGATCAGTACAACCAAACGCTGGTGGTACAGGCCCCGGCCGGGGTCAGCGAGGCCGACGTGGTGGCGGTCCTGCAGGCCTTGGTGGATCGGCATGCGATGTTGCGGCTACGCGTCGACGACGGCGCCGGGTCGTGGTCGTTGACGGTGCCCGAAGCGGGTTCGGTCGATGCGCGCGATCGCCTGCTGACGGTCGACGTGTTGTCCGATGAGGCGGTGGTGGACGCGCGGTCGCGGCTGAACCCGTTCGCCGGGGTGATGCTCAGCGCGTTGTGGGCTGGTTCGACCGGCCAGCTGGCGTTGATGATCCACCATCTGGCCGTCGACGGGGTGTCCTGGCGAATCCTGTTGGAAGACTTGAACATCGCGTGGGCACAGCATCACAGCGGTGAGCCGATAGCCCTGCCGGCCGGCGGCACGTCGTTTGCCCGCTGGGCGTCGTTCCTGGACGAGTATTCACGCCGCCCGGAGGTGGTCGACCAGGCCGACACGTGGCGCCAGGTGGCGTCGTCCCCGGAAGTGTTGCCCGCGGTGCAGCCCGAGGTGGATACCTTCGCCACGGCCGGGCAGTTGTCGATGCAGCTGGACGTGGAGACCACCCGCTTGCTCTTGGGCGAGGTCCCGGCGGCGTTTCACGCCGGGGTGCAAGACATCCTGTTGATCGCGTTCGGGTTGGCGTGGTCGCAGTTCTTGGGCACCGGCGCCACACCGATCGGCATCAATGTCGAGGGCCACGGCCGCCACGAGGAACTGTCCGCCGATATCGATCTGACGCGCACCGTGGGCTGGTTCACCACCGTCTACCCGGTCTCGTTGACGATCGACCCGCCGGACTGGGCCCAGGTGGTCGCCGGCGAGGCCGCGCTGGGGTCGTTGATCAAGGACGCCAAAGAGCAGCTTCGCGCCATGCCCGACTCGCTGACCTACGGCCTGCTGCGCTATCTGAACAGCGACGTCGAGCTGGGCGACTCCGACCCGAGGATCGGGTTCAACTATCTGGGGCGGCTCGGTGCGGCAGCGGCCGAGCTGTCGGAGGAGTTGTGGCGGCTCAGCGAGGAGGGTTTGTCGTTTACGGGCGCGGCCGCGGCGATACCGATGCCGCTGAACCACACCGTGGAGCTCAACGCGGCCACCGCCGACACCGACGCCGGCCCGCAGCTGCACGCCAACTGGACGTGGGCGGAATCGGCAGTCGACCAGGCGCAGATCGACCGGTTGAGCCGGTTGTGGTTTGAGGCGCTCGAAGGGATCTGCGCGCATGTGCGCGCCGGTGGAGGCGGGTTGACGCCGTCGGATCTCGCGCCGGCGCGGCTGACCCAGCAACAGATCGACGAACTGTGCCGGCAATACCGCATCGCTGACGTGTTGCCGTTGACCCCGCTCCAGCAGGGGCTGCTGTATCACGCCGGCAGCGCACAGGACGACGGCGAGGATGTGTACGCGGTCCAGCTGGAGATCACGCTCAGCGGTGCCCTCGATGCGCATCGGCTACGCGATGCCGTTCACACGGTGGTCAAGCGGCATCCGAATCTTGTGGCCCGCTTCTGCGCAGACTTCGACGAGCCGGTGCAGGTCATCCCGGCTGACCCCGTGATGGTGTGGCGGTATGTCGAGCTGGACGCCGACGGCGTCGATGTCGACGAGCAAGTCAAGCAGCTCTGCGCCGACGAACGCGCCGAGGTCGCCGATCTGGTGGATCAGCCGCCGTTCCGGGCGGCGTTGATCCGCACCTCGCAGGATCGCCATCGGTTCGTTCTGACCAACCACCACATCGTGATGGACGGCTGGTCGCTGCCGATCCTGCTGCAGGAAATAGTTGCCGGCTATTACGGGCAGCGGCTGCCGGCGGCCGCGTCCTATCGCAGCTTCGTTGCCTGGCTCGCCGATCAGGATCGCGCTGCCGCCCACGCGGCATGGCGAGACTTGTTTGCCGGTTTCGACACCCCGACACTTGTGGGCCCGCCGGGCTGGTTGGGTCTGGGGCGGCGAGGCGCTGTTCTGCATCGGGTTTCTGAGCAGACCACCCGCGCCATAGGTGAGGTGGCCCGTTCGCACCAAACCACCGTCAACACCGTGCTGCAGGCCGCGTGGGCGCAAATTCTGATGTCGCTGACCGGCCAGCGTGACGTGTCCTTCGGCATCGCAGTGTCGGGACGGCCGGCCGAGCTGGCCGGCGCGGAATCGATGGTGGGGTTGTTGATCAACACC
The DNA here is from genome assembly GCF_001500065.1 of Mycobacterium sp. IS-3022. Classification (GTDB taxonomy): domain Bacteria; phylum Actinomycetota; class Actinomycetes; order Mycobacteriales; family Mycobacteriaceae; genus Mycobacterium. The sequence continues at coordinate 644,509 of NZ_LQIN01000001.1, forward strand.
GTGCCGGTTCGGGGGCACATCACGACGGCAACCACCACGGCCGACCTGCTCAACCAGCTGCAACACGCTTACAACCAGACGCTCGAGCACCAGCATCTGGCGCTGACCGAGATCCACCGCGTCACCGGTCACGACCAACTGTTCGACACCCTTTTCGTATACGAGAACTACCCGGTCGATACCGCCGCGTTGTCAAGCGTCCACGAGTTGTCGATCAGCGACATGACGGCGCGCGAATACAACCACTACCCCCTCACGGTGGCTGCCGCGCCAGGCGATGAACTGGCCATCCGCCTCGAATTCGATGCCGATCTGTTCGACCTGGCCAGTGTTGAGGCGCTGGTTGAGCGGCTGGAGCGGATGTTGGTGGCGATGACGGCCGACCCGACCCGGCGGCTCTCGTCGGTGGATCTGCTCGATGAGGCCGAGCATGCCCGGCTGGATGCGGTCGGTAATCGGGCGGTGTTGACCCGGGCCGCCAGCAGGTCGGTGTCGATTCCCGCGTTGTTCGCCGAGCAGGTGGCCCGCGCCCCGGAGGCGGTGGCGGTCACCTTCGAGGGCCGCTCGATGATGTACCGGGAGCTCGATGAGGCCGCCAACCGGTTGGCGCATCAGCTGGCAGAGCTCGGTGCGGGCCCGGGACATCGGGTGGCGCTGCTGCTGCCGCGCTCGGCCGAGGCCATCGTGGCGATGCTGGCGGTGCTCAAGACGGGGGCGGCTTATCTGCCGCTGGATCCGGCGCATCCCGATGCGCGGATCGGGTTCGTGGTCGGCGACGCCGCCCCGACGGTAGCGGTCACCACGGCGGAGCTACGTGCGCGGTTGAACGGCCACGAGCTGGTCGTCATCGAGATCGACGACGCGGCGATCGACAACCGGCCCAGCACCGCACTGCCGGCGCCCGACCCGGACAACGTCGCCTACCTCATCTACACCTCGGGCACCACCGGAACCCCGAAGGGGGTGGCGGTCGCGCACCGCAACGTGACCACGCTGTTGGAGTCATTGGAGGCCGAGGTCCCCGCGGCGGGGGTGTGGTCGCAGTGTCACTCGTTGGCGTTCGACTTCTCGGTATGGGAGATCTTCGGCGCGCTGCTGGGTGGTGGACGCGTGGTGGTGGTGCCCGATGCGGTGGTCCGCTCACCGGAAGAGCTCCACTCCCTATTGGTTGCCGAGCAGGTCAGCGTCTTGAGCCAGACCCCCTCGGCGTTTTATGCACTGCAAACCGCCGATGCGCTGGCACCCGAGCGCGGTGATCAGCTCAAGCTGGAAACGGTGGTGTTCGGCGGTGAAGCGCTCGAGCCGCAGCGGCTGGAGCCGTGGCTACGTAATCATTCGGGGTTGCCGCGGCTGGTCAATATGTACGGCATCACCGAGACCACGGTGCATGCCTCGGTGCGGGGCATCGTCGACAGCGATGTCGAGAGCGCGGTCAGCCCGATCGGGGTGCCGCTGGCCCATCTCGGCTTCTTCGTGCTGGACCACTGGTTACGGCCGGTGCCCGCCGGAGTGGTGGGTGAGTTGTATGTGGCCGGCGCCGGCCTGGCGTATGGGTATGTCGGCCGGTCGGGGTTGACGTCGTCGCGGTTTGTGGCGTGCCCATTCGCCGGTGCCGAGGCATCTGGAATGCGTATGTACCGCACCGGGGATCTGGTGTCGTGGGGTGCTGATGGGCAGCTGCGATATGTGGGCCGCGCTGACGAGCAGGTCAAGATTCGTGGGTATCGCATCGAGCTCGGCGAGGTCCAGGCAGCGCTGGCCGGCTGTGATGGGGTCCAGCACGCGGTGGTGATCGCGCGCGAGGACCGCCCCGGCGACAAGCGCCTGGTCGGCTATGTGATCGGGACCGCCGACCCGGCCACCCTGCGGGCGAAGGTGGGCGAGCGGTTGCCGGCGCATATGGTCCCCGCGGCGGTGGTGGTACTCGATGTTCTCCCGTTGACGGTCAACGGCAAGCTCGACACCAGAGCCCTGCCGGCACCCGAATACACCGATGGTGATCGGTATCGTGCCCCGGCCACCGCTATCGAGGAGATCCTGGCCGGCATCTACGCCCAGGTGCTGGGGCTGGATCGGGTTGGCGTCGACGAGTCGTTCTTCGAGTTGGGCGGGGACAGCATCTTGTCGATGCAAGTGGTGGCCCGTGCCCGGGCCGCCGGGGTGGTGTGTCGTCCGCGCGACATTTTCGTCGAACAGACGGTGGCGCGGCTGGCGCGCGTGGCCCGGGTCACCGACGGTGAGGCCGGCCCGGTCGACGATGGCGTCGGCCCGGTGGTGGCGACGCCGATCATGCGCTGGCTGGAAAGTGTCGAGGGCCCCGTTGAGCAGTTCAATCAAACGGTGGTGGTGCAGGCACCGCTTGGGGCCGGCGAGGCCGACGTGGTTGTTCTGTTGCAGGCCTTGCTGGATCGGCATGCCATGTTGCGGTGTCGCGTCGACAACGCCGACGAGGGTTGGTCATTGCAGGTACCTGAGGCCGGCTCGGTCGACGCGCGCGATTGCCTGCACACGGTCGATGTGCTCTCCGATGAGGCGCTGATAGCGGCGCGGTCGCGGCTCAACCCGGCCGCCGGGGAGATGCTCAGCGCGCTGTGGGTGACTTCCACGAATCAGTTGGCGTTGATCGTGCACCACCTCGCGGTGGATGGGGTGTCCTGGCGAATCCTGTTCGAGGACTTGAACATTGCGTGGGCTCAGCATCACAGCGGGCAGCCGATCGCCCTGCCGGCGCCTGGGACGTCGTTCGCCCGGTGGTCTGCGCTGCTTGCCGAGCACGCACGCGCGCCGGAGGTGGTGGAACTCGCCGATGCGTGGCGGCGGGTGGCGGCGGCCCCGACCGCGCTGCCGGCAATACAGCCAGCCGTAGACACGTTTGCCACGGCCGGGCAGTTGTCCGTGCAGCTGGACGTCGAGAACACTCGGATGCTGCTCGGTGAGGTGCCCGCGGCGTTTCATGCCGGGGTGCAAGACATCTTGTTGATCGCGTTCGGGCTGGCATGCGCGCAGTTTGTGGGCACCAACGGCGTGCCGATCGGCATCGATGTGGAGGGCCACGGGCGGGCCGAGGAACTGGCCGCCGATGTCGACCTTTCGCGCACCGTCGGATGGTTCACCACCGTTTACCCAGTGGCACTGAGGTTTGACGGGCTGGATTGGGCGAAGGTGGTGACCGGTGACGTTCCGTTGGGGGCGCTGGTCAAGGATGCCAAAGAGCAGTTGCGGTCGGTCCCGGACGGCTTGAGTTACGGGTTGCTGCGCCATTTGAACCCCGATGTTGAGCTGTCCGAACAGGATCCGGTGATCGGGTTCAACTATCTAGGGCGGTTGGGCGCGGCGGCGGCTGAGCTCTCCGATGAGGTGTGGCAGCTCAGCCAGGACGGCATGGCGGTCACTGGAATCACCGCGGCCTTGCCGATTCCGTTGGCTCACACCTTGGAGCTCAACGCCGCCACCGCCGACACCGACGCCGGCCCACGCCTGCAGGCCGACTGGAGGTGGGCGCAATCGGCGCTTGACCACGCGCAGGTAGATCGGTTGAGCCGGTTGTGGTTTGACGCGTTGACCGGCATCTGCGCGCACGTGCGCGCCGGTGGGGGCGGGTTGACGCCGTCGGATATCGCGCCGGCGCGGCTGAGCCAGCGTCAGATCGACGAACTGTGCCAGCAGTACCAAGTCGCCGACATTCTGCCGCTGACCCACCTGCAGCAGGGCCTGCTGTTCCACGCGAGCACACCCCAGGGTGGCGACGATCTGTACGCGGTGCAGCTGGATATCACCATCAGCGGTGCCCTTGACGCGGATCGGCTGCGTGACGCCGTGCAGACGGTGCTCAACCGACATCCCAACCTCGCCGCCCAATTCTGTGCAGAGTTCGACGAGCCGGTGCAGATCATCCCGGCCGACCCAGTGCTGCCGTGGCGGTTTGTCGACCTGGGCACCGAAGATATCGATCTCGAGGATCAGGTTCAGCGGCTATGTGCGGCCGAACGCGCCGCGGTCTGCGATTTCGACGATCCGTCGACGTTCCGGGCCGCACTGGTCCGCACCGCAGAGGACCGGCACCGCTTTGTGCTGACGAACCACCACATGGTGATGGATGGCTGGTCTACGTCGATCCTGATGCGGGAGATCATCGCCAGCTACTTCGGACAGCGGCTGCCCGCACCCTCGTCGTATCGCGGCTTTGTGCGCTGGCTGGCCGAGCGCGACCTGGACGCCGCCCGCACGGCCTGGCGTAAGGTGTTCGCCGGGTTCGACACCCCGACACTGGTGGGTCCGGTAGGGCGGATCGGACTGGGGCCGCGGGGCGTTGCCTGGTTCCATGTCCCCGAGGAAATCACCCGGGCTGTCAACGAGCTGGCGCGCTCACACCACACCACCGTCAGTACCGTGCTGCAGGCCGCCTGGGTACAGCTGCTGATGTACATGACCGGCCAGCAGGATGTCGCCTTCGGCACCGCCGTCTCATGGCGGCCCGCCGAGGTGGCCGGCGCGGACTCAATGGTGGGCCTGTTGATCAATACCGTCCCGGTGCGCGCGACCATCTCGCCGGCAACCACCATCGCCGACCTGCTCGACCAGCTCCAACGCGGCTATAACGACACCCTGGAGCACCAGCACCTAGCGCTCAGCGAGATTCACCGCGTCGCCGGCCACGACCAACTGTTCGACACCCTTTTCATGTACGAGAACTACCCGATCGACACCGCCGCAACGGGAGACGACCAGGAATTGGCCATCACAGACATCACCGCACGCGAATTGAATCATTATCCGCTTTCGGTGCAGATTGCCCCGAGTGACGAGCTGCGTGTTCGTGTCGAGTTCGATACCGAGGTATTCGAGGCGGCCACCATCGAGCGGTTGATGCAGCGGTTGAACCGGGTGTTGGTGGCGATGACGGCCGATGTGGGGCAGGAGTCATGACCGCCGATGCGACGCGGCGGCTGTTGTCGTTTGATTTGCTCGATGAGGATGAACACGCCGAGCTGGATGGGTGGGGCAATCGGGCAGTCTTGACCCGTGCTGCGCCGACGGAGTCCATCCCGGCGTTGTTCGCTGCGCAGGTGGCGCGCACGCCGGAGGCGGTGGCGCTGAGCTGCGGGCAACGGTCGTGGACCTATCGCGAACTCGATGAGGCGTCGAACCGGTTAGCGCATCTGTTGGCAGAGTCTGGTGCGGGCCCGGGTGCGTGCGTGGCGTTGTCGTTGCCGCGGTCGGGTGAGGCGATCGTGTCGATCCTGGCGGTGCTCAAGTGCGGGGCGGCCTATGTGCCGATCGATCCGGCATTGCCGGTGGCGCGGATCGGGTTCATGGTGGCCGATGCCGCGGCGATCGCGGCCATCACGACCGCTGGGTTGGCCGATCGGCTGGACGGGCAGGATTTGACGGTCATCGATGTCGGGGACCCGCGTATCGAGGCCTTTCCGTGCACCGCCATGGCGGGGGCGGCAGCACCGGAGGATATCGCCTACCTCATTTACACCTCGGGTACGACGGGTGTGCCGAAGGGTGTGGCGGTCGCGCACCGCAACGTGACCCAGTTGGTGGAGTCGCTGCCCGCCGATCTCGCACCGGGGCAGGTGTGGTCGCAGTGGCATTCGTTGTCGTTCGACGTGTCGGTGTGGGAGATCTTCGGGGCGTTGTTGCATGGCGGGCGCCTGGTGGTGGTGCCCGAAGAGGTGGCCGCCTCACCGGATGAGTTGCACGCCCTGCTGGTTGCTGAACAGGTTGGTGTGTTGTGTCAGACGCCGTCGGCGGCCGGGATGCTCTCACCGCAGGGCTTGGAGTCGACGACGTTGATGGTGGCCGGTGAGGCCTGCCCAGTCGAGCTGGTGGACCGCTGGGCGGCGCCGGGACGGGTGATGATCAACGCCTACGGTCCGACCGAGGCCACCGTGTATGCGGCGATGAGTGCGCCGCTTGTCGCCGGGTCGGGAGTGGCGCCGATCGGCAGGCCGGTGTCGGGAGCGGCGGTGTTCGTTCTCGATGCGGGGTTGCGCCGGGTCTCGGCGGGTGTGGTCGGGGAGTTGTATGTGGCCGGTGGTGGGGTGGCGTGCGGGTATGTGCGCCGGTCCGGGTTGACCGCGTCGCGCTTTGTGGCGTGCCCGTTCGGTGCGCCAGGAGAACGGATGTATCGCACCGGGGATCTGGTGCGTTGGAGCATGGATGGCCAGCTGCAGTATCTGGGGCGCGCCGATGAACAGGTCAAGATCCGCGGGTATCGCATCGAGCTCGGTGAGGTCCAGGCCGCGCTCGCGGCGCTGGATGGGGTGCAGCAGGCGGTCGTGATCGCCCGCGAGGACCGCCCCGGTGACAAACGGTTGGTGGGCTATGTCACCGGCACGGCCGATTCAGCCACGACGCGTGCGGAGCTGGCTGAGCGGTTACCGGCCTATATGGTTCCGGCGGCGGTGGTGGTGTTGGATGCGCTGCCGTTGACGGTTAGCGGCAAGCTCGACAAACGCGCGTTGCCCGCACCGGAGTATCAGGATGTCGATCGGTATCGCGCCCCGACCACGCCCACTGAGGAAATGGTGGCGGGTATCTACGCTCAGGTGCTCGGACTGGAGCGCGTGGGGGTTGACGACTCGTTCTTCGATTTGGGTGGGGATTCGCTGTTGGCGATGCGGGTAGCCGCCGCGGTCAACGCGGGACTGGATGCTCACCTTCCAGTGGGCGCCCTGTTCGAGACGCCCACCGTGGCCGAGTTGGCGCCGCGTATCGCTGGCGACGCGGGTGGACTGGAGCCGTTGGTGGCTGTCGCGCGGCCGGCGCTGGTGCCGCTGTCGTTTGCCCAGCACCGGTTGTGGTTCATCGACCAGCTGCAGGGGCCCTCACCGATCTACAACTTGGCGGTGGCGTTGCGTCTCGATGGCCGGCTGGATGCCGAGGCGTTGGGCCACGCGTTGGGCGATGTGGTGGGCCGCCATGAGACCCTGCGCACGCTGTTCCCGGCAGTCGACGGGATGCCCCAGCAGTTGGTGATACCCGCCGAGCGGGCCGACTTAGGTTGGCAGGTGGTTGATGCCGTCGGTTGGTCGGCGGGCCGGCTCGAGGAGGCCGTCGGAGCGGTCGTGCGCGAGCCGTTTGAGTTGGCCACCGAGATCCCGTTACGGGCACGGCTTTTCCGCATCGCCGATGAGGAGCACGTGTTGGTGGCGGTGGTGCATCATATCGCCGCCGACGGCTGGTCGATCACGCCGCTGGTGCGAGACCTCGGGATGGCCTATACCGCCCGGCGGGCGGGTCAGGCCCCGGGATGGTCGGTGCTGCCGGTGCAGTATGTCGATTACACGTTGTGGCAGCGCGCGCAGTTGGGTGATCTCGAGGATCCCGATAGCCGTATCGCCGCGCAGCTGACCTTTTGGCGGCAGGTGCTGTCCGGGGCGCCGGAGCGGCTGGCGCTGCCCACCGATCGGCCCTATCCGCCGGTGGCTGATTACCGCGGTGCCAAGGTGGCGGTGGACTGGCCGGCCGAGTTGCAGCAGCAGGTGGCTCGGGTGGCTCGCGAGCACAATGCCAGCAGTTTCATGGTGGTGCAGGCCGCTCTCGCGGTGCTGCTGGCCAAGCTCAGCGCCAGCACGGATGTGGCTGTCGGGTTCCCGATCGCCGGGCGGCGCGACCCCGCGCTGGATGAGTTGGTCGGGTTCTTCGTCAACACGTTGGTCTTGCGCGTCGATGTGGCCGGGGATCCCACCGTTGCCGAACTGCTCGCCGACGTGCGGGCGCGCAGCCTGGCCGCCTACGAGCACCAGGATGTGCCGTTCGAGGTGCTGGTGGAACGGCTCAACCCGACCCGCAGCATGACCCACCATCCGCTGGTGCAGGTGGTGTTGGCCTGGCAGAACTTCGCGGGGCAGGACACCACGTCCGCCGAGCTGGCGTTGGGTGATCTTCGGGTCACGCCGCTACCGGCCGACACCCGCACCGCCCGCATGGATCTGACGTTTTCTTTGGGCGAGCGCTGGAGCCAGGCCGGTGAGCCCGCCGGGATCGGCGGGGAGGTGGAGTTCCGCAGCGACGTGTTCGACGCGGCCAGCATCGAGGCGCTGATCGAGCGGCTGGCGCGGGTGTTGGCGGCCATGACCGCCGATCCGACACGGCGGCTCTCATCGGTGGACGTGCTGGACGCGGTCGAGCATGCCCGGTTGGACGAGATCGGTAATCGGGCGGGGTTGACCCAGCGCGCGCCGGCGTCGGTGTCGATTCCGGCGCTGTTCGCCGAGCAGGTAGCGCGCGTTCCGGAGGCGGTGGCGATCACCTTTGAGGGCCACTCGGTGACGTATCGGGAGCTCGACGAGGCGTCGAACCGGCTGGCGCATCTGTTGGCTGGTCATGGGGCGCGCCCGGGTGCGCGGGTGGCGTTGTTGTTGCCGCGCTCGGCCGAGGCGGTCGCGGCGATCTTCGCGGTGCTGAAAACGGGGGCGGCGTATGTGCCGCTCGACCCGGCGCATCCCGATGCGCGGATCGGCTTCGTGGTGACCGATGCGGCGCCGATAGCGGTGATCACCACCGCCGAGTTGCGTTCGCGACTCGACAGTCACGATCTGGTGGTCATCGATGCCGACGATCCCGCGGTGGACAACTACCCCGCCACACCATTGCCGGCGCCGGCACCCGAGGACATCGCTTACCTGATCTACACGTCGGGGACGACCGGGACCCCGAAGGGAGTAGCGGTAGCCCACCGCAACGTGACCACGCTGTTGGAGTCGTTGGACGCCGAGCTGGAGCTGTCGCCGGGGCAGGTGTGGTCGCAGTGTCATTCGCTGGCGTTTGACTTTTCGGTATGGGAGGCCTTCGGTGCCCTGCTGCACGGCGGACGGCTGCTGGTGGTGCCCGATGCGGTAGTACGTTCCCCGGAAGACCTGCATGCGCTGCTGGTTGCTGAGCAGGTCAACGTGTTGAGCCAGACCCCGTCGGCGTTTTATGCGCTACGAACCGCTGATTCGCTCGCGCCGGAAGTGGGAGACCAGCTCAAGCTGGAAACGGTGGTGTTCGGCGGGGAAGCGCTAGAACCCCAGCGGCTGCGGGGGTGGCTGCGGAACCATCCGGGTTTACCGCGCTTGATCAATATGTATGGCATCACCGAGACCACGGTGCATGCCTCGGTGCGCGAAATATTCGAGGCCGACATCGACAGCCCGGTCAGCCCGATCGGGGTGCCGTTGGCTTATCTCGGGTTTTTCGTGCTGGATGGCTGGTTGCGGCCGGTGCCCGCCGGCGTGGTGGGCGAGCTGTATGTGGCCGGCGCCGGGCTGGCATACGGGTACGTGGGTCGGTCCGGGTTGACGTCGTCGCGATTTGTGGCGTGTCCGTTCTTAGGCGCGGAAGCGCCAGGACAACGGATGTATCGCACCGGGGATCTGGTGTCGTGGGGGGCTGATGGGCAGCTGGTCTATCTGGGCCGTGCCGATGAGCAGGTCAAGATCCGCGGGTATCGCATCGAACTCGGTGAGGTCCAAGCCGCACTGGCCGGATGCGATGGGGTCGATCAGGCGGTGGTGATTGCCCGGGAGGATCGCCCCGGCGACAAGCGGCTGGTGGGCTATGTGACCGGCGCCCTCGACCCGGTCGCCGTGCGGGCGAAGCTGGCTGAGCGGTTGCCGGTCTACATGGTGCCGACGGCTGTGGTGGTGCTCGATGCGGTGCCGTTGACGGTGAACGGCAAGATCGACACCCGGGCCTTGCCGGCACCTGAATACGCCGATGTTGACCGTTACCGTGCCCCGGCCAGCGCGGTGGAGGAGGTCCTGGCCGGCATCTATGCCCAAGTCCTCGGACTCGAGCGGGTTGGGGTGGACGACTCGTTTTTCGAACTCGGTGGCGACAGCATCCTGTCGATGCAAGTCGTGGCGCGGGCGCGGGCGGCCGGTGTGCTGTGTCGACCACGCGACATCTTCGTGGAGCAGACGGTGGCGAGGTTGGCCCGGGTGGCCGAGATCACCGACGGTGCGGCCGGTCCGGTCGATGAGGGCGTCGGGCCGGTGGTGGCGACCCCGATCATGCGCTGGCTGCAGGCGATCGATGGCCCGGTCGACGAGTTCAACCAGACGGTGGTGGTGCAGGCCCCGGCCGCAGTGGCCGAGGCCGACGTGGTCGTGTTGTTGCAGGGGTTGCTGGATCGGCATGCCATGTTGCGGTGCCGCGTCGACGACGACGGCGACGGGGGCTGGTCGCTGTGGGTGCCCGAAGCCGGGGCGGTGAACGCCCGCGATTGCCTGTACACCGTCGACGTGTTGTCCGATGAGGCGGTGGCGGGCGCGCGGTCGCGGTTGAACCCGGGCGCCGGCGTAATGCTCAGCGCGCTGTGGGTGCCTGATCCCGGCCAGCTGGTGTTGATCATTCACCATCTCGCGGTGGATGGGGTGTCGTGGCGAATCTTGTTGGAAGACTTGAACATTGCGTGGGCCCAACACCACAATGGGCAGCCGATAGCTCTGCCGGGGACCGGGACGTCGTTTGCCCGGTGGGCGACACTGCTGGCTGAGCACGCGCACGCCGCGGAAGTCGTTGCTCAGGCGGAGGTGTGGCGGCAGGTGGCGACGGCTCCGACGCTGCTGCCGACTCTGCAACCAGAGGTGGATACGTTGGCCACGGCCGGCCAGATGTCGGTGTCCCTGGATGTCGCAACGACGCGGATGCTTCTGGGCGAGGTTCCCGCTGCGTTTCATGCCGGGGTGCACGACATTTTGTTGATCGCGTTCGCCTTGGCGTTCACGGAGTTTTTGGGTGCCGACGGCGCGCCGATCGGCATCGACGTGGAGGGACACGGGCGCGAGGAACTGGCCGCCGATGTGGACCTGTCGCGCACCGTGGGATGGTTCACGGCCAAATACCCGGTGGCATTGGCGGTCGACGGGCTGGACTGGGCGCAGGTCATCGCCGGCGACGCCGCGTTGGGTGCGGTGCTCAAGGACGCCAAGGAACAGCTTCGCGCCGTCCCCGACGGCTGGACCTACGGTCTGCTGCGCTATCTGAATCCCGATGTCGAGTTGGCCGACTCTGACCCGGTCATCGGGTTCAACTATCTGGGGCGCCTCGGCGCAGCGGCGGTTGAGGTGTCCGATGATTTGTGGCGGCTCAGCCAGCAGGGGATGGCGGCCACCGGTGCGGCCGCGGCGACATCCATGCCATTGGCGCATACCGTGGAGCTCAACGCCGCCACCGCCGACACCGAGGACGGCCCACGCCTGCAGGCCAACTGGGCGTGGGCGCAATCGGCGCTTGACCACGCACAGATGGACCGGTTGAGCCGGTTGTGGTTTGACGCGCTGACCGGTATCTGCGCGCATGTGCGTGCCGGTGGGGGCGGGTTGACGCCGTCGGACATCGCGCCGGCGCGGCTAAGCCAACAACAGATCGACGAGCTGTGCGAGCAGTACCAGGTCGCCGATATTCTGCCGCTGACACCCCTGCAGCAGGGCCTGCTGTTTCACGCCAGCACCGCGGCGGGCGGCGACGATGTGTATGCGGTGCAATGGGGCTTCACCATCACCGGCGCCCTCGACGTGGAACGAGTGCGCGCAGCGGTGCACACGGTTGTCAACCGGCATCCCAACCTGGTGGCCCGATTCTCCGCGCAATTCGACGAAGCGGTGCAGGTCATCCTTGCTGATCCCGTTCCGGGGTGGCGCTATCTCGACTTGGAGTCCCAAGACGTCGACGTCAACGATCACCTTCAGCGGATATCCGCCGATGAACGCGCCGCGGTGTGCGAGTTGGCCCACCAGCCGGCGTTTCGGGCGGTGTTGATCCGCACCGCGCCCGACGAGCACCGGCTGGTGCTGACCAATCATCACATCGTGCTCGATGGCTGGTCGACACCGATCCTGCTACAGGAAATCTTCGCCGGGTATTACCGGCAGCGGCTGCCCGCACCCGCGTCGTATCGCAGCTTTGTCGCCTGGCTGGCCGAGCGAGACCTCGATGCCGCTCGGGTGGCCTGGAGCGGGGTGTTTGCCGGTTTTGACACGCCGACGTTGGTGGGTCCGGCGGTCCGGACGGGGCGCGGCCGGCGAGGCGGCGCATCGTTTACGGTCTCTGAGCACACGACACGCGCGCTCACCGAGCTGGCGCGGTCGCAGCACACCACCGTCAACGTCGTGCTTCAGGGAGCGTGGGCACAGCTGCTGATGTCGCTGACCGGCCAAAAGGATGTCGCCTTCGGCACCGCGGTCTCGGGGCGGCCGGCTGAGGTGGTCGACGCGGAATCGATGGTGGGCCTGTTGATCAACACCGTGCCGGTGCGGGCGCGCATAACCACCGAGACCACTACCACAGACCTACTCGACCAGCTGCAAAGCGGCCACAACCAAACACTGGAACACCAGCACCTGTCGCTTGCCGAGATCCACCGCATCACCAGACACGACCAGCTGTTCGACACCGTTTTCGTCTTCGAGAACTATCCGATCGACGCCGGGGCCTTGTCAGCGGAGCATGACCTGGCCATCAGCGACATCAGCATCCATGAATCCACCCACTATCCCCTGACGCTGCAAGCGGGGCCAGGGCCTGAGCTGGGACTTCGCGTCGAATACGACACCGAGGTGTTCCATGGGCCTGGCATTGAGGCGCTGATTGGCCGGCTGCAGCGGGTGTTGGTGGCCATGACCGCCGATCCCGCCAAACCGTTGTCGTCGCTGGATCTGGTCGACGAGGGTGAGCACGCTCGGCTCGATGAGTGGGGTAACCGGGCGGCATTGACCACGCCCGCGCCGACAGTATCGATTCCAGCATTGTTTGCTTCTCAGGTGGAGCGCGCGCCGCAGGCAGTTGCGCTGAGCTGCGGGGAGCGTTCGTGGACTTATCGTGAGCTCGATGAGGCGTCCAACCGGTTGGCGCACCTGCTGGTCGGCCACGGCGCGGGTCCCGGTGAGTGTGTGGCGCTGTTGTTGCCGCGGTCGGGTGAGGCGATCGTGTCGATCCTGGCGGTGTTGAAGAGCGGAGCGGCGTATCTCCCGATTGATCCGGTGTTGCCGGTGGCGCGGATCGGGTTCATGTTGGCCGATACCGCGGCGATCGCCGCCATCACCACCACGGAGCTGGCCGATCGCCTGGATGGGCAAGACTTGGCGGTCATCGATATCGACGACCCAGCGGTGGACAACCAACCCAGTACCGCCTTGCCAGGGCCGGCACCGGAAGATGTCGCTTACCTCATCTACACCTCGGGTACCACCGGCGTTCCCAAAGGCGTGGCGATAACACACCGCAACGCCACCCAGCTATTGGAAGCACTACCCGCATATCTGCCGGTGACGGGGGCGTGGACGCAGTGTCATTCCTACGGGTTTGACGTGTCGGTTTGGGAAATCTGGGGTGCGCTGTCGCACGGTGGTCGAGTGGTGGCGGTGCCCGACTCAGTGACACGCTCGCCGGAAGACTTTCAAGCCTTGCTGGTCGCTGAACAGGTCAGCGTTCTCACCCAGACCCCTTCGGCGGCAAAGATGTTGTCACCGCAGGGTTTGGACACGACCGCGTTGGTGGTGGCCGGTGAGGCCTGCCCGACCGAGCTGGTGGATCGCTGGGCGCCGGGACGGGTGATGATCAACGCCTGCGGGCCCACCGAGACCACGATGGGTGTGAGCCTGAGTCGGCCTCTGACGGCGGGGTCGGGCGTGGTGCCGATCGGCGCTCCGGTGCCAGGGGCCGCGTTGTTCGTCCTGGATGCGGGTTTGCGCCGGGTGCCCGCCGGTGTGGTCGGTGAATTGTATGTGGCCGGACATGGTGTGGGCGTGGGGTATTGGCGACGTCCCGAGCTGACCGCGTCACGGTTTGTCGCGTGTCCATTCGCAGACGCGGGGGCGCCAGGACAACGGATGTATCGCACCGGGGATCTGGTTCGCTGGGGCGCCGATGGGCAGCTGGAATATATGGGCCGCGCGGATGAGCAAGTCAGAATCCGCGGCTACCGCATCGAACTCGATGAGATTCAGGCCGTGTTGGCCGATTGCGATGGGGTGGCCCAGGCGGCGGTGATAACCCGCGAGGACCGCCCCGGCAACAAGCGCCTGGTGGGCTATATCACCGGGACCGCCGACCCGGCCGCGATACGTGCCGCGCTGGCTGAGCGGTTGCCGGCGTTCATGGTGCCGACGGCGGTGGTGGTGATCGAGGAGATGCCGTTGACGCCCAACGGCAAACTCGACAAGCGCGCCTTGCCGGCGCCGGAATACCAGGACACCGACGGTTACCAGGCGCCGGCGACAAAGCTGGAAGCAGTCCTGGCCGATATCTTTGCCCAGGTGCTCGGTTTGGAGCAGGTTGGGGTCAATGACTCGTTTTTCGAGTTGGGTGGGGATTCGCTTTCGGCGATGCGCGTGGTTGCCGCGGTCAACAAATTCTTGGATGGCCACGTCGCGGTGCGCACGCTGTTACTCGCGCCGTCGGTGAGAAGCCTCAGCCAGCTGTTGGGCAGAGATGGCAGCGGTGTGGAACTGCCCCCTGTTGACGTTCTCAAGGAGGGTACGGGCGTTCCGCTGTGCTGTATTCACGAAGGTAACGGGCAAAGCTATGCATATCGGGGGCTGGGTAGCTTTTTGGATTGCCCCATCATCGGAATCAACCAAATCCCGCAGAACGGCGAAGCTGAGCCGGGATCCATTCGCGACATGGCGAAAATCTATGCGGATCGACTCCAAGCCGTTTATCCCGACGGACCCTACAACCTTCTCGGCTGGTCTTTCGGCGGTCCCGTAGCCCACGAGCTCGCCATTGAGCTTCACCGGCGCGGATGTGAAGTCCAACGCGTCATCCTGTTGGACCCGGTGCTCAGCGTCAACCGTACAAGGAGAAACGACGCTGTAGACGACGAGAATCCAGGCGAGGGCCGCCTCCTCGACCTTTTCTTACGGTCCAGTCACATCGATATTCCAGAGCAGTCGGAGCCTCTTACCTACCGGCAGGCCGAGGAGCTGATTCTCCAACAAGGAGAAGTGGTGGAGTTCGTGCTTCCGCCCAGGCAGATCTTTGAGTTCGCTGTGCGAAACCACAATGCGAACGAGTTGTTTCTCCGCGACCACGTGCCCGATGTGTTTGAGGGCGATGTGATCGTATTCTCCGCTAAGCAAGATCCAAATGACGACGACTTATGCGAACCAGAAAATTGGCGACCCTACGTTGCTGGCGACATTACCGTGCACCCAGTTGACTGCGAACACGATGAGATGATGACCCCCGCATCGCTCGCGAAGTACGGCCCACAGCTCAAGGCCTCATTAGAGGCTTAGGGCGGTCGAGCGGAAGAAATTCTCGGGCAAGGTAATTGGACTTGGGAGTGCCGTAGCGGGGGGTTGCCAGGCGGACACCTGGCCGAAGGGCTAAGCGGTATCGGGGTCCAGGAGCGGGTCGATCAGCGACGAAGCCGACGGCGCCGGCGCCAACGTCTGCGGGGTTGCGAGGGAGGTCGGGCCCGGTGCCCGTTTCGGGGGCTCGTCGCGTCGTGCACCACCCACGACGACGGATCGACATCAACGTCGCGCTTCAGCCGGAGCCGTCGCAGCTCCGCGCAATGTGACCAAAGCTGTTGACCGCCACCGGTATCCCGCGTGGCATCACATGCACCGCGGCCTTCCAACTGGAACCTCGCAGTCCCACATCCGCATGAGCAGCACTACGGATCCGGAGGACGAAGCCAGGGCTCGCAGTCAACCCGCTCAGTAGTTATTGCAGACGCTGAAGACGTGCTGGAGGACTGGAATGGCTTGCGCAGCGCCGGGGTTGCTCGCCACCATCTGGGCCATCGCCGCGCGTTCACTCGGCGGCGAGGCGAGGAACTGTTGAATTGCGGACTGGTCGGGCGGCGATGCGTTGAATCCCGCTGCCGCCTCCGGACGTTCCGCATTGAGCGCCGCCACAAACTGCGGGTAAGTGCAGGTCGTGTTGATGGCCGGACCCAGATCTGGAGCTGCGGACGCGACCCCGGCTCCTGCGGTCAGCAACAATGCCAGACCGCCGAGCCCGCTAGCCAACGTGGTCAGCGACAGTTTGATCATCGTATCCACCCTCCCTAATGGCTGATTGCAGCGACTCTACTCGCGAGTACTGCACTTTGCGGCAATATCACACAAGCCAGCAAACCACGGACCTGACATGTTGCGGCCCGTCGAGCGCCCGGCCTCCCAGATCGAAGATGGGTGACATCTGTCGGCCGGGCCGGCGGTAACGGTGTCTCACACCCACCGTCCCGAAGCTCCCGCATACCTGTGCGCCCGGGTGACTCACAGAACGACGGCCGCGCAACCTATGTTTGCTATAGGGTGGCCCGATATGGCGGCTCTCAACGATGGTGAGTGGGCAAATCACTCGACGACAGAGCGCGCCGAACGAACGGCCCCGACCCCTGTCGAAGCGACTACGGGCCGCCATGGGGAGAAGTCGTTCGCGACCCGCCGGTCGTCTCGCCGATTCGTCGCAACGGTGGCCGCGATTGGCGGCATTGAGTTGATGGCGGCGATGGATGGCCCCATTGCGATCTTTGCGCTTCCTACGATTCAGAACGAATTGGGCCTGTCGGATGCCGGGCGAAGCTGGGTGATCACCGCCTACCTATTGACTTACGGCGGCCTGATTTTGCTAGGCGGCCGCCTCGGTGACACCTTCGGGCGCAAGCGCATTTTCATCTTCTCCGTCGCGCTGTTCACCATTGCCTCGGCCATGTGCGGAATCGCCTGGGACGGGCCGAGCCTCGTGGTGGCGCGGCTACTGCAGGGCATCGGTGCCGCGATCGCCATACCGACCTGTTTGGCATTGGCGGCGACAGCGTTTCAGAAGGGGCCGGAGCGCAACGCGGCGATTGCGGCATTCGGTGCGATGTCCGGTGTGGGCGCGGTTATCGGCTTGGTTGCGGGCGGGGCGATCACCGAAGTGTGGTGGCGGCTGGCGTTTTTGGCGAATGTGCCGATCGGGCTGCTGGTTATCTACCTGGCCAGCGTCGCGCTGCGGGAAACCCAGAAGGAGCGGGTGCATCTCGATGCCGCCGGGGCTGTGCTGGCGACATTCGTCTGTACTGCAGGGGTTTTCGGCTTGTCGATGGGGCCGGAGAAGGGCTGGCTGTCGGCTCCGACGGTCGGTTCAGGTGTAGTGGCCCTGGCAGCTTTCGTGGCGTTCGCCGTCGTGGAGCGATCGGCGGAAAATCCCATCGTCCCATTTGGTCTGTTCTTCGACCGCAGCCGGCTGGCCGCGTTCGGCGCCTTCTTCCTTTCCGGGGGGGTGATGTTCACCTTGATCGTGGTGGTCGCCCTCTATGTGCAGAACATCATGGGCTACAGTCCGCTGCGCGCGGGCATCGCCTTCGTCCCGTTTGCCATAGCGATCGCAGTCGGGATGGGCGTGACATCGCGGTTGGTGCCGTGGTTCCCGCCACGGGTGGTGGTTGTCGTCGGCGCCATCCTGCTACTGGGCGCGATCCTTTATGGCTCGACGCTCAACCGTGGCATCCCGTACTTCCCGAATCTTGTGCTTCCGATTGTCATCGGCGGTATTGCCATCGGCATGATCAACGTCCCACTTGGGTTGTCGGTGATCGCAAGTGTGGGCTTCGACAAGATAGGACCCACCACGGCGATCGCAGTGATGCTGCAGGGTCTCGGCGGGCCGTTGGTGCTGGCTGGCATCCAGGCCGTCGTCACGTCGCGCACGCTGTCGCTCGGCGGCACCAGCGGGCCGGTGACGGTCATGAATGAAGCCCAGTTGGACGCACTGGACAAAGGCTTCACCTACGGCTTGGTATGGCTCGCCGGGGTGGTCGCTCTGCTCGGTGGGGTGGCGCTGCTCATCGGCTACACCGCGAAGCAGGTAGGGCGGGCGCAGGAAGTCGAGAAAGCCATCGACGGTCGGAGAAAGTAGCCCATACTCGTCCGGCGTGAGCGTAAACGAGCGACAGACGGCTTTCCGTCCAATGAATGCAGACGGATGCCGAGCTACCCGCGGGTGGCTCAGCCACATGCCAGGCTTTGCAAAATACGCGCGTAGAGAGTAAAGCTAATTCGCAATGAAATTTGTGTTGGCATGCTTTGGAACTCGCGGCGATGTTGAGCCCGGCGTTACTCTTGGCCGTGAGCTGCTGCGAAGAGGGCACGAAGTTCACATCGCAGTCACGTCAGAAATGGTTGGTTTCGTAGAATCGGCTGGGCTCACGGCGGCTACTTATGGGGTGGATGCCAAGCCGGTGATAGAAGCGTACCGAGAGTTCACTGGATATCTCCCCCCAAAGTCATTCCAGATACACGAACTGATCAGGTCGTGGCGCAGATACCGGAAGTTATTTGCGGAGTGCTGGAGCGACATCGGTACGACGTTGACGTCGCTAGTGGATCGGCCTGATCTGCTATTCACCGGCCTGGGTTTCCAGGAGGCTGCCGCCAACGTCGCGGAGTATTACGACATTCCGTTGGCCACGCTGCATTGGTTCCCGCAGAGGGTGAACAGCCAGCAATTTCCGTACCTACCGGCGCCGTTGAGCCGCGCTGCAATGACATTGGACGAGTGGTTGTATTGGCAGATGACACAGAAGGTCGACAACACGCAGCGCAGTGAATTGGGCCTACCGAAGACAACCGCCTCCTCCCCGCGACGGATCGCCGAACGCGGATCGCTGGAACTCCAGGGCTACGACGAAGTGTGCTTTCCCGGGCTGGCAGCCGAATGGGCCAGGTTGGATGTCCGACGGCCGTTTGTTGGCGTGATGACGGCGCAGTTGCCGACAAATTGCGACGACGAGGTCGCCTCGTGGATCGCTGCGGGAACGCCGCCGATCTATTTCGGCTTCGGCAGCATGTGGGTTGAATCTCCGGTGGACACTCTCGCAATGATCAGCGAGGCCTGCGCACAATTAGGGGAACGCGCGTTGGTTTGCTCTGGGCAGAGTGATTGGAGCGAACTGCCGCACTTGGAGCACGTCAAGGTTGTCAGTGCGGTAAACCATTCGGTCACATTTCCCGCTTGCCGAGCGGTCGTGCACCACGGTGGCTCGGGCACCACGGCCGCAGGCCTGCGCGCCGGAGTCCCCTCGTTGATCCTGTGGACGACGGGCGATCAACCGCTCTGGGGAGACCGGGTCAAGCGATTGAGGGTGGGCACGACTCGACGCTTTCTGAGCACTACCCGTGAATCGCTGATCGCGGATCTCCGGACCATACTGGCCCCGCAGTTCGCTACCCGGGCCCGTGCGCTAGCCACCCGGATGACTGAACCCGCCGACAGCGTTGCCAAGGCCGCCGACCTTGTGGAAGGTCTGGCCCGCCGCGGCCGTGTTGGCTTATTCGGCAAGGGCACCTTCGAGGACTCGTAGAGCCGTCGCGACCGCGGGGCTACCGGAGTGCGGAAAGTTCAGCAGCCGCCTGATCAGTGAAAGCTACTTTTTTCTGTAGGATGAGTTGCGAGTAAACGTTCAGAATTTTGTATTCGCCTTTGCGGTATTTCAAAAATACGTTGATTGCCCACGCCGGGTTCGCCCGAGCGCGAGGGTAGCCAGGCCACAAAAAGTCGTCAAAGATCAACAGCCCGCCCTGCTCCAACAGCCGCCATGCGCTGATCGCGTCTGTTAACACATCATCGGCAAAGTGCGACCCATCCACATAAATCACATCAAACTTCTGCTGTTCATCGAGCAGCTCTGCTAGCACATGCACGGATGCGCCTTTGCGCTTGGTTAGCCGCGATGCGAACGGTGCAAGATTGCCGTCGAAACGGGCTTCAAGGCCTTGCAAATCCCTGTAGTGGTGGTATTCGCTTCCGGCCCATGTGTCCACGGCTGTCAGGTGTCCTTGCCAGAAATAAGCCAGAAGGAACAGGGTTGAACGGCCCTCCCAGGACCCGATCTCGAGTATCCGTACGGGATCGGCGCGGTCAAAGACCTTCGCAAACGTGACGCACCACAGGACGATAATTGCGTCAGCCGTGTCGAACCATAATTCCTTGAACCGGCCTTTTGCTGCCTCCGCCTCAAACTCGGTACGAACCTCAGTCACGTTTTTCCGCGCGCGAAACAAAACCCCAAATTTCACCAGGAGATAACGCAAATTGGTCGTAAGATAGTGCCACAGCACAGTAGGGTGATCTTTCCCCACGCGCAATAACAGCGCAAAGCTCTGGGCTTCCCAACGAATTTGGGTTCTCCTGGACAGCCCGATCACGTTGCTCTCGGCCGTGTTCGACAAGATCGATGCCTTTTCTCTCGCGGCTCGGATTGTGCATTCCGACCAATGAAACGCTTCGGCAAGTTCGGTGGTGGGTAGCCTTTGGCATGTTAGCAGGGCGCCGGCTCACAAGCGTGACATTTTCGGACAGGCAGTCGTAGCTACTGCGCCAATTCTTTTGTGTCGAACGCAACTATGGCATGCAACTGGCGACCGGACGGTTGTTGGTGCGGTTATCGCACATCTTCGGGTTGTGACACTTGTGGTTGCGCTTCGAATCCTTTGAACACCTGCCGGGCGCGATGGCGGCACTTAAGGTGACGCCATGGATTGCAAACTGATTCTCGTTACGGGAGGGCTCGGGTTCATCGGGAAGCACTTCGTAAAGCGCTGCCTGGAGCTCGGCCATTTCGTCACGAATGTCGACGTAGTGAACTACGCCGCGGACCGGTTCGCGAATGAAGGGTTTCTGCGGCACCCGAACTACCGGCACATTGCCGAGGACATCGCCGCCCTCGGTCACCTGCCTGACAGCGACGTCATTGTGAATTTCGCCGCCGAGTCGCACGTCGACAACTCCATCGTCGACAACCAACAGTTCTGCTACTCCAACATCCTTGGTGTCCAGCGCCTGCTCGAGTTGGTGCGCGTCAAGAATCCGCATGAAGCGCCCCTGTTTGTTCAGATCAGCAGCGACGAGGTGTACGGCGACATCGCGAACGGCCGTCACAGTGAGTGCGATCCGATGCGCCCGTCGAACCCGTACTCCGCGACCAAGGCGGCTGCCGACATGCTGGTTCTCGGCTGGGCGCGCACTTACGGATTGCGCTACAACATCGTGCGTATGACCAATAACTACGGACCCTTCCAATACCCGGAGAAGCTGATTCCAAAGTCCATCCTCCGTATGCGCCGCGGCCTGCCCGCGCTGATGCACGGCGATGGCAGCTACGTGCGCTCATGGGTCCACGTGGCGGACGCGGCGGAGGCTCTGCTGACGATCTTGGACAAGGGCGAACGCAACACCGTGTACAACGTGCGTGGGGACGACGAGTTGCCCAACATCGATGTGCTGCGCAAGCTCGCCCGTATCTTGAACCGCTCCGAGTCTGAAGCCTTTGTGTCCGTGCCCAATCGCGTGGGCCAGGACATCCGCTACAGCCTCGACGATTCGCGGCTCCGCGCGCTGGGCTGGCAGCCGACAAGGGTGTTTGACGAAGAGCTGACCAAGATCGCTGTTGACGATGACTTCATGCGCTTCCTCGGAGGAAACTCCTTCGCGCCCTACCAAAGCGATGGCTTTGGCGCGACGGAGGTTGCAGCTGAATACGACTTCAAGCACTTCCTCTCAGAACGCGCCACCATGATCCACCAGGAAAGTCGACGATGAGCAACAAGGGTGAGCAGTCCGAGGCCTGGCCTACGACCGGGCCAATCGTGTCCCTACCGGCCGCGTTCGAGGATGCACGCGGCGTGATTCAGACGCTGGTGGACGGCGGTGTGCAGAGCGTTCAGATCATCACGTCGAAGGCGAACACGGTGCGGGCCAACCACTATCACAAGACCGACTCGCACTATATGTATGTGCTGAAAGGCACGATGAAGTATGTGCATCGCGCCGCTGGCGACACATCGGCGCCAAGCTGGCTGCTGGTGAAGGAAGGTCAATTGGTATACACGCCTCCACTCGTCGAGCACGCGGTCGAATTTCTGGAGGATTCCGCGTTCCTCAACATCACCGGCAAGCCTCGCGACCAGAGCTCTTACGAGGATGACCTTGTGCGTGTCGATCTGTACAAGTCCGCCGGCAACCCGGAACCGGGCGAGTGACGGTGCTGCCTCATCACCACAGGCGTGGTGACTGCCGGCTATGTGGGTCCCAAATTCTCGAGCGGGTGCTGCAACTGACGCCGACACCGCCGGCCAATTCCATGGTGAGCGCAGCCGATTGCGCTGTGCCGCAGCCCGTGTATCCACTTGATGTGTACCGCTGCGACGGCTGCGGTCACCTGCAGCTGCTCGACATCGTGGATCCCAAACTGCTGTTCTCCCACTATGTTTACGTTTCGAGCACTTCGCCCGTCATGGTGCGCTACCTACAGGAGCAATGCGCTGCCATCATCGAACGCGCGTGCCTGAAGCCCGGAGACCTGGTAGTCGAGATCGGCTCGAACGACGGAACATTGCTGCGCTTCTTCAAAGCGGCCGGTATGCGTGTGCTTGGCGTCGATCCGGCCGCCAACGTCGTGCCCGACACATCGGAGATCGAGACCCTCACAGATTTCTTCAGCGCCGATCTCGGACGCCAGATACGCGAGAAATATGGACCTGCGCAGGCGATCTGCGCGTACAACGTCTGTGCGCACATCGATGATCTGCGCGGCGTCGTGGACGGCGTGCGCGCCCTGATCGCGCCCGACGGTCAGTTCGTCTTCGAGGTCGGCTATTTGCTCGACGTCTATCGCAAGACGCTTTTCGACACCGTGTACCACGAGCATGTCGACTTCCACCATGTCGAGCCATTGCAGGGCTTCTTCGCCCGTTGCGGCCTCAAGCTTCTGCACACGGAGCGCTCGGACATCCAGGGCGGAGCCCTTGTCGGCTACGTGGGTAGTCCGGACCGGACTGAGGAAGCATCGGTAGCCGCGATGATCGCCGACGAGCGGGCCGCCGGCCTGCACCGTGCCGACACGTTCCTGACTTGGAGCGACATGATTCGGCAGCGCGGCGAAGAGTTGATGGCGCTGCTACGCGGCCTGAAGGCGGCAGGCAAATCGATCGCCGCTTACGGCGCGCCAGCGAAGGCGACGACGCTGATGTATCACTTCGGTCTGGACGGCTCGGTGCTCGACTACATCGTGGACGACAATCCGATCAAGCAGGGCATGTTCACGCCGGGCCTGCACCTGCCGGTATTGCCGGTGGAAACGCTGCGCGAGCGCAAGCCCGACTATGTGGTGCTACTCGCGTGGAACTTCGCGGAGTCCATCGTCGCAAAGCAGCGCGGTTACATGCCGCACGGTCGCTTCGTTCTGCCGCTGCCAGACCTCGCGATTCTCTGAAGGCGGGCGGGTGCGGTTTGGACTGATTGGCGCGGGCCGCTGGGGCACGCGTTACATCGACACGCTCGCACGGCTGCCGGGAGCGGTCCTGGCCCACGTGGGCAGCCGCAATCAGGAAACGGCGCGGCTGGTCCCGAAATCGTGCCGAATTTCCGGCGACCGGCGCGCAGTGCTGGCAAACCCGAGGCTGGACGGCGTCATCCTGGCCTCACCGCCGATGACGCACGCTCCGCTGGCGCTGGAGGCAATCGCCGCCGGGTTGCCAGTTCTCATCGAAAAGCCGATGGCGATGAACGTCGCCGAAGCGCAGGCAGTAGCCGCGGCCGCCGATGCAGCCGGTGTCCTGGTCATGGTCGGGCACACACATCTGTTCAGTCCCGCCTACCGCGCGCTCAAGCAGCGCGGTAATGCTCTCGGCCGCCTTCGATGCACGCAGTCGTCGGCCGGCAATGACGGACCGACGCGTCTCGATGCGAGCGTGTTGTGGGACTGGGGGCCGCATGATGTTGCCATGTGCCTGGACCTCTTCGGCGATTTTCCGGAGAGCGTCCAGGCGTCGATTGTCGGGCAGAAGCGGACCCCGGGGGGCATCGGGCAGGCGCTCGCGCTGCAACTCGGATTTCCGTCGGGCGGGCGCTCACACATTCGCGTAAGCAACATTGAGGTTCGAAAGGTGCGGGTATTCGAAGCGACTTATGACGACGGTCGTCTGGTTTATGACGACGTTCGTGCACCCAAGCTAAGGCAGTCACAGCGCGGGGACGGCGGCGTCGAGCCGATCGCCGTGGACCCTCTACCGCCGCTGACATGCCTTGTACAGGAGTTCGCGGAGTCGATTAGGTCGAATGAATCCACGCATCCAAGCCTCACACTCGGAGTGCAGGTGGTGCAGGTATTGGCGCAATGCGACGCAATGCTGTGCACATAACAGACGAGCATCCGCTGCTCAGTCGATCTCGGCCGTGAGGCCGAACTCAGCCAGTGTGCGGGCGGCCAACTCCCGCAAAGCGGGTTTCGTGTTGTCGGTGCCTGGGTCGTAGGCCGCGAGGGTGATGAAGACCTTGCCGCTCAAGCGTCCAGAGAGCACGGTCATCTGACCGCCTATTGACTCGAGCCACTGTCGCGGTACGTGCTGCCCAGTCACCCGCGCAGCGGCGTACTCGGCGTCGGTGCCGTCGAGCCGGCTGAGCACCGAGCCGAGGTCGCCGAGGTTCGAGCAGAGCACCGGGCGGTCGGGGTCGGCGAACCCCGTGTAGACCATCTGTCTGAGCACCCGTTTCGGGGTGAACGGCGTGAGCCACAGGACTTGCTGGTCGTTCGGCGTCTCGCGCAATGTTTGCAGCGACTGCTTGATCGCGGCCCGGATGTCTTGCAGATCCGTCGTTACGCCGGTGGGATCGACCGTCACGCGGGCATACGACAGAGCCATCGCGCGGGTATCCTCCATCGTTCGATCGCTCATCGGCAGCTGCAATGTGACGGCGCCGTCACTGGCACGCCGACGCCCCATTCGTTCCCCGAGTTTGGCGGCCAACGCCGCGATCAGTGTGTTGCTCGTCCCACCAAGAGCCTGGGCGCGGGCGTCCCAGTCGGCGAGGTCGATGTAGATGGAGACGACCGGTACGACGACAAGGTCGTCGCTTCCGCCTTTGGGGAGTACAGCCTTGCGCGGTGCCGGTGATGGGGCACCGGCACGTCGGCTCTCGCGGGCCATCTTCCCCACCAAGGCGAGTGCGCGGCCAATCTCGGGGATGTCCAGTGCTGTTCGGCGAGCATCCTCGACGATGGCGCGAAATCGGGTCCGGGAGCGAGGCATGGGATAGCCGAGATTTCGCGTGTTGCCCAAGATTGCATCAGCCAATACGAGCGCAAGCCCGAGGCCGTCGATCAGGTAGTGGGAGACCACCAGACTGACCGCCGTCGAGCCGTCCGTCAGCGGAAGGACGCCGAGGTGCCAGCCGGGACCTGTCTCGGAATCTACGGGCAATTGTGAACGCTCATCGGCCCAGTCGCTCAGTTCATCGCGCGGACGGGCGGACCCAGCCATATCGATGTCCGACGGCTGCGGATCGAAGACCCATCGATGCCGGGTGAACGGAAGCGGCGAGCGTTCGATGCGTCGGCCCAACAATCCGTAGCCCAGGTTGTGGTGAAAGCGGTTCACGGCGTCGAAGTCGATGGCGTGCTCGTACACCCATACGCACTGAATCACGACCTTCTGGTTGGCCGCGCGGTGTCCCGCGAACAAGGCTTGGTCGACCAGCGCAAGCCGGTTGTCCGGCTGCGCATCATCTTTGGATCCGCGGCCGTTCGACGACGCGCGAGGAACCCGAAGCACCGGTCAGCCTCCGACGACAGATGAATCGCCCACGACGCCCCAGACGACGCAAACTTTGCAGAGGGGGGCGGCGACGAGGTCGGTATAGCTGTGCCGAATCACCTCACGAGGGTAACTGATCCGCTCTGACCGGATACTTACGAGCGAGACCCCGTCGAAGGTCTGACGTTTGCTGCATTTGGGCGGTCACCCACGCGGTAGAACCGCTGCTGGCCGTGGTGAATCCGAGAGTGCGTGAGCCTGTTAGTTCCTCGCGAAATGCGTATCAGGAAGTGAAAGGTAGGATCGCCGCGTGAAATTTGCACTGGCGAGCTACGGAACCCGCGGCGATGTCGAGCCGTGTCTCGCTGTCGCAAGTGAGTTGCTACGGCGCGGTCACGAAGTACGCATCGCCGTGCCGCCGGATCTTGTCGGCTTCGCCGAGTCTGTCGGGCTGGCTGTGGTCGCCTACGGTCCTGATGCGCGGCGGTGGCAGGACCTGCACCGCGAATTCTTGACACACCTGACCCGCAAGCCATGGAAGGTGCGGGACCTGAGACGGTTGTGGCGCGAAGATTGGGCACTCTTCAGGCGGAGCTGGGAGGAGATGAGTTCGGCCCTGGCATCGCTGGCAGACGGTGCCGACTTGTTATTCACCGGTGTCCTTGGCGAGCAGTCTGCTGCCAACGTCGCGGAGCACTACGACATTCCGTTGGCTACGTGGCATACCTACCCGATGCGGCCCAACGGTCAACTTTTTCCATTCCTGCCGGCGCCGTTGGCCCGCTCCGCAGTTTTGGCATCCGAGTGGCCTAATCGCCTCCTGACGAAGAAGCTCGAGGACGCACAGCGCCGTGAACTCGGCTTGCCGAAGGCCACCGGACTTCCGTCGCGAAGGATCGCCGAACGTGCGGCACTGGAAATTCAAGCCTACGACGAGATGTGCTTCCCCGGGTTGGCCGCCGAATGGGCGAATTGGAGGGAGCGACGGCCCTTCGTGGGAGCTTTGACGCTGGACCTGCCAACCGAGGCCGATGACGATGTTGCGTCCTGGATTGCCCGCGGATCACCGCCGATTTTCTTCGGCTTTGGCAGCATGCCTGTGGATTCTGCGATTGGCACCTTCGCGATGATCAACGAGGCCTGTGCGCGGTTAGGCGAGCGAGCAGTGGTCGTCTCCGGCGGCAGCGATTTCAGCCGAATTCCCCGTGCCGAGCACGTGAAGGTGGTCGACACTCTGAACCTCGCGGCAGCTTTTCCGGTCTGCCGCGCGGTCGTACACCACGGTGGTTCGGGCACTACGGCAGCGAGCTTGCGTGCCGGGGTGCCGACGTTGGTCCTTTCGTCGTGGCCCGACCAAGCGCTCTGGGGCACGGTGGTCAGCCAATTGAAGGTGGGTATCACCCGCCGCTTCTCCGCCACTACGTGCGACTCGTTGGTTGCAGATCTGCGCACCATCCTCACCCCGCAATATGCCGCCCGCGCCCACGAGGTCGGCATTGGAATGAGCAAACCCTCCGAAAGCGTTGTGGCCGCTGCTAATCATATGGAGAGGTGCGCGCGCTTGCGCCATGTCGGCTGATTGGACGCAACGGCCCGGTGAGATATCCGCACCGTCAAGCCGCGCCCAACAGTTTCGCGGCCGGCGCTCAGCCGGTGACCACGCCCCTGAGGATCAACGCGACCCCGCCGATTAAACACATGGCGATCAGAATTTTTCGGTGGTGACTCAAAGCCCAGTCGTGCAGTCGTTGCAGCGTCGCTTGGGTTTTTGTTGGCGCGATCAGACAACTGATGAGCGTGATCTCGACGACAACATTGATCCCGATGATGAAGGCGATGCCGGCGGCGATCTGCGCGCCGATTTCGGCTCCCGACGTCACGATGAACGCGAGGAGTAGTAGACCCGCGTCGGGTTCGATCCCCCCGAATCCGATGCCGATCGCAAAAGCGATCCATAGGGATCCATTCTTCCATCCATCGTGGATGCGCCGTAGCAGTCGCCGAAATGCAGAATCGCTCTCCGCCGGCGCAGCTTGCGCACGGCTGTAAAGTCGCGAGATCGATTGCGGCACGGGCAGGGTCGCCGCGGGGGCCGGCCCGTTGCCGCCGGTTGGCGGCAACTCCGCTGGCTGACGCTTGCGGATAAGCGAGTTGGTTACCAATAGCGCGGCGATAAATAGCGCCAGCACACCCAAGCCGATTTGAATGTAACGGACGATGGGACTGGTGAAGAAATCGTCTACAAGTGGCTCAAACATCGGCGTGACGTGCAGGAGCGTCAGTGGAACCGACACGGCGACGATGCACGCTGTCAGGCAACCGAGCCCGTAAGCGATTAGGTTTTGTATCGGCCGCGGTCGGGAGATCACGAGAAGGGCGATGCCGATACGAAGCGGGTTGAGCCCGGATAGAAGCCCTAGCACCAAGACTGAGCTCCACATGGCGGCAACATTACCGGTTGGACCTCGGTTGCTGCTTTACGGCTTCTTGTGATCTCGGGATAAGACACCTCGTCGTCGAGCAAGCAGGCCCGCGATGACTTCAGCGCAGCCCACTACTGAGCAGTCGTCGGCCTAACGGACTGATCGCGCTATTTTGGGTCCCAGAAACCGTGCATGAACGGTGCTCGATTACTCCAGCGAACTCAGCCTTATCGGCACCACCGTGAGTTTGCCGCAACTGATACGATCCGTCGTCGCGTCGAAGGTATAAATACCGCTAGAAGTACGGTGGAGAATGGACAATGTGCTGGATCCGGTTGATCAGGCCATGTTCGAATTCGGGCGAGTGACGGGGATCAGCGTCCTGATTCAATGTGCCTGGGTGTACAACCGCGGTGTCGACATCAATGGTCTGCGCCGGTTCCACGCCCACTTGCACCGTGGGCGGCTATCCCGCCGCATCGAACGGTCACCGTTGCCCTTCGGCCGCCATCGCTGGATATCGCCGAACGGATCGCATGACATTGAGTTCGTCGCATCGGACCGACCCCGTGACCAATTCGATTCCTGGCTCAACGAGCAGGCCAACACCACGCGCATCGATCCCGAGCATGGACCCGGATGGCACCTTGCGGTGCTTCCGTTCGCAGACGGTGGCGCCGGCGTCAGCTTGCTGGTCCCACATTGCCTTGCCGACGGCCTCGGGTTAACCGAGGCCGTCGCGGACGCCGCACTTGGTCGCGACGACCCGGTTAACTGGCCCCGTGCTGCGTCACGCCGACGGTGGCGGGCGGTCCGCGAGGACGCCCGCCAAACCGCACGAGACACCCGCACGATCGGTCGGGCCCTCGCAGCGGCAATACGGTCGGGCCGGCAAAGCCGCGTCGGCGGCGCACCGCGTTCTGCCGCGCCGCTTGTGCGGTTCGCTGGAACCCCGGAACCCATCACGGTGCCAATCGCGACCATGCTCATCAACGTCGAGGATTGGGAGGCCCGCGCGCAGTCACTCGGCGGGACCAGCAACGCGCTGCTTGCAGGGATAACTGCCCGGCTTGCCGAGCGAAGGGGACGCGTCACTGCGGACGGCCTAGTCACCTTGCGGATCCCGCGCAACGAGCGGACAGCCGGCGATACTCGGGGCAACGCGGTCAGCAATATCGACATCACGGTCGACCCTGCAGTTGTCACGACTGATCTGCGCGGGATTCGGGCCGAAATCAAACGCGCGTTGATTCGCCACCAAGAAGTGCTGGACGACGAGCGGGCACTGCAGTCACTTGTGCCTTTGCTTCCCAAGCGGCTCCTCAAGAAACTCGGCGGCAATGGGACCAGCGTCGTCGCAACACACCTGGGCGTCGTCGATCCGGCCGCGACCCGTCCAGATGGCGTGGTCGCCGACCACTTCGCGATGAAAATGCATTATGCGGGGATGACCAAGGAGATGCTGCATCGCTTTGGCGGGCTGCAGATCGTTGCGTTCGGAAGTGCTAATGGAGAAGCTTTTTTGATGGTCCATGCGTACCAGACCGGCCGCACGAACTCGAATGACGATCTGCGACAAGATGTTTCGAGTGTCCTGAAAGAGTTCGCCCTTACCGGTACGCATCTCTGAGCGTTTCCGTGTCGACGTCGGACTAGGATTTCCGCGATGAAATTTGTGGTGGCCTGCTATGGCAGTCGCGGCGACGTCGAGCCCTGTGTCGCCGTCGCGCGCGAGTTGATGCGTCGCGGGCACGACGTGCGCATGGTGGTCCCTCCGGACCTGGTTGACTTCGCCGAGTCTGTCGGGCTCTCCGCGGTTGCCTGCGGAACAGATATGCGGGAGGTTCTTGACGCGCACCGCAACTTCTGGAGGAGCTTCTTCCGCAGCCCATGGAGGATCCCGGAGCTCATCAGAACGCGGCGTGAAGTAGGGAAGGCCATATTTCACTCCTGGGAGCAGATGGGCGCGACGCTGACGTCGCTGGCGGACGAGGCCGACTTGCTGTTCACAGGCCTCAATTTCGAGGACGCTGCTGCCAATGTCGCTCAGTATCACGACATTCCGCTGGTAACGCTGCACTACTTCCCCTTGCGGGTAAATGGCCAGCTTCTTGCCTTTCTGCCAGCGCGACTGGGCCGCTGGGTAATGCGGGTGTTCTGGTGGGTGTCGTGGCGGGGGACGAAGAAAATCGAGGATGCGCAGCGCCGTGAATTGGGCCTACCCAAAGCAACCGGTCCCTCACCCCAGCGGATTACCGAAGGCGGGGCGCTGGAGATCCAGGCCTACGACGAGACCTGCTTTCCGGGGCTCGCAACGGAGTGGGCTGAGCGGCGTGAGCAGCGGCCCTTCGTCGGGGCGTTGACGATGGAGTTGTCGACGGGTGCCGATGAGGAGGTTGCCTCGTGGGTTGCTGCGGGAGAACCGCCGATTCTCTTTGGCTTTGGCAGTATTCCGATCGAATCTGCGGCCGACACATTAGCCATGATCGCGGCGGCTTGCGCGCAACTGGGCGAGCGGGCGTTGGTCTGCTCTGCCGGGACCGACTTCGGGGACGCCTCCCATTTGGAACATGTCAAGGTGGTGGGCACGGTGAACTACGCGACCGTCTTTCCGACCTGTCGCGCGGTTGTCCACCACGGCGGCGCAGGCACGACTGCTGCAGGCCTGCGAGCGGGGGTGCCGACGTTGATCCTCTCGACCGACCTCGATCAATCACTCTGGGGCGTCCGCGTCAAACGGTTAAAAGTCGGTACTGCTCGGCGCTTTTCGACCACTACTCGAGAAACACTCGTTGCCGACCTGCGCACTATCCTCACTCCCGAGTACCTGGCCCGGGCCGGCGAGATTGCGGCTCGTATGACCAAACCCGCCGAAAGCGTGTCGGCCGCGGCCGACCTTGTAGAAGCCTTCGCGCGCCGACGAAGCGTCGGCTGATTGCCGTACCGATCGCGTCGGCCGCACCTCGATGCGACATTTGCTGCTACCGAGGTGATCGACAAGTAGCATGCCTAAATGACCTCCAATACCCCAGGTGCACCGGGTGTGCTCGAGCGGGGCATTCTAGCGGTCGTTCGCGGCGCGCAGAAGCGGTTCTACCCTTACCTGACCCGCCGCGTCGACGACAATGTCGTCTTCCTCAACTATGGCTACGAAGAAGATCCGCCGATGGGCCTGGAACTGGATGCCGCCGACGAGCCCGAGCGCTACCCGATCCAGCTGTATCACGCCACCGCCACCCAGGCGGACGGGCTTGCTGGCAAGCGGGTGCTGGAGGTTGGCTGCGGACACGGCGGCGGCGCCTCGTATCTGGCGCGCACAATGGCCCCGGCCTCGTATGTGGGGCTTGACCTCAACGCCGCCGGTATCGCGTTCTGTCGCCGCCGCCATCAGGTGCCGGGCTTGGAGTTTGTGCACGGCGATGCCGAAAACCTGCCCTTCCCCGCAGAGTCCTTCGATGTGGTGATCAATGTCGAGTCCGCGCACTGCTACCCACACTTCGATCGATTCCTCGCTGAGGTTGCCCGGGTGCTACGCCCCGGCGGCGCGTTCCTGTATACCGATGTGCACCATGCTGACTGGGCGGCTCAAGGGAAGGCGGCCCTCGAGAGCGTCCCTGGTATGTCGGTGGTGTCACAGCGCCACATCGACGCCGAGGTACTGCGGGGAATGACACTGAATTCAGAGCGCATGCAAGCCTCCATGGCGAAGGCGGCGCCGCGTTTCCTGCAGCGTTGGGTACGCGACGGGTTACCGGTTTATGGGTCGGCGATATACCGGAACGTCCAGAGCGGACGAGACCAATACTGGATGTACTGTCTGGTCAAGGCGACGACAGTGGATGACCGTACTTAGCCACCTTGATCAGCCGATGGTGCCGACAACCGATGCGCGCATCAGAAGTGAGGACCAAATCTGCGATGAAATTTGTGCTGGCCTGCTATGGAACTCGCGGCGATATCGAGCCCGGCGTCGTCCTCGGGCGTGAGCTGGTTCGCAGGGGGCATGAGGTCCGGATGGCTGTCGCACCCGACATGGTTGCGGGAGTTGAGGCGGCTGGGCTTCCTGCGGTCGGGTACGGCCTGGATACACAGGCCGAGATCGACACACACCGCGACTTCTGGACGTCGCTCTTCCGCAACTTCTGGAAGCTTCGCGAGGTCACCAAGTTGTGGCGAGAACTTTGGGACCGCGGCATCCAGTCAAGCGAGGAGATGAGTAGGACGCTTGTTTCGCTAGCAGACGGCGCCGATCTGCTAGTCACCGGCATAAGTTTCCAGGAGGGTGCGGCGAATGTCGCCGAGTACTACGACATTCCGCTGGTCACCCTGCACACGTTCCCAGTGCGGGCCCACGGCTACCTTCTTCCCTTCCTTCCGGCGCCGGTGGGCCGCTCCGCAATGTCTCTGTTCTGGTGGCTGCATTGGCGCATGACGAAGAAGTTCGAGGACACGCAGCGGCGAGAACTCGGTCTGCCGAAGACCACCGCGCCCTCATGGCGTCGGATCGCGGAACGCGGTTCCTTGGAAATCCAAGCTTACGATGGGATCTGCTTTCCGGGCCTGGCAGCCGAATGGGCAGAATACGGAGCTCAGCGGCCGTTTGTTGGCGCATTGACGATGGAGTCGCCGACGGATGCGGACGAGGAGGTCGCGTCGTGGATTGCCGCGGGGACGCCGCCGATTCTGTTCGGGTTCGGGAGTATCCCGGTCGCATCTCCCGCCGACACGCTCGCAATGATCGGCGAGGCTTGCATGCAATTGGGCAAACGAGCGTTGGTTTGCTCGGCATGGAGTGACTTCAGCGACATCCCCCATTTCGAGCACGTCAAGGTTGTCGAGGGGGTGGACTTCGAGGCGATTTTTCCCGTCTGCCGCGCAGTTGTGCACCACGGTGGCGCGGGTACCACCGCCGTGAGCCTGCGTGCAGGGGTTCCCACGTTGATCCTTTGGACATGGCCCGACCAGTCGCTCAGAGGAGGCGCGGTGAAACGGCTGAGGGTCGGGACCTCCAGGCGCTTTTCGTCCATCGACCTCGAGACTCTCGTCGATGATCTGCGCACCATTCTCGCCCCCGAATATCTCTATCGGGCCCGCGAAGTCGGCCCCCAGATAACCAAGCCCGCCGAAAGCATCGCGGTAGCGACCGATCTCGTGGAAGACCGCGCCCGCCTCGGGCGTGTTGGGTGAGATCCGCACGATGAGGGACATACGAGCCCCGGGGTGAGTGCCCAGTTGCTATGGAGTGGCGCCGCAACGCAGATTCTGATATGGATAGTTAGTAGCGACGTAGATCGCGGGGGTCTCGGCTGCGCCGAGGGGGAATAAGAGCAGGGTCTAGTTCGGATTAGCTGGCACTTGCCGCTGGTCGAACTGCAAGGGGGGACGTTGTCCAGAGTTGGCACGCTTTTGGAGAAGTGCTTTGTCCGCTTTCGCCGCACTTCGGTAGCGGCAGCGTCATCGGCGGATTCTGATCGTATGCCCAGTTTATGCACACCGCATCACCGGCACTGACGTCACGACTTTACAGCGGACCACCACCGGAGGTGACGGTCTCGACCGCTGTCGACATCGCGCTGTCCCATTTGTTTCACATTAAACATGCAGAAGACGGAACGGTACGGTACTGATGGCTGAACGGGCGAGCCTCGGGGAAGCATTCGATCCCCGAAACAACGCACTCAACACCTGGCGACTGATCCTCGCGTCAGGAGTGATCCTCGTCCACGCCTACCTCTTCATCACCCGTCACGTCCCCACTGGGCAGTTCCTCGGCGACATATGGGTCGACGGGTTTTTTGCCATCTCCGGTTTTCTCATCACCGGAAGCTGGCTCAACAAACGCAAATCTCGCACGTATTTCGCTGCTCGCGCACTACGGATTTTCCCCGCTCTGTGGGTATGCCTCATCGTCATCGCGTTTATCCTCGCGCCTGCGACCGGCACCGTGAAACTCGCCTCGCAAATCGGGTTCGTCCTGAAAAACGGCACTCTCTTCCCGATACAACCAGACATAGACGGAACGCCCACTCAAACCCATTACCACATCTGGAACGGCTCCCTATGGACCCTGCTCTTTGAGGCCCTGTTCTACTGCCTCGTCGCCGCACTGGGAGCTGCTGGACTGGTGCGCAGATGGTTTATCTCCGCGGCCTTCGCGGCGACGTTGACGTGGACGGTTCTGCTCGTGATTTACCTGCCCCCGGCAAGCTTCTTCCGGCACATGCTCGAAAGCGGACAACCCGTCGGCCCGACCGACTTTCTGATGCTGATCCAAGCCATCACGGCGCGCCTTCTGATCATGTTCCTGGCCGGCGCTCTGCTCTATGTGTACCGCGACAAGATTCCCGCCAATTGGACATTCGTGGCGGTAAGTGCAGCCATCTTCGCCGCCTCCATGTGGCTGCCGGACTACCGGCTGGTCGGCGCCATACCGCTTGCCTACTTACTGATCGTTTCCGGCGCACTTATCCGCCACAAACGGCTGCAGCTACGCAACGATCTTTCCTACGGCACTTACATTTACTCTTTTCCACTCCAACAAGTACTCCTCATCGTCGGCCTGAGGGTCCCTCCTTTAGTGTTTGCCGTCATTTCCACCGCAGTCACACTCCCAGTAGCCGCACTGAGCTGGTTTTTGATTGAGAAACCCGCCCTATCCCTGAAGCGGCGAATCGAACGCCGCGAGAAGGCGCCCGAAACAAAGCCCACACGTAATGTGGCCGAGCGCACTCGGCAATAACAACCTGGCAACGAAGTTGCAATTTGTGCCATCTGCCCGCGTGGCTCGGCCGTTCCGCATGACGGACTTCGGTGGCTGCATCGGCGCCGGAGGACGCGCAGCGCCGTGAACTCCGCCTCCGGAAGCGACAGCCCCGCGAGTCGAGGTTGTTCCGGGTGTGGCTTTCGAGGCGATCTCGCGCTCTGTCGTGCGGTTGAGGATCACCGTGGCGCGGGCACCACGGCCATAAGCCCACGCGAAGGGATCCCGTGCTGATCCTCTGATGTGGCCGGGTCAGTCGCTGAGGGAGGCGCGGTCAGACGCCTCAAACTGGCCACTGCCAGGCGATTCTCATCCACTAACCTGGACACGATCCTCAACGACGCGCGCCTTTTTCTTACCCAAATCCCGGGTCCGAGCCCCTGAGATAGCGCCTCCAACAACCAAACCCGCCGAAAGCATTGCGGCTGTCACCCAACTTGTAGAAGATTATGCAAGCTCCGGACGTGTTAGCTGATCAATAGGGGGACCGTCTTGGTGGTCATCGAACGGCTGAATATTCAATGTCCCGGCTTACTGCCCGCGAAACCTTGGAGCGGCTGCGAAGCTAGCACTGTCTTTCGAGAGTGCGCGCGGAGGTGACGAATAGGGGCTCCCGATGAAGTTCGTTCTGGCGAGTTGGGGGAGTCGTGGCGATATCGAGCCTTTCGCCGCGGTCGGCCGTGAGCTTCTGGACCGGGGGCACGATGTTCAGCTGGCGGTCTCGCCAGACATGGTTGGCTTCGTATCGGCGGTCGGCCTTCCGGCGGTCCCCTACGGGCCGAATGTGCAACCGATAGCGCACGCGCACCGCGCCTACTGGACATGTCTCTTTCGCAACTTTTGGAAGCTCCAGGAGATGAGCAGGTTGCGGGCTGAAGTTTGGAACCCAATAGCCGAGTGCTGGCAGGAGATGAGTCAAACGCTCATGTCGGTGGCGGATGGGGCCGACCTGCTTTTCACCGGCTTGAACATCGAAGACATTGCTGCCAATGTCGCCGAATACTACGGTATTCCATTGGCCACGCAACATTGGTTCCCGCTGCGGCCGAACGGTCAGCTGTTGTCATTTCTCCCAGCGCCAATGACGCGCAGCGCAATACGGGCCTTCTGGTGGCTATCTTGGCGCGGCACGAAGACACTCGAAGACACGCAGCGCCGAGCGCTCGGCTTATCAGAGGCACGATGTTCTGGGATTCGGCGAATCACTGAACGTGGATCCCTCGAAATCCAAGCGTACGATGATTTTTTCTTTCCTGGCCTCAAGACCGAATGGACCAAATTCAACGACCAACGTCCCTTCGTTGGAACGCTCACAATGGAGTTGCCCACAGAAGCCGATGAGGATGTCCTGTCCTGGATTTCCGCGGGGACGCCGCCGATTTTCTTCGGCTTCGGCAGCATCCCAGTCGAATCCCCGGCAGAGACGCTCGCGAAGATCGACACGGCTTGTGCGCAATTGGATGAACGGGCACTCGTTTGTGCTGCGTCGAGCGACTTTAGCAGCGTCGCCAATTTCGAGAGGGTCAAAGTCGTGCAGACAATGAATTACGCGTCCATCTTTCCGGCCTGCCGTGCGGTAGTGCACCACGGAGCTCCGGGGACCACAGCAGCAGGCCTGCGAGCCGGAGTCCCCGCACTGATCCTCTCGACGGACATCGATCAGACCGTCTGGGGAGCCGCAGTAAAGCGGATGCAGGTGGGCACCGCTCGACACTTTTCTACCGCTACACAGGAAACGCTGATTGCGGATCTGCGCACTATTCTCGCACCTGAGTACGCTGCTAGGGCGCGCGAGATTGCGGCTCGGATGAGCAAGCCAACCGAAAGCGTGATGGCGGCAGCTGATCTCGTCGAGGACTTCGCCCGCCATGGCGCAGCAAGGCAGCGGTAGGTGGCGGGTGATAATCGTTGCTGCCGCCATATCGTGCGCCACGCATCATTGCCGAGGACGGTTTGGCCGCTTCGTGGCATCACTTGAGTAACAAGGCGATTCAGACCGGCCGCCGATCCATTCAAGAAGTGTGTTCATTCCGTTCCCAAGGTCCCACCTCGGATTCCAATCGAGATCATCCCTTGCTGACTCGATGGTGCAACCCGCGGCACGCACGTCACCATCGCGAAACTTCGGAATGACGACGGGAGCAGGGGCGTCGCACATTGCGGCGATCTCGCAGCCCAATTCGTAGATGGTGGTTGCAGTACCTGACCCGATATCCAAGCAGCGGTTCGCGGGCTTTTGCACCGCTGCGAACATTGCGTCAACCACATCGTCGATGAAAACGAAATCGCGCACAATCCGGCCGTCTTCGTAGATTTCGATGGCATGTTTCTCGCTCGCCAACCGCGCAAAGAGAGCGACGATTCCGGTGTACGAATTGGTCAGAGACTGGCCCGGCCCATAGACATTCTGCAGTCGCAACATGCTGAGAGTGGTGTCATGCGCAGCCGCCCACGCCGCCATCACATGCTCCTGTGCGAGCTTGGTGGCCCCATAGATATTGGTGGGTCGGGTTTGTGTTCGGCCGGCGCTACTCGGAACCGGGAATACGGGTGCGCCAGAGGGCCCCTCGGGATCCCACTTGCCTGCCAGCAGTTGCGCATGGCTGCGCGGCGGCGGGTAGAAGATTTCATCGCCGCATTGCCAAGCGCCTTCGCCGTATACCGCCCTCGACGAGGCCAGGACGAATTGGTCGGGCACCAGTGCCGAGCGGCTCAAGGCATCGAGCAGCTGCGTGGTGCCCACGACGTTGACCGACCCGTGTCGCGTCGCTTCCGACAGCGATTGAGCCGTTCCAGTCTCGGCCGCTAAGTGCACAATCTGGGAGGGACGGAATAACCGAAGTACAGCGTCGCAATCAGGGGCGTGGGTGACATCGCCGGTGAAGAACCGCACCGATGGGGGTAGGTCCACCTCAACGCTTGCGCCATGCACCTGCGGGTGCAACAGATCCATCACGGCGACCTCGTAATCTGCTGCTGCGAGACGGCGTGCGAGCGCGGATCCGATGAACCCCGCCCCACCAGTTACGAGTACCGATGTTGACAAGCGCCGACGCCTCCGGTTCTTTTTCGAATCTGCACTAAGTGGATCGCATGGATCCTAAACCGCACCCACGGTATATCTTGGATCGTCTGCCCAACGCGACGAGCCGCCCGAGATTGGAAACGGTTGAGCACACTTCAGAAGATCAAGCCAGGAGGGATGGGCGCGAAGGTATTACCCGACACGAGCGCGAAATCTGGAGTTGACGGCTTCGATGGAGCGTCGATCGCAGGCCGATACGACCGGCCGTGGACAGGCAGATGAAACTCGGGCAGGTATTCGATCCCCGAAACAACGCACTCAACGCCTGGCGGCTGACGCTGGCTTTGGGGGTCATCCTGTGGCACACCTACCCACTCACCGGGCGAGACATTTCGTACGAGCCGGTTCACCAACTGCTGCGAGACGCATGGGTTGACGGGTTCTTTGCGATCTCGGGGTTTCTCATCACGGCAAGTTGGTTGAGCAAGCCACGGCTTCGCACGTACTTCGCTGCTCGGGGTCTTCGCCTCCTCCCCGGTTTGTGGATCTGCCTGATCGTCACGGCTTTCGTCGCCGCCCCGATCGGCGTGGCGATGCAGGGAGGCGCGGCCGGTCGGCTCCTTATGTCGGAGGCGCCGATCGAATTCGTCCTCAAGAACAGCGCAGTGGCGATACTCCAGCCCAAAGTTGGCACCACACCGTCCGGTATCCCATGGCCGAACGGATGGAACGGTTCTCTGTGGACTCTCCAATGGGAGCTTTTGTGTTATATCGGCATTGCGGTTCTCGGCGTAGTCGGTCTTCTCACTCGCCGCTGGGTGATTCCAGCGGCGACGGCACTGGCGGTGTTGGCGTCAGCGCTGGCGCCGGCCTGGGCGATGTCCTTGATCGAGGAACCTCAGAGTCCACAACAAGAAATCGACCCCAAGACCGCCGCGCTGGTTGTGTTTGCCATCGCTGCCCGCTTCGCAGTCATGTTCCTCGCTGGCGCGCTGCTATACCAGCTCCGCGAGGTGATACCGGCTCGTTGGTCGCTCGTCGCGGTGAGCGCGGCCGTCGTCTTGGCTGCGAGCCTGATGCCGAATTACCGCGTGATCGGCGCGATTCCACTGGCGTACGCGATCATCGTCTCGGGTGCCCTCATTCA
This sequence comes from Mycobacterium sp. IS-3022, assembly GCF_001500065.1. Lineage (GTDB taxonomy): Bacteria > Actinomycetota > Actinomycetes > Mycobacteriales > Mycobacteriaceae > Mycobacterium. The sequence continues at coordinate 683,390 of NZ_LQIN01000001.1, forward strand.
CCACAAGCGTTTGAGGTTACGAACGGACCTGTCTTACGGCGTATACATCTACGCGTTTCCCATTCAGCAGTTGCTCGTCATCGGTGGGCTGGGCAGCTTGAATCCATTTGTGTTCGCTCTCATCGCCACGATCGCCACGCTGCCGCTCGCCGCGCTGAGTTGGTTTCTGGTCGAGAAACCCGCGCTTCGTCTGAAGTCTCGTTTCAAACGAAGGAGTGTCGCGCCAGCGGGAGAGCATCAGCCCGCGTAGCCGCTCTCAGGTAAGTCGGCCTTCGGCCGCTGTTTCAGGTGGAGCCGAGGGCGGTTGGTATCTTGGCGAAGCCAATGAGCCATCGTCGCCTCTGGAGCTTTGCTCCTGGGTTGTCCGAGGAGCTAGGGGGGGAGCGGGATTGGAAGGCGTGTCAGATCAGCGGCCCAAGGCCAGTAGGTTCAAGTGCGATGCGCATTCGATCCGGCCCGGCCGAGAGCTTGGAGCCCCACCGGTGACTGCAGTCGATAAGCGGCCCGTCGATCGCATCAACCTCCACCGCACGTGGCGAGTGATCCTCGTCGGGATCGCGCTCGTCGTTGCGACGGTTTGTTATTTCGCGCCGCTGCTTTTGGCCGTGATCGGCGTCCTTCTCGTGTTGCTCGTATGCGCGCGCCTCGTCTACCGAGATCGCGACCGGTTCATCCCGAACTTGTATGCCCGCGACACTAACCTGTACGACGAGGCGTATCAGGGATTCATCCGCCGCACGTTGTCGGAGCTTCGCCACCGGAAGATTCGTGGCCACACTCTGTTGTGGGAAGCAGCGCAGTTGGCGCCGGTCAGCGCCGATAACTCTGATGAACTGGTTCTCGATCTCGGTGTCTGGATCGGCTGGTCCACAAGGCTGACATCGGAGGCTTGCGACCGCACGGTGTACGGCTTCGACACGTTTTCCGGTCTGGTCGAAGACTGGCAACTTGAGAACCAAGTCGTCAAACGCGGAACTTTTTCCCTGTCGGATCCACTGGCACAAGGCGCTATGCGGTTGACCGGCGTCACCCTGCAGGACGACGTACCTTCCGCGCTTGGTCGCCAGGTCCATTTCATAAAAGGGAGCACCTACGAAACGTTGGCGCCATTCCTGGCAGAGCACCCGGGTTCGTCGATCAGGCTCTTCCATATGGATTTGGACACCTATGAGAGTTGTCTGCACGCGCTAGAAGCGTGCAAAGATCGCTTCATCGAAGGCTCCATCCTGGTTTTTGACGAATATCTGGTCACCAGCGGAGAAATGCGCGCATTTCACGAGTTTCAGAGCAAGTACGGGCTGGAATGGCGTTACCGGGGTTGGGGACTCGAGATCATGGAAATGAATCTCGAGATGATCATTTCTCGTTGGAAGCGCCTGCTGTACTTTCTCTTCTGGATCGCGTGGTATTGGCTGGTAGGTGACGGCCGCTACGTTTGGCGATTCTTTAGCCGGCCGTTCTGGCGGTTCTGGCTCGGCGCACCGGTGGGCGATATCGTCTTCATGCTTGGTGCCGCTGGGCAACGGAAGTCGGTCAGTCTCCAGATCACCGGTCTAGGGAAGCTGGGCCCTACTCGTAAAGCGTGACTGGTCGGGCGTTGGCGGCCCTCCATCGCCCTAGCCAGGAAAACTCGGCCGCATTGAAAGACAAGCGTTTCCCGCTCTGCGACCGGCCCCGCGAACGCGCCAAAAGGCGCGCTGGACGAGTCGTATCCGCACAGGCGACGCCATCCGCAGCCGAGAGCCCGACCCGAAGCTGCCGCGCCTGTCAAGGCGGCGGTGGCGATCTGCCTGGCCGGCGCTCGGTGACCTTCAATTGAATCCCCAGCGAACGTTTCGTAACAAGGCGAAGCGCCGATCGCGCTCGGTCGGCGGTGAATGCTTTCATTTGGCTACGTGAGGTCGATGAAGACGCCAGCGGCCGTGAATTTCGACGTTGAGGCCGGTAGCCACGGTTTGGCATGAGTAGCGCCGTGGGGGTATTGTTCGCTCAGGGCGTCGGGGAAACGTTCAACTAACTCTGGGGGCCTGTGCTCGTCTATTCAGAATGCGACAATTTCGCACGCATCCTTGCAGGTTACGGTCTCGGAAGCCGCCAATGCTGGATTCCGGAGGCGCGGATCGACTGCAGAACTGCTTGGCGGAGTCATGTTGGAAGGCGCGCTAGAAACTTTGCCGATCTTGGTATCGGTGGGGTTTGCCGGCAGTAAGGTTTAGAAGGCTTCACTGAAGATCGACTAGTAGGTCTGGAGGACTGTGAGCACCAACCCGTTCGATGACGACAAAGGCAGCTTCTTCGTTTTGGTCAACGACGAGGAGCAACACAGCCTGTGGCCGACTTTTGCCGATTTACCAGCCGGCTGGCGGGTGGTTTACGGCGAAGCGGACCGCGCCGCATGCCTGGACTACATCGAACAGAACTGGCCCGATATCCGGCCGAAGAGCCTTCGGGACCGGCTGGCGGCGGGCTGACGTTCAGACTAGGTAGAGCGTGAGGGCATTCGATGGAGTTCGCTGACGGGGCGCTTCCGCTCACCCGCGGACAGCTCGACATCTGGCTTGCCCAGGAAACAGGCGAATTTGACCCCGAGTGGCATATTGTCGCGTTCGACATCATCGAGGGCGCTGTCAAGCCGGCATTACTTGAGCAGGCGATACAGCATGTCTTGACGGAAGCCGAGCCCATCAGAGCCGCCTTTTTCGAGGTGGACGGCCAGGTCTTCCAACGGCCGATCGAAAACCCACGCGTCGACCTCCCGCTCTACGATCTCGTAGACGAACAGAATCCGGCGCAGGAGGCGTACCGGCTCGCCGAATTGATCCGGTCGACGCCGATGCCGGTGACCGGGCCGCTATTCAAATTCGCGCTATTTCGCACACGGCCGGACCAGTTCTACTGGTTGCTGTGCATCCATCACCTGGTTGCCGATGGATACGCCGGTGTGCTTTTCGCCAATCGGGTCGCCACCGTCTATTCCGCATTAGATTCCGGTACGGCGGTACCTCCTTCGTTTTTTGGCTCCTTAAAGGACTTGGTGTCGTGGGAAACCGAATACGAAGCGTCTGAGGAATATTCCGAGGACTTGGCCTATTGGAGCAAAAATCTTCCACCTGAAAGCCCGCAATACCTGACGGAATCGGTGGACGAGGGCGGTTCGTGCACGGTTTCAGAATCCGTTCAGCTGGACCCCTCGGTTGTTCACCGGGTCCATCAGCTGGCCGACTCGTTGGGAATGCGCCGTTCATCGGTGATCACCGCCGCGTGCGCGCTTTTGGTGCGTGGCTGGCGCGCCGAGGGCTCACAGGTGGTGTTTGATTTCCCGGTCAATCGACGTACCAGCGCGGAGTCATTCACGTTTCCCGGGATGGTCTCCGGGATCGTTCCACTGGTTCTGACCGTTTCACCCGGATCATCGGTAGCGGCGTTCTGTGAGTATGTCGACGTACGGATACGCGAGGCCGTGCAGCACCAGCGGTTTCCGGTGCGCGCCCTCGAGCGCAAAGCCAACCGCGGGCCGAGGAGCGCACCGGATCGAGTGGGCGTCAACTTCGTCCCGTCGATCACCGCTCTGCCATTCGGTGACGCGCCCGCATCTGGATCCACAACGCGGTTTGGCCGCGTCGACTACTTCGGGTTGTTCTTCGTCAGCGGTGAGGGTCAAATCCATCTGCACTCGGTGAGTTCCGGGCAGCCATTCGCCAATCTCGACGTCGCCGACCTGGCGGCGAGGTTGCAGCAGATCTTGATGGCGATGACCGCCGATCCGGCAGGAGCCATCTCGTCGATCGATGTCGTCGACGAGGCCGAGCACGCCCGACTGAACGGATGGGGCAACGAGGCGGGCCTGACCCGGCCGGCAACAAGGTCGGTCTCGATTCCGGAGATGTTCGCCGCGCAGGCGGCGCAGAGCCCGGACGCCGTGGCCATCACTTGCGGAGACTCCGCGTTGACGTACCGCGAGTTGAACGAAGCCGCTGACCGGTTGGCGCACCTCTTGACCGCTCGAGGCGCGGGCCCGGGGGAATCGGTGGCGATTCTGTTTCCCCGCTCCATCGAAGCGATCGTGGCAATCCTCGCGGTGCTCAAGACCGGCGCAGCCTATCTGCCGATCGATCCTGCGCACCCCGAAGCGCGGATCAGCTTCATGCTCGACGATGCCGGACCGATCGCCGCCCTCACCACAACGGAACTGCGGTGGCGACTCGACGAGCACGATCTGCTGGTCATCGACATCAATGGCGCCGAAGCAGCGGCGCAGCCCGCGACGGTACTGCCGCCGCCGAGTCCGGACAACATCGCCTACTTCATCTACACCTCCGGCACCACAGGGGTGCCCAAAGGGGTGGCCATCACCCACCACAACGTCATCCAACTGTTCGAGTGCTTGGAGGCCGACCTCGACCTGCCGCCGAAACAGGTGTGGTCGCAATGGCATTCGCTGGCCTTCGACGTCTCGGTGTGGGAGATCTTCGGCGCGCTGCTACGCGGCGGGCGGCTGGCGATCGTGCCCGAATCGGTGGTCCGCTCACCGGAAGACTTCCTCGCGCTGCTGGTCCGCGAACGCGTCACCGTCCTGAGCCAGACCCCCTCGGCCTTCTACGCGTTGCAAACCGCTGATGCGCTGGCGCACGAACTCGGCCAGCAGCTCGAACTCGAGGCAGTGGTCTTTGCCGGCGAAGCGCTTGAACCGCAACGTCTTCGGAGCTGGCTGGACAATCACCCAGGGTCCCCGCGGCTGATCAACATGTACGGCACCACGGAGACGACGGTGCACGCGTCGGTTCGGGAGATCGTCGAAGCCGATGCCGCCAGCACCGTCAGCCCCGTCGGGGTGCCGTTGACCAATCTGGGCTTCTTCGTGCTCGACGGGTGGTTACGTCCGGCGCCCGTCGGTGTGGTCGGCGAGTTGTACGTGGCCGGCGCCGGACTGGGTGCTGGGTACTGGCGTCGCGGGCCGTTGACGGCGTCACGGTTTGTCGCGTCGCCGTTCGGGTTGCCGGGGCAACGGATGTATCGCACCGGCGACCTGGCCAGCTGGGGGCCCGACGGGCAACTGCAGTATCTGGGTCGGTCCGATGAGCAGGTCAAGATTCGCGGCTATCGCATCGAGCTCGGTGAAGTGCGCGCAGCACTTGCCGATCTAGACGGCGTGGAGCAGGCGGTCGTCATCGCCCGCGAGGACCGCCCCGGCGACAAGAGGCTGGTCGGCTATTTCACCGGCACAGCCGACCCGGCCGGGATACGCGGCCAGCTGGCTGAGCGATTGCCTGCCTATATGGTTCCGGCCGCCGTGGTGCTGCTGGATGCGTTACCGCTGACGGTCAACGGCAAGCTCGACAAACGCGCTCTGCCGGCGCCGGGCTACGCCGATGTCGATCATTACCGTGCCCCGGCCACCGAAGTCGAGGAGATCTTGGCGGGCATTTACGCCCACGTGCTCGGTGTGGAGCAGGTGGGCGTGGACGATTCGTTCTTCGAACTCGGTGGCGACAGCATTCTGTCGATGCAAGTGGTCGCGCGTGCGCGTGCCGCCGGGGTGCTGTTCCGGCCCCGCGACGTGTTCGCCGAGCAGACCGTGGCCCGGCTGGCCGCGGTGGCCAAAGAGACCGACGCAGCCGGCGGCGTCATCGACGAGGGTGTCGGGCCGGTGGATTCGACGCCGATCATGTCGTGGCTCCACGGCGTCGACGGGCCGGTGGACCAGTTCAACCAGACAGTACTGTTGCAGGCTCCGGCGCAGACCAGCCAATCCGACGTGATCATGCTGTTGCAGGCGTTGCTTGATCGGCATGCCATGCTGCGGCTGCGTGTCGAAGACGACGGCGCCGGCGGCTGGTCGTTGCTGGCGCCCGGCACGGGGTCGGTGCACGCGACCCAGTGCCTGCAATCGGTTGAGGCGCTCTCCGATGATGCTCTGCTCGAGGCGCGGTCACGGCTGAACCCGGCGGCGGGCGCGATGCTCAGCGCGCTGTGGGTGACTTCCACGAACCAACTGGTGCTGATCGTTCATCACCTGGCGGTGGACGGTGTGTCGTGGCGAATTTTGTTGGAAGACTTGAATATCGGCTGGGCGCAGCTCCGCGAGGGCCAGCCGCTGGCCTTGCCGGCCTCGGGCACGTCGTTCGCCCGCTGGGCGGCGCTGCTGGCCGAGCATGCGCATCACCCCGACGTGGTCGACACCGCGCCGGCATGGCACCAGGTGGTGGCGTCGCCGGCATTGTTGCCCGCGGTCCAGCCGACAATCGATACCTACCAAGCCGCTGAATCGTTGACGGTGTCTCTGAACGCCGAGACCACCCGGATGTTGTTGAGCGAGGTGCCTGCGGCTTTCAACGCCGGCGTTCACGACGTCCTGTTGATTGCGTTCGGGTTGGCGTTGGCGGAGTTCCTGGGAGCCGCCGGATCAGCGCCGATCGGCATCGACGTCGAGGGCCACGGGCGCAACGAGGACCTGGCCGACGATATCGACTTGTCGCATACCGTCGGATGGTTCACCACCAAATATCCCGTGTCGCTCAGGGTTGATTCCCTCGACTGGGGACAAGTGATCGCCGGCGAGGCGGTGGTGGGCGCGCTGGTCAAGGACGCCAAAGAACAGCTGCGGGCCCTGCCGGACGGCCTGACCTACGGGCTTCTGCGTTACCTGAACAGCCATGTCGATCTCTCCGTTGCCGACCCGCCGGTCGGATTCAATTACTTGGGACGCCTTGGCTCCGTGGGTGATTCCGCCGCTGGCGATGATGCGTGGCAAATTCGCCCGGACGGTCTGTCCCTGACCGGCACCATGGCGGCGATCCCGATGCCGTTGATGCACACCGTCGAGCTCAACGCCAGCACCATCGACACCGAGGCCGGTCCGCAGTTGCATGCGACCTGGACTTGGGCGCCGTCAGCGCTGGACCGTGAACGGGCCAGTCGGTTGAGCCGGCTGTGGTTCGACGCGCTGAGCGGGATCTGCGCGCATGTCAGCAAGGGCGGGGGTGGTCTGACACCGTCCGACATCACGCCGGCTCGACTCCGTCAACAACAGATCGACGAGCTGCAGCAGCGATTCCGACTCGCAGACATCCTGCCGCTCACACCGCTGCAGCAAGGCTTGCTGTTTCACGCCATCACAGCGGCGGGCAACGGCGACGACGTGTACGGCATGCAGCTGGACATCACGTTGTCCGGTCCACTGGACGCCGACCGGTTGCATGATGCGGTGCACGCTGTGGTCACCCGGCATCCGAACCTGGTGGCCCGCTTCTTCGATCGCTTCGACGAGCCGGTGCAGATCATCCCCGCCGACCCGACGGTGCCCTGGCGGTATATCGATCTCAGCGGCGAAGTCGACGCCGACGAGCAGATTCGCCGGCTCAGCGCTGCCGACCGCGCGGCCGTCTGCGATCTCGCCGACCAGCCGCCGTTCCGGGCGACGTTGATCCGTACCGGAGACCAAGAGCACCGATTTGTGCTGACCAATCATCACATCGTGCTCGACGGCTGGTCGCTTCCGATCCTGCTGCAGGAGATCTTCGCCGGCTATCACGGGCAGCGCCTGCCCGCGCCGGTTCCTTATCGGAAGTTCGTCAGTTGGCTGGCGGCAAGAGATTTCGACGCCGCCGAAGCGGTCTGGCGTGAAGCGTTCGACGGCTACGACACTCCCACCCTGGTGGGCCCGCAGGATCGAAAGGGACTGGGCCGGCGAGGGGTGATCTCGGCTCGAGTGGCAGAAGCTGTCACGCGAGCGGTGGGTGAGCTGGCGCGTTCGCGGCACACGACGGTCAACACCGTTCTGCAGGCCGCGTTCAGCCAGCTGCTCAGCCGCATGACCGGACAACACGATGTCGCTTTCGGCACAACGGTTTCGGGGCGGCCGACCGAAGTGGTCGGCGCGGAATCGATGGTCGGGCTGATGATCAACACGGTCCCGGTCCGGGCGCGCACCACGTCGGCCACCACTACCGTCGATCTGCTGGACCAATTGCATGCGGCCTACAACCACACGCTCGAGCACCAGCACCTTGCGTTGAGTGACATTCACCGCGTCGCCGGCCACGACCAACTGTTCGACACCCTTTTCGTCTACGAGAACTACCCACTCGACTCCGCCGGGTTCTCGAGCGTCGACGGGCTTTCCATCTCTGAATTCGCCAGCCGCGAGTTCAACCACTATCCGCTTGCGGTGCAAGTCATTCCGGGCAACGAATTGGGTCTTCGCGTCGAATTCGACACCGACGTGTTCGACGCCCAAGCCGTCGAAACACTGATCGAGCGGTTCGAACGGGTGCTGTCGGCGATGACCGCTGACCCCACGCGGCGGCTGTCGTCGATCGACGTGCTGGAGGAGTCGGAACACGCGCGCCTGGCTGAGTGGGGTAACCAGGCGGTGTTGAATGAGCCGGCCCCGAAGTCGGTTTCGATTCCGGCGATGTTCGCAGCGCAGGCGGCGCGCTGCCCCGACGCCACTGCACTGACTTTCGACGGCCGGTCGTTGACCTACCGTCAGCTCGACGAAGCGGCGAACCGGATGGCGCGCCTGCTCGCCGGTCACGGCGCGCGCCCCGGCGAGCGGGTGGCACTGCTCTTGCCGCGCTCGGTCGAGGCGATCGTGTCGATCCTGGCGGTGCTCAAGACCGGGGCGGCTTATCTGCCGATCGATCCGGCGCACCCCGAAGCGCGCATCAGCTTCATGCTCGAGGACGCCGCTCCCATTGCTGCCGTCACCACAACGGATCTGCGGTCTCGCCTCGACGGCCGCGGCTTGCTGATCGTCGATGTCGATGACCCCGCACTCAGGAGCCAGCCCAGCACAGGCTTGACGGCGCCGAGCCCCGACGACATCGCCTACCTGATCTACACCTCGGGCACCACCGGTACGCCCAAGGGCGTGGCGATCACCCACCGCAATGTGATCGAGCTGTTGGACGCGGTGGATTCCGACCTGGAGCTGGCGGGACAGGTGTGGTCGCAATGGCATTCGCTGGCATTCGATGTCTCGGTATGGGAGATCTTCGGCGCACTGCTGCGCGGTGGTCGGCTGGTGGTCGTGCCCGAATCGGTGGTCCGCTCACCGGAAGACTTCCTTGAATTGCTGGTGACCGAACAGGTCAGCATCTTGAGTCAGACGCCGTCGGCGTTCTATGCATTGCAGACCGGCGCCGCGCTACAGCCGGAGCTCGGACAGCAATTGAAGCTGCAGGCTGTGGTGTTCGCCGGCGAAGCGCTTGAACCGCAACGTCTTCGGGCGTGGCTGGAGAATCACCCTGGGGCGCCGCGCATGATCAACATGTATGGCACCACGGAGACGACGGTGCACGCCTCGTTCCGGGAGATCGTCGAAGCCGATGCCGACAAGGCTGTCAGCCCCATCGGTGTGCCGTTGGACCACCTCGCGTTCTTTGTGCTCGATGGGTGGTTGCGCCCAGCGCCCGTCGGTGTGGTCGGTGAGTTGTATGTGGCCGGTGCGGGGCTGGGGGCCGGGTACTGGCGTCGCGGTCCGTTGACCGCGTCGCGGTTCGTCGCATCTCCGTCCGGGGCGCCAGGCCAGCGGATGTATCGCACCGGAGATCTGGCCTGCTGGGGCTACGACGGGCAGCTGCAGTATTTGGGCCGCTCCGATGAGCAGGTCAAGATCCGCGGCTACCGCATCGAACTCGGAGAAGTGCAGGCGGCGCTGGCCGCGTTGAGCGAGGTCAAGCAGGCGGCGGTGATCGCCCGCGAGGACCGTCCCGGCGACAAGCAACTGGTGGGGTATGTCACCGAATCGGTGACCGGCGCGGTCGACCCGGTGGCGGTGCGCGCCGCCCTGGGTGAGCGCTTGCCGGGTTACATGGTTCCGGCGGCGGTGGTGGTGCTCGACGCGCTGCCGTTGACGGTCAACGGCAAGCTCGACAGACGCGCGCTGCCCGCACCGGAGTTCAGCGATGTGGATCGGTACCGCCCTCCGGCGACCGCGGTCGAGGAGCTCCTGGCCGGCATCTACGCCCAGGTGCTCGGCGTGGAGCGGGTCGGTGTGGACGACTCGTTCTTCGACCTGGGTGGGGATTCGTTGTCGGCGATGCGACTGGTCGCCGCGATCAACAACGGTCTGGACGCCGATCTTTCAGTGCGCGTGATCTTCGAGGCGCCCACGGTGGCGCAGTTGGCGCCCCACATCGGTGCGCACGGAGAGCGGCGGGCTCCGCTGGTGCCGGTGGTGCGCCCGGCCGTGATTCCGTTGTCGTTTGCCCAGCAGCGGTTGTGGTTCCTTGATCAGTTGCAGGGGCCGTCGCCGATCTACAACATGGCGACGGCACTGCGCATCAGCGGAGACCTCGACGCCGACGCGTTGGGTCAGGCGCTTGCCGACGTGGTGGGCCGCCATGAGAGCCTGCGCACGCGGTTCCCCGCGACCGAACCCCAACAACTGGTGGTGCCCGCCGAGCAAGCTGATTTCGGTTGGCAGGTGATCGATGCCGGCGACTGGCCGGGCGGGCGGCTCGACGACGCCATCGCCGAGGTCGCGCGTCACCCGTTCGATCTGGCTGCCGAGATTCCTTTGCGAGCAACGCTTTTCCGCCTCGCGGACGACGAGCATGTGCTGGCGATCGTGGTGCACCACATCGCCGCCGACGGCTGGTCGATCACGCCTCTGGCACGCGATCTGGGGGCTGCCTACGCCAGCCGATGCGCCGGACGGACCCCGGACTGGGCACCGTTGCCGGTGCAGTACGTCGACTACACGCTGTGGCAGCGCGAGCAGTTGGGCGATCTCGACGATCCAGACAGTGCCATTGCGGCCCAGGCCGCCTACTGGGAGCGGGCGCTCGCCGGGATGCCCGAACGCCTCGAGCTGCCGACTGATCGGCCCTACCCACCGGTGGCCGATAATCGTGGCGCGCGAATAGTGGTGGATTGGCCGGCCGAGTTGCATGAGCGGATCGCCCGGCTGGCCCGCGAGCACGACGCGACCAGTTTCATGGTGGTGCAGGCTGCGCTGGCGGTGGTGCTGTCGAAGATCAGCGGCAGTTCCGATGTGGCCGTTGGCTTCCCAGTGGCCGGACGGCGCGACCCCGCCCTCGACGAGTTGGTCGGGTTCTTCGTCAACACCTTGGCGCTGCGCGTCGAGCTGACCGGTAATCCGAGCGTCGCCGAGGTGTTGGGCCAGGTGCGGACGCGCAGTGTCGCCGCCTATGAGCATCAGGATGTGCCGTTCGAGGTGTTGGTGGAGCGGCTCAACCCGACCCGTAATCTGAGCCACCACCCGTTGGTTCAGGTGATGCTGGCCTGGCAGAACAACCCGCCCGCCGCGTTGGCCCTCGGTGATCTGTCCGCCATCCCGATGCCCGTGGACACGAGCACCGTGCGCATGGATCTGGCGTTCACGCTGGCCGAGCGGTGGAGCGAGGACGGGTCACTCGCCGGCATCGGCGGTGAAGTCGAGTTCCGCACCGACGTGTTCGATGCGACCAGCATCGAGGCGCTGACCGAGCGGCTCCGGCGGGCGCTGGTGACGATGACCGCCGATCCGACCCGGTTGCTGTCGTCGGTGGATCTGCTGGATCCCAGCGAGCACGATCTGCTCGACGGGTGGGCGAACCGCGCGGTGTTGAACCGCCCGGTCAGTGCGCCGACGCCGATTCCGGTTCTGTTCGCCGAGCAGGTGTCGCGGGCGCCTGAGGCGGTGGCGATCAGTGGTGGTGGCGCGCAGCTGACCTATCGCGAGGTGGATGTGGCCTCGGATCGGTTGGCGCATCTGTTGGTCGGTCGCGGGGTGCGGCCGGGCGATTCGGTGGCGTTGTTGGTGCCACGCTCAGCGTCGGCTGTGGTGGCGATGTTGGGGGTGCTCAAGGCGGGGGCGGCCTATGTGCCGATTGATGCCGGGGTGCCCGCGGCGCGGATCGAGTTCGTGCTCGGCGATGCTGCGCCGGCGGCGGTGATCACCACCGCGGGGCTGCGTGCGCGGGTCGACGGTCATCAGGTGGTCGTCATCGACATCGACGAGCCCGCTGTGGACACCGCGCCGAACATGACCTTGCCGACCCCGGCGCCCGAGGCCGTCGCGTACACCATTTACACCTCGGGGACCACGGGTGTGCCCAAGGGTGTGGCGATCACGCATCGCAATGTGACGCAGTTGTTGGCGAGTTTGGATGCGGGGTTGCCGGCGGCTGGGGTGTGGGCGCTGTGCCATTCGTTGGCGTTCGACGTCTCGGTGTGGGAGATCTTCGGGGCGCTGCTGCGCGGTGGGCGTCTGGTGGTGGTGCCTGAGGAGGTGACCGCCTCGCCGCAGGATTTCCAGCAGGTGTTGGTCGATGAGGGGGTCAGTGTCCTGACCCAGACTCCGTCGGCGGTCAAGATGCTCTCAGCGCAGCGGTTGGCCGGTACGGCGTTGGTGATGGCCGGGGAGGCCTGCCCGCCGGAGGTGGTGGAGCGGTGGGCGCCGGGGCGGGTGATGCTCAACGCTTACGGGCCGACCGAGACCACGATGTGCGTGGCGATCAGCGCGCCGTTGTCGGCGGGGACCGGGGTGGTGCCGATCGGGTCGCCGGTCTCAGGTGCTGGGTTGTTTGTTCTCGACGGGTCGTTGCATCAGGTGCCGGTGGGGGTGGCCGGAGAGCTGTATGTGGCCGGCGCCGGGGTCGGCGTGGGGTATGTGCGCCGAGGGGCGTTGACGGCGTCGCGGTTCGTGGCGTGCCCGTTCGCCGGTGCGGGGCAGCGGATGTATCGCACCGGGGATCTGGTGCGTTGGGGTGCCGATGGGCAGTTGCAGTATCTGGGCCGCATCGATGAACAGGTCAAGATCCGCGGCTACCGCATCGAACTCGGCGAGATCCAGGCCGCGGTGGCCTCCCTTGACGGGGTAGCCGAGGCGGCGGTGATCGCGCGGGAGGACCGCCCCGGCGACAAACGGCTGGTCGCCTACATCATCGGCACCGCCAATCCGGGTACGGTGCGCGCTGCGCTGGCCGAGCGGCTGCCCGGCTATATGGTGCCTGCGGCGGTGGTGGTGCTCGAGGCGTTGCCGTTGACGGTCAACAACAAACTCGACACCCGCGCGCTGCCGGCCCCGGAGTACAGCGACACCGACCACTACCGTGCCCCCACCACCGCGGTCGAAGAACTGCTGACCGGTATCTACGCCCAGGTCCTCGACGTCGAACGCGTCGGCATCGACGACTCGTTCTTCGACCTCGGGGGCGATTCCCTATCGGCGATGCGCCTGATCGCCGCAGTCAACAGCAGCCTCGATGGCGACTTGTCGGTACGGACCGTGTTCGAGGCGCCGACGGTGGCACAGTTGGCCCCGCGCATCGGTGCCGATTCCGCCCGGCTCGAACCCTTGACGCCAGTGGAACGTCCGACGGAAGTTCCGTTGTCGTTCGCTCAGAAGCGGTTGTGGTTCCTCGACCAACTGCAGGGTCCCTCGGCGATCTACAACATGGCGGTGGCACTGCAGCTCCGCGGTCGCCTCGACGTCGAGGCGTTGCGCCAAGCGCTCACCGACGTGGTCGGTCGCCACGAGAGCCTGCGCACCCTGTTCGCAATGGTCGACGGGGCGCCCCAGCAGCTGGTGCTGCCGGCCGAGCAGGCCGATTTGGCTTGGCGGGTCATCGATGCCACCGGCTGGTCGACGGACGAGTTGCGCGAGGCGGTCAACGCCGCGGCTTCTCACACGTTTAACCTGGCCTCCGAAATCCCCATGCGGGCACAGCTTTTCCGGGTCGCCGATGACGAGCATGTGGCGGTGGCGGTGGTGCACCACATCGCCGCCGACGGTTGGTCCATCGCGCCGCTGATGCGGGATCTCGGACTGGCCTACGCCAGCCGGAGTGCGGGGCACGACCCCAACTGGGCGCCGTTGCCGGTGCAATATGTCGACTACACGCTGTGGCAACGCGATCAGTTCGGTGACCTCGACGATCCGGACAGCCGCATCGCCGGCCAGTTGGCTTTCTGGGATGACGCGTTGGCGGGGCTGCCCGAACGCCTGCAGTTGCCGACCGACCGGCCCTACCCGGCTGTCGCTGATCATCGCGGCGACCGGGTGACCGTGGATTGGCCCCCCGAACTCCAGGACCGGGTCGCTGCGGTGGCCCGCGAGCACCACACCACGAGCTTCATGGTGGTCCAGGCCGCCCTTGCGGCGTTGTTGTCGAAAGTCAGTGCCAGCACCGATGTGGCCGTCGGGTTTCCGATCGCCGGGCGGCGCGACCCCGCACTCGATGAGCTGGTGGGCTTCTTCGTCAACACCTTGGTGCTGCGGGTCGACCTGGCCGGTGACCCCACCGTCGCCGAACTGCTGGACCAGGTTCGAACGCGCAGCCTGGCCGCCTACGAACACCAGGATGTGCCGTTCGAGGTACTGGTGGAGCGACTCAACCCCGTCCGAAGCCTGGCTCACTCCCCGCTGATCCAGGTGATGTTGTCCTGGCACTTCGCCGGGCAGTCGTTCGGTCCGGCCTCCTCACTGGACCTGGGCGATCTGCAGATCAACTCGCTGCCGGCCGACACGAACACCGCCCGCATGGACCTGACCTTCGGCCTGGCCGAACGCTGGACCGAGTCGGGCGAACCCGCCGGAATCGGCGGGGACGTGGAGTTCCGCACAGATGTGTTCGACGCGGCCAGCATCGAGGTGCTCGTTGCGCGGCTACGGCGGGTACTGGAAGCGATAACGGCCGACCAGAGCGTCCGCTTGTCGACGGTGGATGTACTCGATGCCGGTGAGCATGCCCGGTTGTTCGGCTGGGGCAATCGGGCCGCGTTGACCGAGCGGTCGTCGGTGTCGGAGTCGATTCCCGCACTCTTCGCCGGTCAGGTCGCGCGGTCACCGGAGGCGGTGGCGGTGTCGGGTGACGGTCGCTCGTTGACCTACGCCGAGTTGGATGTGGCGTCGTCGAACTTGGCGCGGGCGTTGACCGCCGCGGGTGTGGGTCGCGGCGACCGGGTGGGGCTGTTGTTGCCACGGTCGGTCGATGCGGTCTTGGCGATGCTGGCGATACTCAAGTGTGGTGCGGGATATGTGCCGATGGATCCGGCACATCCGGAGGCGCGCACCGAGTTCGTCCTGGGTGACGCTGCGCCGGTGGCAGTGGTCACGACCGCGGATCTGCGAGCGCGGGTGGATGGCCGTAGCGCGGTGGTCATCGATATCGCCGATGTGGCGTTGGATCCCAATTCCGTTGCTGGAGAGGTTTTCTCGACGCCGAGCCCAGATGACCTGGCGTATGTGATCTATACGTCGGGAACTACGGGCGTGCCCAAGGGCGTGGCGGTTCCACACCGCAACGTCGTGCAGCTGTTGGACACACTGGATGCCGATCTCGAGTTGGCGGGTCAGGCATGGACGCAGTGTCATTCATTGGCGTTCGACTTCTCGGTGTGGGAGATCTGGGGGGCACTGCTGCGCGGCGGTCGGGTGGTGATCGTGCCCGATACGGTGGTGCGTTCCCCCGAAGAGCTGCTGGCATTGCTGGTCACCGAGCAGGTCGGCGTGCTGAGCCAGACCCCGTCGGCCTTCTACGCGCTGCAGGCCGCTCATGGTCTGCAGCCGGAACTCGGCCGGCAGTTGAAGCTGCAGACAGTGGTTTTCGGTGGGGAGGCCTTGGAGCCTTCGCGGCTCGGGCCGTGGATGCAGTCGCATTCGGGGTCACCGCGCTTGATCAACATGTATGGAATCACCGAGACGACGGTGCATGCCTCGTTCAGGGAGATCACCGAGGCTGACATCGAGCGCGCGGTCAGCCCGATCGGTGTGCCGTTGGCGCATTTGGGCTTTTTCGTCCTCGACGGCTCGTTACGAGCGGTACCCGCCGGTGTGGTCGGCGAGTTGTATGTCGCCGGCGGCGGGTTGGCTCACGGCTATGTCGGCCGGGCAGGGCTTACCGCGTCGCGATTCGTGGCGTGCCCGTTCGCCGGGGCCGGAGCGCGGATGTATCGCACCGGGGACCTGGTTCGCTGGGGCGCCGATGGCCATCTGCAGTATGTCGGCCGCAGCGATGAACAGGTCAAGATCCGCGGGTACCGCATCGAGTTGGGCGAGGTGCAGGCGGCACTCGCCGGACTGGATGGGGTGCAGCAGGCGGTCGTCATCGCGCGCGAGGACCGTCCCGGTGATAAGCGCCTGGTCGGGTATGCCACCGGCGCGGTGGATGCGGCGGAGCTGCGTGCGGCGCTGGCTCAGCGGTTGCCCAGCTACATGGTGCCCGCGGCGGTGGTGGTGCTCGAGTCGTTGCCGTTGACGGTCAACGGCAAGCTGGACACGCGGGCGTTGCCTGCTCCGGAGTACAGCGATACGGATCGCTACCGCGCTCCCGCCACTGCGGTGGAAGAGGTCTTGGCCGGTATCTACGCCCAGGTGCTGGGACTGGAGCGGGTCGGGGTCGACGAGTCGTTCTTCGAACTCGGCGGGGACAGCATCCTGTCGATGCAGGTGGTTTCGCGGGCGCGCGCCGCCGGGGTGCTGTGCCGTCCGCGCGATGTGTTCGTCGAGCAGACCGTGGCCAGGTTGGCCCGCGTGGCGCGCACGGCCGACGGGGCTGCCGGTGTGATCGATGAGGGCGTCGGGCCGGTGGTGGCCACACCGATCGTGCGGTGGCTGGAGGAGGTCGACGGCCCGACCGGAGAGTTCAACCAGACGGTCGTCTTGCAGGCCCCCGACACGGCGGACCGGGGCGACGCGGTGGTGCTGGTGCAAGCGTTGCTGGATCGCCACGCCATGTTGCGGCTGCGGGTCGACGACGATGGGGCCGGCGGCTGGTCGTTGCAGGTGCCCGAGCCGGGCGCGGTGCGCGCGGATGAGTGCGTGCACGGCGTGGACACGTTCTCGGACGCGGCCTTGGTGGCCGCGCGGTCGCGGTTGAACCCGGCCGCCGGCGTGATGCTCAGCGCGCTGTGGGTCGCCTCCACGAGCCAGCTGGTGTTGATCGTGCACCACCTCGCGGTCGACGGCGTGTCCTGGCGAATCCTGTTGGAAGACATCAACATCGCGTGGGCTGCCCATCGTGCTGGGCGGCCGGTGGAGTTGACCGGGACCGGAACGTCGTTTGCGCGGTGGTCGGCGCTGCTGGCCGAACACGCCCGCGACGAACAGGTCGTCGCTACCGCCGACGTGTGGCGACAGGTGGCGTCGGCGCCTGCGTTGTTGCCGGCGGTGGTGCCGTCGGTGGATACCTTCGCCAATGCGGGGAATCTGTCGGTGCCGTTGGACACCGAGACCACCCGGTTGTTGCTCGGTGAGGTGCCCGCGGCGTTCCACGCCGGGATCAACGACATCCTGTTGATCGCATTGGGACTCGCGCTGGCCGAGTTCGTCGATGCCGATACCGCTCCGGTGGGCATCGACGTCGAGGGCCATGGCCGTCACGAGGACCTGGGCGACGAGGTGGACCTGTCGCACACGGTGGGCTGGTTCACCACGAAATATCCGGTCGCGCTCAACGTGGGCGGACTGGACTGGGTCCAGGTGCGCTCCGGTGATCCCGGCCTGGGGGCCGTGCTCAAGGCCGCCAAAGAACAGCTGCGGGCGCTGCCCGAGGGACTCACGTATGGGCTGCTGCGGTATCTGAACCCGGAAGTGCAACTGCGCGAGGAGGATCCGCGGGTCGGATTCAACTATCTCGGGCGCCTCGGTGCGGCCGCCGGTGAGGTTTCCGAGGATCTGTGGCGTCTGGTGGCCGACGGATCGTCGGTCAGCGGGGTGGCCGCGGCGATCGCGATGCCGTTGATGCACACCTTGGAACTCAACGCTGCCACCGTCGACACCGCGACGGGTCCGCAGCTGCACGCGACCTGGACGTGGGCGCCGTCGGCGCTCGATCACGGACAGGTTGATCGGTTGAGCCGGTTGTGGTTTGAGGCCCTGGAGGGGATCTGCGTCCACGTGCGGAACGGCGGGGGCGGGTTGACGCCTTCTGACATCGCACCGGCGCGGCTGACCCAGACCCAGATCGAAGCGCTGGCCCAGCGCTACGACGTGGCTGACGTGTTACCGCTGACCCCGCTGCAGCGAGGCTTGCTGTTCCACGCCTTGACCGCGGCGGGCAACGAGGACGACGTCTACGCCGTGCAACTGGACTTCACCGTCACCGGCCCCTTGGACGCCGAGCGGCTACATGACGCGGTGCAATCCGTCGTCAACCGGCACCCCAACCTGGCTGCTCGGTTCCACCACCACCTCGGCGACGAACCCGTACAAGTCATCCCTGCCGACCCTGAAATCCCTTGGCGGTACCTCGATCTCAGTGGTGAAGCCGACGTGCACACTCGAATCCACCGCATGTGTGCCGCCGAACGCGCCGAGGTATACGGCCTCGAAGATCAGCCGGCCTTGCGTGCGGCGCTGGTCCGCACCGGCGAGGAGCGCCACCGGTTCGTGTTGACCAATCACCACATCGTGCTCGACGGCTGGTCGATGCCGATCCTGCTCGGGGAGATCTTCGCCAGCTATTTCGGGCAGCGACTGCCCGCCTCGGTGCCCTACCGCAGGTTTGTCTCCTGGCTGGCCGAACGTGACGTCGAAGCCGCCCGGACGGCCTGGCGTGAGGTGCTCGACGGCTTCGAGACCCCCACTCTGGTCAGCCCACCCGACCGACTCGGCTTGGGCCCCAGGGACATCCGATCCTTCCGAGTGCCGGAAGACACCACCCGGGCGATGGCCGAGCTTGCGCGTTCGCGACACATCACCGTGAACACCGTGCTCCAGGCAGCATGGGCGCAGCTGCTGATGTGGTTGACGGGCCAGCACGATGTCGCTTTCGGCGCCGTGGTCTCAGGTAGGCCGGCAGAGGTCGCCGGTGCGGAGTCGATGGTGGGGCTGTCGATCAACACGGTGCCCGTGCGCGCCCGCATCGCGCCGGAAACCACCACCGTCGAGCTGCTCGATCAGCTTCAAGGTGCGCTGGAGCAGACCTTTGAGCATCAGCACCTGGCGCTCAGCGACATTCACCGTGTCACGGGGCAGAACAGATTGTTCGACACCGTTTTCGTCTTCGAGAACTATCCGATCGATGCCGCCGGATTGTCGTCCGGCCACGATCTGGGTGTTGCTGGGTTCACCGTCCGCGACTACTACCACTACCCGCTCACGGTGCAAGCGGTTCCGGGCGACGAACTGGATCTGCGCGTCCAGTTCCGCACCGACCGGTTCGACCCGGTCACCATCGAAACGCTGATGGGCCGGTTCACCCGGATATTGGCGGCCATGACCGCCGATCCGACCCGACCGTTGTTGTCGATCGATTCGCTTGACGCCGGTGAGCACACGCAGCGCACCGGGTGGGGCAACCGGGCGTCGACCCCGGCCTCTGGTGGCTATCGGGCGCCGGTTGACCTGGTCGAGCAGCGTCTGGCCGACATCGTCGCGCAGGTCCTGAACGTAGAGCGGGTGGGGGTCGACGAGTCTTTCTTCGACTTGGGCGGGGATTCCCTTGCCGCTATGCGTGCGGTAGCCGCGATCAACACCGCCTTCGGTGTTCGCCTGCCGGTGACTGCCCTGGTGGATGCGCCGTCGGTGAGAAGCTTGCGTGCGCAGTTGGGAGACGTGCCCGCTCAGCGGATGTAGTTCACATGAACCAAGCCAGCTGTCGATGAGCGATCAGGTTGGCATGAACGCTAGACGTGACGGTGGCGCGCGTAGGCAGCGGCGAACGCTGCTCGGCGTCGCATTGATCGCCGCCGTTTGGGGGGCGTTGGCCTTCTTTCTCCTCCGTACGGAAGTTCCGGCGCTCAACCTGCCGCAGCTCGATCCCGCGAGTTATTTCTCGTCGGCGGAGTTGGCTCGGATCCACGAGTTCCGCACGGTCACTCGCTGGTTCTGGATTGCGTCGACGCTGATCGAGCTCGGCGTGCTCGCCTTGCTTGCGTGGCGAGGACGCTGGCTCGCGTTCGTCGTCCGCCGTGCCCTGCGGCTGCCGCCGGCGGCGCACGTGCGGTGCGGCATGGCGGTGGCGGCGTGTTGTTCGTTCGCCGTGTGGTTCGCAACCCTCCCGGTCGGCGTGGTCCGGCACTGGTGGTACCGGCGCTACGCCCTCACCGAGCAGGGCTACGGGTCCTGGGCGGGAGACCGGGCGCTGGCGCTTCTGGTGACGACGGTCGCCGTCGTGCTGGCGGTCGCCGGGGCGGTTTACCTCGCCGTCCGGCTCGGGCGGCACTGGTGGCTGGCCGGAAGCGCCGCCATCGCCGTAGTCGGCGTGCTCGTCGTGCTCGCACAGCCACTCGTCATCGAACCGCTGTTCAACCGCTTCACGCCGATCGGCGACGGGAACCTCGCCGCTCGCATCGAAACGTTCGGGAATCGCCTCGGCGTCGACGTCGAGTCCGTCGACGTCTCCGACGCGAGCCGTCGCACGACGACGGCGAATGCGGGGGTGACGGGGATCGGCCCGACACGCCGCGTCGTCCTGTACGACACGCTGCTCGATGGCCGCTTCACGGAGGGCGAGATCCTGTGGGTGTCCGCCCACGAGCTTGCGCACGTCGCACGCGGTCACGTTTGGAAGGGCGTTGCCTGGTTCGCTCTCTTCGCGATCCCGGGCTTGGTGGCGATCGCCTGGTTCACCGAGCGACGAGGGGGCGTCCGCGACCCGGCTGTCGTTCCGCTGGCCCTCCTGTGCGCGTTCGTACTCTCCGTGTTGACGCTGCCCGCGCAGAACTCGATCTCACGCCGCTACGAGACGGAAGCCGACTGGATCGCGCTGCGCATCACCGACGATCCGGCGAGTCAAATCTCGACACAGCTGCGGTTCGCGCGTACGGGCCTCGCCGAGCCCGACCCGCCGGCATGGGCGCTGATGGTCCTCGGCTCGCATCCGACCACGATGCAGCGAATCGAGATGGCGAAGGCGGCCGAGGGACGCTGAGCGTCGAAGCCGGTCAGTAGATGTTGCCGGTCAGTTCGAAGTCGGCCAGCGTCTTCGCAATCAGCTCATGCAACGCGGGCTTGGTATCCCCCACACCCGGTTGGTAGGCGTTCACGGTGACGTAGATCTTGGAGCCGCCTGCGACGCGCCACGACTGCAGAGTCAGCTGACCGCCCGTCAACTCGAGCCACTCTCGCGTTGCGCGTTGCGGTGTCACTCGGATCAAGATGATTTCGCCGTCGGTGCCATCGGGGCGGAACACAATCGGGTCGAACTCATCGAGGTTGGAACAAAGCGTAGGGGCAGCGGGGTCGGCGACCCCCGCATCGACCATCCGTTTCAACGCGCGCTTCGGCATGAACGGCACCAGTGACCGCAGCTGCAGTGATTCGTCAGGCGTCTCCTGCATTGTGTTCAGCGTCTGCTTGATGGCGGCGCGGATGTCACCCAGATCCGTGGTCACGAGTTCCGGGTCGACGCTGACGCTCGCGATCGATATCGCATTGGCACGCGTATCACCCTCGGTGCGTTCGTTCATGGGCAGGTGCAGGGTGACAAAGCCGTCGCCGGCGCGTCGGCGCCCTAAACGCTCGGCGAGTCTGGCAGCCAAGGCCGCGATCAGCGTTTTACCGTTTCCACCGAGAGCCTTCGCGCGGGCATCCCATTCATCCAGCTCGATTTGCATCGAGACCGCCGGCACGATGACAACGTCACCGCCGTCGACTGAGCGGAGGGCGACTGGTGGTGGCGAGGCTGTCGATCGGGCAGGATCCCGACGGGCGCGGCGAGCCAATCTGGCCGCCGCGACAAGCGCGCGGCCGACCTCAGGCGCCTCCCTTGCGGTTTGGCGGGCATCTTCTGACATGGCGCGGCGTCGAGTACGCGAATGCGGCGCTGGATAGCCAAGATCCGCATGGTTTCCCAGCGCCGCATCCGCTACCACCTGGTATCCCCCGATGCCGTCGATCACGTAGTGGGAAAGCACCAGGCTGACCGCGGTCGAGCCGTCGGTAAGGGGAAGGACGCTCAGATGCCAGCCGGGCCCTCGTTCCGCATCAATGGGCACCTGTGTGCGTTCATCAGCCCAGTCGCTGAGTTCGGTGCGCGGACGGGCGAAATCGGCGACATCGATCTCCGACGGCCCCCGATCTGTTACCCACCGATGCCGGCCGAACGGCAGCGGCGAACGCTCGATGCGCCGACCCATCAACCCGTGTCGGAGGTTGTGGTGAAAACGCTTCAGTCCGTCAAAATCGATACCGTGCTCATGAAGCCACATGCATTGCATGACCAGATTGAGTCCAGCGGCGCGGTGTCCCGCGAACAAGCTGTGGTCCACCAACGCGAGACGATTGTCCAGCCGCTCATCCATGGCCGCAGGATAGACGGTGACCGGTTGCTATCGCGGTGAATCGCTATTTCGCCGAATGATTCGGGGCGGAAACCGCCCGCGCTCGCTGTCTTTATCGAGGACACTTATCGTGAGCGACCTCGGAATCCGATGTGATTAGGCGGATTCGGGACGGGCCGCCCATACTGTGTTGGTATGTCTCCGCCGCTTGACCGGCCTAGACATCGTCTGTGGCAGCGCTTAGTGTCTACCTCCGATCAGTCCTCTTGGCGGAGAATACGCTACGGTGCAGGCGCGTTATAGCGTCGCGGGTCGGTCGAAATCCTGCAAAGGTGGGTCACAATGTGCGAGGCGGAGCGACCCCTCATCGGATGCACCGCTTCACCCATCGATACACAGGGCGCGCAGCAATCGGTTGGCTCGAGGACCGACCCAGTGAACGAGATCAGCAAAGAGTGCCGAATATGCGGATCGGTCGGCCCACATAAGACGATCTCGGTTCGCGAAATGATGTTCGGAACTCAAGAGCATTTCGAATACTACTTCTGCGGATCATGCGAGACATTACAAATTGTGAATGTGCTCGAGGGCGCCGAGCTCCAGCGCCATTATGCGGTGGATTACTACTCATACAAGCCCAGCCATGCGCGGTTCTCTCGATGGCTCATCACACAGCACGACCGTAAAAAATTGGGTGTAGGCGGCGGGTTCGCCGGTGCGCTTCTAACGAGGCGGCTGCCCGACGGCATCCTCCGTGCACTTCTCGGCGGAGACGTCGTCGGAATTCTCGCTCAGCTTCAGCTCAAGTCGGACGCGCGAATTCTGGACGTCGGATGTGGTAGCGGTGCGCTGCTCGACCGGTTGGCCAGAGTGGGGTTCACCAACTTGTTTGGTGCGGATCCGTTTATCGCAGCCGATCGTGAGACGCCTCGAGGGGTGCCGCTGAAAAAGGGGCATTTGAGCGAAATGCCGGGCGAATTCGATCTCATAATGTTCAATCATTCGCTCGAACACGTCCCCGATCCGATAGCGGCGCTCAAAACGGCATCCGAAAAGCTCGCTGCCGACGGCATCTGCCTGGCTCGCACGCCGACGACCTCATCCGAAGCGTGGAATACCTATTTGGCGGATTGGGTGCAGATCGACGCTCCTCGGCATTTCGTCGTGCCTTCTCGAAGGGCAATGGCATTGGCGGCGGAGAAGGCGGGGCTCGTCGTGGAGCAGACATTTGACGATTCGAATTTGGGCCAGTTCATGGGAAGCGAAGCCTATAGGCGAGGGGTCGCCGTGACCGACACCAAGATCCTTCGACTGTTTAGTCCGAAGCAGATCTGGGAGTGGGAGAAGAGCGCAGATCGACTCAATCGGCTGGGCCGTGGTGACCAAGCAGGTTTTGTCATGCGGGCCCAACAAGGCAGGCGAGTCGCTGATAGCTGACCCGCCCGACCAGAACTGAAATCGAAGTGCAGCTTGGACTTGTCTTGAACACCGATCTGATCGGCCCACGCGGCGCGCTCGTTTCATGCTGTGGGCGGCCAGCAAATCGCCCATAGCAGAACGGCATTCACGCCAAAGAGTCCAGTCTGCCCCGATCCACCGTTATCCTGATGCCGTGATGATCGGCCCCTACACTGCGACGACGGGTGCGGCGCACGTGGTACCGAGCACAGAGTTTTGCCGGTGACCCCGGCGCAGCAGCCCGGGGGTGCTGCGGCTCGCCCGGTTGCTCTGTTCGTGCTGGGCGTGACCCGCTCCGGAACGTCGGCCCTCACGCGGATGCTCTCACTGTGCGGTGCTGCGCTTCCGCCCGGGCTGGCGGGCGCCAACTCGGCCAACCCGCTCGGCTATTGGGAGCCGCGCGCGTCTCATCGTCTCAACATCGAGATCCTGCGCCGCCACGGAAGCGAATGGTTCGACCCGACATTGCGTTTGCAGGAGGAAGGCGCATTCGACACCGACGAGAAGGCCGCCAGCATCGCCAAGATCAGCGCGTTTCTCACCACATTGCCGACCGCGCCGCTCGTTGTCATCAAGGACCTGCACATAACGGCACTGTCCGACATGTGGTTCGAGGCGGCGCGGCGGACCGGATTCGACGTCGCGGCCGTGATCACGGTGCGCCGCCCGCAGGAGGTTGCCGCGTCACTTGCGTCGTTCAACGGGGCCTCACCGGAGCTCGCGACCGCCCTGTGGCTCAAATCAAATCTGCTGGCCGAGCGGACCACACGCAACCTGCCGCGGATATTCGTCGAGTACCCCAACCTGCTCAACGATTGGCGCAAGGAAGTAAAGCGGATCTCCGCAGCGCTGCCGATCGATCTCAACACCGACAACGAGGCCGCAATCGACGAGTTCCTCAAACCCGATCTTCACCGCCAGCGCCAGAGCGGCCCGGTGACAGCGCCCTTCGGCACAGGCTGGATTTCGACGGTCTACGACGCACTGTGCGCGGCCGCGCGGGACGATTCCTGGGATGAGTCTGCGCTGGATCGCGTGTTCGAGGAGTACCGGGAGAACGAATACGGATTCCGGGTGGCGTTCAAGGATTTCGGCCGCCTCCACAAGTTCAACTGGCTTGTCCGGCCGTCCGTCGTGAGCTTCCTGTACGAGGCCCTCGCCATAGCTCACCGGCGCCGCGGGCCTTGGGCTTGAGATGGCACAGCATCGTGCTCATAGCCGCGAGCTCAGAAGATGCCGATGCCCTTGGCCACCGAAAAAAGCCCGACCAGCGTGAAGATGGCTACCAGGACATGCCGACGGTGAGCCAGCGCCCAGTCATGCAGCGGTTGCAGTACCGCTTGTGTTCTCGCCGGCGCGAACAGATAACTGAGCAGAGCGATCTCGACAACCGAAAACACCGCGACGACGAACACGACGACGGCGAAGACCTGCGTGCCGAGCGCGGCTCCCGAGCCCACGATGGTGGCACCTACGAACAGCACCAGAAGGGGTGGCGGCAACCCGAGGAGGCCGAACACGAACGCGACCCACAAGGATCCGTTGTCCCACGCATTTTGGAGGCGGCCGAGGAACCGCCGGATCGCCGATCCGTCGTCATCTGCCGCAGCCCCCAGCGGACCCAGCGGTGACGTTGCGGTGGGTGTGTTGCCGTCCGGCGTCGGCACGGATGCCCGCTCACGCGCGAAGGAGCGCACAGTGATCACCGCTGCGATCAGGAGCATGAGCATTCCCGTGCCGAGCTGAATGTGCCGGGCGGTGGCGCTCGCCGACGTGGCCGGCACGGTCATCTCGTGCGAAAAGGACGCAAACGCCGGTATCAGGTGCAGCACCATCAGCGGAATCAGCAGGCTACAGAGATACACGATCATGCCGCCGACCCAGTAGGCCAGCAGATTTCGCACGGGCCGCGGCCGGGAGATCATCAGGAGGATGACCGCGAGAAGCACCGGATTGATCGCCACCAGAAACGCCAACCCCAGCAGCGAACTCCACACGGCGGGGAACGCTACCTTGTTGAGCGTTCCACCTCAGACGAAGGGCGCACGAGGACACCGGTCAGGGGCCGAGCCGCGCTCTGCTAGTGGCTGATGTGGAGAATGGTCTCGACCGCGACCGCGCTACCGCCGGCCACAGCAGCAACCGCGAGGGTCACCCAGTCCGCTGGTTTCGGCCGCGCCGGCGCGGCAGAGAACTGCCCGGTGCCGCCGCGAGCGGTGATCGCGTCGCCCATTTCGTCGGCGCGTCGCATGGTCATGGCCAGGGCCGCAGCGATCAGGTCGATCACGTCGCGTGCCTGCTGTCGACGACGGACCTTACGATTTGGCTGCGGCTGCCTGGACCGTAACCGATGGGCTGCATAGAGGGTCTGAAACTCGTCGATCAGCATCGGGAAGGCGCGCAGCCCGAGCGCCAAGGCCACCGCCCATTCGCGCACGGGGATTCGCACATAGGTGAACGGGCGGGCCAATGTCGTTATTGCAGGGACGATTTCGGCGACATTGGTGGTCCAGGACACCATCGCCGCCAGCCCAATCAGACCGAACGCCAGCAGGGCGGCCCGCAGGGCGTACAACGCACCACCGACTGCGATGTCGACTCCACCCACCGAGATCACCGGACTCCCGCCGGCCAGCGTCGCAAACACAACGGCCACCGCGATCAGAATCCACAGCCGACGTGGCCGCGACGGCAGTGCGCCACGCGGAACGCGAGCGATCCGGGCCGCGGCCAGCACCAGAAGCCACACCACCCCGATCATCACCCAACCGGGATAAAACCAGAGCAGCACCGAAAACCAAAGGACAACAAGCAGTTTGGTGCCCGCCCACAACTCGTGGATCGGCGAGGTTCCGGGCACCGGAACCAGTAACAGACCCCGACGAGGAGAGCGCCTGGTCGGGCCGCGCCCAGAGGAGGTTGCCGTCACAGCCCACTCTCCGCCACAGACGGGGCCGTTTCCAGCACGCCATTGCGCAAATGCAGGGTCCGCGGGCAGATGTCCTCCAGCCCGACGGAGTCATGCGAAACGGCCACCACCGTCAGACCCTGCTCACGGCGCAGGCTGGCCAGCAGGTGCAGAAGGCCGCGTTGGCCGATCGTGTCCAGGCCTGCCAGCGGCTCGTCGAGAATCAACGCTCTCGGTGATCGCGCCAACAGCCCGGCAAGGACCACACGGCGCATTTGGCCCCCGCTGAGCTGGTCGATGCGCCGATCGGCGAACGCGGGCCCCAGCCCGACGGACTCCAGCGCCGCCGCCACGCGGTCTTCGTCGTGATGCGAAAAGCCTGCTGCGGACGCCACTTCCAGGCCGACGAAGCTGCGCATCAACTGGAGCCGGGCCGCTTGGAACGACAACGCCACCGCGCCGACATGCTCATAGGCGGGCTCGCCATCGATCAGGCAGGCGCCGGCGGTGGGAATCGTCAGCCCGGCCATGATCCACGCCAGCGTCGACTTACCCGAGCCGTTCCCACCGTGGATCAAGACCCCCTCTCCTTGCTCCACCACGAAGTTGACATCGCGCAGGGCGGTCTTGGCCCACGGTGTGCCACCGCCGTATTCGTGCCCGACATCGACGAGTTCCAGTACCGGTTTGTTCGAGCGGTTCTTGACCGCAATGGTCGGCACTGCGGTCGTCACGGCGGTCTCGGCCTCGTTGGTGTCATCCAGTGAATCGCTGAGGTTGACCGTCCGGTCGGCGCACGCGGCCGCATTGTCGTCGTGGGTGATGTGCACCAGAGCAGTCCGGTGCCGTGTGGTGAGACCCGAGAGCACACGCAGCAGCGCGTCGCGACCCGGTTGGTCAACCATGGCTGTGACCTCGTCGGCGATCAGGAGCGCCGGTTCCCGGGCCAGCGCCGCTGCCAACGCAAGGCGCTGCAGTTCCCCACCGGACAGGCTGCCGGTCTCGTGTTCGGCGAAACCCTCGAGGCCGACCTCCCTGAGCAACCGGACGACATCGACATCGGTACCCGGCGGTAGTCCCCAGACCACATCGTCGACGACCCTTGTGCCCAGGACTTGGCTTTTCGCGTGCTGCAAAACCAGCGCGGTGCCGCCCATCTGGCCGAGACCCACCGCGCCGGGCCGGTCCACCGAACCCGACGTCGGTTCTCGGCCGGCCAGGATCTGCATCAACGTGGTCTTGCCGGAACCGTTCGCGCCGGTGATGGCGACGTGTTCGCCGGGCCGCACGTCCAGGCTGACGTCGCAGAGCGCGTCTTTCGCGGCGCCCGGGTAGCGGAACCGCACCTTGTCCAACCGCACCGGCACCGGCGCGATCGGAACATCCTCGGATGCGGGCGTGCTGAGATCCGCAGCGTCCAGTTCGTAGCCCCTGGGGATGATGTCGCGTAGCCGGTCCAACAGCCTCGACAGCACCGACCAAGCGATGAAACACGCGATTGCAGACCCGAGGACGAGATAGCCGAAGAGCAGCAACGGCCAGTGGTGCAGCCCCTCGGCCAGGTACCGCTGCATAGCGGCGCCGAGCCCCTGCAGGTGCACCCACGACAGGAATGCCGCGATGCCGTCCACGGTCGCGGTGATCACCACGAACATCAGCTGCCGCAATTGCGTCGACACCGCAAAGACGCCGACCCAGAAAGCGGCGTTGATCACCCCGATGAACAAAGACAGGACAAGCAGCGTTGGTGTGCCCCGCCTCTTGCGTTTGACGAATCCGGCCAACCCGCCGACGCTGGCGCAGTTCAGAATCGCAAAAAAGCCGCCCAGCCCGGTGATCAAGAAGGTGATCACGCCACCAGCAACCGTTGCGGCGACCACCGTCCGGAGGCGGAAGCGGTAGGCCAGCAGCGCCGGTAGCGCGATGCCCAGCACGCCCAAGGACTTAGCGAACGGGATCACCACGGCTATGATCACGATGACCGCAGAGAGTCCACCCATGACCGCCGCATGCGCCAACTCGTGTGGTCGAAGCGGTCCACCCTCATGGCTCCGACGATCACGGGCGGTCACTTCGGCGATTGTGCCAGGGTAGCCGCCCGAGTATTCACGAGACCCGTTCTGCGCCTGTCTTCGGTGAGGTGTGCGTGATCGGTCTCGCACGGCAAAGCGGAGGCAACACGCGCGTTCGTCGAGCAGAATCCGACCCGGACGACGGAAGCTGAGGCCCTATGACGGTTACCTTGACCGGAGCGACGGGATTTGTCGGAAGGCGGATCCTGCGCGATCTTGTCGAGCGGGGCTGCTCGGTGCGGGTGCTGGTGCGCGATCCGTCTCGTCTCCCTGATGTCCCGGCGCGTGGACAGTTGGAGGTCATGCAGACGTCCGATTTGTTCGCAGAAACAACCGGCCGATTGGAAGAATTGCTCGAGGGGTCGGAAACCTTGGTGCATGCGGCTTGGCATGGGGAGCCAGATCATTACACGTCGCCGCGCAACCTTGCCTGCCTTACCGGCACGCTAGAACTGGCGTCCGCGTTCGCCGCAGTCGCGGGCAAGCGATTCGTTGGTGTCGGAACGTTCGCGGAGTACGACCCTTCCGCAGACCTGATGGCGACCGATACCCCATTGGCGCCGAATACTCTGTACGGCGCATGCAAGGCGTCAGCCTTCCACGTGCTGCGGTGTTTTCTTGGCACCACGGGCGTCAGCTTCGCCTGGTGTCGGATCTTCAACGTGTATGGAGGAGGTTTGGATGCAGATGAGCGGGGCCTGGTTTCATACATTCGCAGGCAATTGGGGGCGGGGGAGGAAGTGCTCCTCACGCGCGGCGATCAGGAACGTGATTACCTCGATGTGAAGGACGCCGCCGGGATGATCGCCGATGTTGCGCTGGGGCAGCAGGAGGGTGCGGTGAACATCTGCTCTGGCGAAGCGGTGACCGTTAGACAACTCGCCGAACGTATCGCCGACGAGTACGGTCGGCGCGACCTATTACGTTTTGGGGCACGGCCGGAGAACATCTTTGACCCACCGCGGGCCATCGGCGTACGGAATGCGGTCGCGATGGGTCCGGAGGAGAGTGCGACGTGACGAGAGACCAATCCAGTTCGATCGGAGTCGGCCGTGACTGATTTCGAAGATGAAGTCGTAGACCGGATCGACGCCATGTCACGCAACGACCGCCTGCAAGCGCAGGCGGCCGAATTCATCCATACCTCGGCGCTTTCCAAGTATTCGTACAACTTTTTCTGGATGTCGCGGCCGATCATCCAGTATCCCCAGGACGTTTTCGCCATGCAGGAGTTGATCTGGCGCGTCCGTCCGGACCTGATCATCGAGACGGGCATCGCCCACGGCGGATCGATCATCTTCAGCGCGTCCATGCTGGCGCTGCTGGACATGGCTGACGCCATAAACTCCGGTGTCACGCTCGATCCGACCAAGTCAAATCGCAAAGTGCTGGGCATCGATATCGACATCCGGGCGCACAACCGTGCAGCCATCGACGCGCACCCCATGGCCTCCCGCATCCAGATGATCGAGGGCTCGAGCATCGCGCCCGAGGTGGTGGCGCAGGTGCGCGAGATAGCCGCCGGCCACCAGCACGTCCTGGTGTGTCTGGACAGCAACCACACCCATGAGCACGTGCTGGCCGAACTCGAGGCCTATGCCCCGCTGACCTCCGTGGGCAGCTACTGCGTGGCCTTCGACACCTACGTTGATGACTTGCCCGCCAACACCTTTCCCGACCGCCCATGGGGCCCCGGCGACAACCCCAAGACCGCCGTGCGGGAATTCCTCAAGACCCACCCGGAGTTCGAGATCGACAAGAGCATTCAGCACAAGCTGGCGATAACCGTGGCGCCGGACGGGTATTTGAGACGGGTGGCCTGAGATCGATGAGGCTGTGGTCCAAGGGCACACCGCAATGTCGGCACTTCATAACGCAATTGCGGTGAAATCGGCGCTCAGCAGTGGATGGGCCAGGTCACGAGGTGACAGATCCTGCGGCGGCAGTGGCCAGGTGATGGCGAGTCGTGGGTCGTCGTGACGAAGGCCGCCTTCGGAAGGCGGGTGGTAGAAAGCGGTGTGCAGGTACAGCAGTTCGCTCGCGGGCTCCAAGGCCTGAAAGCCGTGGGCGAAACCTTCTGGGATCACCAGCATTTTCGCGTCATCCTGCGCCAATTCCTCGGCGTGCCACTGCAAGAACGTGGGCGAACCGGAGCGCAGATCCACCGCGACATCCCAGACTCGGCCGCGCAGGCACCGGACCATCTTCATTTCCGCGTGTGGTGGCCTTTGGAAGTGCAGGCCGCGCACGGCGCCGGCATCGCTGGTTGTGGAGTGGTTGATCTGCGCGATCTGGCGGTCGCCCAGCAAGGGCTGAAGTTCCTCGGCGCAGAACAGGCGGACGAAGGTGCCGCGACTGTCCCGGTGACACAACGACTGGACGATCTTCAGATCGGCCAGCGGGGTGTCGACGATCTTCATACTCTCGCCCAGTTCAGGCCTGCGTTGGCGGCATCGGCGACATAGGCGGCCAGTTCGTCGGCGCTCGACACTTCACCGCCTTCCAGCAATCGGTGATACCAGTCGGCCGTGCGGTGGATCGCCGTCTCGATATTCCAGACGGGACGCCATCCCAGGTGCATCTTCGCCTTGGCGCTGTCGAGTTGGAGCAAGCCCGCCTCGTGTGGTTGGGGATCGGATGAGACCTGCCACCGCAGCTGTGGCCACGTGCAAGCAAGGTCTCGGAGCACCAGCTCGACCGTACGGTTTCCGTCCCCATCGGGGCCGAAGTTCCAAGCATCGGCACAAGTGGTGTCGCCGGCCAGCAGCCGCTCACCCAGTAGTAGATAGCCGCTGAGGCAATCCAGCACGTGTTGCCAGGGGCGCGTGGCGTGCGGCGACCGGATGACCAGTGGTTCGTTGGCGAGTAGCGAACGTACCAGGTCGGGAATCAGCCGGTCCTCAGACCAGTCGCCGCCGCCGATCACGTTGCCGCCTCGAGCGGTTGCGACCAGCGGCGCCGACGGGCGTTGCGACAGCGCGGTTCGGTAGCTCGCGGCCACCAACTCGGCGCCGGCCTTCGACGCGCTGTAGGGGTCGTGGCCTCCGAGCCGGTCTTGTTCTCGGTAGGCCCAAGGCCATTCGCGATTCTCATAGCACTTGTCGGTCGTGACAACCACCACGGCACGCACATCTGGCGTGTGCTGGGCGGCCTCGAGCACATGCACCGTGCCCATCACATTGGTGGCCCAAGTGGTGACTGGCTCGCGGTAGGAACGACGGACCAGCGGCTGGGCAGCCAAGTGGAAAACGATCTCCGGCCGCTCCGCGACGAGAACCCTACGGACTGCCACTTCGTCGCGAATGTCGATGCGATGATCGTCGATGGACAGCTTCAACAGATCCCAATGGCTGGGCTCCGACGGTGGGTCCAAAGCCAGGCCGGTGACGTGAGCGCCGAGCGCGTGCAGCCACAGACACAACCAACTGCCCTTGAAGCCCGTATGGCCAGTGACCAGGACCCGGCGTTCGCGATAAGCGGTTCCGAAAGCGTTCAACGCCAGCATTTCCAGGGCGCTTCGCTGCTACTCCACAGATCTTCGAGCAGGTTCTTGTCTCGAAGCGTGTCCATCGGCTGCCAGAAGCCGGAATGCACGAAGGCCATCACTTCGCCGTCGGCGGCCAGGCGGGCCAAAGGCGGCCCCTCCCAAGAGGTCTGGTCGCCGTCAATGTAATCGAGCACCGCGGGCGACAGGACGAAAAATCCGCCGTTGATGAGGCCGCCATCGCCACGTGGCTTCTCGACAAAGCGCGCGACCCGGTCGCCCTCGCACTCGACAGCCCCGTAGCGCCCCGGCGGAAGCACCGCCGTGACCGTGGCGTGGCGGCCGTGCTGACGATGGAAGTCGATGCTCGCGCCGATGTTCACGTCGCTGAGCCCGTCACCGTAGGTAAAGCAGAAAGCCTCGTCGTCCTGGATGTAGGAGGCCACGCGCTTGAGGCGTCCCCCGGTCAGCGTGTCGTCACCGGTATCCACCAGCGTCACCCGCCAGGGTTCCGCGTCGTGCCGATGCACTTCCATCTTGTTGAGGGACATATCAAAAGTCACGTCCGACATGTGCAGGAAATAGTTCGCGAAATATTCCTTGATGACGTAACCTTTATAGCCACAGCAAACGATGAAATCATGAATACCGTGGTGAGAGTAGAGTTTCATGATATGCCACAGGATCGGCCGCCCGCCGATCTCCACCATCGGTTTGGGGCGGATGGCGGTTTCTTCGCTGAGGCGAGTCCCCATACCGCCGGCCAGTATTACTGCTTTCACCGGGCTTGCCCATGATCATGCGAATCCAACCCGTTCTTCGGCCGCTCTGTTAATCCGGCGGAGTACCTCGAGTCGCCCTCTACTATCACAGTCATATGCCCAAAGATTTCTGCCGGAATGTTGTTCGAATACTTTTCGACAAGGTGGCGAATCAGAATGAAAGATCCCAGTCTCTCCGAGAGAAATCCGACCGCCCTTATCTGGAAAGCGTTGTATTTTTTCACCCGACTGCCGTATCGATTCAGAAATTCCCTACCCAGAAGTTCGATACTCGACAACGCTTGCACTAACCACGCCTTGGGATAGATGCCGAGTTCAATGCCGCCGGGAATGAAATGTTTTGCCGCCAAGAATTCCGACGCGGACTCGGAATCGAGTAGGTCCATCTCGACCGCGAGGGACGTGTAATCGAGAATATCGCGCCGGTGATGAACGGCTTTGTAGTGACCGAATATCGATTTCTTGACGTGTAGCGGCTGCGCGATCAGGAATTCAAGTTCAGGCCTGGGAATGAATACCGATAGCTCGGCTGTCTTGCCAAAATTCTCGAGGTGCAACTCCCTGAGAGTCGGGTATTTGTAGGCCTCTGTTCCCTCTGGGGAAGGCAGGATCCTCTTCCTGTAATTGGAGATTTCAATGAACTCAGCGTCGCCAGAGAACCTCTCGACCGCGATCGGCACGACGTATGTTCCTGCGGCGCCATATGCAATCGGTCTAGCCTCGTGCCAAAACCGATCAAGTTGGCTTACGTGAAATACAGAGTCAGGTTGAAAATCCCCGAGTGCGATGCAATGGTCATACCAGCTCTCGGGCAGTAATGGCCTCTTATGGCTGATGCAGTACCTGTCGATCATGGGCGTGAATCAGGCCCTGCGGATTGGCTCCCGGCGATTTCGGACCCGCTACTTTCGACGATGCGCGCGCGGTATTCCAGCAATTCTCGGTCCGCGATACTACAAGAGTCGACGGCTGCCACTTTGCGATATCTTTCCGCGTCTAGGGTACTTTTGGGCACCGCAGTATACCAAAGGCAATTCTTGACCATGCGGGCAACGCTTGGTTGGGTCGACGGGAACATAATGATTCACCTCAGGGCCGACAGGTGCGCTGCGGCAGATTTACGGTGGCACGGCGCGCAACGACAAGGTGACCAGCTTTGAAGTTGGCTATGTCCGCGGCGACTTGATAGTGGCCGCGGACGGCGTCGATCAACGCATGGACGAGATCGGTGAACGAAAAGCTGTTGTACAACGTCCAAAAGTCGAAATAAACGTCTTCCGAAATGTAAACGCCCCTGTCGCTCAACGCATTTTCGAACAGGTTGTGGAAGGAGTCCACCATTCGGGAGCTCGTTTGACTGCCGGCATCGATAATGACGTCGAACGGGCCGAATTCTGCAGCCACTTCTCTCAGCAGAGAAACCTTCTGCCCATCGCCGATCCGAACGTGTGCGCTTGCTGAATCGACGATTTTCACCAGTTTTGAATCAACGTCAACTCCGACGATGAGCGACTCGGGGTGAAGGTATTCCTGCCACCTCTGCAGCGAGTCGACATAGAAGTTGCCGATCTCCAACATCCGGATCGGCCTGGTTCGGATGTCCGTACCCCCGCAGATCGGCAGGTAGTGCCGCAACTTGTGAACTCTCGGAGTGCGGTCGGTTACCTCCGTCGTCTCACCGTGAAGCTCGGTGTCCAAGGTCGACCACGTGATCTCTGAAGCAAGATCGCGCCCCAGCGCCCTCAACATTCTGCGTACGCCCCCGTAACGATTGCGCCGAGCGATGGGGGAGAACTTCAGAATGACTTTCACAATGAGCAGCCTGTCATTCGCGGTGTCCGGATGCCGGTGGTCTGGCGTAGCGCAGCACGCTGCGATGGAGTCTAGGGCGCGGCGTTCTCGTCATCGAAATTCCCTCTGATGCGCGGTTGACTTACGAGAGGGCGGTGGAGTATCGCGTCGAAGTAGGTCGGCGCAAGTACGGTACGACGATGGACAACGTACTCGATCCGCTCGACCAGTTCACGTTTGACGCTGAGCGAGCGACAAGAGTCGCCTCGATCCCGCATCCATTCTGGGTGTACAACCGCCCGGTCGACATCGAGGGTCTGCGAAAGTTCCAGCACCATCTTCAGCAGGGATTGTTGGCGCGCCGCATCCAACCGTCACCGCTGCCGTTCGGACGCCACCGCTGGGTATCAGCCGAGGGTCCCTCAGACATCGAGATTGTCGCGACGCCTCGCCCGCGTGAAGAACTCGACGCCTGGTTCGAGGAGCAGGCCACCACTGGAATCGATCCCGAGCATGGACCCGGATGGCATCTTGCGGTGCTGCCCTTCACCGACGGCGGGGCGGCGGTGAGTATGGTCATCTCGCACTGCATCACCGACGGAATCGGGCTTTTCACGGCGATTGCGGATGCGGCGGAAGGCCGCGATGCCCCGATCAGCTGGCCTGCTGCTGGATCCCGCCGGCGGTGGCAGGCCCTGCGCGAGGACGTCCGTCAAACCGTGCGCGACATTCCCGCTCTCGGCCGCGGCGCCGCGGCCGCGGTACGGCTGGCCCGGCGAGCCCGCCGCGAGGCTGCCGGAGCCGCGTCGGCCAGCAGACCACTTCGGCTGCGCACTGGGGCCGACGAACCGCTCACGCCCTCAGTGGCAACGATTTTCGTCGATGCCGGCGAGTGGGACGCTCGCGCCCGCGCACTGGGCGGAACCAGCAGTGTGCTGCTTGCGGGATTGGCGGCCCATCTGGCCCAGCGAATGGGACGGGTCACCGCGGACGGATCGGCCCTCATGAAGGTGCTCGTCAATGAGCGCGTCGCCGGTGACACGCGCGCCAACGCGATCAGCAGCCTCACGGTCACCGTCGACCCCGCTTCTGCGACGACCGACCTGCGCGAGATCCGGGCCGCAGTCAAACGAGCGATGGCCAGCCACCAGGAGATGCGCGACGACGAGCGGGCGGTGATGTCCTTCGTTCCGCTGCTGGGTCTGTTGCCCAAGCGACTCGTCAGGCTCTTCGACAACACCGTCGTCTCATCCAGCCTGGGTCCGGTCGAACCGGCCGTCATCCGGCCAGACGGCACGGACGCCGACCTGTTCGGCGCGAGGGTTTCCTATCCGACCGTGACCAAAGCGTCGATGGACAGCATGGGCGGAGTGCTGTACGTGTTGTCGGCCACTGCGCAGGGGCGGGTCTCTGTCACGGTCACCGCTTATCAGCCGGGCTATACCAACTCGAATGAAGCCTTGCGGCAAGACCTTTCGGCCGCCCTGAATGACTTCTCGCTCACCGGCACGTATATCGGAGCGGTGCCGAACAAGTATCAGTGACGAACCTGGCCTTGTCGTCAATCCCAGTGACGTATCGTGCGAAGACTCGGGCGAGAAAACGCGCGGAATAGTGAAAGGCCAAGACCTGCGATGAAGTTCGTGCTGGCGTGCTATGGAACTCGCGGTGATGTCGAGCCCTGCGCCGCCGTTGGCCGTGAGCTGCTGCGCAGAGGGCACGATGTGCGCACGGCAGTAGCGCCTGATCTCGTTGGCTTCGCCGAATCGGTCGGGCTCCCGGCGGTCGCTTATGGACCGGACGCGCGGGAGTGGCAGGACCTGCACCGCGACGTGGTGACGCATATGTTCCGCAAGTTCTGGAAGGTTCCGGAGCTGCTCAGGTTGGTCCGCCGAGATCGAGCGCTGTTCGACCAGTGCTGGCAAGACGCCCGCACGACGCTGATGTCGCTGGCGGACGGTGCCGACCTGCTGCTCACGGTGGTGATCGGCGAGCAGGTCGGCGCCAACATCGCTGAGTACTACGACATTCCGTTGGCCACGCTGCACACCTTCCCGATGCGGGCCAACGGCCAGCTCGTTCCGGTCCTGCCGGGGCCACTGGCGCGCTCGGCGATGACGGTGTCCGAGTGGCTGGGTTGGCCTGCCATGAAAAAGCTCGAGGATGCACAGCGCCGCGAACTGGGATTGCCGAAGGCGATGGGGCCCGCGTCGCGACGGATCGCCGAGCGCGGATCGCTGGAAATCCAGGCCTACGACGAGGCGTGTTTTCCCGGGCTCGCGGCCGAATGGGCGAAATTCGGCGGCCAACGTCCCTTCGTCGGCGCGTTGACCACGGAGTTGGCGACGGATGCAGACGAGGAGGTCGCCTCGTGGATTGCCGCGGGAACACCGCCGATTCTGTTCGGCTTCGGCAGCACGCTGGTCAAGTCTCCCGCCGAGACGGTTGCCATGATCAGCGAGGCGTGTGCGGAGTTGGGCGAACGGGCCCTGATCTGCTCCGGCGACACCGACTTCAGCCAGGTGTCACATTCGGACCATGTCAAGGTCGTCGGCGTGATCTCATACGCCGCCACCTTTCCCGCCTGCCGCGCTGTAGTGCACCACGGTGGCGCGGGGACCACGGCCGTCGGACTCCGCAGTGCAGTCCCCACGTTGGTCCTTTCTACGTGGGGCGATCAGACGGTCTGGGGGTCTCGGATCAAGCAACTCAAAGTGGGTACCGCACGGCGCTTTTCGGCCACCACGCGGGAATCGCTCGTCGCAGACCTGCGCACGATCCTCGCCCCGGAATGTGTCGCGCGGGCCCGCGAACTCGCGACTCGGATGAGCAAACCCGCCGAAAGCGTCACGGCCGCCGCTGATCTGATGGAGAACTTCGCTCGCACGCGACGTATCGGCTGATCGGGAGCGGCGATCGGTTAAACTTCGGCCGCTGAACGGGGGGCCGAAGCTGAGAGGCGAGGATCCGCGATGAAGTTCGCGTTGGCGTCCTATGGAAGTCGTGGCGATGTCGAGCCTTGCGTCGCCATCGGCCGAGAGTTGCAGCGTCGGGGCCATGACGTGCGGGTGGCCGCCCCGCCTGATCTGGTGGGCTTCGTCGAATCGGTCGGGCTGGCGGCGGTCCCGTACGGACCGGATGTGCAGGCCATTCTGGGAGCGCACCGCGAATTTTGGACGTACTTCTTCCGCAACTTCTGGAAAGTCCGGCAGCTGATCCAGATGCGGCGCGAAATCGCGAATCCCGTTATCCAGCGCTGGGACGAGATCGGCGCCACGCTGACAGCACTGGCGGACTGGGCCGACGTGTTGGTCACCGGCGTGAACTTCGAGCAACCCGCCGCCAATGTCGCGGAGCGCTACGGCATTCCGCTGGCCACCGTGCATCTCTTTCCGATGCGGGCCAGCAGCCACTTCCTGTCGTTCCTGCCGGCGACGTTGGGCCGCTCAACGATGAAGGTCTACGAGTGGCTGGGATGGCGCGCGGCCAAGAAGCTCGACGACACACAGCGCCGCGAACTGGGCCTGCCCAAGGCCACCGGCCCTTTGCCGCAGCGGATCACCGAACACGGATGGCTTGAAATCCAGGCCTACGACGAGGCGTGCTTTCGCGGGCTGGCCGCCGAATGGGCCGAGTTCGATGGTCAGCGGCCTTTTGTCGGTGCGCTGGTGATGGACTTGCCGGGCGGCGCGGACGAGGAGGTGGCGTCGTGGATTTCGGCGGGATCGCCGCCCATTTTCTTCGGCTTTGGCAGCGTGGGCGTGGAGTCTCCGGCCGACACGCTCGAGATGATCAGCTCGGTCTGCGCACAGCTGGGCGAGCGGGCGTTGGTGTGCTCCGCCGGCTCCGACTTCGCCGACGTCTCCCCGCCTGAGCACGTCAAGGTGGTGGAGACGATGAATTACGCGGCCGCTTTTCCGGCCTGCCGCGCCTTGGTGCACCACGGTGGAACCGGGACCACGGCGATCGGCCTGCGCGCGGGAGTCCCGACACTGATCCTTTCGACCGACATCGACCAGACGCTCTGGGGCTCTCGGGTGAAACGACTGAAGGTGGGCACCGCCCGCCGCTTGTCGCGCACTACGCGCGAGTCACTGGTGGTGGATCTGCGCACCATCCTCGCCCCGGAATACGCCACGCGCGCCCGCGAAATCGCCACCCAGATGACCAAATCGGCCGAAAGCGTCGCGGCCGCCGCCAATCTTCTCGAGAAGCTCGCCGGCCTCGGTTCGCGATGACCAATGACGGCCCTCGCCATAGTGCTTAGTCCTGGTCGCTCAGCGAAACGCCATAAAGCCGAAGCGTTTTGTTGTAGGTCGCGTGCGACGATGCGACCCTCGAAACCACACGGCGCAGCACATCGTGACAGAGCCTGCCACATTAAATGGCAGATGCTGCCACATAAATATGGCAGAACCTGTCAGATAATTCTGGCAGATCCTGTCAGAATTAATCGTAATTGACTTTCGCGAAAGCGCGCATAGGCTTGTCCGGACTTTAGTAACGTCCCTTACATACGTCGACTAATTGCTGTGGCGAACGCTGGGCAAGGACTAGGCCCGGCAGTCGCCATCTTTTAGTCGTGGCTTTACGACGAGGAGCAGTACAGCTTGAGACCGACCTTCGCCAAAACGCACCGCACGAGGCGTTCGAGCTATCACCGAGGAGTTTGCACGAGAGGCCGGCACCGGGGCCTGACTGACAAGTGAACCGTGCGCTCGGGGGCAATCGGACAGAGGGGGATAACCGGGCACTACCGCTGACGCGCGCCCAGCTGCAGATATGGCTTGCGGAGGAAACAGGTCGGTTCGGCGCGAAGTGGCAGCTAGGCGCACTTGTCCGAATCGCGGGCCCACTCGACGTTGGATTGTGGAAGTCGGCGCTCGGCCAAGCGGTGCGCGAGGCCGAACCATTGCGCGTTTCCATCTTCCCGGCGAATGGCCAGGTTTTTCAGAAGGTCGTTGACTATCCCGATGTTGAGCTGGCCCGTTACGATCTCCTGGGCTCGCCGGATCCCGCCGGTGAAGCGAATCGGCTTGCATCGTCGATCCAGCGCACGCCGATGCAATTCAGCGGCCCGCTGTTCAAATTTGCGTTGCTGCAGACGCAGGCAGACGAATACTATTTCTTTGCGTGCTGCCACCATATTGTGGTTGACGGAATAGGCCTGGGCCTTTTCTGTCACCGAATCGCCGAAATCTACAATGCGCTTGCCTCCGGCACGCCGATTTCCCCTGCTTTCTTCGGCTCGTTGCGTGACCTGATTGAGTGCGAGTCGGCATATGAGGCATCCGCCGATTTCGAAAATGATCATGCCTATTGGGTCGAAAACCTACCGCCCGAAAGCGAACTGCGCGATCGGTTGACACCCGCCGCCTCGGGTGGGCGTGATTCAGACGAGTGTTCTGAGCCAGTTCAATTGGACCCACTCGTGGTGACCAAGATCCAGGAATTGTCTCAGGCTTTGGGCGTGCGTCGCTCGTCGGTGATTACCGCGGCGTGTGCATTGCTGGTCCGTGAGTGCGACGTCGAGGGTACGGATGTCGTGCTCGATTTTCCGGTGAGCAGGCGTGTGCGTCCGGAGGTACAACTGGTGCCCGGAATGATTTCCGGGGTAGTCCCGCTGGTGTTCAAGACTTCGCCGGAAACTTCGGTTGCTGGCTTTTGTGAACATGCCGACGCGCAATTACGGGCAGCGCTACAACATCAGCGTTTTCCTGTGCAGGCTATCGAGAACACGGCGCGATACCGGACACCGAACCGGGTGGTGGTCAATTTCATCCCGCCTGCATATGTGGCGGATCTCGCGGGTTCTCCGGCATCGGCGACCCTGACCAATTCGGGGCTCGTGGATCAGTTCGGGCTGCTCTTCACGAGGATCGACGATCAGCTGTTTCTCAGCACGGCGGGTGCTGGACCACTCTCTGCGAATGGTGATGTCCATGATTTGGCGCGCCGGTTAGAGCGAGTGTTGATGGCGATGACCGCCGATCCGACGCGGTCGTTGTCGTCGCTGGACGTGCTGGACGCCGGCGAACGCGCCCAATTGGACGGGTGGGGCAACCGGGCGGTGTTGACCGCCGACCCGACCACGCCGGTTTCGATTCCCGAGTCGTTCGCCGCCCAGGTAGCCCGCACGCCGGAGGCCCTCGCGGTCAGTTTCGGGGATCGTTCGTGGACCTACCG
Organism: Mycobacterium sp. IS-3022; assembly: GCF_001500065.1. Classification (GTDB taxonomy): domain Bacteria; phylum Actinomycetota; class Actinomycetes; order Mycobacteriales; family Mycobacteriaceae; genus Mycobacterium. Next base: position 724,247 of record NZ_LQIN01000001.1, read on the forward strand.
CGAGCTCGACGAGTCCGCCAATCGATTGGCGCACCTGCTGGCCGCGCGGGGTGCCGGCCCGGGTGAGTGTGTGGCACTGCTGTTCTCCCGGTCGGCTGAGGCGATCGTGGCGATGTTGGCGGTGCTGAAGACGGGGGCGGCGTATGTGCCGATCGACCCGGCGCTGCCAGCGGTGCGGATCGGGTTGATGGTTGCCGATGCCGCACCGATCGCCGCGGTCACCACGACCGGGTGGGCCGACCAGCTCGACGGGTCCGGTCTGCTGGTCATCGAAGTTGACGACCCCGCTGTTGACACCCAGCCCAGCGTCGCATTGCCGATGCCGACCGCCGACGACGTCGCTTACCTCATCTTCACCTCGGGCACCACCGGGGTGCCCAAGGGAGTCGCGGTCACCCACCGCAACGTGACCCAGTTGTTCGACTCGTTGGACGCCAACCTGACATCGGGCCCCGGAACGGTGTGGTCGCAATGGCATTCCTTGTCCTTCGACGTCTCGGTGTGGGAGATCTTCGGGGCGTTGTTGCACGGTGGGCGGCTGGTGGTCGTGCCCGAAGAGGTGGTCGGCTCGCCGGATGACCTGCATGCGTTGCTGGTTGCCGAGGGCGTCAGCGTCCTGAGCCAGACGCCTTCCGCGGTGGGCATGCTCTCGCCGCAGGGTTTGGAGTCGACGGCCTTGGTGGTGGCCGGTGAGGCATGCCCGGCCGAGGTGGTCGATCGCTGGGCGTTACCCGGGCGCGTGCTGATCAACGCCTACGGCCCGACCGAGGCGACGGTGTATGCGGCGATGAGTGCGCCGTTGAGCGCCGGATCGGGGGCGCCGATCGGTTCGCCGGTGCCGGGAGCGGCGTTGTTTGTGCTCGATGGCTGGTTGCGGCCGGTGCCCGCGGGTTCGGTCGGCGAGTTGTACGTGGCCGGCCATGGCGTGGCATCTGGGTATGTGCATCGCAGCGGTTTGACGGCATCGCGGTTCGTGGCTTGCCCATTCGGGGAAGCCGGCGCCCGGATGTATCGCACCGGCGACTTGGTGTGTTGGGGCGCCGACGGTCAGTTGCAGTACCTCGGGCGCGCCGACGAGCAGGTCAAGATCCGCGGGTATCGCATCGAGTTGGGTGAGGTGCAGGCGGCGCTTGCCGCGGTGGACGGGGTGGAGCAGGCAGTGGTGCTTGCCCGCGAGGACCGTCCCGGTGACAAGCGTCTGGTGGGGTATGTGACGGGAGCCGTCGACCCGTCCGGGGTGCGGAGCGCGCTGTCCGAGCGGCTACCGGCCTACATGGTGCCGGCCGCGGTGATCGCCTTGGATGCCCTGCCGTTGACGGTCAACGGCAAACTCGATCGCCGGGCATTGCCGGCTCCGGAGTACCACGGTGTCGACCGTTACCGCGCCCCGGCCAACCACGTCGAGGAGATGCTGGCCGACATCTTTGCCCGGGTGCTGGGCGTCGAGCGTGTCGGTGTGGATGACTCGTTCTTCGAGTTCGGTGGGGATTCGCTGTTGGCGATGCGAGTGGTCGCCGCCATCAACACCAGCCTGGACGCCGAATTCTCGGTACGCGCGGTCTTCGAGACGCCCACGGTCGCCGAGTTTGCGTCACGCATCGGTCGGGATGCCGGTGCGCTCGAGCCGTTGGTGACCGGCGACGGGCCTGCGGTGGTGCCGTTGTCGTTTGCGCAGAGTCGGTTGTGGTTTGTCGATCAGTTTGATGGTGGCCAGCATCAGCGGTCGGTTTACAACATGGCGGTTGGGTTGCGGTTGTGTGGGCGTGTTGATGTTGGGGCGTTGGGTGCGGCGTTGGGCGATGTGGTGGGTCGTCATGAGAGTTTGCGCACGGTGTTCCCGGCTGTTGATGGGGTTCCGCGGCAGGTGGTGGTGCCGGTTGAGCGGGTGGGGTTGGGGTTTGAGGTTGTTGATGCTGCGGGTTGGCCGGCGGGGCGGTTGACGCAGGCGGTGGACGCGGCGGCGGGTCATCGGTTTGATTTGGCTGCTGAGATCCCGTTGCGGGCTTGGCTTTTCGCGGTGGCTGCCGATGAGTATGTGTTGGTGGTTGTGGTGCACCATATCGCCGCTGATGGTTGGTC
>NZ_LQIN01000002.1 GCF_001500065.1 Mycobacterium sp. IS-3022
TTGACGACCGCACCCCACGGCAGGCCTACCTCCACGCCATTACCCACGAAAACCTGCCAATTTCTTGACTCAAGACATCGGTTGGAACGCTGTAGTGATCTCATTGCGGCGTACACCGACCCGTCGGCTGGGACAGGAGCTTGACCGTGCGAACCGGCCCGCCGGGTTGTAAACCGTTCACCTTCAGGCCGATATCACATAGGTACAGGTTGAAAAAGTCGCCGTAGATGCCTCCGGCGCGTCCGATCATCTCGAAGGCATCCGGAACCTTTTGGAGAAGATCGTCGAGCTGCGCCTGCTGATCGACGAGCGGCGTGGCAATGGCGTCAAGGCGTTGCACGGTGTCGTGCAGCAAGGGGCGGTTGTCGGCGAGCAGGTCGGCCAGAGTCCCCGCGGCGTTGCTGATGTCCACGGTTCGCTCGGCGAGCGGGTCGCCCTTGTCCTTCAGGCCGGTGATGAGCACTTCGAGATTGTCGATGGTCTGGTCGAACTCCGGTAGCTGCCGAACCGTGGTGTCCAGCACGGCGTTCAGATTGTCGACCACCGCACCGATGGCCTTGTCACGCTCGGCGATGTGGGCGGTCAACTGCGCGGTCTGGTCCAGGATGTCGTTGATGGTGCCGCCCTGGCCCTGGAACACGGTGATGATGGACTGGGCGATGGTGTTGACCTTTTCCGGGTTCAGCGCCCGGAAAAGTGGCTTGAAACCACCGATGAGCGCGTCGAGGTCGAGGGCCGGCTGGGTGCGGGACAGTGGAATGACCCCGCCCGGCGGCAGGACTTGCGCCGCGCCGTCGCCCGCGCCGCGCTTGAGTTCCACGTAGCGGTTGCCGATCAGGTCTTGGTAGCGAATCGAAGCGGTGGTCGACTGGTACAGCGGTAACGACCGGCTCACTGTGAAGTGCACCTGCACGCGTCGCCCACCGTCCACCAACTCGATCTTCTTGACCTTGCCGACCTCGACGCCGGATGCGCGGACGAACTGGCCCGCCCGCAAGCCGCTTGCGGTGCTGAACACCGCGGAATAGCTGTTGGTTCGGTCGAAGCGGAGTTGGCCGAACACCACGACGATGCTGATCGTGAGTATCAGCAGCACCACCGACAGCGCGCCGAGCTTGATGTTGAGGCCGGTGGTTTTCATGGGTTGATCGTGTTCTCCCCGAATTGGCGGCCCCAGACATACTCGGTGAGCATCGGCTGGCCGATTTCGAAATGGTTGTAGGGGGCCATGTTGAAGCCTGTGTCCGTCACCAGCCACGGGGCCGGCCACAGTTCGCGGGTGATCTTCTGCCAGCAACCCGGTTTGCCGCCGGGCCCACCCTTGGCGTTTACCCGCGGGAGGTTGTCGGGATAGACGTATGGGTTTGCGGCACCCAGTATTATGGCGTTCGCGTTGCCGGAGTATCCGTTGCCGCCCAGTATCTTTGCCACTTTGGGTTGGAGATCGTGAAAGTTGCGGATGGTGCAATACAGGGCGGGGCTGTGTTCATCGAGCAGCTCGGCGGTGGGCACCAGATCGGCGATCCCGCGCTCCAGGTACGGCCCACCTCGTTCGAAGATGTCGGCGCCGGTGTTGCCGAACCCGATCGCCGCCAACAACGCTGTATCGATGTTGTCGCGCTGCGCGTTGAATGTGTGCGCCGTGGTCACGGCGTTGTTCAGAGCTTCCCATAGATCCGGTGACGCGTCGGCGTAGATGTCGGCGAGATTCGCCAGTTGCCGGACGTCGTGGCGAAGCTGCGGCATCTGCGGATTGAGCTCGTCGAGAATGGCGTTGCCGTTGACAATTGAGGCGCCGAATCTGTCACCCAATCCGGTCAACGCTTCGGCCGCGGCCGATAGCGTCATGTTCAACTTGACCGGATCTACCTTCTCGGCGATCGATGTGATCGTCTCGAAGAGCGTGTTGAATTCGGTGGTCACCGAGGTTACGTCAATCACATCCGTCGGTGTGATCGATTGCGGAGAAGGGGCTTTCGGAGTTGTGAAGGTCACGTATTTGTTGCCGAATACAGTGCTTGCCGTAATGTCGGCGAGGACGTTCGCCGGGATCGTGGGTACGTATTTCGGCTCCACGGTCAGGGTGATCTTCGCCATCGGGCGGCCATCGTGTTCCACCTCATCGACGGCTTGCACGCGGCCGATCGCCACCCCGTTGTAGGTGACCTTCGAGCCGGGGTCCATCACCAAACCCGCGCGCTCGGCGAACATCGTCAGCGTCGTCTTAGGCGTCAGATCGCCGCGAAACTGCATGTACGCCAAGGTAAAAACCGCCGAGAGCAGGATCAGCGCGAAAAGTGCGGCCAGTTTCCTGCGAGGTTTGGGGAACTTGTTCTCCTTGACTGGGGGCTCGGGAAGGGGCGTGGTCATCGCGAGTCACACCGTGAGGTTGAAGTTGGGGTCGGTGCCGTACAGTGCCAGCGAGGCCACCAGCACGATCACCACGATCAAAATCAGGGATGCACGCATCGACTTGCCCACCGCCTCGCCGACACCCACCGGGCCGCCGCTGGCGTTGAAGCCGAAATAGCAATGATTCAGCAGGACGCACAGTGCGATGAGGATCGTGATGGTGAATGACCAGACGATGTCGTCAGGCCGCAGGAACGTCGTGAAGTAGTGCTCATACGTTCCGACGGACTGTCCGTAAAAGAGCGTGGTGACGAGCCGGGCGGCGAGGAACGACAAAATGATTGCGATCGTGTAGAGCGGAATGATGACGACGGTCCCAGCACCGATCCGGGTGGCCACCAAGAATGAGATCGATTTGATGCCCATCACTTCCAGCGCGTCGATCTCCTCGCTGATGCGCATCGCGCCAAGCTCGGCGGTGGCGCCGGCACCCACGGTCGAGGCGAGTGCCATACCCGTCGTTACGGGGGCGACGATTCGCACGTTGGCCAACGCAGCGAAGAATCCGGTGAAAGCCTCCACACCGATGTTGCCAAGCGAGGCGAAGCCCTGGATTGCGATCAGCGAACCGGCTGACAACGTGACGAAACCGATGATCGACACGGTGCCGCCGATCACGGCCATCGCTCCGGTGCCCATGCCCATCTCGGCGACCAACCGCAGGGTCTCCTTGCGGTAATGCCGCGTGGCGTGCGGAATCTGGCGCACGGCCGTGAGGACGAACAAGGTAACGTCGCCGATGCTGTCGAGTACGCGCGGCAACGCAGCCGTGGCCCCAGTCACGTATTGGTACGTGCGCGGATACCGCGCGCGCAGAACGGTCGCGGTACTCATGTCAGTTTCCGGTCCCGAACCGGACGCCGATCGCGGTGAGGACAACGTTGACGGCGAACAGCGCAAGCACACACAACACGAGCGTCTCGTTCACTGCGGTGCCCACGCCCTTCGCGCCGCCGCCGACCGTCAGCCCGCGGTAACAGCCGACGAGACCGGCGATCATCCCGAACAGTGTGGCTTTGACGATCGAGATGACGACTTCGGGCAAGCCGGTGATGAATGTCAGCGTCGAGACGTAAGCGCCCGCGGAAACGTTTTGGATGTACACGCCGAAGAGAAATCCACCGACGAGCCCGATGGTGATCACCGCGCCATTGAGCAGCGCGGCTACATAGGTCGATGCGACGACGCGTGGCACCACCAGTCGGTGGATCGGGTCGATTCCGAGCACCTCGAGCGCATCGATCTCCTCACGGATGGTGCGGGCACCGAGGTCCGCGCAGATCGCCGTGGAGCCCGCGCCGGCGACCACCAACACAGTCACCAGCGGGCCCAGCTGCGTCACCGCGCCGAGCGCCGCGCCTGCGCCCGAAATGTCAGCGGCGCCAAACTCGCTCAGCAGGATGTTGAGCGTGAAGATGATCAGCACGGTCAGCGGGATAGCGACCGCCACCGTGGGCAGAAACGAGACCCGAAACAAGAACCAGCTCTGCAGTTTGAATTCGCGCCATTGAAACGGCCGAGTCAACGCCTTGGCTGTGTCCACACACATCTGCGCGAAGCCGCCGACCGCCTCCAGGCTCGGTCCGGCCTGCTCACGGACATAGCCCTTCAAAGCTGGCGGGGCCGTCACTGGCGCTCTCCGCTTCCGCCTACCGATGTCGTTTTGCTGTAGTTCGCATCTAGCGGTTCGGTCGAGCTCAATAGAGGCCCCCCGTCATCCACTCAGCGTCGGCTTCGAGCACCGGCAAGACCATGTGCACCTATCCCAAACACGCTCTGATTCAGCCCCCTTCGTGCTTTCGGAGGGCTATTGTGACCGCGCTCACCGTAGCACTGGCTGCATGAGCAGTCAACGACTGACTGCGCAAGCAGTCAGTACGGTGCTATAGTTGCCGCAGCAGGTGAGGAGGCAGCGTGGCACCAGTGCGCGAGGATGCAGAATTGCGGGGAAAATCAACCGAGATTCTGGACGCCTTCACGCGCAGCGTTGCCCGCGAAGGCTACGACGGAACCAGCTTCTCCATCATCGCGACCGAACTCGGCATCTCCCGGGGTTTGATAGCGCATCACTTCGGCACCAAGGAGCTGCTCTTCGCGACTTCGCACTCTTCCTATATGCGACGGCGAATCGACGAGGCGGTTCGGATCCTCGACGAACTGCCCACGCCGGCCGAGCAACTCGCTGGGTTCTTGTACGCGGCCATCCTGGTTCAGACATTCGATCGGGATGCGACGGTGGCGTTCCAGCGCGAGGTCGCCCGGCTCGCGAAGGAAGACGAAGGTTCCGAAGGCCGCAAGCTGCGAGCCGAGTACACCGAGCTCGTGCGCGACGTGCTGGACGCGGGCGTCGCAACTGGTGAATTCCGTGCTGGTGATACGAAGACGCGAAGCCTGCTCATCTTCGGTTCTGTGCATTGGGCGTGGACTTGGTTTCGACCGGAGGGGCCGAAATCGGTCGACCAGATCGGCGCAGAAATCGTCGATCTGATGCTCGGTTCACTTCTGGTGTCACGTCGTCGGTTGGCGCGACTGGCCGATCCAGACGGCGCAATCGTCGCCACTGTGCGTGACATTCTAGCCAACGGACACCGGGCACCCGCGAAGTCGCGTTCCGCGTGAACACACGGGGTGAGGTTGTCGCGCGGTGCTGAGCACTACTTCATCACCCGACGCGACAGCCGGCCGATCGCGCGGCGCATCGGATCCGAGATGAACACGGCGACAAGACCGTTGCCGACGTCCTCGCGTAAGCGCGTCAGCTTCGAGCTCTTGATGAGCCAGCGCCCGTCGGCTTTCTCGTAGGTCTCGGTGTAGTGCCCGTACCCGCGCAGGTTGATGCCGGGACCGAATCGCACGACGTCCTCGAGCGCCCACACGCCGCGCGCCGTCGTCGACGAGGTGATCTCGATCTCCGGTGCGTGCACCTGATGCACGGTCGCCTGGTTGCGCAGGCTCTTGCGGGTGAACGCGACGAACTCGTCGGCACCGTCGATCACCTTGCCGCCCGCTTCGGTTGTGTCGCTGAGGAAGTCGTCGGTGAAGATGGTACGCCAGGCCGCCCACTGCTTGGTGTCGAGAAGCCTACAGTAGCGCGCCTTCAACTGTTTGATCGCTTCGATCTCCACGAGGTCGGCTTCGGTCACTTGGCCATCTCTTTCGCGCGTTCGACATAGAACCGTGCCGCCCGTCTGATCGACTCGGCGGTCGGCCGTGGTCGCCAGCCCAGTTCTCGGGTGGCCTTACTGTGGTCCGCGGGCGGCATGATGTGCAGAAGCCGGACACCGGTGATGTTGATCGGCATCTCGCGTCGCAGCAGCCACCCGGCCGCGGTGGCCATTCCGACCGCGGCGTACACCAGGGCGAGCGGGACGCCGAATCGCGGTGGCGTCGCCCCGACCTCGGTTGCCGCTGTCTGCAACATGTCTCGCATCGACATGTATGACTCCGAGATGATGTACCGCTCGCCTATCGCGCCGTTCTCGCCGGCGAGCAGAAAAGCCTGCGCGACATCCTCGATGCCGACGACCTCGGTGTGCACGCCTGTGATGTAGGCAGGAATCTTGCCGAACGCGGCATACTGCACCATCAAACCCTGATGCGGTTGCCAATCGCCCGGGCCGTACGGGTTCGACACGCACATCGCCACCGCGGGAAGCCCGCGCTCGCGCACGTAGCGCAGCACGAGATCCTCAGCCTGGCGACGTGATTGGATGTATGCGCCCCCCTTGTCGCCCCAGTCGAACGGCATGTCCTCGGTGACGGGGCCGCGTCCGTCGCCCAGCGCTATCGTGCCGATGGTGCTGCAGAACACGAACCGATGAAGGTCGGCCTCGGCGGCGACGTCGAGCACCCGCCGCAGGCAGTTCACGTTCGTCTCGAACAACGGCGCCGGATCGCGCAGGTGGAAGCGGGTGTCCACGATGCAGTAGTAGACGACGTCGCGGTCGGACATCGCCGCGCGCAGCGCCTCGTCGTCGTAGAGATCGCCGTAGCGGCGCTCGACATCGAGGTCGTCGATGGCCACGGTCGAACTGGTCTTGCGCAGGTACACCCGGACGTCGTCGCCGCGCTCGATGAGTTTGCGGGTGACGTGGGAGCCGACGAAGCCGCTGGGGCCCATGACCAGTGCTCGACGGTTGGCGGGCGGCAATGTTGTCACCTTCCGTGGGTCACGAGCGGGCCAAGCACGCACGCTCGCGCAGGAGTCTAGGACGCTTTCTTGGCGACGGCGGCGTATGCCGGCTTACCGAGGCCGAGTACGTACTGCGCGATCATGTTGCGGAACACCTCCAGCGTGCCACCGTAGATGCCGACCAGCGGCGCGAAGCGATACACGTACTCCGCGGCGCCGTCGTCGGCGGCACCATCGGCACCGAGCGGCAGCGACGACGCAGTGCCGAGGATGTCCATCAAATCCGGCGAGATGTCCCGCATCGTCTGCGCCAGCGCCACCCGACCGAAGATGCTGGTGGCCGAGAACGCCGCCTCCATACGGGCGACGCTGCGCCCCAACCGGTACGTCACCGAGCCGTCATCGATCAACCTGCGGCCGTTGGGGTCTGGCTCCGTGAGCTTCGCCGCGGCCTTGTCGACCGCGGCGGCCATGGTGTTGGCCTGATGCATCATGATCGAGACGTCCTGAAGACCGTCGGCCGCCGCTTCGACCGCACCGTGCTCGACGTTGAGCGGTTCGCGCACCACCGTCCAGCCGTCGTTCACCTCACCGAGACGATACTTGTCGTCGACGCGGACATCGCTGTAGTACACGATGTTCGTCCGATCACCGTCGACGGTGCGGATGCCCTGAATCTCGATGCCCGGCGAATCGAGCGGTACCAGGAACATGGTGAGGCTCTTGTGCTTCGGTGCATCGGGATCGGTGTTGGTGATCAAGAAGACGTATTGACAGTTGTGCGCACCGGTGGTGAACATCTTCGAGCCGTTGATGACCCAGCTCGATCCATCGGCTTCCCGCACCGCCCTGGTCTTGCAGGTCGCGACGTCGGATCCGCCTTCGGGTTCGGTGTAGCCCAGGCAGAGCCGGACCTCGCCGGTGTACACCCGCGGCATCACCTCGGCCTTGAGTTCCGGGGAGCCGAACTTGTCCACCGACCGCGCGATCATCGCGGTGGTGCCGAACGTCACCCACGGCACGTGCGCGCGGCGCTTCTCCAGTTCCCAGATCCGACGCCGCACCCGGTTGAATCCGCCCTCGGATTCCGGCTTCCATTCGCGCGCGAGGTAACCGGCCTTTCCGAGCGCCAGGTGGACGCCTTCGTCGAAGTTGTCGCCGGTCTCACGATCGTGGCGCAGGACGTCCTCGGTGACGATCTCACGCAGGAATGCGCGCGCCTCGTCCCGGAAGGCCCGGTCTTCTTCGGAGAGTTCGACCCGTGAGAAATCCATTTACTCGGCCTCTCCGCTCTCCCGCGCCGCGACGACCTCGGCGATGTACTTGGCGCTGGCGGCGGGGTCTCCTCCGGCCAGCGCCCATCCTCTGGCGCGCAACAGGTATGCACTGGCGGCGGCCTCGGCCGAAACCCCGAGCCCGCCCTGCACGTGCACCGCCATGGTGGCGGCTTTGGACGCCTCTTCGGCCATGAACACGAATGCCGACGGCGCCAGTTCAGGCCGCTCGTCGGGCTCGTTGTCGAGGAACCACGCCGCGCGGCGCGCCAGGTTGCGCCCGCCCTGGACCGTGATCGCGATATTGGCCAGCGGATGCGAGATCGCCTGCAGGGTCGAGATCGGCACGCCAAGGGTGTAGCGGGTCTTGGCGAACTCGGCGGCGATGGTCATCGTCTCCTCGACGAGCCCGACCAGCGCCGCGGCGGTCAGGACGCGCCATTCATCCAGTGCCCGTTGATATTCCGCCACCGTCTCCGCCCCGCTGGCCAAGACCGTCCGGCTGTCGGCGGCCGACGGGTCGATCCAGGCCATCGGTAACCGGCCGATGTTGTCGACCTTGACGGGCCGGGTGGCGAAGGTCAGCTTGACGATGTCTTGAAGAGCGGGGCCGTCGCGGACGACGAGATGGTCGGCGACCGCTGCACTCGGCAGCAGTCGCATTCCGGGAGCGCCGTTCTGCTGCGGGTCGAGCCCGACGATCTGCTTGCCGCTGACGATATCGGGATCGACCGCGCCCAGTCGGCCGAGCAGGCGCGCGGCGCAGACGTGGTCGATCCACGGCACCGGGGCCAGCGACCGGCCGATCTCCTCGGCCACCAACGACAGGTCGACCAGCGTCGCGCCGTCGCCGCCCAGAGCTTCGGGCAGCGCCATCGTGGTCGCGCCCATCGTGCACAGACGTTCCCACAGGCTCTTGTCGAAGCCGGATGCCTCTGCGGCGCGGACGGTTTCGATCGAACAGTGTGTCCTGAAGAAGTCCTTGTACGCCGCCTGCAGTGCCTTGTGGTCCTCGGACAGGCTGTAATCGAGCCTGCGCAGTTCGTAACGGTCCATCACTGCTCCTTGTCGGCGCCGAAGAAGAATTCCTGCGCGTTGTTGTACAGGTAGTTGTCCAGCACCTCGGTCGGCAGGTCGAGGGCGATTGCCTCGGGAACGACGCGGCGCATCTTGAGCACCGGCCAGTCCGACGCATAGATCACCTTGTTCGGTCCTCGGGTGCGCATGTAGTGAAGCAGGCTGTCGGGCAACCGTTTCGGCGACCACGCCGACGTCATCAGGCGAAGGTTCTGATACTTGATCAGCAGCCGGATCGCGACGTCCCACCACGGATCGGCACCGTGGATCATGCAGAGTTTGAGCTCGGGGAACCGCACGCAGACCCGGTCGAGGTGGATCGGGTTCTGCACCTCGCCCGGAATCGGTGGCCCCGGCAGACCGGTGTTGACGCACAGCGGCAACCCGAGTTCGGCGCACTTGGTGTATAGCGGGTAGTACACGGCGTCGCTGGGCGGATACTGACCGTCGCCCCAGAAGCTCGGCCCCACGGCCGTATACGCCACCGGCAGGTCCTTCACGACCGCCGTCAGCTCCCGCAGCGGCGGGATGGGCCGCAACAGGTTGACACCGCCCATCGCCAACGCGAACCTGTCGGGCCTGGCATCGACGAACTTGCGCGCGGTGGTCGAGGGTTTGGCGATGCTGTCCATCAGGATCGCCTTGACGACGCCCTGTTCGTCCATCTCGTCGAGCAATTCGCTCAGATCGACGGGGGCGAACATCGACTGCGGGCCCTTGAAATAGTCGTCGCGGACCTTGAGCATCCACGTCGGCTGCCGCTCGGTCTCGCCGAAGTGGACGTTGACCAGGCAGTCGATGGCCCGATTGGCCTTCGGGGAGGCTTGGGCGCTCATGTCAGCGACACCTGTTGTTTCGCAGTGCTTTTCGCCCAGCGGTAATCGGGCTTGCCGTTGCCGAGGCGACGAACGTGATCGACAAAGATGAACTCCTTCGGTGCCTTGAAGCGTGCGAGGCTCGACGTGCAATGTGTGCGCAGTGCTTCGTGGGTGGCATGTGCGCCGTCCCGCAGGGCGACAAGTGCCACGACTTCCTGGCCCCACCGCTCGCTCGGCCGGCCCACGACAAGCGCGTCGGCGATGCCCGGGTGGGCGCGCAGCACTTCCTCGACCTCCTCGACGAAAACCTTCTCTCCCCCGGTGTTGACGATCAGCGAGTCGCGGCCGAACAACCGCAGCGTGCCGTCGGCCGACAGCGATCCGCGGTCACCGGAGATCACCACACGCCGTCCGTCGACCACCGGGAAAGTCCGCCGTGTCGCTGCTTCGTCGTCGAAGTAGCCCAGCGGAATGCGCCCGCCGCGGGCGACGAAGCCCACCTCGCCTTCGCCGGGCGCCACGAAGCGTCGGTAGTCCTCGGACAGCACCAGTGCACCTTCACGCAATTCGAAGGTGTCCTTCTCCTCGCCGCGCTGGCTGCGGCCGAACCCGACGTTGCCGGTTTCGGAGGATCCGTACCCGTTGATCAAGGTGATCTGCGGCAGCAGATCAAGCAGCGCGCGTTGGTGTTTCGGGTTGGTCGCCGCTCCCCCGGTGCCGATCGCGAACAACGACGACAGGTCATAGGAGCCGCGCCGCAACTCGTCGACCAGCGGTGCGGCGTAGGCATCCCCGACCATCGTCATCAGGCCGACCTTCTCCCGTTGCGCGGTTTCCAGTACCGCGCGCGGGTCGAATCTCGTCCTGTCATAGAGAATCACCGGCAGTCCGTTGAGCAGCGCGGCGAACGCCGTCCACATTCCCGCGGCATGCATCAGCGGCGACACCGCGAACCACGGTTGTCCGCCGTGCGCGACCTTGGCGTGAATCTCGTCGACGGAGTCGTGGTCGGCCCCGTTCATCGAGATCACATAGGTATCGCTCTGGCGCCACATCACGCCCTTGGGCCGGCCGGTGGTGCCGCCGGTGCACACCATCATCACGTCGTCGGGCGAGGGCACGATGTGGTGGTCGGCATCGCCGTGCGCCAGCGCATCTTCCAAGGCGATGGCGCCCGGCAGCTGCGGAGCCGAGATGTCGTCATCGACCGAGATCATCAGGTCGGCGCTGGCGGGTGGAAGCACGTCCGCGAACTCGGGTCCGAAGGACCGGTGGTAGATGACGGCGCGGGGACGCAGGTAGTCGAGGAGTTCGGTGACCTCGCGGGGCGTGTAGTTGTAGTTCACGTTGACCGGGACGGTGCGCGCCTTCAGGCATCCGATCACCATGTCGGGGTACAGGTCGTTGTGCATGAGCAGCGCGACGCGGTCCTGCCCGCACTCCCAGTTCTGCAGTTCGGCGCGTTCGCGGTGCGCGCCGAACCCGTGCCCGGCAAGGTAGTTGGCGAGCCGACGGGTGCGCTCGGCCGACTCGCCGAACGTGCTGCGGCGGGCCCCGCAGACCGTCATCAGCCGATCGGGCACCGCCTGAGCGATCGCGTCGAGGACCGCCCCGATGGTCCACTCGGGCATGCTAGGCGCCGACCCGCACGCTCGCACCGAGCAGCTCGAGAGCGTTGTCGCGCATCACCTTCCGGGTGTCTTCGGCACTGAACTCGGGGAACTGCGGGATGTCGGCGGTGAACGCCATCGGGTCGGCCAGGCCTTCGCCGTGCGGCCAGTCCGAACCGAACAGGATCTTGTCCACGCCGATGGTCTCGGCCAGCAGTTTGACGTCGTCCTCGTAGTACGGCGCGATCCAGACGTTGTTGCGCAACTGCTCGACCGGGTCCTCCTTGAAGTGGTACGGCGCCGTGTTGGCCGCCTTCTTCAGCCGCTTGATCAGCCGGTAGACGAAGTAGGAACCGTTCTCGATGCTGGCCACCTTCAGCTTGGGGTGCCGGGTGAACACCTGGTGCACGATCATCGAGGCCATCGAGTCGTGGATGGCGCGGTCGTCGAGCAGGACCTGGTCGAGCGGATCCTTCTTGCCGAAGCCCTCGAACGTCGACTTGCCGCCCCACAGCGCCGCAATCGCGAGATACCCGCTGTCGGACAGGTGGAAGATCACCGGCACGCCGGCTTCGGCGAGGCGCGCCCAGACCGGATCGTGCAGCGGATCGCCCAGCGACCGCGGTTTCACCACGCCTGGCACGGGCGCGGGCCGCACGCACACCGTCTTGGCGCCGCGACCTAGGACGAACTCGACCTCCTCGACCGCCTTGTCGGGGTCGGCCAGCGAGATGATCGGCGCCGAGATGAACCGGTGGTCGGGCCGGTCGAAGCCCCAATCCTCGTCCAGCCACAGGTTGAATGCGTGCGCCGACGCCATCGTCGCCTCGATGTCGTGCTTGAGCGCCTCCTCGACGCCGCACGCGAACGTCGGCAGCATGAACACCGTCTGGAGGTTCTGCTTGTCGAGGATCTTCACCCGGGCGTCACGGTTCTGGTACTCGGGGTGGTCGGCCAACCGGTCGACCTTCATCAGCGACGCCGGGTCGACACCGTCGGGAATCTCGCCACGGAACAGCAGATCCAGGCACCCCGGTTCGATGATCGGGTCGAACGTCGGGTTCGGAATGAAGTGGTTGACCCGCTCGCCGATCACCGCGAAGGTGCGCTTGCCGTCGGAAAGCATCTGCACCCCACGGCGTTTGTATTCCTTGGGCAGGTGCCGGGTGAAGGAGTCCAGCGGCTCGTAGTAGTGGTTGTCGACGTCGATCGCCATGTAGTCCAGCGGTTTCGGGGAAGTCATGGGGTGTCCTCCTGCTGCGGTGTCAACGGCGGAAAGTTCGGTGGGCGCTTCTCGAAGAAGCTCGTGATGCCCTCGAGGAAGTCGGGCCGCGTCATCGATTCGTGCATCAGCTTCTCGGCATGGTCGCTGGCTTCGAAGACATTGCGCATGGTGTCTGCGTACACCTGTTGCTTGATCACCGCCAGCGAACTGGGCGCGCAGTTGGCGGCGATGTCCTCGGCATAGCCGATCGCACGGGACAGCAACTCGTCCGGCGCCAGCACCTCGTTGACCACGCCGAGCCGCGCGGCCTCGTCGGCGAAGAACATCCGGCCGGACAGCAGCAGGTCCATCGCCACCCCGGTGCCCACGATCCGCGGCAGGATCCAGGAGATGCCGTACTCGGCGATCAGCCCACGTCGCGCGAACGAGGTGGTGAACTTGGCGCCGTCGGCCGCGAAGCGCACGTCGCACATCAGCGCCAGCGTCAAACCCATTCCCGCGCAGGCTCCGTTGATCGCGGCGACGACGGGTTTGCGCATGCTCATCACGAAGTGTGGATGGCGCGCGCCGACCAGCTTCCCCACGTCGGTGTCGGCGGCGCCGTCGACGGTGGCGGCGCTGATCGTGGTCAGATCCCCCATGTCCGCGCCGGCACAGAATGCGCGACCGCTGCCGGTGACCACGATCGCCCGCACGTCGGGGTCCGCCTCGGCACAGTCCAGCCGCTCGTAGAACATGGTGGCGAGCCCGCCGCCCCAACCGTTCATCCGGTCGGGCCGATTGAGCGTGATCAGCGCGACGCCGGTGTCACGCACCTCGTAGCGCACCGGGGTGGTGACCGGTTCGGCGACGTGGTCAGGAGCGCTCACCCGGCAGTCCTCCTCCGGCGGTCCGAGGCTTGTGAATGCTCATACTGTACACCTATCGGTAGTGTCTTCCGCAACCGTCGGCCACTCAGCTGCCAACCAGCCCGAACCGCCGATATGCAGCGTCGATCTGGGCTCGGGCCTCGGCCGGCAGCTCCGCCTGCGGCGGCCGCGAGTGCGGATAGGCGCCGATGGGCAGCCCGAGCACCGAGGCCGCGTACTTGAACGCGCCGCCCCAATGTGTGAAGTAGTCCGGCCGACCCGGATAGCAGGTGAACCACGACCCCATGTCGAGGTCGAACTGATCCAGCCCCGATTCCCGCGCATGGTCGATGGCCTCGACGAGCTTGTCGGCGAGGATGAGTTCCCAGTACTCCGAGAACGGCCGGTGCGCCGCGGTCTCGAACAGGTATCCGGCGGTGCCGAGTTGCGCGGGGCAGACGACGCCCTCGCGCAGCCACCCCGCGCGGTACACGGTCTTGTCGCACTCCCACACCGCAAGTCCGGGCGCCAACTTGTGCAGCAGCCGGCTGGCCGCGGGCCGAAACGCGCCCTCCTTCGTCGCGCAGACCGCCGGAATCTCGTGGAATATCTCGGCGCTTTCGGCCGGCGTCAACACGTAACCCGACGACGGCGAGTTGAACATTCCGAGCGCGATGTCGGTGCGGTCGGCGATGTATCGGAAAAAGCGCAGCACCCCGACCCCGCCGTGCGCTTCCATCATCGGGGTCTGGATGTAGACGATGTCCGCGCCGGCGTCCTGCGCATGGCGCGTCAGCTCGAGGCAGTCCTTGGCCGCCGTCGCGGCCGTGCACGCCTGGACGACGACGTCGGGATTGGCGGCCCGACCCTCTTCGATTGCGACCTCCAGCAATCGTTTTCGTTCGTCGATCGTCAGCGCCCAGAATTCGGCTATGCCGCTCGTGCACCACAGCAGCGGGTGATTCAAAACGCCGACGCAGTGTCGCACCAGCGCCCGATACGCGTCCCAGTCGATGTCGTCGCCGTCGACACCGCAGAAGGGCGTGTAGAGCGAGTCGCCGATACCCCGCAGATGATCGCGGGCCCACTCCCGAGCGTCTTTCGCCGTCGCCACGATGATCTCCTCAGTCTCAGGTGAAGTCTGAGCCCCCGTCGACGTTGACGTTGGCACCCGTCATGTACGAGTTGCGCCGAGACGCGAGAAACGCGACCACGGGCGCGATTTCGTGCGGTAGTCCCGCCCGCGGCAGGTGAGCCGGATGGCCGAAGTGCTCGCCGATGGCCGCCATCAACGCGTACGGATCGGTGCCGTCGACTCCGACGGATTCGGCCCAGCCGATCAATGCTTCCGACGCGATGCTGCCCGGTGAGACCACGTTGACCAGAATCTCGTCCTTGGCCAGCAACAACGACAGATTCTTCGAAACACTGGTCAGCGCGGCTTTGGCCGCGGTGTAAGCGGGCAGGATCACGCTCTGCCGTTGTGTCGAATGCGCGGAGAAGTTGACGATGCGCGCCCAATCCGCGGTGCGCAGCAACGGAAGCGCCGAACGCACACAGTGCACCATTCCCATCACTCCGCCGTCGAAGGCGTTGCGCCACTGCTCGTCGGTCAGGTCCTCGAAAGTGCCGACGGCGTCGGGTCCAACGGCGTTGATGAGGATATTGAGACCGCCGTCCCAGCGCTTCCCGACCTCGTCGAAGACCTGCTGAACCTGGTCGGCATCGGTGGTGTCGGCGGTCAGCGCCACCGCGTCGGGGCTGCCGAGTTCGGCGAGGGCGGTCGCCGCCTCATCGAGGACGTCCGGTGTGCGGCCGACGACCGCGACCCGGGCACCGTCTTCGGCCAGGCAGCGCGCGGTCGCGAAACCCATTCCGCGCCCGCCGCCGACCACGACGGCCGTGGCGTCCTTCAGCCCGAGATCCATACGGCCTTTCGCTACCCGATTCGGTAGAGAACCTTACTATAGGACTTACAGTAGAACGGTGAAATCACCGTCGGAAGCCGCTGACGGTACATTCAGGTCCACCAACCCCGTTCGCGGGGCGCAACGCACAGCTGATTCGATGGAGGTGCCCTACGTGGCAAGGCAACCGACCGCCGAGAAGCGTCAGCGACGTGAGCGCGGATCCATCAATCCCGACGACATCATCAACGGCGCCTTCGAACTCGCCGAACAGGTGGGCATCGACAACTTGTCCATGCCACTGCTCGGCAAGCACCTCGGCGTCGGCGTGACGAGCATCTACTGGTACTTCCGCAAGAAGGACGACCTGCTCAACGCGATGACCGACCGCGCGCTGCGCCAGTACGTCTTCGCGACACCGTATGTGGAGGCCAAGGACTGGCGCGAGACGTTGCGCAACCACGCGCGCACGATGCGAAAGACGTTCATGGGCAACCCGATTCTGTGCGACCTGATCCTCATCCGGTCAGCGCTGAGCCCGCGGACGGCCAAGGTCGGCGTGCAGGAGGTCGAGAAGGCGATCGCCGGCCTGGTGGAGGCGGGCCTGTCGGCCGAGGACGCGTTCGACACCTACTCCGCGGTGTCGGTGCACGTTCGCGGATCGGTGGTGCTGCACCGCCTTCGCGAGAAGAACCGCGAGGCCGCCGAAGGTCCGAGCGACATTGAGGAGACGATGACCATCGACGCGGAGAGCACCCCGCTGCTGGCCTTGGTCACCGAGAAGGGCCACCACATCGGTGCGGCCGACGACAAGAACTTCGAGTTCGGCCTCGAGTGCATTCTCGATCACGCGGGCCGGTTGATCGACGAGGCCAAGAGCAAGCCCGCGAAGAAGCCGACAGCCCATAAGCGGTAGTTGGCCGGTGATTAGCCTTCGTTTGTGAATCTGACGACGTTTCCCGGCGAAAAACGTCGCCAGATGCACAATCGAGCGGTGGTCGGCTAGACCTCGATGACGACCGCGCCGCCCTGGCCGCCGCCGGCGCACATCCCGGCGACGCCGATGCCACCGCCGCGCCGCTGCAACTCGTAGACCAGCGTGGTGACCATCCGCGCTCCGGATGCGGCGATGGGATGGCCGAGGCTGCAACCACTTCCGGAGAAGTTCACCAACTCCTCGTCGATGCCGAACTCTCGGCAGGCCGCGATCGGCACCGAGGCGAACGCTTCGTTGATCTCCCACAGCGCGACATCGGAGGGCTTGAGCCCCGCACGATCGAGCACCTTGCCGATGGCCCTCACCGCACCGAGCCCGCAATCGCGCGGTGGCACGCCCGCCGCGGCCCAGGCCCGCACGGTTGCCATCTTGGACAAGTTCTCGGCGTCGGCGTACTCACTGTCCACCAGCGCCACCGCGGCCGCGGCGTCGTTGGTGCCGCTGCTGTTGCCCGCGGTGATCGAGAAACCCTCGATCTCCGGATGCAGCGGCTTGAGGCCGGCCAACTTCTCGACGGTGGTGTCGCGGCGCGGATGCTCGTCGACGCTGAACTCGACCACCGAGCCGTCCAATTGCTGCACCTTCAGCGGCACGATCTCGTCGACGAACTTGCCGGCGTCGATCGCGGCGATGGCGCGTTGATGCGACCGCGCCGCCCACGCGTCCATCTCTTCGCGGGTGATGCCGACCGCCTGGGCGGTGTTCCAGCCGACGGTGATCGACATGTCCTTGCACGGGGCGTCGGGCGTCTCGACGTGCGTCGGCGGCATCCACTTCTCTTCGAACTTCAACTCCGGCCCGGGGATGCGCCAGTTGACCAGCGGCGTCATGGACAGCGACTGAACGCCACCGGCGATCAGCGCACGCTCCATACCCGAGCCGATCTGCGCCGACGCGTTGCCGATCGCGGTGAGGCTGCCCGCGCAGTGCCGGTTCACCGACTGCCCGGGCACGTCCTGCAGGCCGATGGCGTCGGCCGCATAGCGGGCGAGATCGCCGCCGCCATAATGGGATTCGGCGAAGATGAGGTCGTCGATGGCCTTTGGGTCGATCCCCGACCGCCTGATCACCTCGGGCAGCACGGTGGTGATCAGCGTTTCGGGTGGAGTGTTGACCAACGTGCCCTTGAAGGACCGGCCGATCGCCGTCCTGGCGGCACCGACGATGACGGGTGTGCGCATGTTCTCCACCTCGGGGTTCGACGTAAGCGACGTTACAAAACTAGCAGATAGTGTAGCGGACCCCGTCATTCGGGGTCGGGCACGTGGAAATGCTCGTCACGCAGCCGGAACGCTTCCTTGGTGCCGTGCTGCGCCCGGGTCTTGACGAAGTTGAACTCGCCGTCGGCGAACTGCAGGTTCGTCCCGTAGGCATGGAACAGATAGCTCGCCACTTCCTCACCCTGGTAGGCCTGGCTCTGCTCGACGAGGCGGAACGCCTCCTTGGCGATCACGACGCCGTCGGCCGGCATCTTGGCCGCCTTCTCGGCCCAGTACCGCGCCCTTGCCGAGACCTTGTCGGGATCGCAGGTATCGGTGAAGACGCCGAGCTGCTCGACCGCGCCGGCCTCGATGATGTCGCCGGTGAGCAGCAGTCGCCGCGCGAGCACCGGACCCAACCGGTGGAAGAACATGTGCAGGCTGCCGAGCGCGGGGCCGAGGAAGCGGGTCGCCGGCATCCCGATCTTGGTCGTGCGGGCGATCACGGAGATGTCGGTCATCAAGGCCATTTCGAAGCCGCCGCCCAGCGCGTACCCGCTGATCTCTCCGACCGTGACCTTCGGGAAGCCCATGAAGTTGTGGTAGAAGCCGAACGACTTGCGGTCGACCGTCAGCCGTCGGCGTTGGCTGGGGCGCCGCTTGGCTTGTACCGAGTCCTTGTCGCCATACCAGCCGTAGGCGTTGTTCATGTCGGCTCCGGTACTGAACACACCGTCGGCGCCGCGCAACAACACCACCGTGATGTCGTCGTCGTCGGCGACGTGGTCGAGGTGCCGGCCGACGGCATCCCGCATCGCCGCGTCATAGGAGTTGCGCTGCGCCGGATTGTTGAAAGTGATCGTCGCGATCCGCTTTTCGCGGTCGACGTCGAACAGGACGCGGTCATCGGCGGTAGTGGTCATCGGGTGTCCTCACTGAACGCTGGAAATGAGCTTGGCCTCAATGGTTTTGTCCGCCCCGACGGCGAGCGTGTTGCGCCGCGCAGCGGCCAGATGATCGGTGGCCAACCGCACCGCCCGGGCTTCGTTGCCGTCGCGGATTGCGTCGAGCAGCCGCTGGTGGTCTCGCAGCGCCGCCCGCATGGTCTTCTGGTTGATCTCCCCCGCCGGGCCGTTGGGGCCGGCGGTGCCCGTCTCGTCGCCCCACACCGACGATTCGTGTGCCGACCAGATCAACTCCAGCGAGCCGATCAGCAGGATCATCGGCTCGTTGCCGCATCGAGCGACGATCGCCTCGTGAAAGCGCCGAGCGTTCGCGACAAACTGTGCAGGATCGTCGAACTCGGTTGTCTGCCTGCCTATTTCCGTTTCCAGGTACGGCACCACCTCGGTCATGCGGTCTTTCCGGGCGGCGCACATGCCCGCACAGATCGGCTCCAGATGCAGTAGCGCACCGCTGACGTCGGCCGGTGTCGCCGACCGGGCCTGCAGCACCATGCTGATCATGTGCGCGGTTCGGTCGGCCGACGGCAGATGCACCACCGCGCCGCCCATGTTGCCTCGCCGCACCGAGATCAGCCCGTCCACCTCGAGAAGGTGGATGGCCTCGCGCAACGCCGGTGGGCTGACCCCGAATTCGGCGAGCAGGCCGTCCTGAGACGGCAACACGTCGCCCTCTTTGAGGTGCCCCGAAAGGATGTCGTCGCGCAGCCTCGCGGCGACGATCTCTGCCACCCTCGGTGGACGTATCCGCGGCGACCTGGTCATCTGTCGCGGCGTTTCCCGAACTCGAACACCGAAAGCCGGTCAGGCGGGGACGCCGCGGTGTGGAACTCCCCGATGCACAGCACGTCGTCGCCGCGGAGCAAGCGGGCGGTCGAGGTCACCCGGCCGTCGGTCTCCACGCGGGTCACGTCGAAGCTGAGCTCGACGAGGATCGGCGTCGGCTTGCGGAATGTGACGGTCAGCGAGCGGGTCTTGCCGGTTCGCCCCGTCGCGCAACTCTGATGCTGTGTCACGCAGTCGAAGAACACCGCCAGGAACCCGCCGTTGACCAACCCGGGCGGACCTTCGAACAGCACAGGGAAGGTAACCCGCCCCTTCGCCGTATGATCGCCGAGTTCGTCAAAGGTGTACTCGGGAAAGGCCGGGTTGTACGCGCCGATGTCGAATGCGTGATCGAGGTAGATGCGCTGGGCGTCGGTGGCCGCGGGCCCGATCCGTGGTGTGAGATCCGCCGGTGCCGCGGTGGCCAGTTCGCGCTCCCACTCGCCGATTTGCCCGAGCATGGCATCGACGGTCGGGTGGTTGTGCTCCATCGACAGCAGTAGGCCGCTGAGCCGACGGATCGCGCCCGCCGCGGCGACGGTCTGGGCCAGCGGCTGCTCACCGAAGCTGGGCGTCGTGTGCGCCATCCCTACCTTCCATCGCGGGAGCTGTCCTTGCTAACTTGTACAAGATAGCATTACTGTATGTCTAACCATATAGCTTGAGATGGGCGGATTCCACGGTGACCGGTACGGCCGACGACGGGGCGGTGGCGACATCGCGCGACGGCGCGATCCTGCGCATCACGCTCGATCGGCCGGCTCGGCGTAATTCGCTGAGCCACACCATGATCGACGAGCTCGTGACCATCTTGACCTCGGCAACCAGCGACGACTCCCTGCGCGCGGTGCACATTCGCGGCGGCGGATCGGACTTCTGCTCCGGTGCGGACCTGTTGGGCGCCAATTCCGCTGGCCGACGCCCACGCAGCGGCGATCTCACCCGACGCATCCCTCACTCCGCGAACCGGGTGGTCGAGCTTGTGCACACCATCCAGTTGCCGGTGGTGTGCACGGTGCGCGGCTGGGCGGTTGGCCTCGGCTGCAACCTCGCTCTGGCGGCCGACTTCGCCGTCGCGGCGGACGATGCGGTGTTCTGGGAGCCGTTCATCGGCCGCGGCTTCAGTCCCGACTCGGGTTCGACCTGGCTACTGCCGCGGCTCGCCGGATTGGCGCGGGCACGACGGATGCTGTTGCTCGGCGAGAAGATCGACGGCACCGAGGCATTCGAGTGGGGGCTGATCCACCGCGCGGTCGCCGAACCGGAAGTGGATGCCGCGAGCGACGAACTCCTCGACCGGCTGGCGTCCGGCCCGACCGTGGCCATCGGGCTGGCCAAGCAGGCAATACAGTACGGCCAGCACGCGACACTGCCGCAGGCCATGAACCAGGAGCTGTACGGCGTGGAGTTGTCCTGCCGCACCGCGGATTTCAAAGAAGGCCTGGCGGCGTTCCGTGACAAGCGCCCGCCGGAATTCCGAGGGCGCTGACGATAGGAATCGCAATTGTCCACCAATTTCGCTGACATCACCTATGAGGTCGACGGGCACAAGGCCACGATCACGCTGAACCGCCCCGACGCGCTCAACGCGCTGAGTCCCCACATGATCACGGAGCTGCGCGCCGCCTACGAGGACGCCGAGAACGACGACGACATCTGGATCGTCATCGTGACGGGCACCGGCAGGGCGTTCTGCACGGGCGCCGACGTCGGCGAGATCCCCGAGGACGGCCGGGTGATCTACGAACGTCCGTATCTGTCGACTTACGACCAGTGGGAGGCGCCGCAGGAGGGCACGCCGCCGTTCCGGCGGATGGCCAAGCCGGTCATCACCGCGGTCAACGGATTGTGTTGCGGCGCAGGGCTGGACTGGATCACCACCGGAGACATCGCGATCGCCTCGGACCGGGCGACGTTCTTCGACCCACACGTGAGCATCGGGCTGGTGGCCGCCCGCGAGATGGTCCGGCTGGCCCGTGTGCTGCCCCGCAACATCGCGCTGAGAATGGCGCTGATGGGCAAACACGAACGGATGAGCGCGCAGCGGGCCTACGAGCTGGGCATGATCAGCGAAGTGGTGGAGCACGAGCGGCTGCTCGATCGCGCACACGAGATCGCCGACATCGTGAACTCGAATGCTCCGCTGGCCGTTCGTGGCACCCGCTTGACCATCCACAAGACACTGGACCTGCCGCTGCACGAGGCCGAGATCCTCGCCGAGACGTTCCGCGAGCGCGTCGTGCGCACCGAGGACGCACTCGAGGGACCGAAAGCCTTCATGGAGAAACGTCCCCCGAACTGGCGGTGCCGATGACGAAGCCGACGACGTTCGCAACGCTTCTGCTCGATGTCGACGCCACCGACCGGGTCGCGACCATCACGCTGAACCGGCCGGATTCACTCAACGCGTTCAATCGAACGATGTGCGAAGAGATGTCGCGGGCGTGGGCCCTGGTCAAGGCCGACGAATCCGTCAACGCGGTGGTGCTTCGCGCTGCCGGGGAGCGGGCGTTCAGCGTAGGGCTCGACATCAAGACGCCGTACGGCCAGCCCGACAACGTCTGGAACCACGAGGATCCCGGCGAGCACCTCAGCCCCAAATGGCAGAAGATGTGGAAGCCGGTGGTGTGCGCGGTGCAGGGCATGTGCACGGCCGGCGCGTTCTACTTCGTCAACGAGGCCGACGTGGTGATCTGCTCGGAGGATGCCACCTTCTTCGACTCTCACGTCAGCGCCGGCCTGGTCTGCGCGCTGGAGCCGATCGGGCTGATGCGCCGGGTCGGTCTGGCCGAGACGTTGCGGATCGCGTTGATGGGCAACGACGAGCGCGTGAGCGCGCGGACCGCGCAGCAGATCGGGTTGGTGACCGAAGTGGTGCCTGGCGACCGGTTGTGGGCGCGCGCGCACGAGATCGCCGCGGCCATCGCCGCCAAACCGCCGTCGGCGACGCAGGGCACGGTGAAGGCGATCTGGGAGTCGCTGGACAAGCCCTACCGCACCGCGATGGAGCAGAATCTGATCTACACCAGGCTGGGAAACCCGTTGGGGCAAGCCGAACTCGCCGCCCAACCAGCGCCCCCTCGACCCGCGCCGAGAATCCGCTGATGAGCGAACACCGGCTCAGCACGCGTATCCGCGACGTCATCGGCATCCGTCCGCAGGCATCGGCGATCGAATACGACGGCGAGTGGATCAGCTGGGGCCAAGTGGGCAGTCTTGCCGGTCAGATCGAGACGGTCGGCGTACGCGGCGGTCCGATCGGGATGCTGTTGCGCAACAGCCCTGCCCACGTCGCGAGCTTCCTCGGCGTGCTACTGGCCGGCGGAACCGTCGTCGTCGTCAACCCGTCGCGCGGTGACGACCGCATCAAGGCCGACATCGAGGAGTTGAAGCTGCCGCTGATGATCGGCGAACGCGATGACCTGGCCCGGTTGGTGCCCGCCGGCACCGGCACCGTGGCGATCTCCTCAGTCACCGAACCGACCGAGAGGCCCGATGCCGTCATATCCTCGCCGGGCCGCTCCGACGTCGCAGTCCGGATGCTCACCAGCGGCACCACCGGGCCACCGAAGCGGGTCGACCTCACCTATGGCATGTTGGCGCACAGCGTGATCGGCGATTCGCCGCCGCCGACCGAACTGCGGCGCGGCGTGGCGATAGTCAATGCGCCGCTGGTCCACATCGGCGGCGTGTTCCGCGTCCTCCAGTGTGTCTGTGAGGGCCGGCCCTTCGCGCTACTCGACCGCTTCGAACTGGACCGCTGGGCCGATGCGGTGCGCCGGCACCGGCCGCGGACGGTGTCCCTGGTGCCCGCGGCGCTACGCACCGTGCTGCATTCGGATCTGACCCGCGACGACCTCGCCAGCATCCGCGCGGTCACATCCGGAACCGCGCCGCTGTCCGCCGAGGACGCCGACGCGTTCACCGAGAAGTACGGCATACCGGTCCTGACGTCATACGCCGCAACCGAATTCGGTGGCGGAGTCGCCGGCTGGACGTTGCCGGATCACCAGCGGTACTGGCAGGCCAAGCGGGGCAGCGTCGGCCGGGCCAGCCAAGGCGCACAACTGCGGGTCGTCGACGAACGCGGAGATCCGCTCGGCCCGGATGAGCCAGGTTTGCTGGAGGTCAAACCCGGGCAGTTGGGGCCGGACGCGAACTGGATGCGCACCACGGACATGGCGCGCATCGATTCCGACGGCTTCCTGTGGATTCTGGGGCGTGCCGACCAGGCGATCATCCGAGGCGGCTTCAAGATCATGCCTGACGACGTGCGCGCCGCGTTGGAGAGCCATCCCGCGGTGCACAGCGCCGCCGTGGTGGGCAGGCCCGATGATCGTCTCGGTGAAACACCGGTGGCGATGGTGGAACTGCGCGAGCCGGTCGATGCCACGATGCTCGAGGAGTTCCTGCGAACACGGCTGGCGCGCTACGAAATTCCGACGGGTATTGCAATCGTCGAGCAGATGCCGCGTACACCGTCGGGCAAGCCCGACCTCAGCGAGGTGCGCCGACACTTCGCCGATTCCGTCGACCATGCGTGAGCACACCGTCGGAGCGGCGCTGAGCGCCCAGACGAGTGCGCGCGGCGATCATCCCTTGCTGATCTGTGACGCGGACCGATTGAGCTACGCCGACGCCGAACGGCGCTCGGCCCGGCTGGCGCGCGGCCTGATCGCGCTCGGCGCAAGCAAGGGCACACACATCGGCGTGCTGTACCCGAACGGCTCGGCGTTCCTTGTCGCGATGCTGGCCGCCGCGCGTATCGGCGCCGTGGTGATCCCCGTCTCGACATTGGCGACCGCGACCGAAATGCAGCAGCAACTCGGCCACGCCGACGTCGAAATCCTCTTGGCCGCTTCGTCTTACCGCTCACACGACTACCGTCGGCGGCTGGCCGGTATACGGCTTCCGCTGCTGCGCCACGTGCTCATCGACTGGGAACCGACGGCGTTGGCCGATGTCGAACTACTGATCGCTCTCGAGGCCGACGTCGAACCCTCTGACGTGTTGGCGATCGTGTACACGTCGGGATCGACCAGCGTGCCGAAGGGCGCGGTGCATACGCACGCCGGTCTGCTCGTCCACCAGGTGGTCCTCAACGAGATCCGCGGATTGACCGCCGACGAGAAGCTGTTCAGCAATTCTCCGTTCTTCTGGATCGGCGGTTTCGCGTTCTCGGTGCTCGCCACGTTGCTGGCCGGTGCAACGATGTTGTGTTCCAACGCCGTCGACGCGGGCGAGACACTCGACCTGCTGGAGGCCGAGAAGCCGACCATGACCAACGGCTTCGTCGCCGGTATCACCCACCTGGCCCGGCATCCGAGCCTGCCGAGCCGCGACCTGTCGTCGATGCGGCGTGGCAACCTGTACCCGATCATGGCCCCCGACGTGCGTCCCGCCGACCCCGAGTTGCGCCACACCATGCTCGGCATGACAGAAGCCGGTAGCGTCATCCTGGCCAGCGCCGACGAATCCGACCAGCCCGAGCATCGCCGCGGGTCCTTTGGCCGGCCGGTGCCCGGATTCGACGTCAAGGTCATCCATCCGGACACGGGTCGACCCCTCGGCGTCGGCGAGGTCGGCGAACTCTGCGCCCGCGGACCGTTCATGATGCAGCGGTACTACAAGCGCAGCCGCGAGGAGTGTTTCGACGCCGACGGGTGGTTTCACACCGGCGACCTCGTCCGCACGGACATCGACGGCTTCTTCTACTTCGTCGGACGGCGCGGCACGATGATCAAGACGGCGGGCGCCAACGTCGCGCCCGCGGAGGTGGAGCGGGCGATCGCGAAGGTCACCGGGGGCACCGTCGCACACGTGGTCGGTCTGCCCGACGCGGAACGCGGCCAGCTCGTCGCCGCCGTCATCGCACTGGAAGACGGTGCAACGTTCGACGAGACAACTTGTCGTGAGCGCCTGAGGAGCGAGTTGTCGGCGTACAAGATTCCCCGGCGGTTCGCCGCCGTGCCGTCCTCCCGCATTCCCGTTCTGTCCAGCGGAAAGGTAAACCTGCCGAAGCTGATCGAGGTGTTCGATGTGTGAGACCGTCGACGCGTTGGTGCGTCTACGCGCCGCCGGGGCCGGCGCAAAGCCGATGGTGATCGATCCTTCGACGCGCATCACCTACTCCGAATTGGATTCGAGTAGCAGGCAATTGGCGGCCGCGTTCGTAGCCGCCGGTGTGGGCAAGGGCAACCGGGTCGGCTTGATCATGCCCAACTGTGCCGAATGGGTGCGGATCGCGGTCGCGCTGACCCGCGTCGGTGCGGTTCTGGTGCCGCTGAGCACGCTGCTGCAAGCCCCGGAACTCGTCGCGCAGCTTCGTATGGCATCGGTGCAGTTCCTCGTGACCGTCGAGGAGTTCCGCGGCCACCGCTACCTCGACGACCTGTCCGCCGAGCGGGGCGAACTTCCTGCGCTGCACGATGTTTGGCCCGCTGACCGGCTCCCGTCAGGCGGCTCGGCACCGGTCGACGAGATGGCCGCCGCCGTCACCGCCAGCGACACGCTGGCGATCATGTTCACCTCGGGCAGCAGCGGCCCGCCCAAGGGCGTTATCCATTCGCACGGAAACGCTTTGGGCGCGGTGCGGTCGGGATTGACGGCGCGGTGCATTAACGCCGACACCCGGCTGTATCTGCCGATGCCGTTCTTCTGGGTCGGCGGATTCGGCAGCGGAATCCTCTCGGCGTTGCTGGCGGGCGCCACACTGGTCACCGAGAAGATCCCACGGCCGGAGACCACGCTGCGCCTCGTCGAACGCGAACGCGTCACGCTGTTTCGCGGCTGGCCCGACCAGGCGGAGGCGCTGGCACGCCAATCCGCCTCTGTCGGAGCAGATCTGTCCTCGCTGCGGCCCGGTAGCCTGCCGGCGCTGCTACCGCCCGAGCAGCGTGGTGAACCGGGCGCACGGGCAAACCTGTTCGGCATGACCGAGTCCTTCGGCCCGTACTGCGGCTATCCGGCCGACACCGACATGCCCAGGTCGGCTTGGGGCAGTTGCGGGAAACCGTTCGACGGCATGGAGGTTCGGATCGTCGACCCCGACAGCGGTGAACCGGTCCCGGCCGGCAAAATCGGCATGATCCAGATCCGGGGCCCGCACGTCATGCGCGGAATCTGCCGACGCAGCAGAGAAGAGGTCTTCACTCCCGACGGTTACTACCCCACCGGCGACCTCGGCCGTCTGGACGACGACGGCTTCCTGTTCTATCACGGCCGATGCGACGACATGTTCAAGGTCAGCGGCGCCACCGTGTACCCCAGCGAGGTCGAACAGGCGCTGCGCACCGTCGACGGCGTGCAGCAGGCGTTCGTCACCGACGTCGGCGGCGCCGTCGGTGCCGTTGTGATCTCCGGGCGTCCCGTCGACGAGTTGCGGGCAGAGGCCCGAAAGCGGTTGAGCGCCTTCAAGGTCCCGACGGTGTGGCATGTCACCAACTCCGACGACGACGTCCCACGCAAGGCGACGGGCAAGGTCGACGTCCGCGCGCTGCGGACGTTACTTGCCGAGCAGTCGTGAAATGCCCTGAAAACGGTGCGTTTGGGGCCAATTTGCGTCTGCTCGGCGCATTTGGGTCAGTTTGCGTTCCCCAACCTGCGGTGTGGGCTCAGCTCGGCGGGTTGAGTGACACGCGAAACTAGGTGACCACGCCGCGCTCGGTGAGGTGCTCGATCAACGGCTGCGCGCCGGCGGCCAGGTGTTCCGACATCTCGGAGCGAGCCAGGTTTTCATCGTGTTGCTTCAGCGCGGCCAGCAGACGCCGGTGATGCTCGTTCGACTTCTCCGGCCAACCGGTTATCACCGGAAACACCGATTCGGGTGCGTACCGGGTGATCTGGGACATCAGCTGCGCGAGCTTCGGTGAATCGGCGGCGACGTTGATCGCGCGGTGGAACTCGTGGTTGAGCCGCACGGCCTGCTCGTCGTCGCCGGCGGCATAGGCCCGTTCCAGGTCTGACTGAATCCGCTCGAGCTCGCGCAACTGCTCGTCGGTGATATTGATCGCGGCCCGCGCGGCGAGTTCACCTCCGATGTGCGCCTGCACATTCGACACGTCGGTGAGATCGCGACCCGTCACCGGCAGCACGACGAACCCGCGGCGCGGCTGCTGCGCGAGCAGACCTTCGGCCTTCAGCTCGAACAGCGCCTCGCGCACCGGCGTGACGCTGATGCCAAGTTCCGCCGCCAGCTGATCGAGTCGGACGTATTCACCGGCAGCATAGGTGCCGTCGAAGATGCGCTTACGCACGAACCGCGCGACATCCTCGGCCAGGTGGGGCCGAAACGCGAAATCGGGGGCTGACACCGTCACACCTGGTAGTCCGCGAGCAGCCGCTTGCTGATGATGTTCTTCTGAATCTCGCTGGTGCCCTCGCCGATCAACAGGAACGGCGCATCGCGCATCAACCGCTCGATCTCGTATTCCTTGGAGTAGCCGTAGCCACCGTGGATGCGAAAGCTCTGCTGGGTGACCTCCGTGCAGAACTCGCTCGCCAGGTACTTCGCCATTCCGGCCGCGACGTCGTTGCGTTCACCGGAGTCCTTCAGCCGCGCGGCATTGACCATCATCAGATGGGCTGCTTCGACTTTGGTTGCCATCTCCGCCAATTGGAACGCGATGGCCTGATGCTCGGCGATCGGCTTGCCGAATGTCTGCCGTTGCTGAGCGTAGCGCACGGCGAGCTCGAAGGCGCGGATACCCACGCCGCAAGCCCGCGCCGACACGTTGACCCGGCCCACTTCGATACCGTCCATCATCTGGAAGAACCCCTGGCCGGGCGCCTCACCGAGAACGTCGTCGCCTCGGGCCACATAGCCGTCGAAGAGCAACTCGGTGGTGTCGATGCCCTTGTAGCCGAGCTTGTCGAGCTTTCCGGGGATCGTCAACCCGGGAACGACTTCCCCGTAACCGACCGGCTTTTCGACGAGGAAAGCGGTCAGGTTTCGATGTGGTTTGTCGGCGCCCTCGTCGGTGCGCACCAGCACCGCGATCAACGTCGACGTGCCGCCGTTGGTCAGCCACATCTTCTGCCCGTCGATGCGGTAGGTGCCGTCGGCGTTGCGGATCGCCCGCGTGCGAATCGCGGCGACATCGGAACCCAGCTCGGGTTCCGACATCGAGAACGCCCCACGGGTCTCCCCGGTCGCCATCCGCGGCAGGTAGCGCTGCTTCTGTGCGTCGGTGCCGTGCTGGCGCAGCATGTAGGCAACGATGAAATGCGTGTTGAGCACCCCGGAGATGCTCATCCAGCCGCGGGCAAGCTCCTCCACACAGAGCGCATAGGTCAGTAGCGATTCGCCGAGCCCGCCGTACTCCTCGGGAATCATCAAGCCGAACAGACCCATCTCTCGCATCTTATCGACGATCGCCTGCGGATAGGTGTCGGTCTTCTCGAACTCCGGCGCGTTCGGGATGATCTCCTTCTCGACGAACTGGCGCACCGTAGCGAGGATCTCGGTCTGCATTTCGGTGAGCCCCACGGTCTGAGCGAGTTTCGTCATGCGCCAACCCTTTCGAACACCGCGGCCAATCCCTGACCCCCACCGGTGCACATGGTTTCCAACCCGTAGCGGGCCCCGCGCCTGGTCAACTCGCGCGCCAGCGTCGCCAGCATTCGCCCGCCCGTCGCGCCGACCGGGTGCCCGAGCGAGATGCCCGAGCCGTGGACGTTGGTGCGGTCCCGGTCGGCCGCGCCGAAGTTCCACTCCCGCATCACAGCGAGCGCCTGTGCGGCGAACGCCTCGTTCAACTCGATCAGGTCCATGTCAGCGAGCCTCAGCCCGGCCTTGGTCAGCGCCACCTCCGTGGCGGGCACCGGTCCGATGCCCATCACGTTCGGGGCCACCCCGGCCGACGCCCACGACACCAGGCGGACCAGCGGGACAAGCCCCAGTTGGTCGGCTTTCTCCGGGGTGGTCACCACGCACATCGACGCGGCGTCGTTTTGGCCGCTCGCATTGCCTGCGGTGACCGTCGCCTCCGGATCATCACGGCCCAGAACGGGTTTCAGCTTCGCCAGCGACTCGGCCGAGGTGTCCGGACGCGGGTGCTCGTCGGTGTCGATCAGCTCCTCCCCCTGACGGGTGCGCACGGCGACCGGCACGATTTCCTCCGCCAGGATGCCGTCCTTCTGGGCGGCCACCGCGCGCTGATGAGACGTCACCGCGAGTTCGTCCTGCTCCTGTCGCGAGATGTCGTACTGACGGCGCAGGTTCTCCGCGGTCTCGAGCATGCCGCCGGGCACCGGATAGTGCCGGCCGCCGGCGGTGGTGCGCCCGCGTGCCAGCGAGTCGTGCAGCATGACGCCGCCGCGTGCCGGGCCCCAGCGGATGTCGGTCGAGTAGAACGTCACATTGCTCATACTCTCCGCGCCACCGGCGACCACAACGTCGTTGTCGCCGACCGCAACCTGCAAGCAGGCCTGGATGACGGCCTGCAGCCCCGAGCCGCACCGCCGGTCGACCTGCATGCCGGGAACAGTCACCGGCAGGCCCGCGTCCAGGGCCACCACCCGCCCGATCGCGGGCGCCTCGCTGCTCGGGTAGCAATGTCCGAGAATGACGTCTTCGACTGCGGCAGGGTCGATTCCGGTCCGGTCGAGCAGACCCTTCAGCGCGGTGACGCCGAGTTCGACAACGGTCAGCGATTTGAACATGCCGCCGTAGCGGCCGATCGGGGTGCGGACCGGCTCGCAGATGACCGCGTCGCGCATCAGATGTGCCTCCCGCCGGTGACCTCGAGAACGGTGCCGGTCATGTACGACGACAAGTCGCTGGCCAGAAACAGCGCGACCTTCGCCACCTCGTCCGGCTCGCCAGCGCGGCCCATCGGCACCTCCGCGAGCTTCTGATCCCAGATGTGTTGCGGCATGGCCTCTGTCATCGCCGACCGGATCAGGCCGGGCTGGATGGCATTGACCCGTACGCCGAGATGGGCCAGTTCCTTGGCGGCCGCTTTCGTCATGCCGACGATGCCCGCCTTGGCCGCCGAGTAGTTGGTCTGCCCGACGAGACCGACCTTGCCCGATATCGACGACATGTTGACGATCGCGCCACGCTTGTTCTCGCGCATGATCGCCGCGGCCGCCTTCAACCCATTCCATGTGCCCTTCAAGTGCACGGCGATGACCTGATCGAACTGCTCCTCGGTCATCTTGCGAAGTGTCGCGTCGCGGGTGATTCCGGCGTTGTTCACCATGATGTCGAGACCACCGAACCGCTCCACCGCCGCGGCGACGAGTGCCGAGACGTCGTCGGCCTTGGTCACATCACTGCGCACCGCCAACGCCACCGCATCTTTGGAGGGACCGCCGAGCCGCTTGGCCGCCTCCTCCGTCGCACCCAAGTCGAGATCGCCCAGCACCACGCGGGCGCCCTCGGCGATGAACCGCTCCGCGATCGCATAGCCGAGGCCCTGCGCACCCCCGGTGACGACGGCCGTCTGTCCCGTCAACAACGACACCTAGCTCACCCTTCTCGTCGCTCGGAGCCCATGAGGGCGCCATCGGTCGAATATCATATTGCTTATATGATCGCGCGGAACCAGGGTCCACCACGCCGTGCGAACAGACGCAAAATGTCCCTTCCGTCGCCACAAAGAGGACACTCTCCGTCTGCTCGCGCCAGAAAAGAGGAGGAAAGGGTCGAATGACGACGCCCGAGGTCAGCGACGAGGACTTCCAGGAGATCCTGGCGCAGACTCGTCATTTCATCCGGACCGCGGTGATCCCGCGGGAACAGGAGATCCTGACCAGCGACCGGGTGCCCGACGACCTGCGCGAGCAGGTCAAGAAGATGGGACTGTTCGGCTACGCGATCCCCCAGGAGTGGGGTGGCCTGGGGCTGAACCTGTCACAGGACGTCGAACTGGCGATGGAACTCGGTTACACGTCACTGGCCCTGCGGTCGATGTTCGGCACCAACAACGGCATTGCCGGCCAGGTCCTCGTCGGGTTCGGCACCGATGAACAGAAAGCGCGCTGGCTCGAGCCGATGGCGACCGGCGATGTCGTCGCGTCGTTCGCGCTGACCGAACCCGGCGCCGGCTCCAACCCGGCCGGTCTGCGCACCAAAGCCGTTCAGCACGAAGCTGATTGGGTGATCACCGGGCAGAAGCGGTTCATCACCAACGCGCCGATGGCCGACCTGTTCGTCGTGTTCGCGCGTACGCGCCCGGCCGATGCGGACGGCGCCGGTATCGCGGTGTTCCTGGTACCCGCCGACAGCGCGGGCGTCCACGTCGGCGTCAAGGACGCGAAGATGGGTCAGGAAGGCGCGTGGACGGCCGACGTCAGCTTCGACGACGTGCGCGTGCCGGTCGAGGCCCTCGTCGGTGGCAGCGAGGACATCGGCTACCGCGCCGCGATGATCTCGTTGGCGCGCGGGCGGGTGCACATCGCCGCACTGGCCGTCGGGGCCGCACAGCGTGCACTCGACGAGTCAGTGGCCTACGCCGCCACCGCGACGCAGGGCGGCATCCCGATCGGCGACTTCCAACTGGTGCAGGCGATGCTCGCCGACCAGCAGACCGGCGTACTCGCCGGCCGCGCACTTGTCCGCGACACCGCCCGCAAGTGGGTCACCGGCGAGGACCGCCGATTGGCCCCGTCGGCGGCGAAGCTGTTCTGCACCGAAATGGTCGGCGAGGTAGCCGATCTCGCCGTCCAGATCCACGGTGGCAGCGGCTACATGCGCGAGGTTCCCGTCGAGCGCATATATCGCGACGTCCGGCTGCTGCGGCTCTACGAGGGCACCAGCGAGATCCAACGGCTGATCATCGGGTCGAACCTCGTCAAGTCCGCGCAGCGGGAGAACACATGACCGCTCAAAGGCTCGCCGGCAGAGTGGCTTTCATCACCGGTGCGGCGCGGGGCCAGGGGCGGGCGCACGCCGTGCGGATGGCCAGTGAGGGCGCCGACGTCATCGCGGTCGACATCGCCGGGAAGCTACCCGCCTGCGTGCCTTACGACCCAGCGACGCCGGAGGACCTCGCCGAGACCGCCCGACTGGTCGAGGCCACCGGGCGCCAAATCCTGACCTCGGTGGTCGACGTCCGCGACGTCGACGGTCTGCGCGACGCGGTCGACGACGGCGTGGCAAGGTTCGGGCGGCTCGACGTCATCGTCGCCAATGCCGGGGTGTCAGCGCCGCAAACCTGGGATGCCATTTCACCGGAAGACTTTCGAGATGTCATGGACATCAACGTGACCGGCACGTGGAACACCGTGATGGCCGGGGCGCAGAAGATCATCGACGGGGGCAGGGGCGGCTCGATCATCCTGATCAGTTCGGCGGCCGGCATCAAGATGCAGCCGTTCATGGTGCACTACACCGCCAGCAAGCATGCCGTCACCGGAATGGCGCGGGCGTTCGCCGCCGAGCTGGGCCGATACTCGGTGCGCGTCAACAGCGTCCACCCGGGAGCGGTCAACACACTGATGGGCAGCGGCGACATGATCGGATCGCTGGGTCGCGCGATCGAGACCTATCCGCAGCTGGCGCAGATGATCACGCCGTTTCTGCCCACCTGGGCGGCCGAGCCGGAAGACATCGCCGACGCGGTCTGCTGGCTGGCCAGCGACGAGTCGAAGAATGTGACGGCTGCGGCGATCTCGATCGATCAGGGCATGACGCAGTACTGACCACTGCTGCCGAAAAGACGCAAAGTGCCCCGTCACCCCGGCAGGAAGAGGCACTTCACGTCTGCTCGCGGGAGACTCGCGGGAAACTCGCGGGAAACTCGCGGGAAATGGGATCAGCGGATGAAGCGGACGATCGACTCCGCGACGGCGGCGGGCTTCTCCGACCCGTCGATCTCCACCGTGGTGGTCATGGTCGACTGCACCGCGCCGTCGAGCTGGTCGATCTTCGTCAGCTCCGCCCTGGCGCGGATCTTGGCCCCGACCTTCACCGGCGTGATGAAGCGAACCTTGTTGTAGCCGTAGTTGATCGCCATCGCGACGTTGCCGACGGTGTACAGCTGGTGCGAGAAGTGCGGCAGCAGTGACAACGTCAGCAGGCCGTGTGCGATCGTCCCGCCGAACGGACCGTTCGCCGCCTTCTCCGGGTCGACGTGGATCCACTGGTGGTCCTCGGTCGCATCGGCGAACAGGTTGACGCGATCCTGGGTGACTTCCAGCCACTCCGTCGGGCCGAGCTGGGTGCCCTCGGCCGCGATGAACTCGTCGAGGTCGCTGAAATTCTTCACTGGTTCTCCTTCGTACCGGGCTAGAAGACCACCGTCTGGTTGCCGTATCGGATGATCCGGTCCTCACAGTGCCACAGCACCGCTCGGGACAGCACGACGCGTTCCACATCCGAGCCCAGGCGCACCAGATCGTCGACGCCGTGCCGATGGTCCACCCGCACCACGTCCTGTTCGATGATCGGTCCCTCGTCGAGATCCTCGGTCACATAGTGCGCCGTCGCGCCGACGAGCTTCACCCCGCGCTCCTTGGCCCGCCGATACGGCGCCGCGCCGATGAAGGCCGGCAGGAAGGAGTGGTGGATGTTGATCAGCGGGCACCCGACTTCTGCGATGAACCGCGGGGTGAGGATCTGCATGTAACGCGCCAGCACCACGAGATCGACATTGCCGCGCAACAGGTCGAGTTGGCGGCTCTCGGCCTCCTCGCGGATGTGCTTGGTCGCGGGCACATGAATGAACGGCACCGAGAACGGCCGGACCTGCTCGGCGAGGTCCGGATGGTTCGCGATCACCATCGCCACCGACATATCGAGTTCGCCGCGGCGGTTGCGCCACAGCAGGTCCAACAGGCAGTGGTCCTCTTTCGAGGCCATGATCGCCACCCGTTTCGGTTTGGCCGCCTCCGTGAGCCGAAAGTCCATCCCGAACGGTTCGGCCACCTGCGCGGTGAAGTCACGTTCGAGATCGTCGCGGACGGCGGTCAGCCCGGGCAGGTGAAAGATGGTGCGCTGCATGAAGGTTCCGCCCGATTGCTCGGTCGCGTGTTGGTCGAGGGACACGATGTTGGCCCCAGCCCCGGCGAGGAACGCGCTCACTGCCGCGACGAGTCCGGGTCGGTCCGCGCAGCGCAGCAGCAGCCGCCCCACATCCTTGACCGATACCGCGCCCGCCCCCGGACTCGGATACTCTCCCGCCACCCGTAACAGGGTGTCATCTGAGGACAGCGCGCGTGGCGAAACACCACGTCGGCACCACCGCGGCATCCCCGTGCGAAGCCGGACGCTCAGCAGAACCGCCATTCACTTGATCCACCCCCACATCGGCCGACTTATTCAACTAGGTTTACTGTGTAGAGCGTCAGACAGACAGGGGACGACGATGGACCTCAAATGGTCGGCGGCCGATACGGCGTTTCGTGACGAGGTGCGCAGCTTCCTCGACGAGAAGTTGACCCCGGAGCTGCGCCGCGCCGGTCGCCTCATGACCAGCGTGTACGCCGACCACGACGCGAGCATGCAGTGGCAACAGATCCTGCACGAACGCGGATGGGCCGCACCGGCCTGGCCGGTCGAGTACGGCGGCTGCGACTGGAGCCTGACCCAGCACTACATCTTCAGCCGGGAGTCCACGCTCGCGGGCGCGCCGTCGCTGTCGCCGATGGGCATCCGGATGGTGGCCCACGCCCTGATCAAGTTCGGGACGGACGCCCAGAAGGACTTCTTTCTGCCCCGCATCCTCACCGGTGAGGTGTTCTTCTGCCAGGGCTATTCCGAACCGGAGGCGGGCTCCGATCTGGCGGCGCTGTCGATGGCGGCGGTCGACGACGGCGACGACCTGGTCTGCACCGGCAGCAAGATCTGGACGACGCACGCCCGCGAAGCGAACTGGATGTTCGCGCTGGTGCGGACGTCGAGAACGCAGAAGAAGCAGCAGGGCATCACGTTCGTGCTCATCGACATGGCCACCCCGGGCATCGAGATCCGCCCCCTGGTGATGACGTCCGGCGAGGAAGTGCAGAACCAGGTCTTCTTCGACGCGGTGCGGGTGCCCAAGGCCAACGTACTCGGCGAGATCGACGACGGGTGGACCGTCGCCAAGTACCTTTTGGAATTCGAGCGTGGCGGCGGTGCGTCCTCACCGGCACTGCAGGTGATGGCCGACGAGATCGCCACCGTGGCGGCCGGCGAGCCCGGCCCGGCCGGCGGCCGACTGATCGACGACCCGGCCTTCACCCGCAAGCTGGCCGATGCGCGGATACGCACCGAGGTGCTCGAAATCCTCGAGTACCGCGTGCTCGCGGCGGTCGCGCAGGGCAAGAATCCAGGCGCGGCCTCGTCGATGCTCAAGGTGCTGGCGACCGAGTTGAGCCAGGCGATCACCGAGCTCGCCATGGAGGCCGCGGGCCCTCGCGGCCGGGTATACCAGCCACATGCCACCTGCCCCGGCGGGCCGATCGCCGAGTTCGAGCCGCCGTCGGACGGTTATCTGAGCGGCGAGCCCTGGCAGGCCGTCGCGCCGTTGCGTTACTTCAACGATCGGGCCGGCTCGATCTACGCCGGCAGCAACGAGATTCAGCGCAACATTCTGGCCAAGTCCGCTCTCGGACTGTGATGGGGGCATGAGGTGGACTTCAACCTGAGCAAGGAACAGGAACTGCTGCGCGACGGCTTGAGCAAGTTCCTCGCGAGCCGATACGACCTCGAGAGCAGCCGCGCGGCGGCCAAGTCGGGTGCCGGTTGGCAGCCCGAGATCTGGGCCGGCTTCGCCAACGAGCTCGGCATCCTCGGCGCGGCGTTGCCCGAGGACGTCGGCGGAATCGGGGGCGGCCCGGTCGAGGTGATGGTCATCGCCGAAGCCCTCGGGCATGCGTTGGTGGTCGAGCCGTACGTCGACACGGCGGTGGTGGCCGGCGGTCTGCTGCATCGCACCGGCGGTGAGCCGGCCTCGACGCTGCTGAAGCGGATCGTCGACGGAACGGCCATCGTTGCGCTCGCGGCGACCGAGGAGGCCTCCGGGCACAACTGGTCAGAGGTGGCAACCAGCGCGGAACGGGACGGCGACGAGTGGGTGCTGCGGGGCTCGAAGATCGTCGCCGCCAGTGCGCCCCTGGCCACCCACCTGTTGATCACCGCGCGCACCGCCAACGGAATCTCGCTGTTCGCAGTGGATCTCGAATCGGCAGGGAATGCGCTCGAGGCTCACCATTACCGGACGATCGACGATCGCCGGGCGTCCGACCTCACCTTCGACGGCCTGCGGCTTCCGGGCAACGCGCTGCTCGGCGCGGAAGGACAGGCGTGGCCGTCGCTGGAGCAGGCACGTGACGAGGGCGCTGCCGCGGTGTGCTCAGAAGCGGTCGGATGTATGCGGAAAGTGTTGGCCGACACCGTCGAATACGCCAAGCAACGTCAGCAGTTCGGCCAGCCGATCGGCCGCTTCCAGGCACTGCAGCATCGCATGGTCGACATGTTCATGGAGCTCGAGCAGGCTGTGTCGGCCACTTACCTGGCCGTGCTCAACCTCGAGGCCGAGCCCGATATGCGGGCACGTGCGGTGTCGGCGGCCAAGGCCACCGTCGGCCGGGCGGCACGGTTCATCGGGCAGCAGTCCGTTCAGCTGCACGGCGGGATGGGCATGACCGAGGAACTCGCGATCGGCCACTACTTCAAACGGCTCACCGCGCTTCAGTACGAGTTCGGCACCACCGACTATCACGTCACGCGTTACGCGCAACTGACCCGCTCATAGGCCTCGCGGGGATTGATCCGGCTAGGCGCGCGCTACGCGTTCAGCCATGCGCCGCGAGACGGGGACCAAAGTCCCTGTTGGCTGGGTGGTTCGCGACGTAACGTCGAATCAGTACCGCCGGGTCGCGAAGGAGGCCACCATGACTGACGGTCCGACCGGAATTCTCGTTGGTGTCGACGGCTCGCCCGACTCGGAAGCCGCGATCCGATGGGCCACCCACGAAGCCCTGATGCGCGACCAGCCGATCAGGCTGTTACATGCGATCGCCCCGGTCGTGGTGACGTGGCCCGTGGCGTATCTGGAAGCGAGTTACGTCGATTCGATGGAAGCGAACGGCCGCGACGTTCTCGACCAGGCGCAGAAGGTCGTGCAAGCGGCTGCCGGTGACAATGCGCCGTTTATCGAAACGCAGGTGGTGCATGCCGCGGCGCCACCGGCACTTGTCGACGCCTCGCGCGACGCATACATGACCGTGTCGGGCAGCCGGGGCCTCGGCGCCATCGGTCGGGCCTTGCTCGGATCGGTCAGCAGTGGTCTCTTGCATCACGGACATGGCCCGGTGGCGATCCTCGGTGACTCAACCGCCCGGACCGGCGACGCCACGTCTCCCGTGTTGCTCGGGGTCGACGGATCGCCGGCCTCGGAGGAAGCCACTGCGCTGGCCTTCGACGAGGCATCAAGGCGCGGTGTCGGGCTCGTCGCCCTGCACGCTTGGAGCGATGCCGGCTTCCCCACCATCGGAAGCGACTGGGATCGCTACGAGGGCGAAGGCCACCGCATCCTCGCCGAACGCCTTGCGGGTTGGCAGGAACGGTATCCGGATGTGCAGGTACAGCGACGGATTGTCAGCGATGACCCCGCGCGCCGGCTCGTCGAGTCGTCGGAGCAGGCGCAACTCGTCGTCATCGGCAGCCGCGGCCGCGGCGGATTCGCGAGCCTCGTGCTCGGCTCCGTCGCAGCCAAGGTGGCGCAGTCCGCCAACGCGCCGGTGATCGTGGTCCGGCCGCGGTGACGCTCTGGTTCACGGCCTCGCGTCAAACCTTGACCTGGAGTTCGACGTAGGCGGTGACGACGTCGGTCAATGCCCGTAACTCCCGGCCGACGTCGACTGGTTCCTCGACCGCCATCTTGGCCACCATCGCACCCATCAACGTGGTCCAGATGAGATTGCCCACCGCGTCGGCGTGCCTCTTGTCGAGCCCCTCGCCGACGAAGCGGCCGAGCCGGGTCAGCGTGGAGAACAGCTCGGCCAGATGACGCTGGTCCACATCGGCGCGACCGGTCCGGGTCGCGATCAGGATCTCCAGCGCCGCAATCGATGTCGGGCTCAGGAATGCCTCGGCGACGGCGTTGATCACCAGTTCGGTGCGCGCACGCCCGGAGTGCTCGCCGAGTTTTGTTTGGACGTCGTGCAGACAAGTCGTCAGTTGGCCGAAACCCTCGTCGACGACGGCCATCAACAAGCCGTCGCGATCACCGAAGTGGTACTGGATCACGCCCCACGTCACGCCTGCGCGTTCGGTGATGTGCTTGGCGCTCGCCGCGCCGAAGCCCTCTTCGAGGATGCAGCGGACTGTCTCGTCGATGACCATCGCGCGGGTTCGATCCGCGCGTACCTGCTTTCCGTTCGCCGGGCGGCGAGGCGCGACGTTGGCGCCCTGGGGCATGCGCTATCTCTTGAATCGTCCGGCGAACCCGCGCAGCGGCAGGTCGGCGCTGGTGATCAGCCCCGGCGGTGCTGCGACCACCGACCGGATCGCGTGCAGCGCAGGCATCCCCGTGACCGTCATGCCGATGGAGGCGAAGGCCTCGGGGTTGGACAGGTCCACACCGGGCTTCGGGAAGATCATGTGCTTGTTGTACACGCACGGATCGCCCTTGATCTGGGTGATGTAGCAACCCTTGATGTCCCAGTGCGGATCGGTGTGCGGTGTCATCTGCCATTCGAGATGGGTCTCCACCCTCGGCACCCCGTCGACCATGCCCTGATACTTGATGTAGTTGCCGCCCAGCGACCCCTTCGGCAGCTGGTACCAGCCGAGGTCGACATCCTTTGTGCAGGCTCCCAATTCGTAGCTGAACTTGACCTCGTCGAGGCGTAGGTCGAAGCAGTCGGCCATCATCAGCACGCTGTCGGCGAAGACGCGGGTGTACTTCTCCAGCTTCGCCGGGATCTCGGGGTCGTCCACGGGTTGGCCGTAGCCGACCTCGATCCAGGTGTCCTTCGAATGGTGACACGACACGTCGACCGACTCGATGGTCGTGACGTTCTCGATCTCGGCCACGTCGGCCGAACACACCACGCCGAGAATCTGGTTCAGCCCGGGGTTCATGCCGGTGCCGTAGAACGTCGAACCGCCTCTGCGGCAGGCCTCGTCGAGTAGCTGGGACACGGGCTTGCCCGACGGATGCGGATGATTGGTGTCGCGGTGCCAACCGGTGATCCAGTCCGCCGTCGTGACGATGTTGATTCCCGCCTCGAGAACCTTGACGTAGAGGTCTTCGTCGGGAAAGACGCCGTGAAAGGTCAGCACATCGGGTTTGGCGGCGACGATTTCCTCGACCGTGCCGGTGGCGGTCACGCCGACCGGGCCGATGCCCACGATCTCGCCGGCGTCACGACCGATTTTCTCGGGCGTGTAGCAGTGCAGCCCGACGAGCTCGAGATCCGGATGCTCGCCGATCCGCTTGATCATCTCGGTCCCGAGATTTCCTGTCGCGACCTGAAAGACACGTGTCGGGCGTGCGGTCGGTACGGTCATTCGGCTCGGCCTTTCTCGGACTTCATTGTCGGACGGGAGAATTCGAGGGTCGCATCTTTGACGCTCCTCGCGAGCGCAGCGGCGTTACCACCGCGGCCGTCAGGATAGAACTGGGCCGCCCACTTGCGCAGCGCGGTGAAACCCTCGTACTCGGCGGTCGCGAGCGCGGGCGGGTCGGAGTAACGCTGGTGCGACCAGATGTGCACGTCCTGGTTGAACTGGCGGATGACTTCGGCACCGAAGTCGGCGGCCTTCGCCTCGGCCCGTTGATCGTCGCGGCCGGGGGTACGGCCGATGTACACCATGAAGCGGACGTCGGACGTGCGGTCGTCGACGGGCGTGATCGCCGAGATCGTGCGGTTGTCCACCATGCCCCAACTTTTCGTCACCGCGATGCCGAGCCCACCGTTGATCGCTTCCACGCCGCTTCTCACGTCCTCGATCGACTGGGTTTCGTCACCTTCGAACGTGATCGTGAAGTCGACATACGACCAGGAGCCGGTGAAATCGTGGCGGGTGAACACCGGGATGATCGGCGTCTTGTGCACGAACTTGAAGTGCGCGAAATCGACGCCGTTTTCGAGCACGTACTGCGGATGCAGTTCGAGTCGCTCACGGTGCAGCGTCATCGGAGGGTAGTAGTCCGCGGCACTGCTGCCGTCGTCGAAACCGGCGAAGACGTCCGGTGCGTCGAAGTAGGGCTCGCGACCGTCGACGTCGTGCCAGATGTAGATGGAGTCGTTGCGTTCGGCGACCGGATAGCTGCGGATGCGACGGCCGCGGTTCGGCCGGTCCTGATACGGGATGCAGACGTTGCGGCCGTCCTTGTTCCACTGCCAGCCGTGGAACGGGCATTCGATGACCTCGCCCTCCACGTGTCCGCCGTAACCCAGGTGGGCGCCGAGGTGTTCGCAGTACGCGTCCATGACGACCGCTTCACCGGATGCCGTTCGCCAGCCGACCATCTCGCGGTCGAAATAGGTCATCCGCCGGACGTCGCCGGGCTTGATATCGGCCGACCACGCCACTTGGAACCATCCGGTCGGCTTCATCGACAGGGGAGGCTTGGCCATCGAGGTCCTCTCCGGCTGCGTTGGCGGTCGGGTGCGATCGGGACAAATCATAGAGCACTCAATGTAAAAATTGCCAGGGCGATTTCTCCGCGCGTCTGCGCGACCCCAGAATGGCTTCGTGGCCAACCGAATCCAGGCGCTTCTCGGCGTCGAGTTTCCCGTCGTGCAGGCGCCGATGACCTACATCGCACGCGCTGAGCTCGCTGCGGCGGTCTCGGAGGCCGGCGGCCTCGGCATGATCGAGACGCTGACCGACGGAGGGCGCGCGGATCTGCTCAAGGTGCGCGACCTCACCGACAAGCCCGTGGCCGCCAACCTGATGATCCAGGGCTGGAAGGCCGACCCGTCGATCGTCGACACGCTCGCCGCGGCCGAGGTGAGCCACGTCTTCACGTCGGCGGGCGATCCGGCCTTGTTCACCGAACGCCTGCATGACGCCGGGATGACGGTCGTGCATGTCGTCGGATCGCTCAAGGGCGCTCGGAAAGCCGCCGATGCCGGCGTCGACGCATTGGTGGTCGAGGGTGTCGAAGGCGGCGGATTCAAATCGCTGCTCGGCGCATCGAGCATGGTGCTGCTTCCATTGGTCGCCGAGAACGTCGACCTGCCGATCATCGCGGCCGGCGGGATGTGCGACGCTCGGTCGGCGGCGGCCGCGCTGGTGCTCGGCGCCGAGGGCGTCCAGATGGGGACGCGGATGCTGGCCAGTGTCGAATCCGCCGTGCACGCGAACTTCAAGGATGCGATCGTCACGGCCGACGACGCGGGCACCGTGCTGCTCGACCTCCCGGGCAATCCGACGATGCGGGTGTTACGCACCGGGCTGGCCGCGCGAGTCGCGGCCAACGACGCGAACGCCCGACTGTTGGGCAAGATCACCGAGTTGTACTTCGCCGGCGACATGGACGCAAGCGTGGCCAACACCGGTCAGGTCTCATCGCGAATACGCGACCTGTTGCCGGTCGCGGAGATAGTGCGGCGCACGTGGACCGAGATCGAGGCCGCGTTGGCGGCTGCGGGCTCGCGGGCCTAGGCGACGGGTTCGAGCGCGCGCGCCGACCGCGACGCGTCCGGACACACGGCACGCCTGGTTCGCGGCCCCCGGGCGCGCTGGCGCAGAGCGACAAGTGACCCCGAGCGGACGACACCGAGCGGACCGGGCCCGGCGAAGCGCGCGATACCCGAGGCGCGCAGCGCCAGACCTGCTTTGGCTTGCCGGTAGCCCACGCGTACGCCCGCCGCGGCGATGACGAGCAAGGCGCCGACGCCCGGCAGCGCCACTGCCGCCAGCGCCGTCAGCGACGCCGGAACGAGGACCGCTTCGATGACGTGCTCGAAGATCGACTGCGCACCCGACGGGGCGCCGGTCGTCAGCGGCACAGTTCCCGAAACCGACAGCGGTTCGCTGAGACCGGTGGCGGCCACCGTCCCCAGCGCCGGGTGCGGGGCCATGGTGCCGAACAGTGAGGTGCTCTGTGCGGGAGCCACCGCTTGCGGTACCTGCCCCGGACGCGGGCCGAACAGCGGCGCGTCGGCCGGGGTCTGCGTGCGGATCGGGTTGAGCGCGCCGCTGTTTCCGATCAGCGGTCGATCCGGAAGATTGGACGAGGGAATCCCCAGCATGGCCACAAAATCACTGGGCACCCGGGTGATCGCACCGGCCACCGTCGTCAGCATCTCCTGCATGGATGCGATGGCATCCGTGATCGGCGTCTTCGACGTCTGTAGCGCGCTGAGCGTTCCGGGCACCGAGTTCAGCACGT
The DNA here is from genome assembly GCF_001500065.1 of Mycobacterium sp. IS-3022. Classification (GTDB taxonomy): domain Bacteria; phylum Actinomycetota; class Actinomycetes; order Mycobacteriales; family Mycobacteriaceae; genus Mycobacterium. The sequence continues at coordinate 42,566 of NZ_LQIN01000002.1, forward strand.
CGGCAAACGTGTTGACCATATTCGTGACCGGCCCCAACTGCCGGGAAAGGGGCGCCGACTGTTTAACCGTCGGGGCCGGAGGTTGCGTCGCCATCGGGGCCACCGGGGGATCCGCGGCCGGTGTCGTCGCCGCGGCGGGAACCGATGACGAGTCATCGGCCGAGGCGTCCGCGGCCACTGTCGGCACCGGAGCCTCGGTACTGGGCGCCGTCTCAGTGATCTCCTCCACGTCGACGGACGTGGTGGGCTCCGGATCGGTCGAGAGTGGCTCGAGGTCTTCGTCGGACTCGGTGCCTTCTTGCGCATCGTCGACGCCGGCGGACGTAGTGGTCTGATCCTCAGAAGATTGGCTCTGACGTGTCGTGGAAAGCCGCGTGGTGGAGTTTGTGCTCGAGTTTTTGTTGCTCAGCGTTCCGCCCGGATCGGACTTCGACTCGGCGCTTGCCGCGCTTGCCGTGCTCGCCGTGCTCGCGGCGCTCGCAGCGCTTGCCGCGCTTCCGGTGGACGCGCCGGTGCTCTGGTTGCTGCCGGCCGAGCCCTGGCTGGACCCCGCGCCACCGCCGCCCGCGCCGTCACCGGAATCGGAGTCCGCAGCGGCGATCGCGCCGCCGACGCTGAAAAACAGTCCGGCAGCGAGCACGCAGACACCCGCCGTAATGCGCAAAGGTGACGTAGGAATGGTCGCCTCCGTCCAAAAAGAACCCTCGTCTACGGAGGGTCTTGAAGGAGATTGTCGCATAAAAGCGGCTCAGCAATACAGAGATGACGCTGAGCTCTGGAACGGCTCGGTGATCGAGTTTGCCCGTTGCGCGAACCGCACGGAACTGTCTTCGTTCTAAGCGGACAGTACAAACAGCCCGACCGCTGTCGCGCGCTGTCAGACTGTCGACGAATCGATGACGCCCTGTCGTCGTCGCTGTGTCAGGTCCAGGCATTCAGCAGCCCGGTTATGCGGGCCGCATATTCACGTGAAGATGAAGGAGCCGAGCATGCCAGATCACGACTACGAAGAGATGAAGCGGGAAGCCGAACAGCACATCCGGTTCGAGAAGGACCGAAAGAACCGGATCGCCTACATCACCTTCAATCGCCCCGAGGCTCAGAACTCGACCACGATGGGCATGCGCCAGCTCTACGCCGACATGATCCACAAATGCAATGTCGACGACGATGTCAAGGTCGTCGTGATTCGCGGCGAAGGCGACGATTTCGGCAGCGGCGGTGACCTCCCCGAGCAACGCGACATGTTGGAGAACCCCGGCATGCCCCTGCTGCACGAACTCGCGATCAACGATGACGATGTCAAGTACCCGCCCGGCGGCTCCTACCGATACCTGTCGACGGTGACCGACTTCTACGCCAAGGCACGCGCGGGCAACCGGCCGCTACAGGAACTCCGCAAGATCAGCATCATCGAGGCGAAGGGGTACTGCTACGGCTGGCACTTCTATCAGGCGGGCGACGCTGACCTGGTGATCTCCTCCGACGACGCGCTGTTCGGCCATCCGGCGTTCCGCTACGTCGGCTGGGGACCACGGCTGTGGTGGTGGGCCGAGACGATGGGCTTGCGCAAGTTCTCCGAGATGCTGTTCACGGGCCGGCCGTTCAGCGCGCAGGAAATGTATGACTGCGGCTTTCTCAACAGTGTCGTGCCCAGGGACAGGCTCGAAACCGAGACCGAGAAGTACGCGCTGGCCTGCTCGAAGTCCCGTCCGACCGACACCGTCGCGGTGCAGAAGACCTTCCTGGAGCTCTACAAGCAGCACAAAGGCGAGTACTTCGGCAGCCTGCTGACCGGCATGGTCGAGGGGATGTTGCCGCTCATCCAAAACGATCAGCAAAACGACGTCGACCTCACCGAGGGCACCTTCGAGAAGGGGCTCAACAATGTGGTCAAGGACAACGACTTGAACTACCCACCGGACTGGCGGCTGAGCCGGTCGGGACGCAACAAGCCCTGAACACGGCTATCGGTCGTCCCGGCCGTCGAGTGTCGGGTTGCGGCACGGTCCTGTCGCTCGAAGCGTCAGACAACCCAACACTCGCCACTTGTTCAGGGCGCCGCGGGGCGTGACGATGATGCGATGCCCGGCGCCCGTGTCCTCGTCCTGGGTTCGGGCTTCGCGGGCCTGTGGGCGGCGCTGGCAGCGGCGCGGCGACTCGACGAACTCGAAGCCACCGGGATCGACGTCACCGTCGTCAGCCCGCAGCCGTATCACGACATCCGGGTACGCAACTACGAGGCCGACCTGAGCGAGTGCCGGCTCCCGCTGTCCGAATTGTTGGATCCCGTGGGAGTCGGACACCTCACGGCCGAGGTGGTCGGAATTGATGCATCGACCGCGACGGTGAGCACCGCCGACGGTGCGGTCCTGGGTTATGACCGCCTGGTGTTGGCGACCGGCAGCCGCGTCGTCAAGCCCGACATTCCGGGGTTGGCCCGGTTCGGGTTCGACGTCGACACCTACGACGCGGCGGTGCGGCTGCAGAGCCACATCCGCGGTCTCCGATCGGACGATGCGACGGCGGCGACCGCTGTCGTCGTCGGCGCCGGCCTCACCGGCATCGAAACCGCCAGCGAGTTGCCCGCGATGCTGACCTCTGCCCTCGACTCCGGGGTGAGACCGCGGGTCGTCCTCGTCGATCACAACCCGCGCGTCGGGTCGGATATGGGTGACTCGGCCCGGCCGGTGATCGAGAAAGCGTTGGCGGACAACGGGGTTGAAGCGCTAACCGGAGTTCGCGTCTCGGGGGTCGGACCGCGAAGCGTCACGCTGTCGACGGGTGATGTGGTCGATGCGGCCACGGTGGTCTGGTGCGCCGGGATGCGGGCCAACCCGCTGACCGGACAATTGGGCGTGGCGTGTGACCGGTTGGGGCGGCTGCCGGTAGACGACCATCTGCGGGTCGAGGGCGTCGCCGGAGTGTTCGCTGCAGGCGACGTCGCCGCAGCGCGAATGGACGACGAGCACATGTCGGTGATGTCGTGCCAGCACGGCAGGCCGATGGGTCGCTATGCGGGGTACAACGTAATCAGCGACCTGTTGGGCGAACCGATGCTGGCGCTTCGAATTCCGTGGTATGTCACGGTTCTCGATCTTGGGCCGGCGGGTGCGGTGTACACGGAGGGCTGGGACCGCCGGGTGGTCAGCACCGGCGCGGCCGCGAAGGCGACCAAGCGAATCATCAACGGCGAGCGCATCTATCCACCGCTGACCGGTGACCGTGACGCGCTGCTTGCTGCGGCGGCGCCGGAGTTGCAGTCCGCGCCGGCCTACGAGCAGTGACTACTTGCCGGTGCGCTCGCGGTGCTTGCAGCCTGGCCAACAGCACGGGCGGCGCTTGCCTTCTTCGAGTTCTTCCTGGGTGCGACGGATGCGCCGCTCCCGTGTCTTGTCCTGCTTGGCATCCTCGACCCAGCAGATGAACTCGTTGCGCGCAAGCGGCGTGATGTCGTTCCAGGCGGCGAGCGCGGTGTCGTTGGCGAGCAATGCCTTACGCAGATCCGCCGGCAGATCGTGCACCACGCCACCGGAAACTCGCGAGCTACCCATGGGGGCAGGATAGTCCGCGGGTGGCTGACTGGCGGCGTGCGGTAGTGTGCCTGCGTCCGGCACGGTTGCATCCTTCGCGCCTCTGCTGGCTTTTGCCGCTATGCCGAAGTGATCACGCCGGTTTCATCGTGTGCGCGCGGCGGGAAGATCGCTCGGCCAGTGATAGCGCTGCGGTAATCGTTGACCCGGCCGGGGATGGTGCTGAGCACCGCGACCGTTCGCCCATCCTTTCCGTACGCCGCGACGAACTCCCTGCCGGTGAGACTTCCCTCGATGATCTCTACGGTGTCGTATCCCAGGGGCACGCCGAGCAATTGAAGTTTCACATCGTATTGGTCGGACCAGAAATACGGCACTGCGTCATACTCCTCGGCGGCATCGGGCCCTGCCAACAGATTGTGTGCCGCCGTGACGCCCTGGCGGGAGGCTTGGTCCCAGTGCTCGATTCGTAGATGCTGCTGATAGAGCGGATGCCACCAGCGTGCGACATCGCCCGCGGCGACGACGCGGGTCGCGCCTTCTGCGGCGCCGGTCGCATCGCACACCACTCCCTTGTCCACCCTGACCCCAGCGCCTTGTAGCCAACCGGTGGCGGGCTCGACGCCGAGCCCTATGACAACCAAGTCAGCCTTCACTTTTGAACCGTCGCTGAGCTCGACGGCCGTGACATGTCCGTTGCCGACGAAGCCGTCGACTTTGACCTCGACTCGCACGTCTACGCCGTGCTGGCGGTGCAAGTCGGTCCAGCAGGTTCCCATCTCCTGCCCCAACGCGGAGTGCAGCAAAGCGCTGGCTCGGGAAAGTAACGTCACCTTATGGCCCATCGAGCGTATGCTCGCGGCGACTTCGGTGCCGATGAACCCGCCGCCGACCACCACGACCCGAGAGCGTTTGACGAGCTTGGTTCGGATGGCCAAGCAGTCCTCGACTGTGCGGAGCGGCAGCACGCCGCCGGGCACCCGGCCGCCGGGCCACTGCCGCACGTCGGCACCGCTCGCGATGACGAGACCGTCGAAATTCAGAGTTTTGACGTGGTCGCCGTCGCGGACCTCGACGGTGCGCGTTGCCATGTCCAGCCCGACTGCGCTGGCCCCTCGCAGCACCCGCGCGTTGAATTCGTTCTGCGGTGCCATGTCGATGCCCGCCCGGTGCACTTCGCCAGTGAGCAGCTTTTTCGACAAGGCCGGTCGGTGGTAGGGGGCGTGCCGTTCGGCGCCGACCATCGTCAGCTCACCGTCGAACCCCTCTGTCCGCAACGTTTGCGCCGCCATCTGGCCGGTCACTCCGCCCCCAACGACCACCACCTGCCTGAGCGGACCATTCGAGGACACGGGGTCAGTCCTTCACCGTGATCGCGCCGGTGGGGCACGAGACTTCTGCGCCGACAAGCTTGTCGCGCAAGTCTTCTCCCGGCTGCTCCTGCACGAGATGTAGACCGTCCTCCCGCACGTCGAAAACCTCGCGGCAAATGCTCATGCATACACCGTTGCCATCGCAGGTATCCAGATCCACTACAACTTCCATCGTCGCTCCTCTGACTCTCACCGCTGCCGATTCGCTGACCTAGCCGTGGGCCGCCTGTGTCGTCGATGACCGTTCGTGGGCTTCTGCACGCTCGCGGGCATCTCGGGCCGCCGGCGAGTACGCGAGGTAGTCCAGCGCCATCTGGGTGTCCGCCTCGGGTCCGGGGTGATGACTGGGCCGCATATACCGAAGCGGCACCGCCACAAGGAAGTTCCACGGGTCGGGCAACAGGTCCTTGCGCGCAGCACGCCGCCAGTCCCGCCAGCGCCATTTGGCGTCGATCGAGTTGTCGTTGGCCATCAAGTATTTAGCCCCCGCAATCCACCAGCCGACGAAAAGCGGCGCGGTCATCAGCATCGAAAATGCTCTGATCCAATAGCTTCCGCTCACGTTCTGGTACACGTCGAATACCAGCGAACGGTGCTCGACCTCCTCGGCGCCGTGCCAGCGCAGCAGGTCCAGCATGACGGGGTCAGCGCCCGCGTTTTCCAGTCCCTTGTTACGCAGGATCCACTGTCCCAGGACCGCGGTGAAATGCTCCAGGGACGCCACATCCGCCAACCGCCGATACAGCCACCACCGCTTCAGCGACCGCGGAAAGAATTTCGGCGGATCACCGAGGGTCACCGACAACGTCCGACCTAGGCGATCTGTGTAGGCAGCGGTGTCAATCCCCTGCTCGGCCAATCGGTCCAACACCACCTGATGTGCCCACGCATGCCAGGACTCCTGTTGGATGAACGGCTTGATGGCCGCCTCCAGCTCCGGGTCGTCGACCAGCGACGACGCCTCGAGGACCGCTTTGATGAAGTGGCGCTCTCCTTCGGGCAGCAGCAGATGCAGCACATTCACCATGTGCGTACAGAACGGGTCATCGGGCACCCAGTGCACCGGCAAATTCGACCAATCGAAGCGAACCTGGCGGCGAAACGCCGGGTGTCCGTCGTGGTGCAGCTCCACCTCAGGCATCGACCGCTCCTACCTTTATCTCGGGTGATGTAGGTGCTCTACACAGGTGGGAGGCCCGGGCTTGGAGAACCGCAATGCAGCTGTTCGCGTCACCGATCGGATCCAAGATATGTGGGATCGCCGAACCATTGATCGTCCAGCCGTCGTGTTTTGCCCGTGACGAGCCACCCATGCAGTATCTGTAGACAGACCGATCTGTCTCTAAACTGCCGGTGCCCCGCGGAGGAGCTTCGGATGGCAACCGATGGCGCGCCCAGCGCCCGCCAGCGATAGTGCGGATTCCTGCCAGCTGGTGCCGTCGTAGCGCTCGCTAATCCGGCGGCGCTCCTCGCCAGGCCACTACGGCCAACGCGATCAACAGCGCTATGAATACCGCCCACGCCGCCAACAGTGTTTCCGGGAAGGTCACGCCATCAGCTCCTCGGAAGAGGGTGGACAACGGTACCGGCCTTGACGATAACGGGGTTGCCCCACCTCGTCACCGACTCCGCCGGAATCACACCCGCTGACACAACATCGGCACTCAGAAGACGGCGAAGCATTTTTGGCGCGCGGGCACGGCCGGCAGAGTATCCCCACAGGTAGGCGAGCGCGGCCCGACGGGACGGCGGTGATACGACGATCGCCATCACGCGACGCCCAACCGTTGCGGTGTCATCGCCAGCCGGCAGCCACAAATCTCGTATGGACCCAAGGTGGCGTCCCGTGTCGTCGTGTACGGACGTGCCCAGCAGAGCGCTCATGATCATTCTCATTTGCGGCTTCCAGGAAGTCGGCTGACCAGACGATCGGCCAACCAGCGTTCGAGACCGGCGATCTCCAGCTCGCGCAGCGGGCGGCGGAGCTTGACCTGCGGGCGAAGTTCTTCGATCTCGTCAACTGGCACTGCCCGGGCTTCGCGCGGATTTACGTCGGTGGCTGCGGTCGCGGCGATGGTCCTCAGCACGGTGCCCAAGACACCGGTCATCCGCGCACCCAGCGCGCGCTGTCCGGTGAGCAGGTGAGTGACGTACGCGCCGTCGTGACGAACCTCCAACGCGAGGTCATCGACCCGTCCCACGGGAATTCCGTCACGGTCGATGACCTGCAGATCGAGAAAATCGAAGCGCATACTGACATAAGGGTTTTCATCGGTGGTCACGAAGTGTCCTTTCACGATCCGGCTCGGGTGAGGACGAGTAATGGGAAGGCGGCAATCGCCACGACTGTGCTGACGACGAGCGTGACGGCTCCGATGGTGTTGGAGATCCTGCCGTTGGCCAGTTCTCCCATCACGGCGCGGTCGTTGCCGACGAGAAAGACCGGTAGAAACGCGAATGGCAGAAGGATCGCGCTGAAGGTGACGGCATAGATGGTCACCGTGATCGGGTTGATGCTCGTCAACGCGAGCGCCACAGCGGTCAACAGCAGAACCAGCATGGTGGTGGTGAATCGAGCCGACCGGACTGGCGGTTGAGTCTTCCCGTACGACCATCCGAAGTACTGGGCGATGTCGTAACCGGTCGCGAACAGCGTCTCCAGCGTCGCGCCGAACGTGGCGGCGAACACTCCGACCAGGGCGATGATCAGACCCACCTTGCCCATCGCGATGGCCACGGGCAGGATGGTCTGCGACAGATGTTCGACGTGGATACCGGCCGGGAAGAACACCAGGAATGCAACCGCCTGTATCGCGACTGCCAGCAGTCCCCCGAGCGGGAAGCCCATCAGAACGTTGAATCGCATTTCCGGCAAATCTGCTCTGCGCCAACGGTTCTCGATCGCACCGGAGGAGAAGAAGAACATCTCGTAAGGTGTCATCTGGGCACCAATGAGCAAGACGGCGAAGAAGAAGTAAACCGGCCAGGTTTCGCCGGCCACCGGGGACGGGGTCGCCGCCGACTGCAGGAGGGCCGACCAGTCCGGACCGAGCTGCCACACCGCGACCACGTACACCAGCATCGTCAGTCCCAACAGCCCGTAGACCCGTTCCATGCCGTGGAAAGAAACGGTCCAGATCAGGACCGCGACGCCGGCAGCGGCCACAGGAACCCACAGAAGGTAGTGCAGGCCGCTGGCAAGTTGGAGTGCCAATGCCACACCGCTGAGTTCGGCCATCACGAGAAGTGCGGTGACCAGAAAAGACCCGATCAACCCACCTAGCGCGTATCGCGGTCCGAGCCGGGAACGCATCAACGAGAACGCGGGGCGGCGGGTAGCGATCGCAATCCGAGCTGACATTTCGGAGAAACAGGCGATGCCGATTACTGCGAGGACTGTCACCCACGCCAAACGCAACCCGAACCGGGCGCCGACCTGGGCGTCGGCGACGAGGTCACCGATATCGATGAAACCGCCGATGGCGGAGAGTGTCCCGAGCGTGAAGCCGAACAAGCGCGACATCTTCACGTCGACAATTCCGTCTGTAATCGTTGCAACGCACCGCTGATGTCTTCCATCGCCGGTGCGGCGAGGGTCACTTCGTTCCATCGGCCGGCATTCGCGTTAATTCGAAGGTTTCCCAGCAGCGACAGCGCTTGCTGACCCACGGCCATCACTCGGGTCCGCAGGCCCAGCGCCTCTGACACCGGCTCGGGCGGTTCATAGGACCGGAAGCGGTCGAGGGTGGCGGCCGAATCTGCTTCAGCTTCGCGGAACGCCACGGCGGCCGCTGTCTTCGTGACACGCCCCTGCTCCACTGCTCCGACCCACAACCGGGTGGAGTCAAGCTGGGATCGCCAGCTTTGCACGGTGGAGGCCGCCTGCTGCCGGTAGCTCGAAAGCGACCGTGGCGGCCAGACGCCGTACCACACGGCCAGGAGCAAAACGAGCAACACACAGGTGACTCCTACCGCCAACCGGGCACCCCGCTTGTCGTGATCAGCAAGCGTCATAGCGGCGAGGGTGAGCGTTGGCGACGCGGCAACAGAATCCGTCTCCTTGGCACCGGAAGCTTCAACAGCGACGCAGATCGCCGCAGCAAACTGCGGCGCTCCACGTGCGGCAAAACGTCGCAAGTCGGCTACCCCTCCGCCGTAGCCGCAAACCTGCGGTGCGCCGCGGCGGCGGTGCTCTCGCTTGGAATCCGCGCCGTGCTCGCCGCATTCGCCTTCGACGTTGTCGGCCGTGAACCCCGCGATCGAGGCGCAGCAGGCACTGGAGTTACCGGTACGGACGGAGCCGGCGCCCGGTTATGAGCGCTGCGCACCCGCCTCGTCAACGCTGGTGGACGCGGCACGCACTCTCATGTCGGGCGCCCAGTGGCGATCCCATTGGTCCACCACAACGACATCTTCAACCGGCTTTCGCCGTACTTTGTGATGGCTCCCGCGCGGCCACCCGGCGGTTACCAGCGTGGCGATCCGCCAGTCTTCGGGAATGCCGACCAGCGCGCGTAGTTCCGACTCACAGGACTCGTGCCACAACGTGACTGCCGCACCGAGGCCGACCGCTCGGGCGGCAAGTAAGAAATTCTGGACCGCGGGAAAGATGGAGGCGCCCTGCTGAAGGTCGCCCGTCCCCCGTTGTGGCTTGATGCAGAACAGGATGCACACCGGAGCGTCGCCGCCGACATGTGTGTGTTCCCATACAGCTCGCAAGCCCCGCGACTTGGGGTCCGCAGCATCTTCGGACGGGACTTCGAGCTTGTAGAAGGCGACCATCGCCTCCCATGCCCGGCGTGCGCCTTTGGATACTGCCGCGCGTGTTTCGGGTGATCTCAGGACGACGAACCGCCAGGGTTGCTGATTCGCGCCAGAAGGCGCCCACGTCGCCGCGGTCAAACAGCGCTGCAGCACCGCGTCGTCCACCGGGTCCTGCCGGTATCTGCGTACTGCCGACGCGCTCGCCATCACTGTCCAGATGTCGGATGTCGTCATGCCGGCGCTACTTTGTCGGCGGTTCGCGGAAGCATGCCTTGCCACGTTCCGCCGCGCACCGGTCCGGTGACCAATGGCAGGTCGAGTGTTGACAGCACCCCGGGTGGTGCGGCAAGCACGGCGGGGATGGCATTCAGTTCGCGCATCACCGTCGCATAAGTCAAGCCTCGCATGTTGTTTCCGCGACCGTGCATCTCAATGTCGACCGTGTAGGTGGGCAGACCGTCGACGATGACGCGGTATCCCCCGTGTGGGGACGGATGTCGCGGCCAGTCCGGTGCCGAACCTTCGCCCATCCTGGTGATGTGCTCGAGTACGACGCGTTCCTCGCTCTCCACCATGCCCGCCAGTTTGAACCGCATCCCGCCCATGGTGCCCGGTTCGATCCATCCCGACGCGACCTCGTAACGCTCAGTGGCCAGCCACTTCTCGATGGTCGTCTCAACGCGATCGAGCGGCAGGCCGACGCCGTCGGCCACCAGATGCACGGTCGGCGCCCACAACGCCGCGAGCCGCTCGGTGTCGAAAAGCGGGGCGGGATGGTCCGGCGGATGCCCGAAACCCATGAAGTCGAACATGATGTCGGGTTGATTGATCGGACCGTAGTCGAGGATCTCGAGCATGGTGATGGTGTCGACGCGGCTGCTGAATCCGGTCATCGTCAGCGCGATGACGTCGTTCGCCCAGCCGGGGTCGACGCCGCTGTTGAAGAAGCTGGTGCCGCCTTCCTCGCACGCCGACGCAATGAGGTCGGCCGTCTCCTTGTCGGCCGCGGGCGGATAGCACATCGGCACCAGCGAGGTGCAGACCACGTTCTTCCCGGCGCGCAGGCACCGTGCGATGTCGTGCGCCGCTTCGCGATAGCGGTAGTCGCCGGAAGCGAAGTACGCGACCACATCGGCGTCGAGCGCCAATGCAGCCTCGATGTCCCGGCTCGCCACGACGCCGGTGTCGGGCATCCCGCAGAGTGCGCCCGCGTCCTTGCCCTCCTTCGCCGCGGCGTGCACGACGACGCCCACCAGGTCGAGTCCGGGGTGCGCGATCAGCGCTCGTAACGCACCCACCCCGACTTGACCCGGACCCCAGAGGATGACCCTCGGGTCATGTTGACCGTCTGTCATGCACACCCTTCCCAGGCAGAGCTCCGAAGTGTGAGAACATACCTTCTCACTCACCGATAACACCATTACCACAGTGCACGACGATGGAGGAGCCGATGACCGATTACCAGTTCTTGAAGTGGGAGACGTTCGACGACGGCCAGATCGTGCGGATCTCACTGAACCGCCCGGAGCAACGCAACGCCCAGAACCGAGGAATGCTGGTCGAACTCGACGAGGCCTTCGCCAGGGCCGAAGCCGACGACACCGTTCGCGTCGTCATCCTCGCCGGCGAGGGGCCGATGTTCTCCTCCGGCCACGACATCGGCTCAAAACAGGCCCGCGCAGAGTTCACCCCCGGACCCGGCCAGCATCCGACCGCGGCCATCAACGGCGGCACCCGCGAAGGTGCGGAGAAGATCATGCTGCAGGAATGGCACTACTTCTTCCAGAACAACCTGCGCTGGCGCAACCTGCGCAAGATCACGATCGCTCAGGTGCATGGCGATGTGTTCTCGGCGGGCCTGATGCTGATCTGGGCGTGCGACCTGATCGTGGGCAGCGAGGAGGTGCGCTTCGCCGACGTGGTCGGGACCCGGCTGGGCATGTGCGGCATGGAGTATTTCGGGCATCCGTGGGAGTTCGGCCCGCGACGCACCAAAGAGCTGATGCTGACCGGCGACGCCATCGACATCGAGGAGGCCTACCGCCTGGGCATGGTGAGCAAGATCTTCAAGCGCGACGAGTTGGCCGACCGCACACTCGACATGGCGCGGCGCATCGCGACCGTCCCGACGATGGCGGCCTTGCTGATCAAGGAATCGGTCAACCAGTCCGTGGACAACATGGGCTTCTACAATGCGCTGCAGGCCTGCTTCACGCTGCACCAGCTGAACCACTCGCACTGGGTCGGGGTGCGCGACGACAAGCGCGCCACCGCCGGCGAGGATCAGGGCGTGCCGAACTGGCGAACCGCTCCCCCGATCGTGCTGTCGGTCAAAGACCAGGTGCGTGCCGAGGCGTGACAACCACCACCCCATCGCCGAACGTCGGCTACCGTCACTCATTCGGCCGCGCAGGCGCGCATTCCCCCACACTCACTGAAGGACGGCCGGTTCAGCCGGTGACCGCTCCGTAGCGGGCATCCGCGACGCGGTCCAGCGCGACTGCCGGCTCGCCGTACACCATGGCCCACCCTCGGACCCGCCGGTAGTACAGCTGGATGTCACCTTCCATCCCGAAGCCGTAGCCACCGTGGATGTGCAGACTGCGACGCGTGGCATCGCGCGCAGTCTCATAGGCGAATGCGAATGCCATAGCGGCCAGTTCGGTGACGCGGTGCGGTTCGTCGGCGAAGGCGCACGCCGCCTCGAAGGCCAGCAGCCGCGCACCGTCGACCGCCGTGGCGCTGTCCGCCAGCGGATGTGACACAGCCTGGAAGGCGCCGATCGGGGTGCCGAACGCGTGCCGCTGTTTGGCGTAGTCGACGCCCATTTCGACGGCCTTCGCGGCGGCACCCACGAGCGCCGCGGCGGTCAGGGTGAGCCACAGGTCGATGGCGCCGGAGAACAGCCGCCGAGCGGCCTCACCATCTGCGAGAACCGTGGCATCGCGAATCACCACGTCCGCCAGCGGTAACGACCCGAGGTTCTCGACGCGATTGCGGTGGCGGGTCGCAACCATGACGAGACGGCCTCCGACCAGCGCCACGACCGCATCGGCCACGGCCCCGCCGGGGACGAGCCCCAACACCTCGCCGTCGCAGACCCGTGGGGCGAAGCTGACGAGCTTGTCGCCCACCATCGCGTCCCGCGCCAGCTCGCCCACACCGCAGGCGGCCAGCAGCCTCGCGGCGACCTGCGCCTCGATGACCGGGGCCGATGCGACCGCCCGGCCGTACTGCTCGGCGATCAGGGCCAGTTCCAGTTCGGAAGCTCCCCAGCCGCCGGCGAACTCGCCGACGGCCATCTCGACGGCGCCGGTCTCCACCAGCGCCGCCCACAACTTCGGATCGAATCCCAGGGGCTCGGCGGCCCGCACCCGTTCGGATGTCGACTCACGCGCGTACATCGACGCGAAGGAATCGAGCAGCTGTCGCTGTTCGCCCGACAGGCTCAGGTCCACGGGATGCACCTCACATGCGAATATGTCGACTCTCAGTTTTGAGAGTAGCATTACCGCGAACAGCCACCGCACGGTCGTCGAGACAGATTGGTTCCCGCTCATGCACTTTCAGTCCGACACCGCGACGGAGAACTTCCGGGAGGGCGTGCGCAGGCATCTCGAGGACGTGCTGACTCCAGACTTCGAGGAACGTATATACCGCAGCGGCGTCGCGCACGACGACGACTTCACCAAAGGTCTCGTCGAGAAGGGTTACTTCGCTCCGAGTTGGCCCGCCGAGTCCGGCGGACAAGATCGCAACTCGTGGGAAGAGCAGGCGCTCAACGAGGAACTCATGCGGACGGATGCGCCCGTGTACCTGGCCGAGACCACCCGCATGGTGGCATCGATCATCCGGGAGATCGGCGCACCTCCGATGAAGGAGCGCATCCTGCCGGGCGCCCTGGCCGGCGACATCACGATTGCGCTCGGCTTCACCGAACCGGAATGCGGATCGGATGTCGCCGCGGCCGCCACGAGGGCCGTGCGGGACGGTGACGGGTGGGTCATCAACGGCTCCAAGATGTTCACCACCAACGGCCACATTGCCGACTATGTTTTCCTCCTGGCCCGTACGAGTCCCGACAAGCCGAAGCACAAGGGGCTCACGATGTTTCTCGTGCCCACGGACTCCGATGGGTTCGAAGCGCAGGCGGTGCGGACCCTGTCCGGCGAGCGTACGAACATCACGTTCTACAGCGATGTGCGCATCGGCGACGAATGGCGGATAGGCGATGTCGACGCCGGTTGGCAGGTGGTGGGCCTGTCGCTGCAGGACGAGCACGCGTCCGGTTGGGGACCACATATCGCTCGGCTACTGCATCACGCCGAGGCTTGGGCGTCGACGGCACCGTCGCAGGACGCACCGCTTCCGATCACGAAACCCGATGTGCGACGGCGGATCGCGCGCGTCGCGATGGAGCTGGAGGTGTCGATGCTGCTACAGCGCCGATGCGTGTGGATGACCGACAACGGCCAAGCTCCAGTCGCCGAGGGGCCGATGTCGAAGGTGTTCTCCACCGAGGCTCTCGTGCGTGCGAGCCAGGACATCGTCGAACTCGTCGGCCCCGATGCGCTGCGGTCTTACTTCGAGCCGACGGCGCCGGAGCGCGGCCGCTTCGAACATCTGATGCGCTTCTCGCTTGGCACCACGATCTACGCGGGCACCAGCGAGGTGCAGCGCACCATCATCGCCCAGCGCGGGCTGGGTCTACCCCGTTAGATCCTTGGGCTTGCGAGCACCGCGGCGGCGCGGTGCGGTCTTTGCGGCGATGGCCTTCTTGGGGCCGCTTGCGGGCGGTGTCAGCGCTTGCAGGCACCATGCCCACAATTGGTCCTCGGACAGTTCTGCGCCCTTGACACCCAGATGGAACACGCCGATTTGTGCGAGCGCGATGAGCGTCGAGTTCAGCAGCGTGGTCAACTGCGCAGGAGTCATGTCCTTGCGGACCAGCCCGGCGCGAGAACACGATGTCAAAATCTTGGTCAACAGCTTCTGGTGTGGCTCCCAGATTTTCGCGAAGTCGGCGGGCCGTTCGATTTCCAGGCTGAGGTTGTAGATCGTCATGACGCGGCCACCGACCTTTTCCGAAGATTCGGCGCGGGACAGGAACCCCCGGCAGAATGCCTCGAGCTGCGCCATCGGCCCCTCGGACGCGGCCGCTGAGACCTCGTGCCGGATGCCCTCGATGAACTGGCTGGTCGCGTTCTCGTAAAGCGCCAACAACAGTTCTTCCTTCCCCGCGAAATGCTGGTAGAAGGCACGCAGGCTCAGATTCGAGCGATCGATGAGGGTCTGGATCGTGAAGTCGGCGCGGCCGGATTCCTCGACCAGTTCGAGGGCCGTGGCCAAGAACCTCGAGCTGCGAGCGAGCGCACGCGCGCGTGCTTGGCTGAGTCGCCGCTCGATCGTTCGTTCCTGCCAGGTGCTCGGCATCTCGAAGTCGGTATCGACGTCGACGAGTTCCAGCTCGGCGTCTGAGTCGTGGGCGGTGCGCTTCTTAGCAGTCATGGTGTCTTGAGAATACTCGTTCCCAGCTTGTTCTTTGTCATCTACCGACACGTGCATTTTGCCGTGGACCCGCGACGGCGCGGTCAGCACCGACCCGATCGACGATGCGATCGCATCCCGACCCGTCGCCAGGGCCCCATGCGGTACTGTTGGAAACAATGATTCTCGATTGCGGAAACATCTGTTTCGTGATTGTGCCGCAAGCCGTTCCCGAAGGAGTGCAGCGTTGAGCGCAGACATCCTGATCGTCTCGCCGGACGACCATCTGGTGGAACCGGCTGATCTGTGGACCAGCCGGTTGCCCGAGCGTTACCTGGACATCGGACCGCGGATCGTCCGACATCGAGGACGGATGGATCCGACAGTCACTTCCGATGTCGCGTTCATCGAGGACGACGACGGTCGTGACGCCGACATCTGGCACTACGAGGATTCGATCATCCCGATCCCGCTCATCAGCGCCGCTGCCGGATATGACCTCGACGAGCTCAGCACCGATCCGATCACCTACGACGAGATGCGCCCGGGCTGCTACCGCCCGGCGGACCGGCTCGCGGACATGGACATCGCCGGTATCGAGGCCTCGGCCTGCTTCCCCAACACGCTGGTCCGGTTCTGCGGGCAACGATTCCTGTACGGCAAGGACAAGGAGCTCGCCCTGCTATGCGTGCAGGCCTACAACGACTTCCAGACCGACGAGTGGAGCGGCAGCTCGGACGGCCGGCTCATTCCGCTCGGCATCATCCCGCTCTGGGATGTCGAGCTGGCCGCCAGGGAGGTAGAACGCGTTGCCGCCAAGGGCATGCCCGCCGTGTGCTTCTCGGAACTGCCTGCCCGACTCGACCTGCCGTCCATCCACAGCGGCTACTGGGACCCGTTCTTCGCCGCATGCGAGCGCAACGACGTCGGCATCATGCTCCACATCGGATCGAGCTCGTCGCTCACCAAGTCCTCACCGGACTCCCCCCACGTCGTCACCAGCGCGCTGATGGCCGTCAACTGCACCATCGCCCTGGTCGACTGGTTGTTCTCGGCCAAGCTGAAGCAGTTCCCCAAACTCAAGATCGCGTTCGCCGAGGCGCAGGCCGGATGGATCCCCTACTACCTGCAGCGCGTCGACGAGGTCTGGGAGGACCGCCGGGCGTGGGGCGGCATCCACCCGTTGCTGACCGAACCGCCGAGCACCCAGGTGCCGGGTCGGGTGTGGTTCTCGACGTTCGGTGACCCGGTCGCGTTCCGCATCCTCGATCTCGTCGGCGAAGACCAGCTCATGTTCGAGACCGATTACCCGCACAACGACACGAACTGGCCGCACAGCATGGACGTCGCCAACAAGGCGACCGAGGGGCTGGACGAAGAGACCAAGCGGAAGGTGTTGTCCACCAACGCCAAGAACTTCTTCGGGCTCACCTGATTTCTCCGCGAAGACCTACCGGGCTTTCCAGTCGGGCTTGCGCTTCTCCAGGAAAGCGCGCGGGCCCTCGATGGCGTCCTTGGTGAGCGCAACCTTCATCCGGTAGTTCTCGGCGAGCAGTTCGGCCTCGTAGATGGGCAGCGATAGGCCCTTGCGCACGGCCATTCGCGATCCTCGCACCGCCAGCGGCGCATTGGAGTTCACGATCTCGGCGATCTCCCAGGCCCGGTCCATCAGCGTGTCGTGCGGCACCACTTCGGTGAACACACCGAGGTCGTATGCGCGCTGCGCGTCGAGGTGTTCGTGCTTGCCCATCAGGATCAGCCGCATGGCCACGGGCAGCGGCAGGATGCGGGCCAGCCTGACCCCTTCGCGCCCGGAGGTGACGCCGATGCTGACATGCGGGTCCATCAGCGTCGCCCGCTCGGAGGCGATGGTGATGTCGGCGGTCGTGACGAGGTCCATGCCCGCACCGCACGCGATGCCGTTGACCGCGCAGATGATCGGTTTGGTCATCTGCAGCCACGGTGGCGTCGCCTCCTGCGGCGCATCCCATTGCCGCATCGAGCTCAAGATGGGATCGCCCTGGTTGTCGATGCCCGGCACGTTCTCCATGTCGTGGTCGGCCGCCTTGTTGACATCCGCCCCGACGCACAGCGCGCGGCCGGCACCCGTCACTATGACGGTCCAAATGTCCTGCGAGCGTTCGATTTCGGCGTACACCTCGGTGAGCTCGGCGATCATCTCGTCGTTGATCGCGTTGAGCACCTCCGGCCGGTTCAGGGTCACGCAGGCGGTATGCCCAGTTACCTCGAACGTGATCGTGTCGTAGTTCTTCATCTCACTCCACAGCGGCGGCGTCGCGGGCGGTCGGGCGGATGCCCAGGATCTCTTGGAAGCGGTCGCAGTAGCGCGGCCACACCTCCGGATTGAGCAGCCGGGGTGGCATGCGTCCGGCGAAGATGTCCTGCCACTGCCTGGCGGTGGCGACCGCGATATCGCGAGCCGCCTCGACGGTGATGCCGGCGACGTGCGGCGTGGCGACCACGTTGTCGAGCCGCAACAGCGGGTTGTCCGGCCGCGGGGGCTCCTCGTGGAACACGTCGAGTCCCGCTCCGCCGATCTCGCCGCCGACCAAGGCGTCGTACAGGGCCCCTTCGTCGTGTACCGGACCACGTGCGGTGGTGATGAAGTACGCCGACGGCTTCATCGCGGCGAACTGCTTGGCGCCGAACAGCCCTCGCGTCTCGGCGGTCAACGGACAGGTGACCTGAACGAAGTCCGACCGTTCGACCAATTCGTCGAGCCCGACCAGGGTCGCTCCCCTTCCGCGGGCGGTCGCTTCGTCGACGTAGGGATCGAAGACCAGGGTTTCCATCCCGAACGGGGCGCACAATTCCACGAGCCGACCACCGATGGCACCCAGGCCGACGACACCGAGCGTCTTGCCCAGCAGTTGGCTGCCCCGCAGCGCCAACCGATCACCGAGCGGACCGCTGCGTAGCGCCCGGTCGGCCGCGGTGATCTTCTTGGCCAAGTCGAGCATCAAGCCCAACGCGTGTTCGGCCACCGCCTCAGCGCCCGGACCGGAGTTGTTACACACCGCAATTCCCGCGCGCGTGCACGCCTGGACGTCGATCACGTCGTAGCCGGCGCCCGCCGAGCACACGGCGAGTAGCTGTCGGCAACGGTCCACCAGCGCCTGCCCGACCAGCCACTGCGCACCGTCGGCGATAGAGGCGACGTCGGTGCGCGTGACGACCTGATATCCGTGTGCGGATTCCAATGCCGCCCAACCGTATTCGTCGGGCACCGCGAGGTCGAGTTTGACGACCTCCACGTCGCCACCGGCCAGGATGTCCCCGGTGACCGGATCGGTCCATCTCTCGTAGACCAGCCGCGGCCGGGTCCTCATCGGTTGATTTTGGGTTTCGCCTGCGCCGCCTTGAACATGTCGGCCAGTTCCTCGTTGACGTTCTTGTAGTCGTTGCGGGCGATCGAGCCGTCACGCCCTAGTACGGGGTCGTAGCCCAGCCGCAGGTCCTTGTTCTCCATGTGGAAGTACTCCCGCCCGATGGGGAGGCGGCGGTCCTCACGCGGCACCTCCATCCACGCCCGAAGGAAGCAGCGTGCCCTCTTCGGATCGGTGCTGCTGACGAAGTCCGACCGCGAGTGGCACATCGCGAAGTTGTTGGCGACGGCCGCTTCGCCGGATTCCAGCCGGAACTCGACCTGCTGTTCGACGAGGATGTTGCGCAGCAACTCGATGGCCTCGTTCTGTTCCGGGGTGAACTCGCGGCCGAGTGTATGCATCGCGGGCAGGATGCTGCTGTAGGTGAAGTTGATGCAGATACGACCGTCGATCTGGGAGAACACCGGTACGTCGTACGGCGTCACGTCCGGTTGATCGTCGGGTTGCTCGCTGCGCCGGTGATGCGGGAAGCCCTGGTAGAGCACGGGCAGCAGGTCAGGCCGCTCGTTGAGGATCCGGTTGTGCGCGGCAGGCCCACTGGCGAACTGGCTTTCGCCGCCCTCGGCGGCCGGGTACACGCACAGCAGCGACAGGATGTCGGCTGCGTCGTTGTGCATCGCGAGCTCCGCCCTCGACTTCGTACCGCGGGCGGGCTGTACTCCGTTGGGCAGTACCTCCTCCTGGACCCGCACCATGCGATGGCCGAAGGAATTGTTCGACACGAGGTAGCCCAGGTGGGTGCAGAATGCCCAGTAGATGCGTTCGATATCCTCGATTGAATGCTGCTCGACCGGGAATCCGCGCACGCACGCCAGGCCCTTACCGAACATCAGGTCCTGATACAGCCGGGCGAGGTCGTCGTCGAGGTCCGGATGCCGAGCATCTTCTGGTGTGATGTCGTCACGGTCCTTGTGCGCGGTCTTGGCCAGAATTGACTCGAGCGCGGCCACATTGCGCGACGACAGGTCGAAGGCGAAGTCCTCCTTGCTCGTGAAGTCGGCGCCGGTCCATGCCATCGGGTCGGTGACTTGCTCGGTGTAGATCGCGGTGGGCATCCGTCCTCCTGTTGTCGTGACGAGGCTTTCGGTTATCGGCGGGCCGTGCGAGTTTCGAGCCCACGCAAAGCGTGTGCGCGGGCAGTGGCGGCCTCGGTCATCATCCCGACGTCGGTTCCCGCCGAGATGAATCTCAGACCCAGCCCTGCAAAGCGTTCCAGCAGGTCAAGGGACTTGATCCCCGCCACTCCCAGCGCCACACCATGTGCACGACAGGCCGCTGCGACCGAGTGTACTGCACTGTGGAAATGCTCATTCTCATATTCCCCGTGGATGCCCATTTCCGCGGTCAGATCACTGGGGCCGAGAAGGATCATGTCCACGCCGCCGACGGCCGCTATCTGGTCGCAGGCCGCGACCGCCTCGGGGGTTTCGATCATCACCGCGACCACCGTGTGGCGTTCGAGTTCGGCCGTGAGTTCGGCGGCCGGGCGTGGGACGTATCCGCTCACCGCGTTGGGGCCGGAGATGGACCGATGACCGACCGGCGGGAATCGAGCGGCGTCAACGACCGCCTGTGCTTCCTGTGCCGAGTTCACGTGCGGCACAATCACTCCCACTGCGCCGCCGTCGAGGACTCGGGCGATGACGCCGGGATCGAGCGACGGCACCCGCACCAGGCCGGAGATGCCGGCGCCGAGCGCGGCGACACAGAGCATCCCGGCCGCCTCGAGAGAGCACGAGGTGTGCTCCAGGTCGATATAGACGGCGTCGTATCCGCAGGCCGCCGCGACCCCGGGGACGTCGGGGGTGCGGGCATTCAGCAATGCGAGGCACAACACCAGGCGATCGCCCCGTAAGGCGTCTCGCAGCGGTCCCGGCACCCACCCACGGTAACCGACCGAGAACGGGGATTCCACTAGCTCGTTAACGCCATTATCGGTGTGGTAACCATTACGTATGTCCGGAAACCGGGTCGCCGTCGTCGGTGCGGCACTGTCCGATTGCGGGCGGGTGCCCGACAAGACGGCGATGGCGCTGATGGCGCAGGCCGCACGACGCGCCGTGGCAGACGCCGGCTTGACGAAGGACGACATCGACGGCTTCGGCGGCCACGGGACGTTGTTGCCGCCCATCGAGGTGAGCGAATACCTGGGCCTGCGACCGAAGTGGGTCGACGCCACCAACGTCGGCGGATCATCGTGGGAGGTGATGGCGCGACACACCGCCGCGGCGATCGCCGCAGGCGAGATCGACGTCGCCCTGCTCACGTACGGGTCGACCGCACGCTCCGACGTCAAGCGGCGGGTGCGGGCCTCGGCGGCGACGCTGAGCACCGGGGGCGCCATGCAGTTCGAAGCGCCCTACGGCGCCACACTCATCGCCAAGTACGCCATGGCGGCCAGGCGCCACATGATCGAGTACGGGACGACCGAAGAGCAACTTGCCGAGGTCGCCGTCGCCGCGCATGAGTGGGCGGCGATGAACGAGAACGCCTTTGAGCGCGAAAGGATCACCGCCGACGATGTCGCGGCGGCACCGATGCTCGCCGACCCCTTCACCTCGAAGCACGTGTGCCTGCGAACCGACGGCGGGGGTGCAGTGGTGCTCGCCGGCGAACGGGTGGCGAAGGACTGCGCCAAAGAACCGGTCTGGATCCTCGGCGCCGCCGACGCCGCATCGCACGTGAGCATGAGCGAGTGGCCCGACTTCACGACATCCGCGGCGGCACAATCGGGTCCGCGCGCGTTTGCGCAAGCGGGAGTGAGGCCGGCCGACATCGACGTGTGCCAGCTCTACGACTCGTTCACCTCCACCGTGCTGCTCACGGTGGAGGATCTGGGTTTCTGCGCCAAGGGCGAGGGTGGTTCGTTCATCGGCTCCGGCGCACTGCGCCCGAGCGGTGCGCTACCCACCAACACCGACGGCGGTGGCCTCGCCTCGTGCCACCCTGGCATGCGCGGGATGTTCCTGATGGTCGAGGCGGTTCGGCAACTGCGCGGTGAATGCGGCGATAGACAGGTCGACGGTGCCCGGCTGGCGTGTGTGCACGCGATGGGCGGCTTCTTCACCCACAGCGCGACGATGATCCTCGGGAGGCAGTGATGGAGGCGCCCAGAGGTCAGAACCGGCCGACCATCGACACCGACAGCGAATCCTGGTGGGCGGCGGTCCAGGACCGGGTGCTGATGATCAACCGATGCAGCGCGTGCGGCCGAAACTCCCTGTACGTCCGCCCATTCTGTCCGCACTGCTGGAGTGAAGACGTACGCCTTGTGCCCGCGAGCGGCCGGTCGCGCCTCTACACGTGGAGCGTGATCCACCAGAACGCCGCACCCTTCGATGCGCGGCTGCCCTACACCGTCGCCATGGTCGATCTCGAGGAAGGACCGCGGCTGATGACGCAGCTCGCCGACTGTCCAGTCGAACGACTCTGCGCCGGAATGGAACTCGAGATCCACTTCCGCGAGGACGACGACGGGTTCGTCGTACCGGTCTTCCGGCCGGTCACCTGACTCCATCTTCCGCGAGGCGGTCGGCAAGGATCCGCGGCCGCCCCTCCGACAGCGCCTCGAGCGTATTGCGTCGCACCTTACCGTTGGCGTTGAGCGGCAGGGGCTCGTCCCAGAACACCAGCTCCTCGGGCAGCTTGTATTTCGGCATACCCGCGGCGACCAGTTCGCCGGCCACATCGGCGAGCGACAACTCGACGCCGTCGTGCAGCACCATGGCCACCGCGAGCCGTTCGCCGGTGGTCGCGTCGGCCACGGAGTACGCGGCGCACTCACGCACACCGGGTATTGCGGCCACCGCCTCCTCGACCTCCGCCGCCGGGATCTTCATGCCGTTGCGTATGACGATGTCCTTGATCCGCCCGACGATGCGCACCCGCTTCTCGCTGACCTCGGCCACATCGCCGGTTCGGAACCAGTCCCCGTCGAACGCGTCGACGTCGTCCTCGGTTTCCGTGTAACCGAGAAACGCATGCGGGCCCTTGATACAGCACTCGGTCGGGTCGCCCACGGACCCCACGCGCACGTCGACATCGTCCAGCGCCACACCGTCATCCGCGTGCCGCACCGCCTTGCTCTCGGTGCGCAGCCCCGACGTGCTCACCGGTACCTCCGACGATCCGTAGGCCCGCATGACGACGATCTCGAAATCGTCCTCGACCCGCTCGACGATGCGCCGGTCGAGCATCGTGCCGCCGAGATACACCGCTCGCAACGGCACTTCCTTCTCCCGGGCGGCCACTTCGTCGAGCAGCCGGTCGAGCAGCCGGTCCGGCCCGCCGTACCACGTCGCCCCTGACGACAGCAACAGATCGCATGTGTCTGCGGGGTCCCACCGGTCCTCGAGCGCCACCGGCGCGGCGAGCATGGGCCCGATGAACAACGCCTGCAGCACACCGGTGACCGAGGCGAGCGGGCTGATGAGGAAGATGCGGTCGTCGGCGCCGAGACCGGCCGCCGCGATGTAGTTCGCCGACGCCTTGGCCAGGGTGCTCAGCGAATGGATGACTCCCTTGGGCCGCGACGTCGTGCCCGAGGTGTAGAGCACGAAGGACGGCTCGTCGGCGGGCCGCATCGGCCGACTGGGCGCAGGCACGTCCGACGCGCGGGCGAGGTCGATCCAACGGCAGGCGTCACGCAACGCCGGTTCCCCTGTGGCAGCCCAGCCGGGAGCCACCCCGTACTCGGCGCCGGTGCGTGCCACGATGTCGGCGACCTGCGTCGGCCCGGCGCTGCGCGGCACCAGCAGCACCACCGCGTCGACCCGGGTGGCGGCGTGCACCGCGACGACCGAGCCGATGTCGTTGCCGGCCACGACCACCACCGGCGTCGCCGCACCGACACCTGCGTCTCTCAGCTTGTGCGACGCGCAGTCGACCCGTTCGTCGAGGTCTGCGTAGGTCAGCTCGGCGGCGCGGGTGACCAGCGCCTGCCGCGTCGGATACCGCTCGGCGGTGAAGCGTACGACGTCGAGCGGCCGGTCCGACCAGAAACCGGCGGCCCGATACTTGGAGCGCAGACCGTCCGCTCGCCGCCGCGCATGGCGCAGCAGCGCGGTACCCCCACTCATGGTGCCCTCCGATGCAAATGCGGATTCTCGTCCACGCAAATGTAACCTCTCAAGCATGCCGCTCATGACTTTCGAGGATCAGGTAGCCGTCGTCACAGGTGCGGGCGGAGGGCTCGGCCGCTGTCACGCACTCGAACTCGCCCGCCGAGGCGCCCGCGTTGTGGTCAACGACCTCGGCAGCGCGGTCGACGGTAGTGGTGCTTCGATCTCGGCCGCGCAGGCTGTGGTCGACGAGATCACCGCCGCCGGTGGCACCGCGATCTCCAACGGTGACTCCGTCGCGAGCGAGGAGGGCGGCGCCGCCATCGTCGCCGCGGCGGTGGATGCCTTCGGTCGGCTCGACATCCTCGTCAACAACGCGGGCATCCTCCGTGACGCGGCGTTCAAGAACATGACCGCCGAGCAGGTCGACGCGGTGCTGTCGGTCCACCTGAAAGGCGCCTTCAACGTGACCCGTGCCGCGTGGCCCATCATGCGCGAGCAGAACTACGGACGCATCGTCCAAACCACCTCTGGCACCGGCCTGTTCGGCAACTTCGGGCAGGCCAACTATGGCGCCGCCAAGATGGGCCTGGTCGGCATGATGCACGTCCTGTCCATCGAGGGGGCACGAAACGGCATCGCCATCAACGCCGTCGCACCGATCGCACGCACCCGGATGACCGAGGACATCATGGGCGAAGCAGGCAAGGCGATGGACCCGGAGCTGGTCACACCGGTGGTCGTCTACCTGTCCCACCGTGACTGCGACCGCACCGCGCACATTTACTCGGTGGGTGCGGGCAAGGTGTCGCGGGTGTTCATCGGCGTCACCAAGGGGATCGAGAACCGCTCACTCACAGCGGAATCCGTTGCCGAGGCGATCGACGAGATCGACGACAGCGCGACGTTCACAATTCGCGGCGGGCCTGGCAACGGCTGACGTCAGCGGCCCTGGAAGTTCGGTGGGCGACGCTCGGCGAACGACTTCAGGCCCTCCTGCAGGTCCGCGGTCCGCGACACCACCTCCTGCGCCCAGGCCTCCTGCTCGAAGGCGCGGTCGCGGCCCGACTCCGACGACACGGACAGCAGGCGCTTGGTCAGCGCCAGCATGACGGTGGGGCCCGCCGCCAGTCGTCCGACCAGTTCCTCGGCGGCCGCGTCGGTTTCATCCGGCGCGACCACGCGGTTGACCAGGCTGAGTCGCTCACAGGTCGCGGCGTCGACGGGTTCGCCGAGCATCAACAATTCGGTGGCCTTGCGCAGCCCTACGATCCTGGTCAGCAGGTGTATCGCGCCCGAATCGGGCAGGATGCCGCGGTGCACGAACGCCTCCACCAGCTTCGCATCCCTCGACATGACGACCAGGTCGCAGGCCAGCACCAGGCTGGCGCCGGCGCCCGCGGCCGCACCCTTGACCGCGGCGACGACGGGCTTGTCGCAGTCCAGCACCGAGCAGACCAGTCGTTGCCAACCCTTTTGCAGCATCCGGGCGATGTCGCCGGGCCTCTTGTCCGACGGAGGCTGCGCCGAATGCGGCCCCAATCCGGCACCCGAGCAGAAGTGCCGATCCCCCGTCGCTCGCAACAACACCGCACGCACAGACGGGTCGTCGCTGGCGCTGTCGAACACCTTCGTCAGCGCATCACGTGCCAACGGGGACAACGAGTTTCCGACATCCTGCCGGTCGATCGTGATCCGGCAGATGCCGTCTGCTCCGACGTCGACCCAAACCCCTGCCTGCTCTTCGACCAACTGGCTCACCCCTGCGTTAACGACGTTTCCGGTTTTCGGGTATCTTAATTTCCGCCGACGTCGCCAGCGACGATATGGGCCGAACTGAGGAGGCGATGCGTGACCCAGTCCTCGGCGGCGGGCCAGATCACCGATGAGGGCCTGTCCAGGTTGCGCGCCAGCATCGGCATCGCCGTCCCGCACACCCAGCCCCCGCATTACCTGCGGCCCAACGAGGACACCTTTCGCCATGTCGCGGAAAGCTACGGTGACGCCAACCCGCTGTGGTCGGATCCCGAATACGCGACGAAATCGGTGTGGGGCGAGCCGATCGCGCCGCCGGCGCTGGTCGGTGGCGACACCCTGATCGGTGAGGATGAGGTCACCGAGCTTTCCGACGAGGACCGCGCGGCGACCAAGGGCGACCCGCTGCGCGGTGTTCACGCCTTCTACGCCTCGTCGTCGCGGGAGTGGTGGGCGCCGCTGCGTGCCAACCGCCGGGTGTTCCGGCGCAACGCCCTTGTCGCCGCACTGGACAAGCGCAGCGACTTCGCCGGTCGCGCCGTGCACGAATGGTCGGCGCAAATATTCCGCGACGACGAGGGCACCATCCTCGGCGGCCAGTACCGCAACATGATCCGCACCGAACGCAGCAAGGCCAGGGGCCGGAAGAAGTACGAGTCGGTGGACCTCAAGACGTGGACCGCCGACGAGATCGCCGAGATCGACGAGCGGTACGCCCGCGAGGCCCCCCGCGGCGCCGAGCCGCGCTGGTGGGAGAACGTGGCCGAGGGCGACGAGATGGGCTCGCTCACAAAGGGTCCGCTCACCGTCACCGACATGGTGTGCTGGCACGTCGGAATGGGCACCGGCATGTACGGGGTGCGGCCGCTGAGGTTGGCCTGGCGCAATCGCCAACGCATCCCCCGGTTCTACACACCCAACGAGCACGGTGTGCCGGACGTCCAGCAGCGTGTGCACTGGGAGCCCAGCGCCGCCCGAAATGCGGGTAACCCGACGACTTTTGATTACGGCCGCATGCGCGAAACATGGCTCATCCACCTGTGCACCGACTGGATGGGCGACGACGCCTGGCTGTGGAAGCTCGACTGCGAGTTCCGGTTGTTCAACTACGTCGGCGACCTGCACACGATCACAGGCGTCGTCACCCGCAAGTACCTCGCCGAGGGCGACCTGCCGGCGATCGACGTGGACCTCGCGGCGACCAATCACCGCGGCGAGGTCACCGCGCCGGGCCACGCCACGATCCTGCTGCCCAGCAGGGAGCGCGGCCCCGTTCGCCTGCCCGATCCGCCGGGCGGGGCGACGAACCTGACCGATCTGATGACGGCCGTGTCGGCCCGGTTCGGGGAGCGATGAGCTACCAGAGCGTTTCCGGGCTTCGGGCCGAGCAGCAGGGCCCGGTCCTGTGTCTCACGCTGGACCGCGCCGATCACCGCAACGCCGTCAACGACACCATGCTGGACGCGATGGTCGGACACCTCGCCACCGCGGGCACCGACGAATCGGTTCGGGTCATCCGCATCGATGCCGAAGGCCCGGCCTTCTGCGCGGGTTCCGATCTGATCGCCAGAAATGCGAAGTCGGAGCGCAAACCGCGCGTGGGCAGCACCCAGCGTCGGCTGCCCAACAAGGCCAACAGGCTGATTCCACTGCTGCTCGAGACCCAGGTGCCCGTCGTCGCGGTGGTCCGCGGCTGGGCGGCGGGGCTGGGCTTCCACATCGCGATGGCGTCGGACTTCTGCATCGCGGCCGAGGACGCCCGGTTCTGGGAACCGTTCATGGCGCGCGGCTTCACACCCGACAGTGGCGCGGCCTGGCTGCTGCCCCGGCTCGTCGGGATGGTCCGCACCCGCCGGCTGCTGATGCTCGGCGAGGAGCTGTCCGGAACCACGGCCGCCGAGTGGAACATCATCCACGGCGCCCATCCCGACACCGAACTCGACGCTGCCGCACAAGAACTCGTCGATCGGCTGGCCGCCGCACCGACGGTTGCCCTCGGCCTCACCAAGTGGCTGCTCCAGAGCGGCAACGGCCTGGACCTCGACCGTCATCTGCAGAACGAGGCGATGGCGCTCGAACTATCAAGCCGCAGCGAGGATTTCAAGGAGGGTCTGGCTGCCTTCCGCGACAAACGCGACGCGAAATTCCAGGGGCGTTGACCGTGCTTCCGATAGACGAATCCACCAGCGCCGCCGAAGCCGTCGCCGCAGTCGAGCAGTGGGTGTCGGCCGAGGTGCCCGCGCAATGGCGGACCGCGGCGGCCGACGGGCCCAAAGCGTTGCGCGCGGTGCGCAGTCCAGCCGACTACCGCGCCTGGTATCCGGCATTCGCGGACTCGGGACTGGTGGCGCCGACCTGGCTGCCCGAACACGGCGGTCTCGGCATCGGCAACGACGTCGCTCGCGCCATCGAGAACGTGATCGCCCCGCTGCGGCTCACTCGGCTCAATCCGTTGGGGCTCAACAACGCCGCCGCGGCCCTGTTCAGCCACGGAACCGAAGAGCAGCGGCGGCGCTTCCTGCCGCCCATCGTCCGCAACGAGGAGAAGTGGTGTCAGCTCTTCAGTGAGCCCGGCGCGGGCTCCGACCTGGCGTCGCTGGCGACCAGAGCGGTGCGCGACGGCGACCACTGGGTGATCTCCGGGCAGAAGGTGTGGACCACCTGGGCCGACGAGGCGGACTTCGCGATCCTGCTCGCCCGCACGGATCCCGATCAGCCGAAGCACAAGGGCATCACGTACTTCCTGCTCGACATGCACCAGCCGGGTGTCGAAGTGCGGCCGCTGCGTCAGATCACCGGTGAGGCGGAATTCAACGAAGTTTTCCTCGACGGCGCACGGGTGCTCGATGCGCATCGGGTCGGGGAGGTCAACGACGGCTGGCGGGTCAGCGCGTCGACCCTGTCGAGCGAACGACAAATGGTGTCGGGGTCGGGCTCCGGCGGCATGGGCCGCCTCGGCGGCTCCAGCGCAGAGCGGTTGATCGCACTGGCCCAGGAGACCGGGCGGTGGGACGACCCCGTCGTGCGAGGCAAGATCATGCGGCTCTGGGCGCAGGAGCAGATCCGCGGCTGGACCAACGCCCGTGTGTGCGCGGCCCTTTCGGCCGGTCAATCTCCCGGAGCGGCGTCCTCGATCGGCAAGGTGCATCAGGCCACGCTCAACCAGCAGATCCAGGACCTCATGGTGGACCTACTGGGCACCGCCGCGGTGGCATGGCCGGCCACCGACGATCCCGACATGTTGCCGCGTGAGGTGCAGGGCATGATGCGCAGCCTCGCCAATGGCACCGAAGGCGGCACGACCGACATCAACAAGAACATCCTCGGCGAACGCGTGCTCGGCCTGCCGAAAGAGCCGGACCCGTGGAAAGGAAAGCCCTGGAAGGAGATTCCACGCTCTTGAGCGGCTACGAGCGACTGATCGTCGAGAAATCCGACGGCGTCGGCTGGCTCATCTTGGATCGCCCCGATGCCGGCAACGCATTCGATGCGCTGATGCTCGACGAACTCGAGGCCGCGTGGGCCCAATTGGACGCGGACCCCGACGTGCACGTCATCGTGAACACCGCCAACGGCAAGGCGTTCTGCACCGGCATGGATGTGGTTCAGGTCGCCAGGGACAAGCAGGCCATGCGCAAGCATTCGCGCCGGACCCGGGACGCCGAGCTGAAGATCTCGTCCTGGCACTGCGGCGTGTGGAAGCCGGTGATCGCGGCGGTGAACGGGGTGTGCGCTGGCGGTGGTCTGCATCTGGTCGCCGACGCCGACATCGTCATCGCCGCCGAGGAGGCAACGTTCGTCGATCCGCACGTATCGGTGGGGCAGGCGGTCGCGTATGAGGCGATCACGCTGCTGCGCAAGTCTCCGATGGAGGCGATCACCCGAATGACGCTGAGCGGCAAAGGCGAACGGATCTCGGCGACGCGCGCATACGAGTTGGGCATCGTCTCGGAGGTGGTGCCGGCGGGTCGACTCCGGGCGGCGGCCGGACAGCTCGCCGCGGCCATCGCGACCAACTCACCCACCGCGATGCGCGCCACGAAGAAGGCGTTGTGGAATTCCCTGGAGGTCGGCCTGTCCGACGCCAGAACCGCGGCCACCGCGGAGATCTGGCGTTTGCGTGATCACCCCGACCATGCCGAAGGGGTGCGGGCGTGGCGCGAGAAGCGTCCAGCACGCTGGCAACCGCTTGAACCGGTGGAGGTTTCGTGACCTATCAGAGGTTGATCGTCGAGCGGCACGGTCCGGTCGGCTGGATCACCAACAACCGGCCCCACCATCTCAACGCGTACGACCAGACGATGCGCGAAGAGTTTCCCAAGGCATGGGCGGAACTGGACGCCGACCCCGATGTGCGCGTGATCGTGCACACCGGCAACGGCAGGGCGTTCCAGGTGGGCGCAGACGTCGAGGATCTCGACGGCGAGGGCGTGCAGCAGTTCCAGGAGACCATGCGGACCCTGGACCTGAAGCTGACGGGGTGGCATTGCAACGTCGGTAAGCCCGTCATCACCGCAGTCAACGGAGTGTGCGCGGGCGGCGGGCTGCACTGGGTCGCCGACGCCGACATCGTCATCGCGTCGTCCGACGCCACGTTCGTCGACCCGCACGTCTCCATCGGTCAGGTCAGCGCGCTGGAGACGATTGCGCTGATGCGAAAGATGCCCGCCGAGGCGGTATTACGCATGGCGCTCGTCGGCAGCCATGAACGACTCACCGCCCAACGGGCATACGAGCTGGGCATGATCAGCCAGGTGGTGGACCCGCCCGAACGGTTGCGCGACGTCGCGCAGCAACTGGCCGAGAAGATCGCCAGGAACTCGCCCGCCGCGATGCGGGCCACCAAACGCGCGCTGTGGGGTGCGCTCGAGCACGGCCTGACCGACGCGTGCCGCGAGGGCGCCAAACACCTGACGTCGATGTGGGGCCATCCCGACCAGAACGAGGGCCCACAGGCATTCGCCGACAAGCGGACTCCCAATTGGCGACCGCTGGAGGCAGACTCGTGAGTCTCACCGAGCTGCTGGCCGGTCTTCCCGACACCGCTGTGCACACGCTGACGGTCGACGTTTCGCGCGACGACCTCGTGACAAGCGTGGAGCGCCTGGGCGCGATGCTCGCCGAAGCCGGCCTCGCGACCGGCCAGGTCGTCGCGGCGATGCTGCCCAACAACGCCACCACCGTCGCGGCGCTGTTCGGCACGTGGCGTGCCGGCGGCGTCTACACACCCCTCAACCCGAGGGCCGCCGATGCGGAGGTGGCCTCCCAACTCGAAACCCTCAAACCCGTCGCGGTCATCACGACGCCGGAACTGGCCCAACGATTCCCCGGATTCGCCCTACCTGTCGTCTCCGGATCGGGATTGGAGTGGACGCTCACGCCGGTTACCGGCAGGCCCGACGAGCCGCGGCAGTACGACTCGGATGTCGCGCTGCTGCAATTCACGTCCGGAACCACAGGTCCCCCGAAGCCAGTGCCGCTGCGGCACGCCACCGTGCTCGACCTGATCGACCGGCTGCTGGCCAAACTCCGGGGGACAAACAGTCCGAGCCGCAACGCAAATCGGGTGCCGATGCCCAACCTGGTGCCACTGTCGTTGTCCCTGTGGGCGGGCATCTACCAGGTGTTGTTCGCTTTTCGGGCGGGCTCCGGCGTGGTGCTGATGGACCGATTCTCACCGGCGGATTTCGCGGCGCTGGTGAAGCGCCACCAGCTGCGCTCTACGGTCCTGCCCCCGGCAGCGCTGACCATGGTGCTGCACGACGAGTCGGTCACCGACCTGTCGCCGCTGAAGATCGTCCGGTCCATCACCGCTCCCCTGTCGCCCGTTCAGGCCGCCCGGTTCCGCGACAAGTTCGGTGTGCTCGTGCTGAATTCCTACGGCCAAACGGAACTCGGCGGAGAGGTCGTCGGCTGGTCGGCCGCCGACGCCCGCGAATGGGGTGAGACGAAACTCGGTTCCGTCGGGCGTCCCCTGCCCGGCATCGACGTCATGATCGCCGACGACGAGGTGATGGTCCGCACCCCGACTACCGCGGCCCGCAAGATCGACCCCGCCTTCCTCGACAGGCTCACCGACGACGGCTGGTTCCACACCGGCGACCTCGGCTGGTTCGACGAGGACGGGTTTCTCTGGCTCGACGGGCGGGTGTCCGACATGATCAACCGCGGCGGGCTGAAGGTGTTCCCCGGCACCGTCGAAGACGTGTTGCTCGCGGCCGATGGGGTGCGCGAGGCCGCCGTTGTGGGAGTTCCCGACGAGCGACTCGGTGAAGTGCCGTGGGCGTTCGTCGCATGTGCCGACGACGCGCCCAGCGAAGACGACCTGATCACCTGGTGTCGCGAGCGCCTGACGCCCTATCGAGTTCCCGTGCGGGTGGTGTTCGTCGAGCGACTACCACGCAACGACGTCGGCAAGGTCGTCAAACGCGAACTCGCAGCGCTGGCCGACGCATAGGGCCCAACTCTGCGACGAACGGCCACGAACGCTCAGGTATGTACGCCAGCACTCGGCGTGTCGCGTACAAGCTTGAGCGCTCGCCGCGGTGGTGATGATCCATGGCGGCGGCGAAACCCTCGCGCAGCTGCGCATCTGGAAATGATGCTTCTCATTATTGAGAACAGTGCTATTCTCGCTCAGGATTGAGGTTTTCGCAGGTAAAGGGGCCAATAGTGTGGCAAGAACTCGTCCGACTGGCCGTGACGTGGGGTGTGATGTGCGGACTGGTCGCGTTCTTCTACTGGATGCTGGGCAACATCGGCACGTTCTGATCGGGCAGGGTTAGGAATTCCATGAATGAACAGGATCGGCGCCGCAAACGCGGGTTGATCGCGTTTCAGATCTTCATCTACGGCGTGCTGATTGCGATGTTCGCGATCCAGGTTCAGATGTACTTCACCAGGGATTGGTAGGCCCGACGATGAGCTTGAACCCGTCACTCACCATGGACGAGCACGAGGCACGAACGCGCGATGCGCAACGGCGCGCGGATCTGTGGTGCATCGCCGGTACGGCACTCATGGGCACCCTGGTTCTGGGCATCGTCGGCCTGCCGGTGTTCTGCCGCGGCATCTATCTGTTGAGAAAGGCGCAACGCGACGGCTTGTCGGTCAGGCCGATGATGGTCACACTGATCGGTTACGTCATCATCCTCGACGGTGCGATCAACAGCATCGGCTGGGCGCTCGATCTATTCGCCAATCACGCCCTGATCACCCGCACCGTCTTCACCGCGTGGGGCAACTGGATCGACGGCGGGTATTTCTGGCATTACAACGAACTCTGGATCGGCGGTGCAGGCGCCCCAGGGGAAAAGGCGTGGGTGATGGTCTGCGTCCTGATCGTGTTCCCGATGCGGATCGCGGCCGCGATCGCACTGCTGCAGATGAAGCGTTGGGGACACCAGTGGACGATTGTGACGTGCTGGTTCGGCGTGGTCATATGGACCGGCTACATCTTCAATATGACGATGTACGCCGATGTCCGTTATGCCGCAGTCGGTTTGCCTGTTTTCGGGTGGTGGGCGTTCAACATCTTCTACATCACACCGTTCCTCGCCATCCCGTATCTCCACACCGTAAATCGAGAAATCTTCTCCGACTAGCCTGGCGAAAGGACCGTGGTGTCTAGCACAACTGAGTCAACGGCTTCGGAAGAGTCGCTACCTCTCGGAACCACCTCCACGTGGGCGCGTATGCACAAGTGGCTCAAGCGCGGGCTGTACTTCTGCCTCTTCGGATTGGTCATCGAGGGGTCGCTGACCGTCCCGGTGATGGCGGTCTGGTACGGCTGGCCGACGCTGTCACTGACCGAGATCTGCAGTGAACTGCTGAAGGTGCGTTATTCCGACGACAGCCTCGAATGCCAGCAGCCCTACCCGATCGGCGGGCCCCCGCTTGGTGGCGCCCCGGAGGCGGCCGGCCAACAGACCGCACGCGACGAGTGGGGTGTCCAACCCAAGCCGAAGTACGAATCCATCGGATTCCGAGAATTGGTGAAGATCCACGAAGAGCGCACGGCGCAGCATCCGAGCCGCTGACATGGCTGCTTCGACGGTCGTCGTGGGTCCGGCCGACGGGCTGACGCGCGAGTTGGCGGACAGACTCGGCGGGGTCGTCGTGGCGCCGGACAGCGAACTGCCGTCGGATCTCACGGGCGCGGTCATCGTCGCCGGTCCTCCAGCGAAGTCTGTCGAGGCGGCCGGGCTGAGCGGTGACGATTGGCATCGCCTGGTGGACGAACCGATGTGGCACACACTCGCCGCGCTCCAACGCGCACGGTCGGCTTTCGGGAAAGACGGTGGTCGAATCGTCGTGGTGGTTCCGACGATCGGTATGGCGGGTGCCGCCGGACTCGTTGCATACACCACCGCAGTCGAAGGCATTCGCGCAATGACGAAATCGTCTGCTCGACAATGGGCGTCGCACGGAGTCGGCGTCAATCTCGTGGCCGTGCCGCTGTCTATGTTCAGCGACGACGGCGACGCCGCTCATCTCACCGTTGCGGCCGTTGCCGCCGATTCGACCCTGATTCGCACCGTCGCCGAGTCGGTGGCGTTTCTGCTGCGGGCGGACCTGAAACATCTTGCCGGAGAGACGATCGTCGCCGACGGCGGGTCTGTGATGCTGCCGTGAGCCTTGCGGGGTTGACCACGATGGTCACCGGCGCCGGCGGCGGTGTGGGCCGCGGCATCGCGATGGCGCTGGCCGCCGAGGGCGCATACGTCGTCGTGGCCACCAGGTCCGAGACCGGACGGGCCGTAGTGGACGAGATCAGCGCACGAGGCCACCACGCGATGTGGGCGCGATGCGATGTCACCGACCGTGATGCCGTCGCCGGCGCAGTCGATCTCGCCGTCACCACCACTGGCCGACTCGATGCCGTAGTGCACAACGCCACGAGCAACATGTCCAGCCAGCCGCATCAGCTGGTCGACGTCGACCGTTCGCTGTGGACCGACCACTACTCGGTGTCGCTACGCGGAGCACATCACTGCGCCGCCACGGCCTTTGACGCACTCAAGGAGCGTGGCGGCACATTCATCGTCATGAGCTCACCGGCCGGAATCGAAGGCAGCGCGACGCTGCCCCTCTACGCCACGATGAAGGGTGCGCTGCGCGGCTTCGCCAAGAGCCTGGCGCGCGAGTGGGCCCCGCACGCGATCACGGTCAACGTCGTATCGCCCCTGGCGTATTCGCCCGCGATGGCCGCAGCGATCGATGCCGAACCCGCGATGGAGGAGCGGCTGTCTCGCCGCATTCCGCTGGGTCGGATCGGCGACCCGGAGCACGATATCGGCTCGGCCGTCGCCTTCCTGGTCGGCCCCCAGGCGCGCTACGTCACCGGTCAGACGCTCGGCGTCGACGGCGGTCACTACACGAATCTGTAGAGCAGGCGCTATAAACACCGAATGCACGCCGCGGCGCTTCAATCTCTTGCGGGTTCGAGTGCTTGGGCGGCAATCCCGGTGACGACTGCTTCGAGAAGTGCCTCGATCTGCTTCGCATCGCTCATGGACCGATCGCCCGAGGCATACCGCGTGAACAATCCGGCGATGAATGTGATGACCGCGTCACCCTGTGCGTTGCGTACGACGTCGTCGACTGGACCGGGGTTGATTGCCGTGACCGCCTCGTGCGCCATCGACACAATCTTGGACACGAACATTCCGAAGGTTTCGGCCAAGGCGGGATCTCTCGCCCCAACCAGCAGCAATTCCTGGCGCGCAATGTTGAGCAGCAGCCCGTCGCCTCTGGACTGCATCACGATCAGTTCCGCCAGTCG
Organism: Mycobacterium sp. IS-3022; assembly: GCF_001500065.1. Taxonomy (GTDB): domain Bacteria; phylum Actinomycetota; class Actinomycetes; order Mycobacteriales; family Mycobacteriaceae; genus Mycobacterium. The sequence continues at coordinate 77,729 of NZ_LQIN01000002.1, forward strand.
ACCGAAGGGAGAATCGGTCTTCCTCCTGGCATCAGTGACCGAGCGCAGATTCTCGCGGTCGATGGCCGCGACTCTCTCGCCGACGCCCCGCAACAGAGCCGCCCTGGTCCGGTAGTAATAGGACGTCGTGCCGTCCGGAACATTTGCGGCCCGATCCACCTGCTGATGGGTGAGCCCGCGCGAACCTTGCTCGGCAAGAACGCGAATCCCTGCATCGCAGAGTTCGCGTCTGCGCTCGTCGCCGTCGCGCTTTCGTGGTGTGGCAATGGACACGAGTGTATCGGTCAGCGGAGGACCGTTCCCCCGTCGACGTTTATGATCTGGCCGTTGATCCAGGCGCCGTCGTCGGATAGCAGGAAGGCGACGAGGGCTGCGACGTCGGTGGGCCGGCCGACCCGGTGGCCCCTGATGCGCTTGAGCGCCGCTTTCTCGAGCTCGGGCCACTGTGGCACCGAACGTATCGCCTCCGTCGCGGTAAAGCCTGGGGCCACGGCGTTACAGCGGACCCCCTCTTTACCCCAGCGGCTCGCCACGTGCCGCGTGAGCGCTCCAACGCCGGCCTTCGATGCGGCGTACGCCGGCCGGGCGGGTTCGCCTTGAAAGGCCGCAGCCGATGACATGTTCACAATGGCGCCGCCGCCGCGTTCGAGAATGTGCGGGATGGAGTACTTCATCGCAGCCATGTAGCCGCGCAGCGTTACGGCCATGACGCGGTCCCACAGATCGAAGTCGATGTCCACGACGTCGGAATCCCCTTGGAGGGAACTCATGTCGGCGCCAACGGTGAAGAGCGCGTCCACTCCGCCGTAAATCTCCACCGTCTCGGTGACGAGATCGGCGACCGACGCGGGGTCAGCGAGATCGAAGGTGACGGCCGTGGCTGCGCCGCCCTCTTCGACGATCTTGCGCGCCGTGTCCCGAGCCGCCGTGGCGGCGACGTCGCCCACCACGACACGGCATCCCTCCCCCGCGAGACGCATGGCTGTCGCGGCACCGATGCCCGTGGCGCCGCCGGCGACGAGAACAACCTTGCCGGCCAGACCTTGCAGACTCATGACGACTCCTTCGAAATCAAGGCTTTCCCTCGCACAACGATACCTCTATAGTCATAGAGGTACAGCTCTAGAGATATAGAGGAGGCGACATGGATGGCTACTTCGCCACCTTCGACTCCGAATTACATCGGACTGCCTGACATGCCTGAAACCGAGTCGAACACAACCGGCCGCAGACGAGTTCTGGTTACCGGCGCCGCCACCGGCATCGGCGCAGCGATCGTCGACGTCTTCCTGGATTCCGGCGCCGACGTCGTCGCCACCTTCCATGAGGCGCCGTCGCCGGAGCGCTCCCAAGCCACCTGGCTTCACTGCGACGTCACCAGCGTCAACAGCGTCAACGAGACGGTCGACGCAGCCGCGGCGGCCATGGGGGGCTTAGACGCCGTCATCCATGCTGCCGGCCTGTGGCTACCGGGCATCGCGGGAGCGATCACCGACGCCGACATCGATCGGCTCGTGTCAATCAACGTGCGCGGGACCATTCACGTCAATCAAGCCGCTCACCGAATCATGCAGGGCTCGGGAGGCCGGATCATCAACTTCGGCTCCGCAGAAGCGGTCATGGGCAGTCCCATCTCGGCGGTCTACGCGGCCACGAAGGGAGCGGTACACGCATGGACGCGTTCCGCCGCCAAAGCGTGGGCCAGTGGAGGCATCACCGTGAACGCGATCGCGCCGGCGATGCAAACGCCCGGAGCCGACCGCCTGCGTACTTTTCTCGGCCCCGAAGGTGCGGCGTTCATGGACGAGAACCTGAAGCTGGCCATCCCGTTGCGCGGAGCCCTAGGCGAGCCGGCCAAGGACCTCGGTCCGTTCCTGGTCTTCCTAGCCGGCGAGGGGTCTGGATTCATCACCGGCCAACTGCTCGCCGTCGATGGCGGCCTCGTCATGCTGGGCGCTTGAGACACCACACCGATCGGAGTACACAATGGACCGGCTGGGCATCGAATTCCTGAGCATCTTCGGCATGCCACCGCTTGAATTCATATCTCTCACAGCGGATTTAGGTTGCCACTACATCACTACGGCGCTCTACGGCGTGCCGCTGCCCGAATTGGGTTACCCGACGTATTCGCTCAAGGATGACAAGCATCTGCGGCGCGAAATGGTCGCCGCCCTTGCCGATACCGGTGTGAAGATCTCGTTGGGTGAGGGATTGCTGATACTGCCCGAACGTGACTCCGCCATTCTGGCAGACGATCTCGACGTGATGGCCGAGCTCGGTGCCGAGAAGGTCAATGTCGTGAGCTTCGAGCCCGATCTACGCCGAAGCTGTGACGAGTTCGCTGCGATCACCGAGATGGCTTCGCAGCGTGGACTGAGTACAGTCACGGAAGTCGTGCCGGGTTTCACCGTCGGAGACCTCAACACGGGTATGACGGTGGTTGAGTACGTCGACCGGCCCGATTTCCGGCTGCTGATCGACACCATGCACATCGCCCGGTTGGGCACGCGGCCCGCCGACCTCGCAGCACTCCCCGGGGACAGCATCGGATACATCCAGCTGTCCGACACCACGTTGGTCAGTCGATTCGACGACTACAACTTCGAGGCCATGAACGAGCGCCTGGTGCCCGGTACCGGTGAGGTGCCCCTGAGGGAGTACCTGGCTGAGCTCCCCAAGGACGTCGTCGTCGGCCTCGAAATGCCGCAACGCGAAGCGGCCCTGGCCGGTGCCGGGGCAGCCGAACGACTGCGACCCGGCGTCGAAGCGGCGCGGGACCTACTCGCATCCCTCTGATGGCCGTCCGACATCGACCACGAAGAAAGGCAACGAATATGGAAGAAGGACAACGAGAATGAAGGCAGACGATCTGTACCACTGCGGACTCGTCGTGGACGACTTCGACGCCGAGATGGCGTTCCTCACCAACGTCGCGGGTTATCGGTGGACCGAGACTATCGAGGTGGAGCAGACGGTCGAGATCGACGGCCGGGCCGAGACCGTCCCCCTGCGACTGGCGTTCTCGCTGAACGAACCACGCCTGGAACTCGTCCAGGCCGTTCCCAACACGCTGTGGACTCCTTCGACCTCGGGCCTACACCACCTCGGATACTGGTCCGACGACATCGATGACGACATCGCGACACTGCGAGGAAGTCACTTTATTGTCGAGGGCCGGGGTCTGACCCCCGAAGGCGAAACGCTCTGGGCGTACTGCAAAGGACCGATCGGTCCGCGGATCGAATTCGTCAACCGCGTGATGCAGCCCGTGATGGAGAGCTTCTTCGGCATGGGGGAAGCCGACCCCGCACGCGTGGACGGCGATCGGTCGATGCCATGAAGCAGGCGACTGTCATTGCCGTCGGCGAGACGGGGTTGATCGACGTTCCGAAGCCGCAAACTGGGCCGAACGACGTCCTGTTGCGCATGCGAGCTTGCGGTGTATGCGGGTCCGACGGAATCTACATATCCATGGGCGGCGTTCCTCCCATGGAGGGTCGCATGCCTCTGGGCCACGAACCCGCGGGTGAGGTCCTCGAGGTGGGCGCGGAAGTCGTAGGCATCCAGGTCGGGGATCATGTGGTGGTCAACCCGATGAGCGCGCCGAGCGGCATTATCGGAAACGGCGGCACCACAGGGGCGTTGGCGCCGTATCTACTCATCGAGAATGCGGTGCGAGGACACAGCCTCGAGGTGATACCCGAGCACATACCGTGGGAGGTCGCAGCGCTCAACGAGCCCATGGCCGTCGCCCTACATGGCGCCAACCGCTGCAACCCTCGAACCGGTGACAAGGTCGTCGTCTTCGGTGCCGGACCGGTGGGTCTCGGTGCGATTCTGGCGTTCAAATCACTTGGCGTGGGCCACGTGGTCGCGGTCGACCCAATCTCTGGCCGTCGCGAAAAGGCGCTGCAGGTTGGCGCCGACGCCGTGATTGACCCCTCCGAGGAGGACCTCGCGACGCGGCTCCTGGAACTGCACGGCGAGGGCGAGTCAATGTTCGGCGGTCGAGTCGGGACCGATGTCTACCTCGACGCAGCGGGCGCGAAATCCGTCGTCGACTCGGTCCTGGCGGTGGCGAAGCGGGGTGCGCGATTGACGATCGTGGGTGTCCACATGGAACCCGTGTCGGTGGAGCTGCTCAACGTGATGGGCAATGAAATCGAGATCGTCGGATCCTGTGGCTATCCTGACGAAATCTTCGAAGTGACAAAGGATCTGGTTGCCAACTGGCAGAAGTACGCCGTCATCGTCAGCCATCAGATTCCGTTCGATGACGTCGAGGAGGCGTTGCGGTTGGCGTCCACCGCCGGCGCCGCGGACAAGGTCGTCGTGACGTTCCCCTGACGTTGCGCGCGACATCTTCGGGAGTCGCTCAGCCGTTTGATACGGCGAAAGGCGTTTGAACACAGAATTTTCGAGGCGTCGAGGAGACTATATGGTAGGCATTCATCGCGAAAGGCCCGGCGTCGATGCCCTTGCTGTGGCCACCGGCAATCCCGCCACCGCTCTGGGCGACGACGTGTGGATGTCTCCGGGCATCTCGAATTCATATGCCCTCGGCACCAATGACGGTCGCGTCATCATCAACGGCGGCGCGTTTTTCGAGGGTGAACGCCACAAGAAGGCGTTCGCTGAGGTGTCGGGGCCTACCCGCGCAATCGTCATCACGCAGGGTCACGCGGACCACTGGGGCGGCGTCAACGCGCTTCTCGAATCCGGCACCGATCTGGTGATGCACTCCAATTACCGGTACTGGCGCGATGACAACGTGCGACTGATGGGCTACCGCGGCGCCAAGGCGTCCTTCGCCTTTCCGCAGTTCGTGTCCGCAACGCTCGAATACTTCGATACAACTGACTCCGCGACGATCGACATGTCGTTCCCCGAGCCGACGACCACCTTCGACCGGCGTCATCAGATGACGATCGGTGGCCGCCGCATCGAATTGGCTTGGACCCCGGGCGGTGAGACCACCGACGCGCTGGTCGTCTGGCTACCTGAAGAGCGAGTCCTGTTCACCGGCAACCTCTTCGGTCCATTGTTTGGCCATGTACCGAACCTCATGACGATCCGTGGCGACCGCTATCGCGACCCCGTCCTTTACATCGAGTCGCTCAACACGGTGCTCGAGTTCGCTCCGAATCGATTGATAACAGGTCATTTCGACCCCATTGAGGGTGTCGACCGCATCGCCGAGGAGGTCACGGCCATGCGGGACGCCATGCAGACGGTTCACGACCGCACTGTCGAGCTCATGGCCGGCGGCGCAGACGTATACACGGCGATGCGAACGGTCGCTGTGCCGGCCGAACTCGACATCGGCGAAGGCTACGGCAGAACGCCGTGGAACGTCCGCGCCATCTGGGAGATGTACGCCGGCTGGTTCCAACACCGCTCCACCACCGAACTGTTCGCAATTGCGCCGGCAGCCGTCGCCGAGGATGTCGTGCGCATTGCCAGTGCGGAACCACTTGTCGATGCGGCCCGCGAGCACGTCGACCACGGTCGGCCGTTGCGAGCGCTGCAACTCACCGACCTCGTGCTGGAAATCGAGCCAGGCCACGCGGATGCACGAGCCGTGGCCGTAGACGCCCACCACGCCCTGCTAGCGAGCACTGAGAACTTCTGGGAACGAGCCTGGATCACCAAGACGATTGACGAATTGAGGACAACCGAATGAACTCGATCAAGTTCGACTTCTCCGGGGCCAACGTCTTGGTGACCGGAGGCACCAGCGGAATCGGCTACGCCATCGCGTCCGACTTCGCCGCCGCGGGCGCCAAGGTCACCGTCACCGGAACGCGAGCCAATGCGTCGGACTATCCGGACGTCGATCTCACGGGCCTGACCTTCGTCCAATGCCAGCAGTCCGATACCGATTCGATTGACGCCCTTACCGAATCGCTCGGCGACCTCGACATCTTGGTCAACAACGGGGGCGCACCATACGCCGCCCAGAAGGACGAATGGGACCCCGAAGGATATGCGGGTTCGGTGGCGGTCAACATGTTTGCGCACATGCGGCTGACCATGGCATGTCACGAACGGCTCCGGGCCAGCACCTTGGCGGGCGGCAGCAGCGTCGTCTCGATCGTTTCAATGTCTGCGTTCGTCTCCGCCGTGGCGGTGCCTGCCTACAGCTCGTCGAAGGCCGGCATGGTGGCCTTCACGAAGAACCTCGCGCGACGCTGGGTCGACGACGGCATCCGCGTCAACGCGGTAGCGCCGGGGCTCATCAAAACGAGAATGACCGCGCCGGTTCTCGACTTCCCCGAAGCGCTCGAGGCTGAAATGCGGCACACCCCGATGAACCGGATGGGCCTCGCTGAGGAAATCTCGCCGGCCGTGCTCTTCCTGTGCAGCGACGCTGCGTCCTACATCACCGGAACGACTGTCGCCGTCGACGGCGGCTACCTGACGGTCTAGGAGCGCCCTTCAATGAGCCAATTCGATGACGTGACAACGTCAGACGACGTGCTGCGTCTTGCCATAGAGGCCACCGGCGTTCCGCAACCGCAGACCGAATCGTGGCGCCCAGGACTGGACATCATGCTCGATGAACTCGCTTCGTCGCCTGCGTTCACCGCACACGGCCGGGACTACATCATCGACAACTCGGTCAAAGCGCTCGCACGCCGCCTCCAAGTAGATGATTACGCCGAGAAACACCCCGAGGTTCTCGACGCATCCGTCGAGCGCCCGATCTTCATAGTGGGCATGCCTCGCACGGGTACGACTGTGATCAGTTACCTGCTCGACCAGGATCCGGCTCGGCGTTCGCTGCTGCACTGGGAGTGTGTCCATCCGATCCCCCCGGCCACCAGCGACACCCTGCGTACCGACCCGCGATGCCTGGCGCTGATCGAGAAGCAGAACCTGCTGCTCAATGCGCTGCGCAGCGCTCACATGTCCGTCCCGCACTGGGAAGACGCCGACGGTCCGACAGAGTGCATGTTCATCCACAACCAGGATTTCAAGGGCTTGTCGTGGGATGCGTTCATGAAGACGTCGCGGTACGCCGAGTGGTTGTTCGAAACGGCGGACATGACGACCACCTACGAATATCAGAAGCGATATCTGCAGGTGCTTCAGTCCACCGCCCCCGGAACGTGGAGCTTGAAGATGCCGTCCCACTCCATTCACATCGAGGCACTACTCGAGGTATTTCCCGACGCTCGACTCATCTGGGCGCACCGCGACCCCTATCGCGCAACCGGGTCATTGGCCAATCTCTGGAAGCTGCCCAAAAAGCTGACATTGCAGCCTGATTCGATCGATCTCGCAGACATGGGGCGACAGGCTCAGTGGCAGATGAGCTACCACGTCGACAGGCCACTGCGGGCGCGTGAGCGCATCGGCGACGACCGCTTCTTCCACATGTACTACTCCGAGATGATGCGCGACCCACTCGACGTCATGCGGCGCATCTACGCCTGGGCGGGTGATCCGCTCACCGAGGAAACCGAGAACCGGATGCGTGCCTGGCTCACGGCTCACCCCCAAGATCACTACGGGACCAACACCTACAGCCTCGAGGAGTACTCGCTGACTGTAGATGCGCTCCAACCCACCTTTGCGGAGTACCTCGACACCTTCCCCATCGAACTGGAGGCCAAAGCGTGACGAGTGTTCCGCCGCGAACGGCCGACTTCTATCACACCGCTGTCGTGGTCCTCCGGCGAAAGCGAGGTGCCCTAGCCTGCTTCCAGTGTGAGAATGTATCCTCTCGTTTTAGGAGAGCGACGTTGCCACTCCGTCGTGACGCGTCCGTGCCGGAGAGGAATTGACGATGACAGAGCCCAAGGCGTTCGAGGTGTGGGATGCCGACAACCACATGTACGAGACCATCGACGCCTACACGCGCTACCTGCCCGAGAAGTACTCCGAGGCGCTGAAGTTCGTCGATGTCAAGGGACGCAAGAAGCTGCAGATCCTCGGTGTCATCACCGAAACCATTCCGAACCCGACCTATGAGGTGATCCCCACGCCCGGCGCGTGGGCCGACTACTTCCGCGGCATAAATCCAGAAGGCAAGACGCTGCGGGAGCTGGCCGAGCCCATCCGGTGTCCCGATGAGTTCCGCCGCCCCGACCTGCGGCTGGCGTTGATGGACCGTCAGGGTGTCGACGGCGCCATGATGTTTCCTACCACCGCCGGCATGCTCGAGGAGCGGACGAAATCCGACACGGAGCTGACGCATGCGGTGACGCACGCCTTCAACCGCTGGCTGCTCGAGGACTGGACGTTCAACTACCAGAACCGGATCTTTCCCGTGCCCGCCATTTCGCTGAATGATCCCGCGCTGGGCGTCAAGGAGCTCGAATGGTGCCTCGACAACGGCGCGAAGACGGTGCTGATCCGGCCCGCACCGGTGCCGCGCGAGGACGGCACGTCCCGCTCGGCGGCGCTGCCCGAGTTCGACGGTTTCTGGCGGCTGGTCGAGTCGTCGGGCATCTCGGTACAGATGCACAACTCGGATTCGGGTTACGAGCGCTACGTCGACGACTGGGAGGACGCCGCCGAGTTCAACGGTTTCGCGCTGAGCAAGTTACGGGGTTTCATCTACGAGGAGAGCCGCAACATCTTCGACACCCTCGCCGCGTTCATCGCGCACGGCGTTTTCGAGCGCTTCCCCGGCGTGCGCATCGGCGTTGTCGAGAACGGCGGCTCGTGGGCGCACCGCCTGCTCGACGTCTTCGACCGCGTGTACCGCAAGCGGCCGTACGACTTCAACGAGCATCCCAGCGAGGTCTTCCGCAGACACGTCTGGATCAACCCGTTCCACGAGGAGGACATGTCCCATCTCGTCGAGCTTCTCGGCGCGAACCGCGTGATGTTCGGTTCGGATTACCCACACCCCGAAGGTCTCGCCGAACCGGCGGATTTCGTCAAGGAACTCCAGAACCTGCCCTCGGACACCACCGCACGGATCATGGGTGGAAATCTCAAGGAACTCATCGGGATCTAGACCGGCCGTCGCCGCCGTCGAGGCGTAACGGGTTGATTACCCGCATCTGCAGGTGCGTGCAATCCACCAGTTAATGGATGCGGGCCCCCCGATGAAGCGGGCTGAGTCGGCGCGGCTAGCCGAACCGGGCACGCAACTCGGTCTTCAGAACCTTGCCGGTGAGGTTGCGCGGCAACGCCTCCACCAGTTCCACGCGTTCCGGAGACTTGTGTTTGCTCAACCCCCGCGCCTGGCAGTGCTCGGCGAGCATGGGCAGCGTCACCTCGGTTCCGGGCTGAGGCACGACGACCGCGCACACCCGTTCGCCGGTGCGCGGGTCCGGCACTCCGATGACCGCGACGTCGGCCACCGCCGGGTGTGTGGCCAAGACGCCCTCGATCTCCAGCGCCGAGATGTTCTCGGCGTTGCGGATGATCGCGTCCTTGATTCGCCCGGTCACGACGACGTTGCCCTCGGCGTCGATGCGGCCCCGGTCGCCGCTACGGAACCAGCCGTCGGCGTCGAATGCGTCCGCGTTCAAGGCCTCGTCGACATAGCCGAGGAAGCACTGTGGCCCCTTGAGTCGCAATTCACCTTCCTCGCCCACGCCGACTTCCCGCTCAAACTCGTCGACGACGCGTACGGACACGCCCGGCACGGGCCTGCCGACCGTGTGATCGAGCACTTCCGGCGCCCCGTCCGGCGGCGGCGAGGTGGCCACCGGAAACTCGGTCAGCCCCCAGGAGTTCGCGACCCCGGCAACCGAAAGCGTCTCGCGGACTTGTCGTCCCAACTCCGGGGTGATCGGCGCGCCGCCACCTACGCAGCCCCGCAGGTTCGGGAAGAGCGGCTCGCCGCCGTGCTCGCGCTGCGCGGCCATGTAGGCGACGAAGAACGGCGTGGCCGTGCCGAGCAGCGTGGGTCGGTGCGCGGCGATGGCCAGCGGCCCGGACATCGGATCGAATGCGTCGAACAACACCAGTCGCATACCGGTCAACAGGCTGGCCGCCAACATCGCGGCACCGCCGATGTGCGACACCGGGAACGGGATCGGGTTGACGTCGCTACTGGAGGCGCCGACCATGCCGACCACGCCCGCCGATCCGGCGACCACGGAGCGGTCGCTGTGCCGCACCCCCTTCGGCGCTGCGGTGGTGCCCGACGAGTAGTACACCCATCGCGGCAGGGCTCCCGTCGTCGGGGGCGGCGGCAGCGTCACCGGGTCACCCGCGGGAAGGCGTAGGCCGTCGGTGAGCGGAGCTTCGTGGTCGACGACCACGACCGTCATCGGCCGCTTCGCCGCAAGATCGTTGGCCAGCGCGACATGGTCGTAGCCCCGCCACCTACCGGGGACGACGAGGAAATCCGTGCCGAGTTGCGCTGTGGCGAAACCGACTTCGTGCTCCCGCCAGATCGGCAGGATCGGGTTCTGCACGGCGCCGAGCCGCGTCAGCGCGACCATCACCACCATCGTCTCCAAGGTGGTCGGCAGCTGCCACGACACCACCGTCCCTTCGGCGACGCCGCGTTCGGCAAGTGCGGCAGCGGTGCGGTGCGCAGCATCCCGCAGCTGCGAACAGGTCAGATGGCGACCGAAGTCGTCGACGAGCACGACACGATCGGGGTGCTCCCCCGCCGCCGCGTCGACCAGACCCCAGTATGTCTCCGCCTGCGCACTCATGAGGTCGGCAGCATCATCCGCCGCTTGGCGAGGATGTTGCGCATCATCTCAGAGCTTCCTCCGGAGACGGTGTACGCACGGGACCACAACCAGCATTCGCGCAATCGCTCCTCGGCCTGCTTAACCGTCGGGTCGACCGACCCGTCCGTGCACACCGTAGCCGCGAGCTGGGCGCCGTAGGCGGAAACCCGGTGGTAGGTCTCGGCGAAACTCAGTTTCGCGATCGAGCCGTCGCCCGGCTGGTCCGCACCGGCGATCAGCCGCTCGACATGGTCGTCGATGAAGGCCTTCGCCACCTCGACCTCGACCGCGAGTTCGGCGATGGTCTGCCGGATGTCGTTGTGCACCAGTGCGGATACACCGTCCAGCAGCCCGTTGCGGGCGACGGTGACGAGGTCGTCGATCAACAGCTCCAGCAGGATGACATTGCCGCCGATGCCGAAGCGTTCGAAGTCCAGGCCTGTCATGATGATCGACCAGCCCTGGCCCACCTCGCCGATGAGGCTGTCGGCGTCGACCGTCACGGCGGTCATGAACACCTCGTTGACCTCGATGGCGTCACCGACGGTCCGGATCGGGCGCACCTCGACGCCGGGCGCCGACAGCGGAACGGCGAACACCGAGAGGCCGTGATGCCGCGACGACGCCGTGTCGGTGCGGATCAGTGCCAAACCCATGTCGGCCCAGTGCCCGTCGGTGATCCAGATCTTCTGTCCGTCGATGACCCATGTGCCGTCGTCTTGCCGCACACCTCGGCTCCGGACACCGGCGATGTCGCTGCCCGCGTCGGGTTCGCTGAGCAGCTGGCACCACACATGCTCGCTGCGCCGGATCGGTGGCAGCAGCCTGCGCTTCTGCTCGTCGGACCCGAAGTGCAGCAACACGTGTGCGGCCAAGTTGACCTGGTCGACCGGACGTGGTGCGCGGGCCCGCAGGATCTCCTCGCTGACGATCCGGTCATGAAGCGGATGGTGATCGGCGCGTCCGCCGTATTCGACAGGCCAGTCCGCACCCACGAATCCGGCGTCGAACAGCCCGGCGAACCATGCGCGCAACTGGGCTTCCTGCTCGGCGTTCTCGGGTGCGCGATGTCCTTCACGCGCCTCGATGGGAGGCGCATGCTCGGCGATATGCGCGCGCACCCGGCTCCTGAAGTCGGTCAGCTCCGAATCGCTCGGCCGGTTCCCGTACCCGCTCACCAGCCGGACACCTCCGCGAACAGTGCATGACTCGACCGGACGGTGCCGATCAGATGGCCGTTGGTGAAGACCCGGCGCAATTCGTAGTGCAGTGGATACTCCCAGGTGAAACCGATACCGCCGGACAGCTGCATGCACTCGTCCACCGCCGCAGTGCCTTTCGCCGCGACGAAGGCGTGTGCGGCGGTCGTGAGCGCGGTGGCACGATCGTCGTCGGCGGCGATCGCGCGGGCCGCCTTCATCACGACGGCGCGGGCCTTGACCTCGAAGACGAGGAGGTCGACGAGCCGATGCTGGATCGCTTGAAAGCTGGCGATCGGCGCGCCGAACGCGATGCGCTCTTTCAGGTATGCGGTCAGCCGCTCCAGGGTCATGGACACCGCGCCGACGGAATCGGCGGCGATGAGCAGCCGGGCCATCCCGAGCAACTGGTCACTCCGTTGCGCTGGCCCGATCAGCGTGCTCGCCACCCCAGCGAGATCGACGCGTAACACCGGCCTGGTGACGTCGAGCAGGTCGCCGTCCAGCCGGGTCTGTCGGCCATCGAGGTCCCCTATGAGGTGGATTCCGTTGCGCCCCACGGTGACTACCAAGTCGACCTCGTCACCGCGGATGACACGCGCGGAGTCGTCGGCGACGGTGAAGCCGGCGGTCGCCGTGCCCGCCAGCAGCCGGGGCAGCCAGCCGTCCCGCACCTCGTCGGGCGCGGAGGCGACCGCCGCGGCCGCCATCGTGGTGCCGAACCATGCGGACCTGTCCTGCGCCCGACCGAGTTCCTCTGCCACGACGCAGGTTTCGACCGGACGCCAACCCACGCCGCCCAGCGTCTCGTCGACGAGCAGTCCCGTCCAGTCCATCGCCGCGAGGTCCTCGACGGATTCCTTTTCTCTGCGCTCGGACAGAAACTCCCGCGCGGACGCCCTCAGCAGATCGAGGTCGACGTCCTCATCGGACATCAGACGGCTAACTCCGGGACACCAGCTGGTCGGCGTTGTCGCGCATGATCCGCTTCTTGGCCGCGTCGTCGAGCGGGTCGAGCAGTTTGACGAAGTCAGCCGGTTCGGCCAGGCCCTCGGCGTGCGGGTAATCCGAACCCATCACCAGCACGTCGTCGTGACCGAGGGCGGTGACGATGCCCGGGATGTCGTCCTCGGGGTACGGCACGACGCGGACGTGGTGACGAAATATCGCCGACGGCCGCTCCGTCAGCTTGCCTCCGATCCACGGGCCGTTGCGCCCCATACCGCGGCTCTTGTCCATGTGCTTGACGAAGAACGGCACCCATTCTGCGCCATGTTCGGCGACCAGCACGTTGAGTTTCGGGAACCGGCCGAACAGGTTGTCGAAGATCAACGCCGAGAGCGTGTCCTCGATCGGCCGCTGACCGTAGATGTTCATCCACTGCCACGCCGACATGTGCCACGAAGCAGGGTCGGGGTTGTGGCCCCACGCCGGCGAGATCGCGTTGAAATACCAGAACGGCATGATGTGGTACACCAGCACGCAGCCGGCCTCCTGCAGCCGCGCGTAGACCGGATCGAAATACGGATCGCCCGGCGAACGCCCGTAGGCGGGGCCGGTCGGCAGCATCACGAACTTGGCGCCCGCTGCGATGATCGCCTCCGTCTCGGCGACCGCGGAATCGACGTCGCGCAGCGACAACAGCGCGGTGGCGTAGATCTTGTCCTGGTAGTTGAAACCCCACTCGTCGTCGATCCAGCGGTTGAACGACCGCAGGTTCGCATACAGCGCCGCGGTGTCGTCGACGTAGTGTTCAGCGGCCAGCGCCATCCCGCTCGGATAGATCACCAGCCGCTCGACGTTCTGCCGGGCCATCACCGCGAGCCGAGCCGAACGTTCGATGTACTCCGGCTGCATGGGCTGCGGCTCGTAGGTCTCCTCGGGATTGCCCGAGCCCATCTGGCGCAACATCTCCTTCAGGGAACCGGGGCGGTACGCCACGTCCAGGCCGAGCCCGCCCTCGCTGTTGAACGTCGCCACGCGGCGGCCCGCGAGGATCACCTCCACGCCGTCGGCCCCTCGCACCGTCGTGATGGCCCGATCGTGAAACTGCTTGGGCAGATACCGGGTAAACGCATCGCGCGTCTCGTAGCAGTGCGTATCGCAGTCAAAAATCCCGTAGTCCAGTTTCGTCGTCACGACCGGCTCCTTCACGAACGAGAATCCGTATTCTCCTAATCCAGAAAACATACTATCCTCGGCCGAGAATGCCTATCCCGGGCGGAACACGCACGCAAAGGACCACATGACCGCTAGCGAGGCCGACGCACTCCGACAGGCCGTGCGCGAATTCCTGGGTTCCGCCTCGCCGTCGAGTCGAGTCCGCGAGCTCATGGCCACCGAAGAGGGTTGCGACACTGCGGTGTGGTCGCAAATGGCCAACGAACTGGGCCTGCACGGCATCGCCGTGCCCGAAGAATTCGGCGGCGCCGGTGCGGGATTGCCCGAAGTCGTGGTCGTCTTCGAGGAGATGGGTGCAGCCTTGCTGTGCGCGCCGTTCTTCTCCACGGTCGCGATGGCTATCCCGACGCTGCTCGGCAGCGGTGACGCCACCGCGATGAAGGAGTACCTGCCCGCGCTCGTCGACGGTGCGAGTACCGCCACGGTGGTATTCAACGGCACCCTCGACGCCTGGGATCCCGACACGGTGACACTGACCGCGCGCAGAGACGGCGCCGGCTATCGAATCGACGGTGGCGCCGAGCGCGTCCTCGACGGGCATACCGCCAATACCGTTCTGGCCGTTGCGAATACCGACGCAGGCACATCGCTGTTCGCGGTGAGCGCGAATGCCGACGGGCTTCGCCGCGAGCCGCTGGCGACGCTCGACCAGACGCGCAAGGTCGCCAGGCTGAGCTTCGACGGCGTCAGCGCCCGGTTGATCGGCGCGGACGGCGGCGCCGCGGCCGGACTGGAGCGGGCATATCGCCTCGCCCTCATTGCGCTCGCCGCCGAACAGGTCGGTGCGGCACAGCGATGCCTCGACATGGCCGTGAACTACGCGAAGGAACGGATCCAGTTCGGCCGTGCCATCGGCAGCTTCCAGGCGGTCAAACACCGCTGCGCGGACATGCTGGTGCTGGTGGAGGGCGCCCGATCCGCCGCCCGGCACGCCGCCGAAACCGACGGTGAGGAGCAGGCGTTGGCGGCGTCGGTGGCCAAGCTGGCGTGCTCGGAGGCGTTCCTGCAGGTTGCGCTGGACAATATGCGGATCCACGGTGGCATCGGGTTCACCTGGGAACACGACGCACACCTCTACGTCCGTCGCGCGAAATCTTCCCAGCTGATCTTTGGTACCCCCGACTACCACGCCCAGCGCCTGGCAACCCTCGTCAGCACCTGAAAGGACAACCGTGACCGTTTCGTTCTCGCTCGAACTACCCACCCAGCGGGTGGAGGCCGTAGAAGAGTTCGTCAACGCCGACGCGATAGCGGAGATCGCCCGCGCCGCCGAGGCGACTGGATTCGCCGCGGTACATGTCACCGACCACCCGGCGCCCGACGCAAAGTGGCTCGACCACGGCGGGCACCACGCCCTCGACCCGTTTGTCGCGCTGTCGTTCGCGGCCACGGCCACCACCGACGTGAAACTGTTGACCAACGTCTACATCGCCGCCTATCGCAACCCGTTCCTGGGCGCGAAGTCGATCCAGAGCCTGGCCGTACTGTCCGGTGGGCGGCTGATCCTCGGCACGGCCGCTGGCTACCTGAAACCCGAATTTCGGGCGCTCGGAGTCGATTTCGATTCCCGGGCCGCGTTGCTCGACGAGGCGCTCGATGTACTGAGCCAGGTTTTTACCGGAGAAGACGTCGCATATGAGGGCACGTCGTTCAACGCGCGCGGGGTCCGGCTGCGGCCGCTGCCCGCGAGCCTTCCGCCGGTCTGGGTCGGCGGCAACAGCAAGCCCGCCGTGCGGCGCGCGGTGTCGCGCGCCGAGGGTTGGGCGCCGTTCAACACCTTCGGCTACGCCGCGGCATCACGAACCGCGGAGATCTCCACGCTCGAGGAGCTGGAGTCCGCGATCGCGTGGGCCAAGAAGTACGCCGCCGAGATCGGCCGCACGGAACCGCTGGACATCTGCTTCTCGGCGGGCAACCTGCTCGACGACGGCAGGTCGACCGACGAACGGCACGCCACGATCGCGAAATTGGAAGCGCTCGGAGTGACGTGGCTGACCATCGCGCCCCAAGGCAGCACCCGGGCCGAGGTCATCGATTACGCGCACGCGTTCTCCGAGGAGTTCATCGCATAAGGCTGGCGGCAGAGAACCCGTCGACACCGATGCGCCGGTGAGCGAACAGCCATTGGCCGTCGACGGCCACCAGGACGTCGCGGTAGCGGCCCCAATGGTCGAGTCCGGCGTCGGTGTGCACGGCGAAATAGCTGCTGACTTCGACACGGTCACGGTCAACGTGCCCGAAGCGGACGCTCGAGACGTGGTGGCTGACGTAGGAGGGAGCCGGGCGGGCGGGGTCGGGCTCCCTGGCCATCGCGGCACCGAGGCCCGCCTCGATCGCCGCGGGTCCCGTCAGCGGTTCGGGGCCGCCGCTGAACTCGAGGACGCCGTCGGCGGCGAAACACTGCGCCAGCGCGTGGAGATCGAACCGATCGGTGGCGGCGGTGTAATCAGATAGCGTCTGCCGAACCGACTCTCGAATTTCGAGCTTCCAGCTGTCCATTTCGCCTCCCTGTAAACATAAGTTGCCGCGTCACGATAACGTGTGTTCTCATGCCGAAACCACACCTGTTCGATCTGCTCAATCCCGCCACCACCGCCCTGGTCACCCAGGAGTGCCAGGGCGGAGTGATCGGCCCGCAAGCCGGCCTGCCGATGCTCGCAGAAGAAGCGCGCCGAGAAGCGATTCCGAACATCGCCACCCTGCTCGACGTCGCCCGCGCGGCCGGGGTCACGGTTGCGCACTGCCTCATCGAGAAGCGCCCCGACAACCGCGGCTCCAACACCAACGCCCGACTGTTCATGGCGGGCAAGTCCTTCGCCGCCGACTTGACGCCCGGAAGTCCCGGCGCATCCCTGCTGCCGGAACTCGGCCAGGCTCCCGGCGACATCGTCCTGACCCGCCTGCACGGCGTCGGACCCATGACCGGCACCGACCTCGACTCTGTACTGCGCAACCTGAACATCAGCACGATTGTGGGAGTGGGTGTTTCGGTCAACGTAGCGATCACGAACTTCGTGATGGACGCCGTCAACCGCAGCTACCAGTTCGTGCTGCCGCGCGATGCGGTGAGCGGGTATCCACGCGAATACGCGGAGTCTGTCATCGACAACACGTTGAGCCTGCTCGCGACGGTGACCACCACCGATGAGGTGGTCAAAGCGTGGAAAGAGATCGCAGGCACATAGCCCTGATATGGATGTTGCCCAAGCTTGGTGATAACGTCATTCTCACAGACCGTAAACGGTCATATTCGCTGCTCTGAGGAGGTCGGCTCCATGTCTACCCGGTCCCTGCCGTACCCGGTCTTCGACATCGACAACCACATGTACGAGACGACGGACGCCCTCACGAAGTACCTGCCCAAGCAGCACCGGGGCAAGGTCGGCTACGTGGAGGTGAACGGCAGGCCGAAGCTGGTCGTCAAGGACCACATCAGCCACATGATCCCGAACCCGACGTTCGCGCGGGTCGCCCGGCCGGGCAGCGCCGAGGACTACTTCCTCGGCAACAACCCCGAGGGGCTGAACTTCCGCGAGTTCGTCGGTGAGCCGATGGACGTCATCCCCGCCTTCCAGAGTCCGGCGCCTCGGCTGGAATTGATGGATGAGCTCGGCATCGACCAGTGCGTCATGTATCCGACGCTCGCCAGTCTGATCGAGGAGCGCACCACCGACGACGTGGTCCTCACCCACGCCATCATCCACGCGCTCAACGAGTGGATGCACGAGCACTGGACGTTCAACTACCAGGACCGCATCTTCGCCACGCCGGTGATCTGCCTGCCGCTGGTCGACGAGGCCATCAAGGAGTTCCGCTGGTGCCTCGAGCGAGGCATGAAGACCTTCCTGGTCCGTCCCGCCCCCGTGCCGAGTCGGTTCGGCGGCTCGCGCTCGATGGGCCTGCCGGAGTTCGACCCGTTCTGGCAGGAGGTCGTCGACGCCGGCATCCCCGTGACGTTCCACGCCGCCGACAGCGGTTACCAGAAGCACCTCATGGAGTGGGAGGGCGGCGACGAGTATCTGTCGTTCAAGCCCAGCGCGCTGCGCGAAGTGGTGATGGGCTTCCGGGCAATGGAGGACACGCTGGCCGCCTTGATCTGCCACGGTGCGCTCTCCCGCTTCCCCGATCTCAAGATCCTCGTGGTGGAGAACGGCAGCGGCTGGGTGCGAAACCTGTTGCGGCTGTTGGACAAGGCCTACCGGACCATGCCGAAGGAGTTCGACGAGCACCCCGTCGAGGTCTTCCAGCGCAACGTCTACATCCACCCGTTCCTCGAGGACGACATCCAGGGCATCATAGAGATCATGGGCGAGGATCACGTGATGTTCGGCTCCGACTTCCCCCACCCCGAGGGCATCGGCGACCCGCTGAGCTTCGTCGACCGGCTCGAGGGCCTGTCCGACTCCACGAAGGCAAAGATCATGGGCGGCAACGCAATCCAGCAGTTAGGACTCAACAGGGTTCCGGCATGACGCAGACGCTGCCGAAGGAGTACAACGGCATCGCCGGCTTCGAGGCGCACGTCGGCGAGCACCTGGGTTACAGCGGATGGCACCAGGTCACCCAGAAGGAGATCGACCTGTTCGCCGAGGCGACGGGCGATCACCAGTGGATCCACGTCGACGCCGAGAGGGCCGCAAAGGGGCCCTACGGCAAGACGATCGCCCACGGCTATCTCACGCTGTCGTTGGTGCCGATCCTCATACAACAGATCTACCAGGTGACGGGCTTGTCGATGCAGGTGAACTACGGCGTCGACAAGCTGCGGTTCCCGGCGCCTGTTCCGGTCGACTCACGCATCCGCGCGGGTGCCGAGCTGATCAAGCTGGAGCGCTCCGACAAGGGCGCAAGGGCCACGGTGCGGGTCACCGTGGAGGTCGAGGGATCCGACCGGCCTGCCTGCGTGGTCGACACCATCGCCGCGATGGTCGGCTGAGCCCAGCTACTGCCACGAGCGGTCAGCCGATCGGGATCAGCTTGAACGGCATCTCGATGTTGACGGCCTTGTTCACTCCGCATGCGCCGCTGGGGCCGAGCGTGTTGTCCCAGCCCCGCAGAATCGGTTCGTTGAACTGATCCTCGAAGAACTTGAACGTCTGCTGTCCCGGCGCGGTCGTGCCGTCGGGGCACTTCATCCAATCCGGCAGCGTGCGCGTCACGTACCACAGCGGATCGGTGTAGCCGACGTCCGCGGTCCAACCCTGATCGCTGCTCATATGCCCCGAACAGTCGATCGCGGTCCGGCATGACGTGGTGATCGTCCAGGTGCTGACGACCGTCGCCTCGTTGTGGCGGCGTTCGTTGGTTTTCGCAAAGTTGCCGTCCGAGATCGCCGTGAATGTGCCGTTCAGGGCGAACTCCGCGGGATCGGCCGTAGCGATTCCCGGTGTCACGATCCCGGTGCCCGACACGACGAGCAGCACCGCGATGAGTGCCGTGCGGTTCATCTGGGACATGTCGGCTCCCTCCGGCTACTTGTACACCGAGAACACGAGGTCCTGCCAGCGCTTGGGAGTCGAAGACTCGATCAGGTCGGATTGCGTGCGTGCGAACCCGTCGGCGCCTAGATAGCGTCCGGTCCGCGGGTCATAGGTGGTCACCGCCATCGAGGGCCCGTCAGCCGGATCGCCTCCCGGTCCGATCTCGAACGAGTTGGGTGTCGCGGCGGGGGGTTGACCGGGCGGCGGGACCGGCCCTGGCGGGGCCGGCACCGGTGGCGGCACGACCGGCAGCAAAGGTGGGACCGGCCCCGGTGGTGGAACCTGTTGTGGCGGTGCATCGGACGGCGGCGACGTGCCTTCGACGGGCGCGTACAGGAGGTCATCTCGCGTTACCCGATCGTCGGGTGGGATTCCTTGGGCGATCAGATTGGGGTCGAGCGGATACGGTCCCAGCGCGTGCTGCCGGAGTGCGAGAGGAACGAAAGGTTTTTCGCTATCGCATATTTCGACCGTCGGCGCACGTTTACCGGGATGCGCCATACAGGGCAAGTTGCGGAGCCCACGCACCACGATCGGGGAATCCTGCGGCAGTTTGCAATACAGCCCGTCCGGGGTGTCGATCGTCGTGGTGTCGGCCGGACTTCGCCATTGCGACGGCGGGAGGAAGCCGACGGTGCAGGGCGGCGGGTCTCCCATGCCGACCCGGAAGTTCCCCAGCGGAAGACCGGTCGCATTGGCGATGTGCGACAGCGCGCCGAGGCCCGCGAAGAAGGACGGCACGAGCACCAACAGTTGTTCGAGCGAAGCGTTGTACGTCACCGCGACCTTGCCCAGGCTGGTCATGTTGGCGAGCAGTACCGGCAGCGTCGGCTTCACGTCGCTCATCAACCGGCTGACTTCGTCGAGGGCGTCCGGGCCGTCCTTCAGCAACGTGCGTACCTGTGGATCGTCGTCGACCAACTGATCGGTGACACCGACGAGGCTGCGCGCCCACATTCGCGTCGCGTCCACCGATTCGGCGGCACCGTCGAGCAGCGGCACGCTGTCATCGACCACGGCTCTGCTCTGTCCGGACGCTCCGTCGAAACCCTCGGCCAACGTCGCCCCCGAATCGATCAGTGAGCCGAGGTCGTAGCCCGCGTCGTCGAACGCCTTCGCCGATTCGTCGACAAGAGCGCTCAGCCGCTCCTTCGGGATGCTGTCGAGCAGCGTGACGGCCTTGTCGAGCATCGGTCCGGTCGGTGGCGGCACGGTGGCCGCTGAGATGACGGACCCGCTGTGCAGATACGGTGGCGACGAGTTGCGCGGCAGAAGGTCGACGTATTGTTCGCCGACGGCCGAGACGCTGTGCACCTCGGCGATCAGGTCGGCCGGGATTTTTGGCGAAGTGCCCAGCGACAGTGTGGCTTTGACTCCGGTCGGGGTCAGAGTCACGTCTGTGACCCTGCCGACCTTCACCCCGCGGTAGGTGACATTGGCGAACTCGTAGAGTCCACCTCCCGCGGGCAATTGCAGCGTGACGGTGATTCGGCCGAGACCGAGCAGCACCGGCGCCTGGAGGTAGCCGAAGGCCATCGCGGTCACACCGATGATCGACGCGATCGTGAAGATGACAAGTTGAACGCGGATCTGCCGGGTGAACATCAGCGACCACCTCCGGCCGGTGGCGGCGGCACGATCCGCAACGAGTCCTCGTAGGTGGCAGGCGGCGGCGAGATCGGTGCGCCCAGCGGGTTCCTGGAATAGTAAGCGTCGTAACCGATATCGCCTGGGGCGGGCACCAGCTGCGCGTACTGGTCCTCCCACCGTGTGCCCGCCAGCAGGGTCCGTTTCAGGCGCGCGGTGGTGAAGTCGAGGATGATGAACAAGTTCATGTAGTCGCCGCGCACACCGCGGTCGATGATGTTCTGGTTGAACGGCGCAGTGGGAAGATAGCCGAGAACTCTCGACAGGTCGGGTCCGACATCGGCCAACGACTTCAGCGTCGGATCGAGATTCTTCAGATTGGCCACCAGGTCGGCGCCCGACTCGTTGACCAGGGCCGTGGCCGTGTCACCGAAGGCACCGAGCCGTTCCAATGCCGTTGTGAAATTCGGCCGCTGGGCGATGAGCACGTCGAGCGCCGGTGGAATGTCCCGCAACGCCGCGGACAGCACCTCCTGTTGCGCTACCAGCGTGCCCGAGAGTCGATCGAGCGCCTTCATGGCCTCGATGACCTCCCCGCGCTGAGAGTCGAAGACCCCTACGAACCGGTCCAACCGTTCCAACAGCTCCCGAACCTGTGGTTCGTTACCCGACAGCGCGGAATTCAGGCTGCGCACGATCTCACCGATCTGTCCGAGGCCACCTCCATTGACGAGGGTCGACAGCGACGCCAAGGTCTGCTCGGTCGACGGGTAGGACGACGTTGCCGCCAGCGGAATCGTCGAGCCTGGTCGCCGAACGCCTTTCGGCGGTTCGTCGACCGGCGGATCGAGCGCGATGTGCATCGAACCCAATAGGCTCGTCTGCCCGACGGTTGCCACCGCGTTCGCCGGGACGACGACATCAGGCCGCACCGACACCTCGACGTCGGCGTGCCAGTCATCAAACCTCATGGTGCCCACGCTGCCCACCACGACGTTGTCGATCATGACCGGCGAGTTCGACTCCAACGTCCCGACGTTGGCCACTTCCAGGTGGTACACCGCGGCATCGGGACCCCGCCCGACCGCACCGGGCAGAGGCAGCGAGTTCAAACCGGTGAAGCTGCAGCCGCTGGCGGTCAGGGCGACGCAAAAGCCCACCGCAACACAATGTTTCGCGCTCCCAAAGATGGTCACGGTGGTGGAGTCCCCTCCGGTGTGGGCGCCTCGGCCGGCAGCGGCGGCCCGGGTGTTGCGGCGGGTGGCGGAAGCATCAGCCCGGGCAGATCCTTGGGCTGAAACGGTGCGGGCGGAGGTACGTAGCCCGGCGGGGGCGGCTGGTCGTTCTGATATCCGGTGTACGCCGACACCGCTGGTGGCATCTCCGGCGGCCCCGGCTCCGGGCCTGGCCCGCCTGGCCCCAGTTCCGGTTCCGTGTAGATGTAGTTCTGGGGCGGCGGCACCGCGGCGAGGAACGGATTCACCGGCAACGGCAGGTAGTTGAAGTTCATCGTGCTCAACGCCGGGCCCAGATAGTCGGCGCACAGCTTCGCGCTCTCCGCGGCGGTGACGTTCTCGATCGCGCCGATCGATCCGCAGATCAGCTGCATGGGATTCGCGAAGTTCGCGAAGGCAAATGTCCCCACGATGCCACCGTCACGCGGGTCGAAGAAGTTGAGGGTGTTCGCGATTCCGGTCGGCCCGACATGCAGGAGTTGTTCGAGATCGCGTTGCTGATCGACGAGCACCTGCGTGACGTTCGTGAGCCGCTGAACCTGTTCGACGGTCTGACCCCGGCTGCCCTTGACGAATCGCTGCACGTCGTCGACGACTTCCGAGACGTTCGTCAGCGCCGCATCCAGATCCGACCGGCTTCCGTCGAGGATGCTCGTGAGCGTCGCGAACCGGTCCTGAAACTGCACGATCTGGGTGTTGCTGTCACGAAGCGTTCCGATGAATGTCGCCAGGCTCTTGATGATCTCGACGATGTCCCCGCTGCCGTCCGCGAGGATGCGACCCGCCTGCGACAATTGCGACAGTGTCGTCCGGAGCCGGGCTCCGTTGCCGCCCATGGCGTTGGCCGCGCTGTCGATGAAGCGCGCCGCCGACGTGCCCGACACGTCGCTGCCCGCGGCCAGTTCGGACGCCAGACGGGTGAGCTGTTGTTTGACCTCGTTCCACTCCACCGGTATTGCGGTTCGGTCGATCGGGATCACCGCGCCGTCCGGCATCGTCGGTCCGGTCGTCTCGTAGGCGGGGGTCAGCGCCACGTAGCGCGCCGAGATGAGATTGGGCGCCACGATGACCGCGCTGGCGTCCGCAGGCACCGGCACGTCACGGTCGACGGTCATGGTGACCCGCGCTTGCGCCCCGTCCGGTTCGATCGACTCGATCATTCCGACCTTCACCCCGGCCACCCGCACCTGGTCGCCCGGGTAGATCGCCGTCGCCTTCACGAAGTAGGCCGTCAGCGTCTTCGGCGCCAAGAACGCCCCACGCACGAGTACGCCGGTACCCGCGATCAGGAGTCCGATCAACAATGCCGCCGTCAGCGCCGCCAGGCGATTTCTCCCGCTCATCGTGGCTCCAGCGGGATCCCGTTGTACGGGAACGGAAGTTCAGCTCTCGGGCCGGCGTTGTCGGGCGGCTGACCGGCGTTGGTTCCGCGCCGGAACCCGAACAGGTAGTCGAGGAACGGCTGGGTGAACTGCCCGGGGATCAGGTTGGGCACGAACGCGGTGTAGTACGGGCCGTTGGAGACGATCTCGCTCAGTGTCGACAGATACTTGTTGAGCCCGGGTAGTCCCTTCGCGATGTTGTCGCGGTTGCGTTCCAGCACCGCCATCACCGTGTTCAACTTCTCCAATGTCGGCGCCAGGGCCTGCTCGTTGTCGGCGATGATGCCGGACAGTTGTTGAGCCAGAGCCGATGTCGAGTTCAACAGTGCAACGATCGCGTGCCGCCGTTGGACGAGGACCGCCAACAGGTCGTTCGCGTTGAGAATCAACTGGTTCACCTGCTGACTGCGGTCGGCGAGGATCTTGGTGACGGCTCCGGTGCTCTCGAGGAGGTTAGCCACCGTGTCGTTGCGGCTGTTGATCGATTTGGACAGCCGAGACAGGCCGTCGAACATCGGACCCAGTTGTGGTGCAATCTGGTCGATCGTGGCAGTGAGCGTGTCCAGCGAATGATTGAGCGAACCGAGATCGGTGCCTGCGGTGTTGGTGGTGAGATCGCCGACCGCCTCGCTCAGCGAGTACGGAGAGGCGGTCCGTGAAACCGGTATGACGTCCATCGCGGCCATCGAGCCGGTCCCCGCGGAATCCAGGGTCAGGATCCGTTCGCCCAGCAGGGTGCCGGTCCGGATGTGCGCGGTGGTCTCCGCGCCGAGGACCACCGCGCTGTCCACGGTGAAGTCGACCAGCGCCTTGCCGCGTTGCAGGGATACTCCCGTCACCGATCCGACCTTGACACCCGACACCTTCACCTCATTGCCGGGGGTCAGCCCGCCGGCTTCTGCGAAAAGCGCTTGGTAACGAATATCGGTCGCCCAATTCATGATTCGCTCCGGCTGGAGTCCCACCGCGATGATCAGCACGATAAGGACGGCGCCGAGGATCCCGGCCCGGACGAGGTTGGACTCGCGGTATTTGATCATGGTTTCTCCGCGCACCTACCGGTTTCCTGTTTGACCCACGGGAACACCGCGGTACGGCCCTGCAGGTCGCTGACGCGGACCTGGATGCCGCAGAGGTAGTAGTTGAGGAAGCTGCCGTAGGCTCCGATGCGCGCCAGCTTGCGGTAGTTCTCCGGCGCCTTGCCGAGGGCGGCGTCCAGTCTGTCCTTGCCTGCCTCCAGATTCGGTGCTAGTCGGCCCAATTGGACGATGGTGCCCGCGAGCGGTGACCGGGCTTCGCTCAGCAAGTCGGCCAGCGATGCGGTGCCATTGGCGAGTCCGTCGATGGCGGTGCCGATTGGCTCCCGCTCGGTCGACAGTTCGCCGACCAGCTGGTGCAGCCGCTCGACGTTGGCGGTGAAGTGCTCACCGTCCTGTTCCAGGACGGCCATCGCGCGGCTCAGATTGTCGATGAGTTGTTCGACGATCTGGTGGTTGTCCGCCAACGCATTCGTGAACGATGACGTCCGCGAGAACAGAGACTCCACCGTGCCGCCCTCGCCCTGCATGATCTGGATGAACGAGCCGGTGAGGGCGTTGACGTCGGCTGGATTGAGGCCCAGGATGACCGGTTTAAGGCCACCGAGCAGAACATCGAGATCCAATGCGGCAGAGGTATGGTCGACGGGAAGCTGGCTACCCGCGGGCAGCAGTCTGCTGGAGCCGGGTTGGTCGACCAGTTCCAGGTACCGGTCGCCGACCAGGTTCAGATAACGCACCGCGGCCCGGGTACCGGTGGTCAGCGCTACGGTGCGGTCGGCGTCGAAGCCGACGGCGACGGTCTTGTCCGGTTTCAGCTCGACACTCGTCACGGTGCCGACCCGCAGGCCCGCCGCGCGAACCGAATCGCCGACCTTCAGACCGGACGCGTCGTCAAACATCGCCGAGTACTCATTGGATTCGCCGCCACGATGTTCGCTGAAGATCACCAGCAGGATCCCGGTCAACAGGGACATGATGACTGCGAAGATTGTGAACTTCGCGAACGTCGCTCGCATCCCCGTCATCCCGGCTGCCCGATCTGCATCGAGTTGCGCGGCGGCCCGTCGATCGGACCGAACAGCAGTTGTTTGATTCCGTCGGCGTTGAGGACGATGCCGGAGTTGCCGTACCGATAGGGATTGGCGCCCGTGTCGGCAACCAGATAGGGCGGCCTCTTCTCGAACTGGACTGGCAGACCCGCGCATTGCGGCCCACCCTTGGCGCCGACCTTCGGAAGGTCCTGTGGGTAGCGGTACCGCTCCACACCCCAGGTGAAACCGGTGCTGACCTCGGCGCCAGGAAGCCGCAACGGTGGTGCTTTCACCAGCGGGATCAACCCGGACAGAAGGCAGTTCAGCGCCGGGTGGTACTCGTTGAGCAGATCGGTGGTCGGAACCAGCAGCCGCAACGTGTCGGTGAGGCCCTGTCGGTTCCCGCCGACGACGTCGTTACCGGTGCCCGCGACACCGATGACGCTCACCAGAAAACGGTCGAGGTTCGCCTGTTGGTCGACGACTGTGCCGCTCAGCTTGCTCGAGTTCTCGAGAACATGCATCAAGTCGGGTGCGACGTCGGCGAACGCGTTCAGGACCGTCGGCGCCACGGACAAGTCGTGGCTCAGGTTCGGCAGGCTGGGATCGAGTTCGGCGAGAGCACTGTTCATGTCCGTGATGGCTTGGCCCAGCTTGTCTCCGCGACCGCTCAGCCCCGTTGCCAGGGCGGTGAGCGTGGTGTTCAGCTTCGTCGGCTCGATGGCCGAAACCAGGGTGTTGAGTTTCTGGAAAAGCGTGTTGATCTCGACGGTGACGTGTTCGGCGGCGACCGTCTGGCCTGCGCGCAGCGGCCCCCGCGAGGACTCAGCCGGCGGCACCAACTGGACGTACTTGGCGCCGAAGACCGTACTCGCAGCGACGTTTACACCGACGTTCTCCGGAATCGAGCCGATCTCGGCGGCATCGATCGCCAAATGGATGACGGCCCTGCCGTCCGGCATTTCCTCGATCGACGACACCCTGCCGACCTCGACGTCGCGCATCTTGACCTTGGCTTGCGCGTTCATGACGAGCCCTGCTCGCTCGGCCACCACGGTGACGGGGACGGTGTCGGTGAACAGTTCGCCGCGAAACAGTTGTACCGCGAACGCGAAGACCATCACGATCACCGCGATCGTCAGCAGGCCCATTGCGGGCCTCTTGTAGCCGGCCGCACCGAAACTGCGACCCGGCGTCGCCGCCACGGGAGCCGCCGCGGTGGCGGTCTCCGACCGGTGCATCGGTCCTGGCCCAGCGTCGCGCATCATCGATGCGTCCCCTTGCAAATACCGACTCTCTCTTTGGAGAGTCCTGTTGGCGGCGATTGAGAATCACCATTTTCATCCCGTGGGCAGACTGTACAGCACTCGCGTCTGTCCAACACCGAAACGACAGCTAAGCGTTCAGGAGTCGCTCGCCGATGACGCGCTGCTCACGCAGGGCCGAAATTTCCTCTGCCGTCAGACCAAGCGCGCCGAGCACCTGGTCGTTGTGCTGACCGAGCGTCGGCGATGGGGCATGGTGGTGCCGCGACGGGCCCGGCGAGATGCGGAAGGGCCAACCCGGGAAGCGTTGCCGGCCCGCGATCCGGTGGTCGAGGTCTTCGTAGAATCCCCGCGCCTCGAGTTGGTCGACGTCGTACATCCGGTCGCCCGTCATCAGTCGCTGCGCGGGTACGCCGTGTCGGAGCAGCGCCTCGGCGGCCTCCTCGGCGTCTCGCGCCGCTGTGTAATCGGCGATCACCTCGTCGAACTCGTCGTGGTGCTGCAATCGTGCGTCGGCGGTGACGAATCGCGGATCATCGCGCAGTTCTGGCCGATCGATGACCTCGGTGACGGCGGCCCAGTCAGTGTCGTCCCGCACCGAGACGGCGACCCAATCGTCGTCGCCCTGCGCGCGGTAGACGCCTTGCGCGTAATGGCGGTGCCGGTTGCCCTCACGTTCGCGCACGCGTTTGGTCATCGAATACTCGATGACCGGTTCGGCCGTGACCGCGGCGCCGACCTCGATCTGCGCCACCTCGATCAGTTGACCCTCGCCCGTACGGCGTCGGTGTTCGAGCGCGGCGAGCAAAGCCACCGTCGCGTGCACACCGGCGATCGGATCGGCGGGACCCTGCAGATTGCACGGCGGACCGTCGGCGTACCCGGTGACCGCGGACATCCCGGCCAGCTGTTCGATGTTCAACGCCCAGCCGACGTAATCGCGCCACGGGCCCTCCAAGCCGAAGCCAGGCATGCGGACCATGACCACCCCCGGGTTGGCCTTGACGAGAGAGTCGTAGTCCAGCCCGAATTGTTCGACCACCCGGGGCGAGAAATTCTCGACCACCACGTCGGCTTCGGCCGCCAGCCGCAGTGCCAGTTCCCGGCCCGTGTCGGTGCTGAGGTCGAGCGTGATGTCGCGCTTGTTGAGGTTGGTGCCCTGCCACAACGGCCCGATCTCGTACCAGTCGTCGCTGTTGCGGAGCAGCGAGCCCGAGTACCGATGCCCGTCGGGGCGCTGGATCGACTCGACCTTGACGACGTCGGCGCCGAACGCACCCAGGTAACAGGTGAGATAGGCGCCCGCCCAGAACGTACTGAGGTCGAACACCTTCAGGCCTGCGAACGGGCTCTCCGCGTCGCCGACGTCCGTCGCGCGCTCCCTGCGGGCGTCCCATTCTCCGGCGTCGGCCGCACCGAGGAGCGGCGCGGGTCGCGGCGCGGGCACCGGCGTCTTCGACAACCGGAACGGCGCGCCCGGCCTGCGGAACCGCGCGGCCTCGGGGCCGCCGTCGACGAAGAAGCCGCGGTCCCGGTACTGCGGGCAGTCCACGATCGTGGATCCGTCGTTGATCGGGGCGGCCGGAATCCGCATGGCCTGACTCAACTCGACCAGGTCGGCCACCGGCATCGAGTCCAGCCAGGGCTGCGCCTTCGCGAAGAACTCGTCGCGCTCCGGACCGCCCAGCATGATGGCGAGTTGATGTTCGCCGAACTCCGGCAGGCCGACCATGGCACAGACATCGAGCCAGTGCTGCCCGGTCAGGCAGTTGATGCCGATCCAGCCGTCGGCGGCCCTGACGATGCCCAGCATCGGCGCGGCCTTCGAATTGGTCGGCAAGCCCATGCTTTTCAGCCGCTCGGCCATCAGCATCGGATACGGCAACGTGCTCAGCAGTGACTCAAACGCCGACACGTCGGCTTCCACGACCCGGCCCCTTTCCGCATCCGCGACACGCAGGGCGGTCAGCGCCGCGAGCGCCGCGTAACTCCCCGCGATGTACTCGGGTATGCGCGCGCCGGCCTGCACCGGCGGCCGGCCGAACTCCCGGGTGTTGACCCATCCCGACGCCGCCTGCAGCGTCAGCGGCGTCGACGGCAGATCGCGCCGGGGGCCTTCCTGGCCGTAGTCGGAGACCCTGACGACGACGAGGTCGCGGTTGATCCGCTGCAGGGCCTCGCGGTCGAGTCCCCAGTCGAACCGGACGGCCGAACCGGCAGGCAGATCCTCGACCAGCAGATCGGCCTGCGCGATCAGCTCGTGAGCTTGCGACAGACCCGATGCCGTCCCGAGATCGACTGTCAGGCCGCTCTTTCCGGCGTTCAGATACTCGAACAACCCACCGCCGGGACCCCAGTTCCGTAGCGGGTCACCCGCCGGCGGCTCGATCTTGCACACATCGGCGCCGAGGTCGGTCAGCAGCTTGGTGCAATACGGCGCCGCGATGTCGCTGCCCAGTTCGACGACACGCAGTCCGGCCAGCGCGTCACTCACGCCTCGACTCCTCCCCGCTGCGCTCCTCGCTGCGTTCCTCGTTCCTGCGGTACTCGTCCCCTGCCCTTCGGGCGTGGGCCCAGCGATGCTCGCGCGTCGTCGCCTTCGGGGCTCACGCCGGAACCCCGATCGCCTTGGGTTCCATATAGGCGCGCAACCCCATCACCCCGCCCTCACGGCCGATGCCGCTCTGCTTGAAGCCGCCGAAGGGCGCGTCGCCGGGGATGGTGCCGTTGATCGAGACCTGACCCGTTCTGATGCGGCGCGCGATCGCCACCGCCCGGTCGACATCGGTACCCCAGACCGCACCGCCGAGCCCGTACGCGGAGTTGTTGGCGATGGCCACGGCGTCGTCGTCACCGCGATGGCGCAGGACCGTCAGCACCGGACCGAAAACCTCCTCCTGCGCGATGTACGAATCGGCGCTGGTGTCGGTCAGGATCGTCGGCTCGAAAAAAAATCCACCCAAATGGTTTTCGGGACGCCCGCCGCCCGTCACCACCTTCGCGCCGTCGGATTCGGCACGCCGGACGAAACCTTCCACTCGCTCCAGATGCTGGCTGCTGATCAGCGGGCCCATGGTCACCCCATCGTCCGCGGGATTGCCGACAGTCACCGCGCGCGCGAGGTCGGTGAGCCGGGCGACGACCTCGTCGTGAAGTCCTTCGGGCACCACCAACCGACTGTTGAGGATGCACGCCTGTCCCGCGTGCAGCGTGCATCCTTCGAACAGCAGTCGCTCGAACAGCTCATCGGTCAGCTCGACATCGTCGAGCAGCACGGTGGCCGACTTGCCGCCGCATTCCAGCAGGATGCGCTTCATCGTCCCCGCCGCACCGGCCATCACCTCACGGCCCACCGACGAGCTGCCGGTGAAGCTGACCATGTCCACCCGTGGGTCGAGGGTCAGGGCCTTGCTGGCGTCGAGTCCGGTGGGAGTGACGACGTTGACGACTCCCGGCGGAATGTCGGTCTCCTCCTTGATGATCCGGGCCAGCGCCAAACCCGCCAAGGGAGTGAGCGGCGAGGGCTTGAGCACCAGCGTGTTGCCAGCGGCAAGCGCCGCGCCCACCTTCATCACGTTGAGGGTGTGCGGGAAGTTCCACGGCGTCATGACCGCGACCACGCCGAGGGGCTCGTACCGCAACAGCGTCGTGCCCGCCGCGCCCCAGGCATCCATGGGCGCCTCCGCCGGTTCCAGCGCGAGTTCTGCGGCGTGCCCCGCCATGAACGCGGGTCCGTCGACGTGAATCAGCCGTTCGTTTGCTGTGCAGCCCCACTCCGCCTGCGCGAGCGCGTAGATCTCATCGCCATGAGCGAGCAGCGCATCGCTGAGCTGCTGCAGACACTCCGACCGCTCCTCCGGCGCCGCCGCCGCCCATGGCCCATCGTCGAACGCGGATCGCGCAGCGGCGATGGCCTGTTCGACCTGCGCCACCCCGGCGTCCGGCGCGGACGCGAGGGCCGCGCCGGTGGCCGGATCGATCACGTCGTACCGGCCGCTGTCGGGGACCGCCCAACTGCCGTTGATGAAGAGGTCATAGTTGTCGATGAGGTTGGACGCGGCCATCAGATCACTGGACCTTCCTGGTTGTCCGACTGAGGGTGACCGACCGTCCCACTCAGGCGCGAGCTGTCCGACATCTGTGCCTCGTGTGTACACCGCGCAATGCCGCCCAGTCAACGGACATGCCAATTATCCTGCGTAGATGATGGTTGACACGCCGGTCGCGCGTGGGGTAGACACAGAACCACCGGACAGTGCGGAGGTATTTGTCCGATGGCCGATGCGTTGAGGAGACCCCGCGGTGCCCACTGAATCCACGTCGCGACCCACGTCCGCGTACCCGTTGCACTCCCCGGACTTCTATGCGGGCGACCCGTACCCGGTCTATCGGGAACTGCGCGACACCACCCCCGTGGTGTGGAACGACGTGACGAATTTCTGGGCGCTGACCAAGTACGAGGACATCCGCTTCGTCTCGGGCCATCCGCACTTGTTCTCATCGACCAAGGGGATCACGATCCCGGATCCCAGCCAGCCTGAACCCATCCAGGAAGGCAACCTGATCTTCACCGATCCGCCGCGACACCGTCAGCTCCGCAAGCTGATCAATTCCGGCTTCACCCGCCGTCAGGTCACTTTGCTGGAGCCGAAGGTCCGCGAGATAGTAAACGGCATCCTCGACAGCGTGGACCCGGCGCGGGAATACGAGTTCGCCGAAGAGATCGCGGCTCCCCTGCCCACCCGGATGATTGCCGAGATGCTCGGCGCGCCGCCCGAGGATTGGGAGAGGTTTCGCGCCTGGTCGGACGCCGCGGTCGGCACCGCGGACCCGGACATCGAGCTGGATCACCTGGTGGCACTCGGTGAGCTGTATGAATACTTCACCGCGCTCATCGCCGCACGCCGGTCCGGAGAGGTCACCGGCCAGGACGACTTGCTGTCGATCCTCGCAGCCGCCGAAGTCGACGGTGAACGCCTCACCGACGAGGATCTGCTGAACTTCTCGTTCCTGCTGCTGGTCGCCGGTAACGAGACGACGCGCAACCTCATCGCGCTCGGCACACTGACCCTGCTGGACCATCCGGATCAGTTCGCGCTGCTGCGCTCGAAACCGGACCTGCTGCCGCTCGCGGTCGAAGAGATGTTGCGCTTCACCAGTCCGGTCACCCACATGGCGCGGGAGGCGACACAGGACATCGAGATTCGCGGCCAGCAGATCAAGGCGGGCGAAACCGTCGTCATGCTCTACGGCGCGGCCAACCGGGACGCCGAAATCTTCGGCCCGACCAGTGAGGCGTTCGATATCACCCGAAACCCGAACCCGCACATCGCCTTCGGTGCCGGCGAGCACGCCTGCCTCGGTGCGCAGCTGGCCCGGCTGGAGGCCAGGATCATGTTCGAGGTGCTTCTCGGCACCTACCCGAGCATCGAACTGACCGGTGACGTGACCCGGCTGCGCGCCACCATGGTGCCGGGTGTCAAACGCATGCCGGTGCGTCTGGGAGCGAGCGCCTGATGGACTTCGACTACACCCCGGAGCAGAAACAGCTCCGCGAGGAATTCCGGGAGCGGCTGGAGACCGTGATGACCCCCGAGCGGCGCGCCGCCGTCGCGGGCCTGATGGAGGGCGGTGCCGCGATGACCGAGTGCAGGCGGGCGCTCGGCGAAGCCGGCCTGCTGGGCGTCGCGTGGCCCGTCGAGTACGGCGGGCGCGGGCTGACCGCGTTGGAGCAGTACATCTTTAACGAGGAGGCGCGTCGGGTGAACGCGCCGTTGCCGATGATCACGCTGAACACGGTCGGCCCCACCCTCATCCAGTACGGCACCGAGGAACAGAAGCAGAAGTTCCTTCCCGCGATACTCCAAGGCACCGTCGACTTCGCGATCGGGTACTCCGAACCCGGTGCGGGCAGCGACCTGGCGTCGTTGCGGACGACGGCCGTGCGCGACGGTAACGAGTTCGTCATCAACGGGTCCAAGATGTTCACCAGCGGCGCGGAGTTCGCCGACTACATCTGGCTGGCGGCACGAACCGATCCAGAAGCCAAGAAACACAAGGGCATCACGGTGTTCATCGTGCCCACCGACTCGCCCGGCTTCTCGTGGAAACCCCTGCACACCATGCCGGGAGTGTCGACCTACTACACGTTTTACGACGACGTGCGGGTACCCGAGAGCGCCATCGTGCTCGGCGAGAACCAAGGCTGGAAGCTGGTCACCAACCAGCTGAACCTCGAGCGCGCCGCACTGGGCAATCTCGGCGCGCTGGAGCCGTTGTTCGCCAAGACCTTGGAATGGGCCAGGACCACGCCGCTCGACGACGGCCGCGTCATCGACCAGCCCTGGGTGCAGCAGGCCCTTGCGCGCGTCGAGGCGCAGGTGGCCGCCTACCGACTGCTCAACCTGCGGGTCAACACCAACATGAGTACCGGTGGGCTCGGCATGGGAGAGGCTTCGGCGGCAAAGGTTTTCGGCACCGAGCTCACCCAGCAGGTGGCCCGCGAACTGCTCGACGTCGTCGGGCAGGCCGGTACCCGAAAGGGCGCCACCGCGCCCGTGAAAGGCGAACTCGAGAGTGCCTACCGGCTGGCCGTCATCAACACCTTCGGTGGCGGTGCGAACGAACTGCAACGCGACATCATCGCCATGGCCGGCCTCGGGATGCCCCGCGCACCCCGCGACATGCGAGCGTCGTGAGAAAGGAATCCAGCAGTGACCGACACAGCCAAAGACGAACTGCGCGAGCGCCTCGATGCGCTCATCGGCACCCCCACCGACGGCGTCGGCAAGCGGGTGCATGCGCCCGATCCGGTGAACGCCGCGATGATCCGGCACTGGGCGTACGCACTGGGCGATATGAACCCGGCCTACCTGGATCCCGAGTTCGCGGAGAATTCCCGCTACGGCGGAATCGTCTCGCCGCCGGTGATGCTGCAGAGCTGGACGATGCCGCCGCCGAAGCTGGAAGGCATCCACGAGCGCGGCGGGGTGCCGATCGAGATCAAGACCAACCCGCTGCAGTTCCTCGCCGATGCCGGCTACACCGGCATCATCGCGACGAACTCCGAATTCGAGATCGAGCGCTATCCCCGCGTCGGAGACCAGATCACCGCGGAGACGGTCTTCGAGTCGATTTCGGATGAGAAGAAGACGGCGATGGGCACCGGCTTCTTCGTCACATGGGTCACCACGTACCGGGATCAGAACGGCGACGTCATCGGGCGCCAATGGTTCCGCACCCTGCGATTCAAGACGGGGAACTGAATGGCCAGCAGACTCGCCCCTTCAATCAGCCCGGACACCGAGTTCTTCTGGTCGGGGCTGAAGGACAACGAGCTTCGCATCCAGCGCTGCACGGACTGCAAGACGCTGCGGGTTCCGCCGCGGCCGATGTGCGGTAACTGCCAATCGCTGAACTGGGACTATGTGGTGTCCACCGGACGCGGCACCGTTTACAGCTTCGTGATGCCGCAGTACCCGCCGCTGCCCTTCCTGCAATACCCCTACGTCGTCGCGCTTATCGAGCTCGACGAGGGTGTGCGCGTCGTGTCGAACCTGTGCGATATCGAGCCTGGAGCGATCGAGGTCGGGATGCCCGTCGAGGTCTTCTACGAAACCTTCGAGGCCCTTCCCAGCGGGGAAGAGCTGGTGCTGCACCAATTTCGGCCGGCCCACTGAGTAGAGGGAACGACGAATGGATTTCACCTTCAGCGACGAGCAGGAGACGGTCGCCAAGGTCGCCCGCCAGCTGTTCGAGCACCGTGCGACACCGGAAAATCTGACCGAGCTGGAATCGAGCGGCCTACGTTACGACGCCGCCCTGTGGGCCGAGTTGGCGTCGGCCGACCTGCTGGGGATCGGGCTCCCCGAATCGGTCGGCGGCACGGGCGGCGGGTTCCTCGAACTCGGTGTGCTGCTCAGCGAGGTCGGGTACAGCGTCGCGCCGGTCCCGGTGTACGCGACGCTCGCCCTGGGCGCCGATACCATTGCCCGGCACGGCGATTCCGATCTGCAGCAGCGGTTCTTACCCGGGGTGGTCGAGGGCAGCACCCTGTTGACCGCGGCGCTGGCCGAACCTGGAAGCTCCGACCCGGCCGCACCGCGGACCACCGCGCGCGCCGATGGTGTCACCTGGCGGCTCAGCGGCACCAAGGAGCTGGTGCCCGCCGCCCAACTCGCCGCGGCCATCGTCGTCTCGGCCAAGGCCGACGATGGACCCGGGTTGTTCGTCGTCGAAACCGGTTGCGGCGGAGTGGATGTGACGCCGACGGCGACCACCAACGGCGAGCCCTTCGCCGACGTCGAACTCACGGACGCCGTCGGATGGCGGCTCACCGAACATGCCGGGGCCGACGTCGTCCGCGCGCTGTACACCAGGGCGCTGGTGGGGTTGTGC
This sequence comes from Mycobacterium sp. IS-3022, assembly GCF_001500065.1. GTDB lineage: Bacteria > Actinomycetota > Actinomycetes > Mycobacteriales > Mycobacteriaceae > Mycobacterium. Next base: position 113,181 of record NZ_LQIN01000002.1, read on the forward strand.
GCGATGCAGATCGGTGTGACCGAACGGGCACTGAAACTGGCCGCGTCCTACACCAGCGAGCGCGAGCAGTTCGGGCGTCCCATCGGGTCGTTCCAGGCCGTGCAGCAGCGCCTTGCCGATGCATTCATCGACACTGAAGCGATCCGCTGGACCACCTGGCATGCGGCCTGGCTGATCGCGGAGGGCAGACCCGCCGAGCGGGAAGCGGCGATCGCCAAGTTCTGGGCCGCCGAGGCCGGGGCGCGCGTCACCGCGTCCGCCCAACAGGTACACGGCGGCATGGGCATCGACGTCACCTATCCCCTGTCCCGCTATTTCTTGTGGGCCAAGCAGATCGAACTCACGCTCGGATCGGCATCTCAGCAGCTGGCCCGGCTCGGCAACGCCTACGCGGAAGGAACCAACCGATGACCTCGACACTCGGACGCACTGAGACACGGGCATGGAACAGCGTCAACGTCGGCGACGAGGTGACGCCGATGGACGTACCCGTCACGACCACCCTGATCGTGGCCGGCGCCATCGCGTCCCGCGACTACATGCCCGTGCACCATGACCGCGACTTCGCCAATTCCCAAGGCTCCAAGGACATCTTCCTCAACATCCTGACGACCAATGGGCTGTGTGTGAGGTTCCTGCACGACTGGGCGGGACCCGAGGCGATGGTCAAGAAACTCTCGATTCGGCTCGGCGTCCCCGCGTATCCGAACGACGCACTGCGGTTCGAGGGCAGCGTCACCGACAAGTCCTCCGCGAACGGCGAAGGCCTCATCGAGGTCACCTTCAAGGGCACCAACAGCCTCGGCGATCACGTGACGGGCACCGCGGTGCTGAGCCTGCTCGAGGGCGTCGACTTGTGACCCGCAACGGCATCGGCGGCAAGGCCGCGCTCGTCGGCATCGGCCAGACCGAGTTCTCAAAGGAGTCCGGCCGCACCGAAATGCAGTTGGCCTGCGAAGCGGTCAAGGCAGCCATCGACGATGCGGGCCTGCGCCCCAAGGACATCGACGGCATGGTGACGTTCACCGTCGACGAGAACGAGGAAATCGAGGTCGCCCGCAACGTCGGCATCGGGAACCTCAGTTTCTTCACCCGGGTTCCGCACGGCGGCGGGGCAGCCGCGGGCACCGTGATGCAGGCCGCCATGGCCGTCGCGACGGGCGCCGCCGAGGCCGTGGTCTGCTACCGAGCGTTCAACGAGCGCTCCGGGTTCCGGTTCGGCGGAGCCGGACGCCAACCCGGTGTCACCCCGTTGTGGATGGCTCCGTATGCGCCGTTCGGATTCATGACCCCGGCGGCCTGGGTCGCCCTGCATGCCCAGCGCTACATGACCACCTACGGCGTCACCAACGCCGATTTCGGCAAGATCTCAGTGATCGATCGCAAGCATGCGGCCAAGAACCCCGATGCCTGGTTCTACGAGAAGCCGATCACCATCGAAGCCCACCAGCAGTCGCGCTGGATCATCGAGCCGGTGCTGCGTCTGCTCGACTGCTGTCAGGAGAGCGACGGCGGCGTGGCGATGGTGGTGACGAGTGTCGAGCGGGCGCGCGACCTGGCCAAGCCACCGGCCGTCATCAGCGCGGCGGCCCAGGGTGCGGCGTACGACGGTGAAGTGATGACCAGTTACTACCGGGACGACATCACCGGGCTGCCCGAGATGGGGGTGGTCGGCAACAAGCTCTGGCGCGACTCCGGATTGAAACCCGACGACATCTCGACCGCATTCCTCTACGACCACTTCACCCCGTTCGTGTTCACCCAGCTCGAGGAACTCGGATTCTGTGGACGGGGCGAGGCCAAGGACTACGTGTCGGTCGACGAACTTTCGCTGGGCGGTCGAATGCCGATCAACACCAACGGCGGCTTGCTCGGCGAGGCCTACATCCACGGGATGAACGGCATCACCGAAGGCGTCCGCCAGATCCGCGGCACGTCATACAACCAGGTCGACAACGTCGAGCACGTCCTCGTGACGTCGGGCACCGGCGTTCCGACCAGCGGCCTCATCCTGGCGCCCGACCGTTGAGAAGTTAATGTCGTGCGGTGGCGTCTGAAGTGACTCAATCGGTGGCGGTCGACACCCGGGATGTCATCATCTCGGCGGCTTTCCGCTGCTTCCGGACCCGCGGGCTGGCCAAGACCACCATCGTAGACATCGCCCGGGCGGCCGGGGTGTCGCGCAGCACGTTCTACGAGTACTTCCGGGACAAGGAGACCGTCGTCGAAGCCTGCGCGGAGGCGGCGTCGCAGCGGTTCTACCGCAACATGGCCAAAGCCATCGATCGGCACGGCGGCAGCACCCTGGAAGGCCGATTGGTACGCGCCGCCGTCTTCGTCACCCAGGCACGTCGGGTCGTCGAACCGGAAGCGTACTTCGATCAGGACGAAGTCAATCTCATGATGACGAAGAACGCGGGCACCCTGTTGAAGGAGTGCGCGGACTTCCTGGCACCCTATGTGAACGCGGCGAGGCTGACCGGAGAGGTCCGCGCCGGCCTGGACGTGCCGTCGGCCACCGAGTGGTTCGCGCGAATGTTGTTCTCGCTGTTCACTACACCGTCTCCGACCATCGACATGCGCAACGACGACGCGGTAGCCGAATTCGTTCGGGCCTATGCGGTGAACGGATTCGTCGACGGCGGCACTCGGCGGCGGTAGCGCTCATGACCCCGATCCGGCCCCGCACGACCGTGTGACAATGATTATTCTCATTAATTGATATTGCGATTATCGGGAGGGTTCCAGTGAAACTCACCGCGGCATCGGCGGCACAGCCGCCGGGGCAGATGGACCGGGACCACGCTGCACCCTACAAACTGGTGGTGCTCGCACCCGGAACGGCGGACGCGGTCTCGGCGGCCGGCGGACTCATCGTCGACGCGCTACGCATCGGCTGGCGCGTCGAGGCCTACCTGGAATCCGAGTCCGATGCGCGGGCGTTGCAGATCCTCGGTGTCGACGGCCGCGGTTTGCCGGCCCGCTTCGATTTCGAGCCGCACTGGCCGGACGCGGTCGTGTTCGCCGCATCGATGTACGTCCGGCATCGCGGGGTACGCCGCTTCGTCACCGACGCCACCCGGCGACACGGCGCCGACGTGGCCTCGTGGGGTGGAAACTGGTCGGCTGCACCCGCTTCCGCATCCCACATCGAACATCGGCTCAGCTCTGCCGCGCGGGCTTTCAAGCACCACGCGATGAAGGCAGTGGGTACAGCGGGACCAGCCGGCCCCGTCGAAGCGTTCCACGGTGGATTTCACCGTCTCACCACCGTTCCGGGCTGACGAAGCGCCTCAGGTCGTCCTACGCACCGGGACGTTGGAGTAGCCGCAGACGTTCGACATCGCCACGCGCCGCAGGCCGTCGCGGTCGACCTCGTACTCGGGGATGAGGTCGAGCAGCGCGTCGAGCGCGATGCGGCTCTCCATCCGCGCCAGCGCCGCGCCGAGGCAGCTGTGGATGCCGTAGCCGAACGCGAGATTGAAGCCCATCTTGCGCTCCCGGTCGATGTCCAGCCGGTCGGGATCGTCGAACATCCGCTCGTCGCGGGTCGCCGACCCGGTGACGAGCAATACCGCGGCGCCCTCCGGGATCGTGGTGCCGTAGTAGTTGACGTCTCGTGTCGCCGTGCGGACCTGATACTGCGACGGCGCCTCGTATCGCAGTAGTTCCTCGACCGCGGCGGGGATCTTGCTGCGGTCCTCGCGAAGTTTGCGCCACTGTTCGGGATAGTCGGCGAACGCGACCATGGCGTTGCCCACAAGCTTGGTGACGGTTTCGGCTCCTGCGCCGCCGAGCATCGTCGCAAAACCCGTGATGTCGACATCGGTGAGCTTGTCGACCACCCCGTCGCGCTCGATCTCGGTGTCGATCAGGCGGCTGATCATGTCATCCTGCCGCTCTGCCCGCCGCTGCTGCACGAGATCGTAGTAATACAGGCCGGTGTTCATCGACGCCTCGTATCCCGCTTTGGTGGTGGCGATCTCACCGGGATGACGTTCGAGAAGGAGGTCCAGCCAGAGCCGGATCTGGTCTCGATCCTGCTTCGGCACGCCGAGCATGGTTGTGATGACCTCGTTGGGGAACAGCGCGGAGAAGTCGGCGACCACGTCGAAGCACTTCGGATCGAGCGCTTCCACGCGTTCGTACACCTTCTCGTGCACCATGTCTTCCAGTGCGGCGATGGCGCGCGGAGTGAACACTTTGCTGACGAGCTTGCGCATCTTCTCATGCTCCGGCGGATCCATCGAGATGATGACCTTGGGCACCGGGATCGCATCGTCGTGGGCCTTGACCATGTCCAGCGTGGCGCCCTTGGCCGACGAGAAGGTTTCGTGATCCTTCGTCGCGGGCGCCACGTCGGCGTAGCGGGTCAGCGCCCAGAAGTCCCACTTAGCGTTGTAATAGACGGGCGACTCGTTGCGCAGGCGACGGTAGGTGTCGTAGGCGCCGTCGAAGAAATCCTTTGAGAACGGGTCGAATTCGACGGACCCGTTGTCCACTTCCGGTGCTGCCGCGCTCACAGGATCGCCCCCGACTCCTTGAGCTTTTCGATGGTGTGCCAGTCCATTCCGGCGTCCATCAATACTTCTTCGGTGTGCTGGCCGTGCTCGGGCGCGCCCGGTGGAGTGACCGAGTGCTCGTCGAACTGAACGGGATTGGTTGGCAACGCGAACGGCACGCCGTTGACGGTTTCGGTATGCGCGACATAGCCGTTGGCGGTGACGGCGGGGTCTTCGCAGACTTCCGCCGGTGTCTGTACGATGCCCCATGCGCCGGACAGCGTCGCCAACGTTGTGCGCCACTCGGCCAGCGTGCGCTTGGCGAACGCCTCGTCGAGCGACGCGATCAGGCTGACCCGGTTCTCGAACCGCGACGCGGGATCGGCGAATCGCGGATCGTCGATGAGCTCGGGCAGGCCGATCACGCGCATCGCCTCGGCGTAGAACTTGTCGAGTTGCAGCATCATCAGCTGGACGTAGCGACCGTCCTTCGTGCGGTACGTGCCCACCAACGGGTTGGGCGCGTCCGCGTGCCCGAACTTGGGAATGGCGCTGCCACCGTGGATTTGACTGACCGCGACGTCGGGGCTGAGATTCCAGGCGGCGAGTCCGAGCAGCGACACGTCGACGACCGACCCCTCACCGGTCGTCGCCTTCTTGTACAGCGCCGCGGCGATACCGCCGGCGATGGTCATACCGCCGAGCAGATCTCCGAATGCCGGACGGGAGCGGACCAGCTCGTCGCGTTCTTCCGTGAGGACGGTGGCGATGCCGCCGCGCGCCCAGTAGGAAACCCCGTCGTAGCCCGGCGTGTCCGCGTCCGGCCCTTTGGGGCCGTGGCCGGAGCCGCGCACGTACACGATGTTCGGATTCGCTGCCCGGATGTCGTCGACGTCGATGCCGAACTTCTTGCGGCGTTCCGGCAGATAACTGGTCAGGAACACATCGCAGGTCTTGGCCAGTTCGCGAACGACGTCCCGACCACCCGGTGTGCTCAGGTCCACGCCGATCGACTTCTTGCCGCGGTTCGGAATCTCGATCATGTAATTGACCGAACCACCACCTTCGTCGACGATCCCCATCGTCACGAGGCCACGCTGCGGGTCTCCCCCGTCTCGCGGTTCCACCTTGATGACCTCGGCTCCCCATTCGGCGAGGACCGCACCCGCCGAGGGCACGAACGTCCATGCGGCGACCTCGAGCACCCGAACCCCGGTCAGCACCTTGTCGACGGTAATGACGTCCTCCTACAAGCGTTAACGAGCGTTTTCGAATTTTGAGAATTGCACTATCGGATCGGTTTGTAAACGCACTAGGGCCGCCGGGACAGCCGTGCGGGGACCGCCGGGTCACCCCTTTCCCAGAATGCCCGCCACGTCGGCATCCGATGCGGCATCGCCGCGCGCAGAGGCACGTCGGTGGGCCATCGGATGAACTCCGGTCCCGGGCGCTCGGTCACGTCCACGGAGTACCACGGATGCTCTCGTCGCTTGACGAAGAACCAACGGCCGTCGCGCCGCTCGTAGACGTCGTCGTACCGCATCGTGATGACGTACCAGCCGTCACCGTTCTCATGCTCGGCCCGGCAGTAGATCGACCCGGTCGCGTGGTCAGCATCGACGAAATCGACTACCTGTCCGCAGATCAGATGGATGCTGCGATAGAACCTGCGCAGCACGCCGTCGTACCACCGCTTGAGAGCCGCCCTACCGCTGCCCTCGGACCCGGCCTCGACATCGTCGACGAACAGCGCCACCAGGGCGTCGAGATCGCGCGCATCGAGCGCCAAGGCGTAGCGGCTGGGCAACTGGGCGATCTCGAAGCTGGACTCCAGTCGATCGAGCCGGTCCGACGGCGACATGGCTGCAGTGTAATGGCCAAGGCGCAGCCAGTGAGAACCGGTATTCTCGTTTTCCGGCAAGGGTGGCTATCCTGTTGAGGCGAGCCCCTCCGAGAGGACCTTCCAGCCGTGCCCTTCCCGACCATCACGCCTACGATCCCCGCCCTCGTCAGGTCGTGTGCGGCGCGGTTCGGGGACAAACCGTTTCTGATCGCCGACGGTCAGGCGCTGACCTACACCGACCTCGATCTGAGGTCGGCGCAGTTGGCGACGGCGCTGCTGGCCGAGGGCCTCGGCAAGGGTGACCACGTCGGGATCCTGATGCCCAACGGCATCGAGTGGGCGATCGCCTGGTTCGCGACGACGCGCATCGGCGCGGTCGCGGTGCCGCTGAACACGTTCTACAAGGCCTCGGAACTGGCGTGGACGGCCCGCCATGCCGATCTGCGCGCGATCCTCGCCCAGTCGGGCTTTCGCGGCCACGACTTCCTCGGCCGCCTCGAGGAGGCGCTACCGGGACTCGCCGACCAGGACACCCCCGGCAGGCTCACCGTCCGCCGAGCGCCCTATCTGCGCACGATCGCGGTTTGGGGACGGTGCGACCGCCCGTGGGCGACGATTCTTCCCGCCGACCTCGCGGCGGGACACAACGCGGAGTTCCTGGACGATGTCGAATCCTGCGTGACACCGGCCGATGACGTGATGATCATCTACACCTCCGGAAGCACCGGCGACCCGAAAGGCCCTGTGCACACCCATGGCACGCTGGTGCGACACACCTACAAGCTGACCTTCCACTACGGCGTCACGAACGACACGGTGATGTTCACCGCCATGCCGTTCTTCTGGGTCGGCGGGCTGATCACCGGCATCCACGCGGTGATTCACCACGGCGCGACGCTGGTCACCCAGCCCGCGTTCGACGCTGCCGAGGCGCTCGAGTTGGTCGAACGTCATCGCGCCACGATCGCGCTGGGTTGGCCACAACAGGGCAAATCGCTGGCCGAGCACCCCGACTTCGCGCACCGCGACCTCAGTTCGGTGCAGCGCACCAGCATGCCCGCGATGGTGCCGCCGGAACGCCGGCCGAAGGGCCCCAATGCGCTTGGCATGACTGAACTGTGCGGCAACCACATCGGCGTCGATCCGTATCCCGCGCAGCCCGCCGATCGCCGCCAGACGGGCGGATACTCGATCGAGGGGTTGTCTCATCTGTTGGTCGATCCCTCGACGGGAGAACCCGTCCCGCCGGGCACCGATGGCGAGATCTGGGTGCGCGGCTACTCGCTGATGCAGCGACTGTACAAACGCGAGCGCGAGGATGTTTTCACGCCGGACGGCTACTATCGGACGGGCGATCGCGGAGTCCAGTACGACGACGGCTGGATCAAGTTCACCGGCCGATTGGGCGATCTGATCAAAACGGGCGGCGGAACCAACGTCACGCCGGGTGAGGTGGAGCTGGCCCTCTCTGGGTGCGACGGCGTCCTCGAAGCGTATGTCGTCGGCGTCGAGGACGGGCACAACGGAACGATCGTGGCCGCCGCGGTGGTGCCTCGCGTTGACGCGCAACTGGATCCCGACGAGTTGACGGCGGACCTCCGTGGCCGCCTGTCGGCTTACAAAGTGCCGAAGTTCATTTGGGTCACGGGCAAGGATGCGCTGCCGTTCACGGCCACGGGCAAGGTCAAGAAGTCCGACCTTGCGAACCAGCTGAGCGGTCTCTTGTCAGATGGCGGTTAACCGCCGGATCGCCGGGTGACGACCGACGGTCCCGCTAACGGGCTGGGGATCACACCGGGCGGCGCCTCGACGACAGTGGGTATCGCGTTGACCGCCGCCATCGCGGTGGCTGCGACACCGGGATTCACCCGGTCGGTGGCCGACTGCTCCATATACAACTCGAGGCTCATACTCGGAGAGCCGTTGACGCGGAACACCATTCCGCCTTGGCCCGCACGCGACGGCTTCGGCCACTGCTCTGGCCACGGCGTGGCGCTCACCGTGGCGAAGTACTGGACCGCGACGGCCGGTTGCCCGTCGACGATCCCGGCGAGTTGCCATCGATGCGCGCAAATCGTTCCCCGAGGTATCACCCCGATGGCCGTCTGCAGGTCGGAGGGCGCAAGCGGCGTCTCCCAGTCCAGTTCGATTCCGTCGAGTTCGAACCCCAGGATGTCGGCGAGGTAGCGCACCACGGTGCCCCAGTCCTTGTCCACCTTTCCGGATGCGATGCGGACCGGCACGTGACCGTCCGGCTTTCCGAATCCCATGGACTCGTGTAGTACGTCCCAGATCGGGTAGGAGTTGTCCAAGTCGAGCGCGTACTCGTCCATCCGATAGGAGTCGACGCGGCCCGCCCCCGCGAGCAGGGCGGTGGGAATGTTCAGGCTGCTGAATCCCGGCTCACTGCCGGTGGCGTAGAACGTCGAATTGCCCTTGACCGCTGCCCTTTCCAACGTCTCGCGCCATTCTGTGGGTGCTGCGGCTGGATAGACCATGGGGATGGTGGAGATCGTCACGACGTTGATGCCCGCCTCAAGGTATTCGGCGATATCGGCGATCGCCTCCTCGTCGCGCCGGACGGCGGTCGCACAGTAGGCCACACAGTCGGGTTTCAACGCCAGGACTGCCGCGACGTCATCCGTCGCGGCAACACCGGTATGCGCTCCACCGCACAGTTGGCCCGCATCCATGCCGACCTTCTCCGGCGTCGAGACCTTCACCCCGACGAGATCGAGCGCCGGGTCATCGATCACCGCGCGCAACGCCTCGCGGCCAGTCAGCCCGGTTCCGACGTGGACCACGCGGTAACGTCCACTGCGCTCACTCGTCATCGGTAGAACGGTCCTTTCTTTCCGGCGTCCTCCAGATGCCCGTATGGGTCGTAGAGGTTCACATTCGGGTATGGGTTCTGGTCGAAGGCCGGCCGGGACAAACCCGCTTCCCGCAGCCCGGCAAGCAACGCCAACGGCACCGCGAACGACACCAGGCCCACTGTCATCGAGATCAGCAGCTGCCGGGTCAGCGTCACCTTCGGCCGGCCGGGCAACGAACGCGCGATGCGGTTGATCAGAACCAGTTCGCCATCCTCGTCGCGCACGCACATCACCGCGACCATGCCGAAGATCACGGCGTCGTAGACCGCCATGATCAGCGGGAAGTGGATGTGGCCGATCTGTAGCACCGGTCCGACCGCTTCGGTGTAGAAGAAGATCCCGGCCCGCATCCAGCTGAACTGGATCATGCCGTTGATGGGGACAGCGATGATCGTCGCGCCGATGAACACCCGGACCAGCCGGTGCGTTGCCAACCAACCGGCGCGCCGCATCAGTGGGTCGAGGAGCCGGTCGTGCAGCTTCAGGAAGCCAAGCCCGTTGAGCAGGTAGTATGCCGCGTAGCCGCCCAGGAATGCCAGTGCCGGTTCAAGATTCGGCGAGATGTTGACATACCACCACGAGAACGGGAAGTGCAGCATCCGCGGGTCGAAGATCGCGAATGTCGCCCAGTTTGCGAGTGGGTCCAGCGCACCGGTGATGAGCCCGGCGAACGCGATGATGACCGCCCAGTGCACCTTGCGTTGTCGCCAGGACAGCCACCCCAGCACGGCGATCAGACCGATTGCCATCGGGATCGAACTGATGGAGACGGCGAGCGGCCAATTGTCGAAGCCGAGGAACGGTGGGTACGGGGCGGGACCGGGATTCGGGTTGCTCCTCGTCGGGTCTTCGTGCAAACCCGACTGAACGGTCGCGATCGTCACGATCGCGAAAACCAGGTAGGCGGTGAAGAACAGGCCCCACCCGATCCTGGCGGGCCACGGCGAGAACCCGGGGGCGGTCGCTTCGGCAGATCCGGAATTCGGTTCGCTTTCAACGATATTCGTCATCTCACACGCTCACCGGGAGGGTTGCCCAGCCTCTGACACTGGTGGTGTGCGCGCGCTTGGCCGCCTGGTAGTCGACTTCCCAGTCCGGCCACCGGATGAGTACTTCCTCGAGCGCCACACGCGCCTGCATCCGCGCAAGCGCGGCGCCCAGGCAGAAGTGAATACCGTGCCCAAAGGACAGGTGGGTGGCCTGCCGGTGGATGTCGAACCGGTCGGCGTCGGGGTACTGCCGCTCATCACGGTTGGCAGAACCGTTGAGCAGCAGCATCACCGAGCCTTCGGCGACCCTCTGGCCGTGGAGTTCGACATCACGTGCGACATAGCGGGCCTGCACAGGTGAGGGCGCCTCGTAGCGCAACACCTCTTCGATCGCGCCGGGAATGAGGCTGAAATCCACCGCGAGCTCGCGGCGCTGCTCTGGGTGGTCAGACAGGAGCTGTCCGGCGAAACCGATCAACCGCGTGGTGGTTTCGTTGCCCGCTCCGACGACCGTGCCCGTGTAGGTCAGCACCTCGCCGCGCGTGAGCCGGCGCCGGGTGCCGTCGGTTTCCTCCACCTCGGCGTTGACCAGGTCGGTCATCAGATCGTCGGAGGGATGGTCGTAACGCCAGTCGATGAACTCCTCGAGCATCGAGCCGGTGCTGGTGAGCATGTCGTCGGCCACCTCGACGGGCCCACTGTCCTTGAGCGCCAGCATCCGGTCGGTGTTCTGGCGGATCGCGACCTGCCTGTCCTCCGGTATGCCGATCAGGTAACCGATGGTGCGCATCGGCATCCACGCACCCAGGTCGGCGATGAAGTCGAAGCCACCGGCGTCCGCGAACGGCTCCAGGGCGCGCCGGCAGAACTCTCTGGCCAGAGGTTCGATGGCAGCCATCCGACGCGGCGTGAAGACTCCTGACAACAGCCGCCGGTGCAAATCGTGGACGGGAGGGTCCTCGAAGAGAATGATTCCCGGCGGCACGTCCACCCCGTTGAGGATGATCTCGACGGTGGTGCCCTTGCCGGACCGATAGTCCTTCCAATTCACCAACTCGCGGACGACGTCTGAGTACCTGCTCAACGCGTAGAAGCCGTACTTGTCGTTGTGGTACAGCGGTGCGTCATCCCGCAACTGCTTCCACACGGGGTAGGGGTCATCGTCGATGTCGAAGTCAAATGGGTCGTAGTAGGGGTCAACCTTCACCCTGTATGGCACATGACGAGAATAGGCGTTACCGGCCGCCATGTAGATGCTTTTACCGCCAGCCGGTCCTGCCCGAGGTCGCTAGTCTGCGCCCAGATCATGATTCTGCCCGCAAATGTGCGGATCTGCGATCTGGGTGGACACCACGACATCGCTGGGCACCATTTGACAGCGCGATATGAGAATCTCAATTCTCACATGCGAGAATGCCGCATATGAGCGATCGGCATTCCAATATCGAGGGCGCACGGATGCTCGTTATCGGCGCGTCCTCGGGCATCGGTCACGCGCTGGCCCGGGCCGCCCACGCCAGAGGCGCTAAGGTCGCGCTCGCGGCCAGACGCACCGAGCTGCTGTCCGAACTGGCCGAGCAGCTAGGCGGTTCCGCCCACGAACTTGACGTCTCCGATCCGCACGCGATCGAGCGGGTCGTCGACGAGGTGGCCACAAAGCTCGGCCAGCTCGATGCCGTTGTATTCACCAGCGCCGTGGTGCCGTTCGCGCTGATCGAACAGACCGACGTGACGACGTGGTTGCACGCGTACGCAGTCAACGCCATCGGCGCGTCACACGTGCTGCGCACGGCGCTCCCGCACCTCGCCGACGATGCGGTGGCGCTTGTCGCGTCGAGCCATGACGTCGGCCGCCCCCGCGCCGGTGTGGCGGCCTATCACGCGAGTAAGGCTGCGCTGGACGAGATCCTGCGGTCCTGGCGTGCCGAACATCCGGAACTTGCCGTCATCCGGGTCAGCGTCGGCCCCACCGAGGGCACCGAGATCCTCCGCGGCGCGGACCGCGATCTGCTGGCCGAGCTGTATCGGGCGTGGGCGCAGGAGGGTCAGATTCCGGCGGAAATGTCCGCCGTCGACGACGTGGCGAACGCAATGCTGTCGTTGATCGCCATGTCGCGCGCGAACCCCACGGTCGTCAGTGACATCGTGCATCTGGCGCCTCGAATGAGCAAAGGTCGATAGAAGGGACTACTAAATGGATCTGGGCTTCGAGGGCGCGACCGCTGTCGTAACCGGCGGCAGCAAGGGCATGGGACTGGCGATCGCCGAAACGCTTGGCGCCGAGGGCGCATCGGTGGCGATCATGGCCCGTGGACAGCAGGGGCTCGACGCGGCGGCCGAGCGGATCCGCGCCGCCGGTGCGCCCGAGGTGCTCGCGCTGAGCGTCGACATGGCCGATGCCGCCTCGATCGCGGCGGGATACGCCGCAGTGGAAGAAGCCTGGGGCCGTCTCAACGCGTTGGTGCATGCAGTCGGGCCGGGTGCGGGCAGCTTCGACGAACTCGATGACGACGACTGGCACGCCGCCTTCGACCTGGGCACCATGTCCGCGGTCCGGTCGGTGCGCGCAGCGCTGCCGATGCTGCGCGCCGCCGACTGGGCGCGCATCGTCACCTTGTCGGCGCACTCGATCCAACGCCAGAGCCCGCGGCTGGTCGCCTACACCGCAGCCAAAGCGGCACTTTCGAGTTTCACGAGAATCTCTCGAAAAGCCTTGGGCCCGAAGGAATCCTCGTGAACTGCGTGTGTCCGGGCACGATCGTGACCGCGAGTTTCACCGAGATCCTCAAGGATGTACTCGCCGCCGACGGACTGGACTCCGCGGACCCTCACGATGTGATGACTTGGGTGGAGCGGACCTTCGGCCACCCGTGTGACATCGGTCGGGCCGGCCTGCCCGAGGAGATCGCTTCGGCAACAGCGTATCTTGCGTCGTGCCGCAACGGCTACGTCACCGGGGCCACGCTCAACGTCGACGGCGGCTCGGACTTCATCTGACGTCAGCTCTTCTCGGACATGATCCGTTCGGTGGCCTGGGCCCACTGCGCCTGGTGCCGGCCCATCGTCATGGCGCCGTTCCAGCCGCCGTCGGTCCACAGCACCTCACCGCCGACATAACTGAACCGCGGGCTGCCCAGGCAGACCAAGGGCCAGGCCTGCTCTTCCGGAGTCGAATACCGTCCGACCGGCCCGACGGCCTGATCGACGGTTTCCTTACCCATCAAGTCCTGGAACGCAGGCATCATCGCCGTCTCGGTCGGGCCCGGGTTGATGCAGTTGATCCGGATCCCCCGGCGACCGAGTTCGGGATACCACCAGCCCACCCACGCGTCGATGATGTACTTCGAGTAGGCGTAACCGCTCCACGACCACTTCTTCTCGTTCGCGGTCAGCCACTCGATGGCCGCCTCGAACCCCTTGGTCTCGAGCAGTCCGGTGGTGACCTTGATGTGGTCCTGCCAGCCGATCGCCGCCGACGACGAGATGACGCTGATGGCCGACCCCTCGGTCATCTTCGGTACCAGACTCTCGGCCAGGTGGCGCGCTCCCACGAAGTTCACGAGGATGGTGTCCCATTCGCTGAACGGTGGACCGGGCAGTCCCGCACAGCTGAACAGCCCGTCGACGGGGCCGTCGATGGACGCCGCGACCTCGTCGATGCTGGCTTGGTCGCGTAGGTCGATCTGCAGCGCACGCGCGACGGGAACCGTCGTCGGTTTGATGTCGAGTGCGGTGACCGTCGCACCGAGGTCGACGAGGATCTGTGCGGTCGCCTGTCCCATGCCGGACGCCGCGCCCGTCACGACGACCGATTTGCCCTGGTACCCCAGCACATCCTCCATGGCACGCTCCTGTCGAGAACTTCACTTGCCGGATATGAGAACACACGTTATCACCGGTGTTACCGTGTAAAGCGTGATGGCCCCGAAGCCGACCGCGTGACCGCCGAGCCGCGTCCACTGCGGATCATTCAGTGGGCCACCGGCGGCGTCGGAACCGAGATGATCACCGCCATCCTCGACCACCGTCCCGACCTCGAGCTGGTCGGCGCACGCGTGTATTCCGACGTCAAGGACGGCGTCGACATCGGCACGCTCGTCAACAGGGCACCGATCGGCGTCACCGCCACCACCGACGTGGACGCGATCCTCGCGCTCGACGCCGATCTCGTGTTGTACGCGCCGTCGTTCACCGACCTCGACGACGTCTGCGCGCTTCTCGAGAGCGGTAAGGACGTGGCGACGCCGTCCTTCTTGTTCCATCCGCGCCGCATTCCCGACGCCGACCGGGAGAAGTTGATGGCGGCGTGCCAGAAGGGCAACAGCACCATTCATGGCAGCGGCCTCAACCCGGGCAATCTGTCCGGCGTGTTGCCGCTGGCGCTGTCGGGCATGAGCCGCACGATCGAGCGGGTGACTCTGCAGGAGCGGGCCGACTGGACGCTGTGGGACAGCACCGAGATCACCTTCGACGGAATGTGGTTCGGCCGGCCGACCGGTGAGGTGACGCCCACCGCCAACGCCTACCTTGGGTTCCTGACGAAGTTGTTCGTCGAGCAGACCTGGTTTCTCTCCGACACCTTGAACGCCGACATCGACGACGTCTCGGTGACTCTGGAGACGGTGCCGGCGAGCAGGGACCTCCGAATCGTCGATCACGTGGTACGGCAAGGCACGACGGCGGGACAACGCTGGAACTTCGTCGGCCACCGCGACGGCGAAGCGCTGATCGAGTTCGAGACCCTCTGGACCGTCGGCGGTGAATATCCCGGCCACTGGCCCAAGCCGTTGGACGGTTGGACGTTGACCATCGAGGGCGATCCGTCCATGCGTACACATTTCTTTCCGCTGGCGAGCTTTTCGCGCGAGGCGTCGATCGAGGAGCACGTTCGGGCCGGCCTGATCACGGTGGCGATGCAGGTCGTCAATGCCGTCCCGGCCGTCTGCGCCGCGCCAGCCGGCTTCGCGACGATGGCGGATCTGCCGTTGATCCGCAGCTATACGGGCTTCGGCAACGTCAGGTAGCCGTGCGGTTTGTCCAGTGCGCGACGAACTGCGCAATAGTGGACAAGTCGTAGAGGCCGGGTTCGGCGGCGACGACGGCGGGTATCGCGTTGATCGCATGCATGGCGGTGGCAAGACAGCCCTGTTTGGCGTGATCCTCGCCGTGATAACCAATCTCGAGGTGGAGCCGCAGGTTCGGTTCGCCTTCGAAGGTGACCTCGTATCCGATCTCGGTCGGCCAGTCCGGGGCGAGATCATCGGCCATGCGGGTGAGGTGCTCGACCGACATCGTGGTCTCGCCGCAGTCGACGACCACGCCGAACCGCATGGCACCGACGGTGCCCGCCGGGATCTCGCCCGCGGCGACGGTCAAGGCGCGCGGTGTCGTCACGACCTCGCGAAACCCTTGCACCGAACGGATCTTCAGTCCAAGCGCCTCGGCGAGCACGGTCGCGCTGCCGATCCATGCGCCGGCCGCATACTCCGTGTTGCTCAGCAGCGGCGTGGTGTCGTCGGGTGCATGGCCGAAGCCCATGGCGTTGAAGATCAGGTCGTGACTGGCATACGTGGAGTAGTTGAGCACCTCGCGGACACTGATACGGCTTGTCCGCTGCGTCAGCCGCGACAGCAACGGCCCCAGCGACTCCCCCACGAATCCCGGGTACAGACCCAGCCCGAGAAACGACGATTTCCCTGCGTCGCAAGCACTTTCGATGCCGTCGGCCAGCGCCTCGTGCAGTGACCGCGGATGGATGAACCTGCTGCCGGTCGCCACCACGTTCTTTCCCGATGCGAGCAGGTCGCAGACGTCGGCGAAGCAACCGGGCGTGTCGGTTTCCACCTTGCCCATGTAGAGCACCACGTCGGCCTCGGTGTTGACGATCTCATCGCGATCGGTGGTCGCGCGCAGCCCCGTCTCGCCCAACCCGCACAGCGTGCCCGCGTCCACACCGGCCTTGGCGTCGTCGTACACCCGCACGCCCACCAGCTCGAGATCTTGACGCCCGAGTACGTGGCGCAGCGACATCATGCCCGTGGCGCCGGTCGCCCACTGGATCACCCGTGCCATGTCAATGCCTCCTCAATCCCACACCACGTCGAGCCGTGGCGGCGACCGGAACATCGTGCCGGTGATGTACGGCGGCGGCGCATCGGGGTCGAGACGCAGCCCGGGCAACTCGTCGAAAAGCGCGTTGAAAATCTTGGTGGTTTCGAGGCGAGCCAGGTGCATGCCCAGGCAGACATGGGCTCCATGGGCGAATCCGATGTGCGGCTTGCGTTCCCGGAAGATGTCGAACTTCTCCGGTTCGGTCCACCGCGTTTCGTCGTGGTTGGCGCTGCCGAGACTGAGCATCATCGTCGCGCCCTCGGGGACCTGGACGCCGCCGATCTCAGTGTCGCGGGTGACCTCCCGCATGAAGTTGAGCAGCGGGGTTTCCCACCGGATGCCCTCCTCGATGGCCTGCGGCAGCAGGCTACGGTCGTTGCGCACGGCATCGAGCTGATCGGGATGGGTGAGCAGCGCATACGCCAGACTGGCGGTCGAGCGTGACGTGGTTTCTGCACCAGCGGGCAGCAGATTTCGCATGAAGCCGTAGATCTGCTCGTCGGACATCTTCACGCCGTTGATCTCCGCACCCGCGAGGATGGACACCATGTCGTCCTTGGGCGCTTCCCGCTTCTCCGCGAGAATCCCGACGAAATACTCCTTCATCGTCGCCGACGCCCGCAGCGCGCAGTCCATGTCGCCGCGGAAGCCGAGCAGGTCGATCGCGAGCCGATGGAAGTGCAGCACATCGGAGTCGGGTAGGCCGAGCAGGGCGGCGATCACCCGTACCGGAATCGGCATGAAGACCGCATCGACCAGATCGGCCCGCTTGTTGTCCCTGATCTTCGCGATGGTCCGGTCCACCAGCGGGCCGACCAGTTCGGTGTCCCACCGCTTCATCGACGATCGGGCGAAAGCGAACTCGTGCAGCTTGCGGTAGACCGCGTGTTCGGGGTCCTGCATCTCGAGGATCGTCGGGCCCTGCAGTGGCCGGACGACGTCTTCGTAGCAGCGCGTGCTGAAGGTGATGTTGTCGGTGAAAATCGCCTTGACGGTGTCGAACGTGTACGCCGTGAAGGTCGGCGGCCCGTCGCCGGAATTGCCCGCGTTGCCCGCCTCCGGCCATCCCGCATGCACCGGCGCCTGCGCGCGCAGTTCCTTGAGCAACGGATACGGCGAGGCATCACCGTCGGCGCCCATGCCTTCGTTGAACTTGTCCTGCGCGTCCCGAATGCTCTGTTCGAGCTCCTCGACGCTCGCCGGCTCGAACATGTGACGACTCCTCACCGCTGGTCGGCCGGGTATCAACGTACACCCTGGTGGTTGCAACCTCCATACTGTAGGTTGGGCCGGTATCGGGCAATGCCCATCGCGAAAATTCAACCGGGAGCGTTCGATTGGCATTTCGAGTCGTGCAGTGGGCAACCGGAGCGGTCGGTCGCGCCGCGCTGGCCGAACTCATCGAAAATCCGGATTTCCAGCTGGTCGGCGTCCTGGTGTACGACCCGGCAAAGGCGGACCAGGATGCCGGAGCGCTGTGCGGTCTGCCGCCGACGACGGGGGTGCTCGCCACCGCGGATAAGGAGGAGATCTTCGCGCTGGGCGCCGACGTCGTCGTCCATGCCGCCAGCAAGGCCCACGCCGTCGACACCAACGCAGACGACATTTGCCGACTCCTGGCGTCGGGCACCAACGTCATCACCACGACGTCCTACAACCACCTGCCCACCTACGGGGCCGCGACCGAAGCGGCATTCGTGGAGGCCTGTCGCGCCGGGCAGTCACGCTTTCACGCGGCCGGGGAGAATCCCGGATTCATGTTCGAACGCCTAGTGGCGACGGTGACCGGGCTGAGCAAGACGATCGACCGCATTGACCTCTACGAGGCCACCGATGTGTCGGCCGTCGACAGCCGCCCGATGCTCGTCGACCTCATGGGCATGGGCCGACCACCCGAAGACGTCAGCGTCGACTCGCCCATCGTCAAGAAGCTCGACATGGCGTATCGGCAGGCACTAAACGCGACTGCCGATGTCCTCGGCGTCACACTGGAGCATGTCGAGGTGACGGTCGACGCCACCACGCTGCCTCACGACATCGAGGTGCTCGCCGGAACGATTCACGCGGGAACGGTGGTGGGACAGCGGTTCTCGTGGGTCGGTCACTGGTCGGGTCGGCCACTGCTCGCTATCCACGAGGAATGGGTGCTCACCCGCGATCTGCCCCAGTGGGGACTCAAGCCGCTCGCTCCCGGCGAGAAGTCGCCGTTGATCCGCGCGGTCATCCGGGGAACCCCGAGCTTCGAGCTCGCACTCGACGTCGGGTGGGACGGCCAGGCCCCCACCGGACAGCATGCGCAGCCGGGACATCTGATGATCGCGATGGGCGCCGTGCGGGCGGTCCCCTACGTGCTGGCGCAGCCGCCGGGAATCGTCACGGCACCGGTATTCGGCGCAATTCAGTTGGCCTAACCGGCACCGACCGCGCGTGCGATGTTGTCGCTCGGCGCCGAGTGGAAGACGTGGCCGCTCCCGTCCGGCAGCACTCGACGCGCGATCAGGTAATCCGACCCCAGCCAGCCCTGCCTGATGTAGCGGCCGAACCGCAGGAACGTGCCCGGCGCTCCGCTCGCCGCCGGGACGAGCTTCACCTGCTCGATACCGTCCTTGACACCCGCCCCGGTCAACGGCCGGGCCGCCCCCAGACCCCGTGCGATCACGGTCGCCACGTCGTGGCAGAGCCCGGGCATCGAGTTCGTCGGTCGACGACCGTAGCGTGTCTCGAACCGGTCCAGGAAGGCCTGGCCGACGAGGTTGCGCTCGTCGTAGCTGTCCAACCCGATCCAACCGCGCAGTTGCCGCATCCATTCGGCGTTGATGTGCGCCATCTCGAAGGCGGTGGTGGTGTAGCGCGGCGGATCCCAGCCGGCGGCGAGCAGTGCATCCGAGAAACCCCACAATCCGTGACCGAAACCGACATGCACGAGGGCGTCGGGTTCGGCCGCGCGCAGTTCGGCGACCGCCGCCGCCTTGTCGGCTTCTACCTGAGGAATGGCCACAACGGTCACGACCTTCAAACCCGCGGCGGAGTAAGCCTTTTCGGCGAAGGCGAGATACTCCTTGCCGATCAGCGATTCTTCATAGGCGATGGCGAGCCGCGACCTTCCGTCACCGAGCAACACCGCGGCCAGCATCACCGGCTCCTCGGGCATCGACCCGTTGTTGAGGGCGAACGTCCACTCGCCCAAGGCGCCCTCTGACCCCGACAAGATGATGTTGGGAAGCTTGGCCACCCGGTCGGCATGCGCGGTCAGCGGCACGGCGTTGTCGGAGATGTATGGACCGAAGATCGCCAGGCAGCCTTCGGCGACCAACTCGTCGTATCCGCGTTCGACGGCGTGGTACGTGCCGTTGGGCAGGCCGACGACGTGGCGCTGAACCACCTCGATCGGCCGGTCGACAACGCCGGCCGCGACCGCTTCGTCGAAAACCAGCCGCAGTGTGTCCAGCGTGTCGTCATCGGTTCCGGTTCTGGTCGGATAGTCGTTGAGCAGGCCGACTTTCAGCGGGGCCACCGAACCAAAGGCGCGGGCACGTTCGTCTGCCATACCTGCAACATACAAGATGAATGTTGCTAGCATTCACAACATGGCCAGACGTGGCGGGACGGACTCCGAGCGGCGGGCACGCGGCGACCAGACCCGACGTGACCTCATCGACGCCGGCCGTGCCCTATTCGTAGAGAAGGGGTACTTCAACACCAGCATCGGCGACCTGGTCACCACCTCGGGCGTCGGCACCCGCGGCGCCTTCTATCACCACTTCAAAGACAAGGCCGAGCTTTTCCGAGCGGTGTTCGTAGAGGTGGAGCGCGATCTCACATTGCGATCGTTAGCCTCCCCGCCATCCGGTACCGACTCGTGGGAGCGGCTTTGCGCGGGACTGCACGGCTTCCTCGAGTCGGCACTGGAGCCCGAGGTACAACGCATCATGCTGCTCGACGGCCCCGTCGTGCTCGGCTGGCAGGCCTTGCGCGCGATCCAGGAGGGCAACAGCATCGCGCTGATCAACGAGATGGTCCGCAATGCCATCGCCGAGGGCGTCATCGACGACCTGCCAGTCACCGAGTTGACACACATGCTGGTAGCAGCGCTCGAGGAGGGCGCGGTCCTGGTCGCGCACGCCAGAAGTCCGGCCAGGGCGCGTGCTCGAGCGGCGAAAATACTCGACCGGCTGCTGCTCAGCTTCGCCACAGAACCCCGAAAAGTGCTAAGGCGGTAGCACTTTGCCGCGCCTCGGATGGTCGCCACTACTATGCGGAAATGTATGTTTACGCTTTCTGATTATCTCTCCTCTCTGAACCTGATAATGTGTCTTCGCCCGCTTCCCAAGGAGATCTGATGCCAGACGCGCCGCCACTGCGAGTTGCAGTCGTCGGAGCGTCGGCGGGTTTGGGCCGGTGCATCGGAATGGGCCTGGCGAAGAGGGGTGCGCGTGTCGCCTTCCTGGCCCGGCGGCATGATCGCTTGGTCAACGCCGCCGAGGAAGCGGGCAACGGTGCGACGGCGGTCGCCTGCGATGTCACCGACGGAGATGCCTGCCAGCGGGCCATGGCAGAGGTCGTCGAGCAGTTTGGCGGTGTGGATGCGCTCGTCTACACCACCGGTGTCGGCGTCCTCGCACCCCTCACCGAAGTGACCGCCGAGCAGTGGGCAAAGCTGTTCGCCACCAACGTCACCGGGGCCTCGCTCATCACCGCGGCGGCGGCACCGCACCTGGCCGCGGCAGCCGGTTCGGCGGTCTACCTGTCGTCGCTGAGCGCGTCGTACTCGACGCCGTGGCCGTTGCTCGGCGCCTACGCGGTATCCAAGGCGGCCCTGGACAAGCTTGTCGAGGCCTGGCGCATCGAACATCCCAACATCGGCTTCACCAGGCTCGCGGTCGGTGACTGCTTCGGCGGTGAAGGCGACTCGCAGACGGAGTTCAACAAGACCTGGGATCCCGAGGCGATGGAGAACGCCATCCGGTACTGGATGGAGCACGGCTACATGCAGGGCGGGCTCGTCGAGGCTGAGCACCTCGTCGAGACGGTGCACTCAGTACTCGCCTGCGGCAACAGCAGTTTCATCCCCTATCTGACATTGGCTCCTCGACCGTCGGGCGCGGTGGCCGAACTTCGACAGTGGTGAGGGGATCTCGGTGACACACGAAGCGCGCATGCTCATCGACGGCAAGCTCGTCGAATCCGAAACGGGCCGCCAGTTCGACAACATCAACCCCGCGACGGAGGAGGTTCTCGGCGGCACCGCCGACGGCACCCGCGCCGACATGGAACGCGCCGTGGCGGCCGCCCGCCATGCGTTCGACCACACCGATTGGTCACGCAACACCGAGGCCAGGGCCGCTGGACTCCGGCAACTGCAGGCGGCACTGGAGGCCGAACGCGAGGAGATCCGCGGCGAGCTCATCGCGGAGGCCGGCTGCCCGCTACTGAGCACCTTCGGACCCCAGCTCGACGTGCCGCTCAAGGAGGCCTTGAGTTGGCCGGCCGACATGATCAGCCAGTTCCCCTGGAAGCGAAGGCTTCCCGACAAAGACGCGTTCGGCATGGGCACCCTCGCCGCACGTGAAGTGTGGAAGGAACCCATCGGGGTCGTCGGCGTCGTCACGCCGTGGAACTTCCCGCTCGAGATCATCCTCAACAAGATCGGGCCGATTCTGGCCATGGGCAACACGATGGTGCTCAAGCCCGCACCCGACACGCCTTGGAACGCCACCCGCATCGGCCGGATCATCGCCGAGCAGACCGACATCCCGCCGGGGGTGCTCAACATCGTCACCTCCTCGGACCATCTGGTCGGCGAGGTGCTGTCGACCTCTTCCCTGGTCGACATGGTGGCCTTCACCGGGTCGACGGCGACCGGGCGACGCATCATGAAGGCCGCCGCCGACACCGTGAAGCCGACGTTCCTGGAACTCGGCGGCAAGTCGGTATACCTGGTGCTCGACGACGACGGGGACATCAGCGCGGCGGTCGGCGGTAGCGCCTTTATCTCGATGCACGCGGGCCAGGGTTGCGCGATGCCGACACGACTGCTGGTGCCGAACTCCCGCTACGCCGAGGCCGTCGAGATCGTCAAGGTGGCGATGGAGAAGAACAAGTATGGCGATCCCACCGATCCGTCGGTGCTGCAGGGTCCGCAGGTGTCGAAACGCCAGCAGGACCGGGTGATGGGTTATATCGAGAAGGGCAAGCAGGAAGGCGCTCGGCTGGTCACCGGCGGCAGTATTCCCAGCCACCCGCCGAAGGGTTTCTTCGTCGAGCCAACGGTTTTCGCCGATGTCGACAACCGGATGACGATCGCCCAGGAGGAGATCTTCGGTCCGGTGTTGTCGGTCATCGGGTTCGACGACGACGACGATGCGGTGCGCATCGCGAACGACTCGATCTACGGCTTGTCGGGCGTGGTGTTCGCCAACGACCTCGACCGGGCGAAGTCCGCCGCAAGTCGGATCCGCACCGGGACCCTGGGGATCAACGGTGGTCTCTGGTACGGCGCCGACGCCCCGTTCGGCGGCTACAAGCAATCCGGTGTCGGGCGGCAGTGCGGCATCGAAGGCCTGGAGATCTTCACCGAGACCAAGACCGTCGGCTGGCCGAGGGAGTCGTAGATGAAATCAAGAGCCGCGGTGTTGCGCGGAGTCGGCATCGACTGGGAAGTCACCGACGTCGAGCTGGATCCGCCGCGCGCCGGCGAGGTGCTGGTGAAGATGGCCTACGCCGGCATCTGCCACTCCGACGAACACTTCTACACCGGTGACAGCGTGCCGAGCCCCGAGATGGAGGAGATGATGCGGGCCTCCGGCGTGCCGGTGCCCGAATGGTTTCCGATGCTCGGCGGTCACGAGGGCTCGGGCGTCGTCGAGGACGTCGGACCGGAGGTCAAGACACTCAAACCCGGTGACCACGTGGCGATCTCATTCCTACCGGCATGCGGCAACTGCCGTTGGTGCGCCACCGGGCACACGTATCTCTGCGACGTCGGCGCCGACATCTACAGCAAGGCGATGACCACCGACGGCACCTGTAGGCGCCATCTGGGCGACGAGGACCTGATGGCCATGATGCAGGTCGGCACCTTCTCCGAGTACGTCGTCGCCTCCGAACGCTCCCTGGTCAAGATCCACGACTGGATCCCATTGGAGGCGGCTTCACTGGTGTCCTGCGGCGTGACAACGGGTTTCGGCTCCGGATCGGTGGCCGCGGGCACCGAGCCCGGTGACACCGTCGTCGTCATCGGCGTCGGCGGAATCGGGATGAACGCCGTACAGGGCGCGAAGGTGGCCGGCGCGAAACACATCGTGGCCGTCGACCCCAACGAGTTCAAGCGCGACATCGCACCCACCTTCGGCGCCACGCACACCGCCGTCGACGCGGGCGCCGCACTGGATCTCATCAAGGAGATCACCTGGGGCGTCATGGCAGACCGCGTCGTGCTGACACCCGGCGTGGTGCCACCGGACCTGGTGATGGTGGCGATGATGCTGCTGCGCAAGGGCGGCACGTGCGTACTCACCGGCATGGCGAAGGTCAGCGACATGATGGTCCCGCTGATTCTGCCCGACATGGTCAGTTCCTGTAAGACGCTCAAAGGCGTGCTCTACGGCGAGATGAACCCCCGCGACGCCATGCCGAAACTGTTGTCGATGTACGAAGCGGGCGCCATCAAGCTCGACGAGCTGGTCACCCAGGAGTACAAGCTCGACGACATCAACGATGCGATGAGAGACCTTCGGGCCGGTAAAAACATTCGTGGCGTAATCGCCTTCGAGTGACTGCGCCTGGTGTCCACGTCTGGCGCACATGGGCGGCTCTAAGTCACGCCCGTGACCTGCGGTTTCTGAGTGGAGCTAAGGGGACTCGAACCCCTGACCCCCACACTGCCAGTGTGGTGCGCTACCAGCTGCGCCATAGCCCCTGAAGTCGTGCCCATCGAAGTTACACCACCTGCGGGAAGCGCTCAAAATCGCTGGTTACGGCACTTCCCCGCCCGCCTCGGGTCCCAGCGCGCGGGCGGGCGTGTGCACAGCAGGCCGGCCCCGCGTCTCCGGCGCGAACATCCATCCCACCGCTGCGACCATGAGGATCGCCCCGCTGACCACGAACGCCCAGCCGAACGACGCGTGCTCGGCGATCTGGCCCACCACCAGCGATCCGATGATCGAACCCAAGTCGGCCATCATCTGGAAGGTTGCCACCGCGGTCCCGCCACGAGCCTTGCTCCCGACGATGTCGGCCACCGCGGCCTGCTGCGGGGAGACGAAGATGCCCGTCGCCGCACCCGTGACGTACGCCGCCACGAGGAAGATCGGCAGCGACGACGTGAAGCCCACCAGGATCGTCGACACCGCGGACACGGTGAGCCCGACGATCAGCAGCTTGCGGCGGCCGATCCGGTCCGACAGATACCCGCTCGGGATCACCACCGAGACGTTGCCGATCGCGAAGGTCGCCAGCGCCAGGCCGGCGGCGCCTGCGCCATAGCCGAGTCCCTCGACCACGAACAGCGGCACCAGCGCGATGCGCAACCCGAACGCGGCCCAACCCGTGCTGAAGTTCGAGAACAATGCCGCGCGGTACGCACGGTGGCGCAGCACCTGCCGTACCGATACCGCCGGATCCGTCGGCTCCTCGGGCGCCACGATCGTGCTCCCCCGCAGGCTGACGAACACCACGCCCGCGGCGACCAGCAGCGCCGCCCCGTAGATCACGAACGGGGCCGCGAGGCCGAAACCGGCGGTGAGGCTGCCCAGCACCGGGCCGCCGACCGAACCGACGAGGAAGCCACTGGAGAACAGTCCGGCGACCCGGCCGCGCGCGTCCGAAGGCGAGATCCGGATCATCAACCCCAGCGACGACACCGTGAACATCGCCGAGCCCAGGCCGCCGATCGAGCGGAACGCCAGCAGCTGCCAATACGTCTGCGCGAATGCGCACGCCGCGGTCGACAGCGCGACGATCAGCAGGCCGCTGATGTACACCCGACGCTCCCCCAGGCGCTGCACCAGCAGCCCGGCCGGCGGTGCGGCGATCAACCGCATCAGCGCGAACGCCGTGATGACGAACGTCGCGGCGCTGATGCTCACTCCGAAGTGGCGGGCATACTGCGGCAGAACCGGCGCCACCACGCCGTAGCCCAGCGCCACCACCACGTTCGCCCCGACCAGCAGCCAGACCTCTCGCGGCAGCTTCGGCTTGGACGCCGTCTCACAGGCGCTCTCGAAGGTCACCCAATGACCTTATTGACCACCTCGCGCGCCGCTTCCTGGACCTCCGCCAGGTGCTCTGGACCCTTGAACGACTCGGCGTAGATCTTGTACACGTCCTCGGTGCCCGACGGGCGCGCCGCGAACCATGCGTTCTCCGTTGTCACCTTCAGCCCGCCCAACGGCGCGCCGTTGCCCGGAGCCGTCGTCAGCTTCGCGGTGATCGGCTCGCCCGCCAGTTCGGTCGCCGAGACCTGCTCGGCCGACAGCTTGGCCAGCCGCGCCTTCTGTTCGCGGTCGGCGGGCGCATCGACGCGGGCATATGTTGGCGCGCCGTACTTCTCGGCCAGCGCGCCGTAGCGCTGCGATGGCGTCTCACCCGTCACCGCGAGAATCTCCGAGGCCAGCAGCGCCAGGATGATGCCGTCCTTGTCGGTTGTCCAGACGGACCCGTCGTGCCGCAGGAACGACGCGCCCGCGCTCTCCTCACCGCCGAAACCGATTGTGCCGTCGAGCAATCCGTCGACGAACCACTTGAAGCCGACCGGCACCTCGACGAGTTTGCGCCCCAGCCCGGCGACCACCCGGTCGATGATGGACGAGCTGACGGCGGTCTTGCCGACCGCGGTCGACGCCGACCACGACGGTCGGTGTGAGTAGAGATAGTCGATCGCCACCGCGAGATAGTGGTTGGGGTTGAGCAGGCCGCCGTCGGGGGTGACGATGCCGTGCCGGTCGGAGTCGGCGTCGTTTCCGGTGGCGATCTGGTAGGTGTCGGGGTTGGCGTTGATCGCCCCGAGCAGGCTGGCCATCGCGTTCGGTGAGCTGCAGTCCATCCGGATCTTGCCGTCGGTGTCCAGCGTCATGAACCGCCATGTCGCGTCGACGAGGGGGTTGACCACCGTCAGTTCGAGGTTGTGGCGTTCGACGATCGCGGCCCAGTAGTCGACGCTGGCGCCGCCCAGAGGATCCGCGCCGATGCGGATGCCCTCGGCGCTGATCGCGTGCACGTCGACGACGTTGGGCAGGTCGGCGACGTAGGCGTCGAGGTAGTCGTGGCGCTGGGCGGTCTGCATCGCGCGGCCCAGCGGCATCCGTTTGATGCCTTTGAGCCCGCCCTGTAGCAGCTCGTTGGCCCGTCGGGCGATCGCACCGGTGGCATCGGTGTCGGCGGGCCCGCCGTGGGGCGGGTTGTACTTGAAGCCACCGTCGCGCGGCGGGTTGTGCGACGGCGTGACGACGATCCCGTCGGCAAGATCGCCGTCACGGCCCTGGTTGAACGTCAGGATCGCGTGGCTGACCGCCGGAGTCGGCGTGTATCGGTCTGCCGAATCGATCATGGCCACAACGTCATTGGCGGCCAGCACCTCCAACGCGGTAGCCCAGGCCGGTTCCGAGAGGGCATGGGTGTCGCGCCCGATGAACAAGGGTCCGGTGGTGCGCTGCGCGGCGCGGTATTCGACGATGGCCTGCGTGGTGGCCAGGATGTGCGCCTCGTTGAACGCTGCGTCGAGGCTCGACCCGCGGTGTCCGGACGTGCCGAACACCACTTGCTGATCGACGTTGTCGGGATCGGGTTCGCGGGTGTAGTACGCGGTCACCACCTGGGCGACGTCGATGAGGTCCTCGGGCTGCGCCGGCTGACCGGCGCGGGGGTTGGCCGCCATGCACCCGATTGTCCTCCACCGCGGGACGCGACGTGCGATGAGCTGCCCGACCATACTGACCCTTGTGCGTGGTTACGACGGCCGTGAACTCCTGGCTGTGTTCGTCGGCGGCGCGCTGGGCACCGTCGCGCGCGCGGCGGTCGAGACGCTCGCCGCGCCGGAACCCGGGCACTGGCCATGGCCCACCTTCGCGGTCAACATCGTCGGCGCGTTCGTGTTGGGCTACGTGGCCACCCGGCTGCCCGAGGACAGTTACCGCCGCCCGCTGCTGGGTACCGGGCTGTGCGGCGGACTGACCACGTTCTCCACCATGCAGGTCGAAATGCTCAGGATGATCGAGCGCGAGCATTTCGGATTGGCGGTCGGCTACGCCGCCGCGAGCATCACCGCGGGGCTGGTCGTGGCCTGGTTGGGTTCGAAATGGGCACGACGATGACCGTCGCGGTGTGGCTGGGCGTCGCGGTCCTCGGCGGGCTCGGGGCGGTGTTGCGCTTCTTCGTCGACCGCGCGGTGGCGCGCCGCCTGACCGGGGCCTTCCCGTCCGGAATCTTCGTCGTCAACATCTCCGGCGCGCTGGTCCTCGGCCTGTTCGCCGGCCTCGACCTCGGGCCCGATGTCGCGTTGCTGGCCGGCGTCGGACTCGTCGGCGCTTACACCACGTTCTCGACCTGGATGCTGCAGACCCTCGAGCTCGGCGCGGAACGCCGACCGGGCCTCGCGGTGGCCAATATCCTCCTGAGCCTCGCGCTGGGCCTGGCGGCGGCCGCCGCCGGCTGGTGGATCGGTGCGCGGCTGTGAAAACGCCCACGGGACTGCACGGTAAGCCTAGCCTTACCTGAGTCGACGTAGTACCGTCGCTGGCCGTGAACCCGTCTACTCCAGAAGCCGTCAGCGTTGCGCTCGCCGAGATCCTGCGCGACGACATGAACGTCGATGTTCGACGAGTCACCCGTGACTCCCGACTGATCGACGACGTCGGTCTCGACTCGGTCGCGTTCGCGGTCGGGATGGTGGCGATCGAGGATCGGCTGGGCGTTGCGCTGAGCGAAGAGGACCTGCTCAGCTGCGACACCGTTGGCGATCTGGAAGCGGCCATCCTGGCCAAAGCGGTTGCCGCACCGACAAACTCGTGACTGAGCTGGCAGCGGCCCTCTCGAAGGCGATGTCGGAGGCGCCGACCACCCTGTCGGTGCTCGATACCGAAACCGGCAAGTGGGCGCATCATCCCTGGCCAGAGGTGCACGCGCGCGCCGAGAACATCGCGGAACGGATCAGCACCGACGAAGCCGTAGCGGTCGGGCTGATCGGTGATCCCACAGTCGAGTTCATCGCGGCCATTCCCGGCGTGTTCTTCGCCGGTGCGGGGTTGTCGATCCTTCCCGGGCCCATCCGGCGCGCCGACCCCGAGCAGTGGGCGCAGACCACTCTGGACCGGTTCCGCTCCATCGGTGTGACGACGGTGTTCAGCCACGGCGCCGAGTTGCAGCTGTTGCGCGAACACACCGACTCAATCACCATCCACGATCTCGCCGAGGCCGGCCACCCACGTCGTTCGACGACGTTCCGCGGTCCGGACAGTTCCGACGTCGCGATCCTGCAAGGCACCGCCGGGTCGACGGGAACACCTCGCACGGCGATGATCTCGCCGGCCGCGTCGCTGGCCAACCTGCGCGGGCTGGTCGCCCGGGTCAACGTCGACCACCGATGCCGCCTGCACAGTTGGTTGCCGATCTACCACGACATGGGGCTGGCGTTCCTCCTGACGGCCACGCTCGGCCAGGCGGACCTCTGGCAGGCGCCCACCTCCGCCTTCGCCGCGTCACCGTTCAACTGGCTCCAATGGCTCACCGAGAGTCGAGCCACGATGACCGCCGCGCCGAATATGGCGTTCAACCTGATCGGTAAGTACGCGGGCAGCCTGAAGGGGTTCGATCTCAGTACCCTCGGCTTCACGCTCAACGGCGGCGAGCCGGTGGACTGCGTCGGCTATCAGCGTTTCGCCGACGAGATGACCCGCTTCGGCTTCGACCCGTCTTCTCTGGCTCCGTCGTACGGTCTGGCCGAATCCACCTGCGCAGTCAGCGTTCCCGAGCCGTTCTCCGGACTTCGCATCGACGACGTCACGGTCAGCGCCGAGGCGGGTGAGTCCACCCGTCGCTTCGCGGTGCTCGGTCACGCGATTCCCGGTATGGAGATCCGCATCAACACCGACGCGGCGCACGCCACCGAGGTGACCGGTCGCGAGGTCGGTGAGGTCGAGGTCCGCGGCACGTCGCTGATGACGGGGTACGTCGGTGAAGCCCCGCTCGACCCGCAGGCGTGGCTGCCGACCGGCGATCTCGGCTACCTCACCGACGACGGCCTGGTCGTCTGCGGCCGCGCCAAGGAACTCATCACCGTCGCGGGACGCAACGTGTTCCCCACCGAGATCGAGCGGATCGCCGGCGAAATCGACGGGATCCGTGATGGTTGCGTCGTGGCCGTGGGCACCGGTGAGACGTCGGCCCGGCCCGGTCTGGTGATCGCCGCGGAGTTCAAGGGTGACGACCAGCCCGCGGCACGCAGCGCGGTCGTGGCGCGGGTCGCTTCGCACTGCGGTGTGGTTCCCGCCGACGTGGTGTTCCTCAAACCCGGTGCGCTGCCCCGCACCTCGTCGGGCAAGCTGCGCCGGCTCGAAGTCAAACGCACCCTGGAGGGAGCAAGCCGATGACGGCCACCGCCGAAGCGCCCGGCGCACCGCCTGCCGAGGACTATCGCGAGCTGCTCGAACGCGTCTTCGACGACCGGGTCACCGCCTGGACAGCGGAAGCCGAAGAGACGGAACGATTCCCGCGTGAGCTCATCGAATACCTCGGTGAGTCCGGCGTCTTTTCCGCCAAGTGGCTGCCGGGGCAGCAGCAGTCCGACGTCGCTAAGGTCATCGAATTGGCCAGAAAGCTGGGCCTATTGGGCTCGGCCGGTATCGGTGTCGGAGTGGGTCTTCACGACTCGGGGATCGCGATCCTGCGCCGCTTCGGCAAATCGGATTACCTGAAGGACATCGCCGAGCAGGCCATTCGCGGTGAGGCGGTGCTGTGCATCGGCGCCTCCGAGCAGTCCGGCGGATCCGACCTGCAGATCGTCGGTACCGAAGTCCATTCCGTGCGCGACGGTTTCGAGGTCAAGGGCATCAAGAAGTTCGTCTCGCTGTCCCCCATCGCCGACCACGTCATGTGCGTGGCACGCAGCGTCGACCACGACCCGGACAGCAAGCACGGCAGCGTGGTCGTGATCGCAGTTCCTCTGGCGCAGTGCGAGGTTCAAACTCCCTACCGCAAAGTCGGTGCGGGCCCACTCGACACCGCAGCCGTGCACATCGACACCTGGGTGCCCGCTGATGCCCTGGTGGCCCGGCCGGGGATCGGGCTGGCCGCGATTTCCTGGGGTCTCGCGCAGGAGCGGATGTCGGTGGCCGGTCTGATCTCCACCTCGGCCCAACGCGTCATCGGTATCACCTTGGCGCGCATGATGGCTCGGCGACAGTTCGGCCACTCGCTGTACGAACACCAGGCTCTCAGGATGCGGATGGCGGACCTACAGGCGCGCGTCGACATGCTGCGCTACGCCCTCGACGGCATCGCCGCGACCGGGAAGCTGGACCTGCGCACCGCCGCGGCCATGAAGGTCAACGCCGCCCGCCTCGGTGAAGAGGTGATGAACGAGTGCATGCACATCTTCGGCGGGTCCGGCTATCTCGTCGACGAAACCCCGCTGGGCAGATGGTGGCGCGACATGAAGCTGGCCCGCGTCGGCGGTGGCACTGACGAGGTGCTGTGGGAGTTGGTCGCCGCCGGTATGAAGCCCGATCACGAAGGCTACGCCGAGTTCAACCAGCTGCCCTGATCTCGGCCGAGCGCAAGCCTGCCGAGCAGACGCAAATTGCCCCATTTTCATGGGCGGTTTCAAGGGTTCTTTGCGACTGCTCGCGCGAAGAAGGCTCGCGCTAAGAACTGCGCGGCAGTGCGTAGAGCGCCATGCGCCGGTTCGACATGTCATGCTCGCCGAGAAATTCGCAGCCGGCGTACTCGCACACATCGCGGGCGCCCTTGTTCCGGTGGTCGGGATCGAACATGATTCGCCGGCACTGCGGATCGAGCTCGAAGATGTTGGCGGTCAACCGCGGCAACAGGATCGGCGCGATACCGCGGTTGACGAACCGCATCTCGGCGATCGCCGCGTGCAGTCCGATGTCGTGCGGGTCGGCGTCATAGCGCGGCGCGATCGAATCCTTGGCGGCGCGGTACAGCTCGATGTAGGCGAACGGCTGGCCACGGAAACTGCCGATCAGTGGCCTGGAGTACTCGCCGGCCAGCTGCGCGCTCAAGTACCGGTGCCAGCGCTCGGGCGACCAGTCGTACTCCCAGGCCTCCACCAGATGCGGGCGGTTCATCCACTCCGAGACCATCTCCGCGTCCGCGTCCGCATCGGCGAGCCTGATGAAGTAGGGATCGGCGAGGACCGGTGTCGGCGGCGCCGCGACCTCCCGCACCGCATCGGAAATGTCCGTCAGTTCCCGCGGAAGAACGGGCGCGGGTGCGTCGTCAATCTCGGTCATCGCTCGTCGAGCCTACCGGACCGAGTAAGGCAAGACTTACCTTCCTCGTCATCCGCGGCCATCGGCGGGCGGCCGTCAGCCGAACAAGTCGTCGAGGGCCCGCTGTTCGAGTTCGGTCCACCGGTGCACCCGTCGGCGGACTTCGGAGACGGCGTCCTCGTCGAGGTGCTCGGCTGCCTCCGGCGTGATGCGGCAGATGTCCATGGGCCCGCCGACACTGGGCGAGGACGCGTCGAGGGCGTCGAGTACGCGTAACGCGGCGACCACGCCGTAGTTGACATCGCGTTCGGCCATGCCGAAGTGCGCCAGCAGCGCGTGGGCCTGCTGGGCCATCGGAGAGCCGCTACCCACAGCGTGGAACCCGATCTCTTCGTAGTGCCCGATCAGACCGTGTGGATCGATGTCGATGATGAACGGCTCGCCGCCTGCGTAGCCCGCCGCGAGGACGTAGGTCGCCGGAGTGGCGCCGGGTTTGCCCGCCGGCACGTCGGCGATGAAGTTCCGGTAGTGGTGCTCGAGCACGGGCAGGACCCGCTGTTGGAGGGCATGGCCGACGTCGGGCGCCTCCATGATCGCGTCCGGTTCATTGTCGAAGATCTGCTCGAGGTCGTAGAGCACGGCGCGCGATCCGCTGCCGCCCCACGCGGCGCGTCCGCCGAGCGGATGCAGCTTCTGGGCCGGATAGCTCAGCCCCCGCACGGGGTCGGTGATCTGCGAGTCGGAGGCCATCACCAACCCGTCCGCGCAGCGCAGGGCCAGAACGACGGTCATCGCGAGATTTCCGGAGGCATTGACCGATCGTCTCACGCCGCCCGAGAGAGCAGCGTGCGCAAGACGGCAGCTTGGCTTTGCTCGACGTTGCGGGTGGCGGTCACCAGCACCACCGGTCCTTCGCGGAGCAGCGCGCGCAACTCAGCGAGTGCCGCAGCGCCCTCCTCGGTGTCCAGTTCGGCGGCGTAGCGGACGGCGAACTCGTCGAACCGTTCCGGCTGATGCGAATACCAGCGCCGCAGTTCGGTCGACGGGGCGACCGCCGGCAGCCATCGGCCGATTCGGGCATCGTCTTTGCGAAATCCCCGCGGCCACAACCGGTCCACGAGCACCCGGGTGCCGTCGCCGCTGGGCTGGTCGTAGACGCGTGCGATCTCGATGTTTGGGCGCTCACCCATACGGTGGAATGGTAGGTGCATGCCGGTGGACCGAATCGCGGATTTGCAGCGGTGGCAGGACTCTGGGGCCATCTGGGAGGTGCGCGCCCGGCGAGAGAAGAGCGTGACGGTCGCACTGTTGCGCTGCGACGGCGGCGAAGAGGTCGACGTGTTCACCTCCGATGACCCCCGCCTGCTCGAGTTCATCGGCCAGCGCCGCAGCAGCGAGGAGTGATCTCATCGGGCGCGATCGGAGGCGCGGACGAGATCGGCGAAGGCGGTGACCGCGGCGTCGACGCCGTCGAGATCCTCGGTCGCGACCAGGTCCAGCAGCAGGCCGCGCACGACGGCCAGGCCGAGGCGCTTCATTGCGGGCGCGCTGTTCGGCTGCTCTGAGAGCCAGTCGTCGACCGCACCCGGCAGCATCCGGGCGAACGGTTGCTCGCCCTGCACACCGCGGGCATAGCACTCGAAGAAGAGCCTCTCGAGCGAGCGCAGGTCGGCCCGGCGCAGATTGCCCCACATCGCCTCGATCGCATCGGCGGGTGCCGCCGGCAGTTGCCGCGTCAGCGCCCTCTGGCGTCGCTCGACCTCACCGACGATCGCCACAAGCAGTTCGTCACGCGAGCCGAAATGGTGCAGCAGCATGCGGTGGCTGGTGCCGACCGCCCGAGCGAGATCGCGTAGCGACCGAGCGCCGATTCCGCGGACCGCGACCTCGGTCACCAACGCGTCGAGGAGTTCCCGGCGACGCTCGAGGTCAGCAGGACGGGCCATCGAGCCGATGCAGATGCTCGCAGCGCGCTTTCAGGCCGGCGCCCTCGAGGTCGAGGTAGCGCCTGGTCATCGAGCGCATCAGTCGCCCGACCATCGCTCCGACCGGACCGCGCTGTTCGAGCCGTTGCTGGACGCGCGTGCGTGTGCCCGAGTGGGCGATGACCTCGTGGTGTGCCACGGTCAGCCCGCCGGGTGAGCGTTGCACCCACGTCCACGCCTCGCCGGGCGAGACCTCGGTGACCGCCCAGACAAGCTTCGGCATGCGTGGTTGTTTGATCTCGAACCGGTTGCCCACAAGCAACTCTGGACTGTCAAGCGCCATCAGGCGGGTCACCGAGGCGGTCCACTCCGGCCAGCGCTCGACGTCACTGAACACCTTCCAGACGGCATCGGCCGGCGCGTCGATCTCGATCGCGGCATTCGTAACCATGTACCAAATGGTACATGCGGTGGCCGCGGATTCCGTGGTTTTGCGTGATCCTTACCCCGAGCCGCGGTCCTCTGGCTACGGTGCCCGCAAAGGAGTTTCCGGTCAGTCGATCCGCACTCCGGAGCGGTATTCGCGGAAGGACACCCGCCGTGGCAACGACGCCGAACACATACGGCCGGTACATCGGGAGGATTGGCGCGCTGGCAGTCGCGCTGGGTATCGGCGCCGCCATCGCGAACAGCCCCGGCCTCGCCGCCGCGGATGACGGCGCCTCCAGTTCGTCGGACACCTCGTCAGGTGCGTCGGGCTCGTCAGGGGCGTCGGGGTCGTCAGGTGCGTCGGGCTCGCCAGGAGCGACGGGCGCGACGGGTGCGTCGGGTTCTGCAGGTGCAACGGACGCGACTGATCACGATGACAAGCGCTCGACGACAACCAAGGGGACAACGACCGCATCGAGGGATACTGCCGCCGACGCCGACCCAGACGATGATGACTCGGCAGACGACAAAGGTCCTGTCGAGAAGTCGGACGGCGTTGGTGCAGACGACGCGGACGAATCGGAGCAAGACCGGACCGGCACGGAGAACACAGACGCCACTGGCGACACCGGCGACACCGGCGACACCGACGAAGATGCAGACGCAGACGCAGTCGCGGAGGAGCCCCACAGCGACGACACGCCACGGAAATCCACGCCGCAGACATCGGGCCTACGCGACGACCAAAGGCGCGATAGCAAGCAGGACACAGAATTCGAGGGCGACACTCAACCACGTCCGGTGCAGCGCACCCTGCGGGTGATCGACGCGACGGCCCACGACACCGTCACCGAAGAGAACCGCACCACAGTCACCGCCGAATCCGAAACGCCACCGGACGAACCCACCGGCACTGCGGCTCTGGCCAAGACCTCCACCCTGCCGCTGGCCAGTCCGCCGCCGACGCCCACCACCGCAACGGTCACCACGGGTGTGCAAACCCTGGCCGGCACCCTGCTCTCCGCGCTCGGCTTCGGTCCCCAGGCCGCCAACGGCCCGACGACACCGGCGCAGCCGCCCATGCTGTGGGCGATGCTGGGCTTTGCGCGCCGCGAGATCGGCCGCCTGGTGGCTCCGTTCACCTCCGTGGCGGGCGCCCCAGTGGCCGCTCTGGTGGCCGAGGATGTCGACACCGAAGCGGTCAGCCCGCTGGCCACGCCAGAGCAGCTGGAGGCAGAGCGCATCGCTGCGCAGACCGTCAACACCCTGCCGGTCGCAATCATGAAGCTCGTTCTGCGCCAACAGTTTCTGTCGGCAGCACAGCAGCTCTACCCCAACGGCATCGACGCGGAGAACATGGCAGCGCTGGACGGTGCCGTCGACGAGTACGCGATGGCCGCGGCGTTCCAGCAGCAGTTGCTCGACTCGATGAACCCGAAGGTCGTCACGCAGGTCGCCCCACCGCACATGTGGTTCGGACAGGCCGTCGGGGGATCGCGCATCCTCTACGACAACCCCGACACCGTCTACCGCTTCATGGGCGTCAACGGTGCGTCGGAATACGTGATCACCGGCCGCTTCAACAACATGACCGCAGCGGGCAGGCCCGCCGACACCACGTTCAGCGTCCTGGAAGGCCTCGCCGGGACCACGTCGTCGATCCTGACCGCCGACGACATGGAGATCAACCCGGACGGCACGTTCACGATCACCGTGAGCACCCAACCGGCGAACGGGCGAAAGAACCACCTGCAACTCACTTCGTCGTCGACGATCATCGCGGCGCGAGATACGTTGGGCAACTGGAACTCCGAAGAGCCGCCGAGCCTGTCGATCGAACGGGTGGCCGGGCCGCCCGACAGCTTGTTCGCTCAAATCGGCGGGTTCGCGTTTCTCGGCCAGTTCGTCAGCGGCAACCCGCTGCTCACGGCGCTGGTCTCGATCGTGCCTCCACTGCCCTATATGCCGCCGCAGCTGCGCGGCGTGTTCGCCGCGGTGATCCTCGCGGTACGCGGCGCATCCGAGCAAGCCAAGTACATGGCGCTGGCAACCAACGATCCCGCCACCGGCGAACCACGGCCGGTCAACGAGGTCAGTCAGCCCGCCAGCAACGCGGAGTTCCTGGCCAACCAGCTGCAGAGCAACGGCCACTTCCAACTCGCCGACGACGAAGCGTTGGTGCTGACCATCGACCCCGGCGACGCCGGTTACTTCATCGTCCCCACGTACAACGTCTGGACGATCACGGATGACTACTGGAACGAGCCCGCGAGCTTGAACAACGAGCAGGCCGTGCGCAACGCAAACGGCACCTACACAATCGTGATCTCGCCGACCGATCCGGGAGCGGCCAATTGGGTGTCCACGTCGGGGCTGAATCAGGGCACACTTGCGATCCGCTTCCAAGACTTGGGCGACGACGCGCCTTCCATCGTCAACCATGGGGTGATGTCGCACGATGCTCTGCCCGGCTTTCTCCCGGCCGACGCATTCGTCACCGAGACGCAGCGCAGAGATCAGCTTGCCCTGCGTAAGGCCGGTTTCAACAAGCGCTGGGCCCCCTACCCACAGCCGTAACCCCGACCGCTGAAATAGCAGCCACGGCTCCTGATTCACCGTCAGCACGGCCGTGGCTTCTCACTCGCGGACGCGTGCCCTTGATCCGATACGGCAAGATTGCCTCGACATGACGATCAGCGACGGGCCCGCCACGCGTTGGCGGCACATCCTCCGACTGGCGCTGTTCGCAGCCTTCCTGCTGGGGTTGTTCTATTTGGTTGCCGTCACCGGTGTCGTCGACGTCGACCACGTCCGCCGCACGGTCGCGGCCACCGGCCCGGTGGCACCGCTCGCGTACGTCGTGATCTCGGCACTGCTGGGTGCGGTGTTCGTGCCGGGCCCGATACTGGCCGCCGCCAGCGGAGTGCTGTTCGGTCCGGTGCTGGGCACCTTCGTCACACTGGGCGCCACGGTCGGCACCGCGGTCGTCACCAGCCTCCTCGGCAGGCGCGCCGGACGCGACAGCGCACGTGCGCTTCTCGGCGACGACCGGGCCACCCGGCTCGACGATCTCATCGCACGGCGGGGACTGTGGGCCGTCGTCGGGCAGCGCTTCGTGCCGGGCATCTCCGATGCGCTCGCCTCTTACGCATTCGGCGCATTCGGAGTTCCCTTGTGGCAGATGGCCGTCGGGGCATTCATCGGTTCTGTGCCGCGGGCGTTCGTGTACACCGCGCTGGGCGCGTCGATCTCGGACCTGTCCTCACCGCTGGCATACGTGGCGATCGCCGTCTGGTGTGTGACCGCCGTCGTCGGTGCGTTCGCCGCCCACCGGGGCGTGCGGAGCTGGCGGCGGCGGGCACAGCCCGACGACAGCGAACCGGCGCCGGAAGCGGACGGTGCCTAGTCGGGTAGTGCCGCGCTGCCGGGCGGTGCGGTGAGCTGCCAGGTATCGCACGCCATCGCCAGCATCGCGTAGGTGCCGACGACGAAGATCAGCTCCATCGCCTGGTGGGTGCCGAGTTCGTCGACCATGCGCCGCCACGTCGTGGGCGTCGCTCGGCCTCGGGCGAGCAGTTCGTCGGTCACCTCGAGGACCAGCCGGTCGGCACTGTCGAACTCGGTGTTGCCCCGAGTGAGCCGGGAGATGTCGGTGTCCGACAGGCCGCCGGCTTTGGCGATCTTCACGTGCTCGCCCCAGAAGAACGACGAGCGCCGGACGTAGGCCAGGCGCAGCACTGCGAGTTCCCGCAGGCGCAGCGGTAGTTCACCCTGCTGTAGCAGGAACGCGTTGTAGCCGAGGAACTTCCGCGCCATCTTCGGGTGGCGCGCCAGGACTCCGATGATGTCGAAGTTCAGCGGGTCCCTGGCATCTCCCGAGCCGGCCCGCGGTACGTCCTCGCCCGGTATCCCCATCAGCGCGCCGACGGCGGCGTACTCGTCGTCACCCCACTCCTTGGCCGTCAGCGGCGTCAGGAGCGGATAGTCGGAATCTTCGGCCATGGTCACCCTTCGTCTTCATGGTGTAGTTCAGCGAGCGCGTGGATCTGCTCGAGGTAGTGCTCGACCGAGCGATGGACGAACCGCGCGGACACCACAGTCGTGCCGGCGGCCGCCATCGCACGCAACGTGTCCCTGGTCGAGTCGGGTTCGCCGACCGGGTCGAGCGGGTGGTCGGCGGGCAGCACGACCTCGAATCCGGACGGCACCTCGCGCGCACGCAGCCATTCACCCGCGGTGGCGACCGGGATGCCGAATGGACACCACCCGTCGGCGAGCGTGAGTGCGCGTCGCAGCGAGCGTCTGGTCCGGCCACCGACCCAGATCGGCATGTGCGGCTGCAGCGCGCACGGGTCGACGATGAGGCCGCCGAACGAGTAATACTCACCTTCGTAGGACGGCTCGTTGCTCGACAAAGCCGCCCGCAACGCTTTGAGCGCATCGTCGGCCCGCGGGCCGCGGTCGTCGAACGCAGCACCGAGAAGGTCGAACTCCTCCTTGAGCGAGCCGACCCCCACGCCGAGAGTGACGCGGCCGCCGCTGACGTGATCGAGTGTGCCGTAACGCTTTACGATCGCCAGCGGATGGTGGTACCCCAACACGAGCGTCATGGTGACCAGCCGGATGCGTTCGGTTCGGGCCGCCACGTAGCCGAGCGTGGCCAGCGGGTCCCAGTACCGCGCGCCGCGTCGCCCGGCCTCGGACGCCGGAATGCCGATGTGCTCGCTGCAGGTCAGGTGGTGGTAGCCGAGCCTGTCCGCCGCTTCGGCCACCCGGCCGATGTCGGCGACCGTGGCGTCCTTCTCCCACGTGAGTGCCGCACCGGCGACATTGGTGACGACGGGTGTCGCGATGCCGAGTTTCAATCCAGCGGCTCTTCGCCCGCCAGGATCGTCCGGTGCATGAGGCGGCCGCTGTCGACGGCATAAGGCAGCGCACGATGCATGGTCCCGGTGTTGTCCCAGATGAGCAGATCGCCGACCTGCCACTCGTGCCGGTACACATACTGTGGTTGTGTCGCCCAATCACGCAGCCGCGCAAGGAGTGCCCGGCTCTCTTCGGCCGACATCCCGACCACGTAGTCGGCGGTCGCCCCGAGCAGAAGGGACTTGCGTCCGGACTGATGTGTCCACACGATCGGACACGCCTTGGTCGGAGACTTCTGCCAGAAGGCGATCTCTTCGTAGCTCATCTCGGGCGTCACGTAGTACTGCGACCGCTCGGCGCTGTGGACCACGCGAAGGCCGGCGATGAGATCCTTGTCGGACTGCGGCAGATCGTCGTAGGCGGCGTAGGTGTTGCAGAACTCCGTTTCGCCGCCGGTGTCCGAGAGTTGCACCGCCCGCAGCAGCGTCGCCAGGTTCGGATAGGGCTGCAGTGATCCGTCGAAGTGCCAGAACAACGAGCCCTTGAGGTATTTCGCGCGCTGATTGACGTTCTCGTCGAGCGAGATCTTGTAGATCCCGTCCTCGCCCTCGTTGCCGACGACGGTGCCCAGCGTTCTGGCGATCGCGACCTGCTGTACGTCGCCGATGTGTAGACCCCGGAAGAACACCACACCGCGTTGTTCCAATGTGGCGCGGATGTTTTCGGCCTCGCGGCCGCTCAGTAGTGTGTCGAGGTCGGTTCTGATCTCGCTGCCGATCCTCGGCGTCACGTCGACGATGTCCAGTCGTGCGGAGGTCAGGCTCACGGCGGCTCAGCTTACTCTGGTCAGGATGGTGTTGGCCGAATGCTTGACTCGCGGTTGGTTCCACAACTCGACCGCGAGCGAGACGGTGATCAGCGAATAAAGCAGGTTGCGAAGGTTCGCGACGTCCTCGGGCAGCGGCTCGGAGTAGTCGAACTTGTCGATGTAGGCCAGTGCTTCCTCGCCGTACGGAAAGATCTCGTCATAGAAGGCG
Source organism: Mycobacterium sp. IS-3022 (assembly GCF_001500065.1). Lineage (GTDB taxonomy): Bacteria > Actinomycetota > Actinomycetes > Mycobacteriales > Mycobacteriaceae > Mycobacterium. The sequence goes on from NZ_LQIN01000002.1 coordinate 153,205, forward strand.
CGGATCTGTTCCATGGAACTGTTGACACGCTTCACATAGCGCTCGTGGCCGTCCTCGATTGCCCACTCGGGCACCAGGTGTTCGAGGTGCGAGAACTCCGGTGGGAGAACTGCATTCATCGCTTCGCCGCCATGTCCTCGGCCACGCCGGTTTGCACGTAGTCGGCGACCACCTTGTGCAGATGGCGCAACAGGATCTCCTCGTCGTTCATCGTGAAGTGGGTGAGCACGCCGCTGTTCAACATGGCCTGCAGGCCTTCGGACGGGCTGGCGTCTTCGAGGATGATGTCGTTGAGGAACGTGACCGTCAGCTCCTGGCCGAGCCGCTCCTTATGCGTCTTCGGCGGTTGGTAGTACATCTCGGTCTCGAAGATGTGCGAGTGCGGCCCAGTCGGCCAGTGCGTGTGGACGGTAAAGCCGGACGCCCCGAAGATCAGCACGAAGTTCGGAAAGAACTGGAACGAATCGAATCCGTACTTCTCCGATCGTGTCGGGTTCAGCCCGGCCGGAAGCGGTCCGCGGTCGGCGCGCTTGTTCCACGGGCCGGCCGCGCTGGCTTCCATCAGACATTCGATCGGCTTGGAGTACGGCGTCTTTCGCGACGGCTCACCGGAGAACGAGAACATCCGATGCGGACCCTTGAGCCGGTACGCCAAGGCGTCGGTGAACGGATTGGGTTGGTCGAACGCCTCTCTGGCCTCCGCGGTGAGCGCACCGAACGAAGACGCGTGCAGATACGGGCCGTGGTAGCTCTCAGCGAAGCCGTCGACGAAAATCTTCCAGTTGCACTGCAATTCGACCTTGAATTTGTAGACCTGGTGAGGTCCGGCGAACGGATACCCCTCGATTCCGTGCGCCAACTCACCGAGGAACGAGCGAAGCGGTTCGGTGTTGTCTGGGTTGAGGTTGATGAAGATGAAGCCCTCCCAAACCTCGCACTGGATGGCGGGCACACGGCAACTGTCGGCGTCGAAGTCGAGCAGCAGGTCCTTGCGGGTCGCCGAGTGTAGCGAGCCGTCCAACTTGTAGCGCCAGCCGTGGAAGCGGCAGTACAGCAGCGGCGCGCGGCCCTCGACCTCCTCGAAGGGGTCGTCCTCCCACAACATCTTATTTCCCCGGTGCGGACAGATGTTGTGGAACGCCCTGATCACGTCATCCTTGCCGCGCACGACGATCACCGAAGTGTTCAGGAACATCAGCTCGCGGGTGAAGTAGCTGCCGGACTTGGGCACCCGCTCCACCCGCCCGACGTAGAGCCACGTCTTGCGAAAGACGTGTTCACGTTCCTTTTCGTAGAAGTCCGCCGAAACGCAGTCCTCGAGCGACACCGGGCCGCGACCGAGTTCGGGGTAGGCGTCGGTCCAGTGTCCGCTCGCGGGCTTCGTCACCAGGCTGTCGTGGCTCACCGGCTCTCCTCCGTCGGGCTGTGGACGGTAGGCCGAAGGTACCGCCGCCGGAATGGCCAAAACAGACCCGTTCACGCAACACCCTGTTGCATATTTGGAACACGGGCGATCGAGAGGATGCGTGAACGCAGTGGAGCAGAACCTGCCGTTCGACGTGGATGCCCTGCTGATCTTCGGCAAGGTCGTGGAGAACCGAAGCCTGTCGAAGGCCGCGGCACTGCTCGGCATGCCGAAGTCGACGGTGAGCCGCAAGCTGGCCAAGTTGGAGTCCGACCTCGGCATCAAGCTGCTGCGCAAGAACACCCATCAGCTCACCGTCACCGATCTCGGCGAGAAGGTGTACGGCCACGCGGTCAACATCCTGGCCGAAGCCAACGGTGTCCGCGCGCTTGTGGAGGGCAGCCGACAGGAACCCCGCGGGGAGCTGCGGGTGGCGATCCCGATCTTCGTCGGCATCGATTACGCGTCGCGGGTCGGTGCGGCGTTTCTGCAGCACTATCCGAACTCGCGGTTGGATATCCGGTTGGTCGACAGCATGGTCGACCCGATCCGGGACGGGTTCGACGTGGTGTTCGGCACCGGCCCGCTGCAGGACTCCACGCTGATCGCCCGCAAGGTGTTCAGCCTCGAGCTGTTCCTCTGCGCGTCACCGCAATTCGTCGCGGCACTGTCCGCACCTGTCACCGATCCGGCGCAGTTGAACACTCTTCCGTTCATCGACTTCGGATTCGGCGGACCCCGCCGACTTGCGGTCACCGGACACCGTGGTCGATGCGAACTGACACCACCAGTCCGCGCGCGTGCAAACAACTTTCAAGTGTGCAAGCAGTACATCTTGCAGGGGCTCGGCGTCGGTGCGATGCCCACCCAGATCATCTGCACCAACGAGTTGCGCGACGGCAGCATCGTGCCGGTGCTTCCCGACTGGCACCTCGATCCGCTCGACGTGCACATGATCTACCCCTTCGAGTTGTCTTTTTCGACGCTCATCAGCGCGTTCTACGAGACCGCCTGCGAAATCATCGTCGAGAACATCGCGCGAACGTGACGTCACCGCCCCCGCAAGCATCTCCGCTGACGAGACGATGAGGGCTGCACGTCATAGTTCGCCGGTCGTGTGCATAACCGGGACCGGAGGGGGAATACGTCCTCCGATTTTTGCACCGACCAGCAATGGAGACTGGATGTCGAAGTACTTGTATGCGATTGGCGCCTTCAGTTTCCGTCGGCGGTGGCTGGTGCTGGGCGTGTGGCTCGCGGTACTCGTCGGTGTCGCGGCGGGGCTCGGCCTGCGCGGCGAGCCCAGTGACGACTTCAGCATTCCGGGCACCGAGTCTCAGCGGGCAGTGGAACAACTTCAGCAGAAGCTGCCCGCGTTCAGCGGAGCCCAGACCCAGATCACGTTCGCGACACCGGGCGACGGCAGGCTGACCGACCCGGCGATCGCCGGCGCCATCGATCGCTCCCTGCAGAACTTGCAGGCGATCCCCGACGTCGCGGTCGCGGCGGGCCCCGCCCAGACGCACCTGATGTCTCCCGACGCGAACGTCGGGTTGGGCACGCTGCAGTGGAAGGCGCCGCCGGGAGAGGTCGACGACGCCGCGCTCAGCGCCGTGCAAGCGGCCATGGAGCCCGCGCAATCCGCGGGCGTGCAGGTCGAGTACTCGGGCAGCGTGTACCCGGGCTACAAGGTCGAGATCTCCGAGCTACCGGAGATCATCGGAATCGTCGTCGCCTTCTTCATCCTTCTGGTCACCTTCGGTGCAGTCGTCACCGCCGGACTTCCGATCATCACCGCGTGCGTCGGAGTGGGGATCGGAGCGGTCGGCATATTCGCTGCCGCGGCACTGGTCGAAATGCCAACCGCCGCTTTCTCACTCGCATTGATGCTGGGCTTGTCCTGCGGTATCGACTATGCGCTGTTCATCTTGAACCGCTATCGCAACAACCTGCTGCTGCTCAAGCCGATGGAGGAATCGGTTGCGCTGGCGGTCGGCACGGCAGGCGGTGCCGTGGTGTTCGCAGCGCTCACGGTGATCATCGCGCTGTGCGGGCTGTCGATCGTCGGCATCCCGTTCCTCACCTACATGGGCCTAGCTGCCGCCGCCTCGGTACTGATCGCCCTGCTGATCGCGATCACGCTGCTGCCGGCGCTGCTGGGCTTCGCGGGCAGGCGGATCGCCAGCTTCATCAAGACGCCGCTACAACCCGGCCGTGCCAAGGAGGTCGCACAGGTCGCGGCCTTCACCCCGCACCGCACCATGGGCGCCCGCTGGGGCCGGTTCGTCGTCGCGTTCCGCAAGCCGCTGCTGGTGGTCGGCACTGCGGCGCTGATCCTCATCGGCCTGCCCACCCTCGGTATGCACCTCGGTCTGCCCAGCGGGTCCGCGCAACCCGAGTCGAACACCTCGCGCAGGGCCTACGACCTGACCGCGCAGCACCTGGGACCCGGATTCAACGGCCCGCTCTTGGTCGTCGCCGACCTTTCTTCGGCGCGTGATCCCCGCGCGGTCGACACCATCGCCGCTAATCTGCGCCGCGAAGAAGGCGTGGTCCAAGCGGCCCCGGGAGTGAGCCAGAATGGCACCGCCATCATCCAGGTCATCCCGACGACGGGCCCCAACCACCCCGCCACCGCCGACTTGGTCAAGCGCATCCGGGCTGACCGATCGGCGATCGAAGGCGAAACCGGCGCAACGATTCTCGTCGGTGGCACGACGGCGTCAAACATCGACACCTCCGACAAGTTGGCCGCCGCTCTGCCGATGTTCCTCCTGGTTGTCGTCGGATTGGCGTTCGTGTTGCTGACGGTCGCCTTCCGGGCCGCCCTAGTGCCGATCACATCGATTGTGGGATTCCTGCTCTCGGTGTTCGCCGCTTTGGGCGTTCAGGTCGCGGTGTTTCAATGGGGTTGGGGTGCAGACCTTTTGGGCATCACGCCCGGCGAAACGATCAGCTTCCTTCCGATCATCGTGTTGGCGATCATCTTTGGACTGTCCAGCGACTATCAGGTGTTCGTGGTTTCCCGAATGAAAGAGGAGCTCAGCCGAACCGACGACGCGCTCGATGCGGTGCGCAACGGAGTCGGCCTTTCGGCGCGGGTGGTCACCGCGGCCGCCTTGATCATGTTCGGCGTGTTCATCGCGTTCCTTGCCGGCGGCGATCCGATCATCAAGTCCGTAGGGCTGACCTTGGCCGTCGGCGTATTTCTCGATGCCTTCGTCGTCCGGCTCACCCTGATCCCGGCGATCATGAGCATCGTGGGCCGCAGGATGTGGTCCCACTCCCGGTGGTTCGAGAAGTACGTGCCGGACGTGGACATCGAGGGCACCGCGCTGGAGAGCGAAAAGCAGCAGGCTACGGCCGCCGGCGGTGCGAGGCGCGGCGCGTAGCTTCCGTACCGGTGCCGGTGATGGCCGGGAGCACGATTCGGCGATCGGCGTTGCTAATCGGCTGCCGGTGGGTATGCCTGAGGCCATGGATGCCGACACGTTGATCGCGATGGCTGGGCTGACGGCCCTGGGTGCCGCGGTGTTTACGGGTGCGATCTGGGACAGCCCGCTGGTCAGCGCGCCCGTTCGGCTGGGACGTCAACAGCGTCCGTACGGCCGGCACGCGATGCCTGTCACGGCGCCGAGCAAGCGGTGAGACCCGCAGCTTGACGGCGCGCGGACCCGCCGAGGGCCCGTCGGCGATGTTTCGGCACGCCGCCCGAACGGGTAAACCGCTTCAACCGCAGGTTCAGATCCGAGCCCAGTGACCGGTAAGGCAGGGCCGCAAGTAAGGAGCCTGTGTGGTGTCAGAGCCGAGATCCGAATACGCGGACGTGACGGGCATGTTTCGCCGCCTCAAGGCGCTCGACCAGGAATCCGTCGCCTACCGGCGTCAACGAGAGGCGATTGTCGAACGGACTCTGCCCCTTGCCGACCACGTCGCACGCCGATACCGCAACCGCGGCGAGCCGATCGACGACTTGGTGCAGGCGGCGCGCGTCGGGTTGGTGAATGCAGTCAACCGTTTCGATCCCGAGAACGGCGCCGATTTCCTGTCATTCGCGATCCCGACCATCATGGGCGAGGTGCGTCGCCACTTCCGTGACTACGGCTGGGCGGTGAAGGTGCCGCGGCGGCTCAAGGATCTGCAGGGGCAACTGGTCAAGGTGCGAGCCGAGCTGTCACAGCAGATCGGGCGCGCGCCGACCCCGTCGGAAGTCGCCGGGCATCTCGGTATCGAACGCGAAGCGGTGATGGAAGCGACGATCGCCAGCAGCAACTACTCGACCTTGTCGACCGACATTCAGACCTCGGCCGACGATGAGTACCGCTCGGTCGGTGACACCCTGGGCGACATCGATCCCAACATCGACAAGGTGGTCGACCTCGAGACCGTACGGCCGCTGATCGCCGCGTTACCCGAGCGCGAGAAGCAGGTGTTGGTCCTGCGGTTCTTCGAGAGCATGACGCAGACCCAGATCGCCGAACGAATGGGTTACTCACAAATGCACGTCTCGCGACTGCTCGCGCAGGCGCTTCGCCGACTTCGCGAGCAGGTTGGTGAGACCGCGGCGGTGCCTCACCTCAAGCGGGGCGCGTAAGCCGCCGGCACAGCCAACTCACTCCCGCGGAGCGAACACGGGAGCGAAACCTTCGCCATCAAGGCGGTTTTCGAACCGCACCTCGACCGGAAGGCCGACGCGGATCGAATCCGGTTGGCAGTCCACGATGTTCGTCGCGATGCGCAGATCAGGCTGCTCGTCGAGTTCCACGATCGCGATGACATAGGGCACGGGGATGGCGGGATTGAATGGCTGGTGGTTGACGGTATAGGTGAACACCGTGCCGCAGCCCGACACCGGACGCGCGACGACCTCTGCCCCGCAGTCGGGGCAGTCCGAGGCCGGCGGCGACACCCATCGCTCGCAGGTCTCGCATCGAGTGATCAGCAGTTGCCCGCCGGGACGCGCCTCATCAGGCATGGTTGAAAAGTACAGTCTGCACTGATTGATGTCACAGACAGATTTCCGCGTCGCGGAAGTCGAAGCGCGACGACGGGACGGTGGCGGGTTGAGCACCTTCGAGAAAGACGCGATCTTCAGCGGCCTCGGTATCTCCCGCATCGGAAGGCGCACCGGAATCCCCGGACTGGATCTTACGATGGAGGCGGTTCGGGCCGCGATCACCGATGCCGGCCTGACCGCCGACGATATCGACGGAGTCGTCACATTCGGCGACACACCGGTGGCCGACGTCGTTGCGGCGCTTGGCAATCGGGCCACCGATCAAGGATATGGGTTTCCCACCGGTGGTGTGCTCACGCCGGTGATGTCGGCGATGTTGGCAGTATCCGAACGGCGCGCCCGGCATGTTCTGGTCTACCGGACCGTGCAGATGCTCGGCGGGACGATGACACAACCCTCGCCAACTTCCGAGCCCAACCCGCTGGCCAACCCGCCCATCGAGCCACGCAAGGCCGGAGCACGGCGAAGGCTCGGACCGTTCGACGACATCGATGAGCTGCTCGCCGCGCACGCCTACTCGGCGGCGAACTGGCTGGCACTGCACTGCAGGCGGCACATGGAGCTGTACGGGACGACGAAGGAACAGCTGGGTTGGTTGGCGATCAACAGCAGGCGCAATGCCGGGCTCAATCCGCTTGCCGTTTACCGAGATCCGATGACGATGGACGAGTATCTGGCGTCGCGGTCGGTGTCCACACCGTTCGGGTTGTTCGACTGCGACGTGCCGGTCGACGGATCGATCGCGTTCGTGATCTCCCATGCCGACTTCGCGCCGGACTGCCCAAACCCTGCAGTGGGCGTGCAAGCCGTTGGCGGAGCCTATGGTTCAGGTGGATGGTTTCACCGCGACGACTTTCCGAAGATGGCGTCCACCGAAGCCGCGGACGACATGTGGTCGCGCACCGACTTGGCTCCATCCGACGTCGACGTGGCCGAACTCTACGACGGATTCACTTTTCTCACATTCGCCTGGCTGGAGGCGCTGCGGCTGTGCGGGGAGGGCGAGGCGGGCCCGTTCGTCGAAGGGGCGTCCCGGATCGCGCTCGACGGGGCACTGCCCCTCAACACCTACGGAGGTCAACTGTCAGCAGGCCGCATGCACGGTTACTGGCTGCTGCACGAGGCGTGTCTGCAGCTTCGCGGGCAGGCCGGTGACCGGCAACTCGCGCGTCGCCCAGAGGTGGCCGTCGCCGCGGCCGGCGGCGGACCGATCGCCGGGTGTCTGCTGTTGACCTGCTGAGGCTGGGCCCGGGGCGGCCGAGAATCACCGGCCGTGACTTGCGAAGAACTGGCCGGTGGACTGCGACGCGTCGAACGGGGCGAATGGACCGCCCGGCCAGACGTGAGCACCTCCGTCGATCTGCACGAACACCACCTCGGTTCCACCCGCGCAGCCGGCGGCCGTGAACCGGTGCACGCTTCCCTGTACTTCGTCGACCGGCGGTGGGCAACCGTTCACCTCGCGCCACCGCTGCGCCATCGCCGGCGCCGCCACGATCTCGCTGGGTCCCCCGCGGCCGACCATCGGTCCACCGCCGAACGGTACGACCGGGTCCGCCGTTCCGTGCACCGCCAGCACTGAAACCGGTTGCGACGGCGCACACGGGAGTCCCGCCGCCAACGTGCCCGCGACGGGTGCCACGGCGGCGAAGACGTCGGCGCGTTCGCACGCCAGCCGCGACGCCATGAAGGCGCCCGCCGACGTCCCGGTGGCGAACACGCGGCCGGGGGCGACGCCATACTCCTGACGGAGTCGATCTACAAGTGCGACAAGGAAACCCACGTCGTCGACGCCTTGTCGGTCGGGAATGGAGGCGCCGCGCCCATCGGCCCAGCTGAGATCGACGCCGTCGGGATAGGCCACGACGAAGCCGTACTGATCGGCGATCGCGTTGTAGTTGGTCGCCGCGGCCTGCGCGGGTCCGGTCATCCCGGCGCCGTGCAAGTTGAGCACGAGCCCGGCCGGACGATCGAGGCCGGGCGGGGCGTGCACCTGATACGTGCGGTTCACTCCGCCGATCATCAGCGCGCCAGCGGCGTCGCCCCCGGGGAACGCTGACGCCCGTCCACCGCCGTAGCCCAAAAGACAGACCAGAACTGTCAGGACGGCCGTCGTCCGGATGACCACCTTGTCCACCCCCTGCATCAGCTGTTGACCGCGAACGTAATGCACCGGTGTAACCCAATGCGCGCGAACGCAGTTCTTCCTTGTCGTCAGCGTCGCATCGCCCCGCGGGCCGCCAGATGAAGAACCGCGCCCACCGCCACCAGGATCGCGCCGTAGAGCCACACCTTCGCGGTCTGTTGGGTCAGCAGCAGCACGCACGACGCCACGCCGAGCACCGGCACCGCCGTCCACACCTGGAAGTGCGGATGTTCGATGCGGTCTCGGCGCAGCACCAGCACCGCCACGTTCGTCGAGATGAACACGACCAACAACAGCAGAACCACTGTCTCGGCGAGCGTGGACAGATCGCCGATCAGGCTGAGCAACATGGCGACCGCGGTCGTCGCCACGATCGCCGTCCACGGGGTGCGCCGGCGCGGCAGCACGCGGGCGAGAACGCTGGGCAGCAGGCCGTGCTCTGCCATGCCGTAGGTGAGCCTGCTGGCCATGATCATCGTGAGCAGCGCGCCGTTGGCCACCGCGACCAGCGCGACCGCGCTGAAGAACCAGTCGGGCACGCCCACACCTGCCGCCTGCACCACTTCGAGCAACGGTCCCGAGGACTTCGACAGCTCATTGGCGGGCAACGCCGTCGCGCTCGCCAGCCCGACCAGTGCGTAGAGGACACCGGCGGTGACGAGCGCGCTGAACAGGGCGGCGGGGTACACCTTGCTCGGGTTGCGGATCTCCTCGGCGACGTTGGCCGAGGTCTCGAAGCCGACGAACGAGTAGTACGCGACGATCGCCGCGCCGAGGATCGCCAGCGCCGGCGTCGCGCCGTCGGGGAACTGGCTGACCCTGCCGACGTCACCGCGGCCGGCGCCGACCATGACCGAGACCGCGATGATGACGATCAGCAGACCGGTCAATTCGATAACCGTCATGACCACGTTGCTCTTGACCGACTCGCTGATGCCCCGGGCGTTGAGGCAGGCGATCAGCGCAAGAAACGCGATCACGGCAGGCACGGCCGGGATGTCGACGAACGTCGCGAGGTAGTCACCGGCGAAGGCCAGCGCCAAGCCGGCCGCGCTGGTCACACCGGCGGCGAGCATGCAGAACCCCACCAGGAACGACAGCGCGGGTCGGCCGAACGCGCGCTCTGCGAACACCGCTGCGCCACCAGCCTTCGGATACTTGGTCACGAGTTCGGCGTAGGAGCCGGCCGTGAGCAGCGCGAGCAACAGTGCCACGAGCAGCGGCGCCCACAACACCCCTCCGACGTCCCCGGCCAACACCCCCATCAGCGCGTAGATGCCGGCACCGAGCACGTCGCCGAGGATGAACAGAAACAGCAGCGGGCCGGTGATGCGCCGTTTGAGCCTGCCTCCGGTCGACTCGTCGGAATCGCTGGTGTGCGCCTTCGCCGCGGTGGTCATGCCGCTGTTGGTACCCGGCGAGACCGGTAAGCACACCGCGCGCAGCTGTGCCGAAGCCCTTGGTTGCGACACGGTCACGGATGGATACCCATCCGTGCACGAAGATCACAAGAGTCACTTTGTTCACTAACGTCACATCCGCCCATCGCAGACGTCTGCCTGACGTCCGCCTTCAGAAAGGTGTGACATGTCGCCGCGTCCGCGAATCACTTCCATGTCGGTGGCATCGGCAGCCGTGATCGGGTTGAGCTTCGTGGTGGGCGTGGCCGCGCCGGCGACGGCCGAACCCTGCACCGGTGCCGCGGCGGCCGCCCAACCACCCGCCGCACCGAACGCCGAGGCAACGCCAGCGCTGCCGGGCGGGCCACCGGTCGGCCACCGGCCGCGCGGCACCAACGAGGAGGCGCCCTCGCCTCGCCTCGGGCGGCTGCCCGCAGAGATCCTCAACTCGCTGTCGCCCCGTTCCGCGACCGTGCAGCAGCAGGCAGACGTGCGGCCGAGCCCGCCCCCGCCGACCGCCGACCAACCTGCGGCTCAACAGGTTCCGGCCGCCGCAGCCCCGACGCCGCCCCCACCACCTGCTCCGCCGGGCACGACGCTCGTCGGCTGGGTGACCGGGCCGGAGAGCCCGAACAACACCGTCGGGCGGTTCGCGATCACCGGCACCGACCTCGGGATCATGTGGGACAACGGCGATCCCGGCAATCGCCAGGTGCTGATGGCCTTCGGCGACACCTACGGCTACTGCAGCGTGCGCGGTCAGCAGTGGCGGTACAACACACTGTTCCGTACCCAGGACGGCGCACTCGCCAAGACGATCGCAATACCCGACGGCGTGCTCGCCAACCGATACTCCGGTTCCCCGCTGTGGGCGCCGGGTCTCTCCAAGCAGATCATCAACAGCACCAAGTGGGCGGACAGCGAGAAGGGCATCATCCCGACCGCGGGCATCGCCGTCGGCGGCAAGCAGTACGTGAATTTCATGTCCATCAAGAGCTGGGACAGCGACGGGCGGTGGACAACGAACTTCTCGGCGATCGCAGTCTCTCCAGACAACGGCGAGCGTTGGGGTGTCTACCCCGGCAGCGTGCGCACACCTCGCGAGGGCGGCGTCGAAGGGGCGGCCTATGTCCGCGGCAACGAGAACTTCCAACAGGCCGCGTTTCTTCGGCCCGGTCCGAACGACCCCTACCTCTACATGTTCGGGACACCAGCGGGTCGCGGCGGTGCCGCGTACGTGTCGCGTGTTCCGCAGGGGGCGGTACCCGACCCCAATCGATACGAGTACTGGAACGCCGAGCAGAACGCTTGGGTGCCAAGGGATCCCGGAGCGGCCACCTCGGTGATCCCCGGTCCGGTTGGAGAAATGTCCGTCCAATTCAACAACTATCTCAAGCAGTACCTGGTGGTGTACTGCAACGGCGCCAACGATGTCGTCGCGCGGACGGCGCCCGCCCCGCAGGGACCGTGGGGGCCCGAGCAGTTGCTGGTGCGCTCCGCGGAGATCCCCGGCGGCATCTACGCGCCGTTCCTGCATCCGTGGTCGACCGGCAAGGAACTGTATTACAACCTGTCGTTGTGGTCGGCTTACAACGTGATGTTGATGCGCACCGTACTGCCGTGACCCTGACCATTGCGGCTCACCTCTGACGGCGCCACGTCTCGGCACCTGTCGTCGGTCGGCTACAGCGTGCAGCCGGACGGGGCGGAAGATCATAGAGCGTCACCGATCACTTTGCTTACCTCGGGTGCCTGAGTGGGGCGGTTGGGCGTAAGGCTAAGTCCTTCCCCTGGGTTGGTAACCCCGCACCGAGATGTCGAACAGCACCGCAGCAACTTGATTACTCACTGGCAGCAGAGCGTGAGCCTTGACGTGGCGAAGGTCACGCCCCCGCGGGAGAACGTAGCTACCTACGACGAGTGACTCTGGTGTAAATTTCCGCTCGGTCGCTTCGTGATTTGGCAATTACCGTGGTTCAGCAGCGACATCAATGCCTCTAGCCCCCCGCGCGGTCGTCGGGTCGACCCCCAAGCTACGTCCTGATTAGTTCAGCGAACCACTTGCGCCTAAGGTTAGCCTCAGCTAATCTTCAGCAGCCATCTGGCAAATTCACAGGCACAACAGGAGACAACGTGCAACTCGCAGTTCATGCCGACTCGCCGGTTTACGATCTCTCGCCTAGTTACTCACCGTCGACTCGCCGCAGCTCCAAGTTGTTGGTTGCTGGCGTCGCGATGGCAAGTGCCGGCGTGATCGCGGTCAGCCCCGTAGCACCACCGACGCCCAATATTCAGGACATCCAGGAGCGCGTGGCACAGGCGGCGGTCCAGCTCACGGCGGCCACCAATCCGCTCGTCGTGTGGCAGCAGACCATCGCCAACACGTTCGCAAGCTTGGGGGCCCTGACCGAAGGCTCCACGGACGCGGCCGGCAACCTTGCGGAGGCGCTGAGCACCGGCTATATCTTCCACGAAGTCGCGAACGTCCTGATTCAGAACACTCTCAACCCGGGTCCTCTGCTGGAACAGTTCGTCAATTTCAACTCGAACTTCGGGCCGGTGATCAGTAAGGCCCTGTCGGACACCGTCAACGGACTGGCGACGGCGGCTGAGCAGTTCCCGGGCGTGGTGACCGAGTCACTCACGTACCTGTCGCAGGGACAGTTCGTTGAAGCGTTCTCCGAGATCAACGGCTGGTTCGTGCTCAGGGTATTGGGCGGGATACGACCGCTGATTCCGATCTTTTCCATCCCCGGGCAGTTCGTGGATGCCCTCCCGGGCACGGAGAAACTGGACGATCTGCTCAACGTCGTGTCCGAGTTCGGGCTCACCAAGGCCATTTTCGAACCAGTGCTCGGCGGGATCCTTCAGTCAGCCGAGCTGCTTGACGCAACGCGGGCCGCGTTGGAGGCGGGGAATTTTGAGGACGCTGCCGCCAACCTGGTGAACCTGCCGGTGCTGGCGATCAACGCGCTTGTCAATGGATTCACGCCGGCCACCTCTCCCTCAGAGTGGCAGGGTCTGCTCGACCGTGGTCTCATCTCCTACCTTGCGGTCACGCTGCCCAACCAGATTGCCGAGGCAATCAAGCCCCCTGCTCCGACTGAGTCGACCTTCGGCGTACAAGGGGGCCCGTCCGAGTTCAGCTTCGGCGGTGGTGACGCCTTTGCGATCAACGTCGGCAACGAAGCCACCGGCGAAGGTTCCAATGAAGGCACCGGCGAAGGTTCCGGTGAAGGAACCGGCACCGGCGAAGGTTCCGGTGAAGGAACCGGCACCGGCGAAGGCGAAAGCGAAAGCACCGGCGAAGGCGAGGGCACTGGCGAAAGCGAAAGCACCGGCGAAGGCGAGGGCACTGGCGAAAGCGAAAGCACCGGCACGGGCGAAGGTGAGGACGCCGGCGAAGGCGAGGGCACGGGCACGGGCACGGGCACGGGCACGGGCAGCAATACCAGCACCGGAACCGGCAGCAACACGTCGGGCATCAGCACGAGCAGGGGCGAGGGCAACGGGACGGGCTCGAACAACAGCACCGGAACGGGCTCGAACAGCACCTCCAACTCGGGCAGCGGCACCGGCTCGGGCAACGGCACCGGCTCGGGCAACGGCACTGGCTCGGGCAACGGGTCCGGCACCGACAACGGCTCCAGCACCGGCAACGGCTCCAGCACCGGCTCGGGCAGCGGCTCGGGCAGCGGCTCCGGCAGCGGCTCGGGCAACGGTTCCGGCGCCGGCTCAGGCACCGGACCGGGCACGGGTAGCGGCTCGAGCTCCGGCTCCGGCGGCGGCTCGGGTAGCGGCTCCGGCTCGGGCTCGGGCTCCGGCTCGGGCGGCGGCTCCGGCAGCTGAGTACATTCAAAGTGGCGGCCCCCTCGGCAACGAGGGGGCCGTCTCTCGTACATGGGCGAATCCGGGATCAGTACAGCTGCATCGCTTTTCGCTGCTCGCGCGGCAGAGGCGCCACAGGGACCTGCTCAGCGGGCGCCGCGCACCAACCGACCGGGACGCGCGCCCGTGTCCACGCTGTCACGACGGGTCACGACGCCACTGACGATCGTCGCGCTGTAGCCGCTGGCGCCCTGAACGAGGCGCTGGCCGCCGGCTGGCAGGTCGTACGCCATTTTCGCCGGGTGCAAGGTCAGCGACGCCATATCGATGACGTTGATGTCGGCCTTCTTGCCGGTTTGAATGACGCCCCGATCGGTGAGCCCGAACAGTTGAGCCGTGTCGTGGGATTGCTTGCGCACCAAGTATTCCAGCGGCAGCTTCTCTCCGCGGTGGCGATCACGCGCCCAGTGCGTAAGCAAGAACGTCGGATACGACGCGTCGCAGATCATGCCGCAGTGCGCGCCGCCGTCAGACAACCCGACCACGCCGGCCGGATGCAGCAACATCTCCCGGATGGCGTCGTGGTTACCGTAGAAGTAGTTGTAGAACGGCAGCATCAGCATGGCCGTCGCGTTGTCCTCGAGCATCAGGTCATAGAGCGTCGACAACGGGTCTTCGCCACGGTCACTGGCGATGTTCTCGACGGTGCGTTCGACTGTCGGCTCGTAGTCCGGTGGATCGCCCAACGCATAGATGCGCCCGAGTGAGTACTGCACGAGCGCGAACATGTTGTCGAACAACACATTCGGGTCGGGCGGCAAGTCCTCTTCGGCCAGAATCGCGGACTTGACCGCCGGATCGGCCAGGCGCTGCGCCAACTCTTCCCGACTGCATTCGGCCTTCAGCCGGCGGAAGGTCGGCCGGTGGGTGAACGCGTGATGGCCCGGGAATCCGAACAGCATCCCGAATGGGCGCGCCGCGATCTGCGGGTACAGCTGGCTGCCCGCCGCATGCGCTTCGGCCGAGATGTCCAATTGTTCGCGCCACAGATCGGGCGCCGCGTCGACCTGGATCATCCCGAACGAGATCGGCCGGTCGATCTCCGCGGCGAGGCGCTTCATCCACTCCAATTCCTTCTTCGGCGCGATGATGTCCTCACCCGCGACGCCTTGGGGCGCCAACTCGAAGACCGCCCGCCCGCCTGCGGCCATGGCGCGACCGAGTCCGAACAGTTCGTCCTCGGCGGCGAAAGTTCCCGGCACCGGCTCGCCGTCGATGGCGCGGTGGCCCAGGGTCCGCGACGTCGAGAACCCCAGCGCGCCCGCCTCGATGCCTTCCTGCACCAGACGGGCCATGGCGGCGATGTCGTCGGGCGTGGCGGGCTCGTTTCGGGCGCCGCGCTCGCCCATTGCATACGCCCGAACCGCGCCGTGCGCGATCTGACTGCCGACGTCGATCGCGAATTCCTGCTTTCCGACGACGTCGAGATATTCGGGATAGCTCTCCCACCCCCACGAGATGCCCTCGGTGAGGGCGGTGCCGGGAATGTCCTCGACGCCTTCCATCAAGCCGATCAGCCAATCTTCCTTGCCCGGCCGCACCGGCGCGAACCCGACACCGCAGTTACCGGTGACGACGGTGGTCACTCCGTGGCCGCTGGAGGGCTCGAGCGTGCTATCCCAACTGACCTGACCGTCGTAGTGCGTGTGGATGTCGACGAAGCCGGGAGCGACGATCTTCCCGGTCGCGTCGATGGTCTCGGCGGCCGGGCCGTCCAGCGGCGGATCGCCCGGGCCGCGGCGACGGAGCTCGACGATCTTGCCGTCCTTGACGGCGACGTCGGCGTCGAACCGCGGCGCGCCCGTACCGTCGACGACGGTTCCTCCGGTGATCTTGAGGTCGTACACGATTGCTCCTCCGAATGCGGGTGCGGGCCGTTAGGATTCGCACTGTAACACCGTTACAGAGTAGTAGCGCCGACTTGGAGGGAACATTTCGTGACGCACACGCAGAGCGTTCGGCGCGAGGATGCGATCGGCACGCCGCCGGCGCGGCCGACCCTGGTGCCCGCCGAGCGGTACTACTCGCCGGCGTTCGCGCAACTCGAGGCCGAGCGGATGTGGCCGCGGGTCTGGCAGCTGGCCTGCACCATCGACCATGTCGCCGAGCCCGGCGACTACTTCGAATACCGGTGCGGGCGCTACTCGGTGCTCGTCGTGCGCGGCGACGACGGAACGTTGCGCGCCTTCCAGAACGTGTGTCGCCACCGCGGCAACTCAGTGTGCTCGGGCTCCGGTGCGGGCTTGCGCGAACTGCGGTGCGGATACCACGGGTGGACTTGGGATCTCGCCGGTGCCCTGCGGCGGGTGCCGAACCGCAAAGGCTTCGGCGCGCTGCGCATGGCTGACTTCCCGCTGGTGCCCGCCGCCGTCGACACGTGGGAACGGCTGGTCTTCATCAACCTCGATATCGATGCGATGCCACTGCTCGACTATCTGGAAGCGATACCTGGTGACGTCGAGTGGTGCGGGCTCGGCGACTTTCGTTGCTACGCCACCATGACGATCGAGGTCGACGCGAACTGGAAGACGATCGCCGACGGATACAGCGAGACCTACCACATCCAGACCCTGCATCCGGAACTGCACCGGTGCATGGACGATGTGTTTGCGCCGCAGACGATTTGGGGGCACACCGGTAAATCGGAACAGCTCTACGGCGTCCCGAGCCCACATCTCACCGAGCGGCTGACCGACAGGGACGTGTGGGACGCCTATGTCAGTACCCAGGGAGCGCTGATGGGCGTCGAAGAGGGCACCCCGCTGCCCGATGAGCGCGAACCCGGCGCGTCGGTGGCCGATGTCATCGCCGCGCGAACCCGCGCGTTCGCCGCCTCACGCGGCGTCGATCTCAGCTGGGCCACAACCGACCAGTTGATGCGTCTGCACCAGTACAACGTGTTCCCGAACATGACGCTGCTGATGAACGCCGACCATCTGACGGTGATGACGTCGCATCCGGGCCCCGACCCCGACCGCGGCGAGCTGGTGATGCTGTTGTGGACGCGGATGCCGCCGGGCGCCCCGCGCGCCAAGCCCGTCGATGTGCGCATGACCGCGGCCGAGGCGCACCCGGGACTAGTTCTCACTCAGGACATCTCGGTGCTGGCCGGACTCCAGCGGGGTCTGCATCAGCCCGGCTTCACCCACCTGACACTGTCCAGCGAGGAGCGTCGTTTGATCAACATGCACCGCAACCTGGAGCGCTACCTCGACCTGCCGCAGTCCGACCGGATGAGCGGGGGTGAACCCGTTGACCCGCCCGACCGGTAAGGAAGCGATCAGCGCGGCGGTGGTCCTCGACACGGCGGCGCGGATGCTAGAAACAGATGGCGTGCAGGCCTTCTCGATGCGTGGCTTGGCGGACGCCCTCGGCGTGGCGGTGACGTCGATCTACTGGCATGTCGGAGGACGGGACAAGCTGTTCGACAGCCTGGTGGACCGGCTGGTCGACGAGATGGCGCATCTCCCGGCCGAGGGCGACACCGCCGTCGACCGCATCGCCTCGCTTGCGCACGCTCAGCGGCGCGTGCTCATCGACCGGCAACACCTGCTTGCGATCGCACACGAGCGCGACAAGACGCCGCGATTGTTCCTGCCGGTTCAGCAGGCGTTGGCGACGCAGCTCGCCGAGGTGGGCGTCACGGGAACCGACGCCGCGCTGGTGCTGCGCTCGGTGGAGGTGCACGTCATATCGTCTGCGGTGATGCAGTTCTCGGCCGTGCGCGGCGAGAAGCACGACGAGGAGGACCCATCGCTGTGGACCGACGAATGGCCCGACCGGGCGCTGGTCGAGGCACTGCAATCGCCGACCGACTACGACGCCGTGTTCGCCTACGCGTTGGATGCGCTGCTGGCGCCGCTGCGGCGGACGAACTAGTTGATCCGACAGCGGGCGCAACCGGCCGTCGTATTGCCTGGCAATGCTATGGACGAGATTGCACTCAGGGCTGCGACGACCACCCACGACCCTCAGTGCAATCTCGACCGTAGGAGCCGCCGCACACTCGGCGCAGCTCTCCCCTGAACGCATTAGCGCGGCGGCTCGGCAGGCTCGTAGCGCAGCATCGTGACATCGTGTTCCGGGTAGTCGCAGAACACCGGCCGTACCCGCATGCCCACCTTCAGGTCCGCAGGGTCGACATTGACGAGCTCGGTCGAGAAGCGTGGTCCCTCATCCCATTCGACGATCGCGAGCAGTTGCGGTACCGCGTCGACGAAATGCGGCCCGACCGGGCGGCGCGCCACCGTGTAGGTGTAGAGCGTGCCCATGCCCGAGATCTCGCGCCACTCGAGATCGTCGGAGAGCGTGCGCGGGACCCGCACCCTCGGGTAGAAGACATAGGCGTCCGCTGACGGCGAGTACTGGATCACGATGCGGTGTCGCCTCAGCGCGTGCCAAAACGGCGCAGTGGTCGGCGTTTCGACCGGCATCGGTCTTTCGAAGGTGGTCATGGCTGTCAGTCTCCTTCGAGGATCAGCGCGGTCTGCTCGGACAGGATCCCACCGTTGCCCGTCACGAACGCGCGGTTGCAGTCGGTGACTTGCGCGGCGACGGCACGGCCCATGATCTGTCGGGTGGCGTCGCAGACATGGTGCATGCCACCCGCCAATCCCGCCTGACCGAAGCCGAGCTGGCCGCCCGCGGTGTTGAGTGGGAAATCGCCGCGGAACGTCAAGTCGTGGTCGGCGACGAACTGCATGCCCTTGCCCTTGTCACAGAAGCCGGCATCCTCCAGCGACAGCAGCACGGTAATCGTGTAGCAGTCGTAGATCGACACCATGTCCATGTCGTCGCGGGTGAGTTCGGTCATCGCGAAGGCGGTTTCAGCGGCTTCGACGATCGGGGTGTGCAGCAGGTCGGCGGCGTACGTCGGCGTCTTGAACGGCACGTGCTCGCCGAAGCCTTTGACCCACACCGGCCGGTTGCGGGCCCGCTTGGCGACGTCGGCGTTGGCGATCACCACCGCGGCGCCGCCGACGCATGGCATGACGATCTCGAGCATGTGCAGCGGGTCGGCGATCACCGGGCTGGCGAGCACGTCATCAACGGTGAGCGGCTTGTCTTTCCAGATCGCTCCGTCGGTGTGGTTGGCGTTGACCCGCTGGTCCACGACGATCTTGGCCATCGCCCGCTCGTCGTAGCCGTACACCGCGCCGTAGCGGGTGGCAACCTGACCGTATGGACCGTTCTGGCCCAGGTTGCCGTACGGGATCTCGAATTCGGCCTGTGGGGAACCGTACTGATTGCTCGACGACCCGAAGAACACGGCGTCCACCAACGGTTTCGGCTTCTTGTCCGACGTCGGCGTGATGTAGCGGGCAGGCAGCGCACACAGCACCACGTCACAAATGCCGAGTTCGACGGCGGCGGCCGCCCGCCACACCATGGCTGCGGCGCTGGCCCCGCCGAGATCCACGAGCTCCGCGAAGTTGGCGCCCACCCCGAGGTATTCGGCGATGGTCGAAGGCACGAAGATCTCCGACTCGGCCAGGTGCGAGGTGACGATGCCATTGACGAGTTCACCCGACAGCCCGGCATCAGCCAGTGCGGCGGCACCGAGTTCGGCCCACTGCTCGAGGGTGAACGGCGCGGGTCTACCACTTGCTGCAGCCTGATTCATCCGCTCGGGCGGTAGTTCGACAAATCCGACGATCGCTGCTTCGCCGCGTAATCCCATGTGCTGCCCTTCGATTAGTTACTTGCGCGGAAGACCGAGAATCATCTGAGCGATGATGTTCAGCTGAATTTCCTTGGTGCCTCCGCCGATCAGCTCCGCCGGCACGCGTAGATAAGGCTGCACAACGTCGGAGTCGATGGCCATCGCGAGCCGGCCCGTCGACCCCAGCGTGGCCGCAAATGTCCGGCGCAGAAGTACGTTCATCGCGACCTTGGCGATACTGGAGGCCGGCCCCGAGCCCTGCCCTTCGAGCAACCGGATGGTTTCCCGCACGCCCAGCGCCTTGATCGCGTTGGCGTACGCGTCCAGCTCGCCGAGTTCACGCACAACGTCGTCGCGCTCCTCTTCTGCGGCGAGCCGACGCAGCGGTGCCGCCCGGTCGTACTGGACGTAACCACTGATGGCCGAGCGCTCCTCGGCCATCGTGGCGATGGCCAGCGCCCATCCTCCGGTGGGTTCACCGAGCAACATCTCGTCGGGCACGAACACGTCGTCGAGAAAGACCTCGTTGAACTCCTGCTCGCCGCCGGCCTGCTTGATCGGCTGGACCTCGATACCCTCCGACCGCATGTCCACGATGAAGTAGCCGATACCGCGGTGCTTGGCGGCGGCCGGATCTGTTCGGGCCAACAGCGCTCCGAAGTCCGCCCGATGCGCTGACGACGTCCAGATCTTGTGTCCGCTGACCCGCCACCCGCCGTCGACCTTGGTCGCCCGCGTCGACAGCGCGGCGAGGTCCGAACCAGCTCCAGGCTCGCTGAACAGCTGGCACCATGCGAGTTCCCCGCGCTGTGTTGCCGGAATGAGCCGCTCCTGCAGAGCTTTTGACCCGGCCTTGATCAGTGACGGCAGGATCCACTCGGCGATGCCCAGGGACGGGCGCACCACGGCGGGACGCTTGCCGAATTCCTCGTCGATGATCAGCTGCTGAAGCGGGCTGGCGTCGATGCCCCACGGCGGCGGCCAGTGCGGTGCGATCAGCCCCGCCTCGGCGATCGCCGTCCGCTGCGGTCCGGCGGCGAAGTGCTCGTAGTCGCCCTGGCGTCCCGGCCTGTCATTGCGCAAGGCGGCGGCCGCGTCCAGCGTCGCGGCGACGCGGGCGCGGAACTCCGATTCGGCATCGCCCAGGTCGACCGAGAAGTCGCGCTGCTGCGTGGTGGTCACCTCGCCGAGTCGCCGGGCCCAGCGGCTTCTCGGCCCGATCGACGCGGCCAGGCTGGTGGCACGTCGCCAGTACAGGTGTAGGTCATGCTCCCACGTGAAACCGATCGCGCCGAACATGGTCAGCGTGTCGAGCGCGAGGTCCGGGCACGGCGCAACCGCCATCAGTGCTGCGCCGGCCGCGGCCACCCGATGCTGGTCGGGCGGTTCACCTGCCGCCCGAACGGCGTCCCACGTTGCGGCGCTGGCCAACTCGCTGTTGACCAACAGCATCGCCGCGTTGTGCTGGAGCGCCTGGAATGTTCCGATGAGCTTGCCGAACTGCTCGCGGGTGTGCAGGTGCGCGGTCGCGGCTTCCACGCACCACTGTGCAATTCCCGCGGCCATGCTCGCGGTCAGTGCGGTGGCGAGGTATTCGGCCCGCTCGGCGTCGATGCCGTGCAGAACTTCGGCCTGCTCGACCGGATATCCGGTGAGGCGCATCGCGCCGAGGTCGGTCAACAGATCGGTACCAGCGACTGATTCGACGACGACGGCCGAGTGTGCTGTATCGACGGCGGCCCAGATGGTGTTCCCGTCATCGGTGACAGCACACACCAAAGCAGTTGCAGCCGCGCATAAACCGGACACCAAGCCCGAGCTGCCGGAGACCAGCCACCGATCGCCGTCGCGGCCGGCGGTGAACTGCGAGTCCCGCGGCAGTACGACCACAGCCGCTACGCCCCCGGCCAACCGCCTCAGAAGCGCTTCTGCCGACGGCGACCGTTCGGCGAGCGACACGACCGCGCCCGTCGTCACCGTGGGCAACAGCGGGCCGGGCAGCGCCGCCTTGCCCGCCGCCTCGAGCACACAAGCCGCGTCCAGTAGCTCGCCGCCCTGACCTCCGTAGTGCTCCGGCAGGTGCACGGCGTGAAAACCGCTGGCACAGAATTCCTCCCACCACGGCGGAAGGTGGCCTTTCGCCAGCAGATCCAAGGCCTCGCGCGTGGCGGTTATCGGAGCCCGGCGTGCGGCGAACTGGCCGACCGAGGCGCTGAGTTCGCGTTGTTCAGGGGTGAGCGCCAGGGTCATCGGGCCGCCCTACTCGTGCGACGCGTTTTCGCCTCATGCACGCTCTCGAGGTCGAAGATGTCGCCGTGGTGAATCTCGATGGGTAGTCCGTCGATATCCCGCGTCGAACTGGTCGCTCGGATCCCAGGAATTCGCTGGCGCCGATCACGAGCTTCTTCATCCACTTCTCGCTCTTTCCGACAGTAGCGAGACGGACCGTCTCGTCTTGCCAAGATTAGGCGTTGCTGTCACCATCTGTAAAGCCGTCAGATGCGGAGTAAGCAATGACCACCCCAGTGAGCGCTCCCCGCCGGCGCAACGAGAAGTCGCGGCTGGCGATCGTCACCGCCACGAAGGAGATCCTGCTCGAGCGCGGATTCGACGGTCTGAGCATCGAGGCCGTCGCGGCGCGCGCGGGCGTCGGGAAACAGACGATCTACCGCTGGTGGCCCAGCCGACCGGCGCTGGTCTCCGACGTCCTGCTCGAAGACGCCGACAAGATCCTGCGGCCCGTCGACCACACCGACGACCTCATCGCCGACCTCACTCGATGGTCCAGCCGACTGGCGGCGACACTCACCACCGAACGGGGGAACGCCATGCTGCGCATCCTCACCGTGGCGGCGATGGAGCACGAGGACATCAAGGCCCGCATGCAAGTCGGATTCAGCGCACCCCTGCACGAGAGCGTCAATGCGCGGCTGTCGGCCGACGGCCTTGACACCGTCACCTCGCAAGCGGCGGCCGACGCCATCGTCGGCGGCATCGTCTACGGAATCCTCAGCGAGGGCCGCTCGTTCCGTCGGAGCCGAGCCGAGACCATCACCCGGACCGTCATCGCGGGCGCCGCGCTGTGAAGCCGTCTCCCGACGTGTTGCGCGTCGTCGGCACCGACGGGGTGACGATCGTCGCCGACCGTCTCGGCGACCCCGATGCGCCGGCGGCCGTCTTCCTGCACGGCGGCGGTCAGACGAGACGATCCTGGGGTCGCGCGGCGGCCGCGGTGGCCGAACGCGGTTGGCAAGCAGTCACTGTCGACTTCCGCGGTCACGGCGAGTCGGACTGGTCGGCCGACGGTGACTACCGCGTCACCACCTTCGCCGAGGACGTCGTCGAAGTGCTTCGGCGACTTCCCGATCGGCCCGTCATCGTCGGTGCCTCGCTCGGTGGATTCACAGCGATGCTGCTCGCCGGCGAACTGGTACCGGACGCCGTGCGCGCGATCGTGCTCGTCGACATCGTGCCGGACATGAACGAGTCCGGCGCGTCGCGCATCCACGACTTCATGGCCGAACGGATGACCTCCGGATTCGCGTCACTCGACGAGGTCGCCGACATGATCCAGCAGTACAACCCGCACCGCCCCCGACCAACCGATCTCGACGGGCTGCGCACCAACCTGCGCGAGCGCGACGGTCGCTGGTATTGGCATTGGGATCCGAAGTTCATCGACGGCACCGCGGCGCTGCCACCGATCGAGGTG
The DNA here is from genome assembly GCF_001500065.1 of Mycobacterium sp. IS-3022. Lineage (GTDB taxonomy): Bacteria > Actinomycetota > Actinomycetes > Mycobacteriales > Mycobacteriaceae > Mycobacterium. Next base: position 176,435 of record NZ_LQIN01000002.1, read on the forward strand.
ACCGAGGTCGACAGGATGCACGCGGCGGTTGAAACGATTCTGCGCAACGGCATTCCGATGCTGCTGGTGCGGGGCCAGATGAGCGATCTCGTCACCCAGCAGCGCGCCGACGAGTTCCTCGCCCGGTTCCCCGCGGTCGAGTTCGTCGACGTCGGCGGAGCCGGGCACATGGTCGCCGGCGACCGCAACGACCTGTTCGCCGACGCGGTCGTCGACTTCCTCGCTCGTCACACCTGACGCACCGGGCCCGTCCTTTCCGGCCCTGCTGTGTTCACCGAAGCGGTGTATAACGCCTACTTACGGGTAATTGACTAAGGGTTAACAAGCGCGAGGAGTTCCGATGAACATCGTTTCCGCGGCCACCCGAGCAGTGACCAAGACGGCTGATGTGACGACTGCGGCGGCGGGAGCGATCGGCGGTGCCGCCGTCAGCGGCGCGGTCGGCGCCCTGCAGGGCGCGGCGTCCGGCGTCCGGACGGGCCTCGACAACGGCAGCCGGTCGTCGGCAGCGGCCGCACTCACCATCGGGGCCATTGGCGCCGTCGGGCTCGTCGAGTGGCCGGTACTGCTGACAGTCGGCGGTACCGCACTTGTGCTACATCAGCTTTCGCAACGCGCCGGCGGTTCCGGCGACGCCGAACCGGTTCTGCGCTCAGTTCCGTCCGCGACAGATGGCACGCGTAAAACCTCGGCTGCTTCGAAGACGAGCACCACCCGCAGGGCCACCAAGTCCAACACTCGTCGGTCGCGCCCGGCCAAGAAGGCGACGGCGGGGCGTCGCACGACCAAGAAGTGAGCCTTCTCGGAAGGTTGGTCGAAAGCGCCACGACGGTCGTCACCGCGCCGATCGGGTTGGCGGCCGAATCCGCACGGACCCTTGCCGGCGCCCTGCCGTCGCCCGAAGCCGTGACTGCGCTGGGAGTCGCCGTCAAAGAGCTCGCCGGGGGCCGGCCTAGCCGGCGGTGTTGGCGCAACGGCGACCGATGCTGGATCGAACTTCGCGGCCTGGACGGTGACAACGGCAAGGCGCTCGGTAGAGCGGTGCTCGATGCCATCCGCGCCGAGGACGGGGTGAGCAGCGTCGGCTTGAACCACGCCCTGTCCCGGGTGATCGTCACCGTCTCCGACCGTGGGCCGACGATGGAGCGGCTGTGCGGATTGGTCGCGGAGGTCGAGGGCGAGGTCGGCGCCGACGCCGACAGCCTGCCCACCGAGCTGCCCGCCGACGGCATCGTGTTGGCGGGCAAGGTCATCGCCGCGACCGCGAACGGCGTCGGTCTGTGTACCGCGGTGGCCGGCCGCGCGTTGATGTGGCCGGCGTTGCCGGCCGGTCTCGCGGCCGTGGTCACGCTCGTGGATTATCAGCCGCGGCTGCGGGAAGTCGTCGAACAACGTCTTGGCCGCAGCGCCGCCGATACCGCGATCGCGATCGCCGCCGCGGCGGTCTACACCGTGACGGAGGCCCCAACATCGTTGGCCGTCGAGACGGTCCGGCACCTCTACCAGCTCGGGGAGGCGCTGGCCGGCTCCCGCGCCTGGGAACGCCAGGAGCCGGCGATCGCCCGCTACGCGGACGATCCCGGTATCGGTGCACGTCTGCAGCGCCCCTGTCCCGCGCCGCCCGGCCCCGTCGAGCGACACGCTTACCGCAGCGGCATGGCGCAGGGACTGGCCGCGGCCGCCGTGGGCCTCTTCAGTCGCAATCTCAACACCGCCGCGACCGCAGCGGTGGTCTCCACGCCCAAAGCCGCGCGTAACGCCCGCGAGGGTTTCGCCGCTGCCCTTGCCCGCGGGCTGGCAGACAACCACAACATCATCGCGCTCGATCCGCAGGCGATTCGGCGCCTCGACCGCGTCGACGCCGTCGTCCTCGATCCCCAAATCCTGCTGACCGACGAACTGCGAATCGGTCGGCTGCGCGGCATCTCCGATCGCGACCGGGCCGCGGCGTGGCAGTGGGCTCGCGAGAGCCTCGAGCGGGGCGACTTGGGCGTCGGTTGGCAACGAGCACCTTTGCGCAATAACGGCAGCGCCAATGGTGGCGCAACGGCCGAGGTGCTGGTTCGGCACGTACATCACCCGTTGGCCGCGAGTGTGCTCGGCGAAGTTCGCCGAGCGGGCGCCGATCTGATCTCGGTGCAGAGCGACGAACTCGACGACCTACGACCATCTTTCGACGAGCTGTATCCGCTCGACGGTCCCGTCGACGCCGCGTTGCTGGGCGCCGTCATCGCGTTACAGCGTGAAGGCCGTACCGTCGCTGTCATTGCATCGCATGCGCCGCAGGCACTTTCGGCGGCAGACGTAGCGGTCGGGTTGATCCCCGGCGACGGTCCGCCCCCATGGCATGCCGATCTGCTCGCCCCCGACCTCGACGCCGTGTGGCGGGTCATGCACGCCCTGCCCGCCGCGCGCAGGGCGAGTAAGCGGGGCGTGGAACTCGCCACCAGCGCCTCCATGTTGGGCGCCCTGCTCATGATCCCCGGTGTGCGGGGCCGCGGGCCTGGACCGGTGACCGCAGGCGCCGCCGCCGGCTTGACCACCGGTCTCCTGCTCGCGCGGGGAGCACTCAACGATCAGACCCCGACTCCCGCCACCGTGCACGAGTGGCATGCGATGTCCCCCGATGAGGTCCGGGAGACCCTGCCGCAACCGAAGCGCGAAGCGGCTCGACGTAAGTCGCGAGTGGCATCTCTCGCCGGCACGTCGGCCGACGTGATTCCCCGAGTGGCCGGGCCGCCGCTTCGACTTGCCAGGGACTTGACGGTTTCGCTGCGCCAGGAGTTGTCGGACCCGTTGACACCGGTACTCGCCGTCGGCTCTGCGGCGAGCGCGCTGCTGGGATCGCCGATCGACGCGATCTTGGTGGGTTCGGTGCTGGCCGGCAACTCGCTTCTTGCTGCCTCACAACAAGTTCGGGCCGAACGGCTGCTGAGCCGCCTGCTGGCCGTACAGGTACCGCCGGCCCGGCTGGTCACCGGCGATGGCTACGAGACCATCGACGCGGCGCAATTGCGGCCCGGCGATCTGATCGAGGTCAGACCCGGCGAGGTGGTGCCGGCAGACGCGCGGATCGTCGAGGCGACCGACGCCGAGCTCGACGAGTCGTCGCTGACCGGTGAGTCGCTTCCGGTGCCGAAACGGGCCGCGGCCACACCGGGCGCCACGCTGGCCGAACGCAGCTGCATGCTGCACGCCAGCACGACGGTGGTCGCGGGAACGGCGGTGGCGATCGTCACCGCGGTCGGGGACCAAACGCAGGCGAGCCGGGCGGTGCACGTTCAGTCGGCGGAGAAGTCGGCGGTCGGCCTTCAGGCGCAACTGCGCGACCTGACCGATCGCGCGCTGCCGTTGAGCCTCGCCGGCGGAGCGCTCGTCAGCGGGCTCGGACTGCTGCGCATGGTGCCCCTTCGCCGAGCGGTCGCAAGCGGCGTCGCCGTCGCGGTGGCTGCGGTGCCGGAGGGCATGCCGCTGGTGGCCACGCTGGCGCAGCAGACGGCTGCCCGGCGGCTCACCAGGGCCGGCGTGCTTGTTCGGACTCCACGTTCCGTGGAGGCGCTGGGCCGCATCGATGTCGTCTGTTTCGACAAGACGGGAACGCTCAGCGAGAACCGGCTCCGAGTCACGCAGGTGCACCACGCCGACGGCCTCACACGGGAGCAAGTGCTCGATTGCGCGGCGCACGCCACTCCGGCGAAAAACGGCCATCGTCATGAACATGCCACGGACGCGGCCGTCGTCGAAGCGGCCGGTGACCCGTACCCACCGGATCCGGACACCACCTACCTGCCGTTCCGGTCGGGCCGGCCCTTCTCCGCTTCGCTCGTCGACAGCGAGCTGTCCATCAAGGGCGCCCCGGAGGTGGTCCTGGCCGCATGCACGGTTCTTGACCCGCAAGCCAAGCGCGGGGTGCATCAGATGGCGAAGGCGGGTCTGCGCGTCATCGCCGTGGCCCGTCGCTCATTGACAAGGCAGCAGGCGCAAAAAGCCCGGCGCAGCGATGAGGCACTGATCAATCTCTGCGACAAGGGTTTACAGTTCGTCGGACTACTGGGCCTGTCGGATACCCCGCGTGCGGAGTCGGCGTCGTTGTTGGCTGAGCTGCAGAAGCAGGATGTCGGGGTCCGGCTCATCACCGGCGACCATCCGGTCACAGCGACGGCGATCGCCGCCGAACTAGGGATGCCGGTGACGGCCGACCAGGTCATCAGCGGCGGGGACTGGGAAGCGCTCTCCCGGCGGGGCCAGGAGCGGGCGGTGCGCGACGGCTTGGTGTTCGCACGGATGACGCCCGAGCACAAAGTGCAGGTCGTGCAGACGCTGGAGCGCATCGGCCAGGTGTGCGCGATGGTCGGCGACGGCGCGAACGACGCGGCGGCGATCCGGGCAGCCACCGTCGGCATCGGAGTTGCTTCGAGGGGCAGTGATCCCGCACGTACTGCGGCGGACGTGATGCTGCTCGACGGGCGCATCGGCTCGCTGCTCGATGCCCTCGACGAGGGACGTCAGCTGTGGCGCCGCGTGCAGGCCGCGGTGTCCGTGTTGTTGGGCGGCAACGCCGGCGAGGTCGCGTTCTCCATCGTCGGTTCGGCACTGACTGGACGGTCCCCGCTGAACACCCGCCAGTTGCTGCTGGTGAACATGATGACCGATGCGCTGCCGGCGGCGGCCCTGGCCGTGAGCCCGGCGAGGTCCAACGGCGAGAACGGTCACGGTCCGAACCACGCCGCCATCTGGCGCACCGTGGCGATCAGGGGCACGACGACGGCGGCGGCCGCCACGTCGGCGTGGATGATGGCCGGCTTCGTGGTGGCGCCGCGTCGGGCCTCGACCGTGGCACTGGTGGCATTGGTGACGACGCAGTTGGGGCAGACGCTCATCGATTCGCACAGTCCGCTCGTGGTAGCGACCGCGGCCGGGTCTTTGGCGACGCTGGGCGTGCTCATCAGTACGCCGGGGGTCAGCCAGGTGCTCGGATGCACACCGCTGGGTCCGCTGGGTTGGGCCCAGGCGCTCGGCACCGCGGGCGTGGCGACCGCTGCTGCCGGATGCGCGCCCTGGGTGCTGCGCCGCGTTCAGTCCTCGATCTCGACGACGCCGATGCGCCACAGCACCGCATACAGTTCACGAAGCGGAATCGTCATCAGGCCGGAAACGACGGTCAACGGGTCCGAGGAGGTTTTCACACCGGTTGTGGACACGCCTCCGACGGTCCGCACATCGAGCGTCCAGACGTCGAACACGCCATGACGGGAGGTTAACGAATGGCCGAATCCTCACGAAACGCCGCAAGCCACCGCGACGCCGTCCAGCGAGTCCGTCACGCTCAGACGTTCTCGGTGGATTTGCCGATCGTCGGTCGGGTTCGCATCCCGCGACCCGAACAGCTCGCGTTCTACGGTGCGCTCGGAGCGCTCGCCGCAGTGGAAATCATCGAGTGGCCAGTCGCTTTGGCGTTGGCCGCCGGCCACGTACTTCTACAGAACGAACACAGCCGCGTGGCGCAGGAGATCGGCGAGGCCTTGGAGGACGTGTAGCCGACGGCGTGGACGTGCGGCAACCTTGCCGCCCGCCCGGCGTCCTCGTCGTGATGGGAATCATGTGGCCGCGGCTTGACCAATTAGCCGTACTAAGCGCACGATCACAGAGTGATCGCGTTGAGTGAACAGCAGATCCTCGAGCAGATTGCCGTCCGGCTCACCGGGACCTATCCCGGCGTCCCCGTCGACGCGGTATCGCGGCTCGTCCACGAACAGCACGCACGCTTCGAGGGCAGCCGCATCCGCGACTTCGTCCCGCTGTTCGTGGAGCGGCATGCGCGAGCCGAATTGAACAAGGTGAGCAGCTCCACCGCGGTGTAGCGTTCTGCGCGCCGAGTCGTCCAGGGCTCGCGTCTACCCCGCATACGTGAAAGGCCCGCATGGCAGACGAGAGGGTCGGCAGAGTCGCCGGCAAGGTCGCCTTCATCACCGGTGCAGCGCGTGGTCAGGGCCGCGAACACGCGATCCGGCTCGCCGAAGAAGGCGCCGACATCCTCGCGGTCGACGTGTGCGAGGACATCGACGCTGCCGGATATCCCGGACCCCGCGAGGCGGACCTGGACGAAACCGCTGCACTGGTCGAGAAGTCGGGACGGCGCACCGTGACCGCCAAGTCCGACGTGCGCGATCTCGCACGCCTCCGCGCGGCCGTCGACCGCGGCGTGCGCGAACTCGGCCCGCTCGACATCGTGGTGGCCAACGCCGGCATCAGTGCCAGCCCGGCCCCTGCGGCGATGATCGAGGAGTCCGCATGGCAGACAATGCTCGACATCAACGTGACCGGCGTCTGGCACACCGTGGCCGCGGCCTTACCGCACATGACCAACGGCGGCGGATCGATCATCCTCGTCAGCTCGATGTTGGGCCTGCGCGGCGGCGGCTACATGGCCCACTATGCGTCGGCGAAACACGCTGTGGTCGGTTTGATGAACTCGCTCGCCAATGAGCTTGCGCCACAGTGGATCAGGGTCAACTCGATTCATCCGGGCAACATTCTGACGCCGATGATCGACAACGACCACTTCCGTCGCACGGTGCGACCGGACCTCACCGATCCGACGATGCAGGACGCCACGCAGGTGATTGGTCACTTCCACCTGTTGCCGAAACCGGTGATCGAGGCACGCGCCGTGAGCAACGCCGTGCTGTTCCTGGCTTCCGACGAAGCGCAGTACATCACCGGGGCGGCGCTGCCCGTCGACGCCGGCGCGGTCGCGAGATTCTGACCTTGTCATCGGTATCTCCGCAGGCCTGACCGCGCTCTGGTCCTTCTACCGGGTCTTCTGGCTGTTCTACACGGCCGCGACGTTCTCCAGCGTCGGGTGGTCGCCGGTTTCGTTGATCGTCCCGCTCCTGCTGTGGGTCGTGTTCGGCACCGCCGCAGGGGTTGTGGCCGCCGCCTTTCTACTTCGCTACGCCAAGCAACCCTGAGCGCAACCGAACCGAAGGGGACGCAGCCATCGCCGCGTCCCCTTCGCGTGAGGAGACGCAAAATGTCCACTTATCAACGCATTTCGAGACATTTCACGTCTGCTCGGCGTCGCCGTCAGCACCTTCGCCGTCGTCGTGTCCGTCGTCGGGGATGAGGTAGCGCTGGGGGTGGTGGTAGTTGTTGATGCGGGCTTGGCCGGTGTCCAACTGTGGTGGTGGTAGCCATTCGGTGCGGCCGTCGTTGCGTTTTCGGGTGCGCCACCCCCCGGGTTTGACCCGCCGATTGTCGGGCCCACAGGCCAACGTCAGATCGGTGATGTCGGTCTTACCGTCATCAGCCCAGTCCGCGACCGCGTGATGCACCTGGCAGTGATAAGCCGGCGCAGTACATCCCGGCCGCGTACAGCCGCGGTCCTTGGCATACAGCACCAACCGTTGCCCGGGGGTGGCCAGGCGGTTGGCCCGCCCTAGATACAGCGGTTCTTCAGTGTGCTCGTCGAAGACCGCCAGATAGTGATAGGCCGCCGAGGCTTGACGGATCACCTCACTCATCGGCACCAAGCTGCCCCCGCCGGTGACGCCATGACCGGTTCCGGATTGCAACTCCCCCAGCGTGGTGGTGATGACCATCGTGGCGGGCAACCCGTTCTGGCTGCCCAGCGTCCCCGACGCCAACAACGCCCGACACATCGCATTGAGCGCATCATGATTGCGCTGCCCACGGGTGCGGGTATCGGACGACACCGCCTCCGGTGAGGGTTCGCCGTCCACACACGGAGTCTGGTCGGCGGGGTTGTTCATCCCCGGGGCGCCGGCTGTGGCGAGAACGGCTTCCAACGCCGCGCCGGTCGCCGGATCGAGCAGTCCATGCACTTCGCGCATACCGTCGCGCTGCTGACGCCCCAACCGCAGCCAGCGCTTACGCGCGCGCTCCTCGTCGGAGAAATCTCCGTCCGGATGCAGATAGGCGGCCAGACGCTCGCAGGCCTCGCGCAACTCCTCGGGAGTGAGCTTGGCAGCGATATCGGCCAGCTGCGCTTCGGCGGCCTCGCGCACGTCATAGGTCACCACCACGGGCAGCTTGTCGAAGAACTTGCCGATGATGCGCACATGCTCGACACCGATCTGCCCGCACGCCTGCGCAGCAGCAGTCCGAGTCAGCACCGGCTCAAGCACTTCACCGGTCATCGCGCGCCGCGGCGCCAACTCGCGCGCCTCACGCACCCGACGGTGGGCATCGGTCTTGGAGATCCGCAACAACACCACCAACGCCGAGGCCACACTGGGCTCACCCAACTCGGCGATCGGCGCGCGCTCGAGTTCGGCGACCAACCGATGCCCCACCGCCGCCTGCGCACGGGTGAACGTCTCCCACTGCGCCGCCACCGCAAACTGCTCGCTGGTACTCAACGACTCGAACGACTCGGCAAGCAGCGCGGCGAACTCGTCGGACATGTCCGCGATGCGCCTGCTGATCCGGTCGAACGACACACCCGAACACTAGTTCGAACCACCGACAAGCACTCCAAACCTTGTGACTGATGAAACCACTGTGTCGCAAGGGATTACGATGTCATGCCGATCCGTTGGCACGCCTCTGTAAACGCCACCATCCTGACGCACTACGGTTGTTCGATCGAAGCCGACCACGACAGATCAGGAGACCGTCGGAGATGACGATTCTGGACCACTTCCGACTCGACGACAAAGTCGTCGTCATCACCGGCGCATCGTCCGGCCTCGGCGTCTCGTTCGCCGAGGCCTGCGCCCAAGCCGGCGCCGATGTGGTGCTGGCCGCCCGGCGGATCGAAAAGCTCGATGCGACAGCCGAACTCGTCCGAACAGCCGGTCGGCGTTCGCTCAGCGTCCAGACCGACGTGGCGGATCCCGACCAGTGCGCCGCGCTCGTGGATGCGGCGATGCAGGAGTTCGGTCGTGTCGACGTCCTGGTCAACAACGCCGGGGTCGGAACCGCGGTACCCGCTGTCAAGGAGACTGCCGAAGAATTCCGCACGGTCATCGACGTCAACCTGAACGGCTCGTATTGGGCCGCACAAGCATGCGGGCGGGTGATGGCGCCGGGCAGTTCGATCATCAACGTCTCGAGTGTCTTGGGTCTCACCACCGCCGGGCTGCCCCAGGCGGCCTACAGCGCAAGCAAGGCCGCGGTCCTCGGGCTCACCCGCGACCTCGCCCAGCAGTGGGGCGGACGAAAAGGCATACGTGTCAACGCCCTGGCGCCAGGCTTCTTCAAATCCGAGATGACCGACGAGTATGCGCCGGGGTACCTGGATCGCACGGTGTCCAGCCGCGTGGTGTTCAACCGGGTCGGTGAGCCGCATGAACTGTCGGCGACGGTGGTTTGGCTCGCCTCAAACGCCAGTGGCTATGTCACCGGGCAAACCATCGTTGTCGACGGCGGTGTGACGATCACATAGCCGCACCTGCGCCGCTAACACTTCTCATTCGCTTTGGTCACGAACAGTGAACGCCCATCCCCGGCCGGCGATGAAGGTGATTTGATCGGGCCGGCGGCTCGATCAGACGCCGCCCCGGAAGGTTGCCTATGGGTTCGTTCGGACCGCCACATTCGATTGCTCTGCTGCTGGCGGTCGCCATTGTCGCCGCGCTCTGTGGGTTCACCGCTTCGGTTGCAGTGCGCCGTAACAAGCGACGCACGCGGAACGTCTTTCTCCTGGGCGCGCTTTGTGGATTCGTGGCGGGCGTGACACTGCGGAGGCGGGTCGGAGCCGGCAATGCCTTGAAGGCGGCCTTGCGTGGGTCCAAGGGCCACTGGCTGACTCAAGCCACGCTTGCGCTCTCGGCGGCATTCTTTCGCATCCGCTCCCACGGCCAGGTCATCAGTGCCCACACGATGAGGACGATCGTGACTTCGGCCAGCAGATACACCGGCCACGGACCCAAGACGTCCAACAAGGACGCGGTTGGAGGTTTTCTGTTGAGGTAGCCGTAATTGGTCCCGACGATCGCGTTGAAGACGAACGTCGAAGCCGCCCATATGAGGGTGATGACGACCACGAAACGGTAACTGCGCCAACGTGGACGCATGCGCCTCCCCCAAGTGAGGTAGATGGCGGCCCACACGGCGAATACGTGAAGCACGAAGAACGTGACGAACAGGTGGTGGGGAAAATCCGGCGCACCTTCTTCCGGTGTGCCCACGTCGGGTGTGATCAACGCCTGCGAGCTCAGGACCAGGCACCAGTAGTATGTGAGCGCGAACGCCCAATGCCGTTGCGACCAAAGCGCGTAGGCGGCCGTCAGTTCCGCGATGTCACACAGCTGGATCGGCACCGAGGTCTGGACATCTGGCCGGATCAGTTTGTAGACCAACGCCACCACGAAGGCTGCCAGGATCAGGAGCGCGAAGATCCGGCCGAACACCCGGGCCTGGGCCTCGGTCTGCCGGCGTCCGATCCACACCAGAAGCGCAGCGCCTATCGCGAAGACGGCGAGCACCACCAGATGCGACGGCCCATACGCCGTGAATTCACGTTCTGCGTGCAACATCCGAGACTCCGTCTTTCAGCGTGGCCTGGGGGCAGGCGGCGACGGTGTGGCTGGTGGCGTGCTGCCGTACAGGCCGAGGGTTTGCGCGGCAACGGTGGCGAGTTGGCCTTGCAGGTCCGAAACCGGTCGACTGCCGCGAATATGGATGGCGTTCGTGAGAAGAATGACGTAGGTGTTCGATCCCGGGTCCATCCATATGGAAGTTCCGGTGAATCCCGTGTGGCCGAAGCTACCGACCGGAAAGGCCAAGCCCCGCGGCCTGGAATGACCGGTGTCGATGTCCCAGCCGAAGCCTCGCAGGTCTTGTCCCATGATCGCCGGATACGGCTCGGCCACCGCTGAATTCGAGTTCGATGCCTCGAGCACGGCTCTGCGAGCGGCATCGTTCGCCGCTTCGAGTTGCTGAGCTTCATGGCCCGGCTGTTCGGGAGCGGTCATCAACTGCAGAGTCGCCTGCTTCAGCGGAAACTTGCTTGGGCGGCCCGCCAGCCGGTCGAGCAGAGCCTGCGCATAGATGCTCAGATCTCGCGCCGTCGAGAACACCCCGGCATGCCCGGCCACTCCACCCATGCGGCGCGCCGTCGGATCGTGAACGGTACCGCGTAGCAGGCGATTGATATCTGGATTCTTGCTCGGGTCGGCTCTGCTCTCCTCATCCAGTGCTGTCGGTGCGATACGCGACAAGAGGTCGGTGTTCCAGGTGCCCGCGGGACAAGCGGCTGGTCTGCGAGCGTCGGTCGCGGGCACCCATGCGATCGCGGCTCCTCTGATCTCGTGCGGGCCACATGCTTTGGCGGGGGGAAGGTAGCGCGAGTCATTCATGCCAAGCGGCACAAACACATTGCGCTGAACGAAAACGTCCTCCGACTCACCGGTGAGCTGTTCGATCAGCGCGCCCAAGAGAATGAAGTTGATGTCGGAGTAGCGAAACACCTCGCCGGGCACTGACTGCAGCGGTGTGGTGAGGGCACGACGGAGACCTTCCGATTTGTCGGCTCCATCCAGCCCCCACGGGTCTCGCAAATCGATATCCCCTGCAATGCCCGACGTGTGCGTGAGCAACATCCGAACCGTGACCTGTGCGCGCTGAGGATCGTTCGCCTCGTTGAAGCCGGGCAGATACGTCTGCACGGGCTCATCGAACCCGACCTTGCCTTGTTCGTAGAGCTGCATCACGGCAGTTGCCGTTGCGAGACATTTCGTCAATGAGGCGAGGTCGAAAATCGTGTCCTCGGTCATGGGCTCGGCAGGTGCGGGCGCTCCGTCCAGCCCCGGTTCCCCGGCGAGCTTGCGCGAGCCGTACGCCCGGTGCAAGACGAGCTTGCCGCCGTGCCCCACCGCCACCACGGCGCCCGGCATCCGGTGCGCGGCGACCGCGTTGTTCATCAGGACCGAAACTGCCGAGAAGTCCGGCGTGGGAACCGCAGCCGGCGTGGGCGACGGTCGCGTACTGATGACTGATGTCGAATGGTCATCGGTTGCGGCCGGAGGGTCTGAACGGCCGCACGCGGAAGGCGCTGCAGCGGTGAGCAGGACGGCTGCCACCACGATGGCCCTGCGCACAGATGAGCGACCGAACAGGGTGAGTCGGTCTGCTGACATGACCACCTTGTCGGTCGAATGTGCGTGCCACGACACCGCTACCAGCCTCGTGATTGCCCTCAGCATAGGGCGAAGCCAACCGCTTCAGAACCGAATCCGAACGGCGGCCCTCGGTGTTTCGTGCCCGCGCAGGAATCCGCCAACCCGCATCCGGGCAGCCACCGTGTTGTTACCATCGCGCCGTGCACGACTCCCCGGCGACACCTGGTCGCGGCGGAGGGCCGTCTCGTTCACGACGCGAAGTCCTCAAGTACGCCGTTTCCGCGCCTGCTCTGATACTTCTCGGGACGGTGGGAGCGGCCATTCGCGGGCCGGAGGCGTCCGCCGAATCCCTCAGGCTGGCCGATTTCGCGACGCGGCTGGCCCCGGCGGATCAGCTCAAGGCGGCCGGTTTCGACGGCGCCCTGGTTTACGTGTCCGAACTGCGGCCGGGTGCGGACTTCGACTTCAAACCCGTCAGCCGCGAGTATGCCGATTCGCTGCGTGCGGAGGGACTTCACGTCGTCAGCTGCTATCAGTACGGCAAGCCGGGTTGGCCGACACCGTCGGACTACACCCGCGGATACGAGGGCGGCGTGGCGGACGCCCAAACAGCGCTACGGCTGCACGGTGCCGCCGGAGGCCCGGATTCGGCGCCCATCTTCTTCAGCGTCGATGAGGACATCGACCGCGACACCTGGGACAGCGTTGCGGTCGAGTGGTACCGAGGGATCAATTCGGTGCTCGGCGCACATCGCACCGGCCTCTACGGGCACTCACGGGCGTGTTCTTGGGCGATCGAAGACGAGGTGATCGGGCGCTCGACCTCCGAGGGCCATTGGTGGGCCTGGCAGACGAAGGCGTGGTCTGCGGGTCAGCGGGAGCCCAGGGCGGTGCTCTATCAAGCTGTGGTGATCGGCCCGTCCGAGCCGGGTGTGCCCGTGGGCGACACCCACGTGGACGAGAACGAGGTCCTTGCGCCCGACTTCGGGCAGTGGGGTCTAGACAGAGCTTGACGAGGCAACGTCGGCCGTCGTCCGTGGAAGAGGTCCTGGCCAGCGCCGATGACCCTGCCCGCCGTCTGTCCGGCCACATTTTCGCCACATCGCGGTCAATAATCGGCGGGGGAACACTCGCGCCGGATTCCGATTTAATACTCTGCTGACATGCCGGAGCGTGTACCGGCCGGGGGGACGGTCGTAAAGCTGGGACTGTGCTGCCTGCTGGCTGGTGTGTTGGCGGCCGCCATGATGTTCCCCTTCGCCGGCGGGTTCGGGCTGCTGTCCAATCGCGCCTCGGACATCGTCGCCAATGGGTCGGCCCAGCTGGTGGAGGAAGACGTCCCGCAGGTGACGACGATGGTCGACGCCGCAGGCCGACCGATCGCCTGGCTGTACAGCCAGCGGCGGTTCGAGGTGGCGACCGATCAGATCGCCAACACGATGAAGCTGGCGATCGTGTCGATCGAGGACAAGCGCTTCGCCGAGCACGCCGGGGTGGACTGGCAGGGCACGCTGACCGGTTTGTCCGGCTATCTTTCCGGCAACCTCGACACCCGCGGCGGTTCGACCATCGAGCAGCAGTACGTCAAGAACTTCCAGTTGCTGGTGACGGCCCAGACGAACGCCGAGAGGCGCGCGGCGGTCGAGGTGACGCCCGCACGCAAGCTGCGCGAAATGCGGATGGCGCTGACGCTCGACAAGACGTTCACCAAAGCCGAGATCCTCACCCGCTACCTCAACCTCGTCGGCTTCGGCAACGGGGCGTTCGGAGTGCAGGATGCGTCCCAGACTTACTTCGGCATCAACGCGTCGCAGCTGAACTGGCAGCAGGCCGCGCTGCTGGCCGGCATGGTTCAATCGCCGACTTCGCTGGACCCTTACATCAATCCCCAAGGTGCGCTGCAGCGTCGCAATCTGGTGTTGGACACCATGATCCAGCACCTTCCTCAGCGCGCCGACGAGCTTCGCGCTGCCAAGTCGCAGCCGCTCGGTGTCCTGTCTGTGCCCAAGCAGCTGCCCGGCGGGTGCATCGCCGCAAAGGACCGCGGATTCTTCTGCGAGTACGTGCTGGCCTATCTCGCACGTGCCGGCATCAGCAAGGAGCAGGTTGCGCGCGGCGGGTACCTGATCCGCACCACGCTCGACCCCAAGGTCCAGGAGTCGGTCAAACGCGCGATCGACAAGGTCGCGAGCCCGACGCTGGAGGGCGTCGCCAGCGTGATGAGCGTCATCAAGCCGGGCAAGAAGTCACATCGCGTCCTGGCGATGGCCAGCAACCGGACGTACGGCCTCAACGACGACGCCGGCGAAACCGTGCAACCGCAGCCGTTCTCGCTCGTCGGCGACGGGGCGGGGTCCATCTTCAAGATCTTCACCACCGCCGCGGCCCTGGAGATGGGTCTGGGGATCAATGCCCAACTGGCCGTCCCAGGCTTCTTCCAAGCCAAAGGTCTGGGCAGCAGCGATACGCCGGGTTGTCCCAAGGAGACCTGGTGCGTGAGGAACGTCGGCAACTACCGCGGGTCGATGAACGTCACCGACGCACTGGCCAGCTCGCCCAATACCGCGTTCGCCAAGTTGATTCAACAAGTCGGCGTGCCCCGCGCGGTCGACATGGCCGTTCGGTTGGGGCTGCGCTCGTATGCCGTTCCGGGAACGGCGCGGGCATATGACCCGACGGGCAACGAGAGTCTGGCCGACTACATCAAGAAGCAGAACGCCGGGTCGTTCACCCTGGGACCGTTTCAGCTCAATGCACTCGAATTGTCCAACGTGGCAGCGACTTTGAGTTCTGGCGGGGTGTGGTGCCCACCGTCTCCGATCGACAAGATCGTCGACCGAGATGGCAACGAGGTCACGTTCACCGCCGAGAGTTGTGACCAAGCCGTGCCGGAGGGCCTGGCGAACACGCTGGCAAATGCGCTGAGCAAGGACGACAAGGGCGGCGGCACGGCGGCGGGCGCAGCCGCTTCGGTGGGCTGGGACCTGCCGCTGTCCGCCAAGACCGGCACCACCGAATCCCACCGGTCCTCCGGGTTCGTCGGCTTCACCAACCAGTACGCGGGAAGTGTGTACATCTTCGACGACTCCAACTCGCCGTCCGAGATCTGTTCGTTCCCACTACGCAAGTGCTCGAGCGGCGACCTGTACGGCGGTAACGAGCCGGCACGCACCTGGTTCGAGGCGATGAAGCCGATCGCCACCGATTTCGGTGAGGTGCGTCTTCCGCCGACCGATCCCCGTTACGTCGACGGCGGACCGGGTGGCGAGGTGCCCAACGTGTCGGGCATGAACGTCGAGACCGCCCGCCAGCGGCTGCGAGACGCCGGGTTCCAGGTCGCCGAAAAACCGACGCCGGTCAACAGCTACGCGTCGTACGGTGCGGTGGTGGGGACCACCCCGAGCGGTCAAACCATTCCGGGGTCCATCATCACCATCAACACCAGTAACGGGGTTGCACCCGCGCCGCCGCCGCGACGTGAAGAGCCACCGCCTCCGCCCGGTGCGCCGGGTGGCCCCCCGCCTCCTCCGGTGGATCCGATGATCGTGCAGATCCCGGGGTTGCCGCCGATCACCATGCCGATGATCGGCCCGCCGCCGCAGGGTCCGCCGCCCCCCGGACTACCTCCGCCGCCGCCACCACTGCCACC
>NZ_LQIN01000003.1 GCF_001500065.1 Mycobacterium sp. IS-3022
GGCAAGGGTGGGATGGGCGGGACCAGCCAGCCGAAGAAGTAGTTGAACTCGTTGATGCCGAGGTTGATCAGAGAGGTCACGGTGACCGAGCCGAGGGTCAACAAACCGTTGACATAGCTCGCGGGGTTGAGCGGCTCATTGAGAACCGGCCCGACGAGGTCGACCACGAAGCTGTCGGCGACCGGCCGCACCAGGCTGAAGTAGACGATGTCGATCTGATCGCCGATAAGGGAGCCGAACGGGATGAAGCCCAGCACGTAATCGGCGAGTTCGACGCCGTAGTCGATCCACGGCAGAACCGCATTCCAGGCGTTGACGACGGCATTGCCGAGTGAGGTGGCCCCGACGACCGGTTCGGCGGCGGGAGGCAACGGCGCGGCGGCGCGTGCAGGCACGACCACGCGCTGTAGCCAGTCGCCGAGCAGGTCCGGCAGCTCGGTCATCGCCAACGGCCGCGCCGCGGCAGTCAACCGCATCGGCGGTGTGGCGACGCGTGTCGACGCCGCCGGTGATGGGGACGATGGTGCCGCAGCCGCCGGAGGTACGACGGTCAACGCCGTCGCCGTCACCGCAGCAACACTCGCGGACAGACACGCTCGAGTCAGAGTCCTCACGTCAAACCGCTCCCTCACGCTTGCACGACCCCGACTCGGCAACCAACTTACGCCTGCGAAAGTCGGGCGGACAACCCAGCCCGCACATGCGAGCACCGACCCGATCGTTCAGGGACTAGGGTGACCCGTATGTCAGGCGAAGCGGATCCCGGATGTGAGGTGCCAGGGATGATTCGCGTCGACGCCGGGGTTACAGGGGAGTGGCCCTGAACCCTCAGCGCGGCGCCGATCTGCCCGACCCGGTGATCCCACCGAAGTCCGATCAACCCAGTCCTGCCGCTGTGCGGCGGGTGCTGCGACGCGCCCGCGACGGGGTGGCGCTCAACGTCGACGAAGCGGCGATCGCGATGACCGCGCGCGGCGACGATCTCGCCGACCTGTGCGCCAGCGCTTCGCGGGTGCGCGACGCGGGTCTGGAGGCCGCAGCGCGGCGCGGACCGACCGGGCGGCTGCCCGTCAGCTACTCGCGCAAGGTGTTCATCCCGGTCACGCATCTGTGCCGCGACACCTGCCACTACTGCACTTTCGTCACCGTCCCGGGCCGGCTCCGCGCGCAGGGCACGGGCTTGTACATGGAGCCCGACGAGATTCTCGACGTGGCGCGTCGCGGCGCCGAACTCGGTTGCAAGGAAGCGTTGTTCACCCTCGGCGACCGACCGGAAGCGCGATGGGACGAGGCCCGCCGATGGCTCGACGAGCGCGGCTACGACTCGACGCTGGACTACGTGCGCGCGATGGCGATCCGTGTGCTCGAGGAGACCGGCCTGCTGCCGCACCTGAACCCCGGCGTGATGAGCTGGTCGGAGTTGTCGCGGCTCAAACCGGTCGCGCCGTCGATGGGCATGATGCTCGAGACCACGTCGCGGCGGCTGTTCGAGACGAAGGGCCTCGCGCATTACGGCAGCCCCGACAAGGACCCCGACGTTCGGTTGCGGACGCTGGCCGACGCGGGCCGCCTGTCGATCCCGTTCACCACCGGCCTGCTGGTCGGAATCGGCGAGACGCTTCCCGAGCGCGCCGAGACCATCCACGCGATTCGCCGGTCGCACAAGGAGTTCGGGCACGTGCAGGAAGTGATCGTGCAGAACTTCCGCGCCAAGGACCACACCGCGATGGCGTCGACGCCCGACGCCGCATTCGAGGACTTCCTGGCGACGGTGGCGGTCACCCGGCTGGTGATGGGGCCCAAGATGCGCATCCAGGCGCCGCCGAACCTGGTGTCACGCACCGAGTGTCTGGCCCTGATCGGCGCCGGCGTCGACGACTGGGGCGGCGTGTCGCCCTTGACTCCCGACCACGTCAACCCGGAGCGGCCGTGGCCGGCGCTGGACGAGCTGGCGACGGTGACCGCCGAGGCGGGATACGACCTGGTGCAGCGGTTGACAGCGCAACCGCAGTACGTGCAGGCGGGCGCGGCGTGGATCGATCCGCGGGTGCGGGGCCACGTCGACGCGCTGGCCGACCCCGACTCCGGGTTCGCGCTGGACGTCAACCCGGTGGGCCGACCGTGGCAGGAGCCCGACGAGGCGTCGGAGTCGTTGGGGCGCACCGATCTTCACTCCGCGATCGATGCGACGGGCCGGCTCACCGACACCCGCAGCGACCTCGACAGTGCGTTCGGCGACTGGGAGTCGATCCGCGAGAAGGTTTCCGAGCTGGCCGCACGGGCGCCGGAACGCATCGACACCGATGTGCTGGCGGCGCTGCGCTCGGCCGAGCGGGATCCGGCCGGCCTGTCCGACGACGAGTATCTGGCGTTGGCGTGTGCCGACGGACCAGCTCTGGAAGCCGTTGCCGTGCTGGCGGATTCGCTGCGCCGCGACACCGTCGGTGATGACGTCACGTTCGTCGTCAACCGCAACATCAACTTCACCAACATCTGCTACACGGGTTGCCGGTTCTGCGCGTTCGCGCAACGCAAGGGCGATGCCGACGCCTACTCCCTGTCGGTCGACGAGGTCGCCGACCGCGCCTGGGAAGCGCACGTCGCAGGCGCGACCGAGGTGTGCATGCAGGGCGGCATCGACCCCGAGCTTCCCGTCACCGGCTACGCCGATCTGGTGCGCGCAGTGAAGAAACGCGTGCCGTCGATGCACGTGCACGCATTCTCGCCGATGGAGATCGCCAACGGCGTCACCCGCAGCGGGCTGTCGATTCGAGAGTGGCTGATCTCCTTGCGGGAGGCGGGCTTGGGAAGTATTCCGGGCACCGCCGCCGAGATCCTCGACGACGAGGTGCGGTGGGTGCTGACCAAGGGCAAGTTGCCGACGTCGATGTGGATCGAGGTCGTGACAACCGCGCACGAGGTCGGGCTGCGCTCCAGTTCGACGATGATGTACGGACACGTCGACCAGCCGCGGCACTGGGTGGGCCACCTCCGCGTGCTACGCGAAATTCAGGACCGCACAGGCGGTTTCACCGAATTCGTGCCGTTGCCGTTCGTACACCAGAGCTCGCCGCTGTACCTGGCCGGCGGCGCCAGGCCGGGACCGTCGCACCGCGACAACCGCGCGGTGCATGCGCTTGCGCGAATCATGTTGCACGGCAGGATCGCCAACATCCAGACCAGCTGGGTCAAGCTCGGCGTGGAGCGTACGCAGGTGATGCTCAACGGGGGCGCCAACGATCTCGGTGGCACGCTGATGGAGGAGACGATCTCGCGGATGGCCGGCTCGGAGTTCGGCTCGTACAAGACGGTGGAGGACCTCGTCGCGATCGCCGAAGGCATCGGCCGCCCGGCCCGCCAGCGCTCCACGACGTACGCCCCACTGGCCGCGTAGCTACCTTCAGCGCGAGCGACCGCGTTTGTCCCCCGACACGCCGCAATTGGTTTGCACTTCGGGGTCGCTCGCGCCCGTCGAGTGACCGTCAGGTCTTCAACTGCAGCGGTGGTGGCGTCTCCTCGGGCACCACGAGCGCGATGGCCGACTCGAGCAGCCAGAACACCACGGTCGAAACCAGGGTCGCCGCCGCGGGTACCACGATGATCGGCGCGGCGACGAGCAGCACCAGAAGCGTCGCGCCGGGGAGGTCCTTCCACCACCCCGCACCACCTTTGCCCTGCAGGATCGCGGACAGCCGCACCGTGGCCCAGATGATCCAGCGCCGCAGCAGGCTCACGCCGTCGCGTTGCATCTGCAGGCGGAAGCGGTAGTCGGCGGCGCGGCGATCGCACCCGGTGCGCTCGGGGAAGCGCCAGAGGTAGTCGTGAAGCACGGCCGCACGCGCATAGCGGCCGGCGCGTGGGACGAACCAGGCGACCACGCCGGGCACCGACACCAGGTCGGTCGGAAAGTCGGCGTGGACCTCGAATCGCTCATTGGGCCCCTCGAAATGGAGGGGCTGGGTGGTTCGCCACTCATCCCAGGCGCTCTCCTTGAAGAACTTCTTGGCCGCGCGCACGGCGTCGAGTTCGTCGGCGGTCAGTTGGCGGACATGCAGGACAGCCGTCCTGTCGACGGGAGGTGCGCAGCGTTCCATTACGCAGGTATAGCAAGGTCGGGGGCGACGAGGGGCCATGCTGAGCAGTCGACCAGCAGATCCTCGCGAATCCGGGGTGTCAGTTGGGCAGTTGTATGTGCAACGTCTAGTATCAGTAACCACGCGCAACCCCTAAACCGGGTTGCGCGTGAAGTTAGGGCACACTGAGACGACCGTCCAGGTACCGGCGACGGATACTTGCGGCTGAGCCCAGATGCCCTACCCCGTGCGGCAGCCCACCGGACAGGAGATCGAGGAGACCTTGAGGAGAACACGGTGACGTACGTCATTGCCGAACCTTGTGTCGACGTCAAAGACAAGGCGTGTATCGAGGAATGCCCAGTCGACTGCATCTACGAGGGCGCCCGCATGCTCTACATCCATCCGGACGAATGTGTGGACTGCGGTGCCTGTGAACCGGTGTGCCCGGTCGAGGCCATCTACTACGAGGACGATGTGCCCGACCAGTGGAGCAGCTACACCCAGATCAACGCCGACTTCTTCGCCGAGCTCGGCTCGCCCGGCGGCGCGTCCAAGGTGGGGCAGACCGACAACGATCCGGAGGCGGTCAAGAGCCTGCCGCCGCAAGGTGAGGACTGATAACGGCTCGCGCCGGGCTCCGTAAGCGCGTCTCGGCGGCGCTGCCGGTTTTCCCTTGGGACACGCTGGCCGACGTCACCGCGCTGGCCCGCGCGCACCCCGACGGCATCGTCGATCTGTCGGTCGGCACGCCGGTGGACGAGGTAGCTCCGGTCGTCCGGCAGGCGCTGGCCGCGGCCGGTTCCTCGCCCGGTTACCCGACCACCGCCGGCACCCCGGCGTTGCGCGCCGCGGCGGTCAATGCGCTGGCGCGGCGCTACGGCGTCTCGGGGCTGGCTGACGGCGCGGTGCTGCCGGTGATCGGCACCAAGGAGCTCATCGCCTGGTTGCCGACGTTGTTGGGCCTCGGTCCCGACGACGCGGTGGTGGCGCCCGAACTCGCTTATCCGACTTACGAAGTCGGCGCGCGGCTGGCCGGCACGCAGTTCCTGCGCGCCGACTCGCTGACCCAACTCGGCCCGCAGACGCCCGCGCTGGTGTACCTGAACTCGCCGAGCAACCCGACCGGCAAGGTGCTCGGTGCCGACCACTTGCGCAAGGTCGTCGGCTGGGCGCGCGAACGGGGCGTGCTGATCGCGTCCGACGAGTGCTACCTCGGACTCGGTTGGGACACCCAACCCTTTTCGGTCCTTCACCCGTCGATCTGCGGCGGCGACCACACCGGGCTGCTGGCCGTTCATTCGTTGTCGAAGACGTCGTCGCTGGCGGGCTACCGGGCCGGTTTCGTCGCCGGCGACCCGAACGTCGTCGCCGAACTGCTGGCCGTCCGCAAGCATGCGGGAATGATGGTGCCGACGCCGGTACAGGCCGCCATGGTCGCGGCGCTCGACGACGACGACCACGAGCGCGACCAGCGGGCCCGCTATGCGCGGCGGCGCGACGTCCTGCTACCCGCCCTGCGTTCTGCCGGGCTGAGCGTCGATGACTCCGAGGCGGGGCTGTATCTGTGGGCGACCCGCGGCGAGCCGTGCCGGGACACCGTCGCCTGGTTGGCGCAGCGCGGAATCCTGGTCGCGCCCGGCGAGTTCTACGGCCCCCGCGGCGCCAAGCATGTGAGGGTGGCGCTGACCGCGACCGATGAACGGATTTCGGCAGCGGCGCAACGGCTTACGAGCTGACCACCTCTCTGCCGAGCAGACGCGAAATGCCCTGAAACCCGCAATATTTTGAGCGGTTTACGTCTTCTCGCGCTTAGGGTTCTGTCGCGCGCAAGCCGAGCGCGAGCACCAGGCGGTCGTCGGGATCTGCCAACGAGGTCGACAACAGCTTCTCGATGCGACGGACGCGGTAGCGCACCGTATTCGGGTGCACGTGCAACCGTGCCGCGACCGCGGCGATGTCGCCGAACCCGTCGAGATACGCCCCGAGCGTCTCGGCGAGCGTCGGATCCTGCTCGCGCAGTTGGCGTACCCGCGGGTCCACCAGCCGCGGCTGCGCGGCCACCCGAGACACGATCTCGTCGAGGAGCACGGTGGTGCGCGCGTCGGCGAGCGAGGTGACGCGTCCGATCGCGGTGGGGTGTCGCGCAGCGCTGTCGAGCACCCGGTCCACCTCGGCGCGGGAGTTCGCGGCGACCGCCAAACCCCCTAGCGGCGCGGCGACGACCGCCCGCAGCGAGCGCGCGAGTTCGCGGTCCAGGGTCGACACGACACCGCGCGCCCAGGACATCACCGACGACGGCGCGCCGATCTGAGGCAGCAGCACGTAGACCCGGCCGTTGTCCGACGCGACTTGTGCGTCGGCACGAAAGGCGCTGGCGCTCAGCGCGATGACGTCCGGCGGCGCCGGGTCTCCGGGGTCGGAGAAGCCGACGAGTGCGGCGCGGCCATCGGCCGCGATGCCCAGTTCCCGGGCGAGCGTGGCGACGTCGACGTCGTCGCCGGAAAGCCCGAGCAGCTCTCGCACCTGCCGGGTGTGGGTGGACGGAGAGGCCGACAGTCTGGACATGATCCGGGCCGCCAGCACCGCCCCGCCACGCAGCACGTCGTCGACGTCATCGGCCAACGGTGCCGAACCCTGTTGCAGCCAGATGGTTCCCGCGAACCGCGACCCACGCGGCGCAATTGCGTCGGGCACGTGGACGCCGACCGCCAGCCGCGGTCGCAATCCCAATTCCGGTCGCTCGGCGACGCGCACGACGTCGGCGCTCGAACGCAGGGCGTCGAAGATGCCCCACTGCCCGATCCAGGCGAGATGTTCGGGCGGGCCGGCGCGCCCGAGGATGGTCAACCGGCGCAGCTCGTCGGCCTCGTCGTTGGACGCGGAATAGGCGAGCACATGGGAGTCCTCGTCTTCGATGCTGATCATGCCGCGGGTCCGGTCGGCGATGGATTGGGCCAGACCGAACAGGTCGGTACCCGGGTCATGGCGCGGGTCGCCGCGATCGCCGTGGTGGTCGAAGGCGTGGTTCACCAAGCGGTACAACGACTCCCAGCGAGCCCGCGGTTCGACGGCCACGACCGCGGCGCCCAGCGCGACCGCCCGATCCGCAACGGTGTGAGACGGTTCCTTGACGAAGATCGCCGCGGGCACCCGGCCGGTGCCGGTGAACTGCCGCTCGAGCCAGCGCACCGCGTCCGCATCGGAGACGCCGAGCAGGAAGAACAGGTCTGCCGAACCGGGACCGACGGCCAGTCCCAACCGGACGTCGTCGGCGTCGACGAGCGCGACCGACCCGACCGGCATGTCCAGCCCGCGCGGCGCGTCGATCAGCGTCACCATGGTGCGGTCCAGCGCCAGCAGCAGCTGGCCGAGGCCGAGGCCGGAGGTTCGCGGGTCGATTGGGTCCACTGCACACCCCTTTGTCTGATCCGACTATAGACCGGCGGCGGTATTGTCGGATCGACCATCGGCAGGACAGCTGCATCCGAGCATCATTTCGGCATGGACGCCATCATCGACGTGCCCCTTCCGGCCAACGAGCCGGTACGCGACTATGCGCCTGGTTCGGGTGAGCGCACCCGGCTTCTCGACGCTCTGAGCTCCGTCGCGACGGACCCGGTGGACCTGCCGCACGTCATCGGCGGCCGCCGCCGCATGGGTGACGGTGACCGTGTCGACGTGGTGCAGCCGCACCGCCACTCCGACCCGTCCGGCCGACTGGGCACGCTCACCAACGCCACGCACGCCGACGCCGTCGCCGCCATCGACGCCGCGATGGCCGCGAAAGCGGACTGGGAGGCCACCCCATTCGACGAACGCGCGGCGGTCTTCCTGCGCGCAGCCGAGCTGCTCGCCGGACCGTGGCGCGAGAAGATCTGCGCCGCCACCATGCTCGGCCAGTCGAAGTCGGCGTATCAGGCCGAGATCGACGCGGCGTGCGAACTGATCGACTTCTGGCGGTTCAACGTCGCCTTCGCGCGCGGAATCCTTGCCCAGCAACCGATCAGCGTGCGCGGCGTCCGCAATCGGACCGACTATCGGCCGCTGGACGGATTTGTCTATGCGATCACCCCATTCAACTTCACCGCGATCGCGGGCAACCTGCCGACGGCGCCTGCGCTGATGGGCAACACGGTGGTGTGGAAGCCCTCGCCCACCCAGACGTTCGCCGCCTACCTGACCATGCAGTTGCTGGAGGCCGCCGGTCTGCCGCCCGGGGTGATCAACCTGCTCACCGGTGACGGGGTGGCGGTTTCCGATGTGGCGCTGGCCGATCCGCGGCTGGCGGGCATCCACTTCACCGGTTCGACGACGACGTTCCAGCACCTGTGGCGGGAGGTCGGCACCAACATCGACCGCTACCACGGCTATCCGCGATTGGTCGGTGAGACCGGCGGCAAGGACTTCGTCGTCGCGCATGCCAGCGCGCGCCCCGACGTCCTGCGGACCGCGCTGATCCGCGGCGCCTTCGACTATCAGGGGCAGAAGTGTTCGGCGGCGTCGCGGGCGTTCATCCCGCGGTCGGTGTGGCAGCAGATGGGCGACGACTTCCTGTCGGCGACCGAAGCGCTGCGCTACGGCGACGTCGCCGACCTGTCGAATTTCGGTGGCGCGCTGATCGACGAGCGGGCCTTCGCCAAGAACGTCAAGGCTATCGAGAGGGCGAAAAACGCTCCCGTGACGATCGCCGTCGGCGGCGAATACGACGACAGCGAAGGCTATTTCGTGCGGCCGACCGTCCTGTTGTCCGACGACCCGACCGACGAGGCGTTCTGCACCGAGTACTTCGGGCCGATCCTCGCAGTGCACGTCTATCCCGACGACGACTACGACCGCATCCTCGACGTCGTCGAAACCGGTGTCAGGTACGCGCTGACCGGCGCGGTGATCGCCGATGACCGCGCCGCGGTGCTGCGGGCGCAACGGCGACTTCGCCACGCGGCGGGCAACTTCTACGTCAACGACAAGCCCACCGGCGCAGTCGTCGGGCAGCAGCCCTTCGGTGGCTCGCGGGCCTCGGGCACCAACGACAAGGCGGGCTCGGCGCTGAACCTGCTGCGATGGACGTCGGCGCGCTCGATCAAGGAGACCTTCGTGCCGCCCACCGATCACAACTATCCCCACATGGGGGTCTGAATGCGCGTGTTCGAGCGCGTGGTGCGCCCGGCGATCATGGCCGCCGGCCGACGCGATGGCCTGCGCAGAGCCGCCGAACGGCTGCCCGTGACACGCGACGTCGTGCACAGGTTCGTTCCGGGTGAAACGGTGCCCGAGGTGCTCGACTCGGTTGCGCGGCTGCGAGATTCGAACCGTCTGGTGTCGATCGACCACCTCGGTGAGGACGTCACCGACGTCGACGCGGCGACCGCCAACGTCGACGCGTATCTGAGGCTGCTCGACGGGCTCGCGCGGCGCGGGGAAGCGCGGGCCGAGGGGCGGGCCGCGGTGCCGCCGCTCGAGGTGTCGGTGAAACTGTCGGCGCTCGGGCAGGCGCTGGCCCGCGACGGCGACAAGATCGCGCTGGAGAACGCCCATACCATCTGCGAGCGGGCACAACGAGCCGGAATATGGGTGACGGTGGACGCCGAAGACCACACCACCACCGACTCGACACTGTCGATCGTGCGCGATCTGCGCACCGAGTTCGGTTGGCTGGGAACGGCTCTGCAGGCCTATTTGAAGCGCACCCACGCCGACTGTCAGGAGTTCGCCGCGTGCGGCGCGCGGATTCGCCTGTGCAAAGGCGCGTACGACGAGCCGGCGTCAGTGGCCTACCGCGACCGCCACGACGTCACCGACTCATACCTGCGCTGCCTGCGGATTCTGATGGCTGGCGACGGCTACCCGATGGTCGCCTCCCACGATCCCGCCGTCATCGCGGCGGTGCCGGCGCTGGTGCGCGAGAGCAACCGTGGCCGTGAAGATTTCGAATATCAGATGCTGTACGGCATTCGCGACGCCGAGCAGCGCAGGCTCGCCGAGGCGGGCGACCATGTGCGGGTGTACGTGCCGTTCGGCACCCAGTGGTACGGCTACTTCGTGCGCAGGCTCGCCGAACGTCCCGCCAACCTGGCGTTTTTCCTGCGGGCGCTGGCCGAACGCGGCACGAGCTAGACGGGGCGGGCGGCGACCGGCATCACGACGGTGCCGCGGCACGTTCCGGCCAGAATCTCGGTGCGCCACGTTCCGAACAGTGATCCGTCGATGTCGGGGGCGTAGAACACCTTCGACCGTGCCGGCGCGTACTCGCTGGGCACGCCGTCGCCGCGGAAGCATTCCCACTGCCAGTTGTAGGCGTACTGCCACCTCGACCCGTCCCAGGTGTAGCGAACCGGCTGGGGGATGGTCGGGTTACTCGGCGCGGGTCCCTCCACGACGGTGGCCACGCAGAGTCCCGTCGAGCAGTCGGTCACCAGGACGTACTGCGCGGCGAAGTCGGGTTCGGCCTGCGCGGCCGCGATACTGCTGCCCATTTTGTCCGAGGCGTAGGTGACGATCTCGTAGCGCCCGTTCCATGCCGGGTTCGCTGCGACGGCCTGCGGCAGCGCCGAAAAGCTCGCGGCCGCAGCACAAGTCACACCGAACAGCGTGCTGGTCAGGCGGCGGGCAGACATGGCCGAAACACTAATCGGGCCAGCCGCCCGGAAGCGCCACGACACGGTTTGCCGGCGGCTACGAGACCGTCACGGATTCGTATCGGCGAACGAGTGGTGCTCGTGGGTGACGACCCAGCGACCGTCGCGCTTGCGCAATCCGACGGTCAGCCGCAGCCGGTTCTCGGGGTCGGCCGCCAGCTCGGCGGGCTTGCCGCAGCGCAGCAGTGCCCACGCGAACGCGACGTCGGCGCCCACGGTGAGGTCGAGTTCGACGATCTCGAACACCGCGCCCTGTCGCTGCCATTCGAAGAACGGTGGCCAACAGTCCCGGTACTCGTCGATGCCGCGGACGCCGCGGTGCGGCGGTGGCACGTCGAACATCACGATGTCAGCGTCATGGTCGGCCACAACGGAATCCAAGTCGCCGGCGTGAACCGCCTCGGCCCACCGGACGATCAAGTCGCGGATGGCCTCTTCGTCACTCACCGAGGCGGGCGTTTCCGGGTCTCGTCGCAGCCCGCCGATGCCACGAGAACGTAGCCGGCCCCGCCGAACAACAGGGGCATCATCGCCATCATCCCGTACAGCGCGGTCATCGTGTCACCCCTTTCCGTTCGTCCTACTGGTTATAACGAGACAGACCGCCATTCGGTTCGAAACTCATCGCGCCGGCACGGGTGAGTCAGCGCTCCGCGAGCAACAGCAGCGCCCACGCGGCGATCGACTGCGCGTCGGTGATGACACCGTCACGCACCATCTGCTCCACCTCGGCACGGCTGAACCAATCGCTGTGCATGTCCTGCTCCTCATGCTCGCGGTCGTGTTCGCCCTCGGTGATGCCCGTCGCGAGAAACACCCAGCCGCGCTGGCTGCTCATCCCGGGCGCCACGTCGAGCCGGCCCAGGGCGCTCAGGTGCGACGCCCGCAGTCCGGTCTCCTCGCGCAGTTCGCGCGCTGCCAGGTCGGCCGGCTCCAGATGCCGCCGCTCGGGCGCGGTGCCCTGCGGGAACTCCCAGCGCCGCAAGCCCAGCGGATAGCGGAACTGCTCGACGAGCCGAAATCGGTCACCGTCCCGAGCGATCACCAACGCATACGTCGGCTTGTCGACGACCGCGTAGATCCCGCTGCTGCCGTCGGGCCTGCGGATGTCGTCCTCACGCAGCGTCATCCAGTTGTTCCGGTAGACCTCGCGCGTCGCCAGCCGCTCAATGTGAGTCACGCGACCCAGTATCGCCGAGCCGATGTGGGTAACCTCGCTGGTTATGCTCCTCTCTTCGCTGAACCCCGCCGCGGTGGCGGGCGGCGCAGACATCGGGGACGCCGTCCGTATCGACGGGGCGGTGCTGAGCCGCGGCGATCTGGTCGGTGCCGCCACGTCGGTCGCCGAGCGGGTGGCGGGCGCGCGCCGGGTCGCGGTGCTGGCCACTCCGACCGTGTCGACGGTGCTCGCGGTGACCGGTTGCCTGATCGCCGGGGTGCCCGTCGTGCCGGTGCCCGCCGACGTCGGTGCCGCCGAACGCAGGCACATCCTGACCGACTCCGGCGCGCAGGCCTGGCTGGGGGACAAGCCGGCCGAGACCGACGGCCTGCAACACGTGCCGGTGCGGCTGCACGCCCGCTCCTGGCACCGCTATGCCGAACCGCCCGCCGACTCGCCGGCGTTGATCATCTACACCTCGGGCACGACCGGCCCGCCCAAGGGCGTCGTGCTGAGCCGCCGCGCGATCGCCGCCGATATCGACGCGCTCGCCGAAGCCTGGCAGTGGACGCCCGATGACACCTTGGTGCACGGCCTGCCGCTGTACCACGTACACGGGTTGGTGCTGGGACTGCTCGGCTCGCTGCGCATCGGAAACCGGTTCGTGCACACCGGGAAGCCGACCCCACAGGCGTATGCGGCGGCCGGCGGCTCGCTGTACTTCGGCGTGCCGACCGTGTGGTCGAGGGTGGCGGCCGACCGCGCGTCGGCGACGGCGCTGCGGTCGGCGCGGCTGCTGGTTTCGGGCAGCGCACCGCTGCCGGTACCCGTGTTCGACAACGTGGTTCAGTTGACCGGGCACCGGCCGGTCGAACGCTATGGCTCGACCGAGTCGCTGATCACGATCAGCACCAGGGCCGACGGTGAGCGCAGGCCCGGCTGGGTGGGCCTGCCGCTGACCGGTGTCGAGACACGGTTGGTCGACGAGGACGGCGCCGCCGTTCCACACGACGGGGAAACCATTGGGCGGCTGGATGTTCGCGGTGACACGCTGTTCGACGGTTACCTCAACCGCCCCGACGCCACCGCTGAGGCGGTCGATGCCGACGGCTGGTACCGCACCGGCGACGTCGCGGTCGTGGGAGCCGACGGGATGCACCGCATCGTCGGCCGCGAGTCCGTCGACCTGATCAAGACGGGTGGGTTCCGCGTCGGCGCGGGGGAGATCGAGACCGCGCTGCTCGGACACCCCGGCGTGCGGGAGGCGGCCGTCGTCGGTGTTCCCGACGACGACCTGGGGCAGCGCATCGTCGCGTTCGTCGTGGGCGACGCCCCCGCCGAGGCGCTCATCGACTATGTGGCGCAGGAACTTTCGGTGCACAAACGTCCCCGCGAGGTGCGGCTGGTGAAGGAGCTGCCGCGCAACGCCATGGGCAAGGTGCTCAAGAAGGAGCTGGCACGATGACGCTCAAGTTCGACGAAATCTGCATCGACTCGCACGACGCCTCCGCGCTGGGGCGGTGGTGGTCGCAGGTGCTGGGCTGGGCCCACGAGGTCGACGACGATGGCGACGTGGTGTTGCACGCGCCGCCCGGGGCCGGGCCGAACTGGTTGTTTCTGGCGGTACCCGATGACAAGCTCGTCAAGAACCGGATTCACTTCGACTTTCGCCCCGACGATCAGCGGGCCGAGGTCGAGCGCGTCCTCGGCCTCGGTGCTCGGCGCGTCGACATCGGTCAGGGCGACGCGAGCTGGGTCGTGCTGGCCGATCCGGAGGGAAACGAATTCTGCATCCTCGCCGCCACCTCCTGACCTTTGCGCGTGGGCCCACGCGGCAGCTGGGGATGTACGTCCTGCGCACGCTCGCGCTCGCTTCGGCGTGCGCAATCGTCGCGTGCGGAACGTCCGAACCGGCGCCGGCACCGAGACCCGCCGTCGGTCAGGAGGCACTGAGCATCGGACCGGCCGCGCAGGACACCGTCGGTGGTTGGCTGCCCGAGGACACGACGCTGAGCCCGTTTGACACCGACGACCCGATCGTCGGCTGGCTGGACCCCGAACTGCTCGAGGCGGTCCAGGAGGCGGCTCGTCGAGCTCGAGCCGAGGGCATCGACATCCGCGTCAACTCGGGGTGGCGATCGAAAGGATTTCAGGAGCGGCTCTTCGCCGACGGTGTCGAACGGTACGGAAGTATCAACGCGGCAAGGGAATTCGTGGCATCACCGGAGAAGTCGAAACACGTCACCGGCGAAGCCGTGGACATCGCGCCGGTCGAGGCCGACAAGTGGCTGATCGCCAACGGGCGCGAGTTCGGACTCTGTCAGATCTACGCGAACGAAATATGGCACTTCGAACTGGCCGCCGTTGACGGACGCTGTCCGCCGCTGAAGCCGAACGCCGCGGCGGGTTGAGCACGTCCCCAGCTGCGCGGGAGCCCTCGCGGCCCGCGAGCGACCGCTCAATGCACGCCCCAGCCGGCGTGTCGCCGTGCAAACGCGGTCGCTCGCGCAGAAGAAAAGAGGGGGTCAGTTCTGGTGTAGGGCTTCGTTCAGCGTGATGCCGGTGCCGTCGCGCTTGACCACCTCGACGGCGCCCGACAACGAATTACGCCGGAACAACAGGTTGTCGGCCCCCGACAACTCTCGCGCCTTGACCGTCTGACCGTCGGCGGTCTGCACCTTGGTGCCCGCCGTGACGTAGAGACCGGCCTCGACCACACAGTCGTCACCGAGCGAAATACCAAGCCCCGCATTGGCCCCGAGCAGGCAACGCTCGCCGACGGAGATCACCTCCGTGCCGCCGCCCGACAGGGTGCCCATGATCGACGCGCCGCCGCCGACGTCGGACCCGTCTCCCACGACGACACCCGCCGAGATCCGCCCCTCGACCATCGAGCTGCCGAGCGTGCCTGCGTTGAAGTTGACGAAGCCCTCGTGCATGACGGTGGTGCCGGCCGCGAGGTGGGCCCCGAGCCGCACCCGGTCGGCGTCGGCCACCCGCACCCCGGCCGGCAACACGTAGTCGACCATCCGCGGGAACTTGTCGACGCCGTAGACGGTCACCGGGCCGCGCTTGCGCAGACGTGCCCGCACGCCCTCGAAGCCGTCGACCGCGCAGGGACCGTGGTTGGTCCACACCACGTTGGTCAACACACCGAAGAAACCGTCGGCGTTCAGGCCGTGCGGCGCGACCAGCCGGTGCGACAGCAGGTGCAGCCGCAGATAGGCGTCGTAGGCGTCGGTGGCCTTGTCGTCCAGCGACCCGATGACGGTGCGGACCACGACGACGTCGACCCCGCGGTCCTCATCCCGACCTGTCAGGTCGGCCAGCTCGGGCGGGACCTCGGCCACCGAGAGACGAGTGGTGCCCGACGGGCCGTCGGCGCCGAGTTCGGGTGCTGGGAACCATGTGTCGAGGACTGATCCGTCGGCGGCGATGGTCGCCAGCCCGATACCTGCAGCAGAAGTCACACGGGTAAGACTAACGTCGAGCCCGTGAGCCTCGACCTGCACGGTGACCCGGTCGCGTTGACCGCCGCGCTGGTCGACATCCCCAGCGAGTCTCGCCACGAGAAGCGCATCGCCGACGAGGTCGAGGCCGCGCTGCGCGAGCAGACCTCCCTCGAGGTCGTCCGCAACGCCGACGCCGTGCTGGCCCGCACCAACCTGGGCTTGCCGTCGCGCGTGTTACTCGCCGGCCACCTCGACACGGTCCCGGCCGCCGACAACCTGCCGAGCCGCCTCGTCGACGGCGAACTGCACGGCTGCGGCACCTCGGACATGAAGTCCGGCGACGCGGTGTTCCTGCATCTGGCCGCCACCGTCACCGCACCGAAGCACGACATCACGCTGGTGATGTACGACTGCGAGGAGATCGAGGCGTCCGCCAACGGCCTCGGTCGCATCGAGCGCGAACTGCCCGAATGGTTGCAGGCCGACGTCGCGATCCTCGGCGAGCCGTCGGGCGGCTACATCGAGGCCGGTTGCCAGGGCACACTGCGCGTCGTGGTCAGCACGACGGGCACCCGCGCCCACTCCGCGCGATCCTGGTTGGGAGACAACGCTATTCACAAACTCGGCGCGGTACTGGACCGGCTCGCGTCGTATCAGGCCCGCAGCGTGGAGATCGACGGCTGCACCTACCGCGAAGGGCTGTCGGCGGTGCACATCGACGGCGGCATCGCCGGCAATGTGATCCCCGATGCCGCGTCCGTGACGGTCAACTTCCGGTTCGCTCCGAACCGCAACGTCGCCGATGCGCTGCAACACGTACACGAGGTGCTCGGCGGGCTCGACGTGCAGATCGAGCTGACCGACTCGGCGGCCGGCGCGCTGCCCGGGTTGACCAAGCCCGCCGCCGCGGCTCTGGTGGCCGCCGCCGGTGGACAGGTGCGTGCGAAGTACGGGTGGACCGACGTGTCGCGGTTCGCCGCGCTCGGTATCCCGGCGGTCAACTACGGGCCCGGCGACCCCAACCTCGCGCACCGCACCGACGAACGTGTCGAGGTCGAGAAGATCACCGCGGTGACGGACATGTTGCGCCGGTACTTAACCCCTTGACCGCACACCTACCCTGAAGACATGTGAGTTGACGACGTCTGCCGGGTCTCTCCCGGCTCGAGCCGTCCCGATTGTTCGTGCGATCCCGTGCGCTCAACGAAGAGATCTCTCACATGCCTTCCATCGTCTGTTCCAACTTGTCTTTCGCGTGGCCCGACGACACGCCGCTGTTCGACGAGCTGTCCTTCACCGTCGGCGAGGGCCGCACCGGTCTGGTTGCCCCGAACGGCGCGGGCAAGAGCGCGCTGCTCAAGCTCATCGCCGGTGAGCTCACCCCTACGGCCGGTGCCGTCACGGTCGACGGCACCCTCGGCTACCTGCCCCAGTCGCTGCCGTACGACGGGCGGCGGACCGTCGCAGAGGTACTCGACATCGCCGCCGTCGTCGAGGCGTTGAACGCGCTGGCAGACGGGCAGACCGACGCCGACCTGTTCACCGCGATAGGCGACGACTGGGATGTCGAGGAACGCGCGCGGGCGCAGCTGGACCGGCTCGGGCTCGACCATGTCGCGCTCGACCGCCGGCTGGGCACGTTGTCCGGTGGCGAGGCCGTCGCCATCGGGCTCGCCGGCCAGCTGCTCAGGCGACCTGATGTGTTGCTGCTCGATGAGCCGACGAACAACCTCGACGTCGACGCGCGAGAACGGCTCTACGACGCGCTCGACGCCTTCACCGGCTGCCTGCTGTTGGTCAGCCATGACCGGATATTGCTCGACCGGATGGACCGCATCGCCGAACTACATCGGGCTGAAATCACTTTCTACGGTGGAAATTTCACGATGTACACCGAGTCGGTGAGCGAACAGCAACGCGTCGCCGAGAGCAACGTGCGCAGCGCCGAACAACACCTCAAACGCGAGACGCGGGAACTGCAGCAGGCCCGGGAGCGGGCGGCCCGGCGAGCCGGAACCGCCGCACGCAAGGTCAAGGACGCGGGTCTGCCGAAAATCGTTGCGGGAGCGAGGAAGCGCCGGGCACAGGAGTCGGCCGGCCGCATCGACGCGGTCAACGCCGCCCGGGTCGGCGATGCCAGGGCCCGGCTCGAGGAGGCCGAGCGCGCGGTGCGTCACGACGACGCGCTCGTCCTCGATCTGCCCGACACCGACGTGCCGGCGGGGCGTGTTGTGCTCAGCGTCAACAAGCTACGTGCCCGCGCCGGTGGGCGGGTGCTGCTCGCGGACGTCGACGTGGCGGTCCGCGGTCCCGAACGCATCGCGCTGACCGGGCGCAACGGGACGGGCAAGTCGACGCTGCTGCGCATCCTCAGTGGTGATCTGAAACCCGACGAGGGCACGGTGCAGCGCGCCGACGGCCGGCTGGCATACCTGTCACAGCGGCTAGACCTGCTCGACCCGCGCCGCACGGTCGCCGAGAGTCTGGCCGCGTATGCGCCGAGCCTCTCGCACACCCGTCGGATGCACCTGCTCGCGCAGTTCCTGTTCCAGGGTGATCGGATCCACCTGCCGGTGAGTGCGCTGTCCGGCGGCGAGCGACTGCGCGCGACGCTGGCCTGCGTGCTCTATGCCGAACCGGCGCCGCAACTGCTGCTGCTCGATGAACCGACCAACAACCTCGACCTGGTCAGCGTCGGGCAACTCCGGTCGGCGTTGAACGCTTACCGGGGCGCGTTCATCGTCGTCAGCCACGACGAGCGGTTCCTCGCCGACATCGGGGTGCGACGCCGGCTGCGGCTGTCCGACGGCCGTCTCGAGGAGGTCTGACGCGCCCTGAGCGCGGGCATGGACCCTGTCGAATCAGCGTGCTGTGGGGTATCGAGGGCACGGTAAATTTGACGCCCGAAGCGTGTCACGAAAGGGGGTCGCGTCATGGGAATCGCCCCGGATTCCAGTCCGTACGGCTCGCAGACCGTGACCGGTCCCGGCTGGCCGAACGTCGACGAGGAGATGTTGGCCGCGGCCGCGGCGTCGTATGAGGCGCTGGCCGCCAAGATCAGCGGAAACGTGGTGCCGCAACAGCAGAGCCAGCTGATGCGGCTGTCCGACTCGTGGGAGGGCGTCGCGTCGATGGCCGCGGCAGGGGAGGCCACCACCATCATCGGCGGCCACGAGGCCAACGCGGCGCACGCGGCCGGGATCGCGGCCAAGCTGCGCGCGATGGAGGCCACCGTCGTCAAGACGAAGATGCTGGCAAACACCATCGCGCAGGAAGTCCAGCACGAGTGTGAGGCCATCGCGGCGATGCCGTTCAGCAACACCCAGGAGCTGGTGCAGAGCCGCATCAAGATGGGGTTGTCCCAGAACATCGCCAACGTGACGACCAACACCACCGAACTCGCCGGCACCCTCGGCGTACCGCCGAGCATCCCGTTCTTCGGCGCCCCGCCCGTGCCGGGCAGCAAGGAAGCCCAGGACAGCGGCGAGGAAGCCGCGAAACAGGCCGGCGACGGCTCGCAGCAGGCGATGCAGATGATGAGCCAGATGGGGTCGATGGCCGCGCAGCTGCCCATGCAGATCGGCCAGTCGCTGATGCAGCTGCCCCAGCAGATGGGCCAGCAGCTCCAGCAGCTCTCGCAGCCGCTGCAGCAACTGACGTCGATGTTCGGCCAGGGCGGCAAGGCCGACGCGCTGGGCGCCGCCGGGCTGCCGTTCTCGTCGTTCTCCAACCATCCGCTGGCCGGCGGATCGGGTGCGGGCGGCGGTTCGGGCATGGTGCGGGCGGCGTCGCTTCCGGGCTCCGGCGGCGCGCCTCTGCAGACCCCGCAGATGGCGAATCTGGTCGGCAGCAAGCCCGTCAGCACGGCCCCCGCCGCGGAAGGCGCGATGGCCGGCTCCGCTGTGGTCGCCGGTGCCGCGCCGATGGCCGCGGGCGGCGGGATGGGCGGGATGGCCCCGATGATGGGTCAGCGCGGTGACAGCGGGGGCACCGTGGCGGGCCTGTCCGTACCCGCCCCGCTCGAGCATGACCTCGACGAAGACGACGATGACGACTGGTGACGAGGAGTGCGAATGAGCACGCTGAGAAAGCCCGAGGGCATCAACTGGAACGCCGCGGCGGTCGAACTGCCGGAGATCCCGATGGTTCCCGCCGGGCAGGATGCGATGAGCGCCACCATCTCGGCCGTGTTGCCGACGCTGTCCGCCGAACTGACGGCAAACGTCGCAGCGCTGTCGGCGAAGGAGAACACGTTCTCCGGCAAGGTGGGCGCCGCGCAGGTCGCGTATCAGAACGCCGAAGACGCCGGTTCGCAGTCGGTCGGCCAGCTCGTGGGAATGCTCGGCCAGGTCGGCCAGCAGGCCGGTCAGATGGGACAGATGGCGGGGGCGCCAGCGCAGGCGCTCGGCGGCCAGACCGGGATCTTCGGTTCGCTGATGCAGCAGGCCATGCAGGGCGCGCAAGCGGCGGGCCAGACCGCAGGCGGTCAGGGAGCCGCCGGCGCGGGCTCGGGCGGCACGGCAGCCGGTCCGGCCGGCGCGGCCGCGCAGCAAGCGCGCGACGAATCACCTGGCGGCGCAAGGGAACCCGAACCGGGTGAGCGCGACGAACGTGACGAGCGCCAACCGCTGCAACACGCCGACGACCGGCCATGGGCCGGCGCGTCCGGGCCCGAAGGCATCGCAGCGGGCCCGGCGCCGGTGACCGGGCCGGAGCCCGGACGCGGCGACGACGCGATCGCTCGCAACCTCTAGCGGCGTCAGAGCCAGTCGCCCTGCGGGCGCGTCTGCGCCGGCTGTGGCCGCTGTGGCTCGGCCGGTACATCCGGCGTCCGACCACTCGCCGCTGCACCCGCATCCGCCCGGTCGACCGGCTGGCCCTCGACCGCGCGCTCGGTGTGCTGTGCCCGATCCCGCGTCGGGGACTCCTCAGCGCCGCCGGCGTCCTGCGTGCGGTCGGCCTCGTCATACGCCTCACGGCGTGCCTTGTCGTCGGCGGTCGACCCGGCGGCGCCTTGCACGGCCTGCATGACCTGCTGCGGAACCTGCACCAGCCCTTGCGCGAGGCCGGCCAGCGACGCCGTCAGTCCGCCGACCGCCTGACCTACCTGCTGGCCGATCTGGCCGGCCAGCTGACCGGCCATCTGATCGCCGCCCGCCGGACTTCCGGTGGCTGCCGCCGGGCCGACCGCGCCCACGGGGCCGCTGGTACCGCCGGGTGCGCCCTGTTGTGAGTCGAGGGCATCGGCGGCGGCGCGCAACTTGTCGGCGCCCGCCTGGTCGCCGTCGTCGTACATCCGAGCGGCCTCGCGCAGAAGCTCGGAGAGCGTCTCACCCGAGCGGGCGGTGGCCTGCACGGTGTCGCGTCGGGTGCCGAGTGCACTCGTGAGCGCGGCGCCCACTGCGGCTGCGATCGTGCCGTGACTGGCCTGCACGCCGGCCGCTTCACTGGCATCGGCGTCGATCACTTGTGACAGGTCCGTCGCGACCCGGTCGTGGATCTGGGCGTAGGACCGCACCGCGTCGGTCTGCACGTTCAACTGGCTCATCTGCACCTCCGTCGAAGTCAAAGTCTAGGCCCGCGACCGAACCGTCTCCGACGCCAATTCAGCGGTACTCAGCGCTCTGCGCGGCCGCGTCGGCCGAGGCACCGTGCCACCCGGCCGCCGCGTAACTCTGCGACACCTCGACCAGCGCAGCCGCATCACGCGCGGCGAGCGCCCGGCCGTGTGCCAGCGCCAACCGCCCGGTCGCGCAATCACATTCGGCGCTGATGCGCCCGATCGCGTCGACGGCGCGCATGTCGCCCAGCCGCACCGCGTCGAGCAGGGTGCGCAACGCGACGGCCGTCTGCCCGCCCCGTTCCGCGTTGCGCACCGCCTCGCGGGCGGCGTCGACGGCGCCGTGCCGGTCGCGTCGCGCCGACATCGTCCACGCCCGCGCCACGGCCAGCTCCGGAGCGAACAGCATCGACTTGAGGCCGTGTCGAGATTCGGCGCGCGCCAACGCTTTTCCCGCCTCGACTCCGGCGCCGAGCTGGCCGAGCGCCTGGGCCAGCAGCATCCAGGCCAACGGACCCCACGAATAGCCGGTCGGCGACAGGGCGGAGACCGCGCGACGCAGCAGCCGCACCGCCTCGTCGAGTTCGCCCTTGGCGATCAGCACGTCGGCGACCAACACCTCGCCGATCGCCCGGCCGGGTTGCTGCAGCTGCGCGAAGTCGGTGAGCCGCTGGGCGAGCTCCTGCGCCCGGTCGAGCTGCCCGGCCATCACCAATGCCGTCGTCTGGCCGAACCCGCTGGTGAACCGCAGCAGACCTGGGTGCCCGGCGGCGATCGCACGGTCGGCCAATGCGTCGACCTCGGCGAAGCGGCCCGTCCGCGCCGAACTCAACGCCGCGGCAGCCGCGGCCCAACCGACCGCGGTGTCGTCGGCCGCCGGCGACCGCAGCACCTCATCGGCGAGTTCCACGGCCCGCGACACGCTTCCCGCGTTCATCGCGAACGTCGCCGACAACGCGTCCAGCGTGGTACGGGCCATCGGCGACGACACCCGGTTGCGCGTCGCGCGCAGGAACGCCGTCGCCCGTTCCGGCTCGGACAGCATCCAGAACTGGTTCGCCGCGCGTGGCAGCGCCCATGCCATCAACTCGTGCTCCGAGAGCGCGGCGCTGTCCACCTCCGCGAGCACCGCGTCGGCGTCACGGCCCCGGCCCTGCCAGGCCAGCGAATAGCCCAGCGTCAGCCGGGTCGACAGAACCGGTGCGCGATGCAGTGCGGCGCGGGCGAGCCGTTCGCTGAGCGTCAGATCGCCGAGCCGCAGCGCCTCTGCGGCCGCCGCGGCCACCTCGGCGGGCTCCTGCGGGCTGTCGCTGTCGAGCGCCAGCACCGCGCGGCGTAGCCGGTCGACCGCGGTGTCGCCGGGCCGCGCCGCGAGCCGGTCGACGAGCTCACCGCGCAACCGCCGCAGCTCCGGGCCACCCAACGCCTCGCGCACCGCGTCGGCGAACAGCGGATGCGCTGGACGCACCCAGCCGCCGTCGACGGCCACTGCGCCACAAGCCGATGCGCCCTCGACGGCGTCGCGCCCGGCCAAGGCTTCGAGTTCGCCGAGGGCCAGCGGGTCGTCGACCGCGAGGTACTCCAGCACGCGGTGTGCGGCGGTGGGCAGGGCCGCGACGAACTGCTGGACCCGAGCGGCCAGCCGGCTGTCGTCGTGACCTGGCGGCTCGAGCTCGATGCGCTCGACGAGCCCGTCCTCCCACAACGCCGAGACCCCTTCGGCCATCACGCCGTTCGGCGCCACCGTCACGATCAACGTGGCGGCCGCACCAACCGCCAGCTGATACACCAGCGCCGCCGAGAGCGGGTCGAGCAGATGGGCGTCGTCGAGCACCAGCAGCCGGCCGTCACCGAGAGATTCACGCGCACACCGCAACACGTCGGCGGTCTTGCCGGTTTCGGGGATCTCGATGAGGTGGCTGACCGCCGCGAACGGCACTGCGGCCATCGGCCTGGTCGCGGTCACCCAGTCGACCCGCGGATACCTGGCCCCGAACCGGTCCACGGCCGCGCGCGCCAGCGTCGTCTTGCCTACGCCGGCAGGCCCGATCAGCACCGCACCGGATCGCTTGCGCAGCCCGGCGTCGATCGAGTCGAGTGCCGGTCCGGGCGGCGAGGTGACCCACTCAATCGGCACCGCCGGAGTCTATGGCTAAATCAACCGCCGCACCGCTCAATGCTGCCGGGGCCGCTTGATCGTCGTGCAGTTAGGTTGTGCTCGTGTCCGGCGAACCTGACCGTCAATGGGCGGTATGCGTCTACTGTGCGTCGGGGCCGGCGCACCCCGAACTCCTCGCGCTGGCCGAGGAGGTGGGCGGGGCGATCGCCGAGCGGGGCTGGGCCCTGGTCTCCGGCGGCGGAAACGTCTCGGCGATGGGGGCGCTCGCCGTCGCGGCCAGAGCCCGCGGGGGGCACACCGTCGGTGTGATCCCCAAAGCGCTGGTGCATCGGGAGGTCGCCGACGTGGACGCCGACGAACTCGTCGTCACGGACACGATGCGTGAGCGCAAGCAGGTCATGGAAGGACGAGCGGACGCGTTCATCGCGCTGCCCGGGGGCATCGGCACCCTCGAGGAGTTCTTCGAAGCCTGGACAGCGGGCTATCTGGGTATGCATGACAAACCCGTCGTGCTGCTCGATCCGATCGGGCATTACGACGGCTTGCTGGCCTGGTTGCACGGGTTGCTCGACAGCGGCTACGTCGCCCAAGCGGCGCTGGACCGGCTGGTCGTCGTGACCGACGTCGAGTCGGCCATGGTGGCGTGCGCGCCGCGGCATGACCTGGGTCACTAGGGTGTGCGACAAACGAAGAGCGGAGGGACGGACGCACATGACCGAGAAGTCGGGGACCCGCAGCAGCGTCGGGTTGCTGGACATCGCCGCCAGGATGCCGGGTCTGATCGCGGACGTGCCGACCATCCTGCGGGGCGTGGTCACCGGCTTCGGCGCGCGGCCGTCGGCCAAGACGTCGATCGGCAGGGTGTTCCAGGAGCGCGCCGCCCGTTACGCCGACAAGGTCTTCCTGAAGTTCGGCGACGAGCAGATCACCTACCGCGAGGCCAACGAGACCGCCAACCGCTATGCCGCGGTGCTGGCCGCCCGCGGCGTCGGGCACGGCGACGTCGTCGGCATCATGCTGCGCAACTCACCCGAATCCGTGTTGTTGATGCTGGCCGCGGTCAAGTGCGGGGCGATCGCCGGCATGCTCAACTACCACCAGCGCGGTGACGTGCTCCAGCACAGTCTCGGGTTGCTGGACGCGAAAGCCGTGGTCGCCGACACCGATTTCGTCGAACCGATCACCGACTCCGGCGCGGACACCTCCGGCCTGATCACCGTCGACGAGCTGAAGCGCCTGGCCGCCACCGCGCCCACCGGCAACCCGCCCACCACCGCGGCGGTGTTGGCCAAGGACAAGGCCTTCTACATCTTCACGTCGGGCACCACCGGCATGCCCAAGGCCAGCGTGATGACCCACTACCGCTGGCTGCGCGCACTGGCCGGGTTCGGCGGCCTCGGCATGAGGCTCACCAGCAAGGACACCTTGTACTGCTGCCTGCCGCTGTACCACAACAACGCGCTGACGGTCGCGCTGTCGTCGGTGCTGAACTCGGGCGCCACGCTGGCATTGGGCAAGTCGTTCTCGGCGTCGAAGTTCTGGGACGAGGTCATCCGCTACGACGCCACCGCGTTCGTCTACATCGGCGAGATCTGCTCCTATCTGCTCAGCCAGCCGGAAAAGAACACCGATCGCGCGCACAAGGTCCGGGTGATCTGCGGCAACGGGCTTCGCCCGGCGATCTGGGACGAGTTCACCGAGCGGTTCGGCATCGAGCGGGTGTGCGAGTTCTACGGCGCCAGCGAGGGCAACACCGCGTTCGTCAACGTGTTCAACGTCCCGAAGTCGACCGGCATCTGCCCGACGCCCGTGGCGTTCGTGGAGTACGACCCGGAGACCGGCGATCCGCGGCGCGACGACAAGGGCCGCGTCAAGAAGGTGCGCAACGGTGAGGCGGGGTTGCTGCTGTCCAAGGTGAGCAACTTCCAGCCGTTCGACGGCTACACCGACAAGAAGGAGTCGGAAAAGAAGTTGGTGCGCAACGCCTTTCGTGACGGCGACGTCTGGTTCAACACCGGCGACCTGATGCGCTCACAGGGGTTCGGGCATGCGTCGTTCACCGACCGGCTCGGCGACACCTTCCGGTGGAAGGGCGAGAACGTGGCCACCACCGAGGTGGAGTCGGCGATCTCGGCCGACCCGCAGGTCGAGGAGTGCACGGTGTTCGGCGTCGAGGTGGAAGGCACCGGCGGTCGGGCGGGCATGGCGGCGATCCAGCTCAAGGAGGGCCAGGAGTTCGACGGCAAGGCGCTGGCCAAGGCCGCCTACGACAAGCTGCCCGGGTACGCGGTGCCGTTGTTCGTCCGGGTGGTCAAGGAGCTGGCGCACACGTCGACGTTCAAGAGCCAGAAGGTCGACCTCCGCAAGGAGGGCTACAACGTCGAGGAGATCGAGGACCCGATCTACGTGCTGTCCGGCCGCGACGAGGGCTACGTCGAGTTCTACGACGCGTACCCCAAAGAGGTCGCCGACGGAAAGAAGCCCAAGAACTAGCGATTTGTGGAGCCGCAGCGGCGATGAGCGCCGCGAAAACTCCACAAATCGCACGGCCGTAGCCTGGAAACGTGAGCACGTCCTCGGGCCGATTCCTCGG
This sequence comes from Mycobacterium sp. IS-3022, assembly GCF_001500065.1. Lineage (GTDB taxonomy): Bacteria > Actinomycetota > Actinomycetes > Mycobacteriales > Mycobacteriaceae > Mycobacterium. The sequence continues at coordinate 25,595 of NZ_LQIN01000003.1, forward strand.
GCGACCCGTCGCGGGCGACCGGGCGCTGATCATGGCGATCGTGAACCGGACGCCGGACTCGTTCTACGACCGCGGCGCCGCCTTCACCGACGAGGCCGCCAAGGCCGCCGCGCACCGGGTGATCGCCGAGGGCGCCGACGTCGTCGACGTCGGCGGGGTCAAGGCGGGACCGGGCGGGCTCGTCGATGCGGACGAAGAGGTCGCCCGCGTCGTCCCGTTCATCGAATGGCTGCGCGGCACCTATCCCGACCAGCTGATCAGCGTCGACACTTGGCGCTCGGCGGTCGCCAAACGAGCCTGTGCGGCCGGTGCGGACCTGATCAACGACACGTGGGCCGGCCACGACCCGGCGTTACCCGAGGTCGCCGCGGAATTCGGCGCCGGGCTGGTGTGCTCGCACACCGGAGGCGCCCAACCGCGGACGAGGCCTTTCCGGGTCGACTACGGGATCTCCGAACGCGGCGTCGTCGACGCCGTGATCACCGAGGTGACCGCGGCGGCCGAACGGGCGGTGGCCGCCGGGGTGGCGCGCGACGCGGTGCTGATCGATCCGACCCATGATTTCGGCAAGAACACTTACCACGGTCTTATTTTGTTGCGCCATGTAAAAGAGCTTGTAAAAACTGGATGGCCGGTCCTGATGGCGCTGAGCAACAAGGATTTTGTCGGGGAGACTCTGGGGGTGGGTTTGACCGAACGCCTGGAGGGCACCCTTGCAGCCACCGCCCTGGCGGCTGCAGACGGAGCCGCGATGTTCCGGGTGCACGAGGTCGCACCGACTCGGCGCGTACTGGAGATGGTCGCGTCGATCCAGGGCGGACGGCCGCCGACACGCACGGTGAGGGGACTGGCATGACACTCACTCCGGAACTGCCCGGCACCGCGGTCCGCACCGGGCAGTGGCTGGCCGACCGTAGCTGGAACCGGCCGGCGTGGACCATCGCCGAACTCGAAGCCGCCAAGAAGGGCCGCACCATCTCGGTGGTGTTGCCGGCGTTGAACGAGGAAGAGACCGTCGGCAGCGTCGTCGAAAGCATCGCGCCGCTGACGGGTGGGCTGGTCGACGAGCTGATCGTGCTCGATTCGGGCTCGACCGACGACACCGAGATCCGTGCGCTGGCCGCCGGGGCGCGAGTGGTCAGCCGGGAACTCGCGCTGCCCGAGTTGGCCCCGCAGCCCGGAAAGGGGGAGGTGCTGTGGCGTTCACTGGCCGCGACCACCGGCGACATCGTGGTGTTCGTCGACTCCGACCTGATCGACCCCGACCCGATGTTCGTGCCCAAGCTGGTCGGCCCCCTGCTCACCGCCGACGGGGTGCACCTGGTCAAGGGCTTCTACCGCAGGCCGCTGAAGGTCAGCGGCAGCCAGGACGCCAACGGTGGCGGGCGCGTCACGGAGTTGGTGGCCCGGCCGCTGCTCGCCTCGCTGCGGCCCGAGCTCAGCTGCGTCCTGCAACCGCTGGGCGGTGAGTACGCCGGCACCCGTGAGCTGTTGACGTCCGTACCGTTCGCGCCCGGCTACGGCGTGGAGATCGGCCTGCTCATCGACGCCTACGACCGTCTCGGGCTGGATGGAATCGCGCAGGTCAACCTCGGCGTGCGGACGCACCGCAACCGGCCGCTGACCGAGCTGGCCACCATGAGCAGACAGGTCATCGCGACGCTGCTGTCGCGCTGCGGCGTGCCCGACTCCGGTGTTGGGCTGACGCAGTTCTTCGCCGACGGCGACGACTACACGCCGCGGACCTCCCCGGTGTCGCTCGCCGACCGCCCGCCGATGGCGACGCTGCGCCCGCGCGGGTAGTCGGCCGCTTTTGTCGCACGCCTGAGGCAGTATCGACAGCGTGACGCTGGTTCTGCTGTATCTGGTCGTGCTGGTCCTCATCGCTGTGGTGTTGTTTGCCGTGGGCAGCGTGCTGTTCGGCCGCGGTGAACCGCTGCCGCCCCTGCCGCGCGACACCACCGCCACGGTGCTGCCCGCCTCGGGTGTGACGGGTGCCGACGTCGACGCGGTCAAGTTCACCCAGACGCTGCGCGGCTACAAGACCAGCGAGGTGGACTGGGTGCTCGACCGGTTGGGTCAGGAGCTCGACCAGCTTCGCGGCCAGCTCGCCACGCTGCGGGCGACCCACGGCATCGATGACGACGAGCCCGTCGAGGGGGGCGCGCACGCACTGCCGTCGGAGGAAGGGACGGAATCGTGACCGCCACGACGGAGCTGGTCGCCGCACCCGACGGTCGCACCCGGTGCGCCTGGATCGACGAATCACGGCTCGCGTTAGCCGATTTCGTGCTCTATCGCGACTACCACGACACCGAGTGGGGGCGACCGCTGCGCGACTCGGCCGCCCTGTTCGAACGGGTCAGCCTCGAAGCGTTCCAGAGCGGGCTGTCGTGGCTGGTGATCCTGCGCAAGCGGGAGAACTTTCGGCGCGCCTTTCACGGCTTCGACGTCGAGCGCATCGCCCGCTACACCGACCGCGACATCGCGCGGTTGATGGCCGACGCCGGGATCGTGCGCAACCGCGCAAAGATCGAGGCCACCATCGCGAACGCGCGGGCCGCAGCCGCCCTCGCCGATGCCGGGGTCGACCTCGCCGGGTTGTTGTGGTCGTTCGCGCCGCCGCCCCGGGCGCGCCCCGCCGGCTTCGCCGACGTTCCGGCGGTCACCCCGGAGTCGACAGCGATGGCCAAGGAACTGAAGCGTCGCGGCTTCCGCTTCGTCGGGCCGACGACCGCCTACGCCTTGATGCAGGCCACCGGAATGGTCGACGACCACACTGCGGACTGCTGGGTGCCGGCGACGTCACCGCCGTCTCCGAACACGGCCATAGCCGGGTCTTTGCACACCGAACACCGCCGATAGGGAACAATAGGGGCGTTCAGTAGCAGTTCAGTGCCGGGAGCTGTCAAACGGGTGGGCAGACTCGGCCCCGACCGAGCCCGCAAGCGGGCCGGCTCATGTGGAGGGAGCACTCGATGGCGGCGATGAAGCCCCGGACCGGCGACGGTCCACTGGAAGCAACCAAGGAGGGGCGCGGCATCGTGATGCGGGTACCACTGGAAGGCGGCGGGCGACTGGTTGTCGAGCTCACTCCCGACGAAGCCGCCGCGCTGGGGGACGAGCTGAAGAACGTCACAAGCTAGTGAGTTCGCTGTCGGCCACCTTGCGGTAGATCTCCAGCGTCTGCTCGGCGATGTGCGCCCAGGAGAACTCGTCGATGCAACGCTGCCGCCCGGCCCGGCCGTACTGCCGCGCCTTCTGCGGGTCGGCCACCAGCTCGTTGACGGTCGCGGCCAACCGGCTCTCATAGCCCGTCGGGTCCTGCGGGTCATAGTGCACCAGCCGCCCGGTGGTCCCGTCGGCCACCACCTCCGGAATGCCTCCGACATCGGAGGCCACCACCGCGGTCGCGCACGCCATCGCCTCCAGGTTCACGATGCCCAACGGCTCATAGACCGAAGGACATATGAAAACCGTTGCTGCGGTTAATATTTCGCGAATCTTGACGATCGGAAGCATCTCGCGCACCCAGTACACCCCGGCGCGGGCCCGCGAGAGCTGCGCAACCGCCGCGGTCACCTCGGCGGCGATCTCGGGGGTGTCGGGCGCTCCCGCGCACAACACCAGCTGGATGTCGGGCGCGAAATCGTGTGCCGCAGCGATCAGATGCGCGACGCCCTTCTGCCGGGTGATCCGCCCGACGAATGCCGCGATCGGGCGCGTGGGGTCGACCCCGAGTTCGGCCAGCACCGACTCGCCCGGTTCCGGCTTCGCGGGATACCAGACCTCGGTGTCGATTCCGTTACGCACCACATGGACCCGGTTCGGATCCAGTGCGGGATAGGTGCGCAACACGTCGTCGCGCATGCCGGAGCTGACCGCGATCACCGCGTCGGCGGCCTCCACCGCCGTCTTCTCCACCCACGACGACACCCGATAGCCGCCGCCCAGCTGTTCGGCCTTCCACGGCCGCATCGGCTCCAGCGAATGGGCGGTCAGCACGTGCGGGATGCCGTAGAGCAAGCCGGCGAGATGACCGGCCAGCCCGGTGTACCAGGTGTGTGAATGCACGACATGCGCCCGGGCCGCGGCGTTGACCATGTTCAGGTCCGCCGAAAGCATGGTCAGCGCGGCGTTGGCGCCCAGCAGAGCCGGGTCGGGTTGCGCAACAATCGCGTCGGGCCGCGGTGCGCCCATGCAGTGCACGTCCACCTCGCACAGGTGGCGCAGCTGAGCGACCAACTCGGTGACGTGCACCCCCGCACCGCCGTAAACCTCGGGTGGATACTCCCGGGTCATCATCGCCACCCGCATGGGTGTAGACGATAGTTACGGCGGCGGGCCACCGCAGGCTTGTGTCGAGCCCGCGAGTGACTGACTCAGCGCACCAATGCCTGGCCCCGGACAGACCCGGCCGATAGGTTTGAGGGATGAGGGAATTGCCACACGTGCTGGGCATCGTCCTGGCCGGCGGTGAGGGCAAGCGGCTCTACCCGTTGACCGCGGATCGGGCCAAGCCCGCTGTTCCCTTCGGCGGCGCCTACCGGCTCATCGATTTCGTGCTGTCGAATCTGGTCAACGCGCGATATCTGCGCATCTGCGTGCTGACGCAATACAAGTCGCATTCGCTCGACCGGCACATCTCGCAGAATTGGCGGCTTTCGGGCCTCGCCGGCGAATACATCACGCCCGTGCCCGCTCAGCAGCGGCTCGGCCCGCGGTGGTACACCGGCTCCGCCGATGCGATCTATCAGTCGCTCAACCTCATCTACGACGAGGACCCGGACTACATCGTGGTGTTCGGCGCCGACCACGTCTACCGCATGGACCCCGAGCAGATGGTCCAGTTCCACATCGAGAGCGGTGCGGGTGCGACGGTCGCGGGCATCCGGGTGCCTCGCGCGGAGGCCACCGCGTTCGGCTGCATCGACTCCGACGAGTCCGGGCGGATCCGCGGGTTCATCGAGAAGCCCGCCGACCCGCCGGGCACGCCCGACGATCCCGAGCAGACGTTCGTGTCGATGGGCAACTACATCTTCACCACCAAGGTGCTCATCGACGCGATCCGCGCCGACGCCGACGACGACCACTCGGACCACGACATGGGCGGCGACATCATCCCGCGACTGGTCGCCGATGGGATGGCGGCGGTGTACGACTTCAGCAACAACGAGGTGCCCGGCGCGACGGAACGCGATCACGGCTACTGGCGCGACGTCGGAACCCTTGACGCGTTCTACGACGCACACATGGACCTGGTGTCGGTGCACCCGGTGTTCAACCTCTACAACAAGCGCTGGCCCATCCGTGGCGAGTCGGAGATGCTCGCGCCGGCGAAGTTCGTCAACGGCGGCTCCGCGCAGGAGTCGGTGGTGGGCGCGGGCAGCATCGTTTCGGCGGCGTCCGTGCGTAATTCGGTGTTGTCGTCAAACGTCGTCGTCGATGACGGAGCGATCGTCGAAGGCAGCGTGATCATGCCCGGCGCCCGGATCGGCCGTGGCGCGGTGGTGCGCCACGCGATCCTCGACAAGAACGTCGTCGTCGGCCCGGGCGAAATGGTCGGGGTGGATCTGGACAAGGATCGCGAACGGTTCGCGATCAGCGCCGGGGGAGTGGTCGCGGTCGGCAAGGGCGTCTGGATCTAATCCCCTGGCCGCGCTGTGGGCCCAAGCGCGGCGCGACGGGCGCGGCGTCGCCGGCGCACCAGTCGGACCGCCGCCCACACCAGCAGCGCCACGGCCACCAGCACCAGCACCGGCAGCACGATCGCCAGAAAGACCAGGCCGACGCTCACGCCGTCCTCGACGGTGCTGAGCACCGGCGCCGCGACACCCGCGGTGGCGACGTTGGCGGCGGGTCGCACCGCGGATTTCGTCAGCGACACGGCCAGGGCCACGACCACCCCGATGGCCACCGGTATCCACTGCCCGGACTGCGCGAACGCGCCGGGATCGGCGACCGCAGAGGTCTGTGCGGCGGTGCCGGATCCGAATACGATGCCGCCGGCCGTCGGTCGCACGAAGGTCTGGATGGCGTCGTTGACGCTGTCGAGGGCGGGGATCTTGTCGGCGACGATCTCGATCGCCAGCAACACCGCGACGATCGTCATCACCCAGCCGTTCTCGAGCCAGGCCCAGCCACCCGGCAGCGTGACCAGGTCGGTGAACCGCGACAGCAGGCCGAGCGCCAGCAGCGGGATGTAGGCGTTGAGTCCCGCGGCGGTGGCCAGTCCCAGGCCGGTCAGCAGTTCCACAGCGGCATTATGAGCCGGTGCTTCCGCTTGCGCCGGGCGGACCACGAAACTTCACCAGACGTAGGGCAGCAATCGGTAGCGCACCTTTTGCGTGTACTCGCGGTAGCCGGCCAGGTCGCGTGTGAGTAGAGCCTCCTCGTCGCCGATTCGAAGAACGAGGATCGCGAGGCCGACGGGCACGAACACCAAACCCCACCAGGAGCCCAGAGCGAGCGGCACGCCGGTCATCAGGACCACATTGCCGAAGTACATCGGGTGCCGGACGAACCCATACCAACCGGTGGACGACAGCTGTTGACCCGACTCGACGGTGACATTGGCTGCGGCGTAACCATTTTGGATGGTCACCAGCATCGCGATGGTGAGTCCGCCTGCGACGAGGACAAGTCCAACCACCGAAACGACGGCGGGCACCGACGACCAACCGAAGCGGAAGTCCAGCGCGCTCACCGCGATCATGGCGGCCATCGAGATGAAGGCGATGGCGATGATGAGTTTCTGCAGCGGTCGTGTCTCAGCTTGCGGGCCCGCTTGCATGCGTCGACGCAGCGCCGCCGGATTCCGTTTCGCCAGATAGCCGCTCGGTATCAGGGTGGCCGTGGCGAACACCGCAATGAACGCCCAACCGCGCCAGTAGTCGAACGTACCCGCGGGCCCGAACACCAGAAGGCCGAACACGACGAAGCCGGCAAGAGACGTAACTAATGCCTGGGCAGCGGTTTTCATCGTCACCACACCCCCGGCACCAGGCGGTAGTGCACTTTCTCGGTGTACTCGCTGTACCCGTCGAGTTCCTCTCGCAACGCCTTCTCCTCGTCGGTGATACGGGCCGCGAAGACGAGGATGCCCGGAATCACCATGAGCAAGCCCCAGTACGAGGCCAGGGCAAGTGGCATGCCCAACGTCATGATCAGCGCCCCGGCGTACATCGGGTGCCGCACAACGCCGTACAGACCCGTGGACACGACCGGTTGCTCGTCCTCGACGGTGATCGTCGCTGCGGCATAGTTGTTCTGGATCACCACCAGCTCCGACAACCCCAGGCCGGCCAGTACCAGTATGTTGCCGATCACGACAACCGCCGTCGGCACCGTCGACCAACCGAAGCGGTAGTCAAGGGCACTGAGGACGCCGAGGGCGACAACCGACACGATGATGCCGACCGTGATCAGCTTTTGCGCCGTTCGGGTCTCCGCCCAGGGCCCTGATGTCATGCGCCGCCGCAAGGCGTCGGGATACTTCACCGCCAGGTACACGGTCGGCACCATGGCGCCGACGAGGAAAACGGCGATGAAAACCCATGCCTGCCAATAGTCGAACGTGCCTGCGGGCAAGAACAGCACCGCACCCATGAACAGGATTGCCCCGAGCGTCGACGCCAGTAGTTGAAGAGCGACCTTCACGGTTCCTCCTAGTCCTCAGACCACGTCGCGCCGGCGGTACAACGCGCCCGCGAGCAACGTCAATGCCCCTGCGACGACGACCATCACGGCCAGCGCGGTGACCGGGTAGTCCATCGGCGCGGTGGTGCGCCCGACCGGCGAGAGGTCGATCAGCCATTGCGGCAAGCGCAACAGCGCCCCCAGGTACAGCGAGGTGACGACGAAAGCCACCGCCAGCCAGCCGATCCAGGGTCGCCGCACCGCGACGGCGACCGCGGCGATCCCGGCCATCACCGCCATGGCGGGCACGAAGGCCAACCCGGCCAGGGTCAGCCGCAGCACGGTGGCCGGTTCACCGACCGTGATGCCCGCGCCCAGCCCGTTGCCGAGACCCGCGGCCAACATCAGCACGGTCGAGCCCAGCAGCGCCGAGCCGACCGCCGTCGACAGCCAGCGCCACCGCGACACCGAGCCGGCCAACACCGCCTCGCCGAACCCCTTGTCCTCGTCTGCGTGCACCCGCAGCACCGCGCCGACGACGTATGCGCTCGCCGCCGCCGCGAGGAACTGCGTCATGGTGGTGTGGACGCTGTCGGTGCCCTGCTGAGCGATGACCCGCTGGATCATCTCGTTGTTCTCCGCCGCGTCCAACAGCGATTTCGTCATCGACCCGAATGCAAGTCCGCCCAGGAACAGTCCGATCGTCCAGCCGACGGTCTGGCCACGTTGCAGCGTCATGTGCAGGGCCAGCACGCCCGTGATCGGACGGGCGTCGGGGTGCTCGCCGGTGGACGGCAGGGTGCCGTCGTCGTACTGGCGTCGGCTCTCCAGCACGGCGGTCAGCGCCATCAGGGCCACGGTCAATGCGACCAGCAGGGCGAACGGCCACCACCGCAGGTCGACGAAGGCGCGCATCTGCTGTGCCCACGCGACCGGCGAGAACCAACTCAGCACGCTGCCGGAGTTGTCGATGACGTCGCCGATGCCGCGCACCAGCGCAGCGACCGCCAGCGCCGCCATCGCCGCACCGGTCGCGGTGCGCGCCTGTCGCCACAGCTGCGCGGTGACGGCGGCCACCGCGCCGAACACCATGGCCACCCCGGTGACACCGAGGCACATCGCCGCGGTGTCGACGAGGCCAAAGCCGGTGGCCGCCATCGCCAGAGTCATCGTCACCGCCAGCACGGCGTTGACCGCACCGACGAGGATCAGCGCGGCCGCGGTGCGGGCATAGCGGCCGACGACCGACGACAACACCAACTCCGCTGCGCCGCTTTCCTCCTCGGCGCGGGTATGACGAATGACGGTGAGAATGGCGAGGATCGACGTCGCGATGATCAATGTCAGCATCAGCTCGTTGGCCATCATCGCGCCGAGGTCGGTCTCGTTGCTGCCGAACATCGGCCCGCCCATCATGATCCCGGCGGGGGTCTTCATCAGGTCGACCCGGGCAAGGCGTTGCGCCTCTTCGGGGTAGGCCAGCTTTATCGCACCCGGCGCGTAAACCATCAGCGACGTCAGCATCGCTATCCAGACACCGAGCCGGACCCGGTCGCGGTGTAGTGCGAGTCGCAGCAGCTTGGCGGTTCCGGTCCACGCGCCGCTAGCCGTGCCGTGCCGCGTCGTGGCCGGTGCGTCGACCGTGGCGGTCATCGGTCGACCCCCTGATACTCGCGCAGGAACATGTCCTCCAGCGAAGCCGGCGTGACCGTTAGGTCGATGATCCCGAGATCGCTGACGAAGGCCATGGCGTGGTCGAGGTCGTTGCGGTCGACCGAGAAGACGTAATGGCCGTCCCTGACCGCGAAGTCGTGGACGAAGGGCGCGCCGCGCAGCCGCTGGCCGTCGTGGCGGGTGCGTAATGTCACGGTCGTGCGCATCAGGTGGCGCAGCTCGTCGAGGGCGCCGGCGCGCACGGTGCGGCCGGCGCGGATGATAGTGACGCTGTCGCAGAGCTTCTCGACCTCGGCCAGGATGTGGCTGGACAGCAACACCGCGGCACCGCGGTCGGCGACTTCACCGACACACTGCTGGAATGCTCTCTCCATCAACGGGTCCAGGCCGGATGTCGGCTCGTCGAGGATGTAGAGTTCGGCGTTGGTCGAGAACGCGGCGACGATGGCGACCTTCTGCCGGTTGCCCTTGGAGTAGGTGCGCGCCTTCTTGTGCGGGTCGAGTTCGAAGCGCTCGATCAGCTGATCCCGGCGGGTCGTGTCGACACCGTTGCCGCGGAGGTGGACCAGGAAGTCGATCGCCTGCAGGCCGGTCAGGTTGGGCCACAACGTCACATCGCCGGGGACGTAGGCGATGCGGCGATGCAACTCCACCGCGTCGTGCCACGGATCGCCGCCGAGCAGTCGCACCGCGCCGCGGTCTGCCCGCAGCAGGCCGAGCAGCACGCGGATCGTGGTCGACTTGCCCGCGCCGTTCGGTCCGAGAAAGCCGGTGATCTGACCTGGCGCGACGGTCAGATCCAATCCGTCGAGCGCCTTGGTCCGACCGAACGATTTTGTCAGACCACGGATTTCGACTGCCGGACCGCCGCCGGCGTCAACCCGCTGCAGGGGCTTGGCTGGTTGAGCCGTCATCGCCGTCTCCTTCTCGGGGTGTGCTGAACGGGATACCTTTTTCGCGCTGCTCGAGGAATGCGTCGTACATCTTCGAGTCGGTCATCAGGCCATTGGTGTAAAGCTCGAGCGCGGGCAGCATCATTTCTTCGGTGTAATCGCGAAGCACGGCACGCAAATCGCTCGGATTTTCGTGCATCTGCAGATACAGCAGCAGGCCGCCGCCGCCGACCAGGCCGAGGAATTTCGCCCTGGCCTTCGGGTCGTGGCTCGGCTTGAGGGCTCCCGTGCGGACACCCTCCTCCAGGTATTGCTCGGCGTTGTCGATCATGCGCTGCCAGAACGCCTTCGCGAGTTCGGTACCCGACTGCATGCTGCGCATCAGGTAGGCGATCATCGGCGCGAATTCCTCGATTTCGGCTACCTGGCCGAGCCACGTCGCGGGGTCGGCGTTGCGCATTGAGTCGGTCTTGACCTGGCGCACCTGCTCGGCGATGTGGTCGTCGCACGCCTTGCGCAGGCGTTCCTTGGAGCCGAAGTGGTGGATGACCAGCGCCGCCGACACCCCAGCTGCCTCGGCGATCGTCCGCAGTCCGACGTTGAACCCGTGCTCGCCCCACTGCTCGATCGCGGCGTCGCGGATCCGCGCCGCGGCCGTTCGGTCGTTCGAAGCTGAACGCATGTTCAGTATGCTAAACGCGCGTTCAGTCACCGGTCAAGGGTGATGAGCGCGAGCAGCCGCAAATTGTCCAAAAAGTGACCCGAAAAGGGGCAGTTCACGTCTGCTCGGCGAAGGAGTGCTCAGTCGCGGGCGGCCGCGAGCAGGCCATCACCCAGCGGCACCAGCACCGGGGTGAGCCGCTCGTCCTCGGCGATCAGCCGAGCAGCCTCGCGCACCGCCGTGACCTCGGCGTCGTTGGCGCTGGCGTCACCCGCGCGCCCGCCCAGCGCCGCGCGGTGCAGGACGATCGCCCCGCCCGGGCGCAGCAACCGGACGCCTTCGGCGACGAACTGCGGCTGATCCAACGGATCGGCGTCGACGAACACCAGGTCATAGGACTCGTCGGCGAGGCGGGTCAGCACCTCCTGGGCACGGCCGCTGATCAACCGGCTTCGTCCCGGCCCGATGCCGGCTTCGGTGAACGCCTGCTTGGCGATGCGTTGGTGTTCGGGTTCGACGTCGATCGTGGTCAGCACGCCGTCCTCGCGCATGCCCGACAGCAGCCAGAGGCCGCTGACCCCGGCGCCGGTGCCGACCTCGACGACGGCCTTGGCGGCGGTCAGCTTGGCGAACACGCAGAGCAACGCGCCCACCGCGGGGGACACGGCGCCGGCCCCGATGTCGACGGCGCGTTCGCGGGCGGCGGCGACGATGGCGTCCTCGGAGATGGACTGCTCGGCATGAGTGACGATGGCGTCGGCACGGCTGTGCGGTCCGATGACATCGTCGGTGCCGGCCATTCCCGCAGCGTAGCCAACCGGCACCGGCCAGCACCGCGACACGCCCGTTGCCGAACGTCGGATCGAGCAGAATTCGTGGGATTCGTGCAGGTCGAAAGTGGGTAGAGGAGCATTCTCAGGAAATGTTCAGTTTGCTCATATGCCAAGCACGGAACGGTCGGCGACGGTATGTCCCATGGAAAACGGCGGACGCTGGCTTTCAGGGCAGGAACCGGGGAATACCCATGTGGGTGTCCACGTTGCCGCCAATGACGAGTCGCCCAGCCGTGATGGCGGCTGTGACCAGGAGGATCTGACGACCATTTCAAGCGCCCCGACGGCTCCGGTTTCCATGGCCCACCTCGAGCAATTCGCGGACGGGGAGTGGGTCGAGCCCTCGGACGAACTGACCGGCACCGCGGTGTTCGACGCCACCGGTGACAAAGCGACGATGCCGTCGTGGGACGAACTGGTGCGCCAGCACGCCGATCGGGTGTACCGGCTGGCCTACCGCCTGGCGGGCAACCAGCACGACGCCGAGGACCTGACCCAGGAGACGTTCATCAGGGTGTTCCGGTCGTTGCAGAACTATCAGCCCGGCACGTTCGAGGGCTGGCTGCACCGCATCACCACGAACCTGTTCCTCGACATGGTTCGCAGGCGCGGCCGCATCCGCATGGAGGCGCTGCCCGAGGACTACGACCGCGTCCCCGCCGACGACCCGAACCCCGAGCAGATCTATCACGACTCGCGGCTCGGCCCCAATCTGCAGGCCGCGCTGGACTCACTGCCGCCGGAGTTCCGCGCCGCGGTCGTGCTGTGCGACATCGAGGGATTGTCCTACGAGGAGATCGGCGCCACGCTCGACGTCAAGCTGGGTACGGTGCGCAGCCGTATCCACCGCGGTCGGCAGGCACTTCGCGACTATCTGGCCAACCACAGCGAAATCTCGGCCCAGACGGCCTGAGGTTCGCGGCGTTCCGGACCCGCGCCGCGCTACATTCGAGTGAGCACCGTGACACGACGCGAGAGGAGCTGGGCGATGGTCGAGCCGGGACACGTGTTCCGTCGGGCCTTCTCATGGTTGCCCACTCAGTTCGCCTCCCAGAGTGATGCGCCGGTCGGGCCGCGGCAGTTCGGCTCCACCGAGCACTTGTCCACCGAGGCCATCGCCGCGTTCGTGGACGGCGAACTGCGACTGACTCCACATCTGCGTGCGGCCCACCACTTGTCGCTGTGCCCGCAGTGCGCAGCCGAGGTCGACGCCCAGCGGCAGGCCCGCGAGGCGTTGCGGGATTCGCGACCCGTCGTCGTGCCGAGCTCCCTGCTCGGCCTGTTGTCCGAGATCCCGCACCACGCTCCGCCGGAGCCGCCCGTCGAGACGCAGCGGTCACAGTTTGCTGACAGTGCAGAGCGTCCCCGGCGTAAGCGCCGGTAGGGTAAATGCGAAGACGAGCAGGGTTCTGCGCCGGCGATTGCGGGCGCCTTCACAGAGGGTGATATACGGGTGACCAATCTCGACCAGACCGGGCGTGAGCGCCTGGAGCCGCGTCCTGTCTCCCGTCCGCCCGTCGACCCGGCGGCGAAACGCGCATTCGGCAGGCCCGACGGGGTTCGAGGTTCGTTCGTGGGCCTGGAGAAGTATCGCGACCAAGGCGAGTTCACCCCGACGGACCAGCCGCCCGACCCCGTGTTGGCCGAGGCGTTCGGCAGGCCGTATGCCGGCGGTGACTCACTGCAGCGCCATCCCGCCGACGCGGGCGCGCTCGATGCCGAACGTGAGGCGCAGGAACCCGATGAGCCCGCCGATCCATGGCGCGATCCGTCCGCTCCGGCGGCCTTGGGCGCTCCGGCGGTGCACGAGCCGCCGCGCGCTCCGGCGAACGCGATGACCGGCAAGCTGGGCGTGCGCGACGTGTTGTTCGGCGGGCGGGTGTCCTACGTCGCGCTGGCCGTGCTCGCCATCGTCGCACTGGTGATCGGCTTCGCCGGCGGCTGGGTCGGCCGCAAGACCGCCGAGGTGGTCGAGGCGTTCACCACGTCGAAGGTCACGCTCAACACCTCCGACGACGGTCCGCCACCCGAAGGGCGGATCGCCAAAGTCGCTGCAGCCGTTGCCGATTCGGTGGTCACCGTGGAGGCGACCAGCGATCAGGAAGGCTCGCAGGGCTCCGGCGTCGTCATCGACGGCCGCGGTTACATCGTGACCAACAACCACGTGATTTCCGAGGCGGCAAACAACCCGAGCAAGTACAAGATGAAGATCGTCTTCAACGACGGCAAGGAAGTACCCGCCAACCTCGTCGGGCGCGACCCCAAGACTGATCTCGCCGTGCTGAAGGTCGACAACGTCGACAACCTGACCGTCGCGCAGATGGGTGACTCGGACAAGCTGCGCGTCGGCGACGAGGTGATCGCCGCGGGCGCCCCGCTGGGCCTGCGTAGCACCGTCACCGCGGGCATCATCAGCGCCTTGCACCGCCCGGTGCCGCTGTCGGGCGACGGCTCGGACACCGACACGGTGATCGACGGCCTGCAGACCGACGCGCCGATCAACCACGGCAACTCCGGCGGCCCGCTGATCGACATGAACGGCAACGTGATCGGCATCAACACCGCAGGCAAATCGCTTTCGGAAAGCGCCAGTGGTCTCGGGTTCGCTATCCCGGTCAACGAGGTCAAGGCGGTCGTCGACTCACTGATCCGCGACGGCAAGATCGCCCACCCGACGCTTGGCCTGACCGCCCGTTCGGTCAGCAACGACATCGCTTCGGGTGCGCAGGTGGCCAACGTCAAAGCCGGCAGCCCCGCGGAGAAGGCGGGCATCCTGGAGAACGACGTCGTGGTCAAGGTCGGCGATCGCACCGTGGCCGACGCCGACGAATTCGTCGTCGCGGTGCGTCAGCTGAAGATCGGCCAGGACGCGCCGATCGAGGTGATGCGCGACGGTCGGCGGGTGACGTTGACCGTCAACCCGGGTCCCGACAACACCGCCTAGCCGATGTTCGCCAACCTCGGCTGGGGCGAGATGCTGATCCTGGTGATCGCCGGTCTGGTGATCCTGGGGCCGGAGCGACTGCCCGGTGCGATCCGCTGGACGTCGGGCGCGCTGCGACAGGCCCGCGACTACATCAGCGGCGCCACCAGCCAACTGCGCGACGATCTCGGACCGGAGTTCGAGGACCTGCGTGAGCCGCTGGGCGAGCTCAACAAACTGCGGGGCATGAGCCCGCGCGCCGCGCTCACCAAGCATCTCCTCGACGGCGACGACTCCCTGTTCACCGGAAAGTTCGATCGAGCCGTCGACGACAAACCGGTCAGCCCACATGGGCCGACTCCCCAGGTACCGCAGGCCGCATCGGGCCAGCCGGAAACTTCCGCGACACCGTTCGACAGCGACGCGACCTAGCTCCGCGGCCGCGAGGTCAGATGAAGTACTGCTCGTCGCCGGTCGGGTATCCGCCGCCGTTGGTGGCGATGTGGATGTGGTCGAAGTGGTTGGCGGTCTCGTTGCCGTAGTCCGCCGTCCAACTCGGGGCGCCGACGCCGGGGTAGAAGCCCTGCCGCCAGATCACGTGGATCACGCCCCAGCGCTTCGCATTCGCCAACGCGTACCCGGCGATCTGGTTGCCGAGCGCGATGCCCTCCTCGCTGCCGTGGTTCGGGATCATCACGTCGATCGCCAAGCCGTTGGGATGCCACGGCAGCGGGTCCTGGCGGTGTCCGCCGATCGTAGTGACCTCGGGGAACAACACGCTGATGGCGCGGGCCACCCGGATCGTGTTGATCTGCAGACCATCTTCGGGCGCGACGCCGGCGGGCAGCGCGAACCGGGTCGCCGTGCTGGCGACCGGAGCGCTGGCTGCCATCAACTCGGCTTCGGTGAGAAGGGGTACCCGCGGCGGCGCACCGGCAGGCGCTGCTTCCTGACTCTCGGCCGGCGGTGCGGCGGCATTCTGCTTCGGTGGCTCTGCGGTCTGGGCGTAGAACAACGCGGCCGAAAGCGCGATCGAGGTCGCCAAGGCCAGCAACTTGCCGCGTCCGTTGGCTAACATCGCCCTACCCACGATCAGCACTTTAACGCCCGGCCCGACATGGTGTGACCTACTTCGATGCTCGGGACCGGAACCGCTATCGGCCGGCAGGGTCCAACCCCAGCGACATGCCCGCCAGCCCCCGTTTGCGACTGGACAGCGCATCGGCGACGCTGCGCAGCTCCTTGCCGGCGGCCGAGTCCGGCGCCGACAGCACCAGGGGGACACCGGAGTCGCCGGCTGCCACCAGAGCCGGGTCGAGCGGCACCTGGCCCAGCAACGGCACGTCGGCGCCGACCGCGCGCGACAGCCGCTCGGCGACCTGCTTGCCGCCGCCCTCGCCGAAGATCTGCATGGTCGTACCGTCGGGCAGCAGCAGCCCGGACATGTTCTCCACTACCCCGACGATGCGCTGACGGGTCTGCAGCGCGATCGCTCCGGCCCGCTCGGCCACCTCGGCTGCGGCCAGCTGCGGCGTCGTCACCACCAGGATCTCCGCGCCCGGGATCAACTGGGCCACCGAGATCGCGACGTCGCCCGTGCCCGGGGGCAGGTCGAGCAGCAGGACATCCAGATCGCCCCAGTACACATCGGCGAGGAACTGCTGCAGCGCCCGGTGCAGCATCGGCCCGCGCCACACCACCGGGGTGTTGCCTTGGGTGAACATCGCGATGGAAATGACACGCACGTCGTGGGCGACCGGCGGCAGGATCATCGACTCGACCTGAGTGGGCCGGTCGGTGGTGCCCATCATGCGCGGGACGGAATGCCCGTAGATATCGGCGTCCAGGACGCCGACCGACACCCCACGGGCGGCCATCGCCGCCGCCAGGTTCACGGTCACGCTGGACTTGCCCACACCGCCCTTGCCGGACGCCACCGCATAGACCCGGGTCAACGAGCCGGGTTGGGCGAACGGAATGACCGGCTCCCGCGCGTCGCCGCGTAGTTGCTTGCGCAATTCGGTGCGTTGTTCGTCGTTCATCACGTCGAGGCTGACGCGGACGGCGCCCGTGCCGGGGACGTCGGCGACCGCGCGGCTGACCTGATCGGAGATCTCGGTCTTCTTCGGGCACGCGGCAGTCGTCAGATACACCTCGACATGGACGGCGCTGTCGGGCTCGACGGTGACGTTCTTGACCATGCCCAGTTCGGTGATCGGCCGCCGCAGCTCGGGGTCGATCACCTTGGCCAACGCGCGACGAACCGCGGCTTCCAAGTCAGGGGGTGATTGAGACATCACCGCCGAGTGTAGGCCGACTCGACGGCGGTCTTTAACCGACTGGTCCGGGCGCCGGGCCCGGCTGGGGTCCCGGTGCGGGGGCCTGTGCCGGTGCCGGCGGTGCGGCGGCCGGCGCGGGCCCCGGCGCAGGCGCCATCGGAGCCGGCGGCGCCAGTGGAGCCGGGCCGGGCGGGACCAACGGCTGGGCAACCGGAGGCCCCGCGAGCGCCGGCTGCAGCGGTGGTGCCGGGTTGTCCTCGATGCAGAACACCGCGCACTCGGGTCGCGGCGGCGGCTGCATCCACGGCGGCGTCCACGGCGGCGGTTGCGGCGGGGCCAGCGGCGCGGCCGGTCCCTGCGGCATCGGTCCGGGCAACGGGCCGAGCCGCTGGCCCGGCGCACCGATCTGGCTGGCGACAGAATCGCGTTCGAGCAGCGGCATCAGCGCCATCGGGTCGTTCGCGGGCAGGCCCAGCGCATTGATCGGCAGGCCGGGGCCGAGCCCCTCGTACTCGTGGAGCTCGGTGAGATGCACGTCATCGCCGGTCTGCCCCAGCGTGGGAACCGAGCCGGTGATCGGTGGCAGGTCCATCGGCACCACACCGGTCGCATAGGCGGCCGCCCAGCCCAGCACATTGCGGGCGTAAGCCACCGAGTTGTTGTACCGCAGGATCGCCGACATCACGTGGGACTGGTCGCGCAGGTTCAGGTTGCCGCTGCACAGGTAGCGGGCCGCGGCCAGGCTGGCGTCGAAGAGGTTCTGCACTTCGGCCTTGCCGTCGCCGTCGCCGTCGGAGGCGTAGCGCGACCACGTGCCGGGCAGGAACTGCATGGGTCCCATGGCCCGCGCGTAGGTGATGCGATCGGCCGTGCGGCTCTGCACGATTACCTCGTTGCCGGGCAGCGTGCCGTCCAGCGCGGGTCCGAAGATCGGCCGGATCGCGGTGCCGCGGGCATCGGTGGCGCCGCCGTTGGCGTGCATCGACTCGATGCGGCCGATCCCGGCCAGCAGGTTCCAGCTCACGCCGCACGCCGGGTAGGCCGCGGCCATCATCCGTTCGGCGTTGCGGTAAGCCGACAGGGCCATCGCCGGAATGCCAAGTGCGCCAGGCGAATTGACGACAGCCGCGGGTGGGGGAGCCGATACTGTCGAGGCGGCGATGTGGAAAGCCGAGGGCGCCTTGGTCACCGCGACCACCGACGCCCCGGATCTGTTGCCGGGCGACGGTTCGACGGCCGCCAGCGGGGTCACCGCGGCATCGCTGAACGGTGTGCGCGGGGACGGGGCGGAGGCGCCGACGCTGCCGGCCAGGACGACGGGGGTGATGATCGCGACGCCGAGGCCCGCACGCATGCGGTTGGCGGACGCGAGCTTCTGCAGTCGGGGACCCGAAGCGGTCACCACGCCTCCCGCTCGGCGCCGCACGGCCCTGAGGGCGGCTCCTCCCCTTATGTGCACTCAACCGTCCTTGGTCTGCGATCGCTTGTGAACCAAGTCACCATACCTACTCGGCACCGCGCGCGTTGAGCAATGGTGTTAGCTGCCCGCACTCGACTTCTTGGCCCGCCGGTCACCCGCTTCGGGCCGGCCGGCACCGTCGTCGGCCGGATCGGGGGCCGGAGGCTGCAGCTGGGCGAGCATCTCGCGCATCTCCTCGAGCTCCCGCCGCAGGTAGTCGCGGGTCACGACCTCTCCGACGGCCAACCGCAACGCCGCCAGTTCGCGGGCCAGGTACTCGGTGTCGGACTTGGTCTGCAGCGCCCGTCGGCGGTCCTCCTCGAGCGAGACTCGGTCCCGGTTTTCCTGGCGGTTTTGCGCCAGCAGGATCAGCGGCGCCGCGTATGCCGCCTGAGTGGAAAACGCGAGGTTGAGCAGGATGAACGGATACGGGTCCCAGCGCAGGCCGACGGCGAACAGGTTCAGGCAGATCCAGACGATCACGATGATCGTCTGCCACGCCAGGTAGCGCCCGGTGCCCAGGAACCGGGCGATCGACTCGCTGAAGTTCCCGACCGCCTCGGGATCGACGTTGAAGGAGAACCGCCGCCGCGACGCCAGCGGCGTGTCGAGTCGGCCGCGGTCGGTCATGTGGCCCCCTCGGCGCCGGTGAGCTCCGGCTCTTCGGTCTCCCGCCAGTCGTGGGGCAGCAGATGGTCGAGCAAGTCGTCGACCGACACGGCGCCCAACAGGTGGTTCTGCTCGTCGACGACCGGCCCGCAGACCAGGTTGTAGGCGGCGAAGTAGCGGGTCACCGCCGCCAGGGAGTCCTCCGGGCCGAGATTCGGCAGATCGGTGTCGATGATTCCACTGACCAGATCGGCCGGCGGCTCACGCAGCAGCCGCTGCAGGTGCACGCAACCGAGGTAGTGGCCGGTCGGCGTGGCCGTCGGGGGGCGTGCCACGAAGACCAGCGACGCCAGCGCCGGGGTCAGGTCGGGGTCGCGGACGCGGGCCAGCGCCTCGGCGACGGTGGTGTCGGGGGCCAGCACCACCGGCTCGGACGTCATCAGCCCGCCGGCGGTGTCGGGGGAGTGCGACAGCAGCCGTCGCACGTCCTCGGAGTCCTCGGGATCCATCCGCCGCAGGAACTGCTCGGCGTCCACCGGCGTCATCGACCCCAGCAGGTCGGCGGCGTCGTCGGGGTCCATCGCCTCGAGCACGTCGGCGGCCCGGTCGGCGGTCAGCCGCTTCAGTACATCGGTCTGGTCGTCTTCGGGCAGCTCCTGAAGGACGTCGGCCAGCCGTTCGTCGTCCAGGGCATTGACCACCTCGTAGCGCCGCTTGGCCGGCAGTTCCCGGATGGCTTCGGCGACCTCGACCGCCCGCTGGCCCTCGAACTGCTCGAGCAGTTGCGCCACGCCCTGATCGGGCATCGCCAGACCGGACGGCGTCAGGCCGTGAACGTGCTGCCAGTCGACGACGTGCACGTTGGTGCGCCGGCCCAGCCGTCGATGCGAGCGCACCGCCACCTTGGTGACCATCCAGTCGCGGGTGCGTGTCTGCTCGATGCCGAGGTCCACCACGATCACGTCGAGGTTCGCCAGCTGCGGCAGGTCGGGATCGTCGACGCGCACGCGTGTTTCGATGACCTGCCCCAACACCAGCACCTCACCCGGACGCTGCGCGAACCGGCGCAGCGACACACTGCCGGTGGCAAGCGTCACGGCTCCGGGTTCGATGGACGTCACCCGCAGAATAGGTACGAAAATCCTTCGCCGCGTGAGCATTTCGACGACCAAGCCGAGCACCCGGGGTTGCTGGCGCACGAGACTGATGCTGATCACGACATCGCGGACCCGGCCGATGGACTCCCCATCGGGGCCCAACACCACCATCCCCGCGAGTCGGGCCGCATAGACCCTGTTCACCGCCGCCATGACTCAAAGGGTAGAGAGTGTTGTTGTGGAAAACCGGTATCGACCCCGCCGAACGGTGCTTTCCGTTCCCGGGAGCAGCGCGAAGATGGTCGAGAAGGCGAAAACCCTGGCCGCCGACGAGGTGTTCCTCGATCTCGAGGACGCCGTCGCGCCGGACGCCAAGGCCGAGGCCCGTACCCGGGTGGCGACCGCGTTGGCCGAGCCGGGCTGGGCCGGTCAACTGCGCGGTGTGCGGGTCAACGACTGGACAACGCCCTGGACGTACGCCGACATCATCGAGGTGGTGTCGACGGTTGCTTCGTCCCGCGACGCGGCGCTGGACATCGTGGTCCTGCCCAAAGTCACCGACGCCTCTCATATCCACGCGCTGCACCTGTTGTTGAGCCAACTCGAGACCACCCATGGGCTGCCGGTCGGCGGCATCGGGATCGAGGCGCAGATCGAGAATGCGCAGGGGCTCACCAACATTGACGCGATCGCCGCCGCGCCGCGGGTGCAGGCGCTGGTGCTCGGACCCGCCGACATGGCGGCCAGCCTGAACATGCGCACGCTGGAGGTTGGTGAGCAACCGGAGGGTTACGACGTCGGCGATGCGCACCACCACGTGCTGATGCGAATCCTCATCGCCGCTCGGACGCACGGCGTGCTCGCCATCGACGGACCGTATCTGAAGATCCGCGACGTCGATGGCTTCCGCCGGGTTGCCGGTCGCTCCGCCGCGCTGGGCTACGACGGTAAATGGGTGCTGCACCCCGACCAGATCGCCGCGGGCAACGAGATTTTCAGCCCCCGGCAGGCGGACTTCGACCACGCCGAGCTGATCCTCGAGGCCTACGAGTGGCACACCTCGCGAGAGGGCGGGGCCAGGGGAGCCGTCATGCTGGGCGACGAGATGATCGACGAGGCGAGCCGGAAAATGGCGTTGGTGATCGCCGGAAAGGGCCGCGCTGCAGGCATGCAACGCACACGCGAGCCGTTCCGGCCGCCGCAGTGACGCTACGGCTCAGCGCTCAAGTGCCCAGCATGGCGATGGCCAGGATGACGTTGAAGAGAAACGTCGCTGCGCCGACGGCGATGCCCGCGATGGCCAACCCGCGGCCGCCCTCACCGGTTTCCTTGATCTGGTTCAGCGCGACGATACCGAGCACGATGCCGATGATGGCGCCGATGCCGCACAGGATGCCGACCAGCGAGGCCACCAGTGAGCCGATCGCCATTCCGTTCGTCTTGTCCTGCGGTGGCAGGCCGTAGCCGCCGGCATAGCCGGTCGCGCCATACCCGCCGGGTGCGCCGTAGGGCGAGCCACCGTACGGCGATGCGCCGTAGGGCGGCGGCGGATACGCCTGCCCGAAGTTGGACGGGTCGGAGTACGACGGATAGCCGCCTGCCGGGGGCGGGTAGGCGCCCGACGGGGGCGGGTAGCCACCTTGGGGCGGCGGCGGATAACCGGACGGCGGGGGATAGCTCGGCGGGTAACCGGACGGAGTCTCGTACGGTGCGCCGTAAGCCGGCGGGCTGTAGCCGGGTTGCCCCGGCGGCTCGTACGGTGCGGAAGCCTGCCCGCCCTCGCCCTGCGCTGCCGCCTGGTCCGTGGAATGCTCGATCGAGGGCGCTTCTGAGCCGCTAGAAGTCGGTTCCGACGCACCGCTGGCGGCGTCGGATGATGACGTTTGTCCTGCGTCGTCGCCGGGATTTGTCATGCTGTCAACCTAGCGCACCCGCCGGGCACGATCGCGGCGCTCGCGGCGTTGATTCTGGTGAATGCGACAGTGCGATCGGGCGCGAAAAGAGGAGATGGAACAGCGATGACCAGTCCGTTTCAGCCTGGACAGACCCCGGGCGCAACGCCGGGCGCCGCGAGCGTCGGGCGTGGCCCCGCCAGCCTGCCGACCCCCCCGAAGGGCTGGCCGATCGGCTCGTATCCGACCTACGCCGAGGCTCAGCGCGCCGTCGACTACCTGTCCGACCAGGACTTCCCGGTGCAGCAGGTGACGATCGTCGGGGTGGATCTCATGCAGGTCGAACGGGTCACCGGCAGGCTGACGTGGCCCAAGGTGCTCGGCGGTGGTGTGCTGACCGGCGCCTGGCTGGGCCTGTTCATCGGCCTGATCCTCGGATTCTTCAGCCCCAGCCCGTGGGGTGCGTTGGCCACCGGTCTGATCGCCGGTGTGTTCTTCGGCCTCATCACCTCGGCCATCCCGTACGCGATGGCACGCGGCACAAGAGATTTCAGCTCGACACTGCAGTTGGTCGCCGGTCGCTACGACGTGCTGTGCGATCCGCAGAACGCCGAGCGCGGCCGGGATCTGCTGGCGCGCTTGACCATCTGACGGCTCCTCCAGCCCGCGAGCGTGCGCGTGGCGCCCAACGCAATTGCGTAACGGTGCCCGACGCGCGCCCCTGAAGTGTTGCAAACCACGTGGTTGTGGCAATACGGTTTGCGCGCGGGACATTCCCGACGGAGTCGCTCCGCGGCGACATCGGTGGCGGACGGAGGCGGGTGGTGCGCTCCCCGAGCATGCGCATGGGCCCACGGCGGCTGAGCGCTGCGGCGGTTGCTGCGCTGACGACGGCGTCAATGCTGACGGCTTGCGGTTCGGACAGCCGCGGCATCGTGATCAACTACTACACGCCGGCCAACGAGGCGCAGACCTTCACGGCAGTCGCCCAGCGGTGCAACGAAGAGCTCGGCGGCCGGTTCACCATCCAACAGATCAGCTTGCCCAAGAGCGCCGACGAGCAGCGACTCCAGCTCGCGCGCCGGCTCACCGGAAACGACAAGACCCTCGACGTGATGGCGCTCGACGTCGTGTGGACAGCCGAGTTCGCCGAAGCCGGTTGGGCTTTGCCGCTCTCCGAGGACCCGGCAGGTCTCGCCGAGGCCGATGCCACGGCCAACACGCTGCCCGGTCCGCTGGAGACCGCCAGCTGGCAAGGCCGGCTCTACGCCGCGCCGATCACCACCAACACCCAATTACTGTGGTACCGCGCCGATCTCATATCGCAGCCCCCGGCAACCTGGGACGCCATGGTCGCCGAGGCGACGCGGCTGCATGCCACCGGCGAGCCGAGCTGGATTGCGGTACAAGGAAAGCAGTACGAGGGCCTGGTCGTCTGGTTCAACACCTTGCTGGAAAGCGCCGGCGGACAGGTGCTTTCCGACGACGGTGAAACCGTCACGCTGACCGACACACCCGAGCACCGGGCCGCCACCGTCAAGGCGCTGGAGATCATCAAAGACGTCGCCACCGCGCCCGGCGCGGACCCGTCGGTGACCCAGACGGACGAAACCACCGCGCGCCTGGCACTCGAACAAGGCAACGCGGCGCTCGAGGTGAACTGGCCGTATGTGCTTCCGTCACTGCTCGAAAACGCGGTCAAGGGCGGCGTGTCGTTCCTGCCCCTCAACGAGGACCCCGCACTTGCCGGCAGCATCAACGACGTCGGAACGTTCTCCCCGACCGACGAGCAGTTCGAGGCCGCGTTCGAGGCGAGCAAGAAGGTGTTCGGGTTCGCCCCCTATCCCGGCGTCCGACCGGGCGAGCAGGCCAAGGTCACCATCGGCGGTCTGAACCTCGCAGTCGCCAAGACGACGCAGCACAAAGCCGAGGCGTTCGAGGCCATTCGGTGCCTGCGCAATGTCGAGAACCAGCGGTTCACGTCGGTGGAAGGCGGTCTGCCGGCAGTGCGGACGTCGCTGTACAGCGATCCGGCGTTCCAGACGAAATACCCGCAGTACGAGATCATCCGCGAACAACTCACCAACGCCGCGGTCCGTCCCGCGACACCGGTCTACCAGGCGGTGTCGACGCGTATTTCGGCCACGCTGGCGCCGATCACCGACATCGACCCCGAGCACACCGCCGACGAACTCACCGAGCAGGTGCAGAAGGCCATCGACGGTAAGGGGCTGATCCCATGACCGCGCCGCCGGCGACCGCGACGTCGAAGGCCACCCCGGCCATGCCCGCCCCGGCCACGGCCGGCAGCCAGAACACCCGCTCGGAGCGCAGGCTGGCGTTCCTTCTGGTCTCTCCCGCGGTCCTGCTGATGCTCGCGGTCACCGGCTATCCGATCGGCTATGCGGTCTGGCTGAGCCTGCAGCGCAACAACATGGCGGCGCCAGACGACACCGCATTCATCGGCCTGGCCAACTACGTCACGATTCTCAGCGACGCGTATTGGTGGACAGCACTTTTCGTCACCCTGGCCATCACCGTCGTCTCGGTCGCCATCGAGTTCGTGCTCGGCATGGCACTGGCCCTGGTGATGCACCGCACCATCTTCGGCAAGGGCGTCGTGCGCACCGCGATCCTGATCCCGTACGGAATCGTCACGGTCGCCGCGTCGTACAGCTGGTACTACGCGTGGACACCGGGCACCGGCTATCTGGCGAACCTGCTGCCCGAGGGAAGCGCCCCGCTGACCGAGCAGATCCCGTCGCTGGCGATCGTGGTACTCGCCGAGGTGTGGAAGACGACGCCGTTCATGGCGCTGCTGCTGTTGGCCGGGTTGGCGCTGGTGCCACAGGATCTGCTCAACGCCGCACAGGTCGACGGCGCCGGTGCATGGAAGCGGCTCATCAAGGTCATCCTGCCGCTGATCAAGCCGGCGATCCTGGTGGCGCTGCTGTTCCGCACCCTCGATGCGTTCCGCATCTTCGACAACATCTACATCCTCACCGGCGGCGCAAACAACACCGGTTCGGTGTCGATCCTCGGTTACGACAACTTGTTCAAGGCGTTCAACGTCGGCCTTGGGTCGGCGATCAGCGTGCTGATCTTCCTGTGCGTGGCGGTCATCGCGTTCATCTACATCAAGATCTTCGGCGCAGCGGCGCCCGGGGCGGCGGGGGAGCGTCGGTGATGGCCGAGCGGGTCGGTGCAACGCGTGCGACCGGTTGGACCGTCGTCAACATCCTGGTGGTGGTCTATGCGCTGCTTCCGGTGCTGTGGATCCTCTCGCTGTCGCTGAAGCCGACGTCGAGTGTCAAGGACGGCAAGCTGATTCCGGCCGAGGTCACGTTCGACAACTACAAGGCGATCTTCGCGGGCGGCAACACCGGGGCCTTCACCTCGGCGTTGATCAACTCGATCGGCATCGGCCTGATCACCACCGTCATCGCGGTGGTGGTCGGCGGCATGGCCGCATACGCGGTCGCGCGGCTCGACTTCCCCGGCAAGCAACTGCTGATCGGTATCGCGCTACTGATCGCGATGTTCCCCCACATCTCGCTCGTCACACCGCTTTTCAACATCGAACGCGCAGTCGGGCTGTTCGACACCTGGCCCGGCCTGATCATTCCGTACATCACCTTCGCGCTGCCGCTGGCGATCTACACACTGTCGGCCTTCTTTCGTGAGATCCCCTGGGACCTGGAGAAGGCCGCCAAGATGGATGGGGCCACACCCTCGCAGGCGTTCCGCAAAGTCATCGCGCCGCTGGCCGCGCCAGGCATCGTCACCGCGGCGATCCTGGTGTTCATCTTCGCGTGGAACGACCTGCTGCTCGCACTCTCGCTGACCGCGACGCAGCGGGCGATCACCGCGCCCGTGGCGATCGCGAACTTCACCGGCAGTTCGCAATTCGAAGAGCCGACCGGATCGATAGCGGCGGGCGCGATGGTGATCACGATCCCGATCATCGTCTTCGTCCTCATCTTCCAACGACGGATCGTCGCCGGACTGACATCCGGCGCGGTGAAGGGGTAGTTCCATGGCCGAAATTGTGTTGGACCGGGTGACGAAGAGTTACCCCAACGGCGCGACGGCCGTACACGAGTTGTCGATGACCATCGCTGACGGCGAGTTCATCATCCTCGTCGGCCCGTCGGGGTGCGGAAAGTCCACCACGCTGAACATGATCGCGGGCCTGGAGGACATCACGTCGGGCGAACTGCGCATCGCCGGCGAGCGGGTCAACGAGAAGGCGCCCAAGGACCGCGACATCGCGATGGTGTTCCAGTCCTACGCACTGTATCCGCATATGACCGTCCGGCAGAACATCGCGTTCCCGCTCACCCTGGCCAAGTTGAAGAAAGATGAAATCGCCCGCAAGGTCACCGAGGCCGCCAAAATCCTTGACCTGAGCGAACTTCTGGATCGCAAACCGGGCCAACTCTCCGGCGGTCAGCGCCAGCGCGTCGCGATGGGCCGCGCCATCGTGCGCGACCCCAAGGCATTCCTGATGGACGAACCGCTGTCGAACCTCGACGCCAAGCTGCGCGTGCAGATGCGCTCGGAGATCGCGCGTCTGCAGGACCGGTTGGGCACGACCACCGTCTACGTCACCCACGACCAGACCGAGGCGATGACGCTGGGTGACCGCGTCGTGGTGCTGCTCGCCGGGGTAGCTCAGCAGATCGGCACGCCCGAGGAACTCTACAACCGCCCGGCGAACCTGTTCGTCGCCGGCTTCATCGGTTCGCCCGCAATGAATTTCTTCCCCGCGACGGTCACCGACATCGGAGTGCAGCTGCCGTTCGGCGAGGTCACGTTCACCCCGGAGAATTACGATCTGCTCACCCGGCACAACGCGCCGAGGAATGTGATCGTCGGTATCAGGCCCGAGCATTTCGACGACGCGGCGCTGCTCGACGGATATGCGCGGATCCGCGCCCTGACCTTCGACGTGCAGGTCGACAGGGCGGAGTCACTGGGGGCCGACAAGTACGTCCACTTCAAGACCGAAGGCGCAGGAGCGCGTTCCGCTCAACTCGCCGAGCTGGCCGCCGAGTCGGGCGTCGGCGAAAACGAGTTCGTGGCAAGGGTTTCGGTCGAGTCGACGGCGCGGCAGGGCGAGACGATCCAATTGGCGTTCGACACGTCGAAGCTGGTGGTCTTCGATCCCGACTCCGGCAAGAACCTGACGCTGCCCGATGACACCACAGCACCGGCAGCTACGGCCGAGTGATCGACGTCCTGGCCGAGGTTCGCGCTCATCTGCGCGAACATTTCGCCCGGACCGGTGTCACCGCTGAACCCGCCACGGCCAGCGTCACGTTCCTCGGCACCGAGAAGATCGACGTGCTCAGATTCGGTCCCGACCCCGGCAGCGACCCTGACGTCAACCGGCATGTCTACCACTATGTCTCGCTGGGCTGTTCGCGCCACCCGATGCTCGATCCCGCCGAGATGGTGACCGATGTGCTGCACGGCCCGCGAGCGGAGGTGACGGTAACGCTGCGCGGCCCGGCGCCGCGTGGACTGTCGCGATCGATCGCGATCGTCGCCGCCGCGCCAGCCGTCGAAGGGCTGATCCTCGAACCCGACGCGCTGATCGACCTCGAGACGCCACTGTGGGAAGGCGCGCCGTTCACGGCGTTCTTGTTGAGCCACAGCGACATTGACAATGTGTCGCTGACGGGTCCACTGCAGCCGGTGGCGATCCTGTCGGCGACGCCGATCACCGCCACCGAAGCGGCGTGGGTGCGGCTCAAGGGGGCCGAAGCGATGCGCGAGGCATGGGTGCAGGACGGCGTCGACGTCCTGGACCCACGGCGGCGGGCCGCCAAACCCAGCTGAGCGGCGGGCCGCCAAACCCAGCTGAGCGGCGGGCCGCCAAACCCAGCTGAGCGCGAACTACAGCCAGCGGTTGCGCCGGAACGCGCGGAACAACAGCGTGCACACGATCAACATCACGGCCAGTACTGCCGGATAGCCCCACGCCTGTTTGAGTTCGGGCATGTAATCGAAGTTCATCCCGTAGATGCCGGCGATGGCCGTGGGCACCGCGGCGATCGCGACGTAGGCCGAGATCTTGCGCATGTCGACGTTCTGCTGCATGGCGACCTTCCCGACCGCGGCCTGCACCAGCGAGCTGAGCACCTCGTCGTAGGTGGTGATCCGGTCGGCGGCCTGCGTGTTGTGGTCCAGCACGTCCCGCATGTAGCGCCGGACCTCGATCGAGATCAGGTCGTCGTGATCGCTCATGATCCGCTGCAGCGCCAGCGTCAGTGGGCTGACAGCCCGGCGTAACTCGACGATCTCCCGCTTGAGCAGGTAGATGCTTTCGATGTTGGTCTGCGTGGCCGGCGAGAAGACGTTCTCTTCCATCGCATCGACGTCGGTTTCCATCGAGTCGGTGACGTCGAGGTAATCGTCGACGACATGGTCGGCGATCGCATGCATCACCGCGTACGGCCCCAACTTGAGAAGCGCGGGGGAGGCGTCGAGCCGCTTGCGGACCCCGGCGAGCCCACCGTGCTCCCCGTGTCGCACCGTCACCACGAAATCGGGCCCGACGAAGATCATGATCTCGCCGGTTTCGACGATCTCCCGCGCGTACGCGACGGATTCGTGCTCGACGTAGGTGACCGTCTTGAGGACGAGGAACAGGGTGTTGTCGTAGCGTTCCAGCTTCGGTCGTTGATGTGCATGGACCGCGTCCTCGACGGCCAGCTCGTGCAGGCCGAACTCGTCGGCGATCACCTGCATCTGGCGGTCGTCGGGTTCGTGCAGGCCGATCCAGACGAACGCGTCCCTGCCGCCGCCGCGCAACTCCTGCACCTTGCCCTTGGCGGCCGCGTGCGTGTACTTGCCGGCCAGCCGTGTTCCCTCGCAGTAGATGCCGCAGTCGACCGTCGCCCGCGCCACCGGCACGGGGATCGAGTCGGGGTTTACGTCGCCGGAGTTCGCTTTCCCCGCGGGCCGCAGTGACGGAGGCAGTGGGCGAAACGACGGCATCGCATCAGCCTCCCGGGACAGTGCAGGACCCGTATCCGGGCCGTCGCCGATGCTACGCGGCTGGCGACATCGGCGTCCTGCTAGTTTCAGTCCCGACCCGATTTCGCCCGCGGTGCGGGCAACGTAGGACTGTCCAAGGAGCATCTGACGTGAGCACAACTCCCCTCAAGGTCGCCGTCACCGGTGCCGCCGGCCAGATCGGCTACAGCCTGCTGTTCCGCATCGCGAGCGGTTCACTGCTCGGACCTGATCGGCCCGTCGAACTGCGGCTGCTCGAGATCGAGCCGGCGCTCAAGGCGCTCGAGGGTGTCGTGATGGAACTCGACGACTGCGCCTTCCCGCTGCTCGCCGGCGTGGAGATCGGCGCCGACGCGAACAAGATCTTCGACGGCGCGAACCTTGCGCTGCTCGTCGGCGCCCGCCCGCGTGGCCCGGGCATGGAGCGCAGTGACCTGCTCGAGGCCAACGGCGCGATCTTCACCGCGCAGGGCAAGGCGCTCAACGAGGTCGCCGCCGAGGACGTTCGCATCGGGGTCACCGGCAACCCGGCCAACACCAACGCCCTGATCGCGATGACCAACGCGCCCGACATCCCGCGCGAACGGTTCTCGGCGCTGACTCGTCTGGATCACAACCGGGCCATCAGCCAACTGGCCCGCAAGACCGGTGCCAAGGTCACCGACATCAAGAAGATGACGATCTGGGGCAACCACTCGGCCACGCAGTACCCCGACATCTTCCACGCCGAGGTCGGCGGGAAGAACGCCGCCGAGGTGGTCAACGACCAGGACTGGATCGAGAACGACTTCATCCCGACCGTGGCCAAGCGCGGTGCAGCGATCATCGATGCCCGCGGTGCCTCGTCGGCGGCCTCGGCCGCGTCGGCGACCGTCGACGCCGCCCGGGACTGGCTGCTCGGAACCCCGTCCGACGACTGGGTGTCGATGGCGGTGGTGTCCGACGGGTCCTACGGCGTGCCGGAGGGCCTGATCTCGTCGTTCCCGGTGACGACGAAGGACGGCAACTGGTCGATCGTGCAGGGACTGGACATCGACGACTTCTCCCGCGGCCGCATCGACAAGACGACGGCCGAACTCGCCGACGAGCGCAAGGCGGTCACCGACTTGGGCCTCATCTGAGGCCTGTCGTTTGTGAATCTGACGACGAAAATCCGCGTGAAGCGTCGTCAGATTCACACTCCAGCGACACGAGGCGATTAGGTTACCTACCAGTTCGTCGTTACCCTGAGCGCCGTGTCGCAAGCGGTGAGAGACCTACCAGTGACCGGATCCCACATCGTCGTCAATGACGAAGAGATCTTCGCGGCCCACGTCGGCGGCAAGCTGTCGGTGGCGCTCAACGCGCCCCTCGACACCGAGCGGGCGCTGTCCCTTGCTTACACGCCGGGCGTGGCTCAGGTCAGCCGAGCCATCGCCGCCGACCACACCCTGGCCGCCCGCTACACCTGGGCCAACCGGATGGTGGCCGTCGTCAGCGACGGCAGCGCGGTCCTCGGCCTCGGCGACATCGGGCCCGCGGCGTCGCTGCCGGTGATGGAGGGCAAGAGCGCGCTGTTCAAGGCGTTCGCCGACCTCGACTCGATCCCCATCGTGCTCGACACCAAGGATCCCGACGAGATCGTCGAGACCCTGGTGCGACTGCGCCCGTCGTTCGGCGCGGTCAACCTCGAGGACATCTCGGCGCCGCGGTGCTTCGAGATCGAGCGGCGCCTTATCGAGGCGCTCGACTGCCCGGTCATGCACGACGACCAGCACGGCACCGCGATCGTCGTGCTGGCCGCGCTGATGGGTGCGGCCAGGGTCGTAGACCGCGACATGGCCTCCCTGCGCGTGGTGGTCTCGGGCGCCGGTGCGGCCGGCGTCGCGTGCGCGAACATCCTGATGGCCGCCGGGGTCGGCGACGTCACGCTGCTGGATTCGCAGGGCATCCTGCACAAGAGCCGCGAGAACCTCAACTCCTACAAGGCCGAGATCGCCGAGCGGACCAACCCGAGGGGGTTGACCGGCGGCATCGCCGAGGCGCTCGCCGGCGCCGACGTGTTCCTCGGGCTGTCGGCCGGTGTCGTGCCCGCCGATCTGATCGCGTCGATGGCGCCGGACTCGATCGTGTTCGCGCTGTCGAACCCCGATCCGGAGATCCACCCCGACGAGGCGAGCAGGTACGCGGCCGTCGTCGCGACCGGTCGCAGCGACTTCCCGAACCAGATCAACAACGTCCTCGCCTTCCCCGGGGTGTTCCGCGGCGCGCTGGACGCCGGTGCGCGCCGCATCACCGAGCAGATGAAAGTTGCTGCCGCCCAAGCGATCTTCTCGGTGGTCGGCGACGACCTGGCGGCCGACCGAATCGTGCCCAGCGTGTTGGACCCCCGGGTCTCGCCCGCAGTGGCGCGCGCGGTCGCCGGTGCGTCCGACACCGCGTCGGGCGGCTAGGTCGCACGTGGGCCGGCGGCTGGCGCTGGCGCTCGCCGCGCTGATCGTGGCGGGCACCGCGGCGTGTGGCGGGCCCGAAGAGCCGCCGTCGATCGCGGTCGGCACCACGGCCGATCCCGAGTCGACGCTAATCGCGCATCTGTACGCCGCGGCCTTGCGGTCCTACGGCCACCCCGCCCACGTCGAGACCGGGAAACACCCGCTGACCGCGCTGGACTCCGGCGATGTGCGGGTCGTTCCCGGCCTCACCGGACGATTGCTGGACAGGTTCGATCCCGAGGCCACAGCACGGGCGGCCGCGCAGGTCTACCGCGAGATGGTCTCGGCGTTGCCCGAAGGCGTCGCAGCGGGCGACTACACGACGTCGGCGGAGGACAAACCCGCGCTCGCGGTCACCGAGGCGACGGCCGAGGCGTGGGGTGGACGCGACGTCACCGCGGCCGTGCGCCACTGCGCCGAGCTGACCGTCGTCGCGGCAGCCGATGCGCCGCGCCCCGCAGCGATCGGGACATGTAAGCCGAAGGTGAGCGAATATCCGGACAGCGCAGCGGTATTCGCGGCGGTCCGGTCCGGCCGGTTCCGCGCCGCATGGACGACGACGGCCGCGCCGGGCATTCCGCCCGAACTGCTGACGCTCTCCGACAAGACCTCGCTGATCCGCGCCGAGAACCTGGTGCCGCTGTACCGCCGCAACGAGCTCAACGAGTCGCAGGTGCTGGCGCTCAACGAGGTGGCCGGCGTGCTGGACACCGCGGCGCTGGCCGACATGCGCGCAGCGGTGGCCGACGGCGCGGACCCGGGTCAGGTGACCGGCGCGTTCCTTGCCGAACACCCCCTAGGCGACTAGCGTCGTCGGCCCTCCGATCCGAGCGTGCGCGCAGTCAGTGTGCGTTGTCAGTGCGCGTTCGGCACCAACCGCGGCAACACCGTGGAGAACAACCGCTGGTATCCCGATCCGGTCATGCGCACGATGAAGTCGAGGACCTTGGCGTCCGGACCGACCAGCACACGCGCCTTGTCCTTGCGCACCGCGTCGAGGATGATGTTCGCGGCCCGCTCGGGTGTGGTGAGGGTGAGCCACTTGTCGAAGGTCCGAGTCAGGCTTTCCTTGTCGAAACCCTCGACGGCCGTGGCGTTTCGCATGATCGCGGTCTTGATGCCGCCGGGATGCACGGTCGTCACCTTCACCGGATGGCCGGCCGCCGCCATCTCCTGACGCAGCGCCTCCGTGAAACCGCGCACCGCGAACTTCGCCGAGTTGTAAGCCGCCTGGCCGGGAACGGAGAAAATCCCGAACAGGCTCGACACATTGACGATGTGGCCGTCGCCCGACGCGATCAGGTGCGGCAGGAAGGCCTTGGTGCCGTTGACGACGCCCCAGAAGTCCACGTCCATCACTCGTTCGAAGTCCTTGTACGGCGTCACCTCGACGTCGCCGACGTAGGCGATGCCCGCGTTGTTGTAGACCTGGTTGATCGTCCCGAAGTGTTCGACGACCGAGTCGGCGTACAGCTCGAAGGCCTCCCGCTCGGTGACGTCGAGTCGGTCCGCCTTCACCGGCGCGCCGATGGCCTTGATGCGCGCCTCGGTTTCCGCCAGGCCTTCGGTGTTGACGTCGCTGATCGCCACCTTCGCGCCGGAGCGCGCCAGTTCGAGCGCCAGCGCCTGCCCGATGCCTGATCCGGCGCCGGTCACGACGGCGACCTTCCCCGCGAAGCCCTGCATATCCACTCCTCGTGTCAGTTGCTCGTGACGAGGCTAGCCGGTACCGCCGGTTCGCCCTTTAACGGGTTGATCCCACGCACCCGTGCAGGCAAGCAACCCGTCAAGCGACCTACGGCGCGAAGGTCTCGTCAGGCGAAGGCCTCGTCGAGGATCTCCTGCTGCTCGACGGCGTGCACCTTCGACGAGCCCGACGACGGCGCCGACATCGCCCGCCGCGAGATGCGCGTGATGCCGGACAGCTTCTCCGGCAGCACTTCGGGCAGGGTCAGGCCGAACGTCGGCCATGCGCCCTGGTTCGCCGGTTCCTCCTGAACCCAGAAGTACTGCTCGATGTTGGGATAGCGGTCCAACGTCTCGGCCAGCCGGCGCCGCGGCAGCGGTGCGAGTTGCTCGATCCGCACGATCGCCACGTCGTCGCGCTTCTCCTTGTTCTTGCGGGCGACCAGCTCGTAGTAGAGCTTGCCGCTGGTCAACAGCATGCGCTTGGCCTTGCTGCGATCACCGTCGCCGTCTGCGTAGGTCGGTTCCTCGATCACCGAGCGGAACTTCATCTCGGTGAACTCGCGGATGTCGCTGACGGCGGCCTTGTTGCGAAGCATCGACTTCGGCGTGAACACGATGAGCGGCCGGTGGATGCCGTCGAGCGCGTGACGGCGCAACAGGTGGAAGTAGTTGGCCGGCGTCGACGGCATCGCGATCGTCATCGACCCCTCGGCCCACAACAGCAGGAACCGCTCGATGCGGCCCGACGTGTGGTCCGGACCTTGGCCCTCGTGCCCGTGCGGCAGCAGCAGCACGACGTCGGACAGCTGCCCCCACTTGGCCTCACCGGAGCTGATGAACTCGTCGATGATCGACTGTGCGCCGTTGATGAAGTCGCCGAACTGTGCCTCCCACAACACCAGCGCCTCGGGATTGCCGACGGAGTACCCGTATTCGAAGCCGACGGCGGCGAACTCCGACAGCGGCGAGTCGTACACCATGAACTTGCCACCGGTGGGCGTGCCGTCTTCGTTCGTGGTCAGCAGCTGCAGCGGGGTGAACTCCTGGCCCGTCTTGCGGTCGATGATGACCGAGTGGCGCTGCGAGAATGTGCCGCGGCGAGTGTCCTGGCCGGTGAGTCGCACGGTCTTGCCCTCGGCGATCAACGATCCCAGCGCCAGCAGCTCGGCGAAGGCCCAGTCCACCTTGCCCTCGTAGGCCATCTCGCGCCGCTTCTCGAGTCCCGGCTTGACGCGCGGGTGCACGCTGAAGCCTTCGGGAAACGCCAGATGCGCGTCTCCGATGCGGGCCAGCAACGACTTGTCCACCGCGGTGTTCGTACCGGCCGGCACCATCTGGTCGGCCTCGACGGAAGCGCTGGGCGCGATCTCGTGTTTCTCGAGTTCGCGGACCTCGTTGAAGACCCGTTCCAGCTGACCCTGATAGTCGCGCAGCGCGTCCTCGGCCTCTTTCATCGAGATGTCGCCGCGGCCGATCAGCGCTTCGGTGTAGCTCTTGCGCACACCGCGTTTGACGTCGATCGCGTCGTACATCGCCGGCTGCGTCATCGACGGGTCGTCGCCTTCGTTGTGCCCGCGGCGGCGGTAGCACAGCAGGTCGATGACGACGTCCTTCTTGAACTTCTGCCGGAAGTCGACCGCGAGCCGGCCCACCCAGTCCGCGGCCTCGGGATCGTCGCCGTTGACGTGGAAGATCGGCGCGCCGATCATCTTGGCGACGTCTGTGCAGTACTCCGACGACTTGGCGTCGAAAGGCGATGTGGTGAAACCGATCTGGTTGTTGACGATGATGTGGATCGTCCCGCCGGTGCGGTAGCCCCGCAGCAGCGCCAGGTTCAGCGTCTCGGCGACCACGCCCTGCCCGGCGAACGCCGCGTCGCCGTGCAGCATGAGCGGCACGACACTGAAAGCTTCGGCGGTCTCGCTGTCGTGGTCGTCCTTGGCGATGATGTCCTGCTTGGCGCGCACCAGACCTTCCAGGACCGGGTCGACGGCCTCGAGGTGCGACGGATTGGCCACCAGCGACACGTCGATCTCGTTGTCGCCGAACATCTGAATGAACTTGCCGGATGCGCCGAGGTGGTACTTCACGTCGCCGGAGCCGTGCGCTTGCGACGGGTTCAGGTTGCCTTCGAACTCGCTGAAGATCTGTGAGTACGGCTTGCCGACGATGTTGGCCAACACGTTGAGCCTGCCGCGGTGCGGCATGGCGATCACGACCTCGTCGAGTGCGTGCTCGGCGCACTGATCGATCACCGCGTCCATGGTCGGGATGACGGTCTCGGCGCCTTCCAACGAGAAGCGTTTCTGGCCTACGTATTTCGTTTGCAGGAACGTCTCGAACGCTTCTGCCGCGTTGAGCTTGCTCAGGATGTACTTCTGCTCGGCGACCGTCGGCTTCTCGTGCTTCTTCTCGATGCGGTCCTGAAGCCACTGCTGCTGTTCGGGCTCGAGGATGTGGGTGTACTCGACGCCGATGTGGCGACAGTAGGAGTCCCGCAGCAGGCCGAGAACGTCGCGCAGCTTCTTCTGCTCGGCGCCGGCGAAGCCGCCGACCTTGAACTCGCGATCCAGGTCCCACAGCGTCAGGCCGTGGGTCTGCACGTCGAGGTCGGGGTGGCTGCGGAACCGGTTCTTGTCCAGTCGCAGTGGGTCGATGTCGGCCATCAGGTGACCGCGGTTGCGGTACGCGGCGATCAACTCGATGACGCGGGCGTTCTTGTCCTCGATCGAGTCCGGGTTGTCGGTCCGCCACCGCACCGGCTCGTAGGGGATGCCGAGCTCGCGGAAGGTCTCGTCGAAGAAGTCGTCGTCGAGCAACAGCTGGTGCACGGTGCGCAGGAAGTCGCCGGACTCGGCGCCCTGAATGATTCGGTGGTCGTAGGTCGACGTCAACGTGACCAGCTTGCCGACACCCAGATCGGCGATGCGCTCCTCGCTCGCGCCCTGGAACTCGGCCGGATACTCCATCGCGCCGACACCGATGATCGCGCCCTGGCCGCGCATCAGCCGCGGCACCGAATGCACGGTGCCGATGGTGCCGGGGTTGGTCAGCGAAATCGTCACGCCGCCAAAGTCTTGGGCGGTGAGCTTACCGTCGCGCGCCCGGCGCACGATGTCCTCGTACGCTGCGATGAACTGGCCGAACGACATCGCTTCGGCGCCCTTGATGCCGGCCACCACCAACTGGCGGTTACCGTCCTTGCCCTGCAGGTCGATCGCGAGCCCGAGGTTGACGTGTTCGGGGGTGACCGCGGTCGGCTTGCCGTCGGTCTCGGCGAAGTGGCGGTTCATGTTCGGGAACTTCTTGACCGCCTGTACGACCGCGTAACCGATCAGGTGGGTGAACGAAATCTTCCCGCCCCGAGTCCGTTTCAGGTGGTTGTTGATGACGATCCGGTTGTCGATCATCAGCTTGGCGGGTATCGCGCGGACACTGGTCGCCGTCGGCACCTCCAACGAGGCCGACATGTTCTTCACGACTGCCGCGGCCGCACCCCGCAGCACCTGAGTCTCTTGGCCGTCGGCGGACTCCTTGGCCTTGGCCTTCGCCGGGGCGCTCTCCGGCGCCTTGGCTTCCTTGGCCGGGGCCTTGGACTCGGAGGCCTTCTTGTCCTTTGCCGGCGCTTTCGCGTCGGGTGCCTTGGCTTCCTTGGCGGCTCCCTTGGTTTCCTTGGTTTCCTTGGCGCCGTCGCTGTCGGTCTCCTTCGGCGCCGGAGCCGGCGCCGGCTCTGGCGGGCTCACCGGCGCGGCCGCACGCTGACCGTTGGCGCCACCGGTCTGGCTCTCGGACGTCGGCTCGGGAGAGTAGTCGACCAGAAACTCATGCCAACTGGGATCGACCGACGAGGGATCCTCGCGGAACTTGCGGTACATCTCCTCGACCAACCACTCGTTCTGTCCGAATGGTGAAGGTGAGCTCACGGTAGCTACTCGCCTCGATTCCTTCGCTTCGCGCGAGCGCCTCACACGCTCGCCAGGTTCTCTACGGTTACCCCGCAATCCGCCGCCTAAAGGCTAGCGCTGAAGCAACGGCCAGGCCATGACAACGGCCTTATGGTCGTCGCCACGCCGCTAGCCCCGCGGTGCGGGCAGCACATGCAGGGCCGCCGGCCACCGCGGTGGCGGACTGCCGAACGCCTTGCGCGCGTTGGCCACGATGCGTTTGCCCATCAGCCGATTGCCCACGCCGCCGACGACGGCCCCGATGCCGACGGGCAGCATTTTGCCGAACGCGATCGCCCCGCGCTTGAGGGTGTAGCGCTTGACGAAGTACTTCAGCAGGCGCGAATTCAGTTGCGACACCGCGGGCAGCGGCAGCGTGGCCGCGCCGTCGGCCAGCCACGCGCCCCTGGTGCGGCCCGGGCCGATCAGGTCCGCGATCGCATGCTTGCTGTCCTCGCCGACCAGCACCGCCAGCACCAGGGCGCGGCGACGTTCCCGATGCTCGGCGGGGATTCCGTGCACCTCCGCGACGGCCAGCACGTAGACCGCCGTCGCTTCGAGGAACACCACCGTCTCGACGGCAACCGCCGACATCGCGGCCAGCGTCCCGATGCCGGGGAACGCCGCGGCCGAGCCGACGGCCGCGCCGCTGGCCATCACTGCGGCGAGGTAGTGCTTCTCGAGCTTGCCGACGATGTCGGCCGGCGACGCGTCGGGACTCTGCTTGCGAAGGCGGTCCACGTAGGCCTTGACCGCGGGTCCCTGTACGCGCGCGCCGCGCTCGATGATCTGGGTGAGCACCTTGGCGGCGACGCTCGGATCTTCGGCGGCGCCATCGTTGACCGCCGGCAACTGGCTCTTGGCCTTCGACCGGGCACTCATGTGGGCCTCCTGTCCGAGCTATTCGCCTCAAGGCTAACGCCTCGCCAACGAACGGCGATCGGCGTCGGTGCCCGGCCGTGATCACGCTCACTGTGCGCGCAACCGGGAAGAAAATATTGAGAAGCGACGCTAACCATTCTCATGGCAACATCACCGGCTGTGGAGCTGACAACCGCCCCGACCTCGACACAGGAGGAAAGGACGCCGAGCCGCATCCGGATGATCGTCGTGCTCGGGGTCATGGTTGCGCTCGGTCCACTGACCATCGACATGTACCTGCCCGCGCTGCCGAGGATCGCCGACGAGCTCGGGGTGTCCTCGTCGGTGGCGCAGCTGACGCTCACCGGGACGCTTGCCGGGCTGGCGCTCGGCCAGCTGGTCGTCGGCCCGCTGTCGGACTCGTTGGGTCGGCGCCGCCCGCTGATGGCCGGGATCGTGCTGCACATGGTCGCGTCGCTGCTGTGCCTGTTCGCGCCGAACATCGAACTGCTCGGGGTGGCCCGCGGACTGCAGGGGATGGGCGCCGCCGCGGCCATGGTGGTGGCGATCGCGGTCGTCGGGGACCTGTTCACCGACTCGGCTGCGGCGACGGTGATGTCGCGGCTGATGCTGGTGCTCGGCGTTGCTCCGGTGGTGGCGCCGTCGCTGGGCGCCGCGGTGTTGCTGAAGGCCTCGTGGCACTGGGTGTTCGCTGCGCTGGTGGTGATCGCGGGCGTGCTGCTGCTGGTCGCCGCGCTCAGCCTGCCCGAGACGCTGCCCGCCTCGCATCGGCGCCCGCTGAAGGTGCGCGGCATCGCCGCGACGTACTTGGAGTTGCTGCGCGACCTCCGGTTCGTCGTGCTGGTCCTGGTCGCCGCGCTGGGTATGTCGGGGTTGTTCGCCTACATCGCCGCCGCGCCGTTTGTGCTGCAGGGCCGCTACGGCCTTGATCAGCAGGCGTTCGCCCTCGTGTTCGGTGCGGGCGCGATCGCGTTGATCGCTGCGACGCAGTGCAATGTCGTGTTGCTGCGCCGGTTCTCACCGCAGACCATCGTGCTCTGGGCGCTGGTGGTGGCCTCGGTCGCCGGCGCCGTCTTCGTCGGTATGTCGCTTGCTCATCTCGGTGGGCTGGCGGGGTTCGTCGTCCCGGTGTGGGTGATCCTGGCGGCGTTGGGTCTGGTCATCCCGAACGCGCCCGCCGTGGCGTTGACCCGGCACCCCGACGCCGCGGGCACGGCGGCGGCGCTGCTCGGCGCGGCACAGTTCGGCCTGGGCGCGGCGATCGCGCCGCTGGTCGGCGCCCTCGGCAACGACGAGTTCGCGCTGGCGTCGGTGATGACGGTGGGTATGGTGATCGCGTTGCTCGCGCTCATGGCCGTCGGTGTGTCGACGACCGAACGTGCGGGCGACTCCGAACACGACGTCATCGATGACGCCGTGCCCGAACCTGCCTGACGCCTCGTTGCACGTGGGTCCCGACTTGTCGGCCCCTGCCGGGCTCCGTAGCGTCGGCGGGATCGCCGAGTATTAGTCGAGCCCAGATGTTCTCAACCCTCATTCCCCGGCAGAACGCCTCCCCGAACCCGTGGCATGCGCTCTGGGCGATGATGGTCGGCTTCTTCATGATCCTGGTCGACGCGACGATCGTGTCGGTGGCCAATCCGGCGATCATGGCGCGGTTCGATGCGAGTTACGACGCGGTCCTCTGGGTCACCAGTGCCTACCTGCTCGCCTACGCGGTGCCGTTGCTGGTGGCGGGCCGCCTGGGTGACCGGTTCGGGCCGAAGAACCTCTACCTCCTCGGCCTGACGGTGTTCACCGTGGCCTCCCTGTGGTGCGGGCTGTCCGACACGATCGGGATGCTGATCGCCGCGCGCGTCGTCCAGGGGGTGGGCGCGGCCCTGCTGACGCCGCAGACGCTGTCGACGGTGACCCGGATCTTCCCGGCCGAGCGGCGCGGCGTGGCGATGAGCGTGTGGGGTGCGACGGCCGGCGTCGCGACGCTGGTGGGCCCGCTGGCCGGCGGGATTCTGGTCGACGCCCTCGGCTGGCAGTGGATCTTCTTCGTCAATGTGCCCGTCGGCGTGCTCGGCGTTGCGGTGGCGATCCGGTTGGTGCCCGAGCTACCGCGGCACATGCAGCGGTTCGACCTGCCCGGGGTGGTGTTGTCGGCGGTCGCGATGTTCCTGATCGTGTTCGCGCTGCAGGAGGGCCAGGCGCACCAGTGGACGCACTGGGTGTGGGGCCTGATGGCGCTCGGCATCGGAGTGATGGCCGCGTTCCTCTACTGGCAGTCGGTCAACCCCAGGGATCCACTCCTGCCGCTGGTGGTCTTCCGGGACCGCGATTTCTCGCTGTCGAACTTCGGCGTGGCGACCATCGGGTTCGTGGCGACCGGGATGATGGTGCCGGTCATGTTCTACGCCCAGGCGGTGTGCGGGCTGTCGCCGACAAGATCGGCGCTCCTGACCGCGCCGATGGCGATCGCGACCGGCGTGCTCGCGCCGTACGTCGGCCGGATCGTCGACCGGTGGCATCCGCGGCCGGTGGTCGGCTTCGGCTTCTCGGTGCTCGCGATCGCGATGACCTGGCTGTCGATCGAGATGACGCCCGCCACCCCGATCTGGCGGCTGGTGCTGCCGCTGACCGCGACGGGTATCGGCATGGCGTTCATCTGGTCGCCGCTGGCCGCCACCGCGACCCGCAACCTGCCGCCGCAGTTGGCCGGTGCGGGTTCGGGGGTCTACAACACCACCCGACAGGTCGGGGCCGTGCTGGGCAGCGCGGGCATGGCGGCGTTCATGACGTGGCAGGTCGACTCCGAGATGCCGCCGTGGGCCGCCGATTCGACCCAGGGCGAAGCCGGTGCGACGCAACTGCCGTCGTTTCTGCACGGACCGTTCGCCGCGGCGATGTCGCAGGCGTTGCTGCTGCCGGCCTTCGTCGCGTTGTTCGGTGTGGGCGCCGCGCTGTTCCTGCTCGGCTATGCGCGTCGGCCCCTCGACGACGTCGACGCCGCGCCCCTGGCGGTGGAGTACGGCGGCGACGAAGCGTTCGTCGACGACGATGACGACTACCTCGAATACACCGTCGACTGGGGTCATGTCGATCCTTCGCCGTCGGTGTCCGCCGAGCGGGACCCACCGACCGAGCCGTTGGACGTCCGACCCGGACCCGAACCCGAGCGGGCCGGTGACTCGTGGCGCGCGATCCTCGACCAGCTGCTCGCCGACATTCCCCCGGCGCTGCCCGCCGAGCCCACGGTCGAGCCGATCGGGCTGGCGCACAACGGTTTGCATGTCGACGACGAGCCTCGCCTCAGTCGGCTGGAGCGATCCGGGTCTCACCGGATGTCTGACGAGCGCCCGGCCGCCCGGCGGTGGTGGTCCGAGTCCAACGGCAGACATGCTCGCGACGACGACCCCGAGGACCGCTAGCCGAAGAGCACGGCGGGGTTGAGGTAACCCGACGGATCGAACGCCGACTTCACCGTCCGCATCGCCGCGATATCGGCGTCGGTGCGCGACATTCCGACGTAATCCCGCTTGCGGGTGCCGACGCCGTGCTCGGAGCTGACATTGCCGCCGAGACGCGCGATGAGGTCCATCATCGCCGAGTACAGCGCATGTTCGGACTCGTCGTCGATCGTGCATCGCACCAGGTTCAGGTGCAGGTTGCCCTCGCCGATGTGCCCGAACAGCACCGGAATCGCCTCCGGCGCATGGGCGGCGACGAGCTCGGCGGCTTCGGCCGCGAACGATGCGATGGCCGAAAGCGGCAGCGACACATCGAATTTCAACGGCGGCCCGTATGCGCCGAGCACCTCGGCGACGGCCTCGCGTACCTGCCAAAGCCGCTGCTGCGCGGCCACGTCCACACCGACGGCGGGCTCGGCGGTCAGCTCCGCGTCGGAGATCGCCTCGGCCAGCCGCTCGGTCTGGTCCCCGTCGCCGGCCAGCTCGACCAGCAGCTGCCAGGCGCCGTCGACGGCCGCGGGAACCCCTGCGTGTTCGGCGGTCAGCGCGCTGGCGCGCGCGTCGATCAGCTCCAGCGCGGCGATGCCGTCCAGGTCACGGAAGGTACGGCCGGCGGCGACCAGCGAGTCGAGGTCGGCGAACCCGCAGATCGCGGTCACCCGGTGTCGCGGCGTGGGGTGCAGCTTGAGGTCGAGTGCGGTGATGACGCCCAGCGTGCCCTCGGCGCCGATGAACAGCGCTGCCAGGTCGTAGCCGGTGTTGTCCATCCGCACCAGGCTGTGCCTGTGCAGCACCGTGCCGTCGGGCAGCGCGACGTCCAAACCGATGACCTGCTCGCCCATGTTGCCGTAGCGCACAGTGCGCAGCCCGCCCGCGTTCGTCGATGCCATACCGCCGACCGTTGCGGTGTCGCGCGCGGCCAGGTCGACTCCGAACACCAGGCCGGCGGCTGCGGCCGCGCGCTGCACCTCGGCCAGCGTCACACCCGCGCCCACGGAGATACGGCGCTCGGCGACGTCGACCTCGCCGAGGTCGCGCAGCCGTTCGGTGGACAGCAGCACGTCGTCGTGCTCGGGCACGGTCCCGGCCACCAGCGAGGTGCGGCCACCCTGCACGGTTACATAGACGCCCGCGTCGCGGCAGGCCAGCAGGACGGCGGCGACCTCGTCGGCCGACCCCGGCCGCACCAGCGCGCCGGCCCGGCCGTGGTAGCGGCCCGTATGGTCGACGCTGCGCCCGGACAGCACGTCGGGATCGGTGCTGACGTAGGCGTTTCCCACGATCCCGGCCAGCTGGGCGGTCAGACTCATCCCGTCGGTGTATCACACGGCGAGAGCGACAGGAACGCACCCAGTTCGATCAGCCTGTCCGGTGTGCTCGGCAGG
Organism: Mycobacterium sp. IS-3022; assembly: GCF_001500065.1. Classification (GTDB taxonomy): domain Bacteria; phylum Actinomycetota; class Actinomycetes; order Mycobacteriales; family Mycobacteriaceae; genus Mycobacterium. The sequence goes on from NZ_LQIN01000003.1 coordinate 68,402, forward strand.
TATTCGGTGAGTGTCTCGGAGCGAACGATCACGCTCAGGTACTTCGCTCGGCTGATCGCGACGTTGAGCCGATTCCTGTTGAGCAGGAATGATATTCCTCGCGGCACGTCGTCGATGGACGACGCCGTCATCGAGATGAAGACCACCGGTGCCTGCCTGCCCTGGAACTTGTCGACCGTGCCGACCGCGACGTCGGGCAACCCGGCGGCGTCGAATTGCTCACGCAACAGCGACACTTGCGCGTTGTAGGGTGCGACGACGAGGACGTCGGTCTGCCTCAGTGGGCGGGTGCCGTCCTCGTCGGTCCAATCGCTGCCGAGAACCAGCTTCGTAGCCGCGACGATCGTCGCGGCCTCCTCGGGGCTGCTCGTCGAGTTGCCGTCGTGGGGGATCGACAGCACCCGCACACCGGGGTGTTGGCCCTCGAGGCGCCGCGCGCCGGGGCCGCTCTCAGCGGGCAGCAGCCTGCCTTCGTAAGCCAACTGGGACACCGCCGCGCACAATTCGGGGTGCATCCGGTAGGAGCGGTCGAGGAAGTAGCCGAGTTTCTCGGGCAGCGTGCGGTTTTCCTGCACCAGCCAGCCCAGCGCCGACGCGTCAACGGGTTCGGGGTGGTGGCCCTGGCTGACCTGAGGCAGCTGCTGAGGGTCGCCGAGCAGCATCAGGTTGTCGGCCGCCCTGGCCACGGCGATGGTGTTCGCCAGACAGAACTGGCCCGCCTCCTCGATCACCAGCAGGTCGAGGCTGTGCGCCTCGACGCGAGTGTCGTTCGCGAAATCCCATGCCGTTCCGCCGATCACACAGCCGGCGTGCGCCGCGATGAACGCCGCGTACTCGTCCTTGTCGATCGCCTGGCAGCCGACATCGGCAGGGCAGTCCTTCTTCGCGATGCGCGCCGGATCCACGTCGGCCTTGATCAGGTCGCGAAACAGGTTCTCCACCACCGCATGTGACTGGGCGACGACGCCGACACGCCACTGATGCTCATTGACCAGGCGGGCGATGATCCGGGCGGCCGTATACGTCTTGCCGGTCCCGGGCGGGCCGTGCACCGCGAGGTATGACGAGTCAAGGTCGAGCAGTGCGGCGGTGATGTCGGCGGTCAGGTCGCCGGTGTGGGGCAGTACCGTGCCGCTGCGGGTACGCGGCGGTCGGCGCAACAGCACGTCGACGACCGCGGTGCGGGGCAGATCGGGCAGAGCGGCGGCGACTTCGGCGGCCGCGGTGTCGATGGCCTCCCGTTGCTTCTTGGTTCCGACGACGTTGCGCGGCGTGAGCGCGAACGGCAACTGCGCGAACGTCCCGGCCGGGGTTTCGCGTTCGCAGATCATCACTTCGGTGGGGACATTCGCGTCGTCGACCTCGATGACATCGGCGTTACCTGCGGCGCGCCGGTCTGCGTTGTCGGCCAGGCCCGCCGGCGAGGGGGGTTCGTAGAGCGCAAACACCTCTCTGTTGAGGCCGCCGCTTTCGAGCGCCCCGGTGAGCCTCACCCAGCGCTGCTGCTTGCGTGCGCGTGTCGACGGCAGATGCCAATCCTTGACCAGTGTCGCGCCGTCGGTTTCGGCCAGGAACACGTCGCTGGTGTCGCCCCATTCGTCGACCGGGTTGTTCAACCGGTCGAAATGCGCCCACCAGAACGGTTTGTCCTCGCGGCGGTGGTACCCGCGGGCGGCGGCCATCAACGCCACGGCCGTCTGTTCCGGACTCCGCTGCGTCACACCGTCGCCCGCGAATTGCATCAGCGTGTGCGCGAGTTGATCGGTGTCCTCGACCGCGACGCCCTCTGCGACGGGCTGGGGTCCGAGCGGCGGGACGCTCGACTCTATGGCGATCTTGATCAACCAGTCGCGCAGGCGGTGCGTCGAGCGGCAGTCGTAGCGGTTGTAGTCCTCGATCTGCTTGAGCATGTTGGCGGCCTCGTCGTGGCGACCCTCGGCGCGCAGTTCGCAGAACCGCGCGTACATGGTGATCGACTCCGTCGCGGTCGTGACGTCGCCGGTGCGCAATTCGGCGCCCATGTAGAGCGGCTCCAGCGATTTCAGGCTGTAGTTCTCGGTGCCGACGCGAATGCTCTTGCGTACCAACGGATAAAGGTCGACGAGCACACCGCTGCGCAGCAGGTCGTCCACCTCGTCCTCACCGACGCCGTAGCGTCCGGCCAACCGCAGCAACGCGGTCTTCTCGTACGCCGCGTAGTGGTAGATGTGCATCTTCGGGAACCGCTTGCGGCGTTGGCGGACCAGCTTGAGGAAGTCGACGAGAGCCTTGCGTTCGCTCGCGCGGTCGTGGGCCCACAGCGGGCGAAATGCACCGCCCGTCTCGAGCACACCCCACATGTACTCCAGACCCCACTCGTGACCGTCGGCGGTCCACAGCGGGTCACCTTCGAAGTCGAAGAACAGGTCGCCCCTGTCGGGGTCCGGCAGCAGGGTGAGCGGCTGCGAGTCGGCGATCTCGTACGGCGGCTTGCCGTCGACCCGCGGAGTCAACTGCAGCCGAGCCTGCGCCGACAGCGACGCGACGGTCCGAGCCGGAAGCTCGGCCACCGGGCCTTCATGTTGCGCAAGCTCGGCGACGGTGGTGATGCCCGCGTCGAGCAGGCGTGCCCGCTGGCTCACCCGCATGTTCGCGACCAGCAGCAGGTCGTCGTTGGCGCGAACCTGGCCTTGGCATTCCGGGCAGCGGAAGCAGGCGCGCACCGTCTCGTCCGCCCAGTCGACCGGCGCGCCGGCCGCGAAGTGGTCGTCGAGCAGTCGCTGCAGGGCGGCGCGCCGGGGGCGATACACCGGAAGGAGTTCGTCGACGCGGTAAGTCGCGGTGGCGCCGTCGCCGAGCACCAGCTCCACCTCCTCGGCCACCGGCACTCCCGCGGCTGCGAGCGTCTCCGCATAGGCCGCCAACTGCAGGAGTGCCTCCACCTTGACCGAGCGCGCGAGCTTGGTGTCCCGCAGTCGGTAGCGCTCACCGTCGAAGACCATGAAGTCCGCGAAGCCGACGAACGGGCCGTCGAACATTGCGGCTTGGTAGATGACCTCCGCGCGGCGCTCGACCGCACGCATGGTCTGTTCGGCGGCCGCTGTCAGGCCCTCGACCGTGTACGGGGGCCGCCCGATGATCGCGACGTCGGCGCCAGCGCGCAGCACCTCGAGATGCCGCTGTTCGTGCTCATCGCCGAGCTGGGCGGTCCTCGCTAATAGCTCGTCCTCGACCGCGACGGCGGGCCCCCTGCCGAGCTTGGCATCGAAGGCGCGCAGCAGCGCGTACTCGCAGCGGGCCGCCGCAGCGAGGTCGGATGCGCTGTAAATGACGCGGATTTCGGCGCCCTGAGAGGCCACGAACACGGTGCCACTGTATGTGACCCGGCCGACATCCCGATGCCCCGCGAACGCGGCACCACGCTCGGCGCAACGGCGTCAAGTGTTTCCGACCAGCTCGACACCGTTGCCGTTCCAGCGGAACCGGACGACACTGTCGAGGCCCGGCACGCCGTTGGAGTAGCGCAGCGCGACGGTGTCGCCGGTGGTGACCGACTTGTCGACGCCGTTGAACCCGTAGGTGTCCGGCACTCCGGTCGGAATGAACTTGCCCTGGTGGAACATCACCGCGCGGGTGTTGGGATTCTCGGCGTTGGTGTTGGCCTTGACGATGACGACCGAAAGCTGTGCGCACTCGTTGTAGTTGCCCGCCAGCGGCTCCGAGTTCCAGCCCTGGTTGCTGCGCGGATCGGGGGGCAACTTTTTGACGGCCTCGGCGATCTCCGGCGCGGCGAGGTTGACCGCACACGGATCGGCGGCCGCCGGGGCGCTGGGCGGTGCGACCGTCGCAGCCGGCGGCGGCGCTGCCGTCGTTGCCGGCGAAGCGACGGGCGCCGCCGACGGTGTCTTGGAGACGGTGGAGTCGCTTGCCCCGCATGCCACCAAGAGCGCCGCCACCAAACCGATGAGGCTGCTGAACCGAACCGAGCGAGTCACCTGAGCCACCTTTGCAAATCGCGTCGAGCAGGTCGCGCCGACACACCGCTTGGCAAATCGGGCGTGTCGCGGGCATTAGACTCGGTTACCGATGACGCCCTCCGAGCCGGATGCGACTGGCACCGAGCTGACCTTTGATGACCTGCACATTCACCCATCGGTGCTGCGGGCCGTCGTCGACGTCGGCTACGAGACGCCGTCGGCCATCCAGGCGGCGACCATCCCGGCGATGATGGCCGGCTCCGACGTGGTCGGCCTGGCACAGACCGGCACTGGCAAGACCGCGGCGTTCGCAATCCCGATTCTGTCGAAGATCGACACCGGCAGTCGCACCACCCAGGCGCTCGTACTGGCGCCCACGCGCGAGTTGGCGCTGCAGGTGGCCGAGGCGTTCGGTCGCTACGGCGCACATCTGCCCGACGTCAACGTGTTGCCGATCTACGGCGGATCGTCCTACGGCCCGCAGTTGGCCGGGCTCAAGCGCGGCGCCCAGGTGGTCGTCGGAACGCCGGGCCGGGTGATCGATCACCTCGAGAAGGGCCGGCTCGATCTGTCGCGGCTCGATTATCTGGTGCTCGACGAGGCCGACGAGATGCTGCAGATGGGCTTCGCCGAAGACGTCGAGCGCATCCTGTCCGACACCCCCGAGTACAAGCAGGTCGCGTTGTTCTCGGCGACCATGCCGCCCGCGATCCGCAAGATCACCACCAAATACCTGCACGACCCGGTCGAAGTCACCGTCAAGGCGAAAACCGCCACCGCCGAGAACATTTCGCAGCGCTACATCCAGGTTGCCGGCCACCGCAAAATGGATGCGCTGACGCGGGTGCTCGAGGTCGAAGAGGGCGACGCGATGATCGTGTTCGTCCGCACCAAGCAGGCCACCGAAGAGGTCGCCGAACGGCTCAAGGCCAGGGGCTTCGCCGCGGCGGCGATCAACGGGGACATCCCGCAAGCCCAGCGCGAACGCACCATCGCCGCATTGAAGAACGGCAGCATCGACGTCCTGATCGCCACGGACGTCGCCGCACGCGGCCTGGACGTCGAGCGCATCTCCCACGTGCTGAACTACGACATCCCCAACGACACCGAGTCCTACGTGCACCGCATCGGTCGCACCGGTCGGGCCGGCCGGTCCGGGGCGGCGCTGCTGTTCGTCACGCCGCGGGAGCGTCACCTGCTCAAGGCGATCGAGAAGGCCACCCGGTCCAAGCTGATCGAGGCCGAACTGCCGACGGTCGAAGACGTCAACGCCCAACGGGTTTCCAAGTTCCGCGACTCGATCACCGAGGCGCTCAACGCCCCGGGAACCGACGTGTTCCGGAACATCATCGAGGACTACGAACGCGAGCACGACGTACCGATCGCCGACATCGCCGCGGCGCTGGCCGCGCAGGCGCACGGTGGCGACGAATTCTTCATGGTCGAGCCGCCGCCGGACAAGCGGCGCGAGCGCGACGACCGGCCGCGCCGCGACAAGCCCGACCGCAAATCCCGGGACGGTCTGGTCACCTACCGCATCGCGGTCGGCAAACGGCACAAGGTCGGACCGGGTCACATCGTCGGCGCTATCGCCAACGAAGGCGGCCTGCACCGCAGCGACTTCGGCCACATCACCATCCGCCCGGACTTCTCGCTGGTCGAGTTGCCTGCCGATCTGCCCCAAAGGACACTCAAAGCCCTTGAGAACACCCGCATCTCGGGTGTGAAGATCAACCTGCAGCCCGACCGGCGGCCGGACAAGGCCCGGCGCAAGCAGAGATGACGCTGTCGCGCGGGCTGGACGCGCAGGGCGGCCTGGAATCCATCGGCAAGGCCGAACGAGTCGCCTCGCTCACCGGGATCCGCGCCGTTGCGGCGTTGTTGGTGATGCTCACCCACGCCGCATACACGACGGGGAAGTATCCGCAGGGCTACGTCGGCCTGGTGTACTCACGGGCCGAGATCGGGGTACCGATCTTCTTCGTGCTCAGCGGATTTCTGTTGTTCTCGCCGTGGGTGAAGTCAGCGGCCACAGACGCGCCGCCACCCTCGGTGCGTCGATACGCATGGCACCGGGTGCGCCGCATCATGCCGGCCTACGCGGTGACCGTGCTGGTGGCCTATCTCGTCTATCACTTCCGCACCGCGGGCCCGAATCCCGGCCACACCTGGGAGGGGTTGTTCCGCAACCTCACGCTGACCCAGATCTACACCGACCACTATCTGTATTCGTTCCTGCATCAGGGCCTGACGCAAATGTGGAGCCTGGCGGTCGAGGTCGCGTTCTACCTTGTGCTGCCGCTGCTTGCCTGGCTGCTGCTGGTGGTGCTGTGCCGACGACGGTGGCGGCCGGGCCTATTGATGAGCGGACTGGTCGCGCTCGCATTGCTCACCCCGGCGTGGCTGATCCTGGTGCACACCACCGACTTTCTGCCCGACGGTGCCCGGCTGTGGCTGCCGTCGTATCTGGCCTGGTTCATCGGCGGGATGATGCTGGCGGTGCTGCAGCCACTGGGTGTGCGGGCCTACGCGCTGGCATGTGTCCCGCTGGCGGTCGCGTGCTATTTCATCGTGTCCACACCGATCGCCGGGGAGCCCACCACGTCGCCCAACGAGTTGCGCGAGGGACTGGCGAAGGCGTTCTTCTACGCGGTGATCGCCACGCTGGCGGTCGCCCCGCTGGCGCTGGGCGATCGGGGCGTCTACGCCAGGCTGCTCTCCAGCCGGCCGATGGTGTTCCTCGGCGAGATCTCCTACGAGATCTTCCTGATCCACCTGATCACGATGGAGGTGGTGATGGTGGAGATCCTGCACTATCCGATCTATACCGGGTCCATCGTCATGCTGTTCCTCGTCACCTTCGTGGTGACGATCCCGCTGGCCTGGCTGTTGCATCGGTTCACCCGGGTCAAGACCGCCTGAGGCCTCGCGCTGACGGGTTGATCGCAACATGCACGTGGTGCGAGCAATCAACCACTTAAGCACCCGCGGCCGCCTCCACACTGCGCTTCAGCCGCACGCGGCCTTAGGGTAGCCTAACCAGAACGGCGACACGGAGGGCCAGTTATGTCGGACAAGAAGCCAACGCGCGGTTTCCAGGGTGCGGTGCTCAAGCTGCTGCGCGCGGGCGACTATCAGCTGACCGTGACGGGTAAGCGGGAGATCAGCCCGCACTACCTGCGGCTGAGTTTCGATGCGGGCGGCATGCTCGAGGGTTCTCCGCTGCACCCGACGATGTGGATCCGCATGTGGTTCGCCGACGGCGAGAAACTGCATCAGCGTGGCTACACGCTGGTCGACCCCAATCCCGCGGCCGACACCGTCGACATCGAGTTCGCGCTGCACGACGGCATCGCGTCGCACTGGGCGGAGAACGCCCAACCGGGCGACTCCATCGAGGTGACGGTGCTGGGCAGCAACTTCACCCTGCCCGAACCGGCGCCTGCCGGCTACGTGATCGTCGGCGACACCGCATCACTGCCCGCGATCAACTCGCTGTTGACCGCGATCGGTGACGCCCCGGCCCGGGTGTTCCTCGAGGCCGGTCACGACGACGACAAGCAACTACCGGTCGCCCGCAGCACGGACGTGGTGTGGGTGGACCGCAAGAACGCCGGCGAGGCACTGGTGGAAGCCGTCGCCGCGGCGGCGTTCGACGCGCACGATCACTTCGGCTGGGTGGCATGCGACAACCGCACCACCCGCGCCGTCGCCAAGGTGTTCCGCGAGGAGTACAAGATCTCGAAGAAGTCGATCAAAGCGCAGGCTTACTGGGTGGCATGACAGCCTCCGCACGCGCGGAGGAAAGCTGACCCGGCAGCACGATCGGTACGACGAACTCCTCGAGCATCGACCGCTCGTCGTCCTCGTCATGGCCGGGGAACAGCATCAGCGAGGTCATCACCCGCACCAGCCACCGGGCGCGATGGGCAACCAACTCGGGGTCGTCGGGGCCCAGCGAGATGACGAACGCCTCGGTCAGCGCCTTGATGACCTCGGACTCCTCGGCCATCTCCGCACCGATCGGGCGCTGTGTCGTCGCGAACCACGATGCGAGAGCAGGACTTTCACGCACGTTCCGCAGTGAGGCCAGCATCCCCTCGATCAGGCGTTCGCGCGGATCCGTCAGCGCGTTGATCTGCTCGGTCATCTCGCGGTACAGCCGGTAACTCTCCCGGTGCACATAAGCGGTGTACAACGCGTCGCGGTTTTCGAAGTATCGGTACAGCGTTGCGCGTGAACACCCTGCCGCCGAGGCGATTTCGTGCATGCCAACGGTGGCGGCCTCTTTGTGCGCGAACAGTTCACCGGCCGCGTCGAGGATGCGGTCGGCGGCCACTTCGGTGCGCCGCGCGGCCAGCCAGTCGCCGCCCATCAGGTATTCACCACGAACGGCACGGACAGCGGTCGACGTACGTAACTGCCGCCGGCCCAGACGATTCCGCTCTCGTCGACCTCGAAGTCGGGAATCCGCGTCAGCAGTTCGGTCAGCGCGACGCGAGACTGCATCCTCGCCGCCGCCGCGCCGAGGCAGTGATGCGCACCATGACTGAACGTCAGGATGTTGCGGGGCTTGCGGGTCACGTCGAGTTCGGCGGCGTCGGCGCCGAACTGGCGCTCGTCGCGGTTCGCCGAACCGTAGAGCAACAGCACCCGCCTGCCCTCGGGGATCGTCGTACCGGCCACCTCCACGTCGCGGGTCACGGTGCGGGCCAGTCCCTGCACCGGCGACGTCATGCGCAGGAACTCCTCGACGGAATCCGGTATCAGCTCGGGGTTTTCCACCAGCAGACGACGCTGGTCGGGCCGCTGATGCAACAGCTGCACCGACCCGCCGAGCATGCCGGTGCTGGTGTCGTTACCGCCGGTGACCATGGTGAAGGTGAACGCCAGGATCGACAGCACACCGGCGATGTCACCGTCGGCGCCCACCCCGGCGGCCACCAGATGCGAAACCGTGTCGTCCTCCGGTTCGACGCGGCGGCGTTCGATCAGCTGCGTGAAGTAGGCCATCATCTCGGCGAGCTTGTCGCCCAACGTCTCCAGCGCCCCGCCGATGCCGCCGTCGGCGGTGTTGGCCGCGACGATCGCGTCGGTCCACCCGTCGAACTGGCCGCGGTCCTCCTCCGGAACGCCGAGATAGTGCGCGACGACCATCGACGGCAGGGGCTTGAACAACTCCGCGACGATGTCACCGCCGCCGTTTTTCCGGATGTTCTCGATTCGCTCGACGACGTACTCGCGCACCTTGGGCTCGACCGCCTCGACCTGCCTCGGGGTGAAACCGCGCGACACCAGCTTGCGGAACTCGGTGTGCACGGGCGGGTCCTGCATGACCATCGGCGGATTGTCGGCCAAGCCGATGAGCTCCAGTTCGCCGTAGTTGACCGTGAGCCCCTGCGCCGACGAGAACGTCTCGTGGTCGCGCGCGGCGGCCCAGATGTCGGCGTGGCGCGACATCACGAAGTAGTCGTCGTTCGGCCGGTCCTGCGGCACCACATGGTGGACGGGATCATGGTCCCGCAGCGCCCTGTACATCGGCCACGGATCAGTCCAGGTATCGGCGTTCGCGAGCTGGAATCGAACCGGCGTGCCGTGAGACAGAGTAGCCGTCATGTCTCATTGGTACGACAGAAACCGAGACCATGTCAATAGGCAATCTCCCGCGAACAGACGCGGACTGCCTCTTTTCGCGGCATTTCGGGGCAATTCACCTCTGCTCGCGACAACTAAGACAACTAAAAAGCCGCGCCCGGGTTCAGAATCCCGTCCGGGTCCAGCGCCTGCTTTATCCGCCGGTTGAGTTCCATCGCCTCGGGGCCGATCTGCCCGGCCAGCCACGGCCGCTTGAGCCGGCCGACGCCGTGTTCGCCGGTGATCGTGCCGCCGAGGCCGACGGCCAGATCCATGATCTCGCCGAACGCCCGGTGCGCGCGTTCGGTCATCGCGGCATCGGCGGGGTCGTAGACGATCAGCGGATGCGTGTTGCCGTCGCCGGCGTGCGCGATCACCGAGATCAGCAGTTCGTGATTCGCCGCGATCTTCGCCACGCCGCCGACCAGATCAGCCAACGCGGGCAACGGAACTCCGACGTCCTCGAGTAATAGCGAGCCCTTCAACTCGACGGCGGGAATGCAGAACCGCCGGGCGGCCACGAACGCCTCGCCCTCGTCGGGGTCCGATGTCGAGAACACCTCCTTGGCGCCGTGCTCGGTGAAGACATCGGCCATGAACCGGGCATCCTCGGCGCCGGATGGGCCACGGTCATCGGAGGCGGCCACCAGCATCGCGGCGGCGGAGCGATCCAGGCCCATCTTCAGCTTGTCCTCGACGGCGTTGATGGCCGCCGAGTCCATGAATTCCAGCATCGAGGGCCGGATTTTGGACGTGATCGCGACGACGGCCGTCGCGGCCGCCTCGACCGAGTCGAAGCTCGCCACCACCGTGCACGCCGCCGACTGTGCCGGCAGCAGTTTCAGCGTCGCCTCGGTGACCACGCCGAGCGTGCCCTCGCTGCCGACGAACAACTTGGTCAACGGGAGCCCGGCGACGTCCTTGAGCCGCGGACCGCCGAGTCGCACCGCGGTGCCATCGGCCAGTACTACCTGTAGTCCGAGCACGTAATCCGTTGTGACGCCGTACTTCACGCAGCACAGGCCGCCGGCGTTGGTGGCGACGTTGCCGCCGATGCTGCAGATCTCGAACGACGATGGGTCCGGCGGATACCACAGCCCGAACTCCGCCACCGCCTTCTTGACTTCCGCGTTGAGCAGACCGGGCTGGACGACGGCGGTGCGGGTCACCGGGTCGACGGTGATGTCGCGCATCTTCTCGGTGGTCAGCACGATGGCGCCGTCGAGGGCCGACGCGCCGCCGGACAGGCCGGTGCCCATCCCGCGCGGCACCACCGCGACCTTGTGGGCGGTGGCCCAGCGCAGCACGGCTTGCACGTCCTCGGTGCTGCGGGGCCGAACCACCGCGAGCGGTGTGCCCGCGGTCGGGTCGAAGGCCCGGTCATGCCGGTAGGACCCCAGGATGTCCGGATCGGTGACGACGCCACCCTCGGACAGCGCGTCGATGAGATCGGCCAGGGTGGACTCCACACGCCAATCGTACGAGCAGCCTGTGCGGTTGCGACCCGGCCGCGATGGGAGCGTTGAGCGGTCAGACCGTCGGCGGCCGGTCGAGTTCGCGTAACGCCGACAGGAACACCGCGACGATTCCGAGCAGCAGCATGGGCAGTGCCAGCGCCAGGAAGGTCACGTGCAAGCCGGCGGCGTCGGCCAGTGGGCCCGCCACGATCAACCCCAGCGGCCCGGCGGCGTAGGCCAGCGATCCCATCACCCCGACCACCCGGCCGCGAAGATGCTGCGGCGCCCGCGTCTGCATGACGTAGTTGTAGATCGGGGCGATCGGCCCGTAGACCAGCCCGACGATCGCCGACAGCACAAGGATGACCGGCAGCGGCGGCAGGAACGCGATGACCGTCATCGCGACCCCCAGCGTCAGCACGGCGGCCAGCATGGTCACCCGCCGGCTCACGTACTTCGACGACACCGCGTAACCGAGCGCACCCACCAGACCGCCGACGCTCAACGCCATCAACACCCAACCGAGATGCGCCGGTTCGTTGCGGTCGGTGAAGTACTTCGGGAACAGCACGCTCTCCATCGGCATGTACAGGCCGGTGGCCGCCAGGTCGACGAACGCCAGCGTGCGCAACACCTTGTTGTGCCAGACGAACCGCAGGCCCTCGACGATGCCCGCCCACACCCCGTCGGGCAGCGAGGCGCGGTCGGGCCTGCCGGTGCCCTCCAGTCGCAGGAGGCCGATCGCGACGATCGACAACCCGAAGGCCAGCGCGGTGACCCACATGGTGTTGATGCCGCCCAGCGTCGCGATCAGCAGGCCGCCGATGCCGGGACCGACGATGTAGGCCAGGTTGAACACGGCCTCGTAGACGCTGTTGGCGCGGTCCAGCGTCCACCCGGCGCGGGTCGCCGCCTCGGGCAACATCGTCTCGCGCGCGGTCATCCCCGCCGGGTCGAAGAAGGCGCCCAGCCCGGCCAGCACCGCGAGCACCGCGACGTTGACGGCCTCCACGCCAAAGGTCAGCGCCAGTACCGGGACCGCGGCCACCGACAGCGCGGACAACGCATCGGAGATCATCGAGACCAGTCGTCGGCCCAGATAGTCGACCGCGGCGCCGGCGATCAGCGTCGCGATCAGCAACGGCAGCGTGCCCGCCATCGCCACGATCGAGGCCTCCAGCGCAGAGCCGTTGCGCTGCAACACCAGCCACGGAAACGCGATCAGCGATATGCCGTTGCCTGCACCGGCCATCAGCGCGGCGAACAGGATCAACAGAAGGGGGCCGCGCCTGCTGTGCGTCATGGTTACCGCCGCAGAATGTAGCAGCGGCCGGGGCCGACCGGCATCCGAATTTTGCGCGCGGGCAAAGTGGTGGGCGTGCAGCTGCCTCACCCACGGACCGGTGCGCGGTTCGCCTCGCCGGTGCCTCCCGGCTCGGGCTGGCCCGGCGATCCGGCGACGCCGCACACCGCGGTGGCGTCGACGGCCGCGCACGTGACGTCGATGGCCGCGGCGGTGCGGTCGCTCGACGAGCTCGACGCCGCGGTGTCGGTGTGCCGGGCCTGTCCGCGCTTGGTGGAGTGGCGCGAGGAGGTCGCCGTCGTCAAGCGCAAGTCGTATGCCGACGAACCGTATTGGGGCCGTCCGGCGCCCGGCTGGGGAGCGGCCCGGCCCAGCGTGTTCATCGTCGGGTTGGCGCCCGCGGCGCACGGTGCGAACCGGACGGGCAGGGTGTTCACCGGCGACCGGTCCGGCGACTTTCTGTACGCGGCGCTGCACCGGGTGGGCCTCGCCAATCAATCGGTCTGCGTGGACGCCGGAGACGGCTTGGTGCTCAACGAAACCCGGGTGGCCGCGTCGGTGCGTTGCGCACCGCCGGGCAATGCGCCGACACCGGCCGAGCGCGCGACGTGCGCCCCGTGGCTGGACGCCGAATGGCGGCTGACGGCGCCGTACGTGCGGGTGGTCGTGGCGCTCGGCGGGTTCGCGTGGCGCGCGGCGCTGCAGATGCTGCGCACCGGCGGCGTGACGGTGCCGACACCCGCGCCGAAGTTCGGCCACGGCGCCGCCGCCGAGCTCGGCGACGTCGCGCTGATCGGCTGCTATCACCCCAGCCAGCAGAACACGTTCACGGGCAAGCTGACGCCGCAGATGTTCGACGATGTGTTCCGGCAGGCTAAGGCGCGAGCGTCCGCCGGATAGTCGCGAACTGCGCGTCGGCCAGCTCCGGTAGGGCCGTGACGGGAAAGTCGTCGTAATGGGCGAGCGTCCATTCGTCGAACACCTGCAGGATCCGGAAGATCAACTCCGCCTGCAACGGCTCGGGAAGGTCGGTGCGGACCGCGCCACATCGACGGCCGATTCGCAACACCTCCTGCACCCAGTCCCGCACGGCGTCGAGCGCTCCGCTGACCGCGGATCTGGCGGGGTCGGGCGCCTGCAGGTAGAACATCCGCCCCAGCAGCAGGAACTTCTGCTGCCGTTGCGAGACCAGCACGAGGTCGGTGAAGAACCGTTCGAGTCGTGGCCAAAATTGCTCACCGGCGAATTCTTCGGCCGCGACGACCGGTATATCCGCCGCCACATCCGTGATCAATTCCCGCACGACGAATTCATAGAGTTCGGCTTTCGAGGACAGGACATAGTAGAACGAGCTCTTACTCATCCCGCACCGCTCGATGATGCGGTTGAGCGACGCCTGTTCGTAACCAGCAGAACCGAATTCGGTGGCGGCCACCTCGACGAGCCGTTGCCGTCGCGCTGCCGGCATGCGTCCGATCCGTCCCGAGGTCACGGTTCAGGATAACAAAGTGGACCGGCCGGTCCACACAATGGTACGGTGAAAAATATGTTGAGTCCGACGAGCCTTGAAAAACAATATGAACAGGCGGTCACCGACGCGCTGCGGGTTTTGGTGGTCGGCGCCGGCACCGCCGGGGTCACGGCCGCGCAACTGCTGCGCCGCGACGGCCGCCACCCGGTGCTGATCGAGCGCGCCGAGAGTTCGTCGGCCCAGGGTTACATGCTGGCGTTGATGCCGATGGTGGACGCCGCGCTCGACGACCTCGGTGTGCACGAGGCGTACCGGGCGGCCAGCACCCCGCTCGGGCGGTACGCCGTCCACGGGCACACCGGTCGCAAGCTGCGTGAGGACTCGATGTCGGCGATTCTCGCCCGCTTCGGCGACTACCGCGGCATCGGGCGTGGCGAGCTGATCGACGTGCTGTCCGGCGAGGGCGGCGCGGCCACGTTCGGTTCGACGGTTACCGACCTCATCGAACGCCCCGATGAGGTTGAGGTGACGGTGTCGACGCCCGACGGCTCGCACCGGTTGAACTTCGATCTCGTGATCATCGCCGACGGAATACATTCGGGCACCCGTCAATTCGTGCTGGGGAAGCGGTCGGTTCAAGTGGTCGACACCAAATGGGGCGGCTGGGTGGTGTGGGCGCCCGAAGACGCTGACTCCGATCTCGGTGAAGAATGGTGGGGCGCCGGCTATTTCGCCGGTCTGTATCCCGTCAAGGGGGAAGTCGGCGTGTTCTTCGGGGGCCCACGGGCCGACACCGCCGCCGGCCCGGCGTCGTTCGTCGCCAAGACGCGCCGCCAGCTCAGAGATGTCAGCCCACGGTTGCAACGGGCACTGACGGCGGTGCTGGACGACCCGGACCCCTATTACTGGTCGCTCACCGACTGCCGCGCACCCGATTGGACCACCGGGCGCACGGTCCTGCTCGGCGACGCGGCCGCAGGGTTCCTGCCGACCGCCGGTATCGGTGCGGGGATGGCGATGGAGTCGGCCTGGGTGCTCGCCGCGATCCTGCGCCAATCGGGCGGTTCAGCGCTTGCCGAGCTCTTGCGCGCATACGAACGCCTGCAGCGGCCGCGGGTCGAGGCCGCGCAGGACAATTCCCGTCAACTCGCGAACCTGATGTTCCACCGCAGCCGCGTCCTGACGGTGATCCGCGAGCTGGCGATGCGCTTCGTCAGCGTCGAACGCGCGCTCGGGCCCATCAAGAAGTTGTTACAGGAGCAACCCGATCCGCGGGAAGCCATCCGCATAGGGCAGTGTTGACACTGAAATGCGCTTATCAGTTCTCGATCTCGTGTCGGTGCGCACCGACCAGTCGACCTCGGACGCGCTGGCGGCGTCGACCCGGTTGGCGCAGACCGCCGACCGCCTCGGTTACACGCGCTACTGGGTAGCCGAGCACCACAACATGCCCGCGGTGGCGGCGACCAGCCCGCCGGTGCTCATCGCGCACCTGGCCGCGCATACCGAGCAGCTCCGGCTCGGGTCCGGCGGGGTGATGCTGCCCAACCACGCACCGTTGGCCGTGGCCGAGCAGTTCGCGCTGCTCGAGGCCGCCCACCCCGGGCGGATCGACCTGGGCATCGGCCGCGCACCCGGATCCGACCCGGTGACGTCGATGGCGCTGCGCGGCGCCGCCGGCCGCGACGATCGTGACATCGAGGCCTTTCCCGACTACCTCGACGACGTCGTCGCGCTGATGGGTGCGCGCGGTGTGCGGGTGCCGATCCCGAATCAGCGCTACATCCTCAAGGCCACGCCCGCGGCGGTGAGTGAACCGAAACTGTGGCTCCTGGGTTCGTCGATGTACTCGGCGCACCTGGCCGCAGCCAAGGGCCTGCCCTACGTGTTCGCCCATCATTTCTCCGGCCAGGGCACCGCGGAGGCGTTGGCCGTGTACCGCTCCGAGTTCCGGCCCAGCGAGCTGGCATCCGAACCCGTCACGTTCCTCACCGTCAACGCGGTCGTTGCCGAAACACGCCAAGAAGCAACGGCTTTGGCGTTGCCGAACCTGCAGATGATGGCGCGGCTGCGAACGGGCGAGCCGCTGGGCCCGCTGGATCTCGTCGAGGACGCCGAGCGGCAGGAACTCGCGCCGCATGCACAGCGAATCGCCGAAGCCGCGTTCGGGCGCGCCGTCGTCGGCGATCCGTCAGAGGCCGCCGATCAGATGCGCGCGCTGGCCGACGAGTTCGGAGTCGACGAGGTCATGGTCAATCCGGTGGCCTCGGCACGCCGCGGCACCGATCCGGCGACCGCGCCGGCGCGCGAGAAGACGCTGGAATTGTTGGCCAAGGAGCTGTTCTGAGAGCGCGGGCCTTCTACGGCGTCAGCTTGACCACCGGGATCGGCCGCGTGGTGCGCTTCTGGTACTGGTTGTAGCGGTCCTTGTTGGCCTTCATGTTGTTGACGATCTGCCACAGCCGCGCAAAGTCGGGATCGTCGCGGGTGACCGGCGTGGCCGTCACCTTGATGCGCTTGGGTCCGACGTTGATCTCGACGTTCGGGTTGGCCTTGAGATTGTGGTACCAGCCCGGTGCCTTCGGTTCACCACCTTTGGACGCGACGACGAGGTAGTCGTCGCCGTCGCGGACATAGGCGAGCGAATTGGCCCGCTGCAGACCGGTTTTCGCGCCGACCGTGTGCAGGATCAGCATCGGCGGCGCACCCGGAATCGTGTGCCCGATCCGGCCGTTGGTGCCCTTGTAGAGCCTGTCGTGCAGTAACAGCATCGGATATCCGACGTACTTCTCCCACCAGGGCATGCTCATGACGTCAGTCTTGCGCAGCGGAGTCCAGTTGCGCCAGGGCCTCACGCAGCAGGCGGCCGGATTCCTCTCGGTCCGGGTCGCGGCGCAGCAGCATGTTCTTGGCGAACGACAGCTTGTCGCCGCTCTGCCGGGGCAACACGTGCAGATGAATGTGGAACACCGATTGAAATGCGGACTTGCCGTCGTTGATCACCACGTTGTTGCCGTCCGCGTGCAGCCCCGACCTGCGCGCGGCCCGGGCGATGCGCTGACCGATCCGCGCCATCGCCGAGACGGTCTCCGGCGGCGTGTCGGTCAGGTCGACGGTGTGCCGTTTGGGGATCACCAGCGTGTGGCCGCGGGTGAAGGGGCGGATGTCGAGGATCGCGAGATAGTCGTCGTCCTCGTAGATGCGGATGGCCGGCGCCTCGCCGGCAACGATGGCGCAGAACACACAGGACATCCCGCCACGGTAGCCGCCGGACCGCGGCGCTCACCGTCCGCCTTGTCCTTCGGCTAACGGCGTGCGGTGATGGCTTCGCGCCAGATTGCGAGCTTGTCCACATAGCGCATGGTCTGCGCCGGGCTGGTCGACGGCAGTCGCCGGTGGGGCAGGTCAGGTGCGGCGGAAACGAGTCTGGTGAAGTTCTTCTGCGCCGCGGCGCCGTTGAACAGCACGAGCGTGATGCCCGGATGTTCGGCGAAGAAGCGCTGAAAGTTGTTCGGCACCATGCTGTCCGGCTTGACCGCGGAATCCAGGCTGCCTTCGCGCCGGCAGGACCGCAGCACATCCCAGACGGCGATCTGGTGAGCCGTCAACGCGGCACACCGCTGCTCGTAGGGTGCGTCCGCGCTGAATCCGAGAACCTCACCGACGATGCGCCAGAAGGCATTGCGCGGATTTCCGTAGTACTGCGCAGCGGCCAGCGACATCACGCTGGGCATGTTGCCCAGGATCAACGTGCGCACCCCTTCGGCGACGATCGGCGGCAACCCGTGCAGCACCGGCGAACCCATGCTGCGATGATCGCACGCGGTATACGTTGAGCCGGTGGCCGATGACTTCGACGCCGACGCGTCCGGGTTGCTGGACGGACTCGAAGGTGCGGCGCGCGCCGAACGCGCCGAGCTGATTCCGTGGCTGTTGGGCAGGGGCATCTCGGTCGAGGAGATCCGAAATGCCTACCTGCCAATGCTGCTCGGTGCGCGTCGAGTGCTCGGTGACGATGGTGTGTACGTTTCCGCGAGAGAAACCAGCGAGAAGACCGGCATCGATCTCGACCTGTTGCAGCGCATCCAACATGCGATGGGCTTGCCGACCGTCGACGACCCCGATGCGGCTGTCCACCTGCGTGCCGACGCCGAAGCCGCGGCCTTCGCGCAGCGGTTCATCGAGATCGGCATCCTGCCTGAGCAGATCGTTCAGATAACCCGGGTGCTCGCCGACGGGTTGGCCAAGGCGGCCGAGGTGATGCGCTACGCGGGGTTGGCTTCGGTTCTCGACCCGAGCGCGTCGGAACTCGTCATCGCCGAGAACGCCGAAGCCCTCGTGCGCACCGCCGACCCGTTGCTCGGACCGATGGTCCAGGATTTGTTGCGGTTGCACCTGCGCCATCTCATGGAGACCGAGGCGATCACGGCCTCCGAGCGGGCAGCGGGTCAACGGCTGCCCGGTGCCCGGCTCGTGACGATCGCGTTCGCCGATCTCGTCGGCTTCACCCGGCTCGGCGAGGCCGTTCCTCCCGAAGACCTCGAACGGCTCGCCCACCGGCTCTTCGATCTCGCGCACGAGGTTTCTGCGCCGCCGGTGCGGTTCGTCAAGACGATCGGCGACGAGGTGATGCTCGTCAGCACCGAACCGGTGCCGTTGTTGGACGGCGTGCTGACGCTGCTCGAGCGGACCGACGACGACGAGGATTTTCCCCGCCTCCGCGTGGGCGTGGCGACGGGTATGGCGGTGAGCCGGGCGGGCGACTGGTTCGGCAGCTCGGTCAATCTCGCCAGCCGCATCACCGGTGCTGCGCGGCCGGGTTCGGTCCTGGTCTCCGAAGCGACCCGCGACGCCATCTGTGACGACGAGCGGTTCGCGTGCTCATTCGCCGGCGCGCGGCACCTCAAGGGTTTCAAGTCCGACGTGAAGCTGTTCCGAGTGCGCAGGACGGATGACTGACAGATCTTGTCGGTGACTCGAACTATTGTTCGAATATGGTCCAAGAGGGCTGGCCACAACAGGATGTTCGCGCGGTTTACGACGAGCTCGAGTCGGCGCTGCAGAAAGCAGCCGACGTGTCGCTGGACGCGCTGAGACCTGCTGAGTTGGTCGCCTTGCTCGCGAGACGGGAGCGATTGTTCAGCGCGTTGCCCGTTGTCGATCACGCGGTCATTGCCCGGTTGGTGGCAGACGACGACCCGAAGGCGTTGGGGGCGTCGTCATGGCCGGAGGCGTTGGCCACGACTTTGCGGATTTCGCGCGCGGAGGCCAAGCGGCGGATCGGTGCGGCGGCGGTGTTGGGTCCCCGGCGGGCGTTGACCGGTGAGCCGTTGGCCCCGGTCCTGGAGACCACGGCTGCCGCGCAGGCTCGCGGTGAGGTGGGCGCGGAACATGTGCGCATCATCGAGGAATTCTTCATTCACCTGTCGGCGCATGTGAACTATCAGGCCCGTGAACTGGCGGAGGCCGACCTGGTGCGCGCCGGATGCGGTTTGCGGCCCGAGGAGTTGCGCAAAGTCGCCGACCGGCTGACCCAGCTGCTCGACGAGGACGGTGTTCCGCCCGATGAGGCCGAGCGCGAGCGTGCCCGCAAGCGCTACCTCGAGATCGGCCCGCAGGGCCGCGACGGGATGAGCCGCCTGCGCGGATTGCTCGATCCCGAGACCCGCGCGGCGCTCGACGCGGTCTTGGCCAAGCAGGCCGCGCCGGGGATGTGCAATCCCGATGACCCCGACCCATGCGTCGATGAACCCGCGTGTGCTGAGAACCAGGTCAGCGACGGGCGCTCGCAGGGGCAGCGCAATCACGATGCCCTCACCGCCATGTGCCGCGCGCTACTGGCCTCCGGGCAATTGGGCCAGCACAACGGAATGCCGTCGACCATCGTGGTGTCCACCACCCTCAGAGAACTGCGCTCGGCGGCCGGGCTCGCGGTCACCGGGGGCGGAACCTTGTTGCCGATGGCTGATGTGATCCGCATGGCCGCCAGCAGCGACCACTATCTGGTGATCTACGAAGACCACCGCGAGGTCCCGATGTATGTGGGCCGGGCCAAACGCTTGGCCACCCCCGGTCAGCGCATCGTGTTGCACAACCGCGACGGCGGCTGCACCAAACCTGGCTGTACCGCGCCGGCCTACTGGAGTCAGGTTCATCACGCCCTCACGGACTGGGCCCACGGCGGCAACACCGACATCACTGATCTGACCCTCGCCTGCGGACCGCACAACCGGCTCGTCACCAACGGCGGCTGGAGGACACGGGTCCGCGACGACGGGCGCATCGAATGGCTACCCCCACCCGACCTCGACACCGGCCAAACGCGGGTGAACAACTACCACCACCCCGAGAAGTACCTCGCCCCCGAAGAGACCCCCGAGGACCTCCCCAGAGACAGCGAAGGACCGTAGGGGACAACCGCTCTCATTTCGGATCCGAGGTCGTGGCAGTGATCTACCATCCAGGCATGAGCCGGGTCGTCAAAGCTGTGCTGACCGCGCTACTCGTCGCGCCCTGCGGCCTCCTGGCCCCAGCGCAGGCCCAACCGCCACCCCCGGCGTGCGGTTACACGCTGTCGCCGCCACAAGTCGTGAACACCGGAGGCGTGAGCAAGGTGACGGCGACCGTCTCGTTCGACGCTTGTGGGGCTCCGTTCCGGCCGGCGTACAGCGTCGCCTGTGTCCACATCGCCGGGCACGATTCGCAGGGGCAGTGCACGCAGGCCAGGGGGCCGGCCGCCGCGCGGGTGTACCTGGAGCCGTATCGGCCGGGCGCGACCTATATCGCGAGCGGACGCGGCTGCGGCAAGGTCTTCGAGGATGCGCTGGAGCCGAACTGTCAGATGCTGGGGCCGATCAACGCGACGCTGTAGCGGTGAAGCGGCGCAGCCGAAGGCTGTTGCTGACGACGAACACCGAACTGAACGCCATCGCCGCGCCGGCGATCATCGGGTTCAGTAGACCCGCCGCCGCCAGGGGAAGCGCTGCGACGTTGTAGGCGAAGGCCCAGAACAGGTTTCCCTTGATCGTCGCCAAGGTCCTGCGGGACAGGCGAATCGCATCGGGGACCGCATTCAAATCGTCGCGCACCACTGTCAGGTCGCTGGCCTCGATCGCGACGTCGGTGCCGCTGCCCATCGCGAGCCCGAGGTCGGCCTGCGCGAGCGCCGCCGCGTCGTTGACGCCGTCACCCACCATCGCCACCACCTTGCCATCGGCCTGCAGGCGCTTCACGACGTCGACCTTGTCTTGCGGAAGCACTTCGGCGATGACGTCGTCGATACCCACGTGTCTGGCGATGGTGTGGGCTGCCGCCTCGTTGTCGCCGGTCACCATGATCGGCGTCAAACCCAGCGCGCGGAGCCGGGAGATCGCTTCGGCCGACGTCGGTTTGACCGTATCGGCGACCACCAGCACGCCACGGATCGTGTCGTCCCAGCCGACGACGACGGCGGTGCGGCCCTGCGACTCCGCTTGTCGGACCGCCGCTTTCAAGGAGCCGGGGAACTCGTGCGACGTCAGCATCTGCTGCCGTCCGACTGTGACGTCGCGGCCCTCGACGAGCCCGCTCACGCCCAGACCGCGTCGGTTGGCGAAGTCCTCGACCGACGGCAGATCACCGACCTTCTCCCGCGCGCCCTTCACGATGGCCCTGGCGATCGGATGCTCCGAGCCGTTCTCGACCGCGCCTGCCATCCGCAGTACCTCGTCGGGCTGTTCGTCTTCGGTCACGACATCGATCAAGGTCATCCTGCCGGTGGTGATCGTTCCGGTCTTGTCCAACACGATCATGTCGATGCGCCGCGTCGACTCCAGCACCTCGGGTCCCTTGATCAGGATGCCCAGTTGCGCGCCGCGGCCGGTGCCGACCATCAGGGCGGTCGGTGTGGCCAACCCCAGCGCGCAAGGGCACGCGATGATCAGCACCGCCACCGCCGCGGTGAAGGCTGCCGCCACCGATCCGCCTGTGCCCAGCCAGAAGCCGAGGGTCGCCACCGCCAAGGCGATCACGATCGGCACGAACACACCCGAGATCCGGTCGGCCAGCCGCTGCGCCTGCGCCTTACCGTTCTGGGCGTCCTCGACGAGGCGCGCCATCTGAGCGAGCTGGGTGTCGGCGCCGATCCGCCGCGCCCGCACCACGAGCCGGCCGTCGACGTTGACCGTTGCGCCGACGACCTCATCGCCGGGGCCGACCTCGACCGGCACCGACTCGCCGGTGAGCATGGACGCGTCGACCGCCGAAGCGCCCTCGACCACCACGCCGTCGGTGGCGATCTTCTCGCCGGGCCGGACGATGAACTCGTCGTCAACGGCCAGCTGGCCGAGCGGAATCCGTTGTTCTCCACCGCCTCTACGCACCACGACGTCTTTGGCGCCCAGCTCCAGCAGCGCGCGTAGCGCCGCGCCGGCCCGCCGCTTCGAGCGGGCTTCGAAGTACCGTCCGGCGAGGATGAAAGTGGTCACCCCGGCGGCGACCTCGAAGTAGACGCTGCCGGAGCCATCGGTGCGCGAGAGGGTCAGCGAGAACGGATGCGTCATCCCCGGTGCGCCGGCCGTGCCCCAGAACAGCGCATAGACCGACCAGCCCAGGGCCGCAACGGTTCCCATCGAGATCAGTGTGTCCATGGTGGCGCTGCCGTGCCGCAGGTTCGCCCACGCCGCGCGGTGGAACGGCCACGCGCCCCACACCACCACCGGCGCCGCCAGTGTCAGCGACAGCCACTGCCAGTTGGTGAACTGCAGCGCGGGGATCATCGCCATCGCGATCACCGGAACCGTCAGCGCCAGCGAGACGAGCAGACGGTGCCGCAACGCGGCGGTCGGGTCGTCTTCGGCGACGGCCTCCTGCACATCCGGCAGATGCGCCTGATAGCCGGCCTCTTCGACGGTGGCCACCAACGCGTCGGGCGTCACGTCCCCGCCGTACTCGACGCGCGCCTTCTCGGTCGCGAAGTTGACGGTCGCCGTCACCCCGTCGATCTTGTTGAGCTTCTTCTCGATTCGGTTCGCACACGACGCACACGTCATGCCATCGATCGACAGTTCGATCGTGTCAGTGGCCATGGCCGACTCCGCCGTGTTCTCGGGTGGGGGAGTGCTGTTGTCCGGACGGGTCGACCGACACCGTGAACTCGGCCGTGCGGACCTCGTCGCGGTGCCTGAAGTCCAAGAACAGCCGGTACTCGCCCGCACTGGGGAACGTGGTGTGGAAATCGACGGTCGGGCCTGCGGGCGTGACTCCGTCGCCGGGTTCTCCGATCGGATGCACGTGCAGGTATGCGAGGTCCGCCGCCCGCAACGCCACCAGATGACCGTAGGCGCCCAGGTACGGTTGCAGATCGTCGACCGGGGTGCCGTTGCGGTTGACCGTCAGCGCGAGAGTCGACGGCTCACCGGCTTTCGGTGTGCCGCGCAGCGTCACGGTGTAGTCGTCGACCGTCGACGACGCGTCGACCGCGGGCAACGGCCGCGGCTGGTACGGGCCGGGCACGTGCACGTTGGCGCTCAGGGTGAGCGCGGGCCCGCCGGCGGGCACGAAATCGGCGAACACCCGGTAGTCACCCGCGCGGCTGAAATCGACCGGAACGTTCCACGTTCCACGGTCGTCGAGCACCGGATGCAGATGCTGAAATGCGGTCAAGTCGTTGCGAACCACGATCAGATGCAACAACTTTTCGTGGGACTCCTCGAAGTGCGACACGGGCGCGCCGGCGTCGTCGAGGATGCGGAACCGCAGCGGCGAACCCGGCTCCGCGGAGAGAATCGACTGAGCCAGCGCGAGGGTGTAGCCGTGCTGGCTCGCCTGCAATCCGCCGGGCGGTTGCGCAGCGGTGCCGGCGTCGTGACCGGCGGGCTGGGCGGGCACCGTGATATCGCCCTGCGGTCCGAACGACTTGCCCACCCACACCGCGACCGCGAACACCACCGCGAGTGCGGTGAGGAAGGCGGCGATCCGTGGCCCGGTTTTCATCAGCTCGCCAGCCGGTAGCCGGCCTCTTCCACGGCGCTTCTGATTTCGGCCGGTTCGACGGCGGCGACGCTGTCGATGGTCACCGCACCGCTGGCGATGTCCACGTCGACGCTTCTCACTCCCGTGATCTCGCTGATCTCCTCACGCACGGATGTCGCGCAATGCCCGCAGGTCATGCCGGTGACGGTGACTGTCGTAGTGGTCATGACCCCGAGCATACCTATACCCCCGTGGGGTATGCAATCAGGTCTTGCATCGCGTCGTCGAGGTCGAAGGCCGTGACCTTCGAAACCATGCCGCCTCGCGGGTGTGCTGGTGTGCGGCCCGCACGGGGTTGTTCATCACCGCGCGCTCGATGCTGTTCAGCTTCATGCGGGCGAACTGTACCCCCGTAGGGTATGCCCTACCAGGCCTCCGTGTCGGCGAGCGTGGCAGCATCGGCAGCCATGCGGGTTCTCGTTCAGCGGGTCACCTCTGCCGCGGTCACGGTGGACGGCGACGTCGTCGGCGCCATCCGGCCGGAGAGTCAGGGTCTGCTCGCGCTCGTCGGCGTCACACACGACGACGACGCCGCCAAGGCCCGGCGGATGGCCGAAAAACTCTGGCAGTTACGGATTCTCGATGACGAGAAGTCGGCGAGCGACGTCGGCGCGCCAATCCTGGTGGTCAGCCAGTTCACGCTCTACGCCAACACCGCGAAGGGCCGGCGCCCGGCGTGGAACGCGGCGGCGCCCCGTGCCGTGGCCGAACCGCTCGTCACGTCCTTCGCCGACGCGCTGCGCGGGCTCGGTGCCGATGTCGAGACCGGGGTGTTCGGTGCGCACATGACCGTCGATCTCGTCAACGACGGCCCGGTGACCGTGTTGCTCGAACTCTGACCTACTGCGTCGCGACCGGCGGGGCGCCTTCCGAGGGCTGAACGATGACGAAGCCCTGGCCGTGGAAGGACACCTGAACCGCCTCGCCGGAGCCTCGTCCGATCAGCGCGCCCGCCTTGAAGCTCGTCTTGAGCTGCGTCTGCAGATTCGCCGACCATGCCACCACCGCGTTCGTGTCGGCGAAGGTCGGCGCCTCGGCGGCGTTGAGCACGACCGGTGGACCGTCGGTGGTCAGCGCGACCCAACCGGTTCCGCGCAGGGTGGTGTTGAACAGCCCGCCCGTGGCGATGCTGCCGCCCTTCACCCGTTCGATGTTCCAGTCCAGGCTCGACGAGAACGCCAGCACGTTCTTGCCGCTGATCGACAGGCCGGAATTGGTCAGGTTCAGCAGGTGCACGTCGTAGGCCCGCTCGGCGAGGAACACGTCACCCTGTCCCTGACAACGCATGAGCGGCAAGCCTTCTCCGGTCAGCGCCTTCTTGAGGAACTTCGACGCGCCGCCGCCCTCGAACGCGAAGTCCACGTTGCCCTGATACGCGACCATCGATCCCTGCCGCGCCATGAACGGCTCGCCGAGGCGCACCCGCAGCAGTTTGGTGTTCTGGTTCGCGATGGGCTTGGCTTCCTTCTCGCTGAACCTGCCGTCGACGAGATCGCCGGTGATGCCGGCGAACCCGTCCGCTCCGGGCTGGCCGACCGTGCTCGCCTGGGGTGGTGGCGAGCCCTGCGGATGGCCTTGCGCGGCGGCCGGCGGCGGGCCACCCAGCGGTGCCCGACCGACTTGGCCCTGATGCGACACCTGATCGGTCCAGCGCTGCCCGTCCCACCAGCGGTACTCGTAGCGGCCCTCGGGATCCGGGCGCCAGCTTCCATTGTTCGGTGCGGTCATGGGCACCAAACTAACCGGACGGCTGGCATTCTTGGGCTATGGCAAAGGAAATTGACCGGGTGCGAGCGCAGAGCGCAGTGTCCGTCATCAAGCAGCATCCGGGCATGGTGTTGTTCGTCGCGTCGCCGGCGCTCCTCGTGGTGGGTTTGGTGTGGTGGCTGGTCAGCCCGGCGCTGGCCGTGCTGCTGTTGATCGGCATGGTGGTGGCAGGCGGCGCTGCGCTGCTGCTCAAGCGCAACTAGCCCAACCGATCGATGGGCGTCGGCCGGACGACCGTGTTCTGTCCGGCCGTGAGCCACCACTGCCCGTTGCGGCGCACCAGCTCAACATCGGTTGAGGTCAAGAAGGACGTTTCGCTCTGAGGCGAACCCCTGCCAGCCGGAGTGTAACGGTGTAATCATGTAATCATGAGACACAACATCCATGGCCGGCGCCGTCCGGGCGGCTGGCAACAGGCTGCGCAACCCGACGCCGGCGACGCGCCCGACTGGTTCGCCGGCAGGCTTCCCGAGGGCTGGTTCGCCGGTGATCCGACCGTGGTCGTCGACCGTGAGGAGATCACTGTCATCGGTCGCCTGCCCGAACCCGAGGGCGGCGAGAGTGAGGCGCGTGCATCCGGACGGGTTGCGCGGTTCCGCGAAGAGACCCGGCCCGAGCGGATGCGCATTGCCGACGAAGCCGAGTCGCGCTACGGACGCAAGGTGGCGTGGGGCGTCGAGGTGGGGGCTGGCGAAGCCGCCGAACGAATCCTGTTCACGCACTTGGCCGTTCCGGTCATGACGCGGCTGCGCCAGCCCGAGCGGCAGGTACTCGACACGCTGGTGGACGCGGGTGTGGCGCGGTCGCGTTCGGACGCGCTGGCGTGGTCGGTGCGACTGGTCGGCGAGCATGCCGAGGAGTGGCTGGACAAGTTGCGCGAGGCGATGCGCAACGTCGACGACTTACGCGCCGAGGGACCTGAGCTCTAGTGTGGGGACTCATCAGTTCGGCAGCAACATCTGGGGTGCTTGTACGCACGCACGTGGCCAGGGGGTGCTGGTCCGCGAAATGGTCCTAGCGCCGAGATTGCATTCAGGGTTGTGCTGATCTGAGAGAACGACCACAGCCGTGTGTGCAATCTCGAGCATAGGAAGCCAAAAACGGACCACACCGAACGCGCGCGAACATCTGGACACTAGCTCGTCGTCCGCTTCACGGCGACGAAGGCCGAACTCAGGGCCGACGTCTGCGACAGCGGATCCACCGGTCCGCCATTGATCAGCAGGTTGCGGTTGGCGCCGTAGGAGATCGGCTCGGCGCGGCCACGGGGATCGAAAACCCTTGAGCCCCAGCCGTGGTCGACGATGATCACGCCCTGTCGCGGCCGGTCGTTCACCACCGCCCTCAACTCGATCGCGCCGACGGGCGAGATGATGCTGACCAGATCGCCGTCGGTCACTCCCAAGTCGGCGGCGTCCTTCGGATGGATGACGACGTCGTTGCCCTTACCAGCCGGATGCAGGCCGGGCAGGTCGTTGAGCCACGAGTTCATCGAGTGCCGGTGCCTGCGGTTGGCCAGCTGGAACGGATAGCCGACGGGCGGCTCGGGATGCGGTCCGGCGAGCAGTTCGCGGGCCCGCGCGACGAACTCCGGCGGCGCGGCGTGCACCTTCTTGTCGTCGGTTCGCAGCGCGTCGCGAAAATGCCCGAATTCGCGAGGCCCCAACACCCAGCCGTGCGGATGTGATGTGACGTCGCGCCATTTGATCCGGCGTCCGTTGAACTTTCGTCCGGTTGCGACCACGAGCCGGTCGATCCAGTGCGGGCCGAACTCCAGGTTCGGCTTGCGGGTCAGCCGAGCCAACGCCCGCGTCGCCGTGATGAACCCGTTGAGGCCGCGGGCGCGGAACAGAGGTCTGCGCATCGCGATCGCCAGGTCGGTGAAGATGCGCCATTCCTCCCGGACATCCGGCGGCGGCTCGACGGCCTTGGCCCCGTAATGCAGATACGGCTCGTCGTGCATGTTGCTGGTGAACGCGAGCAGGTCACTGCGTTCGAGCCAGTGGGCCGCCGGCAGCAGCCAGTGCGCGTGGCGGTGGCTCTCGCGCTGGACGAAGTCGATGGCAACGAGCAGGTCGAGGTCGGCCAGCGCGCGGTCGAGTTTGGCGCCGTCGGGCCCGGAAACCACGGGATTGCCGCAGTTGATCAGCATCGCCCGGATCTGGCCGCGGCCGGGAGTGGTGATCTCGTCGGGCAATTCGCTGAGCGCGTGTGCGCCCGCGACCATCTCGCGGCCCAGCAGTCGGCTGTGGTGCGGCTTGGACTTGACCATCGCCGACATCCGGATCGCGTCGACGTAGCCGGGCTCGTAGCGACGCCCACCGGGGCGGTCCATGCGGCCGGTGATCACGTTGAGCACGTGCCCCAGCCACTCGGCGACGGTGCCGGTCAGGTGCAGTGAGACCCCGGTCCGGGTGACCACCATGGCTCCGCGCGCCGCGGCGAAGTCGCGGGCGACCTGCTCGATCCGGTCGCGTGCGACGTCGCACCGGGCGGCCAGATCATCGAGATCCGCATCGGCGACCAGTGCGCGCAGATCGTCCACGCCGGTGGCGAGTTCGGTGCAGTCGCCGCGGTGTTCGCGGCCCTCGTCGAGGATGACCTTCACCATCGCCAGCAACAGCGCCCAGTCCTGTCCGGGCCGCACCGCGAGGTGCACGTCGGCCTTCTCGGCGGATTCGGTGCGCAGCGGATCGACCACGACGATCGTGGCGCCCTGCTGTTGACGTGCGAGCGCGCGCCGCCACCCGCCGGGTACGGTCTCCAGCCAGTTCCACGCGCTCACCGCCGGGTTGGTGCCGACCAGAAGGAAGTAGTCGCAGTTGTCGATATCGGACACGGGCGCCATCAGGATCGACCCGTACATCGCGGCGGCCACGACGTGCATCGCGTTCTGGTCGACCGAGCCGACGAAGTAGCGGCTGTGCGTGCCGATCGCGTCCAGCCAGCCGTTCATGAAGATGATGTTCGACGACGAAAACCCCGATGGATTGCCGTAATAGACGCCGACCGCGTCGGGACCACCCGCCTCGATCGCGGCGTTCATCCTGGCGGCGATGTCGCTGATGGCCTCGTCCCAGGTGGCATCGACGTAGGAGTCGCCGACTCGGCGCATCGGGTGAAGGATCCGTCGCGGATGTTCGACGAGTTGGTGTGCGGTGCGTCCCTTGGCGCAGAAGTCCTGCCAGCTGTGCGGGTTCTGTTTGTCCGCGGCGATCTTGGTGACCCGGTTGTCGTCGACCGTCACCTCCAGGCCGCACGACGACAGGCAGTACCGGCAGAAGGTGTAGACCGTCTTGCTCATCATGGTGAGCGTACGGCGGTCAGGCCTGCGTCATGGACCAATAAGCACCACGCTTAGCCAGGAGTTCGGCGTGGTTGCCGCGTTCGACGATCCGGCCCGCCTCGAGCACCACGATCAGGTCGGCGTCGCGGATCGTCGAAAGCCGGTGGGCGATGATGAAACTCGTGCGGTCGCGGCGCAATTCGGCCATGGCGTGCTGGATCAGCAGCTCGGTGCGGGTGTCGACCGAACTGGTGGCTTCGTCGAGGATCAGCAGTCGCGGCCGGGCCAGCACCGCACGGGCGATCGTGATGAGCTGCTTCTCGCCGGCGCTGATGGTGCCGCCGTCGTCGCTGACATGCGTCTGGTACCCGTCGGGGAGCATGTGCACGAACCGGTCGACGTATGCGGACTTCGCGGCCGCGAGGACCTCCTCCTCCGACGCGTCCGGCCTGCCGTAGGCGATGTTGTCGTAGATGGTGCCGCCGAACAACCAGGTGTCCTGCAGCACCATCCCGATCCGCGACCGCAGCGAAGCCCTGCTGACCGTCGAGATGTCCACGCCGTCAACCAGTATCCGACCGGAGTCGACGTCGTAGAACCGCATCAACAGGTTCACCAGTGTGGTCTTGCCGGCTCCCGTCGGCCCGACGATCGCGACTGTGCTGCCGGGTTCGGCGATCAGCGACACGTTCTCGATGACCGGTTGGTCGGGGTGGTAGCCGAACGTGACGTCCTCGAACTCGACCCGTCCCACCATGTCCCGGCCATCGGGATGGAGGGCCGGATCGGGTTCCTCCTCCTCGGCGTCGAGCAGGTCGAACACCCGCTCGGCGCTGGCCACGCCGGACTGCATCGCGTTGTACATGCCGGCCACCTGCGTCAGTGGCTGGTTGAACTGGCGGACGTACTGGATGAACGCCTGGATGTTGCCGAGCGTGATCTGGCCGGTGGCCACCTGCAGTCCGCCAACCACCGCCACCGCGACGTAGCTCAAGTTCCCGATGAAGGTGGTGGCGGGCGACACCAGCCCCGAGAAGAACTGCGCGCCGAAGGCGGCGTGGTAGACGTCGTCGTTGCACTCTCGGAAGCGTTCCTGGGCGGCCGCGCGGTGGCCGAACGTCTTGACGATCGCGAAACCGCTGTAGGTCTCCTCGATGTGGGCGTTGAGCCGACCGGTGTTCGTCCACTGCGCGACGAACAACCGTCGCGACCGGCGCGCGATCACCCGGGTCGCCCACAGGGACAACGGCACCGTCACCACCGTCAGCAGGGTCAGCAAAGGCGAGATCGTCAGCATCATCACCAGTACCGAAAGCACCGTCAATACGGCCGTCATCAGCTGGCTGATCGTCATCGACAGCGAGGTCTGGATGTTGTCGACGTCGTTGGTCACCCGGCTGAGAACCTCGCCGCGTTGGCGAGAGTCGAAGTACGACAGCGGCATCCGGTGGACCTTGTTCTCGACGTCGGAGCGCAGCGTCACCATCGTCCGCTGCACCGCGACGATGAGAAGCCTCGCCTGCAGCCAGACCAGCAGCGCGGCAACCAGATACAGGCACAGCGCGAGGAGCAGGGTGCGGCCGACGGCACCGAAGTCGATACCGCGGCCGGGTACGACGTTCATTCCCGACAGCAGGTCGGCGAAGGTGTCGTCACCGCGGGCCCGCGCGGCCTCGATCGCCTGTTCCTTGGTGAGGCCCGCCGGCAGTTGGCGCCCGATAACACCGTTGAACAGGAGATCGGTGGCGTGCCCGAGGATTCGCGGCCCGACGACGCTGATCGCGATGCCACCGACACCCAGCAGGATCACCGCCGCGGTGAGGCCGCGCTGCGGCGTCAGCCGCTTGATCAGTCGGATCGCCGATCCGGTGAAGTCGCGGGACCGCTGGGTCGGTGGCTGCGCCGTGCCGCGGATCGGCCGCGCCATCGGTCCTGTCATTGCGTGTCACCAACTTCGGCGAGCGACTGGGAGTCGGCGAACTCGGCGTATTCGACGCATTCTGCGAGCAGGGTCTCGTGGGTGCCGATGCCGACGACCCGACCGTCGTCGATGACGACGATCTGATCTGCCTGCGTGACGGTGGAGATGCGCTGTGCAACAACGATGACCGTCGCATCCGCCGACACCTCGCGCAGCGCGGAGCGCACTCGAGTGTCGGTGTGCACGTCGAGTGCGGAGAACGCGTCGTCGAACAGGTACACGGCGGGTCGACGGATCACCGCGCGGGCGATGGCCAACCGTTGCCGCTGCCCGCCCGAGAAGTTCGCCCCGCCCTGCGCGACCCGCATGGCCAGGCCGTCGGCGTGCGCGCGCACGAAATCGTCGGCCGCGGCCACCCGTAGCGCCTCCCACATCTCGTGCTCAGTGGCGACATGGCCGGGCACCGCGCCCAGTTGCAGGTTGTCGGCGACGGTGCCCGAGAACAGGTAGCCGCGCTGCGGCACCAGGCCGATCACCGACCACAGGTGATCGGGGTCGTACTCGCGCACGTCGACGCCGTCTAGGCGAACCGAACCGCTCGTCACGTCGTACATCCGGCAGATCAGTGACACCAGCGTCGACTTGCCCGACCCGGTGGACCCGACCACAGCCGTCGTCGTACCGGGTCGAGCGGTCAGCGAAACATCTTGCAGGACGGGGCGTTCGGCTCCCGGATAGGAGAACGTCGCGCCCTCGAGCCGGATCTGTCCCTCGATCGTCGCCGGTCGGACCGGGTGCTGCGGGCTGGTGATGTGCGGTGAGACCGACAGCACCTCGGTGATGCGTTCGGCGCACACCGACGCGCGCGGGATGATGACGAGGAGGAACGTCGCCAGCAGAACGGCCATCAGAATCTGCATGAAGTAGGCCAGGAACGCGATCAGCGAACCGACCTGCATCTGTCCGGCGTCGATGCGTAACCCGCCGAACCAGATCAGTGCGACGCTCGAGACGTTGATCACCAGCGTCGTGGTCGGCAGCATCAGCGCCTGCCACCGGCCGGCCGCCAGTGCGGTGTCGGCCAAGGCGTGGTTGGCCACCGCGAACCGGTTGCGCTCGAACGGCTCCCGGGCGAACGCGCGGATCACCCGCAGACCCGCGAGCTGGTCACGCATCACCCGGTTGATCCCGTCGACCTGCCGCTGCATCCGGCGGAATATCGGCAGCAGGTGACGCACGATCCAGTAGTTCGCCACGGCCAGGATCGGCACACTGACCAGCAGCAGCCACGACAGGCCGGCATCCTGGTGCACGGCCATGAAGATGCCGCCGACCGACATGATCGGAGCGGTGATCAGCATCGTGCAGCTCAGCTGCACCAGAAGCTGGATCTGCTGCACGTCGTTGGTGGTGCGGGTCAGCAGCGACGGCGCGCCGAACCGTGCGGTGTCCTCCGTCGAGAACCCGGTGACGTGATCGAAGATCGCGGCACGCAGGTCGCGGCCGACGCCCATGCCCGCCCGCGACCCGAAGTACACCGCGCCGACCGCACACACCACTTGCAGCGCGGTGACCGCAAGCATCACACCGCCCAACTCGACGATCCTGCGCAGGTTGCCGGCCGTGACGCCGTCGTCGATGATCGCCGCGTTGACGGTCGGCAGGTACAGCGACGCCAGCGTGCTGACCAACTGCAGCGTGGCGACGGCGGCGAGCGGCGCCCGGTATGGCCGCGCGTACTGTCGCAGCAGCGCCCATAGCATCCCGTTACTGTCGCATACCGGATGAATCAGCAGGTCAAGCGACATGTCTGTGCTTGACCCCGTGGGCTGCCGCTACAGTGCATGGCGTGACCCACAGCACGCGCATGACCCGCTGCCTGGCCGTTGCGGTCGCGGCGGTCATCCCGCTGGTCGCCGCATGCTCGGATTCCGAACCGGCCGGCCCCCAAGTGCCCGAGGACAGCCCGGCGCCGACGGAGAACGTCTCGCACGGCCCGTTTTTTCCGGAGTGCGGCGGTATCAGCGACCAGGAGATCACCAAGCAGACCCGGGTGCCGGGGTTGGTCAACACCGCCAAGACCTCGGTCGGATGCCAGTGGCTGGCCGGTGGCAGCATCCTGGGCCCGCACTTCTCGTTCACGTGGTTCCGTGGCAGCCCCATCGGCCGAGAGCGCAAGACCATGGAGCTGTCGCGCACCAGCGTCGAGGACATCAGCATCGAAGGCCACGACGGGTTCATCGGCTACAGCGAGGATCCGACCAACGGCGTCAACCTGTGTGAGATCGGCATCCAGTTCGACGACGACTTCATCGAGTGGTCGATCAGCTACGCCGCGAAGCCGTTCCCGGATCCCTGCGAAGTGGCCAAGGAACTGACCCGCCAATCGATTGTGAATTCCGAATGAGAACCGCGTCCGTCCGTCGGTTGCTCGCGGGCATCGTCGTTGTGCTCGCCGCCCTGGTTTCCCTTTCCCTGCTCACCGGTTGCACGCGGACGGTCGAGGGCACCGCAGCGAAATCTGGCTCGGGCGGCGTACCGCGCAACGAGGACTCAGAGCGGCAGTACCCGAACCTGCTCAAAGAGTGCGAGGTGCTGACCGAGGACATCCTCGCCGAGACCGTGGGCGCTGATCCGCTGGACATCCAGAGCACGTTCGTCGGGGCGGTGTGTCGCTGGCAGGCGGCCAACCCGTCGGGTCTGGTCGACATCACCAGGTTCTGGTTCGAGATGGGCGACCTCGACCACGAACGCGAGGTCGCGCAGCGGCTGAACTACCAGATCGAGGACCGCAGGGTGGCCGGCATCCAGTCGATCGTGATGCGGCCGAACGATCCGAACGGCGCGTGCGGCGTGGCCAGCGACGCCGCCGGTGTCGTGGGCTGGTGGGTCAATCCGCAGGCGCCCGGGATAGACGCCTGCGGGATGGCGCTGAAGCTGATGGAGTTGACGCTCGCCACCCGCGCTTAGCGCGGCACGTGGAAGGTGATGAGCGCGGCGCCGTCGAGGGCGAGCTGATCCCACGGCCGCTCCGTGCGCAGCACCGCGATCGATGAGGTGGGAAACTTCATCGAGATCCGCTCGGCCGCAGCCTTGTTGCTGCCGTCTGCGGTGGCCAGCCCCAGGGCGACGCCGGACATCGCCGGCTCGTGCCCGATGACCAGTAGCGTCTGCACCTCGAAGTCGAAACGTGTCTGCACCCGGTTGATCTCGTCGATCACTGTGCCCGGTGTCGCGTCGTAGATGCGGTCGACGTACTCGACGGGTGCGGCGACGCGGGTACGGGCCAGCGTCTCGCGGGTGCGGGTCGCGGTCGAGCACAGCACCGCGTCCACCGCGGGCGCCTTCGCCCGCAGCCAGTCGCCGGCCAACCCGGCCTCGCGCACACCCCGCGGGGCCAGCGGCCGGTCGTGATCGGCCACGCCCGCCGGGTAGCCCGACTTGGCGTGCCGGAGCAGCAGAAGCGTGCGATACACCTTGGTTTCCGGACTGGTCACCGGTCTCACGGTAAGGCATGCCGACGCACCTCCCGGGACTTGTCGGGCCCCCGCCCTACACTCGCGATGCCTGGCAAACACGCAAGCAGAAGGGACGGGCCGAGATGCGATTCGTGCACACCGCCGACTGGCAACTCGGCATGACCCGATACTTCCTCAATGGTGAGGCGCAGCCCCGTTATTCGGCCGCGCGCCGCGACGTGGTGGCCGAGCTCGGACGCGTGGCCGCCGAGGCCGGCGCGGAGTTCGTCGTCGTCGCCGGCGACGTCTTCGAGCACAACCAGCTCGCGCCGCGCGACGTCAGCCAGTCGCTGGAGGCCATGCGCGCCATCGGCGTTCCGGTGTACCTGCTGCCCGGCAATCATGATCCGCTGGACGCCTCCTCGGTGTACACCAGTGCGCTGTTCACCACGGAGTGTCCCGACAATGTGACGGTCCTCGACCGCGCGGGGGTGCACGAGGTGCGACCCGGGGCGCAGTTGGTGGCGGCGCCGTGGACCTCGAAGGCGCCGTCGTCCGATCCGGTCGCGGGTGTGCTCGCCGACCTGCCTGCCGACGGTGCCGCGCGGATCGTCGTCGGCCACGGCGGTGTCGACATCTTCGTGCCCGACAAGGACCGGCCGTCGCTGATCCGGCTGGCGGCGCTAGAGGAGGCCATCGGCCGCGACGTCGTGCACTATGTGGCGTTGGGGGACAAGCACTCTCGGATGCAGGTCGGGACCACCGGGCGGATCTGGTATTCCGGATCTCCGGAGGTCACCAACTACGACGACATCGAGGCCGACCCGGGCCATGTGCTGATCGTCGACGTCGACGAGGATGACCCGGCGCATCCGGTTCGCGTCGAACCGCGGAAGGTCGGCCGCTGGCGGTTCGTCACGCTGCGTCGTGGGGTCGACAGTGGCCGTGACGTCACCGACCTGGACATCAACCTCGACCTGCTGCCGGACAAGGAACGCACCGTGGTGCGCCTGGCGCTGACCGGATCGCTGACCGTCACCGACAAGGCCGCGCTTGACAGGTGCCTCGACAAGCACGACCGGTTGTTCGCGGCGTTGAGCCTGTGGGAGAAGCAGACCGACATCGCGGTGATGCCGGCCGACGGTGAGTTCGACGACCTCGGCATCGGCGGATTCGCGGCATCGGCGGTCGAGGAATTGGTCGGGACGGCCCGTTCGGACGGCGAGGCGGCCGACGACGCGCGGGCCGCGCTCGCGCTGCTGCTGCGACTGTCGGATCGAGGTGCGGCGTGAAACTGCACCGCCTGGTCCTGACCAACTACCGCGGAATCACCCACCGCGAGATCGAGTTTCCCGACCGCGGCGTGGTGGTGGTCAGCGGCGCCAACGAGATCGGCAAGTCGTCGATGATCGAGGCGCTCGACCTGCTGCTCGAAGCCAAGGACCGGTCGTCGAAGAAAGAGGTCAAAGAGGTCAAGCCGACGCACGCCGACGTCGGCGCCGAGGTCACCGCCGAGATCTCCACCGGGCCATACCGATTCGTGTACCGCAAGCGGTTCCACAAGCGCTTCGAGACCGAGCTGACTGTGCTGGCGCCGCAGCGCGAGCAGCTCACCGGCGACGAGGCGCACGAGCGCGTCCGCGGCATGCTCGAGGAAACCGTCGACACCTGCCTGTGGCAGGCCCAGCGGGTGTTGCAGTCATCGTCGACCGCGGCGGTGGACCTGTCCGGTTGTGATGCGCTGTCCCGCGCGCTCGATGTGGCCGCCGGCGAGGCCGTCGCGCTGTCGGGTACCGAACCGCTTTTGATCGACCGCGTCGAAGAGGAGTACCTGCGCTACTTCACCAGGACCGGCAGGCCCACCGGCGAATGGGCCGCGGCCACCAACCGGTTGCGCACCGCCGAGGAGGCGCTGGCCGAGGCGGCGGCCGCCGTCGCGGAGGTCGACGACGCGGTGCGCCGGCACGCCGCCCTCACCGAGGACCTCGCCCGGCTGAAAGCGCAACGGGCCGACGCGGCAACGGAACTCGCCGCGGCGCAGCAGGCCGCAGAGGCGGTGGCCGTGCTGGCCCGCCAGCTCAAGGAGGCGGACCTGGTTGCCGCCGCGGCGCAGGCCAATCACGACACATCCCGCGCCGCGGTCGACGAACGGCGACGGTTGCGCACCGACATCGAGCAGCGGGCCACGTCGATCGCCGAGCTGGAGGCAGCCGTCGCCGAGGCCGCCGAAGCACAGTCGACGGCCGCCGAGGTGGCCGAGGCCGCCGAGGCCGAAGCCGAGCAGGCGCGAAGCGCGCTGGAAGCCGGCCAGATCCGGGTCGAAGCGGCGCGTCGATCGGTTCAACAGCTCGCCGACCGTGACGAAGCCGACCGGGTTGCAGCGCGGCTGGCGAAGATCGAGACTACCCGGCGTGACCTCGAACGGGTGCAGGCCGAACTCGCCGAGATCCGGCTGTCCGACGAGGGTATGCGGGCCATCGAGGCCGCCAAGGCGACGGTCGACGTGGCGATGGGACAGGTGGAGCTGGCGTCGGCGCAGATCGAGCTGACCGCAACCGCCGACGTCGAGGTGAGCGTGGGCGGCGAGACGGTCAGGCTCGGTGCCGGCGAGACATGGGCGACCAGCGTGAGCGCCGAGACCGCGGTCGATGTGCCCGATCTGTTGACCATCTGTCTGGTGCCGGGCACGCCGGCGTCGGAAACCCGGATGAAACTCGCTGCGGCACAGGAGGTTTTGGCATCGGCGCTCGAGCGTTGCGGGGTCGACGACGTCGCCGCGGCACGCATTCTCGACCAGCGTCGTCAACAACTGATGGGCACCCGCGACCGGCTGTGTGCGGCCAACGAGGCATTGGCCGGCGACGAATCGGTCGAACAGCTCAGGGCGCGGTTGGCCGACCTGACCGAGCGCCAGCCGGAGGTCGCCGACCTGTTCGGCGTCGACTCGGGTGCCGCCCGTGCCGAACTCGACGCCGCCACCGCCGCGCAGAAGGAGGCGATCGGCGCCTGTGAGACGCATCGTAGAGTCGCCGAAGAGGCCGCGAAGCGATTGGGGCAGCGAGAAACTCGTCTCACCGTCCTGACCGAGAAGCTCACCGGAGCGCAGGCGGAGCTTGCGCTGGCACGGGAACGGCTGGACGGGCAGCGTGCCGAGGTCGGCGACGACGAGTTGGCGGTCACGGCGCAGGCGCACGCCGACGAAGCGCAGCGAGCGGCCACACAGGTCACCGAGCTGAGCGGCGAATTGGCCTGCACGGCACCGGATAGCGTCGCAGCTGCACTCGACGAGGCCGCGCGTCGCGCATATGCATTGGCGGCGAGCCACGACGAGGTGGCCGAGGCCCTGCGCGAAGTCACCACCCAGCTGAAGCTCTACGGAACCGAAGGACGCAAGGGCAAGCTCGACGAGGCCGGCACCGAGCGCGAGCACGCCTTCGCGGGGTACTCGCGGGTGCAGCGGCGGGCCCGCGCGGCGCAACTGTTGCGGTCGGTGCTGTCGCGCCACCGGGATGCCACCCGGTTGCGCTATGTCGACCCGTTCCGCGGTGAGGTGGAGCGGTTGGGCCGCATGGTGTTCGGCGACGACTTCGAGGTGGAGGTCGACAGCGCGCTGCGGATCTGCACTCGCACGCTGTCGGGCCGGACGGTGCCCTATGACTCGCTGTCCGGCGGGGCCAAGGAGCAGTTGGGCATCGTGGCGCGGCTGGCCAGTGCGGCGCTGGTGGCCAAGGAGGACAGCGTGCCGGTGGTGATCGACGACGCGCTTGGCTTCACCGACCCCGATCGGCTGGTCAAGATGGGTGCGGTGTTCAACGCGGTCGGTGGTGACGGCCAGGTGATCGTGTTGACCTGCAGTCCGCAGAGGTACGCCTCCGTCGATGGCGCGCACCACATCGCCCTGGCAGGTTGAGTTTCTTCGCGAGCAGTCACAAACTGCCCAATTTTTAGGGGCGGTTTCGGGACACTTTCCGTCTGCTCGGCCCCGTGCTCGGCCATCCACAACCGCCCGGTTATCCACAGATCTGTGCTTGGCCTTGTTGTGTCCGCATCCGCGGCAGCGACTCTCGATCGCATGCCCATCGACAATCTCTTTGCATCGAACCAAGGGCCTCGCCACTCGCAGCCAACTGCTTGCGGTCATGTCGCGCAGTAAGCTCGACGCTCATCTGGGCAAGGGCGAGCTCGTGCGAGTGTGGCACAACATCTACGCCCTGACGCCGCCGGACACAGTCGGCCAACTCGCGGGGCTCGACCTGATGACCGGAAAGTCCATCGTGTCGTGCATGGCCACCGCAGCACAGTTGTACGGGTTCGTCTCCACCGCTAGCAGCCGCAAAGTGTCCCATTTCAAAGCTATTCGGGCATTTCACGTTCCCCTAACTCCGTTGTGGCCCCATCTCGCCGAGAAGAAATTAGACTCCGGTAAATGGAGGCCGACTACATCGTCGTTGGAACCGGATCGGCGGGGTCGGTCGTAGCCGGCCGGCTGAGCACCGACCCCTCCATTCGGGTCGTGGCACTGGAAGCGGGCCCATACGACAAGGACAAGTTCATCCGCATCCCCGCCGGATTCCAGAAGCTCTTCCGCAGCCCGATGGACTGGGATTACCGCACAGAGCCGCAGAAGGAGCTCGACGGTCGGGAGATCTATTGGCCCCGAGGCAAAATGGTCGGCGGATCGTCGTCGATGAACGCGATGATGTGGGTCCGCGGTTTCGCCGCCGACTACGACGAGTGGGGTGAAGCCGCGGGCGACCAGTGGGACTACGCGCATCTCGAACCGTACCTGCGCCGCATCGAGGCCGGCCCGCTGTCCATCAGCCCGCAGCGCAGCCCGCGCAGTTCCACCGCCAAGTGGCTGGCGGCCGCCGAAGAATGCGGCTTTCGCATCGAGAAGCCGAACCAGGCTGCGCCCGAGGGGTTTTGCGAAACGCTCGTCACGCAGCGCCGCGGCGCCCGGTGGAGTGCCGCCGACGCCTACCTCAAACCCGCCCTGAAGCGGGACAACCTCACGCTCGAGACCGACGCACTGGTGACCAGGCTGGTTTTCGACGGGCGCCGTGCTGTCGGCGTCGAGGTCGAGCAGGCCGGCCGGCGCCGCATCATCAACGCGCGACGCGAGGTGGTGCTGTGCGGCGGTGCGATCAACAGCCCTCAGCTGCTGATGCTGTCGGGCATCGGTGACGGCGAGCGGCTGATGGAGCACGGCATCGAGACGCTGGTGCACGCGCCGAACGTCGGAGCCAACCTGCTCGACCATTTCATCGCCGCTCTCGGCTTCGACGTTCCCGACGATTCGCTGTTCGGCGCGGAGAAGCCGCTGCAGCTGCTGAACTACTTCCTGCGCCGCCGCGGCATGCTCACCTCCAACGTGGGAGAGGCCTACGGTTTCATCCGCAGCCGCTCGGACCTCGCGCTGCCGGACCTCGAACTGATCTTCGCGCCCGCCCCGTTCTTCGATGAGGGCGTCGGCGACCCTTACGACACCCACGCCGTCGTCCTCGGCACGATCCTGCTCAAGCCGCACAGCAGCGGCACCATCGAGCTGCGCTCGGCCGATCCGAAGGACAAGCCG
The DNA here is from genome assembly GCF_001500065.1 of Mycobacterium sp. IS-3022. Taxonomy (GTDB): domain Bacteria; phylum Actinomycetota; class Actinomycetes; order Mycobacteriales; family Mycobacteriaceae; genus Mycobacterium. The sequence goes on from NZ_LQIN01000003.1 coordinate 108,241, forward strand.
ATCATCGACCCGCGGTACCTCACCGACCCCGACGGCGCCGACCGTGCGGCGATGATGGCCGGCCTGCGCATCTGCGCGACGATGGCCCAGGCGTCGGCGCTCAAAGGCGTCATCGGCAGGATCGCGCGCCCGCTCGACGCGACGGCCCTCGACGACGAGACGCTGGAGCGGGCGCTGGCCACGGTGTCGCACACCCTCTACCACCCTGTCGGCACCTGCCGGATGGGGCGCGACGACGGCAGTGTGGTCGACCCACAGTTACGCGTTCGCGGCGTCGACGGCCTGCGGGTCGCCGATGCGTCGGTGATGCCGACGATCATTCGCGGGCACACCCACGCGCCCAGCGTGCTGATCGGAGAGAAGGCCGCCGAGCTGATCCGAGCGGGATGACGCCTGCGCCGAGCCGCGGATGCCAGGATGGGTGCATGGCCGAGCGTGACCGCGACGAAGCCGGGCGGCCCCGCAACACCCGTCCGCGCGATGCGCTGGGCCGGCCGCTACCCCACGGGAGCGAGGGCGTCACCCGAATTCCCGACGAACTCGACCTGTCACCGGCCGAGACCCTGCGCTACGCCCAGCGACTCCTCGACGACGGTCTGGCCTTCAACGCCCACGAGGTTTTGGAATCGGCGTGGAAGAGCCGCCCACAGGACGAACGGAAACTCTGGCAGGGGCTGGCCCAACTCGCAGTCGGCATCACCCATGTGCAACGGGGCAACACCAAAGGCGCGATCGGTGTGCTGCGTCGAGCGTCGACCCGCCTGTCCGACGACGGCCCGGCGCCGCACGGCGTCGACGTCACCGGCTTGGTCCGCTATGCCCACGCGCTGATCGACGACCTCGAGGCAGGAGCGACGGTCGCGCCCGAGCGACTTCGACCACGCCTGTCAGCGAACTAGTCTTGCGATTTGTGGAGCCGCACCGGCGGTCACCGCCGCTAGGACTCCACAAATCGCCGGGCCGGGTGCGCACGCTCGCCGGCTACGGCTTCATGAAGCCGATCTTGGTGTAGTCCGCGTCGGCCAAGCCGAACGCGCCGAAATTCGCCAGATTGCTTCGGACGGCGACGTTTCCGGTCGACTGGGTCAGCGGCAGGCTGAACACCTCGTTGAACAACATCTTGTCCAACTCGTTGGCAAGTTTCCGAGCCTTGGCGGCGTCGAGCTCGCCGACGGTCTCCTCGATCTTCGCGTCGATTTCCGGGCTGCTGATCTTGCCGAAGTTGCTCGCTGCCCCCGTCTGATAGATCTGCGTCAAGCTCGCGAGCGGGAAAGCATCACCACTCCAAGCGAATTGAGCGATATCGAAGTTGCCGACGGTGACGTAGTCGGTGAAGAAGCCCGCCGCCGGTCGCACGTCGAGTTCGAGTTTGACCCCGATCTGGGCGAGATTGGCCTGGGCGATCTGGCCGTACTGACGCGTGCCGAGCGAGTCGAACAGCACGTCGCGGATCACGAGTGGGCGGCCGTCCTTCTCGCGGAACTGGCCGTTGAGCCGCCAGCCCAGCGCATCGAGTTCCTGCTTGGCCTTCTCCGGATCGAACGCGACGACGCCGCTGTTGTCCTGGTAGCCCTCCTGGCCCTCCACGTAGATGTGGTTGTTCAACGGCGCCGGGTTGTCGGCGAGCCCGCGCTGGGTGACCTCGGCGATCGTCTTACGGTCGATGCCCTTGGCGATCGCCCGCCGCAGCGCGGGATCGGCCAGGATCGAACCCGGCGCACCGTTGAACGTGAAGTGATACCAGGCCAGCCCGGGTGCGCGCCGGATGGTCACCCCGTCCGTGCGCCGCGCGATCTCCATCTCGTCGAGCGTCGCCAGGCCGGTGGCGTCGATGGTGTTGTTCTGCAGCGCGGGCATGCGCGCGGCGTCGTCGAGGACCAGGAAAGTGATGCTGTCCAGCAGCGGTGGCGCACCCCACCATTTCGGGTTGCGGGTCAACGTGATTCGCTTCGCACCGCGGTCGAGATTGGACACGATGAACGGTCCGGCCGATGGACCGGGGGCCTCCAGTTGCCCCTTGTTGAACACCTCGGGGTTCGCCGTCGAACTCTTGGGTACCAGCATCGAGGTGCCCGCGAACATGCCGCGCCAGTCCGCCCACGGCTTGGCGAAGGTGATGACGGCTTGGCGGTCGTCGACGCCGCGCTCGACCTTCGCGACGCGGTCGCTGCCGTTGGTGGCGGCGATCGCGAAGTTCTCATCCTTCCCGCTGGTGGCGTGGATCTGAGACTGGATGTCCTCCCAGGTGATCGGCGTGCCGTCGCTCCACACCGCCTTCGGGTTGATCGTGTAGGTGACGACCTGCGGATTGGTACTCGTCAGCTCGACATTGGTGAAGTAGTCGGTGTTGACGGTGGCCGAGCCGTCGGCCGCGATCCGGAAGGCGCGCGGCATCGTCGGCTTCATGAGCGAGTTGTTGTCGCCGGTGTTGCCGTCGATGTGCAGCGGGTTGAAGTTCGGCGGAAACTCGTTCAGCGCCAGCCGCAGGTTGCCGCCCTGCGCAAGCTCGGCGACATCCTGCGGGTTGATGTCGCTGCTGGTGCCGACCGCCGCGTCCCCGCCCGCGGACGGGGCCTCTTCGGTCCCGCCGGAACACGCGGTCAGGGTCAGCGCGGTGATCATCGTCGCCACAAGGAAGCGTCGCAGGCTCATGCGGTCCGACTTTAGCTGTGATGTACCTCGGGCTGCGGGACCGCGGCCAGCAACCGCCGGGTGTAGTCCTGGCGGGGATTGGCGAACACCTGGTCGCCCTCGCCCTGCTCGACCACGGCGCCCTTGTACATGACCGCCACGTCATGCGCGAGGTGTCTGACCACGGAGAGATCGTGCGACACGAAAAGATACGACAACCCGAACCGTTGCTGCAGATCCAGCAGCAGGTTGATGATGCCGGCCTGGATCGACACGTCGAGCGCCGACACCGGTTCGTCGAGCGCCAGGATCTTCGGTTGCAGCGCGAGAGCCCGCGCGATTCCGATGCGTTGCTTCTGCCCGCCGGAGAACTCCGTCGGATAACGTGTGGCGTCCTCCCGGCGCAACCCGACGATGGCGAGCAGTTCGGCGACCCGTTCGTCGCGGCTGCGCTTGTCGAATCCGTTGGCCTGCAAGGGCTCGGCGAGCACGTCGAACACGGGAAGCCGTGGGTCCAGTGACGCCACCGGATCCTGGAACACCACCTGCAGATCGCCTCGCAACGCCAGCCGGGCTTGGCGGTCCAGGGATGCGACGTCGTTACCGAGCACTTCGATGGAACCGGACTCGGGCGCGGTCAACTGCAAGACCTGATGCAGCGTCGTAGACTTGCCCGACCCGGACTCGCCGACGATCCCCAGCGTGCGGCCCTGCTGCAGCTCGAAGCTGACACCGTCGACGGCACGCACCTCGCCGACCTGGCGGCGGAACACCAGACCCTTGGTCAGCTTGTAGGTCTTGACCAGGTCGGCCACCCGCAGCACCACCGGCGCGTCGTGATCGGGCGGCGTGTCGGGCGGCGCGGTCGACACCCCGTAGATGTCGGCGGCGCTGCGGCCGACGACGTGTTCGGTGCGAATGCAGGCCGCGCGGTGCCCTGTTTCCGTCGGCCCCATCGGGAGCAGCTCCGGTTCGGCGGCGCGGCAGTCGTCGATCGCCAGCGGACACCGCGGCGCGAAGGGGCAGCCGGGTGGTAGGTCCGCCATCGACGGCGGTGCGCCGGGTATGGGCACCAACCGCGCGCCCTGCGCGGCGTCGAGGCGCGGCACGGACCCGAGAAGCCCGACGGTGTAGGGCATCCTGCGATCGGAATACAGCGTCGACACGGGTGCCGTTTCGACGGCGCGTCCGGCGTACATCACCAAGGCGCGGTCGGCGAACTCGGCGACCACACCGAGGTCATGGGTGATGATCAACACGCCGGCACCGGTCACGTCACGGGCGGTCTTGAGCACCTCGAGGATCTGGGCCTGCACCGTGACGTCCAGCGCGGTCGTCGGCTCGTCGCAGATCAGAAGGTCGGGATCGTTGGCGATCGCGATCGCGATCACCACCCGCTGGCGCTCGCCACCGGACAACTCGTGCGGAAAAGACTTCGCCCGCCGGTCGGGTTGCGCGATGCCGACCAACTCGAGCAGTTCGACCGCCCGTTTCCTGGCCGCCTTTCGGCCGATGCCGCGCTGATGAACCTCGATCGCCTCGGCGATCTGGTCGCCCACGGTGTAGACGGGGGTCAGCGCGGACATCGGGTCCTGGAACACCGTGCCGATGGACTTCCCGCGGATCGCCGACATCCGTTGATCCGACAGGCCGATCAGCTCGTCGCCGTGTAGCCGGATCGAGCCGGCCACGTCGGCGTATTCGGGCAGCAGGCCGACGACGGCCATCGCACTGGCCGATTTGCCGGCCCCGGATTCTCCGACCAGTGCGACGACCTCGCCCTTGTCGACGTCGAAGTTCATGCCGCGCACCGCATTGACCGGTGTGGTGTCCGTCGGGAACGCGACCGTGAGATCGCGGACTTGGAGCAGGGTCATCGTGGCCTGCGCCTTCGCAGTTGTTGGGCGCCCGGGTCGAGTGCGTCGCGCAAGCCGTCCCCAACGAGGTTGGCGCACAAGATGATCAGCACCAACACCCCGGCAGGGAACAGGAAGAGCCACGGGAACGTCGTCGCCGATTTGGTGCCGTCGGCGATCAGCGTGCCCAGCGATACGTCTGGCGGTTGGATGCCGAATCCGAGGAAGCTCAAGCCGGTTTCGGCCAACACCGCGACCCCGACGTTGAGCGCGGTGTCGATGATGATGATCGACGCGACGTTCGGCAGGATGTGACGGACGATGATCCGCGGGCCGCTGACGCCCATATACCTTGCCGCGGCAACGAATTCGCGATCGCGCAGGCTCATCGTCATACCGCGAACGATCCGCGAGCTGATCATCCAGCTGAACAACGACAGCAACACGATCATCCAGATGATGTCACCTTTGGTGCGCTGCACCACGATTGAGATCAGCAGAAAGCTCGGCACCACCAGCATCAGGTCGACCAGCCACATCAGGGCCGGGTCGCGCCAGTCGACGAAGTACCCGGCGATGGTCCCGACGGTGGCCGCGATGATCGTCGAGATGAACGCGACACACACGCCGATCAGCATCGATTTCTGCATGCCCCGCAGCGTCTGGGCGAGCAGATCCTGCCCCAGCGCATTCGTCCCGAACCAGTGTTCGGGGCTGGGGGGCTGCTGCAGCGCGTAGTAGTCGAGCTCGCTGTAGCTGTAGGGCAGCAGCGGCGGCAACGCGTAGCACCCGATGAACAGCAGCACCAACAACACCAACGAGACCACCGCCGCCTTGTTGCGCAGGAAACGGCGCAACACCAGCGATTTGCGCGACGTGAACCGTGCGGCGTCCAGACCGGTTCGGGCGGTGGTCGACGGCTCGCCCGGCGTGGGCGACGCATCCGACCGAGCGACATGCTCGGTCATGATCCGCGCACTCTCGGGTCGAGCACCGCATAGACGACATCGGAGAGCAGGCCGGCGAGCAGGATCATCACGGCGGAAAGAGTGGTGATCGCGGCGACGATGTTGATGTCCTGATTGCCGATGCCGGTGACGATCCATTCGCCGACGCCGTACCAGCCGAAGATCTTCTCGGTGAACACCGCGCCGGTGACCAACCCCGCGACGCTGTAGGCGAAAAGCGTCGCCATCGGAATCAACGCCGTCCGCAATCCGTGTTTGATCAGGGCTCGCCGTCGCGTCAGCCCCTTGGCCCGCGCGGTGCGGATGAAGTCCTGGCCGAGCACGTCGAGCATCGCGTTGCGCTGGTATCGGCTGTAGATCGCGATCGAGGCAAGCGCGAGCGTCATGCTCGGCAGCACCAGGTGCTGCAACCGGTCGACGAACTGGTTCCACGCTCCTTCGATCCGGTAGGTCGACGTCTCCCCGGTGTACTCGAAGATGCGGACGCCCAGCACGTTGTTCACACCCAGCGCCGCGAGGATGAGCAGGTTGGCCAGCACGAATATCGGCGTGCTGATCACCAGCAACGACAGCAGCGTGACCACCCGGTCGCTGAGCCGGTATTGCCTGATCGCGCCCCACGCGCCGGCGGCGACGCCGATCACGGTGCCGACCACCGAGCCGATGATCAGCAACCGCAGGCTGACCCCGACACGTCGCCACAATTCGTCGGTCACCGGTTGCCCGCCGATGGTGACCCCGAAGTCGCCGCGGATGGCGCCGGCCGCCCAGTGGACGTACTGCTCGAGCACCGGCTTGTCGAGTCCCAGCTCGACGCGCTTGGCGTCGATCACGGCCTGGGGCGGGCGGGGGTTGCGGCTCTCCAGGCTGTCGAGCGGATTGAACTGCCATGACGCGAGCAGGAAGACGAGGAACGACGCCAGCGCCAGCAACACCACGTAGTTGAGCAGTCGGCGCGCCAGGAACCGCGTCATGCGGGGTATCCGTCCGTCGGCTGCTGCATGCGCACAGGTTAGCCAGACCCCGGCGTCATCTTCACCGCCGAGCAGGCGTGTCCCGGTCGTTTCGCCCGCCGCCCGTTCGGTTATCCAGCGAGGTAGGAACTCGACGACGAACCTGAATGCGCTGTTCGATGGGCCGCGACGCCGGTCGCCGGGCCCACCAGACGACAGAGAGGTCCAAGTGAACTCGCAACGGATCAAGATGTTCGCGGCGACGGTAGGCACCAGCGCCGTGCTCGCCATGGGTGCGTTCGCGGTGGCATCCAGCACTGCGGCTCAAGACGAGACCAGCGTCACACCCGGTCCGGTGACGACGTCGGAGATCACCACTGGCGAGACCATCACCGAAACGGTGATTCCGGAGGCGCCGGAGACGACGCTGGCCACGCCGCCCGTGACAGCGGAACCGGCACCGACCATCGACTAGTTTCACCCTCGCGACGCAGCGGTCCACAGCCGGCACATAGGAAACGCACACCGTCCGCTCATGGCGGCCGCGAATAATGGGGCCGTGTCCACCTCCCGCCCGCCAGCCGTCGCAGAACACGACGCGGGACGGGTCGTCATGCGCCGCGCCGACGGGAAGCCGATTCAGGTGCTGGTCGTCGACGACGAACCGGTGCTCGCCGAGCTGATGTCGATGGCTCTGCGATACGAGGGCTGGAACATCGCGACCGCGGGCGACGGCGCTTCGGCGATCGCATCGGCGCGCGAAACTCCGCCCGACGTCGTGGTGCTCGACGTGATGCTGCCCGATATGAGCGGGCTGGAGGTGCTCCGTAAACTGCGCGAGCAGATACCTGGGCTACCGCTGCTGCTGCTGACCGCCAAAGACTCCGTCGAAGACCGCATCGCCGGGCTGACCGCCGGCGGCGACGACTACGTCACCAAACCGTTCAGCGTCGAGGAGGTGGTGTTGCGGTTGCGGGCGCTGCTGCGACGCACCGGGGTGGCCAGCGAATCGGGGGGCGCGAAGATCGTGGTCGGCGATCTGGTGCTCGACGAAGACAGTCACGAGGTGACCCGGGGCGGCGAACTGATCACGCTGACCGCGACGGAATTCGAGCTGCTCCGGTTCATGATGCGCAACTCCAAACGTGTGCTGAGCAAGGCGCAGATCCTCGACCGCGTCTGGAGCTACGACTTCGGCGGCCGGTCCAACATCGTCGAGCTCTACGTCTCCTATCTACGGAAGAAGATCGACAGCGGGCGCGAGCCGATGATCCACACCCTGCGCGGTGCCGGGTATGTCCTCAAGCCCGCGCGCTGACGGTGCGCGGATCCGCTCACCGCGGACCTGGTCGTTGCGGGCCCGGCTGCTCGCCTCGCAGATCGTGCTCTTGGCGTTGGTGTGCGCGGCCGTCGGGATAGGCACCGAGCTTGCGCTGCAACACTTCCTGATGAAGCAGTTGGACGAGCGCGTGGTGGAGACGGGTCGACGTTCATCGGGCCTGTTCGAATTCGGCCCTCCGCCACCGCCGCCGGGGTTCGCGCGGCCCGATTTCCGCCAACGCATGATCATCCGCGGCGATCTCGGGCCCGGCCCCGCCTTTCTCAACGCGCCCGGGCAGGCCGCCCGCACGGTGGGTGCCGTGGTCTCGGGCGGCACCCCGGTCGACGCCGGCGTGATCACCGCCGACGGCACCCGCAGCGAGATCAGCGCCGCCGCGGCGCAACAGCTCGCACGGGTGGTGCCGGACGCGCCGACGACCATCGATCTCGAGGGGCTCGGCCGGTACCGGGTGATCGCGCTGCCCGCACATCGACCCGGCGAGAAGATCGTGACCGGGTTGCCGACCTCGGACGTCGACGACACGTTGTTGACGGTCGCGATCATCTTCTGCGTGGTCGGGGCGACCGCGCTGATCGGCGCCACTACGGCCGGGATCCTGATCATCCGCCGCCAACTTGCCCCGCTGGCAAGGGTTTCCGACGCCGCTCGACAGGTGGCGGGTCTCGAGCTCGACCGCGGGGAAGTGCGGCTGCCGACACCGATCGTCACGGTGGACCCGGCGAGCGCGCACACCGAGGTCGGACAGCTGGGCTCGGCGCTGAACCGCATGCTGGACCGGATCGCGTCTGCGCTGTCCGCGCGGCACGCCAGCGAGACCCGCGTTCGCCAGTTCGTCGCCGACGCCAGCCACGAGCTGCGCACTCCGCTCGCAGCCATCCGGGGCTATACCGAACTGGCGCAACGCAAACGCGACGACGTGCCCGAAGACGTCGCCCACGCGATGAGCCGCGTGGAGTCCGAGACACGTCGAATGACCCAACTCGTCGAGGACATGCTGCTGCTGGCCAGACTCGACACCGGGCGGCCACTGCAGCGTGAGCCGGTGGACCTGTCCCGCCTGATCGTCGACACGGTCAGTGACGCCCACGTCGCCGGCCCGGAACACGACTGGTCGTTGGACTTGCCCGAGGAGCCGGTGATCGTCGTCGGCGACGAGGCCCGCCTGCACCAGGTGCTCGCGAACCTGCTCGCCAACGCCCGGACCCACACCCCGCCCGGCACCTCGGTCACCATCGCGCTGACCGTCGCTGCGGACCATTCCGTGGTGCTGACCGTCGCCGACGATGGCCCCGGCATCCCCGCCTGGCTGCAACCCGAAGTCTTTGAAAGGTTCGCCCGGGGCGACTCGTCGCGCTCTCGTCGCGAAGGCAGCACGGGACTCGGATTGGCGATCGTCGCGGCGGTCGTCAAGGCGCACAGTGGCACCATCGCGGTGCACAGCCGTCCCGGCGAGACGCGTTTCGTCGTAACCTTCCCGGCGATTCACACCTGAGCCACAGCGGATCCACACGGGGCGCCTGGCGGGGTCGGTCAGGATCGCCTCAGTGACGACCGTGACTATCTCCGGCGAGCAGACGCAGAAGCGCGTAAAAGCCCGCGCCCACACTCGAAGAGTTTCCGAGCCATGTCGCGGCCGGCGAGATCCATTACTTCATCAGCAGCCGAACGATGAGTGGCCCGGGGGAGCGTCCGCGAGCGGCAGCCAGGAGTCGGTGCATATCGCCAATTGGGTGGAAACCCATCACACCCCGGTGACTGTCGACCAAGTGGTGATCTACGACCTCGCCCGAGCGCCGAAACATCCATAGCTCGCCCATAGCTTGGGCCAACGGCCTGCATAACCTGCGGCTCGACCATGGGTGCCATGACCGACATCGCCCTCGAAACCGTCGCTCCTCAGCAGGTCCACTTCGAATCGCGGCCGAATGCCGCCGTTGCCGCGCGCGCCGCCGGCGTCCCTGTGCTCGACGTGGTGGTGCCGGTGTACAACGAACAGGCGGCGCTGGCCGATTCGGTGCACCGGTTGCACCGCCATCTCCGCGAGCATTTCCCGTTCTCGGCGCGCATCACCATCGCCGACAACGCCAGCGTCGATGACACGCCGCGCATCGCCGCCGAACTGGCCGCCGAGCTGAGCGATGTGCGAGTGGTGCGCCTCGCAGAGAAGGGCCGCGGACGGGCGCTGCATGCCGTGTGGTCGGCCTCCGATGCACCGGTGCTGGCCTACATGGACGTCGACCTGTCCACCGACCTCGCGGCGCTGGCACCCCTGGTGGCCTCTCTGATCTCCGGGCACTCCGACCTGGCGATCGGCACCCGGCTGAGCCGCAGTGCGCGGGTGGTGCGCGGCGCCAAGCGCGAAGTGATCTCGCGGTGCTACAACCTGATCCTCAAGTCAACCCTGGCCGCGGGGTTCTCCGATGCGCAGTGCGGGTTCAAGGCGATCCGGGCCGATGTGGCGCGCGAACTGCTGCCGCACGTGTCGGACACCGGGTGGTTCTTCGACACCGAACTGCTGGTGCTGGCCGAACGCAGCGGGCTGCGCATCCACGAGGTTCCGGTCGACTGGGTCGACGACACCGACAGCCGGGTCGACATCGTCGCGACGGCGACGGCCGACCTGCGTGGCATCGGGCGCCTGCTGCGGGGTTTCGCGAACGGCTCCATCCCCGTCAATGCCATTGCCGCGCAACTCGGCTCGCACCGGTCGGCGGCGCCCCGCTCCTTGCTCCGCCAAGTGGTCCGCTTCGGCGCCGTCGGCGTGGTGTCGACGGCCGCCTACGTGCTGCTGTTCGTGTTGATGCAGGCCTGGCTCGGTGCCCAGGCCGCGAACCTGATCGCGCTGCTGCTCACCGCAATCGGCAACACCGCCGCCAACCGGCGCTTCACCTTCGGGATCGGTGGCCGGGCCAGCATCGGTCGACATCACGTCGAAGGTCTCATCGTATTCGCGATCGCGCTGACGATCACCAGCGGATCCCTAACCTTGCTGCACGCCTTCGTCGCCGAACCGCACCGCCTCGTAGAACTCATCGTGCTCGTGCTGGCCAACCTGGCCGCCACTGCGGCCAGGTTCGTACTCCTTCGCGGCTGGGTCTTCCACCCGCGCCGTACCGGCTGACTGCTCCTCAGACACAAAGGAATTGATTCATGACGATCACGGCAGATGTGCGCCCGTTCACCACGTCGGAACCAGGCGCGCACGGGAACGGCCCGCAGCCGCGCTGGGTGCGGCCTGCGTTGGTGGCGCTGTTGACCGCCACCGCGGTGTTGTACCTGTGGGGCCTTGGCTCGTCCGGCTGGGCCAACAACTACTACGCGGCGGCGGTCCAGGCTGGAACGCAGGACTGGAAGGCGTGGCTGTTCGGGTCGTTGGATGTCGGCAATGCCATCACCGTTGACAAGCCACCGGCGGCGCTATGGGTGATGGTGCTTTTCGGCAGGATCTTCGGGTTCAGCGCGTTCGCCGTGCTGCTGCCGCAAGCTTTGATGGGTGTCGGTGCCGTCGGCTTGTTGTACGCCACCGTTCGGCGTTGGAGCGGCCCCGAAGCGGGCCTGATGGCCGGTGCTGCGCTGGCGCTGACGCCCGTGGCGGCGTTGATGTTCCGCTTCAACAATCCCGACGCACTATTGGTGCTGCTGCTCGTCGTGGCCGCGTACTGCACGGTGCGTGCCACCGAGACGGCGAGCACCCGGTGGATTGCGTTGGCGGGCTGTGCGATCGGCTTCGCCTTCCTGACCAAGATGCTGCAGGCATTCCTGGTGCTACCGGCGTTCGCGTTGGTGTTCCTCGTCGCGGCGCCGGTGGGCGTGTGGAAGCGCATCGGCAAGCTGGCGGTCGGGGCGGCCGCGATGATCGTGTCCGCGGGCTGGTACATCGCGTTGGTCAGCCTGTGGCCGGCCGACTCCCGGCCGTACATCGGAGGCTCATCGGATAACAGCCTGCTGCAGTTGGCGTTGGGCTACAACGGAATTGGCCGAGTCGTGGGCGGCGATGGGAACATGCCAGGCGGACCCGGCGGAGGTGGACCTCCAGCAGGTGGACCTCCAGGAGGCGCAGGTGGTGGCCATACCCTGTTCTTCGGTGGTGACCCCGGGATCGGCCGATTGTTCGGTCAGTCGATGGGCGCCGAGGCTTCCTGGCTGTTGCCCGCCGCGCTGATCGGCTTGCTCGCCGCGCTGTGGTTCACTCGGCGTGGCGAGCGTACCGCCGGTGTCCGTGCCTCGCTGTTGCTGTGGGGCGGTTGGCTGCTGGTCACCGGCGCGGTCTTCAGCTTCATGGACGGCATCATCCACCCGTACTACACGGTCGCGCTGGCGCCGGCGATCGCAGCGTTGGTGGGGATCTCGGTACGAGAGCTGTGGCGGGGCAAGGAGCTTCTGACGCCTCGCATCGTGTTGGCGGCGATGTCGGCCGCCACCGGCGTGTGGGCGTTCATCCTGTTGGAACGCACGCCGGACTGGTGGCCTGCCCTGCGGTGGATCGTGTTGATCGGCTCCGTCATCATCGCCGCGGTAATCGTGGTCGGTGCTCATCGACTCGGCCGCGCTACCGTGGTATTGGCTATCGCCGCAGTGCTTTTCGCTGCAGCAGCTCCTGCGGCGTACACCATCGAAACCGTCGCGAATGCGCACAGCGGCCCGATGGTGATGGCCGGTCCCAGGCGCGACGCCGCGCCGCCCATGGGCCCGGGTGGACCTCGGCCGGGCGGTCCCGAAGCGGACAATCCCACGCTCGAGCGCCTTGTCGAAGACGCGGACAACCGTTGGGCGGCAGCGACCATCGGATCGATGACCGCGAGCAGCCTCGAGCTGAAGACCGGGGCTTCGATCATGGCGGTCGGCGGTTTCACCGGCGCGGACAACTCGCCGACGCTCGAGCAGTTCCAGGGCTATGTCACAGACCATGAGGTGCGGTACTTCATCGCCGGCGATGGGCACGGCCCACCAGGGCGGCAGTCCGGCAGTGCGCATGACATCACGACCTGGGTGCAGGAGAACTTCGCCCCGGCCGATGTCGGAGGCACCACCGTGTACGACCTCAACTCGCCAATCAACAAATGAAACAACAGGAAGGAATCATCATGAAGTTCAAGCGATTGATCGCCGGGGTCGTCCTCAGCGGCGGGCTCGGCGCATCGGCTCTCGGTCTCGGCGCCGGCACGGCGGCAGCCGATCCGCCACATCCCGGACCCGGTCCGGGGTGGGTCCAACCGCAGCGGCCCGACGTCCGGTGGGAGGACCGCGACGGCTACAACCGCGCGGTGCGCGACCACCGCCCCTTCCAGTACCAGGGGCAGTGGGTGAACCCGATTTTCGACCAGGGCCGTCATGGCTGGGGCTTCTGGCTCGGCCCGATCTGGATTCCGCTGGTCTGATGAGCCCGACGGCCACCCTGTTTCCCCCGACAGGGTGGGCCGTCGCCCAGTTGCCCCAGCGTGCGGGTCTGCACACGACGCGCCGCCGAAAACCACTACCCTGCGCACGCTCGCGACCCCGGTGACGGCGCGGCCGGTCAGGCATAGGGTCGAGAAATGTCGGCCACCGATGAGTACCTGAAAAACAACGAGGCATACGCGAGTACGTTCTCCGGTCCCTTGCCACTGCCGCCGAGCAAGCATGTCGCAGTGGTCGCGTGCATGGACGCCCGCCTCGACGTGTACCGGATCCTCGGCCTCGGCGACGGCGAGGCACACGTCATCCGCAACGCGGGCGGTGTCGTCACCGACGACGAGATCCGCTCGCTGGCGATCAGTCAACGGCTGCTCGGCACCAAGGAGATCATCCTGATCCACCACACGGACTGCGGCATGCTGACGTTCACCGACGACGGCTTCAAGCAACAGATCCAGGACGAGACCGGCATCAAGCCCGAGTGGGCCGCCGAGGCGTTCGTCGACGTCGAGGAAGACGTGCGGCAGTCGCTGCGACGGATCGAGGCCAGCCCCTTCGTCACCAGACACGAGTCGGCGCGCGGCTTCGTCTTCGACGTCGCGACGGGCCGGCTCAACGAAGTCACCGTGTAGCCCCGCGCCCGGCGACCTATCCCACTTTGTAAGTCGCGATCGCCTTCGCCACAGCGTCGCCGCCGGGGGTCACGACGTCGACCTCGCAGTTGACCAATGTCCTGCCCCTGCGTAGTACCCGCCCGAGCGCGACGAGATCGGTGCCGCGAGCCGGCGCCAGGAACTGCATCGACATCGACGTGGTGACGCCGCGCAGTGACTCCGGCATCTCGGTCTGCGCCCACGCCGCGGCCATCACCGCAACATCGGCCAACGCCGCGATCGCGCCGCCGTGCACCATGTCGCCGACCGTCACGTTCGACTCATCCCACGGCATGCGCAGCCGGATCTCCACGCCGTCGAGTCGCTCGGCGACGATCCCCAGCTTGGCGACGAACGGCGACTGCGGAATGAACTGCGCCAAGACGTCGGGACCCGTCTGTGGCGGGGTGGTGGTGGTCATGAGGTCGAGTATCGGCGGTATCGGCACGGGATCAATTACCTCGCGGGTAAGGCCGCATCGGCGCTCACACACGCTTGAGCAGCAGCTCGCGCAGCAGAAGGGCCACCGCCAGTGCGTTGACATCGGACGCAACCGCGGTGTCTAATAGCGGCTAATGCTCATAAATATGGTCAATCCTACCAACTTTACGAGGAAATGATGACCGCCGTCACCACCACCGAAGAACTCCACGCAGGGCGCTACGAGCTCAGTCATCTGCGCTCCCTGGAGGCCGAGGCCATCCACATCATCCGCGAGGTGGCCGCGGAGTTCGAGCGGCCCGTGCTGCTGTTCTCCGGCGGCAAGGACTCCATCGTCATGCTGCATCTCGCGCTGAAGGCGTTTCGGCCCGGCCGGCTGCCGTTCCCGGTGATGCACGTCGACACCGGCCACAACTTCGACGAGGTGCTGCAGACTCGCGACGAACTCGTCGAGGAGTTCGGCGTGCGCCTGGTCGTGGCCAAGGTGCAGGACGACATCGACGCCGGCCGAGTGGTCGAGACGATCCCGTCGCGCAACCCGATCCAGACCGTCACGCTGCTGCGGGCCATTCGCGAGAACAAGTTCGACGCCGCGTTCGGTGGTGCCCGCCGCGACGAGGAGAAGGCGCGCGCCAAGGAGCGGGTGTTCTCCTTCCGCGACGAGTTCGGCCAGTGGGATCCGAAGGCACAGCGCCCGGAACTGTGGAACCTGTACAACGGCAGGCACCACAAGGGCGAGCACATCCGCGTGTTCCCGCTGTCGAACTGGACCGAGTTCGACATCTGGTCCTACATCGGCGCCGAGAAGATCAAGCTGCCGTCGATCTACTACGCACACCGCCGCAAGGTGTTCGAGCGCGACGGGATGCTGCTGGCCGTGCACAAGTACCTGCAGCCGCGCAAGGACGAGGAAGTCGTCGAGAAGATCGTGCGGTTCCGCACCGTCGGTGATGTCACGTGCACCGGATGCGTGGAATCGCGCGCCGCGACGGTCGCGGAAGTGATCGCCGAAACGGCGGTGTCGCGGCTCACCGAGCGCGGCGCCACCCGCGCCGACGACCGCATCTCCGAGGCCGGCATGGAAGACCGCAAGCGTGAGGGGTACTTCTGATGACTCGCACCACTGAGCGGCCCGCGTCCAGTGCCCGGCCCGCCGCGACGTTGCTCCGGATCGCCACCGCGGGCTCGGTCGACGATGGAAAATCCACGCTCATCGGGCGGCTGCTCTTCGACTCCAAAGCCGTCATGGAAGACCAATTGGCCTCGGTGGAGCGCACTTCCAAGGAGCGCGGTCACGACTACACCGATCTGGCGCTGGTGACCGACGGTCTGCGCGCAGAACGCGAGCAGGGCATCACGATCGACGTCGCCTATCGCTACTTCGCAACGCCCAAGCGCAAATTCATCATCGCCGACACGCCCGGCCACATTCAGTACACCCGCAACATGGTCACGGGTACCTCCACGGCGCAGTTGGCCATTGTCCTGGTCGACGCCCGCCACGGCCTGCTCGAGCAGTCCCGTCGGCACGCATTCCTGGCCTCGCTGCTGGGCATCCGCCACATCGTGCTCGCGGTGAACAAGATGGACCTGATCGGTTGGGACAGAGAGCGGTTCGAGAAGATTCGCGACGACTTCCATGACTTCGCCGCACGCCTGGACATCCACGACGTGACGACGATTCCGTTGTCGGCGCTGAACGGCGACAACGTGGTGACCAAATCGGACAACACCCCCTGGTACGAGGGTCCGCCGCTGCTGAGCCACCTCGAAGAGGTCTACATCGCCGGTGACCGCAACCTCGTAGACGTCCGCTTTCCCGTTCAGTACGTGATCCGCCCACAATCGTTGGAGCACCACGACCACCGCAGTTACGCAGGCACTGTCGCCGGCGGTGTGATGAAGGTCGGCGACGACGTCGTCGTGCTGCCCGCGGGATTGACGTCCCGGATCGCGGCGATCGAGGGTCCGGCCGGACCGGTCGACGAAGCGTTCCCGCCGATGGCGGTGGCGATCAGCCTGACCGACGACATCGACATCTCTCGCGGCGATTTGATCGCGCGGCCGAACAACCAGCCGAGAGTCACCCAGGAGTTCGACGCCACCGTCTGCTGGATGGCCGACGGATCCGCGCTGGAGCCCGGCCGCGACTACCTGATCAAGCACACCACCCGCACCACACGGGCCAGGGTCACGGCCCTCGACTACCGACTCGACGTCAACACGCTGCACCGCGACAAGGAAGCCACCGCCCTCAAACTCAATGAGCTGGGCCGCATCTCGCTGCGCACGCAACAGCCGCTGTTGCTCGACGAGTACAGCCGCAACGCGGCCACAGGCTCGTTCATCCTGATCGACCCGAACACCAACGGCACGGTCGCGGCGGGCATGATCCTGCCGCAGGTCACCGCGCGCACCTCGAGCCCCAACACCGTGCGCCACGAATCGCTGTGCAAGGCCGAGGACCGACTGAGCAAGGGCAAGACCGTGTGGTTCACCGGCCTGTCGGGCTCGGGGAAGTCGTCGGTGGCGATGCTGGTCGAGCAGAAGCTGATCGAGAAAGGCGTTCCCGCTTATGTTCTCGACGGTGACAACCTTCGCCACGGCCTCAACGCCGACCTCGGGTTCTCGATGGCCGACCGCGCCGAGAACCAGCGCAGGCTGGCGCACGTCGCGGCGATCCTCGCCGACTCCGGACAGGTGGTGCTGGTGCCGGCGATCAGTCCGCTCGAGGAGCACCGGGCCCTGGCCAGAAAGGTGACCACCGAGGCGGGCCTGGATTTCTTCGAGGTGTTCTGCGACACCCCGCTGGAGGACTGCGAACGTCGTGATCCGAAGGGCCTGTACGCCAAAGCCCGCGCCGGGAAGATCACCCACTTCACCGGTATCGACAGTCCTTATCAACGGCCGAAGAACCCCGATCTGCGATTGACTCCCGACCGCGACCCCGAGCAACTCGCCGAGATGGTGATCGAGCTGCTGGAAAACCACCGGTGAGCGATCACGAACTCGCCGCCCGCCTGGCCACGGCGGCCGGAAAGCTTTTGCTCGACGTCCGCGCCGAGCTGGCCGAAGCGAGCGCAGCCGAACGTAAGGCGGCGGGGGACAAGCGCTCTCACGACTTCCTCGCCGAAGCGCTGGCTGCCGAGCGTCCGGACGACGCCGTGCTCTCGGAAGAGGGCGCCGACGACCCGGTCCGCCTGACCGCCGGACGGGTGTGGATCATCGACCCGCTCGACGGCACCCGCGAGTTCTCCGAACTGGGACGCGACGACTGGGCGGTTCATGTCGCCCTATGGCAGGCCGGTGAACTGGTCGCCGGAGCGATCGCCCTTCCCGCGCAAGGCGTCACGTTGGCCACCCCCGCGGTCGACTCACCGCCCGCCGGTCCCGACAAGCCCCGGATCGTGGTCTCGCGGACGCGCCCGCCCTCGATCGCGCTCGCGGTGCGCGACGCCCTGGACGGCACGTTGGTCGAGATGGGCTCGGCCGGGGCCAAGGTCGCGTCGGTTGTGCAGGGTCTTTCGGACGTGTACGTGCACGCGGGCGGCCAGTACGAGTGGGACTCCGCGGCGCCGGTCGCCGTCGCCCGCGCTGCGGGCCTGCACACGTCCCGTATCGATGGCTCGCCGTTGATCTACAACCGGCCCGACCCGCTGCTGCCCGACCTGGTTGTCTGCCGACCCGAGCTCGCCGAGGCGGTGCTGGCTGTCACGCGTGATTGACTGGGCACATGCGCATGTCGGCCAAAGCCGAGTACGCCGTCCGCGCGATGGTGCAACTCGCGACCGCACAGGACGGTGTCCTCGTCACGACCGACGATCTGGCCAAGGCGCAGGGCATTCCGCCGCAGTTCCTCGTCGACATCCTCTCTGATCTGCGCACCGACCGCCTGGTGCGCAGCCATCGCGGCCGCGAAGGCGGCTACGAGTTGGCCCGGCCCGCGAAGGACATCAGCCTCGCCGACGTGCTGCGCTGTATCGACGGTCCGCTGGCCAGCGTCAGGGACATCGGCCTCGGCGACTTGCCGTACACCGGGCCGACGACCCCGCTGACCGACGTCTGGCGGGCGCTGCGGGCGAGCATGCGTTCGGTGCTCGAGCAGACGAGCGTGGCTGACGTGGCCGCCGATGCGCTACCCAAGCATGTGCGAAAGCTCGCCGACGACTACCGCAGTCAGGAGACCAAGCGCGGCCACTCGCTGAGTTAGCGTCGCGGGTCAGCCCGAACCGGATCCATAGGGCCGCGTGATGATCTCGAGGTAATGGCCCGCGGGATCCTGGAAGTAGACACCGCGACCACCGTCGTTGTGGTTGATCTCGCCGGGGCGCGAGCCATGCGGATCGGCCCAGTGCTGCAGACCACGCTCCCGAATACGCCCGTAGATCTCGGAGAACTCATCCTCGGACACCAGGAAGGCGTAATGCTGCGGGCGGATGTCCTCATCCGGGCCGGCTTGTGCGTAATCGAGGCTGGCGTCGTGGGCCAAGGACACCGCCAGGAAAGGGCCGAACTCCTTGGCCGGCGGCAGCCCGAACAGCTCGGTGAAGAACCTGGCCGATTCCTCGCGGTCCCGCGCGGCCACGATGGTGTGGTTGAAAGTGATGGCCATACCGGTTCAGTCAACCACCGTCGGCGCCGAGACGGCAACGTTGCACGATGTAGGCATGACGTTCGACTTCAGAGGCCTCGCCCAGCCCGTCGTCGTGGCGCCCATGGCGGGCGGCCCGTCGACACCCGAACTGGCCGCCGCCGCAACCAGGACGGGCGGTCTGGGTTTCGTCCCAGCCGGTTATCTGACCGCCGAGGTGTTCGCCGAGCGTCTCGACGCCGCGCAGCGGCTGGCGTCCGGCCCGGTGGGCGCCAATCTCTTTGTGCCACAACCCAGTGCGGGCGCTGCGGAAGCGATCGCACGCTACTCGGAAGCGCTGACCCGCGACGCTGAACGCTACGGCACCACGCTCGGTGAGCCGCGGTTCGACGACGATGCATGGGCCGCCAAACTCGACGTGCTGCTCGACATGCGGCCCGCGGTGGCGTCGTTCACCTTCGGTCTGCCCAGCGCCGACGAGATCCGGCGGTTGCGCGCGGCGGGTGTCACCACGGTCGGCACGGTGACCACGCTGGCCGAGGCGCAGCAGGCGGTCGCGCGCGGCGTGGATGCGGTGGCCGTGCAGGGACCGGCGGCCGGCGGGCACCGCGGCACCTTCGACCCGATCGCGCGGCCGTCGGATGTCCCCTTGGACGCACTGCTGGCTTCGCTGATCGAAAGCGTCGACGTGCCCGTCGTCGCGGCCGGAGGCCTGATGACCGCCGAGGACGTCGCCCGCGTGCGGCGCGCGGGCGCGGTGGCCGCGCAACTCGGAACCGCGTTCCTGCTCGCCGATGAGGCGGGCAGCAGCGCCGTGCACCGTGGTGCGCTGCAAGACGGAGAGTTCACCGAAACCGCTGTGACGAAAGCGTTCTCGGGACGTTACGCGCGCGGACTGCGCAACCGGTTCATCGACGAGCACGAGGCCGAGGCGCCGCTCGGCTACCCCGAGGTGCACTATCTGACCAGCCCGCTGCGCGCGGCGGCCGTCCGCGCCGGCGATCCGCACGGTGTGAACGTGTGGGCCGGAACCGGTTTCCGGAAAGCCAGGTCCGGATCGGTGGCCGACATCATGGGCACCCTGGTCTGACGTCACTTCGGGGCGGTCAACTCCAGCGCGATGTTGTCCGGGTCGCGAAACTCGAGGATGTAGGAGGGCCCGATGTCCTTGATCGGTTCATGGGCGACGCCGACCTCGTCGAGATGCCGTGCGGCGGAATCCAGTTCGTCCTTGCTGAGCAGGCGGAACGCGAGGTGGTCGAGTCCGGTGCGGTCCTCGTCGAAGCGGTCGGTGGCCGCGGGCCGCAAACCCACCAGCATGCCGCCGAGGTCGTAGATGACGCCGCCGCACAAAAACCTCAGCGCGTCGCGGGTGGCCGCGTCGGCGCCTTCGGGTAGCTCGAACAGGACGCGCCAGCCGAACACGGCTTCGTAGAACTCGCGCGACCGTTCGATGTCGGTGACGGTCAGGCGGATGTGCGCGATGGACGTGGTGGTGATCGCCATGCCCCTCATGCTGCCAGCCGTGCCAGAATCGCCGTCGTGCAGATCGGGATGACGATGCCGGTGATGGAACCCAACCTCGACGCCGACACGCTCAAGGCGTGGGCGCGGACGATCGACGACGGGCCGTTCTCGTCACTGTGTTGGGGTGAGCGCATTGCGTTCGACAATCCGGAAACCCTCACGCTTCTCGGCGCGCTCGCCGCGTGGACCGATCGGGTTCGGTTGGTGACGACGGTCGTGGTCCCACAACTGCACGACCCCGTCATGCTGGCCAAGGCGCTGGCCACCGGTGACATGCTCTGCGGAGGGAGGTTGACCGTCGGTCTCGGCGTCGGCGGCAGGGCCGAGGACTACCGCGCGGTCGGCGCGGACCCGGCTACGCAAACAATCCGGGGGATGGCCGACCGCGTCGCGGTGATGCGGCGGGTCTGGGCAGGCGAGAAGATCACCGAATCCGTCATCCCCGTCGGCCCGCGGCCTGTGCAGCCTGGCGGGCCGACGTTGCTGGTCGGCACGATCGGCCCGAAAACGGTTCGTAGCGCTGCGCAGTGGGCAGATGGGCTGGCGGGTACGACGCTCGATCTCGACGTCGACCGGCAGAATGACCTGTTCGACGTCGCCCGCACCGCATGGGCGCAGGCGGGTAAGCCCCCGCCACACCTGGCGACCTCGTTCTGGTTCGCGCTCGGCCACGGCGACGGGCCGCGCGCACAGATGCATCGGCATCTGCGGCGCTACATGAACTGGATCCCCGCCGACGTCGTCGACGCGATGGCGCCCACGACGGGATGGGCGGGCGGCGAGAACGAGCTGCTCGACGTGCTGCACCGCTTCGAAGACGTCGGCACCGACGAGATCCACCTCATCCCGACCAGCTCGGACATCGACCAGGTGCGCAGGGTCGCCGAGGTGGCGAAGGAGTTCACCCGGTAGCGGCCGGGGGGCGGGTGGCCGGTCGGGCGGCAGGGTGGCACGATGGAACTGTCGGGGAAGTCGTGAGCGCCTTGTCGTGTTGGACGCAACGGCAAGCGTTTGGAAGCGGCGAGGTAGTCAGCCGAGAGGAATTCACGATGACGATGACAACACTGAAGAGGATCGCAGCCGGGGCCGTGATGGCCGGGGCGTTAGGGATCACGTCTGTCGGTATTGGCGCAGGTCAGGCGGTCGCCGACGACGATTGGTGGTGGTGGGACCCGCCGTCACCGGGCCACTTCGTCCCGTCGCCGGGCCACATCTCTCACATTCCGGGTGTGCCACCGCCAGGCCACTGGGACAAGCCGTGGAAATGGGGCCACTGAGCCTCAAGTAAGCCTCACGACCCCGCAGCGGCGTCCTTAGGGAAGTTCACATCCTTCGTGACGGCTTCCCATTCGTCGATCGAGGCCGAGAACGCGGCCAGCTTGTCTCGGACCGCCTTGAGCGCGTCGCGGCCGAGCAGTAGCCGCAGCGGCGGTTCATCGAGCATGCTCACCATCAACACCGCCTCGGCGACTTTGCGGGGGTCGCCGGGGAGGTGGTTGGCGAACTCCTTGATCATGGTCTTGCGGGCGCCGACGTTCTCGTCGTAGTCGGTGATCGGGGTCGTCGATTCCCACATCGAGCGGGCCGCCCAGTCGGTGCGGAACGCACCGGGTTCGATCGCGGTCACCCGGATGCCGAATGGCTTGACCTCTTGGGCGAGGGCCTCGGTCAACGCTTCGAGGGCGAACTTCGTCGACGAGTAGTACGCGTTCGGCGGATTGGCCACCAGACCCGTCATCGACGAGATGTTGATGATGTGGCCCAAGTGGCGGGCGCGCATCTGGGGTAATACGGCCTTGATGGTGTCGACGACGCCGAAGTAATTGGTGTCGAACAGCTTGCGGACCTTCTCGTCCTCGCCCTCCTCGACGGCGGACAGGTACCCGTGTCCGGCGTTGTTGACCAGAACATCTATGCCCCCGAACGCCTCGGTCGCTTTCTCGACCGCGGCGGTGATCTGGGCCTTGTCCGTCACGTCGAGCGCGACGACCGCCGCGCGGTCACCGAAGGTCTCGGCGAAGTCGGCCACCGTCTCGGTGCGACGCGCGGTCACCACCACCGAGTGGCCCGCTCGGAGGGCAGCAGCGGCGATCTCGCGTCCGATGCCGGTCGAGCAACCGGTGATCAGCCAGCGGGCCATCTACAGTGTTCCTTCCGGTAGCCGGCGCAGATAGGCGGTCCGGCGGTCCGCCAGTTCGGTGGCGCGTTCTGCGGCCGACACCCGGCGCAGCGTCGGCACGTCCCTCTCCAGGTTGTCGAGTGCGACGACCCGGCCGCTGGCTCCTAGGTCCGGCTTCGGCCCCTCGTCGCCGAACTCGGCCATCCGCAACGTGAGAATGCCCTCGGTCAGACCGTCGGAGTCGATCCAGTTGGCGACACCGGGATCGGTCGGGGCGATGACATAGGTGTAGGTGCCGTCCTCGTTCGGCACCGACTGGGCCTTGTTGAGGCTGCCGGTGCGGTCGACGATGTCGAGCGTGGTGCCCCAGATGTTGCTCAGCGGGACGGTGAAGTACTCGGCGCCGCCGTCGCTGACGTCCACGACGAAGGCCTCGCCGGGATTCAGGTCGAACCGGCCCATCACGTAGACCTGGTTGCGCATCGCGCCGACCCGGTCAGCGGACCATGCGAGGTTGAAATGGTTCGGCGGCATCTTGTAGATGCCGTGGCTGAGCTTCCCGGTGAAGTTCGCGAAGTGGGCCATCATCGCCGCGGTGGCATCGGCCTGCTCGTCAACGGTTCGGGCCGGTTGGGAAACGTCAGTCGGCGGACCGCCCAGCCGTTGCACCGCAAGGTGATTCGGGTCATCGCGGTCCCAGTGCAACAGGACGTCGCGGATGTAGAACTCGTGTGCCTCGGGGGTGGTCTGCACGTGGTTGGGCCTGCCGTCGGCGGGTCGGGAGTCGACAGTGATGGTGAACGAGCCGTCGGCTTCGACCTCCATGGTGCGGCCGTTGAGCACCGCGACGGTGCCCATGTCGGCGTCCCACAGCGTGAAGTAGTTCTCGGTCATCCGGTTCTTGCCGACGCGGCCGTGGATCTCGTAGCGTTCGTCGCCGGAGATGGGGATGACGCGGTAGACGCTGTCGGGATTGTCGATGCCCCAACGTGACCCGGGTATCGAGCGGCCGTCCACGGGGTGCGCCAGCCGGGTGATGCAGCTGACGTTCGGGCGCAGCTTGTCCTGGTTGGAGGACCACACTGCGGCGGAGAACATCACCTCGGCGAAGGCGTCGTCAAAGCGCCCGCGCATGGCGTCGGAGGGCTTGGCCCGCCCGAGCCAGGTTTCGGCGACGCTGCGGTACGCCGCCTTGACCGTCGGGTGGTTCGTGAGCTCGAGTGCCGCCAGTTCCTGTTCGTGCTGCGAGGCCGTCGCAACGGGATCGCCGGTGAATTCGGTCATCGCGTCCTTTCCTGGGTTGCGCCGCAACGGAACCGGTCGTTGTAGGCCGCGAACCGCTCGTCGATCTGATCGTCGCTGAGGCCGTAGTCCGATGCCGAGTAGGGCGGCCGGGTGGGCTCCCGCGGCCGGTCGGTCAGCCACCGGCGCATCGCTGCCTTTGCGCGGGCAGTCAGTGGCACATCGATCGCGTCGTAGACCCGCGACACCTGAGCGATCGGATCGACGACAGCGTCGGCGAATTCGATGTCGGTGCACCGCACCGACTCGTCGCTCCATCGGGACCGGGTCGCCATGGCGCGGTCGTTGGTCCATCCCATGCGCTGCAGCCATTCCGCGCCGACGCGGTGGCGGTCCACCCGGTCGGCGTGCATCGCGTGAAGCGTCGCGTTGAGGCTCGCACCCGACGGGATGGTTTCCTTCGGGTCCCGGTGCATGTGCACGATGTGCAGGTCGGGGAAGCGAGCCCGCAACGTGTCCAGATAGCCAAGGTGGGCGGGCGATTTCAGCACCCAGCGGTGCGCTGTCAGGCCGGCCTGGCGCTTCTGCCATTGCAGGAACTGCAGCATGCGGTGCAGGTAGTCGTAGGCCGGGGTGAAGTCCTGCCCGTCGATCCACGACCGGTACGCGGGAACGTGTGCTCCCGACTCGGGCACATGCGACAGGAACGCGTCGGAGAGGAAGACGATCTCCTCCTCGGGTTCGCGCGCATACATCGGATGGATCGAGAACAACTCCGGTGCGTGCTCGCGCGACGTCGCTTCGCGCCTCTCGCTGATGGCGATCCGCGGATCCTCGCCGTCGGCGAAGTCGTAACCCAGTTTCGGGGCGACCTCGACGACTTCCCAGCCGTAGGCGCAGTAGAACCGGTCGTCGGCGGCCAACAGGCGCTGCAGCAGCGTGGTACCGCTGCGCATCATGCCGACCACCACGATCGGCGCGCTGATGACCTCCTCGGTGATCTCTGGATGCCGCCGGATCCACTCTTGGGCGCGCAACCGCATCCGCAGGCTGTGGATCACGCCCGAGCGCAGGATGTGTACGCCGATGTCGTTGAGATCGGCGCCGGCGTAGCTGTCGGCGAGCACCGCCAGCGGTTCGATGAAAGGCAGCGGCCCCCAATCCTCGAGGCCTTCCTTCTGCTGCGCGGCGGCCATCAGCCCGGCAGCGTCGAAGGGATGTCGCACGGGATCAGAACTTCAGGTGCGCGCTGGTGTCGCCGACTTGGTCGACATACATGGTGCGGCTGTCGAACCACCACGCGCCATCGATGCGGTGGAAGGTGTCGCGGTAGTGGCCGGTCACGATGACCTGCAGCGGCAGCTCGGGTGTCGCCTGGGTGACGCAGTAGTACGCGCTGCCGCGGGCGGTGCCGGCGTCCTCGTCGACGGATATCCGCACATTGGTGGTGAAGTGTTTGGTCTTCGGGGTGCCGTCGTCGTGGATGCGCGTTGCCATCTCGTACATCTGCCGGACCCGCGCTGTCCCTTCGAACACGGTTTCCGGGGGGCCGTCCTCCACCCCGTAGATGCGGCCGTGGGCGAACAGCGCTGCCACGCCGTCCAGGTCGCCCGCGTCGATCCGCTCGGCGTAGGCGTACACCAGATTCTCGATCTCGCGGGCGGCGTCGCTCATCGAGCGGTAGACAACCAGTCGCAAAGTGTCATGTCAACGATTCGGTGCGACGCGGCCGTCGCTAGTGTGCCGTTGTGACTATGAATTGGTCGCCGAGCCGGCTCGGCAATCTGAGCGGCAAGCGGATCATCGTCACCGGCGCGACCAACGGCGTCGGCCTTGCGACGGCGCGGACCCTGGCGGGTGCGGGCGCTCACGTGGTTCTCGCGGTTCGCAACCTCGAACTGGGCGCGCAACGTGCGGCGGAGATGGGCGGAGACACATCCGTGGTCAAGCTCGACCTCGCCGATCAGTCGTCGGTCCGGGCTTTTCCCGACTTGTTCGATGGTGACGTCGACATCCTGATCAACAACGCGGGCTTGGTCGCCCAGAGCCGAAGCGAAACCGTCGACGGCTTCGAGATGACGCTCGGCACCAACTTCTTGGGCCCGTTCGCGTTGACCAACCTGATGTTCGACCGGGTGCGGGACAAGATCATCAACGTCGGCTCCGATGCGCACAGGGCGGCGACCATCGCGTTCGACGACCCGCATCTGCGGTCGCGCAAGTGGTCGGCCTATCCAGCCTATGCGCGCTCGAAGTTGGCGGTGATGCTGTGGGGCCTTGAACTCGACCGGCGGCTGCGCGAGGCCGGTTCACCGATCACCAGCTATCTGACACATCCGGGGTGGGTCGCGTCGAACCTGACCAACGTGTCGGACACCCGGGTGATGGCCGCCTTCCATTCGGTGGCCAAGGCGGTGGCCGGCGTGCTCGCCAACGACGCCGACGCGGGCGCCGCGCCGACGCTGTACTGCATCACCGAACCGATTCCGCCCGGCAGTTACGTGGGGATCGACAGCAGATACGGGCTGAAGGGCGGGCCGACGTTGAGCGGCCGGGCAGCCGTTGCCTGCGACTACGACGACGCCAGAAGGCTGTGGGAGTTCGCCGAGAAGGAGACCGGGACCAGTCTGCCTGTGTAGCGGAGCGGGCGTCTACCTCAGCGGCGGGGCTCCGTTAGGGCGTCAGCAAACGGCTCAGAGCGCGTATCTACTTCCCTCGGCGTGCGACACACGCGTGGCTGAACTAGAATTCCAGGTCTCTCGGTGTTCCATTCGGGGAGGGATGTCCCGTGACCGAGCAAATTTTCGATATCAAAAAATTCGGCGCTGTCTGTGGGATGTCAGTCAGCTTCGTTCTCGGTGGGTTCACGTCTGTCGCCGCCGCTGATCTTGTCCCAGACTCTGGAACGTACGACGACAACATGGATCTCGAACAGGAGGAGTGCTGGGGCGAGGTTTCCTCACCGCCGGCCCCGTTCGAGGTCGGAGACCCCGAGTCTGCAGGCTGTCAGTATTCACGCACTTCCGAGTAGCGGGCAGGAAGCGATCCGTCAGTTGAATGCCGGCGCAATGAAACGCCGCACCAACTGGTGTTCCACGTCGTTGTCGCCGATCGGCCAGACGGCCAGCGACATGACGACGCGAACGATCCATTGAGCCGCCTGCGGGTCTTCGTCGGTTATGCCGGTGAGGTCGGCGGCCAGACGGCCCAGCACCGGCGACGAAGGAAGCTCGGTCAGATCACGACCGGCACTCAACCCGATCATCATTTGGCGCATCGGGTCCGATCGAATGTGTTCGAGTGCGACCGTGATTGCCGTTACCACTCGCTCCGCGCCACTCAAGTTTTCTACGGCGCGTCGGACCGAGTCGACGATGCGGGCCGCCAGGCGGAGTAGAACGGCGTCGCGGATCTGGGCTTTGCCCCCGGCGTAGCGATAGATAGTCGCCCGCGAACAGTGCACTCGTGCGGCCAAGGCGTCCATGTCGAAGGCTTGTAGACCGTCGCGCAGGACGAGGTCGGTGGCCGCGGCATAGATGCGGTCTGCGGCAGCCGTACGGCGCTCGCCGCCAAGGAGCCAATCGTCTCGGACCACGCTGATCGTCCTCTCGAATCCCCAAAGTCATATCGTCTCAGGGTTGAGACAAATTCGTCCGCAGATTTCAGCGTCGACGCCGGTCCAGCGTGCACCGTGAGACGGCCGCCGCGCGACGGCCGTGGCAGGGGTATCAACTTTCCCAGAGCTGGTTGACGCGCGTTGTCGACGCCGATCAGCGTGGAGAAATGACGTCGCGCGATGGTCAGCTGGGCATCGAGTTGTTCGATGACGAGTACATCCAAGATCCCTACCCTCTCTACCGGCGAATGTTGGCCGCAGCACCGGTGCATCAGATCGGCGATTCCGGGTTTTACGCGGTGAGCAGCTGGGATGCGGTCAACGACGCCGTCGCTCGACCCGACGACTTCTCGTCGAACCTCACCGCGACGATGACGTATCAGCCCGGCGGCGAAGTGGGCACCTTCGAGATGGAAGGGTTGGGCGGAAAGAGCCACGTGCTGGCCACCGCCGACGAGCCCGCACACGCGGTGCACAGGAAAGCGTTGCTTCCGCAGTTGGCGGCCAAACGTATCCGTGCCTTCGAGCCGTTCATCGCCGAAACAGCCGAGCGGCTTTGGAACGCCCATCTGAAGGACGGGCGCATCGAATGGATGAGCGCGATGGCAAATCGACTGCCGATGATGGTCGTGGGGCGCATCATCGGTGTCCCGGATGCCGACATCGACAAGCTCGTGCGATGGGGATATTCGGCGACGCAGGTGGTCGAGGGACTTGTCAGCCAAGATCAACTCACCGCTGCCGGCAACGCCGTGATGGAACTTGCGGCCTACATCACCGACCAGTTCCGGCAAGCCGCCGCCGACCCGCAGGACAACCTGCTGGGCGATTTGGCCATGGCGTGCGCATCGGGTGAGTACGAAGAGTTGACCGCGCAGGCGATGATGATCATCCTGTTCAGTGCGGGTGGCGAATCGACGGCGTCGTTGATCGGTTCTGCGGCTTGGGTTTTGGCGACTCGACCGGGTATCCAAGAGCGCGTGCGCGAGCAACCGGAGCTGCTCGGCGCGTTCCTCGAAGAGGTATTGCGGTACGAGCCGCCGTTTCGGGGCCACTACCGTCACGTCGTCAACGACACCACGCTGTGTGGAGTGGATCTTCCAGCGGATTCGCGCCTTCTGCTGTTGTGGGGAGCGGCCAACCGCGATCCGGCGCAGTTCGACAATCCCGACGAATTTCGACTGGACAGGCCGGCCGGAAAGAACCACATCTCATTCGGCAAGGGCGCGCACTTCTGCGTCGGAGCGGCGCTCGCTCGGTTGGAGGCTCGGATCGTGCTCGGTCAGCTCCTTGAGCGCACGGCGACGATCGAAGCGGCTGAGGTAGGCCGGTGGCTGCCGAGCCTCCTGGTGCGGCGCCTCGAACGGCTGCAACTGGCCTGCAAATCGGCGTAGTCCTAGCTGACACTGGTGCGGTCGGCGCCGAGACGAATAGCCAAAGGCCAGTCAGCGGGTGATTTTGAAAGTGCCCCCGGCAGGATTCGAACCTGCGGCCTTCTGCTCCGGAGGCAGCGCAGGCACGTTCACCGAGGTTCACGCGCTGTCATGAAAAGACTGTCTACCTGGCCTTTCTGCATCACCGACCATCGCCGCCCGTCGCACCGTTTCACGCATGACTTGTGACATCGTGTGTGACATCGAGGGCGTTGACCTGCGCGAACGACCAACTCTTATGGACGCGCGCGCTTCGTGTCTTACATTGCTTAGGCAAGCTATGCAATCGACAACGAACGGAGCACATCATGACCGCACCCGCGAACCTCTCCTCGAAGGACGTCGCCGAAGCCCTGGGCATCACCGCGAAGGAACTGCGCGTGTTCCTGCGCGCCGCCGGTGAAGGCCTGTCGTCGCGTGACGGCAAGTCGTACGTGTTCACGAAGGCGAACGTCGCCGCGATCAAGAAGGCCTACCCCAAGTGGCTCGCCGACCGCACCGCCGCACGTGCCGCCAAGGCTGAAGCGAAAGCCGCAGCCGAAAAGGCCGACGAACCCGTCGCTGACGCCTCGTAACGCCCCACGCTAAACGGGCCCTCAGTCGCGGACTGGGGGTCTGTTTTCTAGAGTGTCACGGCCTGTCACTAGCTAATTTGCGCCGCACTACGCGGTAAGGTCGTTTGTTCACCAAGGCAGCATGTAGGAGGGGATATGGCGGACGACGAACCCACATACACCACAACGACGGGCAAGTTGTCTTTGCTGCTGAAGAAGATTCGGGAAACCGGCATTCCGCCGAAGGCCAACACCGCTTGGCTGAAGAGCATGGGTTTCAATGGGGGCAACGACACCACAATGCTCAGAGTCCTGCGCTACATCGGTTTCATTGACGCCGCTAGCGCACCTACTCCTGCCTGGAGTGAATACCGAGGACGCGACCACAAGGAAGTGCTTGGGCGCGCGATCAAGACCGGTTACCAGGACCTCTATGCCGTCTACCCTGACGCTCACGACCAGCCCAACACAGACCTAGCTCACGTATTCAGCACAAGTACGAAGTCCGGCAAGGCTGTGGTCGACAAAATGGTCGCGACATTCAAAGCGCTCGTGGCCGAGGCCGAATTTTCCTCCGATGGCTCTGTGGCGTCGGCAAGCAACGATCAAGAAACTGGGGCGGCCACTAATGGGGCCTCGCAGGTCGCCAGTGCGCCGAGTCCGACCGTGCTCGCCCGCACCCCAACGGCTGCCAATGGTCTGACAGTAAACATAAATGTGCAACTGACCCTCCCCGAGGGAGCGGATGAGCAGACCTTTGAAGCGTTCTTCAAAGCCATGAAAACTCATCTCTTTCCGGATCCCGAGTGACCCTGGGGGTTGAGGAGTTTCGGCGCCGGGCTTCGAACTTCGAACGGGCAGCCCACGTCCTCCTTTCGACGCAAGAAGCTGCGCCCTCTCGGGTCGTCACGCTTAACGAAACGCGCAAGCAGATCACAATTCTGAACCTCAAGCAGACTGAGCTTCTCAACGAAGCGATGCGAGCTATGGAAGCCAAGCTTTACAGGGCCGCCATTGTCATGGCGTGGGCGGCGTTCGTCGATTTCCTGCAAGAGAAGCTTGCATCGGACAATTTGGTTGCCGTCCACACCGCACGTCCGAAGTGGTCCAACTGGACGACGCTAGATGACCTGAGGGAGAACGTTCCCGAGGCGCAGATGCTCGACGTGGCACGAGACGTCAAGCTCCTGACGAAGCCGGAAACGAAAGGCCTGCATGGCTTGCTGTCGAAACGTAACGAATGTGCTCACCCCAGTGGGTACGCACCTGGTCTCAACGAAGCTTTGGGTTACGTCTCTGAACTACTCAACCGAATCCCCAACATCAACAAGAAGTCGCCGAAGTAGCAACAGCATCGGAAGGTGCCTCATCTTGCGCACCTGACTCGCACGCTGACGCCCAACGCATACGTTCGCGAGTGATCGCACGTGACGTAACGCGCGGACGCCCACGGGGACGCACAGGGCCAGCGCTTGCCCACACGCGCGTATACCGCGCTTAATTCGAGGGTGCAATAGCGAGTTTGAAAGCGCATATGGCGAGGTGGTAGCCGGAATCGCGCATATACGAAGCCTTTTGAATTAAACTTTCGCAACTTGTACGCAGTCCGAGCGTCAAAGCCTCTACGGTGTCCGAAAGCGCAGGGTGGGGTGTCCCCCGCAGGGGTCATCCTCACGCACACACTCACAAACTCACGCTGGGTCGTGCCGGTCTTTCCTGCCGGGATGATTGCGGCGACGTGCTTCCTTGGTCGCTGCCTTCTTGCGGGCCTGACGTTCCTGTTGCTGCTCAGCTGTGCGTCGCTGGTGGCATGGTGCACACAGGCTGATCAGGTTGTCGTCGTCGTTCGTGCCACCCAATTCGATAGGCACTATGTGGTGTACCTCGACGGCCTCGCCCTCGCATCCCCAGTCACGGTCCTGGCACTGCCCATCGTCGCGTTTGAGAATGTGCGCACGAATTGCTAACCATCCGCGTCCTTGCATTCGACCTGTACTTACGTTGCGGCTCTGAGGTTTACGCCGCCTGTGCTGATGCTTGGTCATACCCATGCGCACACGTTACGACTGAGCGTCCAGCAGAAAGGCCCACGCTGTTTCGAGCGCAGGCGTTTCGTATGTGGGTGTGTGTTATGCGACGTACACGATGGCGAGGTCGGACACGTTGTACACGCGCACGTTGGGATCAGGGTCAATGCCATCGAGCAATGTCCACACAGGCGTCGTCACGTAGAAGTCGTCGCCCAACATTTCTTCGAGGGCTTCGCGTGCGGTGTCGATGTCGCCCGTCATGGCGAAGTATTCGTTGGGGTCAGATTCCTCGTCGTCAGACATCAGGAACGCGGTCGTGGTGTTCATCGTCATGCTTCGATTTTATAAGACTTCGCATCACAACCCAACAGCGAGATACGTGAATTCTGCCGTGGCACAGCATGTTCCAACCTACTCGTGCAGCGCGTGCGTGAGTATCTGGTGCTACGTCTCATGTTGCTACGAAGAAGGGCAATGCATTCGTCAAGGAAGAAGGAAACGAACACATTGCCCTTCGACGTCGGCGCACTGGTGCCAGTCAGTGCAGCACGAGGTTCAAGTTCGGGGAAGGCCCCGGATACATGCGCTGCCAGGCGATCACGTACCCGAGACCTTCCTATTCAATTGTTCGAGCAGCACGCCACATCGGCCTACGACTGCACCTGCTCGTTGCCTGTTCCGGCGAAAGCCGCGAAGAAAACTCCGGAAACAGGACAGCTACCTACTCGACTTCGAGGTACTGCGCGGCCTGCGGGTCGATGAGCCCCGCACCAAACCTGAAGCTCGCCCTCAGCGCGACGGAGATCGAGTTGAAGTAGTAATCGTCCGACCGTGCGAGTTCCAGGTTGGTGTACGCCGACACGATGTAGTTCTTGTCGAGCGCCAGCACACCGTCAGACGGCAAGGCGTTCGTCGTCAGAACCGGCACACCAAGCAGCGACTTCTCGCCCGCCTGCGTGCCCGCACCGAGCAAGGGCTCGTTAGACCCCGTCGACTTCTTGATCTGGCGCAGCGTCGCATACGCCGTGGGATGCGCGAGGATGTGCGTCACCACACCCCCGGGCAGAGCCTCGATGGCTGCGAAACTGTCGATCAGTGCATCGAGCGAGCCCGACAGAGGTCCAGCGTCCGTCGCGGACGACAGGATCCCGGCAGGGGGAAACTCCGCCGGCGCTACAGGTGCAGGCTGCGTCAGAAACGCCGTGTCCGCCTTGTAGATCATCGAGCGCCGCATCTCATGAGAAATGAGACCCTGCGCCGAGTCCTGCGACAACTGATCTCGCGAGACCTTGATGAGTTCCGCGACGGTCCCCGTCTTAATCAGGATCTCGCCGAGTTCGGGGTCACTCTCGGGAATGTCCTGGCCCTCGGGCACGAAACCCGCGTCGAGGATCTTGATCCGAGGCACACGCACCATCGGAGCATCGCCGTGGACCTCGCCTCCCTTGGTCGTGCACTGCAGAACGAGTGCCTGCGGGATGACGTGCTCGGGTGCAATGCCCTGCACGTCCATCGCCCATGCCTTGGGCGAGTTGTTAGTTATGAAACTGGTCATTTCCTCAGTCTTTCAATGTGTTTGAGCGGGACGAGTCGTCAGCGCTCGGTGAGTGTCTATTGGTTCCCATCGCCAGGCGCACATCTTGTGCGGGTCATGAGCGAGGCGCGCGTCGCTCCGTGGGAAAGAAATCAGCGATATTCGATTTTCCCGTTTACATAGTCCGGTTCGACTCCGTACAAGGCCCGTCGGCACAACCGTTTTTTACGTCGCGTCCGACGTGCTGCTAACCGAGCAGCGGCGTGCCGCTGACGTTAATCGAACGCAATTCGAGGTTCAACCCCTCGGCGATCCGGCGCTCAGTGCGCCGTACGCGTCTGATGTATTGTGCTGCAACGGTTGTCACGTCACACGTTCATGAGGCGCGCAGCGTCGACCTCAGCGCTGCCTACGCGTCTTCGTCGTCGTCACCGTGCGCCGTACCGATTGCGCCGCTCGCGTATACGCCTGCACCGGATGAGTCGATGCCGTCAGGAATTACCGCGTCCGGTACAGGGTCTCCGTTTTCGTCCCACACCGAGGACGGCCCGACGTGACTCACGATCGACGTCTTGCCCAATGCCACCTCGCGCATGACGCGCAGGTGCTCGTCCATGTCGTCGCACGACGTGCCGGGATGCTCGTAGTTGTGGCGTCCCGAGATGCACTTGTCAGTCATTTGCTTACTCCTAGGTTTTCGCCCAGGTGCCCTGTCCGTCGTGTGATGTACTTCGTACAATCACGTACGTCCGGATCAGGTCAAACCTCGACTTTGCTGTTGAATCAAAGCGGATTACGTCGCCGGATCAGATCAAACCGCACGTGAAGCGCCTATTCGACGTTGAGGCGATCCGAGGTGATCCGAGGTGATCCGGTGTTTGCGGATCAGGTGATCCGCCAGGTGATCCGGAGGTAATCCGGTCATTGCGCCGGATCAGGTGCCGGATTACCTCAGATGTCGTCATCGAACAGGCGCTCCTTGATGTATCCGGTTTCTTTAATCAAGCCATCGACCGTCGTCTGTCGGAGCGTGATCCTGTGCTCGCCCTTGAGCCAGTCACGGATCTGCTTGACGCTCGGCTTGCCTCGATGCGTAAGCGTCAGCACATACTCCTGATGCTCGCGCAGTAGTTGCTTCACCCGGACGGACTGCGGCGGCTCCTTCCCCATGTCGATGATCTTCGTTCCATCATCGGGCTCTGTCGCGCCTTCCCACTCGTGCCGGATATACGGCAAAGGCTTTCCATGCCGCGTCACCCACAGTTCCGATGGCAAGTCACCCGAGCGGTTCTTCGCATCGGAAACCAGCTTGATCTCAGTGATGCCGCTATCTCGATTGCGTTTCTTGGCATCGACATTCCAACCGAAGTCCCAGTTGTCCTTCTTCGCTGACGACCCGCGAGCACGCTTATCCGCGTGTCCTAAGTGATCGCCCCAGACGGACGTGATGCCCTGAGCACGAAAGTCTTTGAGGAGGTTGTTAGCGAGCTCGGTGTACGGGCCGGAGTTGTTCTCGTCGCCTTCGGTTGCCTTGGACAGCGTGTCGACTATGACGAAGTTGATCCGCTTGGTCTCGATGAAGTCGAGAATTCGACCCGCGCCTTCAGGTGTGTTGAGCGCGTCGATGTTCGGGAACGGTCGATAGAACAAGCGCTTCTCGAATATCCGTGCCGCGTCAAAGTCTTCGCCTCGATTGTCGACCAGATCCTTGAAGATCAACCCGAAGCGTTGCAGCGTGAGCCTGGGAGGATTCTCCCAGTCGATGTAGAGCAGTCGCACGTCGTCGTCGAGTTCGTCGGCCTCAGGGACACCTGGGAGCCCAATCGGCATGATCCCAGCGGTCATGTGCACTGACAGGTCCATTTTGAGAAGCGTCTTGCCAGATTCCGAAGACCCGTTGAATGCCCCTTGATAGCCCTTGAGGAACAGTCCTGGAACCCCGTGCCATCGGACGGGCGGGACGCCTTTCTCCAACAGCTTCGGTACGTCGAATGGCTGGAGCAGTGGATTGGCGCGCTGTCGCTCGCCCACCTGTCTCAGTTTCTGGGGCGGCATCACCGGCCCTCGCTTTCTCTCACGAGCTGCTTCAGCACCTGGTACGGCACGTTCTTCAAGGACGGGTGCCGGTAGAACGCGGCCTGCGTGCGTGCCCATTCAGGCTGTTGCTTGCATTCCCAGAGGATGCGTCGAGCCCGTTTCAAGCGGAACTCAGGCACAGGCCTTGTGTGGGCAACCAGCTTTCCGTCTGTGTCGTAGGAAAACGTCGTCGGGCCTTTACATTTCTCTGGCGATAGTTCGTTGATCCGCAGGTCTGGCGTCCTACGGTCATTTCCCCTTGCCATTTTCAGCCTTGCGTCGTGCCCGTTGCGCCACTGCACGCGCATTCTCTTTCGCCTTGTATTCTGGGTCTAACCGGCGACGCCGGCGACGTTCGTTCTTTTTGTCGAGGAACTCGCGACGCTCAGGATCTAGATCTAATCGACGCGGTCGACCGGGTTTACCGTCAGCCATATCTGCATCTCCTATTCATGCCGCTAATCGTAACGATGGCGGTCTCCCATTCATTAACAGCGGAATTGACGTGCAAGAATGTGTTTTCTACCAAGCATCCCCACGCAATTCAGACATGGGCACGTTGGCTGTTATTCAGGGTGTTATTGCAGGCGCTGAGGTCGCTTCAGACGTCCGCATGATGCGAACGTGCATCATTCGTCCGACGCGTTGAGTAAGTCGCGCCATTCGGCGTCTAGACGCTCGACAGGTGCCACCAGCACTTGCATGTGCCCGTTGTCGCATTCGAGGACATGACGGGAGAACACGTAGTCCCCGTTCGTGTAGTACTGCGAGTGCGACGAGGTTATGGGCGCACAGCACGTCACGCACTGGGGCAGCTCGTTGCCCTTCAACAGAACTGAGACTTCGGTCGTGCTCATGAGATCGTCATCCGATGCCCGTTCCTGCGGCGACCGTCATCCTCGTAGCCGCGTTCTTGGGCCTCGTTGACGAAGAATCCATGCTCGGGGCATATGTAGACGAAGAGGCTGATGCCGACGTGCCAGCCTCGTTTGGTCGGAACACCGGCCGCGCCCTCGTACTGGAACTCGCAACGGGCGTGCGGTTGAGAAACCTCGCCGCACTTCCTGCATGGCACCGGCTTGAGGGGCGGGGCGTCGATTCCGATGTCCGACAAGTCCCAGGCGATGAACCAAGGCCCAGCGACCCTTTCGTAGCCGTCTGGAACTTTCGCCGACCATGTGCGGCTCATCGCTTGATCTATCGTCGGAGGCGTCGGATCCCATTTCCGAAAGTCCTCCATGATGGCTTCCTCTTCGGACGTCATTTGTTGTCCTTCACCCAGTCTTCGAGGTCGAGGTACAGGCACGTGACGATGGTGTCGACTCGGTGCAACGGACGCGCCATGCGGCCCACCACGTGGACTAACGGCTTGGCCACACGAAGCAGGAGTTCAGCTGCGCGGATCTGTTCGGCCTTGGTCATTTCTTGCCTTTCAATTTGTCGAGCACGGCGTCTCGCTCGGTCTTGTTCTGTGTGGGAATGGTTGAGTCCCTCGCCTTCTTGCCCTTGGGGACTGTGCGTTTGACGCCTCGCCCGGTTCGTCCGGTCATTCGCGGAGGCTCTCGATGTACGCGTTCACGTCGGATTCTCGGTACTTACGGAGGCGTCCGACGCTGACGCTGCGCAGTTCACCGCTCTGCGTGAGGTAGTACAGCTTCGTCGGCCCGACGCCGAGGACTTTCTGGACTTGCGCACGGCTGAGTAGACGGTCGACGGCCATTGCAATCCTTCCTGTGTAGATTTGTCACAATGTGTTTGCTTTCACCGTCGAATGTACGCAATCAGCATGAACTACGCAATATTAAGCAAGATTGTGATAAACTAACACAATGATCGACACGAAACCGCCCTCTTGGAGGGATGATGTGAACGCACGCATAGCGCGGGCGATCAAGGCCGCACGCGGGGACAGGTCCGCTCAGGTGATCGCGGATGAGACTGCGCGCCTGGGCTTCCCGATCACGCGTGACACCATCGCCAACATCGAGAACGGCCGCAAGAAGTCAGTCGATGTGCCCGAGCTGATCGTGCTGGCCAAAGCGCTTGGGGTGCCGCCCCTTCGACTGATCTACCCCGACCTCGTTGATAGTCCTGTGCAGGCCTATCCGGGTGTGGACAGTACGTCTGGCGATGCCGCGCTCGCCTTCTCGGGCTACGACGACGAGGACATGCGGATGCTGTTCGATTTGCGTGCTGCACGTGACCAGTACGAGCGATACGGCATGAGCGACAACGAGATTGAACGGGATAACGCACGACAGACACGCTCGATGGCCGAGCGTTTCGCACGCAACAAGGGATGGGTGGTCAACGATGGCTAGGCAACAGCTACCCCCGCAGATCAAGAAGCGCACGACGCGCACGGGGGAGACCCGGTACGAGGTCATCACTTCGGTTGGCGTCGATCCGATCACCGGACGACGGCGACAGAGTCGCAAGCGCTACGCCACTGAACGAGAGGCTCGCGATGCCCTCACGTCGATCCAGCACGACGTGGCGACCCACACCTACGTCCCGCGCAAGGCAGTCACCGTCGAGGAGCTGTGCGCCGACTGGCTCGACTCGCTGCACAACGCCCGTCCCACAACGCTCAACGCGTATCGCTTCAGCCTCGCGCCACTACGCGAACGACACGGCGACTTGCCCGCCCAACAACTGACCCGCGCACATCTCGACCGGTTGCTCACGGACCTCAGAAAGGGAGGCGTGCTGCCCACACCGGGCGGCAAGCGCGTGCGGCGTGCCTGGTCCTCGCGGTCGCTGAACAAGGGCGTGGACGCGTGGCGCGCTGTTCTCGACTACGCCATCGAGCGACGGGACCTCAATCACAACCCAGCGGCGGGAATGAAGAAAGTGCAGCGCGTCCGGACAGAGATGCAGACGTACACGCCCGCCGAGATTCAACAGGTGCTTCGCTATGCCGACAACGACCGGATTGGCCACGTCTGGTACCTCGCGCTGTCGGGTCTGCGTCGTGGTGAACTCGCCGGGCTGCGATGGTCCGACGTCGACTTCACCGCCCAGACGCTGACGATCCGCAACAACCGCGTTCAAGCTGGCGCGGGCACCGTCCTTGAGGGCCCCACGAAGACCTCATCGTCACGTCGCACGTTACCGCTCGACGACGTGCTGTTGGGCGTGCTGAGACGCGCTCAGCGTGTTTCGTCGTCGTCCTACGTCGCGGTGAACGAAGTGGGGGAGCCGTACACGCCCGATTCGCTCACGCGAATGTGGCGCAAGATGACGAAGGCGGCCGGCGTTCGACCGATCCGGTTGCACGATGCGCGCCACACAGCTGCGACAGCAATGCACCTCCGAGGCGTACCCCTCGCGGTGATCGCCAAGTGGATCGGGCATGCCGACGCATCGACCACGGCACGCCTGTACGCACACAGCCAGGACGACGCGTTGAAGGACGCCGCGGGCATTCTCGGAACAGTTGTGACATCGGGTGTGACAACGGGACGCCCGGTGCTCACAGTCGTGGGGGAGTGACGGTGCGTAGCTGCACGTCAGAGGTATTTTTAAGAGTGCCCCCGGCAGGATTCGAACCTGCGGCCTTCTGCTCCGGAGGCAGACGCTCTATCCCCTGAGCTACGGGGGCGCACAAGAAGCGGCGCCGATGGGCCTGCACAGCCTAACGCATCCAGAGCACCGGGAACGGATTCGGGGGCTGACCACCGAAGACCATAGGATGGACCCTCGTGACCCCCGCCGATCTGGCCGACCTGCTCAAGACCACCGCCGCCGCGGTGCTGGCCGAGCATGGACTCGACGCGTCAGCGCTGCCGGAAACGGTCACCGTCGAACGTCCGCGCAACCCCGACCACGGCGACTATGCCACCAACTTGGCGCTTCAGGTCGGCAAGAAGGTCGGCGCCAACCCGCGGGAGCTGGCCGGCTGGCTGGCCACCGCGCTGGCCGACCAAGACGGCATCGCCGCCGCCGACGTCGCCGGCCCGGGCTTCGTCAACCTGCGCCTCGAGGCGTCGGCGCAGAACGTCATCGTGACCGACGTCCTGGCGGCCGGGGCTGACTACGGCCACTCCGATGCGCTCGGCGGTCAGCACATCAACCTCGAGTTCGTCTCGGCCAACCCCACCGGCCCGATACACATCGGCGGCACCAGGTGGGCCGCGGTCGGCGACGCGCTCGGCAGGCTGTTGTCCACCCAGGGCGCCCGAGTCGTACGCGAGTACTACTTCAACGACCACGGCGCGCAGATCGACCGGTTCACCAACTCGCTGATCGCAGCGGCCAAGGGCGAACCGACTCCCGACGACGGCTACGCCGGCGACTACATCAAGGACATCGCCGCCGCTGTGCTCGCCAAGGAACCCGACGCGCTCTCTCTGCCCGACGCCGAGATGCGGGAGACGTTCCGCGCCATCGGCGTCGACCTGATGTTCACCCACATCAAGCAGTCCCTGCACGACTTCGGCACCGACTTCGACGTCTACACGCATGAAGATTCGATGCACACCTCCGGCCGCGTCGAGCAGGCCATCGCACGCCTTCGCGACGCCGGCAGCATCTATGAGAAGGATGACGCAATCTGGTTGCGCACCACCGACTTCGGTGACGACAAGGACCGCGTCGTCATC
This sequence comes from Mycobacterium sp. IS-3022, assembly GCF_001500065.1. Taxonomy (GTDB): domain Bacteria; phylum Actinomycetota; class Actinomycetes; order Mycobacteriales; family Mycobacteriaceae; genus Mycobacterium. Next base: position 147,805 of record NZ_LQIN01000003.1, read on the forward strand.
AAGCGCGACGGTGCACCGGCCTACATTGCCGCCGACATCGCCTACTACCTCGACAAGCGCGAGCGCGGATTCGACCTGTGTATCTACATGCTCGGCGCCGACCATCACGGCTACATCGCACGGCTCAAGGCGGTCGCGGCTGCGCTGGGGGAGGACCCGGCCACGGTCGAGGTGCTGATCGGCCAGATGGTCAACCTGGTCCGCGAGGGTCAACCGGTCCGGATGAGCAAGCGGGCGGGCACGGTGATCACGCTCGACGATCTGGTCGAGGCCATCGGCGTCGATGCCGCCCGCTACTCGCTGATCCGCTCCTCGGTCGACAGCCCGATCGACATCGACCTCGAACTGTGGTCATCGGCATCCAACGAAAACCCGGTCTACTACGTGCAATACGCGCACGCCCGACTTTCCGCTCTGGCCCGCAATGCCGCCGAACTGGGCGTCGTGGCCGACACCGCGAACCTTCAGCTGCTGAACCACGACAAGGAAGGCACGCTGATCCGCAACCTCGGGGAGTTCCCCCGGGTGCTCAAAACCGCTGCGTCGCTGCGTGAACCGCACCGCATCTCGCGCTACCTCGAGGATCTGGCCGGTGACTACCACCGGTTCTACGACTCCTGCCGAGTGCTACCCCAAGGCGACGAGGCACCGAACGAACTGCACGCCGCGCGCCTGGCACTGTGTCAGGCCACTCGCCAGGTGATCGCGAACGGGCTGGGCATGCTCGGCGTCACGGCTCCGGAGCGCATGTGATCGCCCATCCCGCCGGCCCCCGGCATGCCGAAGAGGTACACCACGGCGGTGCTCCGCCGCGCCCGCAGTCGCCTGCCGAACTGCTGCTGCTGGCGCCGAACGTCTGGCCGCGCAGCACCGTTCGGAACGGCGACGGCGTCGTGTCGATCGGCGGCGTGCCAGTCAGCGACATCGCCGCGGAATTCGGCACGCCGACGTTCGTGGTCGACGAGGACGACTTCCGTTCGCGCTGCCGCGAGATCGCCGCTGCGTTCGGTGGCGGCGAGAACGTGCGGTACGCCGCCAAGGCGTTCATGTGCACCGAAGTCGCCCGCTGGATCGCCGAAGAGGGCCTCTCGCTCGACGTGGCCAGCGGTGGCGAGATGGCCGTCGCCCTGTACGGCGACTTCCCCGCCGCGCGAATCGCCTTGCACGGCAACAACAAATCGATCGCCGAGTTGACCGCCGCGGTCGAGGCAGGAATCGAGCACGTGGTGGTCGACTCGGTGACCGAGATCGAGCGGCTCGACGCGATCGCCGGCGCCGCCGGCGTCGTACAGGACGTCCTGATCCGCGTCACCGTCGGCGTCGAGGCCCACACCCACGAGTTCATCTCCACCGCGCACGAGGACCAGAAGTTCGGGTTGTCACTGGCCAGCGGTGCGGCGATGGATGCCGTGCGGCGGGTCTTCGAAACCGACCACCTGCGCCTGAAAGGCCTGCACAGCCACATCGGATCACAGATCTTCGACGTCGCCGGTTTCGAGATCGCCGCGCACCGCGTGATCGGCCTTCTGCGAGATGTGGTCGCCGAGTTCGGCGTCGACAAGACGGCCCAGATGTCCATCGTCGACCTCGGTGGCGGCCTGGGCATCTCGTATCTGCCGCAGGACGATCCGCCGCCGATCGCCGACCTCGCGGCCAAGCTCGAGGCGATCGTGCGCCACGAATCGGCTGCCGTCGGCCTGCCCGCACCGCGGCTGGTGGTCGAACCGGGTCGGGCCATCGCCGGCCCCGGTACGATCACGCTGTATGAGGTCGGCACCGTCAAGGATGTCGCCGTCAGCCCGACCGCGCATCGCCGCTACGTCAGCGTGGACGGTGGAATGAGCGACAACATCCGCACGTCACTCTACGGTGCGGAGTATGACGTCCGACTGGTCTCGCGCGTCACCGACGCCGCGCCGGCACTCGCCCGCGTCGTCGGAAAGCATTGCGAGAGCGGCGACATCGTGGTGCGGGATACCTGGGTGCCCGATGACATCGAGGCCGGCGACCTCTTGGGCGTCGCGGCTACCGGCGCTTACTGCTATTCGATGTCGAGCCGTTACAACCTGATCGGCCGTCCCGCTGTGGTGGCCGTGCGCGATGGGCGGGCCCGCCTGATCTTGCGCCGGGAGACGGTCGACGATCTGCTGAGTCTGGAAGTGAGGTAACCATGACCGACCCCGACAAGCCCGTCGGCGTAGCGTTGCTCGGTTTGGGCAATGTCGGCAGCCAGGTGGCGCGCATCATCGAGGAGAGCGCCGACGACCTGGCCGCCCGCATCGGCGCCCCACTGGTGCTGCGCGGCGTCGGTGTCCGCCGGGTGGCCGACGACCGTGGGGTCCCCGTCGACATGCTCACCGACAACGTCGAAGAACTCGTCTCCCGCGACGACGTCGACATCGTCGTCGAGTTGATGGGACCAGTCGAGCCGGCGCGCAAGGCCATTTTGTCCGCGTTGGAGCAGGGCAAGTCCGTGGTCACCGCCAACAAGGCGTTGATGGCGGTGTCCACCGGCGAATTGGCGCAGGCGGCCGAAACCGCGCGGGTCGACCTGTATTTCGAAGCCGCGGTGGCCGGTGCGATCCCCGTCATCCGCCCGCTGACCCAGTCGCTGGCGGGGGATTCCGTGGTGCGGGTCGCGGGCATCGTCAACGGCACCACCAACTACATCCTCTCGGAGATGGACGGCACCGGCGCCGATTACGCCAGTGCGCTGGCCGACGCGAGCGCCCTTGGGTACGCCGAGGCCGACCCGACTGCCGACGTCGAGGGATACGACGCCGCGGCCAAGGCAGCGATTCTCGCCTCGATCGCCTTCCACACCCGGGTGACCGCCGACGACGTGTACCGCGAAGGCATCACCAAGGTCAGCACCGACGATTTCGAATCCGCAAAAGCGCTCGGCTGCACCATCAAGCTGCTGGCCATCTGCGAACGACTCACCGGCGACGAAGGACAGCAACGAGTTTCGGCGCGGGTGTACCCGGCGCTGGTGCCGTTGGAACATCCGCTCGCCGCCGTGAACGGCGCCTTCAACGCGGTGGTGGTCGAAGCCGAGGCCGCCGGGCGACTGATGTTCTACGGGCAGGGAGCCGGCGGTGCGCCCACCGCGTCGGCGGTGATGGGCGATCTCGTGATGGCGGCCCGTAACCGGGTGCAGGGCGGCCGCGGGCCGCGCGAATCGAAGTACGCCAAGTTGCCGATCGCACCGATCGGATTCATTCCGACCCGCTATTACGTGAACATGAACGTCGCCGATCGGGCCGGCGTGTTGTCCGCTGTAGCAGCCGAATTCGGCAAACGGGATGTCAGCATCGCCGAGGTGCGCCAGGAGGGCATGGTGGACGAGGGCGGTCAGCGTTGCGGGGCACGCATCGTCGTGGTGACCCATCAGGCCACCGACGCGGCGCTGTCGGAGACCGTGGCGGCGTTGGCGGATCTCGATGTGGTGCAGAGCATCAACAGCGTGCTCCGCATGGAGGGAACCAGCGAATGAGTACCGTACCGTCGTCGGCAGTGCACCAGCCTTGGCCCGGCCTGATCGCCGCTTATCGCGATCGGCTGCCGATCGAGAACGGCTGGACGCCGGTCACGCTTCGCGAGGGCGGCACTCCGCTGCTGCCGGCGCCGCGGCTCTCCGAATACACCGGCTGCACAGTGCATCTGAAGGTCGAGGGCCTGAACCCCACCGGCTCGTTCAAGGATCGCGGCATGACCGTGGCGGTCACTGAGGCGGTGTCGCGCGGCCAAAAAGCGGTGCTGTGCGCATCGACGGGCAACACCTCGGCGTCGGCCGCCGCCTATGCGGCCAGGGCGGGTATCACCTGCGCGGTGCTGGTGCCGCAGGGCAAGATCGCGATGGGCAAGTTGGCGCAGGCGGTCATGCACGGCGCCAAGATCATCCAGGTCGACGGCAACTTCGACGACTGTTTGGAGCTGGCGCGCAAGCTCACTGCCGACTTCCCGACGGTGTCACTGGTCAACTCGGTCAACCCGTACCGCATCGAAGGACAGAAGACCGCGGCTTTCGAAATCGTCGACGCCCTCGGCGCCGCACCCGACGTGCACTCGCTACCGGTCGGCAACGCGGGCAACATCACCGCCTACTGGAAGGGCTACACCGAGTACCACCGCGACGGGATCTCGGATCGGCTTCCCCGCATGCTGGGCACGCAAGCCGCCGGTGCGGCGCCACTCGTGCTCGGCGAACCGGTCAGCAGACCAGAGACAATCGCGACCGCGATCCGGATCGGTTCGCCCGCATCATGGGACACCGCGGTGGCGGCGCAGCAACAGTCCGGCGGTCGGTTCCTGGCCGCCACCGACGACGAGATCCTCGCGGCGTACCACCTGGTCGCGCGGACCGAGGGCGTGTTCGTCGAACCCGCATCGGCGGCCAGCATCGCCGGTCTGCTCAAGTCGATCGAGGACGGTTGGGTGGCCAAGGGTTCGACCGTCGTGTGCACGGTGACCGGCAACGGGCTCAAGGACCCCGACACCGCCTTGAAGGGCATGCCGACGGTCATCGCGGTGCCCGTGGATCCTGTTGCCGTGGTCGAGCAGCTGGGATTGGTTTAGCCAGTGACCCGTGTTCTGCCGCCCGCGCTGACGGCCACCTCCGTGGTGGCCGCGTCCAGTGCCAACCTCGGTCCGGGTTTCGACAGCCTCGGCCTCGCGTTGAGTCTCTACGACGAGATCGTCGTGGAGACAACCGATTCCGGCCTCGTCATCGAAGTCGAGGGCGAGGGCGCAGGTCATGTGCCGCTGGACGACACCCATCTCGTGGTGCGGGCCATCAAGCGCGGTTTGCAGGCGCTCGACATCAGCGTGCCCGGGATGACGGTGTGGTGTCGCAACGACATTCCGCACTCGCGAGGGCTGGGATCGTCCGCAGCGGCCGTGGTCGGGGGACTGTCCGTCGTCAACGGCCTTGCGGTACAGGCTGGTTCGAGTCCGCTGGCGGAGCGGGAACTCATCCAACTGTCCTCGGAATTCGAGGGCCATCCCGACAACGCCTCCGCAGCCGTGTTGGGTGGCGGCGTGGTGTCCTGGGCCGACGCCGACGAGCCAGCGCCGCGCTTCGCGGCCGCGCCGATCCGCATACACCCCGACATCCGTCTGTTCACCGCGATCCCTCCCGAGCGATCGTCGACCGCCGAGACGCGCGTATTGCTGCCGGAAAAGGTCAGCCACACCGATGCGCGGTTCAACGTGAGCAGGGCGGCGCTCTTGGTGGTCGCGCTCACCGAGCGGCCAGATCTGCTGATGTCGGCCACCGAGGATGTGCTGCACCAGCCGCAACGGGCGGGGGCGATGCCCACCTCGGCGGAATACCTACGCGTATTGCGACGTTGTGGGGTGGCAGCGGTGTTGTCCGGGGCCGGCCCGTCGGTGCTCGCATTGAGCACTTCGTCGGAGTTGCCCGTAGAAGCCTTGGAGTACGGCGCCGCGAACGGGTTCACCGTCAGCGAAATGCGCATCGGCGACGGCGTCCGATGGACGGCCGGGGCCGCCGTACGTCGTTGACGGTGCCGCACAGCAGGGGTCACAGGAGCAACACGACGCACATGTCTTTCTTGCTTCCCGTCGCGATGCGGGATATTCTCGCTGTCGTCCGGCAATCGCAGCGTCTCTACCTGCGCCGACACTAGGACACCACTCATTTCCCTCTGGGGCTACTCGTGGATTGACGGTTCGCCGCAAACCGGCGACGCCAGGTCATCACCGTTGCAGGGGCAATGGTGGGGCCCATGCGTTCAGTGGATCAACTGTTCGCACCGAACCCCCGCATGACTCGTTCTGCGAGGGAAAGAAAGGAAATCCGTGACTGAAACGGACCTCATCACGGCTGGGGGCAGCAGCGACAACGGTGAGCTGCCAAACACCGTGAGTTCAGACACTTCAACTACTGCGGCAGCGGACGAACCGAACGCCGCGCCCGGCGCGGAAACCGCACCGACGGCAGACGTCGCGTCCGGTAACCGCGCCAGCTCGCTTTCCACCATGGTCCTGCCCGAACTGCGCGCACTGGCCAAGGAAATCGGCGTCGAGGGCGCTTCCGGTATGCGAAAAGGCGAGTTGGTCGCCGCGATCCGCGAACGCCGCGGAGAGGCGAACGGCCGCGGCCGCGGACAGGGCTCCCAGACGCCCGCCGCCGAGCCGCCCGCCGCCAAAGATGCGCCAGTCGCCACAGAAGCGAAGCCCGCGGAGGCCGGCGATCGCGAGTCGAATACCGACCAAGAACAGCCCCGACGCCGCGAGCGTCGTGGTGCCACGCGGGGGACCGGTGCGCCCGGCGGTGCCGACGGCCAGTCCGACGACGCCGTTCAGGAGGCCAAGACGGGCGACGACGGCGGCCGGCAGAAGAACGAACAGAAGAACGAACAGACCAACAAGACGGACACCAAGTCCAGCGATCAGCAGCAAGGCGATCAGCAGCAGGGCGGCCAGAACCGCGGCGGCAATGCCGATGACGACGGCGAGGGCCGTGGTGGCCGCCGGGGTCGCCGGTTCCGCGACCGCAGGCGCCGCGAGCGCGGTGGCGGCGAGGGCGGTGGCGACCGCGACACCGAACTGCGCGAGGACGACGTCGTTCAGCCCGTCGCGGGCATCCTCGACGTGCTCGACAACTACGCGTTCGTCCGCACGTCGGGATACCTGGCCGGGCCCAACGACGTGTACGTCTCCATGAACATGGTGCGCAAGAACGGGCTGCGCCGCGGTGACGCCGTGACCGGTGCCGTGCGGGTGCCCAAAGAAGGTGAAGGCGGCGGTCAAAATCCGCGGCAGAAGTTCAATCCGCTGGTCCGGCTCGACACCATCAACGGCAAGCCCGTCGAGGAAGCCAAGAAGCGGCCGGACTTCAACAAGCTGACCCCGCTCTATCCCAATCAGCGGCTGCGCCTGGAGACCACACCGGAGCGGCTGACGACCCGCGTCATCGATCTGATCATGCCGATCGGCAAGGGGCAGCGAGCGCTGATCGTGTCGCCGCCGAAGGCCGGTAAGACCACGATCCTTCAGGACATCGCCAACGCGATCACCACGAACAACCCGGAATGCCACCTGATGGTGGTGCTGGTCGACGAGCGTCCGGAAGAGGTGACCGACATGCAGCGCTCGGTCAAGGGCGAGGTGATCGCATCGACCTTCGACCGGCCGCCGTCCGATCACACGCAGGCCGCCGAGCTGGCGATCGAACGCGCCAAGCGCCTCGTCGAGCAGGGCAAGGACGTCGTGGTGCTGCTGGACTCGATCACCCGACTCGGTCGCGCGTACAACAACGCGTCCCCGGCTTCCGGTCGCATCCTGTCCGGCGGTGTGGACTCGACCGCCCTGTACCCGCCGAAGCGGTTCCTCGGAGCGGCGCGCAACATCGAGGAGGGCGGCTCCCTGACCATCGTCGCCACCGCCATGGTGGAAACCGGCTCGACCGGCGACACGGTGATCTTCGAGGAGTTCAAGGGCACGGGTAACGCCGAGCTCAAGCTCGACCGCAAGATCGCCGAGCGGCGCGTCTTCCCAGCCGTCGACGTCAACCCGTCCGGCACCCGCAAGGACGAGTTGCTGCTGTCGTCGGATGAATTCGCGGTCGTGCACAAGCTGCGCCGGGTGCTGTCCGGTCTGGACCCGCATCAGGCCATCGACCTGTTGATGAGCCAGCTGCGCAAGACCAAGAACAACTACGAGTTCCTGGTGCAGGTCTCCAAGACCGCTCCGGGCTCCGCGGACGCCGACTGAGTCAGTGATTTCGGTGCTCAATCGATCGCTCAGCGATCACTAGCGCACCGAATCACACCTCAGCGGTAGGGGTCGGTGATCTCTCGCAGCGCTGTGAGCGCCTCGCGCATCTGCTGGAATCTGCGCTCACCGAGAAACGACCGCCACTCGTCCTCGACCTTGGCTATCTCGGCGCCTGCCGTCCGGCACACCGCCATGCCCTTGTCGCTCAGCGTGACGAGTCGGGCGCGCGCGTCCGTAGGGTCGGCCGTGCGTACCACATAGCCGGACCGCTCCAGTTGGTCGATCAGTGCTCCGGCGGTCTGCTTGGTCACGCGTGCCTGCTCGGCCAGGTCGGTCAGCCGCATTCCGTTCGAATTCACGTGCCGCAGATCGAGGCGCTGCATGAGCCTCGACTGCGCCATCGTGATGTCGTCAGCACCCGCTGCGGCCAATGCCTCCATCACGCGCGCCTCGGCAGCACGATGGCCGATGAACATCAACGTCGCCGTGCTCACCCAGTCAGTCACGCCATTGATTTTAGTATGGTTCCCTGACTATATTGTCAGGAGACCTGACTAACTGAGGAGGCGGTGGTGGATTCGAATACCGTTTGGCGGCACATCGACGAGCAGCGGGTGAACCTGGCCGACATGCTGGACGGTCTCGAGCCCCAGCAATGGTCGACACCGTCGCTGTGCGAGGGCTGGACCGTGCGGGAGGTCGCCGCGCACCTCACGCATTCCCAATTGCCGAAGTCGAAGATGTTGGTCGAGTTGCTCCGGTCCGGCTTCCGGTTCAACGCCATGATCTACCGAGCCGCCTTGCAGGACAACAGATCCGCCAGTGAGCTCACCGCCGCGCTGCGCGACATGCGCGGCTCACGTAAACGTCCGCCCGGCACCAGCGAAGTCGATCCGTTGATGGATGTGCTGGTCCACACTCAGGACATCGCGGTGCCCCTCGGCATCGACCGACCCATGCCTGTCGACGCTGCGGTCGTAGCGGCGAAACGAGTGTGGACGACGGGTTTTCCGTTCCACGCACAACGGCGCCTGCGCGGCGTGGAACTCGCGGCGGTCGACGCCGATTTCCGCGTCGGCGAGGGCCGCCTCGTCGAGGCGCCGATCCGCGACATCCTCCTGGTGCTCGTCGGGCGCCCCACGGCGATTTCGGTGTAGTTGGTAGCGGTGAGCGCGACAAACTACACCGAAATCACACGGCGGGGTCCGCGCGCAACCCCGGCATGACGTAGCGGCGCAGGTGCCGCAGCACCGCGTCGGCATCGCCGGGATCAAGCGTGTTCCCCGGTACCGTCGCAAGCGAAATCAACACGCGAGCAAGCCATTCCGAGGCTTCGGCGATGTCGGTATCGGGATGGATCTCGCCGCCTTCGCGCGCGGCGATCAGGTACCGGGACCAGAATTCGGCGAGGTCGGGCACCAGGCCCTGCACTCCCGCTCCGGCGCAGGCCGCGAACTCCTCGGGCTCGTCGACCCGCAGCTTCATCAGCAGCGCGCCCGGGTCGTCGTAGGCGGTGCGGCCGTGGAGGACACCCGCCGCGAGCTGTCGGTCCAGGCCCTCGACGCGCTCGAGCATCGCGTGCGCCTCGGACCAGTAGGCGTCGTTCAAGCGCACGATCGCCGCGCCCAGCAGCGACACCTTGTCGGGGAAATGGCGGTACAACCAGCCGCGGGAAACGCCGGCCACCTCGGCCACCTCTGACACGGTGGTCGATCGAATTCCCTTGGCGCGCAGACAGGTTTCGGCCGCGTCGATCAGCCGATCGCGAACGTTCTTGGTGGCGGTGCCGCTCGTCACCCGCTGGACTCCTCGGTTAGTCTCGCCCTCGAGTGGGCCGATCGGAGCATTGTGCCATGGTAGACACAATTGGAAATCTGTTCACGGTGAGAGGTGAGCCATGGCGGACACACTTCAGCAGCTGCTGAACGAGCGCGCCGACTGCGACACCGTTGCGGTGAGGTACGACGGCCGCACGTGGACCTACCGGCAGTACGTAGCCGAGGCGAAGGTGCAGGCCGCCGCCCTCATCGGAGCCGCCGACCAGAGCCGCCCCCTGCACGTCGGGGTGCTCCTGGGCAACACTCCGGACATGCTGACCGCACTCGCGGCGGCGGCACTCGGCGGCTATGTCGTATGCGGCATCAACACCACCCGCCGCGGAGATGCTTTGGCCCGCGACATCCTCAAGGTGGACTGCCAGTTCTTGATCACCGACGCCGACCATCGCCCTCTGCTCGACGGGCTGGAACTGCCCGGCGTCACGGTGCTCGACACATCCAGCGCCGGGTGGGCCGATTTCCTGGCCGGTGCGCCCGCTTTCGTCCCGCATCGAAAAGTCGCTGTCGACGACACGTTCATGATGATCTTCACCTCCGGTACCAGCGGTGACCCCAAGGCGGTTCAGGTCGCCAACATGATGCCGCTGTTCGCCGGCAACGCGCTGGTCGAACGGTTCGAACTCACCGACCGGGACACCTGCTACCTCTCGATGCCGATGTTCCACTCCAACGCCGTCGTGGGTGGCTGGGCGCCCGCCCTGGTTGCCGGAGCCGCGATGGTGCCCGCCAAGTTCTCCGCGTCCGGATTCCTGGCCGATATCCGACGCTACGGCGTCACGTACATGAACTACGTGGGCAAGCCGCTGGCCTACGTGCTGGCCACGCCCGAGCAACCCGACGACCGCGACAACCCGCTGCGCGTCGCGTTCGGCAACGAGGCCACCGACCGCGACATCGAGGAGTTCAGCAGACGCTTCGGCGTCACCGTCGACGACGGGTTCGGCTCGACCGAGAACGCGGTGATCATCACCCGCACCCCGGACACGCCGAAAGGCTCGATCGGACAGGGCTTCCCGGGTGTCGCGATCTACAACAGCGAGACGGTGACCGAGTGCCCGGTGGCCGAGTTCGACGAGAACGGTGCGCTGACCAACGCCGATGTCGCGGTGGGCGAACTGGTCAACACCGACGGCAGCGGCCTGTTCTGCGGCTACTACAACGACCGCGACGCCACCGATGAGCGGATGCGCCACGGCATGTACTGGTCGGGTGACCTGGCGTACCGCGACGCCGACGGCTACATCTATCTGGCCGGCCGCACGGCCGACTGGATGCGGGTCGACGGTGAGAACCTCGCGACGGCACCCATCGAGCGGATACTGCTGCGGCTATCGGCGATCAACCGGGTCGCGGTCTACCCGGTGCCCGACGAAATCGTCGGTGACCAGGTGATGGCAGCCCTCGTGCTGCAGGACGGCGCCGAACTCGACCCGGGAACGTTCGAGGAGTTCCTGGCGGCCCAGCGGGATCTCTCGCCCAAAGCGTGGCCGCGCTATGTATGGATCGCCGACGACCTGCCCAGCACCGCGACCAACAAGATCCTCAAGCGCGAATTGATCGCGCGGGGGGCCGCGCCGGATGGTAGGACGCTGTGGCGGCGCGACGGCAGCAAGTTCGCCCTGATCCCAGGCTGAAGCGGAATACCCGCCGTTGCGCACGCGTTTAGGCACTTGGCGGTTGAGCTGGCATAATGGACCGCCGACCCTCGGTTCCGGTTCACGCCCGTCACCTCCAGCACGGAGGGGCGACCCGGGGCCACGATCGAAGAGGAAACCATGAAATCGGGTATCCACCCTGACTACGTCGAGACCACCGTGATCTGCGGCTGTGGCAACACGTTCACCACGCGGAGCACCAAGCAGAGCGGACAGATCCATGTCGAGGTCTGCTCGCAGTGCCACCCCTTCTACACCGGCAAGCAGAAGATCCTCGACAGCGGCGGCCGCGTGGCCCGCTTCGAGAAGCGCTACGGAAAGCGCAAGGCGGCCGACAAGAGCGCAAACGACAAATAGCTTTCCTTCCGGCGCCCGATCTGCCGCTTCAGCGGCCAGGCCGGGCGTCGGTTTGCGTTCGCGGAAAGCCACGAAGAGGAGGTCGACATGACGGACACCGCGCCGAAGATCGATGCGCTGCTGGCCGAGCATGCCGACCTCGAGCGCCAACTCAGCGATCCGAACCTGCATTCCGACGCCGGCCGGGCACGCAAAGTGGGCAGGCGGTTCGCGCAGGTGTCACCGATCGTCGCGACGTACCGCAAGCTGGAGGCCGCCCGCGGTGACCTGGAAGCCGCCCGGGAGTTGGCCGCCGATGACCCGTCGTTCGCCGGCGAGGTCGACGAGCTGTCGGCCACGGTCGAGCAACTGGACTCGCATCTGACCGACCTGCTGGCGCCCCGTGACCCTCACGACCCCGACGACATCGTGCTCGAGGTGAAGTCGGGGGAGGGCGGCGAGGAGTCCGCGCTGTTCGCCGCCGATTTGGCCAGGATGTACATCCGCTACGCCGAGCGTCACGGCTGGACTGTGACCGTGCTCGACGAGACCTTCTCCGACCTCGGCGGCTACAAAGACGCCACGCTGTCCATCCGCAGCAAGGGCGATACGGCCGACGGCGTGTGGTCGCGGCTGAAGTTCGAAGGCGGCGTGCACCGCGTGCAGCGGGTTCCGGTCACGGAGTCGCAGGGCCGGGTGCACACCTCGGCGGCCGGCGTGCTCGTCTATCCAGAGCCCGAAGAGGTCGAGGAGGTACAGATCGACGAGTCGGATCTGCGCATCGATGTCTACCGCTCCTCGGGCAAGGGCGGTCAGGGCGTCAACACCACCGACTCCGCCGTGCGCATCACCCACCTGCCCACGGGCATCGTCGTCACCTGTCAGAACGAGCGGTCGCAGTTGCAGAACAAAGCCCGCGCGATGCAGGTGCTCGCCGCGCGCCTGCAGGCAGTGGCCGAGGAACAGGCGCAGGCCGACGCGTCCGCCGACCGGGCCAGCCAGATCCGCACCGTCGACCGCAGCGAGCGCATCCGCACCTACAACTTCCCGGAGAACCGGATCGCCGATCACCGGATCAACTTCAAGGCGCACAACCTCGACCAGGTGCTCGACGGGGATCTCGACGACCTGTTCGACGCGCTGGCCGCCGCCGACAAGCAAGCGAGACTGCAGACAACATGACCCGGCTCAGCCAGCTGATCGACGCCGCGGCGACGGCGCTGGCCGAGGCGGGTGTCGCAGCGCCGCGCGTCGACGCCGAACTGCTGGCCGCCCACGCCACGGGCATCGACCGGGGCCGCCTCCGGCTCGTCGAGGCCGGTCCTCACTTCGCCGCGCGGTACGGCGAACTCGTCGCCCGGCGTGCCCGACGGGTCCCGCTGCAGCACCTGATCGGCACCGCACCGTTCGGCCCGGTCGACGTGCGCGTCGGCCCCGGCGTGTTCATCCCGCGCCCGGAAACCGAGGCGCTGCTGGAATGGGTGCTGGCGCAACGTTTTCCCGATCGGCCGCTGATCGTCGACCTGTGTACGGGCAGCGGTGCGCTGGCGCTTGCGCTGGCGAACAAGTGGCCGGATGCCCGCATCGTCGCCGTGGACGACTCTGAACCGGCGCTGGAGTATGCGCGACGAAACCTCGCCGACACGGGCGTCGAGATCGTCTCCGCCGACGTCACAGAACCCGGGCTGCTGCCCGAACTCGAAGGTTCGGTCGACCTCCTCGTCGCCAACCCGCCCTACATTCCCGACGGCGCCCGGCTGGAACCTGAAGTGGCCGAATACGATCCGGCACACGCGTTGTTCGGGGGACCCGACGGCATGCGGGTGATCGATGCGATCGCCGACCTCGGGTCGAGGTGGTTGCGCAGCGGTGGCCTGGCCGCCGTCGAACACGACGACACGACCTCGGAGCGGACCGTCGAGAGCTTCGAACGGACACAGCGTTTCGACGACATCACCGCTCGGCGCGATCTCGCGGGGCGGCCACGGTTCGTGACGGCCCGGAGGATCCGATGACCCAACTTTTCGACTGCTCCGACGCCGACCAGCGCGCGACCGGTGTCGCATCGGCGATCAGCGCGCTCAGGGGTGGTCGTCTCGTGGTGTTGCCGACCGACACCGTCTACGGCATCGGCGCCGACGCGTTCGACAGCGAAGCCGTCGCCGCACTGCTTGCGGCCAAGGGCCGCGGCCGCGACATGCCGGTGCCCGTCCTCGTCGGCTCCTGGCACACGATCGAAGGCCTGGTGTACAACGTGCCCCACACCGCGCGCGAACTCATCCGCGCGTTCTGGCCGGGTGCGCTCAGCCTGGTGGTGCGCCAGGCACCGTCGCTGCACTGGGATCTCGGCGACGCGCACGGCACAGTGATGCTGCGCATGCCGTTGCATCCGGTGGCCATCGAACTCCTGCGCGAAGTCGGGCCGATGGCGGTGTCGAGCGCGAACATCTCGGGTCGGCCCGCGGCCGTCACCGCCGAAGAGGCGCGCGAGCAACTCGGCGATCTCGTCGAGGTCTATCTCGATGCCGGGCCGTCCGAGCGGCAGGCGGCATCGACGATCGTCGACCTCACCGGTGCGCATCCGCGGGTGCTGCGCCAGGGGCCGGTGACCGCGGAGGCGATCGCGACCGTGCTCGGCGTGGAACCCACGACTTTGACGGGCTGATAGTGAGTTTGGTGCAGTACGGTTCACCGGTGGTCTACGCGACCGACACACTGCTGGCACTCGACGATCGCGGTGCGGGCGTACCGATCCGGGAGCTCGCACTGGTCGGGTTGACCGCCGCGATCATCACGTACTTCGCCACCGGGTGGGTCAGGGTGCTGGCGCGCCGGCTCGGCGCTGTTGCCTATCCACGCGACCGCGACGTCCATCACGAGCCGACGCCCCGAATGGGTGGCCTGGCGATGTACATCGGCGTCGCGGTTGCCGTCCTCCTGGCGTCGCAGCTGCCGGCGCTGACGCGCGGATTCGTCTATTCGTCGGGGATGCCCGCAGTCGTCGTCGCGGGCGGGCTGATCATGGTCGTCGGCCTGATCGACGACCGCTGGGGGCTGGACGCGTTGACCAAGTTCGCCGGTCAGATCACGGCGGCCAGCGTGCTCGTCACGATGGGGGTGGCGTGGAGTGTCCTCTACATCCCGATCGGCGGCGTGGGCACCATCGTGCTCGACCAGGTGTCGTCGATCCTGCTGACGTTGGCGTTGACCGTCGCGATCGTCAACGCGATGAACTTCGTCGACGGTCTCGACGGGCTCGCCGCCGGCCTGGGGCTGATCACCGCGTCGGCGATCTGCATCTTCTCCGTCGGGTTGCTGCGCGACCACGGCGGGGACGTGTTGTTCTACCCTCCCGCGGTCATCTCCGTGGTGCTCGCCGGCGCGTGTCTGGGATTTTTGCCGCACAACTTCCATCCCGCGAGAATTTTCATGGGTGACTCCGGGTCGATGCTCATCGGCCTGATGCTCGCCGCGGCTTCCACGACCGCGGCCGGACCGATCTCGCAGACGGCGTACGGGGTGCGCGACGTGTTCGCGTTGCTGTCGCCGTTCCTACTCGTGGTGGCGGTCATGTTCGTGCCCGCACTGGACATGCTGTTGGCCATCATCCGGCGCACCCGCGCGGGTCTGAGCCCCTTCAGCCCGGACAAGATGCACCTGCATCACCGGTTGCTGGAGATCGGCCACTCGCACCGTCGGGTGGTGTTGCTGATCTATCTATGGGTGGGCATCGTCGCGCTCGGCGCTGCCAGCACGATTTTCTTCGATCCCCGCTACAGCGGCGCGGTCATGCTGGGGGCGATTCTGGTCGCCGTCGTCGTGACGCTGATCCCTCTTCTGGGCCGTCGAAACGGCCAGTTCGAGGAAATGTACGACGAAAAGTAGTAGACCCTCTTTTATGCCTCCCACCATGTGTTAGGGTGCAAACAGAACCCGAAAAAACCTCGCGGGTTGCCGGCCTCCGGGTCGTCGGTGCAGAACCGATCGACACGGAACAACGACCGACAAAGGGAGCTGCCCCGTGGGTGATTCCGGCGAGCCAACCGCCCTCCGATACGCTCAGTGCGCCACGCACGCACATCATCGGGGCAGCCACCGTGACCGCGGATTGAGGTGAAGTAGTGACGACGCCAGCGCAAGACGCGCCGTTGGTGTTTCCCTCCGTTGCCTTTCGGCCATTGCGCCTGCTTGCGATCTGCGTGGTGTTCGCCGGACTGGTGACCGCGGCGGCCGCTCTGCTCGGCCATCCCATGGTCGGCGTGTTCTTCGGCACAGGGCTCGGATTGGGTTTGCTCAACGCCGTCCTGGTGCAGCGCTCGGTGGATGCGATCACCGCCGAGGCGCATCCGCTCAAACGCAAGATGGCGCTGAACTCCGCCACCCGGCTGTTGATCATGACGGTCATCGGGTTGACCATCGCGTTCGTCTTCCGGCCGCAGGGCTTGGGCGTGGTGTTTGGGATGGCGCTCTTCCAGGTATTGCTTGTTGTTTCCACGGCGCTGCCGGTGATGAAGAAGCTCAAGGAAGGCCCAGCTGATGAGATCGAAGGGGCGCAGCAATGACGGGACTTGAGGTCGCCGGCCAAGCGGGTCAGACCACAATCCTCGCCGCGGAATCCGGCATCCAGGTCGGCCACCACACGGAGGCCCACTGGTTCGGGCTGACGGTGAACACCGACACGCTGCTGGCGACGGCCATCGCGGCGGTGATCGTGCTCGGGCTGGCGTTCTACCTGCGCGCGAAGGTCACCTCGACCGGTGTGCCCAGTGGCGTGCAATTGTTCTGGGAAGCGATCACCGTTCAGACGCGCAACCAGGTCGAGGCCGCGATCGGGATGAAGATCGCACCGTTCGTGCTGCCGCTCGCGGTGACGTTGTTCGTTTTCATTCTGGTGGCGAACTGGTTGTCGGTGTTCCCGTGGCAGTACACCGACTCCACCGGCGCGATTCACGAGGTGCTCAAACCGCCGGCCTCGGACATCAACTTCGTGCTCGCGCTCGCACTGTTCGTGTTCATCTGCTACCACGCGGCGGGCTTCTGGCGCCGCGGCCCGCTCGGCCACCCGTGGCGGGTACTCAAGGGCCACGTCGCGATCCTGGCACCCATCAACCTCGTCGAGGAGCTCGCGAAGCCGATCTCGTTGTCGCTGCGACTCTTTGGCAACATCTTCGCCGGCGGCATCCTGGTGGCGCTGATCGCGCTGTTCCCGCCGTACATCATGTGGCTGCCGAACGCGATCTGGAAGAGCTTCGACCTGTTCGTCGGTGCGATCCAGGCGTTCATCTTTGCGCTGCTGACGATCTTGTACTTCAGCCAGTCGATGGAGCTCGACGAGCATCATGACTAGCCGCCCCACCCAGCAGGACCCACAGCCTGGTAGCACAGCTACCAGTTACCAAGGAGGATAAGGAATGGATCCCACTATCGCTGCCGGCGCGCTCATCGGCGGTGGACTGATCATGGCCGGCGGCGCAATCGGCGCCGGTATCGGTGACGGCATCGCGGGTAACGCGCTGATCGCCGGCATCGCTCGCCAGCCCGAGGCCCAGGGCCGACTGTTCACTCCGTTCTTCATCACGGTCGGTCTGGTCGAGGCGGCGTACTTCATCAACTTGGCGTTCATGGCGCTGTTCGTGTTCGCCACCCCGGTCGGGGGTTAATGCCGGCCATGGCTGACTCGAACGTCGTTCTGTTGGCGGCAGAGGGAGGCGGGCAAAGCAACTTCCTCATCCCCAACGGCACCTTCTTCTTCGTGCTGCTCATCTTCCTGATCGTGCTCGGCGTGATCGCGAAGTGGGTTGTGCCACCGATCTCCAAGGTGTTGCGCGAGCGCGAAGCCATGGTGCAGAAGACGATTGAGGACAATCGGCGGGCAGCCCAACTGCGGGCTGCCGCCGAGGCCGATTACCGCGAGGTGATGGCGACCGCGCGCCGCGATGCGACGAACGTCCGCGAGGAAGCCCGCGCCGAGGGACGCCAGATCGTCGACGAGGCGCGCACCCGTGCCAACGCGGAAGTATCGGGTCTGCTCCAGCAGGCCAACGAGGAGCTCACGAGACAGTCACTGGCGGTGACGACCGACCTTCAAGCATCGGTCGAAACGCTGGCAGCGAACCTGGCGAGCCGCGTGCTCGGCGTCGACGTGACCACTCGGACAGTGCCGGTCTCGACGGGTCAGGGGCGGTAGTCGCATGTCGACATTCATCGGACAGCTGATCGGCTTCGCGGTCATCGTGTTCCTGCTGTGGCGTTTCGTCGTGCCGTTGGTGCGGCGCATGATGACCAACCAGAAGGAGACCGTCCGTCGACAGCTCGAGGAGCATGCCGAGGCCGAGAAGAAGGTGGCCGACGCCGACACCGAACACGCAAAGGCGTTGGAAGAGGCCAAAGCCGAAGCTGCGGCGGTGATCGAAGAGGCCCGTCACGATGCCGAGCGGATCGCAGAACAGCTCCGCGCCCAGGCCGACCAGGAGTTGGAGCGGATCAAAATCCAGGGCGCGCAACAGGTTCAACTGCTGCGCCAGCAGCTGGTTCGCGAGCTACGGCAGGGCCTAGGCGCGGAATCGGTCCAGCGGGCCGGCGACATCGTGCGCGACTTCGTCTCCGATGGTTCCGAGCTGTCCGCGACCGTTGACCGCTTCCTCGCCGATCTCGACGAGATGGCTCCGTCGACGACGACGTTCTCGAACGCTGCCACTGCGAAACTCCGCGCGGCGAGCCGTGAGTCATTGTCCCAGGTGGTCGAACGGTTCGACGGAGTCGTTTCCGGTCTCGACGCCGACGCGCTGACGAAGTTGGCGACCGATCTGACGTCATCGGCGAAACTGTTGCGCCGCGAGGCCGTACTCGCCAGGCATCTTGCCGACCCGTCGAGCAATGCCGACCCCAAAATCCAGGTCATCGAGCGCTTGCTCTCCGGGAAGGTCTCCGACTCCGCGTTGGAGATCCTCAAAACCGCTGTGTCGCAGCGCTGGTCGACGACGGGCGATCTCATCCACGGCCTCCAGCACGCCGCCAGGTTGGCGTTGCTGGTGCGCGCCGAGGCAGACGGCCAGATCGAGGATGTGGAAGACCAGCTGTTCCGGTTCAGTCGCATTCTTGATTCCGAGCCGCGGCTGATAACGCTGCTCAGCGAGTACACCGCACCCTTGGATGGCCGAATCGGCTTGCTGAACAACGTGCTCGGGCGCCAGGCGAACAAGAACACCGCGGATCTGCTGCGCCAGACGCTCGACCTGCTGCATGGTGATCGCGCCGACGAGGCCGTTCGCGAACTGGCGAATCTGGCCGTTTCCCGGCGCGGCGAAATCGTCGCGCAGGTTCGTGCGGCCGCTGAACTGAGCGACGAGCAAAGTGAGCGGCTCACCGAGGTGCTCACCCGCATCTACGGCCATCCGGTGTCCATCCAGCTGGCCGTGGACCCCGCGTTGCTCGGCGGCTTGACCATCGCCGTTGGCGACGAGGTGATCGACGGCTCGCTGGCGTCGAAGCTGGCGGCGGCCGAGACCCACCTACCCGACTGACCCGACCACCCAAGACCCACCACACGAAGTAGGAAGACGAACCATGGCAGAGTTGACGATCTCGGCGGACGAGATCCAGGGCGCGATCGAGGAGTATGTCGCCGGCTTCGAGGCGGACACCGAGCGGGAAGAGATCGGCACCGTCATCGACGCGGGCGACGGTATCGCCCACGTCGAGGGGCTTCCCTCGGTCATGACGCAGGAGCTGCTGGAGTTCCCCGGTGGCGTGCTCGGCGTCGCACTGAACCTCGACGAGCACAGCGTCGGCGCCGTCATCCTCGGCGACTTCGAGAAGATCGAAGAGGGTCAGCAGGTCAAGCGCACCGGCGAGGTTCTCTCGGTTCCGGTGGGCGATGGCTTCCTCGGTCGCGTGGTCAATCCGCTGGGCCAGCCGATCGACGGCCGCGGCGAGGTCGAGACCACCGAACGTCGCGCCCTCGAGCTGCAGGCACCGTCGGTGGTGCAGCGCCAAGGCGTCAGTGAACCGTTGCAGACCGGTATCAAGGCGATCGACTCGCAGACCCCGATCGGTCGCGGCCAGCGTCAGCTGATCATCGGCGACCGCAAGACCGGTAAGACCGCGGTGTGCGTGGACACGATCCTCAACCAGCGGCAGAACTGGGAGTCCGGCGACCCCGACCTCCAGGTCCGCTGCGTGTACGTGGCGATCGGGCAGAAGGGCACCACGATCGCCAGCGTGCGCCAGACCCTCGAAGAGGGCGGTGCGATGGATTACACCACGATCGTCGCCGCACCGGCATCCGACTCCGCCGGCTTCAAATGGCTTGCGCCGTACACCGGCTCGTCGATCGCCCAGCACTGGATGTACGACGGCAAGCACGTGCTGATCGTGTTCGACGACCTGACCAAGCAGGCCGAGGCCTACCGTGCCATCTCGCTGCTGCTGCGCCGGCCGCCCGGTCGCGAGGCCTACCCCGGCGACGTGTTCTATCTGCACTCGCGGTTGCTGGAGCGGTGCGCGAAGCTGTCCGACGAACTGGGCGGCGGCTCGTTGACCGGTCTGCCGATCATCGAGACCAAGGCCAACGACATCTCGGCCTACATCCCGACCAACGTCATCTCGATCACCGACGGTCAGTGCTTCCTGGAGACCGACCTGTTCAACCAGGGCGTGCGCCCGGCGATCAACGTCGGCGTCTCGGTGTCGCGTGTCGGTGGCGCCGCGCAGATCAAGGCCATGAAAGAGGTGGCGGGTTCACTGCGCCTGGATCTGTCGCAGTACCGCGAACTCGAATCGTTCGCAGCCTTCGCCTCTGACCTCGACGAAACGTCGAAGGCGCAGCTGGACCGCGGCGCGCGGCTCGTCGAGTTGCTCAAGCAACCGCAGAACAGCCCGATGCCGGTCGAGGAACAGGTCGTGGCGATCTTCCTGGGCACCCGCGGCCATCTGGATTCGGTTCCCGTCGAGGACGTTCAGAAGTTCGAGCGGGAGTTCCTCGAACACGTGAAGGGCTCGCAGGAGGGAATCCTCAAAGAGATCCGGGAGAGCAAGAAGCTCTCCGAGGAGCTGGAGGAGAAGCTCGAGAAAGTCGTGAACGACTTCAAGAAGGGCTTCGACACCACGGACGGCAGCTCGGTCGTGCCCGACGAGCATGTCGAGGCGATGAATGAGGAAGACGTCGAGAAGGAATCGGTGAAGGTCCGCAAGCCCGCACCGAAGAAGAAGTAAGGCCTGAAAAGCAGATGGCTGCCACACTGCGCGAATTGCGCGGCCGTATCCGCTCCGCCGGCTCGATCAAGAAGATCACCAAAGCCCAGGAGCTGATTGCGACGTCGCGGATCGCCAAAGCGCAGGCCCGAGTCGAGGCGGCTCGGCCCTACGACCGCGAGATCACCAACATGCTCACCGAACTCGCGAGCGCGAGCGCGCTGGATCACCCGCTGCTCGTCGCGCGCGAGAACCCTCGGCGGGCCGGCGTGTTGGTGGTGTCGTCGGACCGCGGGCTCGCAGGCGCATACAACGCGAACATCTTCCGGCGGTCCGAGGAACTGTTCTCGCTACTCCGTTCGGAGGGCAAGGAACCCCTTCTGTATGTGGTGGGGCGAAAGGCTCTGGGGTACTACAGCTTCCGTAACTGGGACATTCAGGAGTCGTGGACTGGCTTCTCCGAGCGGCCCGACTATGAGAACGCGCAGGAGATCGCGACGACGTTGGTCGACGCCTTCACGGCCGGTATGGACGACGAAGGCGATGATCCCGGAGCCGACAACGTCCTCGGCGTCGACGAGCTGCACATCGTGTTCACCGAGTTCAGGTCGATGCTGTCGCAGACGGCGATCGCGCGCCGGATCGCACCGATGGTGGTGGAGTACAGCGAGGAGGACACCGGCCCGCAGACGCTGTTCTCCTTCGAGCCGGACGCCGAAACGCTTTTCGGTGCTTTGTTGCCGCGGTACATCTCCACCCGCATCTTCGCCGCGTTGCTCGAGGCGGCGGCGTCGGAGTCGGCTTCGCGCCGACGCGCCATGAAGTCGGCGACCGACAACGCCGACGACCTCATCAAGGATCTGACCCTGATGGCCAACCGCGAACGGCAATCTCAGATCACCCAGGAAATCAGCGAAATCGTCGGTGGCGCGAACGCGCTTGCGGACGCCGCCTCAAAGTAGCCCCAGAAAGCGAAGAAAAACATGACTGCTACTGCTGAAAAGAAGACCAGCACCGACACCGCCGGGCGCGTCGTACGTGTCACCGGTCCGGTCGTCGACGTCGAGTTCCCGCGCGGCTCCGTGCCGGAACTGTTCAACGCGCTGCACGCCGAGATCGGTTACAAGGAACTGGCGAAGACGCTGACACTCGAGGTCGCCCAGCACCTCGGCGACAACCTGGTGCGCTGCATCTCGATGCAACCGACCGACGGGCTTGTTCGTGGCGTCGAGGTCACCGACACCGGCAGCTCGATCTCGGTCCCGGTCGGAGACGGCGTCAAGGGCCACGTGTTCAACGCGCTCGGTGACTGCCTGGACGAGCCCGGTTACGGTAGAGACTTCGACCGCTGGTCGATTCACCGCAAGCCGCCGGCGTTCGACCACCTCGAACCCCGCACCGAGATGCTGGAGACCGGCCT
The DNA here is from genome assembly GCF_001500065.1 of Mycobacterium sp. IS-3022. Taxonomy (GTDB): domain Bacteria; phylum Actinomycetota; class Actinomycetes; order Mycobacteriales; family Mycobacteriaceae; genus Mycobacterium. The sequence goes on from NZ_LQIN01000003.1 coordinate 169,989, forward strand.
GAAGGTCGTCGACCTGCTCACCCCCTACGTCCGCGGCGGCAAGATCGCGTTGTTCGGCGGTGCCGGCGTCGGCAAGACCGTGTTGATCCAGGAGATGATCAACCGCATCGCCCGAAACTTCGGTGGCACTTCGGTGTTCGCCGGCGTGGGTGAGCGCACCCGCGAGGGCAACGACCTGTGGGTGGAGCTCGCCGATGCCGACGTGCTCAAGGACACCGCGCTGGTGTTCGGCCAGATGGACGAGCCGCCCGGCACGCGTATGCGGGTCGCGTTGTCGGCGCTGACTATGGCCGAGTTCTTCCGCGACGAGCAGGGCCAGGACGTGCTGCTGTTCATCGACAACATCTTCCGGTTCACCCAGGCGGGTTCGGAGGTTTCGACGCTGCTCGGCCGGATGCCTTCCGCGGTGGGCTATCAGCCGACGTTGGCGGACGAGATGGGCGAACTGCAGGAGCGCATCACGTCGACCCGCGGACACTCCATCACCTCGATGCAGGCCGTGTACGTGCCCGCCGACGACTACACCGACCCGGCCCCGGCGACCACGTTCGCTCACCTCGATGCGACCACGGAGCTGAGCCGATCGGTGTTCTCCAAGGGCATCTTCCCGGCGGTGGATCCGCTGGCGTCCAGCTCGACGATCCTCGATCCCAGCGTCGTCGGCGACGAGCACTACCGCGTCGCGCAGGAAGTCATCCGAATCCTGCAGCGCTACAAGGACCTTCAGGACATCATCGCGATTCTCGGTATCGACGAGCTGGCTGAGGAGGACAAGCAGCTGGTGCAGCGCGCCCGTCGCATCGAGCGTTTCTTGTCGCAGAACATGATGGCGGCCGAGCAGTTCACCGGCCAGCCGGGTTCGACCGTTCCGCTGAAGGAGACCATCGAAGCCTTCGACAAGCTGACCAAGGGCGATTTCGACCATCTGCCCGAGCAGGCGTTCTTCCTCATCGGCGGTCTCGAGGATCTGGAGAAGAAGGCCGAGAGCCTGGGCGCGAAGATGGACGACGGTGGCGGCGACGGCGCCCCGACGCAGACGGACTCGAACGGCGATTCCGACAAGGGCGACGATTCCGACAAGGGCGAATAGCAATGGCGGAACTAGACGTCGACATTGTCGCCGTCGAGCGGGAAATCTGGTCAGGCAAGGCGACGTTCCTCTTCACCCGCACCACCGCGGGTGAGATCGGCATCCTGCCTCGTCACATACCGCTGGTCGCCCAGCTCGTCGACGACGCCATGGTGCGCGTCGAGCGGGAGGGCGAGGACGATCTGCGCATCGCGGTCGACGGCGGATTCATGTCGGTCACCGATGAAGGGGTGATCATCCTCGCGGAGTCGGCCGAGCTCGAATCCGAGATCAATGCCGAAGGCGCGCGGCGGGACGCCGAATCCGACGACGCCGCAACAGCTGCCAAGGGTAGAGCGAGGCTTCGCGCCCTGGGCCAGATCGACTAGCGGCCGCCGGTGAGCGCGCTCATGGTCACCATGGTCGCGCTGATCTGCGTGCTGCTCCTGGTCGTCGTCGCGCTGTCCTACCGGCTGTGGAAGCTACGGCAGGTGGGTGGCACCGCGGCGATCCTGCGGGACGTCCCGGCTGTCGGCGGCCACGGGTGGCGTCACGGTGTAATGCGTTATCGCGGCGGCGAAGCCGGCTTCTACCGGTTGTCGAGCCTGCGGTGGTGGCCGGATCGCCGACTGAGCCGCCGCGGTCTCGAGATCGTCTCGCGGCGGGCACCTCGTGGCGACGAGTTCGACATCATGACCGACGAGATCGTGGTGCTGGAGTTGCGTGACATCAGCCCGGAACGTCGCCGCGGCTATGAAATCGCATTGGATCGCGGTGCGCTGACGGCGTTTCTGTCCTGGCTGGAGTCCAGGCCGTCGCCTCGGGCGCGACGCCGTAGCTTCTAATCCGTTGCCGGACCGCCCGGTCGCCACAGCACATCGCCCTCGGGATTGGCGACCCGGGACAGGATGAAGAGCAGATCCGACAGCCGATTCAGGTATTTCGCGGGCAACACGCTGACCGAATTGCCGTGCGACTCCACCGCCGCCCACGCCGACCTCTCGGCGCGGCGGGCTACTGTACGGGCCACATGCAGAAGCGCCGATAGGGGCGTACCGCCCGGCAGCACAAACGAATTCAACGCGGGCAGCGACTCGTTGAACTCATCGCACCACGCTTCCAGCCGGTCGATGTAGCTCTGGGAGATCCGCAGCGCCGGATGTTCGGGTTTGTCGACCAGCGGTGTCGACAGGTCAGCGCCCGCATCGAACAGGTCGTTCTGAATCTGCTTGAGAACCTTCGAGATTTGCTCGCTGGGGTTTCCCAGGGCGATCGCCACCCCGATGGCGGCATTGATCTCGTCGCAATCGGCATACGCCACGAGGCGGGCGTCGTTCTTCGATACCCTGCTGAAATCGCTCAACCCAGTGGTGCCGTCATCGCCCGTGCGTGTATATATCCGGGTCAGATGGACCGCCATGGTGAAACCGTACCGGAACGCGTAGCCGAGGAAACTGACACGGCCAGCGGCGCTGTTTAAACTAACCCGCGTGAGCGAGCGATTCGTGGTGACCGGCGGAAACCGGTTATCGGGCGAAGTAGCCGTCGGGGGGGCCAAGAACAGCGTTCTGAAGTTGATGGCCGCCACGCTGCTTGCCGAAGGCACCAGCACGATCACCAATTGCCCTGACATTCTCGACGTGCCGCTGATGGCCGAGGTCCTCCGAGGCCTGGGGGCCACCGTGGAACTCGACAGCGACGTCGTGCGGATCACCTCGCCCGACGAACCGAAGTACGACGCCGACTTTGCCGCCGTCCGCCAATTTCGCGCATCGGTGTGCGTGCTTGGCCCACTGGTCGGCCGCTGTAAGCGGGCCAAGGTGGCGTTGCCGGGCGGCGACGCGATCGGATCGCGTCCGCTGGACATGCATCAGGCCGGCCTCCGCCAACTGGGCGCGCGTTGCAACATCGAGCACGGCTGCGTCGTCGCCGAGGCGGACCATCTGCGCGGCGCCGAGATCCAGTTGGAATTTCCCTCCGTCGGCGCCACCGAGAACATTCTGATGGCGGCCGTCGTCGCCGAGGGCGTCACCACGATCCACAACGCCGCGCGCGAACCCGACGTCGTCGATTTGTGCGCGATGCTCAACCAGATGGGCGCGCAGATCACGGGCGCGGGCACCTCGACGATGACGATCACCGGCGTCGAGCGGCTTTATCCCACCGAGCACCGGGTGATCGGTGACCGCATCGTCGCGGCGACGTGGGGGATCGCCGCGGCGATGACGCACGGCGACATCTCGGTCACCGGAGTAGACCCGCAGCATCTACAGCTGGTGCTGCACAAGCTGCATGACGCCGGTGCCACGGTGACGCAGTCCGACGACGGGTTCCGGGTGGTCCAATACGAACGGCCAAAGGCGGTCAACGTCGCGACGCTGCCGTTCCCGGGCTTCCCCACCGACCTGCAGCCGATGGCGATCGCGCTGGCGTCGATCGCCGACGGCACGTCGATGATCACCGAGAACGTTTTCGAGGCGCGGTTCCGGTTCGTCGAGGAGATGGTGCGCCTGGGAGCCGATGCCCGTACCGACGGTCATCATGCGGTTGTCCGGGGTATTCCGCAGCTCTCCAGTGCGCCGGTCTGGTCCTCGGACATCCGCGCCGGCGCCGGGCTGGTGCTGGCCGGGCTGGTCGCCGACGGTGATACCGAGGTTCACGATGTGTTCCACATTGACCGGGGTTATCCGCTGTTCGTGGAAAACCTCCAGAGCCTGGGCGCCGAAATCGAGCGGGTGGCCTGATCGCGGCTGGTCTCTGAGCCCGCCGCTCGCTCGGACCACTTTGAAGGTGGCGGCTTTGGGACTTGGCCGCAACTGGCGTATCCTCTTGTGAGAAGCCCACGGCCCCAGGCCAATCGGACTGGCGGACGGGGTTTGACGTCGCTGTCCAGATCGGTATAGACTGGCAGGGTTGCCCCAAAGGCGGGTGTGTTGTTTGAGAACTCAATAGTGTGTTTGGTGGTTTTTGTTTGTTGTTGTTTTTTGCCTGCCTCTTTTTC
>NZ_LQIN01000004.1 GCF_001500065.1 Mycobacterium sp. IS-3022
GCGCCGCCACCGCCGATCTTGACGCCGCCGCTTTCACCGGATGAGACCGGGGTGCCGTCGGGCAGGGTGGCTGCGGTGTGGCCGCTGTTCCAGCCGACCACCAACGCACCGGGCTGGGTGCCGTACTGGAATCCACGTTCGAGCAGCTCTTGCTCGATGTTTCCCGTGTTGAACCGGTCGCCGTAGACGGGCCGCCCGGTCGCCGCATTCGTCACCCAGGACACGAGACCGGAGCAGTCCGTACCGGCCGGAGAGTCACCGCCCGAGACGTACGGCGTGCCCGACACCTGGTTCACCAGCGTCAAGAGCGTCGCAAGAGCAAACATGCGCCGGGACGTTACAAGTGGCGTTGCAGTGTCACCAAATTCTGTGACAGCGTTCACAACCTGAGCGTTCTATTGCGTACTTCACGAATGTCATTGCAGATCGAGGCTTTTCGCATCCATTCAGCAACTTCGGTTACGAGACGCGAATCATGCGCTGCAACAGCCGAATTGATTTGCTCCGCGTATCGCTGCTGACGAAAACAATTGGAGTTGAGCGCTTTTCGTGCCCAACTCAACCGTATGCCAGCAGCAACGGAACAGTCTGCTCAGCGAAGGTGAGAGAGCCGTGGTGCCCGATCAGCGACGATTCCAGCGGTTCGACAGCGCGTCGGACCACCGCCGCCGCGCCCCGGGCGGCCGCCACCACGTCGCCGATGCGGGGCCACACCGCGTTGCTGACGCGCTCGCCGAACCACCCCGCCTCGACGGCCTCCTCGCGTGAGAGCACCCATGCCCGCTCACCCAGCGTGGCGCGCCACGTGGCGAGCACGTCGCTTCGTGAGCCGTCCTCTATATAGATGTGTCGAGCCCGCGGCTCTCCGCCGATCGCCTGCACACCGTCGAGCAGGGCGGGGTTGGCGTCGACGTCCACGGTCTCGGCTTCCCGGACTTCGACCATGCCGTGGTCGGCGACCACGGCCAGCAGCCCGCCGGGCGGCAGCGCCTCGACCACCGACTCGACGAGCCGGTCGATCTGGCGCAACTGCATGCGCCACGGTGGTGACCCGGGGCCGTGCAGGTGGCCGAGCAAGTCGAGTTCGCTGTGGTAGCCGTAGCAGAACCCGTTGTCCGCCAGCGTATCCCGCACCGCGGCGGCGAGGTCGCCGAGCGCGTGCACGCCCACGTAACGCCCGCCGCGCAGCACGGCGCGGGTGAGCCCGGAGCCGGTGAATTCGGCGCCCGAGATGACGTTGACCGCGACGCCCACCGACGCGGCGCGCTCGAACGTGGTCGGCCGCGGTTGGACCTGTTCGGGCAGCACCCTGCCGCGAAGGTCCTCGCCCCAGGGGTGTGGCCGCCAGCGCAGGGCATTTACCACGCCGGCCTCCGGCACCCGGAACGAGTAGCCGACGAACCCATGCTCGCCGGATCGGCAACCGGTGCCGATCGCCGCGAGGCCGGCGGCGGTGGTCGAGGGGAACCCGACGGTCAGTCGTCGTCCGCGTAGCCCCGCCAGAACGGGCGCGTCGCCGGCGTAGGTGTCGAGCAGTTCGGCGCCGAGTCCGTCGATCAGCAGGACGCACGCCCCGGCGATGTCGTCGCCTGGGAGGCCGATGCGGTTGTCGAAGCCGTCCGCGCCCATCGCCGACAAGACCGACGGCACCACATCGGCCAGGTGCGCGAGCTCGGGATCCGGCGTCGGCAGGTCCACACCGGCGAGCCTGCCACACGGCCCGCAGCGGACGCCATCAACAGCCCTGCCGCAGGAACGGGCGATGGCTTCACTGCAGCGGCTACCTTTACTCGTTCTTGACCGGGTGTTGATTCCCCATCGAGACGATGGCCGATGTGGCTACGCTTCAACACGTGGAGCTGGGGGTTTTAGGTCCTCTCCAGGTCCGACAGGGTGGTCTGCCGGTCGCCATTCCGGGTGCCAAACCGCGTGCCGTTCTCACGATGCTCGGCCTGCACGGCGATTCGGTCGTATCGGCCGAAACGCTCGTCGAACTCCTGTGGGGTGACGATCCACCGCGCACCGTCGCCAAGGCTCTGCAGACCCACATCTCCTCGCTGCGCCACACCCTTGGCGACGGCTTCGTCTTGACGCAGGGCACGGGTTGGATTCTCAGCACCACCGAAGTCGACGCCACCCGCTACACGGCGGCCACGAAGCTAGGACGCGACGCACTGGCTGTCGGTGACGCCGGCCAGGCGGTCGCCCACTTCGACGAGGCATTGGCGCTCTGGCGTGGTGTCCCCGAGCTGCCGGACGGCGCACGCGGGTCATCGGAGAAGACTCGTTGGATCGAAAGCCACGCCGCTCTGGTGGAGGACCGAGCCGACGCATTGCTTGCGACCGGCCGCGCCGCGGAGATCATCGGTGAGCTCGAAGCCGCGGTCGCCGACGCGCCCCTTCGTGAGAGGCGTTGGGGCCATTTGATGCTCGCCCTTTACCGCGCCGGCAGGCAAGGCGAAGCTCTCGGCGCCTATCAGCGTGCCCGGTCGGTGCTCGCCGAACAGCTGGGTGTTGACCCCGGACCCGACCTTCGTCGACTCCACACCGCTGTCGTCGCCCAAGACCGTGCGCTGGAAATCCCTTCTGCACAACATGTTCAGACCGTGACCCGTGCGGTCACGTTCCTACTCACCGACATCGAGGGATCCACCGCGGCGTGGGAGGCCGATGCCGACGCGATGGCGATCGCCCTGGCCCGACACGACGAGCTCGTAGAGCAGGTTGTGACATCTCGCGGAGGTCGGCTCGTAAAGACGCGCGGCGAGGGCGATGCCACGTTCTCGGTTTTCGACCGGCCATCAGCAGCGTCCGCCGCCGCCATCGAACTTCAAGAGGCGATCCGTCACGAGCCGTGGGCGCTGCAAGCACCCATGCGCGTCCGCGTGGCATTGCACACCGGCGAAGTGGAATTTCGCGACGGCGACTACTTCGGTAGGGCGGTGAATCGCGCCGCCAGGCTTCGGTCTCTGGCCGTCGGCGGGCAGATCCTGTGCTCGGGAGCGACAGCCGAACTCGTCATCGACTCATTGTCCGACGATGTGGTGTTGACCGATCTCGGAATGCGCCAGTTGCGCAATTTGGCGCGGCCCGAGCACGTCTTCGAGCTGCGATTGATGACCGTCGAAGAGGATGCGGCGGCGCCGTCGAGCGTTCCGCCGATGGAACGGCCGCCCATGCCTTCGGTGCTCAGCGGTCCCGGTCCGTTCGTCGGACGCGACCGTGAACTGGAAGGGTTGTTCTCGGCTTGGCAGACCTCCGTCACCGCCGGTACGCGCGCCGTCCTGATCGCCGGTGAACCCGGCGTGGGGAAGACGCGCCTGGCGGCCGAATGGTCGGGGCGGGCGTATGACCAAGGTGCCGTGGTCCTTTACGGCCGCTGCGACGAGGACCTCGGGGCGCCGTACCAGCCGTTCGCCGAAGCACTGCGGTCGCTCGTGCCGTGTCTCGGTACGAGCCGGCTGCGAGGCCTGCGCGGCGTCGAAGCATTGCTTCCGTTGGTTCCGGGCCTGACCGACGTGCTATCCGACCTCGCCGCACCCACCCGCGCCGACCCGGACACCGAACGCTACGCACTTTTCGATGCCGTCGTTGCGCTGCTGGCAATGGCTTCCACGACCGCACCTCTCGTCGTGATTCTCGACGACCTTCATTGGGCGGCCAAGCCCACCCTGTTGCTCCTGCGCCATCTTCTGCGCTTCGGCGAGCACGCTCGTCTGCAGATCATCGGCACATACCGCAGCACCGATCTCGATCGGTCGCACCCGTTGGCGGCGATGCTCGCGGATCTTCACCGCGACGGCTCCGCCAGCCGCCTTCAACTCAGCGGCCTCGAGGAGGTCGACGTGAGTGCGTATGTCGCCGAGGCGGGTTACGACGACGAAGAACTCGCGCGAGCTTTGGCGTCGGTCACAGGTGGCAACCCGTTCTTCCTCATCGAGGCTCTGCGCCATGTCGATGAGAGCGGGGGACGGTGGGATCCGAATACGCTTCCGCAGGGTGTTCGGGAAGCGGTGAGCCGCAGACTTTCTCGGCTCCCCGCGGAGACCAACAAGGCGCTCGCAGCGGCGGCGGTGGTCGGTAGCCGGTTCGCTCTGGATCTGGTCGAGCGGGTGCTCGACCAGGACCTTGTCGACGCGTTCGACGATGCGTGTAAGGCCGGAATCGTCATTGAGGAACAGGGCGGTTGGTACCGCTTCAACCACGCGCTCGTGCGGCAGTCCCTGTTGGCGGAGTTGGCATCTGTGCGTCGCATGCGGCTGCACCAGCGCATCGCCGCGACACTGGAGAGCGATTCTGGCGACGACGACGAACTGTTGGCCGAACTGGCACACCATTATTTCGAATGTGCGTGGGCGGGAAATGCCGCCAAGGCGGTCGACTACTGCCGGCGTGCAGCGAATCAGGCGATGGCGCGGTTGGCCTACGAGGGCGCGGCCGACCTCTACGACAAGGCGCTGCATGCGCTCGAGGAACTCGATGACGAGTTGCCGGACCGCGATGACCTGCAAACCGAACTGCTGATCGCGCGCTGCGAGGCCCTGCTTGCTGCCGGCGAGGTGGTTTCGGCAACGGGCGCGGTGTCGCAATTGCAGCACGCTGCGGGCGATTCCGCGCGTCTGGCCGCCTGGGGTACGTGTTTCGACGGCCAGTTGTCGATGCTCACCGATCCCGAGCGTTTGGACGATGTCGAATCCGCCGTCGCGGCGGCGGCAGAGAGGCTCGCCGAATTGGACGATGCGGCAGGGGAGGCGAAGGCGCACACGGTGCGGGCCGGGTGCCTGGGCCGGCTCGGGCGAGTCGGTGATTGCGAGACCGCCCTGGATCAGGCTCTCACCGCAGCGCGGCGAGCAGGCGAACACCGCCTGGTCAATGCCGTGCTGGCGAACGCCCCCCTTGCGGCGTTGTGGGGCCCCAATCCGGTACCGCGAGCAGGCGGGCGGTGTCTCGATGTCGTTCGCCTGCTTCGCATCACGACCGGTTCACCGGTGGTGGAGGCGACGTCGACGAGGTGCCAGGGGGTGCTGGACGCGTTTCGCGGTCGTGCCGCCGCGGGTCGTCAGTTGATCGATTCTGCGAGGCGGTCGCTGACAGAACTCGGAATGCGGCACGCATTGCTCGAGGTTGACCAGTTCGCGGGAATCGTCGAGTTGGTCGCCGACGACCCTGCGGCCGCCGAAGCGCATTTGCGGCGGGCCTACAACGGTTTTCGTCGGATGGGGCTCGATGCGGACACGGCCGAGACGGCGGCGTTGTTGGCGCGAGCGTATCTGGCGTTGAATCGGGACGCCGATGCCGACGAATTGTGCGTGGAGAGTGAGCGTCTCGCTGGCCATGCGTTAAAGGCCTCTATCACGTGGCGGACGGTGCGGGCGCAGCTGTTGGCGCGCCATGGTGAGCACGATGAGGCTCGGCGGGTGGCCGAGGAGGCGGTCGCTTTGGCGGGGCGGACGGACGCGTTGGTCGATCACGGCGACGCATGTCTCGCACTAGCCATGGTGCTCGACGCGGCGGGCGACGTTGTCAGCGCGAAAGCCGCCGCTGACAAGGCGGTTGACCTGTACGAGCAAAAAGGCGCTGCGGCACTTGCCGAAAAGGCGCGAAAGATGGCAGGCAAGCGCGTCGAGCCGAGTGCCCCTGCAGCGCCTCAGGTTCCCGTTGCCGACCTCGAGAATGCCTGTGCACGAGCGGGTGAGCGCGTGATAGCTGCCATCGACCGCAGGGACTGGGACGAGGTCGAGCGGATGTTTGCGCTCGACGCCTCCATCGAGAGTCGTCGAAAGATTGTCGGTTTCACGCATATCGACCTGGCAACGGAGAACTGGCGACATGAGAATCGGCGCATCCTGGAGACAAGCGCAGCGAAGGTAGAGCAGGCTGTCATCGCCGTGCGAGGCGAGCGCTTGGCTCTCGCCCGATTGATGGTGGGCACCGCCGACTTGACTCCCGGTGCGCCGCGGGACGACTTCCTTCAGTTGTACGGCATCGACGAGCATGGCCGAATAGGGCTGCAGGTGTTCTTCGACCTGGACGACATGGACGCGGCTATGGCGGAACTCGATGCCGCACATGCTCGGCTCCAAGAACCACAGCCTCGAGCGCCCGTCGAAAACACCGCGACTCGAGCCGACGATCGACTGATCGCGCTGTTTGGCGGCGATCGCTTGGACGAGATCAGTGCACTGTTCTCGGAGGACACCAAGGTCGATGACCGCCGTCACGGACTTCGCCGCGAGAGCGATGACCGAGCGACAGCGATCGCCAATATTCGTGCAATCGCGGCCTTGGAGGTTGCTGTCACAAAGAGAACTCTTGCCGTGAGGGGCGATCGCCTCTGCCTTAGCCGCATCCGATTCGAACAGCAATCGACGCAGCCCACAGCGTTCTGCGTTGAGGCGCTGGAGATCACCGAGGTCAATGCTGAGGGGTTGATGACGGCGAAGGTTGGTTTCGACCTCGATGACTTCGACGCGGCCATCACTGAAATCGACGCCCGCTACCTTGTTGGCGAGGCGGCGGCGCACGCGCAGATGTGGTCCAAGGTCGCTCGGGCTTACGCAACGCTCAATCAGCAAGAGCTCCCTGCGACAACACCAGACTGGATCAACATCGATCATCGGCGGCTCGCGCCGGTCGAGGCGGGACATCTGGCCGCGTACGTCCGCGATGCGCAGAGCCAGTGGGGAATCATCTTCATCGAGGCTGTACATCGGCTCAGCGATGTTGGAGCCGTCGTTAGTCGGGCGATTGATTCCACCTCGAGCGATGGCTTCGAAGCAGAATGGCGCGAGATCGACCTTCTGACGTTCGACGGCGACCGAATTAGTCGCCTTGAACTCTTCGATGAGTCCGACCTCGATGTCGCGCTCGCCAGCTTCGACGAGCTTAGTTGCCCAGTACCAATTCTAGAAAACGCGGCAAGCCGTGCGTACCGACGATTCGAAAAGTTCTTCGCGTCGCGTGACTGGGATGCCATGCGGGAGATCGCGACACACGGCGTTTCCGTTGACGATCGTCGTCGAACCGTGAACGCCGGGCTACGACACGGTGTAGGTAGTGACATCGAGGATCTGCGGGCCGCGGCCGGCGCTGGGTTCGCAAGCATCACCGCCTCCATCATCGCAACGCGTGGCGAACACCTCGCCCTCGGTCTGGCCCGTGCCAGCGCTTCGGGTAGTGACCAGCCCGACTCATTTCACGGCGATGCCTTCTGCGTGATTGAGGTCGACGCCGACGAAAGATTCGCAGCTGTCGTCGTGTTCGATGCCGACGACATCGACGCCGCCTTCGTTGAGCTCGACGCCCGCTTCGTCGCCGGCGAGGCCGCAGCCCATGTTCGGACATGGTCGGCTATCACCCGGAATGCCGCGGCTTTCAACCAGCGTGAGCCCTTGTCGACGGCGCAGGACTGGGTAACCATCGACCACCGACGTGCGACAGCGTTCGAACCTGGCGACATGACTCCATACATCCATGCGACGTGGGACGTCGCGCCGGACATCAACCTCTACATCGAGGACGTGCATCGGCTGAATGATCTGGGAGCGGTCTTCACCCAGGTGTTGAAAGGCGCCTCGAAAGAAGGCTTCGATGCGGAGTGGCGGGACGTCATCATTCTCACGGTCGATGGCGAGCAGCTCACACGGTGCGAAATCTTCGACGAGGCAGATCTCGACGCCGCGATTGACCGCTTCGAAGAACTGCAACCGCGGACGCCAAAGCTAGAGAATGCGGCAAGCCGGGTAGGTGAGCGCTTCGACGCGTCCTTCGCGATCCGCGACTGGGACGGGATCGCGGAGATACTGATGAACGACACTTACGTCGACGATCGTCGGCGAGTCGTAAATTCAGGGCCCCATTACGGCCGGGACGCCGAAATCGCGAGTATTAAGGCAATCGCCGAAGTCGGCGCCAAGAACATTACGGCGACCACCATTGCAACTCGTGGAGAGCGCCTCACCCTTCGCGGTGTTCGCTACGTGGGCCGCGACCCGCGTCCTCACGCATTCCACACTGACGTCCTCGACATCGTCGACATCGAGACCAACGGATTGATTGCGGCCCGTATTGTGTTCGACCACGACGATATTGAGGCCGCATTCGAGGAGCTCGAGAGCCGCTACTTCGCCGGCGAGGCCGCCGCACATGCGAACACATGGTCGGCCATAGTTCGTATAACCGCAGAGTTCAATCGGCGTGAAGTGCCCGCGACGACACCGAACTTCGTAAGTCTGGACCGCCGCCACGGAGGCGCATTCGCGCCGGGCGAGCTAACAGCGTATCTGTTTGGGACATGGGATCTTTCCTCGCAGGCCGCCCTTTGTATAGAAGCAGTGCATCGGCTGGACGACCTCGGGGCCGTCGTTACCCACGTTGGACGCGCGACGTCACACAACGACTTCGCCGCCGAATGGCGGGTGATCAATGTGGTGACCGTCGATGGCGAACAGCTCACCCGGTGCGAAATCTTCGACGAATCCGACCTCGACACCGCGCTCGCGAGGTTCGACGAGCTCAACCGTCCGACGCCGCAGCTCGAAAATGCGGCAACCAAAGTGATCGAACGCTTCCTGGCATCTTTCACTGCCCGCGACTGGGACGCTCTGGCGGACCTTCACGCCGACGGCTTTATCTACGACGATCGCCGTCGGCCTATGAACGCTGGCGTGCGACATGGTCGAGAGTTTGCGATTGAAAATCTGAGGGCGAGCCTCGACATCGGAGTATCGGCGTATTCATCGTCGGCCGCTATCGCGACCCGGGGCGGACGGCTCACCCTTATGCAGTTCCGCGCCTCAGGCAACGATCCGGAAGCGATTCAACTCGATATCCTTCTGGTCGTCGAGACCGACGCCGACGAACGGCTCGCAGCGTGCGTCCTCTTCGACCTCGACGACATCGACGCCGCGTTCGAGGAACTCGACGCGCACTACCTCACCGGAGAAGCGGCCGCCTACGCGCACACATGGTCGGTCGTCGCGCGGAACTATGCAGCGTTCAACCGTCACGTCTTCCCTTCGGCGGCGCCCGACTGGGTGACCGTCGACCACCGCCGAGGTGCATCATTCGAGCCCGGAGACCTTGCCGCGTACATCCGTTCCGCCTGGGACATCGTCCCCGACATCACGGTCTACATCGAGGCCGTGCATCGGCTGCGCGATTCGGGAGCGGTATTCACCCAGGTCTCAAAGGGAACTACGCAGCAGGGGTTCGATGTCGAGTGGCGAGAGCTGTGTCTTGTTACGGTCGACGGCGAATTGGTCAACCGCGCCGAACTATTCGATGAGGGCGAAATCGACTCTGCTCTTGCGAGGTTCGGCGAATTGGACTCGCAGACAGCATGTCAGGCAAACACGGCGAGCCGAGCAGATGACCGCTTCTTTGCGTACTTCGCTGCCCGAGACTGGGCGGCGCTAGGTGAGACATTGGCGGACCAGGTCTTCGTCGACGATCGGCGTCGTGTCGTGAATGTCGGGTTCTGGAATGGCCGGGACGCCGTGATCGCGAGCCTTCAAGCTCTCGCCGAGGCTGGCCCGAAAGTATCGTCCGCTGTTGTTGCGACCCGCGGGGAGCGTCTCGCCCTCAGTCGTATTCGTTCCTCGCGGCCCGACCGGCGCGCCTGGGAAGTCGACAACGAAATGCTTCAAGTCGTTGAAATCGACACCGACGAGGCGATCGTCGCGCATATCGAGTTCGAGCCTGCCGACATCGACGCCGCCATCGCCGAACTCGATGCCCGCTACCTGGCCGGCGAAGCGACGCTATATTCGCACACGTGGTCGGTTGTAACTACGGCCTATGCCGCAGTGAACCGGCACGAGTCGCCGCCAACGACACCCGATTTGGTGACCGTCGACCATCGGCAGGGAACTCCATTCGCTCCAGGCCACCTCGCGGCAATCATCAGCAGCCCATGGGATGTAACGCCGAACCTTCACAGCTACGTCGAAACGGTGCATCTCCTCAACAATGACGGAGCAGTCATAACGCAAGTATCCCGCGGAGCCGCAGACGGATTCGATGCTGAGTGGCGGCTGGTCATCGCCTTGACGGTCGACGGCGACCGCTACAACCGATGCGAAATATTCGACGAGTCAGATCTTGACGCCGCACTCGCCAGGTTCGACGAACTCGGTGCGACCACACCGCCACTCGAAAACGCATCAACACGAGCTCTCGCACGCGCGATGGCTGCGTTCAACCGCCGCGACATTGACAGCTATCTTGCCGTTGTCACTACAGACGGACGTTATGAAGACCGGCGTAAAGGGCTGCGTGACGAGGGCGCGATCAAGCCGGACTTCGCGCGCACATTGTTCTTTGAGGCCGCTGCTGGTTGGCAGGTGGAGTTTGAGCCAGTCGCCATAAGGGGTTCGCGCTTGGCGCTGTGCCGCGTGACGTTTCGCGATCACAGCGGGGACGACCGCCCGATCGCTGTGGACACCCTCGTTGTTACCGAAGTCACCGATGACGAATTGATCGCTCGCTTCATAATTGTCGATCCAGATGACATCAACGGCGCGATGACTGAGCTCACCGCGCGCTGGATCGCATCTGGCGAGGTCGCACACCCCGAAATCATCGAGGCACACCGTCGGCTGCTGGTCGACATTGCTAACCGCCATGACTGGGATACATTCGCCACGCTCAGCGCTGGCGCAGCGTATGTCGGCCACGGCCAGCTGGCAGTCGGCCTGGATACGATCGCCGACTACATCTCGTCTATCCGTATGTTGGCGTCACTCGTTCCGGATCTCTGGCTTGAGCCGGCCGAGATCCTCTCGCACTCCGCTTTGGGCGTCGGGTCCTACGTTGTCGTGAAGGGGACATCAACCGAAGGGGCGCCGATTGAGCTTCCGCTCCTCATACTCGTCCTATTCGATGGTGATCGCGTCAGCCGTGTCGAGACCTTCGACGTCGACCAGCGCGCCGCTGCCCTTGCCCGGTTCGAGGAGCTCAGTGCTTCCGGCGGCTCGAAGTGCAGATAGCATTAGCATGCTAATGTATGAGCATGTTCGGTCACCGGCTGCAGATCCTGCTCGACGACGAGCGGCATCGCCGGATCACCGCCCTGGCGCGTGAACGCGGCGTCTCAGTCGCAACCGTGGTTCGTGAAGCCATCGATCGCGGGCTCGCCAGCCCGACCAATCGTCGCAAATCCGCGGGCCAACGCATCCTCGACGCATCCGACATGGCACTTCCTGACCCGGAGGAGCTAAAGGAGGAACTCGACGCGTTGCGTGGACGCCACGGATGATCGTCCTCGACACGACGGTTCTCGTGTACGCGAAGGGCGCCGAACATCCACTACGCGACCCTTGCCGTGAGCTGATCGCGGCAATCGCCGAGGGGCGCATCGAAGCGACAACAACAGTCGAAGTGATCCAAGAGTTCGTCCACGTCCGAGCTCGCCGACGCGAGCGCACCGACGCGGCAGCGCTCGGCCGGGACTATGCAGAACTGCTATCACCGTTGCTCAGCGTGACTTTCGAAGCGCTCCAGCGTGGCATGGCGTTGTTCGAGACGACGCCGCGAGTCGGAGCTTTTGACGCAGTGCTGGCCGCGGCGTCAAACGCAGCGGATGCCGCCGCCCTTGTGTCCGCGGACACTGCGTTCGCCGACCTACCTGGTATACGGCACGTTGTCCCCGACGCCGTCGGCGTCGCGAGCCTCCTCGGCGGCTGACGCCCACGCATTGACACGCAGCCGTCTGGCTGCCTATGGTCGAACATGCAGCCATCCGGCTGCGTATTGGAGATGGCATGGATGGACGACGTTTTCCGGGCGCTTGCCGATCCGAACCGACGGTTGCTGCTCGACAGCCTGAACACCCGCAACGGGCAGAGCCTGCGCGACTTGTGCGCAGGCCTGGAGATGGCACGCCAATCGGTCAGCAAGCACCTCGCGGTGCTCGAAGACGCCAACCTCATCACCACCGCGTGGCGGGGGCGGGAAAAGCTGCACTACCTCAACGCCGAACCGATCAACGCAATCGCCGACCGCTGGATCAACCAGTACGAACGCACGCGGGTGCAGACGCTCGCGGACCTCAAGACAGCATTGGAGACCCACCCGATGAGCAGCAGCGAATTTGTCTACGTCACCTACATCCGCACCACGCCCGAACGCTTATGGCAGGCGATCACCGACCCGGCCTTTTCGAGTCGCTACATGGGCCATGCCATCGTCTCCGACTTCGAGAAGGGCTCGACCTACGTCTGGGCCGACCGCAGCGGGCTGGAGATCGAACATCCAGAGCAGGTCATCCTGGAGTCCGACCCGTACCGCCGGCTCGCATTCACCTTCCACACGTTCGTACCTGAACTCACCGAGCTTGGACTCGACGCGGAGACGATCGAGAAAGCCGCGACCGAACGGCGGTCGAAAGTGACCTTCGAAATCGAGCCGGTCGACGAGAGTCAGGTCAAGCTGACCGTCGTGCACGACGACTTCCCGCCGGAAAGCACTGTCCGCGAACTCATCTCCGGAGGCTGGTCGTGGAAGCTCGCCAACCTCAAATCAGAACTCGAGCAGTCATGACGGGCATGCCTGCCATCACCGACCGGGCGACGTGGCAAGCGGAAATCGACGCGCTCCGAATCCGGGAGAAGGAACACACCCGGAAAGGCGACGCGATCGCGGCGGCCCGCCGGCGTCTACCGATGGTCGAAATCGATGCCACGACACCCTTGATCGGTCCCCAAGGACAGGTCACCGTGCTCGACGCATTCGAGGGGCGCAGCCAACTGATCGCGTACTACTTCATGTGGTATCCAGGCCATCCGGCATCCGAGCAATGCGAGGGCTGCACCTGGTGCACCACGCACGTTGCGGAGTTGTCCTATCTCCATTCCCGCGACATCACCTACGCGGTTTTCTGTCAGGGTCCCTACGACGAAAGCCGCCGCTACCGCGACTTCATGGGCTGGGACATGCCGTGGTATTCGGCGCAAGACTCGCTGGACACCTTGCTCGTCGGGCGGCAACAAGGCCTGATGCACCTCGTGTGTTATCTCCGCGTGGGCGAACGTGTCTTCGAGACATATTGGACGAACTACCGCGGCGTAGAAGCCATGGACTACAGCCTCGCACTCATGGATCTCACCGTGTACGGACGGCAGGAGGCGTGGGAGGACTCGCCACCGGGCTGGCCACTATTCCCGCTCGCCGAGGATGGCCAACCAATGCGCAGTAACGGACGTCCGATCGCCCAATGGTCACGACTGGAAGCCGGTCGTTCCGATGATCTAACGCCGAAATAGGAAGGAAGACAGGAAGAATGAAAACACCACCGATCGTCTCGGCGCCGGAATGGGACGCTGCTCTGAAGGAAATGCTCGTCAAGGAAAAGGCGTTGACCCGCGCCCACGACGCGCTGGCCGCACAGCGCCGGCGGATGCCCTGGATGCCTGTCGAGAAGGAGTACGTCTTCGAGGGGCCCGATGGCAAAGCGAGTCTCCTAGATCTGTTCCAAGGCCGCCGACAGCTGATCGTCTACCGGGCGTTCTTCGGGCCCGAAGTTTTCCACGGGCCCGCCGATCAAGGGTGGCCCGATCACGCCTGCTGCGGCTGCTCCTTGATGGCCGACCACGTCCCCAACCTCGCCCATCTCAACGCCCGCGACACCACGCTCGTCTACGCCTCACCGGCGCCGCAGGCAGACATCGCACGACTGAAGGCACGGATGGGCTGGGAGCACATCCCGTGGTACACCTTCCTCCCCGGAAAGGACGGAGCTTTCGACAAGGACTTCGGCGTAGACGAGTGGCACGGTCACAACGCGTTCATTCGTGACGGCGATCGCATCTTCCGCACGTACTTCATCAACGACCGTGGCGACGAGGCGTTTGTCACGACTTGGAGCTACCTCGACATGACCGCATTGGGGCGCCAAGAGGATTGGGAGGACTCGCCGGAGGACTATCCGCAGACCCCACCCTACGAATGGTGGGACTGGCACGACGAATACGGCACACACAAGCCGTCGCGGTGGTTCGAGGACGCTTAGCCGGTTGATCGCACGCAACTGCTGGTGGGTGTAATCAAACGGTTAAGCGTGTTCCTGGTGCACTACCTAATTCAGCAGGCTCTTAGGACGGCACGCTCGCCAGCGCCTGGTCAATGATCTCCGACCAGCGTCGGGCGTCCACGACTTCGAATCCGGCGTCTCCGCCGAAGGCGCTGGAGATCACGATGTCAGGCTGCACAGTGCCCAACAGCGTCACGCTTTCCCGGAGCTGGCCGGCGTCGCCGCGACCGGGAACCAGGAACGTGCCCCAAGTGCCGTCCGCGGTGGGAAACATGGTGTCGCCGGTGAACAAATACTTCTCCCCGCCGACGCCCGTCACTAGGTAGCAGGTGCTGCCGGGCGAATGACCTGGCGTGGGAAGCACCTCGACGCTGTTGTCGTCGACGTGGCGCGTGGTACCGATGGGCACGTCGACGCGGCCGTGTTTTGCGATGGCGTCGATCTCAGCTTCCGGTGCGTGCAGTCGGCGGCCGAACCGCTTCTCGATCCGCGCCAGGTTGGGGCCCGCCTCGTCCAGGTGCGAAAGGTACTGTGCACCGACACCACCGAGCGCGTCGATCGCGTCGAAGTCCGCTTCCGTGGCGGGGCTGTAGAACAGCACGTTGCCGCGCGGACCACGCCACAGGTAGGCGTGCGTGGTGAGTCCCGGAAGAGGCGTGTCCGTCCGGGTCTGCCATAGGTCTTCGCGTAGTTGAAGCATTTCCTGCGTCGTTGAAGTAGCCATGACAAGATCCTGCGACCTCAACTAACGTTGAGGTCAAGTCATTTCTCCCCGAACTTCGAAGCCAGGTGCCACCATCAACAGATGGCGCGCTCACACACCGCTGGCACGGCGATCTTGGCGGCATCAGCGGCTGTCGCCGCGTCGATCATGTTCGCGCCCAATGCCTCCGCGGTCTGCTATTCCGCTGACTGCGTGCCCAATGTAGAGCGCAACGTCGTAGAGGGAGCGCCTTGTGCGCCCGGCAAGTACTTCAATTACGGGCTCGGACCCACCGGCTCGACGTTCGTCTGCAACAGGATCGGAGTCTGGACGCCCGCGGGTCCACTGGTCGGGATACACAACGTCGCGATGGACTGCCCGGAGCGCAATCTCTCCGCTCAAGGCTCCGATGGCGTGGCGTTCGTGTGCGCCGACATGGGCGGCGGCCACCTGCGATGGGCGCATCGCATCGACACCGCGGAGTGATCAGAGCGTGGCGGCGATCCGGACCGCCACGTCGGCCGCAACCTCGAGCGTCGTCGGATCGGAAGCCGGGTGATAACGGTCTGCCGCCGGGGCATAGGTCGCGCCCGCGATCGAGCCGTGATCCGCCGCTACCACCGCATAGTCCACCGGCCAGCCGTTCCGCGAGAGCGTCTCGGCGAACTCGCGACTCACCTCGGGAGGTATGACGTCGTCGTGCTCGCCGTGCAACAGCGTGAACGGCACCGGGTCCCCGCTCAACTGCTTCGGCAGCCGGACACCGGAAATCGGGTCGGTAACCATGAATGCCCCTGCGAGACAGACGGTGTGGGTCACACCGAACTGTCGAGCATGGATCGCCAGCCCGGCCGCCGCCAGCCCACCCATCGACCAGCCGACAAGTACCAACGGATCGCCGCCGGCGCGTTCCCGCGCATAGCCGGCCGACGCCAGCAGGTCCGCCCGGCCGCGGTCGTCGGCGTGCGAGTCCCAGTCGGCGAGCACGACGGCCGGGCCATGCTCGTGCAAGCGTTCGGCCAGCGGTCGCATCGCGGCGCGCGAATCGGTCTGTGCGCCGTGCCACATCAGGACTGTCGGTTGGGACGCGTCGCCGAAGACGTCGGCGGACCGGCCGGGGGAGTACTCGACGGTGTGCACGGACTACGGAGTGCCCCGATAACCCCGAGGGCAATCGTGCCTGTCACCGCCGACGCGCATACCTGTCGACGAATCGTTTGAGGATGGTGCGCGGATATCGGACATCCCACTGGCGGGCAGCCGTTTTCAGCGATTCGGCAGACTCGGGCGGAAAGTAGCCGTGGTTCTTGTAGACGTCGATGCGAGTGAGCATGCCGTCGAGATCCAGTTCGGGGTGAAACTGCGTGGCGTACACGTGCCGCCCGACCCGGAACGCCTGCACCGGGCAGTCCCGCGACGAGGCGAGCCGCACCGCGTCCGGCGGAAGCGTGGTCGCACCCTCCCGGTGCCCGCCGAAAGCGTCGAAGACGTCGGGCACCTCGGCGAACAACTCGTCATCGCGGCCCGCGGGCGTCACGGTCACGGTGAGCCCACCGACGGGTTCCGGGTGTGTCCGGTCCACCGTCGCGCCGATGACAGTGCCGAGAGTGCCGACGCCGTAACAGCAGCCGAGGAAGGGGAAATCACGGTCCACGATGCGGCCGATGAGCTCCAGCAACTCGGACTCGACCCGCCGCTGCGTCGCCGACTTCGACTCGGCCGTGTCGCTGACGTTGTACGGGCCGCCGCCGAGGATGATGCCGGACCAGTCGGCTAGGTCGATTTGGCCCAACGACTCGTGGGTCAACCGGATGCGCCGCATCCCGCAAGTGTCGAGGCCGGCGAAGCGCATCATCGCCCGGTATTCCTCGTCGGCGGCTTCGTCCTCGCCGCGGATCGACAGCAGCAGGAACGGCTTAGACAGCACGGCAGCCCCGCGAACTCGGTGAGCCCGCGGGGTGCCGCGCGTCGTCGATTGCGATCAGTCCAGTTCGAACCGATCGTTGTTCATGACCTTTACCCAGGCGGCGACGAAGTCCTCGACGAACTTCTCCTTGCTGTCGTCCTGCGCGTAGACCTCGGCGATGCCACGAAGCACCGAGTTCGAACCGAACACCAGGTCGTTGGCCGTGGCGGTCCACTTTGCCGCCCCGGAGGAACGGTCCCGGCCCTCGTAGACGTTCTCGGCCGTCTCCGACGGCTTCCACTCCGTGCTCATATCGACCAGGTTCACGAAGAAGTCGTTGCTCAGCACGCCCGGCCTGTCGGTGAACACGCCGTGCTTGCTGCCGCCGTGGTTGACGTTGAGCACCCGCAGTCCGCCGATGAGCACCGCCAACTCGGGAGCCGTCAGGTCGAGCATGTACGCCCGCTCGACCAGCAGCTGCTCCAACGGATTCTTCTCGCCCGGCCGCACGAAGTTACGGAACCCATCCGCCCGCGGTTCGAGCACCGCGAACGACTCCACGTCGGTGTCCTCCTGCGAGGCGTCGGTCCGACCCGGCGCGAAGTGCACATCGATCTCGAAACCGCCGTCGCGCGCGGCCTTTTCGATCGCCGCCGAACCACCCAGCACGATCACGTCGGCCAGCGAGATCTTCTTGCCGCCGCTGGCCGAGGAGTTGAACTCCTGTTGGATGCGCTCGAGCACCGGCAGCACCTGAGCCAGTTCGGCCGGCTCGTTGGCCTCCCAGTTCTTCTGCGGCTCCAGCCGAATCCGTGCGCCGTTGGCGCCGCCCCGCTTGTCGGTGCCGCGGAAGCTCGATGCCGACGACCATGCCGTCTTCACCAACTGCTGCACCGTCAGGCCGGAGTCGAGCAGCTTCGACTTGAGCTGGGCGATGTCCTGCTCGTCGACCAGTTCGTGATCCACCGGCGGAACCGGGTCCTGCCAGAGCTGCGGCTCGGGAATCCACGGCCCGAGGTAGCGGCTGATCGGGCCCATGTCGCGATGCATCAGCTTGAACCACGCCTTGGCGAAGGCCTCGTCCATCTCCTCGGGATGGTCGAGCCAGCGGCGGGTGATCTCGCCGTAGATCGGGTCCTCCCGCATCGAGAGGTCGGTGACCAACATGGTCGGCTTGCGCGGCGGGCCGCCGAACGGATCGGGAATGATCGCCTCGGCATCCTTGGCCTCGAACTGCCAGGCGCCGGCGGGGCTCTTGGTCAGCTCGTACTCGTAGCCGTACAGGGTCTGCAGGTAACTGTTGTCCCACTTGGTCGGAGTCGGGGTCCAGACCACCTCGAGGCCGCTGGTGACGGTGTCGCCTGCCTTGCCGGAGCCGAACGGGCACTTCCAGCCCAATCCCATCTGTTCGATCGGGGCACCCTCGGGCTCGGGCCCCATGCCTTCGTCCGAACCTGCGCCGTGGGTCTTGCCCAGCGTGTGACCACCGACGATCAGCGCGGCGGTCTCCTCGTCGTTCATCGCCATCCGGCCGAACGTCTCGCGGATGTCGTGCGCAGCGGCCAGCGGATCCGGCTTGCCTTCCGGGCCTTCCGGGTTGACGTAGATCAGGCCCATCGTGGTCGCGCCATAGGGCTCGGCCAACTGGCGGTCACTTTCGTTGGTCCCGCCGTAGCGCTTGTCGGTGCCCAGCCAGGTGTCCTCCTGG
Organism: Mycobacterium sp. IS-3022; assembly: GCF_001500065.1. Classification (GTDB taxonomy): domain Bacteria; phylum Actinomycetota; class Actinomycetes; order Mycobacteriales; family Mycobacteriaceae; genus Mycobacterium. Next base: position 18,347 of record NZ_LQIN01000004.1, read on the forward strand.
CCCCACAGCATCTCCTCGGGCTCCCAGATGTCCTCGCGGCCGAACGCGAAACCCATCGTCTTGAAGCCCGACTGCTCCAGTGCGGCGTTTCCGGCGTACGCGATCAGGTCCGCCCAGGAGATCTTGTTGCCGTACTTCTGCTTGATCGGCCACAGCAACCGGCGGGCCTTGTCCAGGCTCGCGTTGTCCGGCCAGCTGTTGAGCGGGGCGAAACGCTGGGCACCCTGTCCGGCGCCGCCGCGACCGTCGAAGATGCGGTACGTGCCCGCGGCGTGCCAGCTCATGCGAACGAACAACCCGGCATAGCTGCCGTAGTCGGCCGGCCACCAATCCTGCGAAGTGTTGATCAACTCGACGACGTCCCGCTTGAACGCCTCGAGGTCGAGTTTCTTGAACTCCTCGGCGTAGTCGAAGTCCTGGCCGAGCGGGTTGCCCTTCTCGTTCTGCTTGTGCAGCACCGACACGTCGACCTGTTCGGGCCACCAGTCTCGGTTCGTCAACGGAGCGTGCGTCTTCGGCTTCGGCGAATCGATAACCGGGTTCTCGCTCTCACTGTGGCTGGCCGTCTTGGAGTCGGCGTGAGGCGGGCGAGCGTCAGAGGTATCAGACACAGCGTTCCTTCCGATCGGTTGTTTGGGCTGCGATCACGGTCGTGATCCGGAAACTTGCGATGCCGAGCAGTCCGGGCACAGGCCCCAGTAGATGACCTCGGCCTCATCGAGCACGAAGCCGTCCAGCGCGCCGTCGGGGTCCGACGGGGTCAAGCAGGGCGCTTCGCCGACGGCACAGTCGATGTCGGCGATGACACCGCACGACCGGCACACGACGTGGTGATGGTTGTCGCCGACGCGTGACTCATACCGGGCGAGCGAACCGGAGGGCTGAATCCGACGCACCAACCCGGCGCTGGTCAGCGCCGCGAGCACGTCATAAACGGCCTGCCGCGAGACGTCCGGGAGAGCGAGGCGCACCGCGCCGAAGATCGTTTCGGTGTCGGCGTGGGGATTGCCGTAGACCGCCTCCAGCACCGCGAGTCGCGGGCGGGTAACGCGAAGGTCGGCCGCGCGCAGCCGTTCCGCGTAGTCGGGCGTCGAAGGCACGCTGCCAATATGCCGCGTTATCTGGAATGAGTCAAGACTTGATTAGGCGCGGGACTCTGCGGCGTGTCGCAAATTCGGACAGGACCGTTGCTGCAGCGACCGAAGTGCCTCGTCGACAACGTTTTTCGATGTCGCAGAGGCCGTGTCCCGGGGTTTCCGCGCTTGTTCCGGATACCGGCGCGGCTGGTACTGTTCCGAAGCTGCCGGGTCGGGACCCGTCTGTGGTCAGGGGGAGGTGGACCACCCGGCGACTGACATCAGCCCAGACCCGAACGAGAAGCTACGGACTTCCGCGAAGAGAGTGTTGTGCGCACCGGCGAAATCAGAGCCCTTTCCGGCCTGCGCATCGTCGCCGCCATTTGGGTGGTGCTGTTCCACTTCCGGCCTCTTTTAGAGGAGTCGGTGCCGGGCTTCCGGTCGGCGCTCGCGCCGTTGCTCAACTGCGGTGCGCAGGGCGTGGACCTGTTCTTCATGCTCAGCGGGTTCGTGCTCACGTGGAACTATCTCGATCGCATGGGGCCGTCGTTTTCGTGGCGGGTCACCGCGCGTTTTCTCTGGTTGCGGCTGGCCCGCGTGTGGCCGGTCTACCTGGTGACGATGCATCTGGCCGCCCTGTGGATCATCTTCACCCTGCACATCGGCCACGTGCCGTCGCCGGCGGCCGACACTCTGACCGCCACCAACTACATCCGCCAGGCGCTGATGATCCAGCTGTGGTTCGTGCCGTTCTTCGACGGTTCCAGCTGGGACGGGCCGGCCTGGTCGATCAGCGCCGAATGGCTCGCCTATCTGCTGTTCGGCGCGCTGATCCTGGTGATCTTCCGGATCGCGCGAGCGACGCGGGCCCGGGGCTTGATCGCGCTGGCCTTCGTCGCCACCATGCCGCCGATCCTGCTGCTGCTGGCGACCGGGCTGTTCTACACACCGTGGAGTTGGCTGCCGCGGATCGTCATGCAGTTCACCGCCGGTGCGCTGGTGTGTGCCGCGGTCCGCAAGCTGCAGCCCAGCGACCGGACCCGGCGTGCGGCGGGGTACGCCGCAGTTCTGCTGGGCGGTGCGATCGTCGCCATCCTCTACCTGCTCGACGCCCACCCGCTGCCCAAGGTCCCCGACAGCGCGGGCCTGGTCGATGTGCTGTTCGTGCCCTTGCTGTTCACGCTCGCCATCGGGTCGGGAACCCTGCCCTGGTTGCTGTCGCTGCGGCCGCTCGTGTACCTGGGACACGTGTCGTTCAGCCTCTACATGGTCCATGAACTGGTGCACACCACCTGGAACTGGATGGTCGCGCAATTCGAGCTACAACTGTCGCCGGACCTCACGGGCAAGTTGATAATGGTTGCCTTGCTCGGCACCGCGCTGATCGGCGCGGTCATGCTGTACCACTTCGTCGAGGAGCCTGCCCGGAAATGGATGCGCGGCATGATGAGCGCCCCCACGCGTTCGGATACCCCTGGCAAGTTGCACACCGTGTCGCACCCACGCGAACGAGCAGAGGTGTTTTCGGCCCGCGCCGGATGACCACGCGAGTCGCTGCGGTGTTGTCCTCGTCGCAGCCCTACGCTGGAGCGGTGAGGCGCGTGGTGACGATCGTGCTGTCGATCGCACTCTTGGTCGTCGCGGGATGCCAGCATCGGGAACCGCTGCGCGACAAAGAGATCGTCGAGCTCAACTTCACGGTCAACCGCATCGCGGTGATCGGCGACTCGTACACCACGGGCAGCGACGAAGGCGGGCTCGACGCGAAAGGATGGCCGACGCAGGCGTGGCAGATCCTGGCTCGACAAGGGGTCGCCACCACGGCCGACGTCGGCGCCGAAGGCGGAGCCGGCTACGGCACCCGCGGTAACCGCGGCAGCCTGTTCGAGGATCTGACCGCCGCCACGGTGAAGCCCGACGACACGCTCGTGGTGTTCTTCGGTTCGCGCAACGATCAACGTGTCGATCCCACCCAGCTGTCGATCCTCATCTACGGCACATTCCAATTGGCGCGACGGATCGCGCCGGCGGCGCGGCTTCTGGTGATCGGGCCGCCGTGGCCGACAGCAGACGTCCCCGCTGAGGTGACGCGCATCCGCGACACCCTCGCCTACCAGGCCGACCTGGCGGGTGCGACGTTCATCGACCCGATCGCCGCGCGCTGGTTCGTCGACAGGCCCGAGCTGATCGGCTCCGACGGCGTCCACCCCACCGACGCGGGCCACACCTATATGGCCGAGAAGATCGCGCCGCTCATCGGTGCGCAACTGCCGCGCGGCATCTGATGCGCCCCGGCGGACGCCTGTACCAGCTGCTGACGCGGGTGTTGTCGCTGCGGATCATCGTCATCGTGGCGGCGCTGTCGGTGGTGGCGCTGGTGATCACCCTTGGCGCATGGGTGTGGTTCGGCGTCACCAACGACCAGTACAGCCAACTGGACCGCCGCCTCGACTCGGTCAGCAGCCTGGGCGACATCAGCACGCTGCTACGCACCGCCCAGCAGGCCGACATCGACCCGCCCATCCCGGACGGCGGGCTGGTGCGCACCGCGCGGGTTGACGGCGTCACCGTCTCCATACCCGAGGACATCGTGTTGCCGAAGTTCGACATCGGCTACGCCGACACGACCATCGACGGCGTCGAATACCGGGTGCGGACATTCGCCGCCGGTGACGCATTGATCGCAATCGGCGCGCCGCTGGCCGAGACCCAGCGCCGCATCGACGAGTTGCACCGCCGGGTGCTGCTGATCTGCGGCGGCGTGATCGTGGGCACCGTACTCGTCGGCTGGGTGATGTGGTCGATCATGATCAACCCGTTCCGCCTGCTCGCCCAGCAGGCGCGCGCGATCAACGCGCAGTCGAAACCTGAGGAGGTTCAGGTGCGCGGCGTGCAGGAGGCCGTCGAGATCGCCGAGGCGGTCGAAGGGATGCTCGCTCGTATCGGCGATGAACAGCAACGCACCAGGGCCGCGCTGGAATCGGCGCGCGACTTCGCCGCGGTGGCGTCGCATGAACTTCGCACCCCGCTGACCGCGATGCGCACCAATCTCGAGGTGCTGTCCACGTTGCAGATGCGCGACGAGCAGCGCCAGGAGGTGATCGCCGACGTGATGCGCACGCAGAGCCGCATCGAGGCGACGCTTACCGCGCTCGAGCGCCTGGCCCAAGGCGAGCTGACCACCATCGACGACTTCGTCCCCGTCGACATCACCGAGCTGCTGGACCGGGCCGCGCACGACGCGATGCGCAACTATCCCGGTCTGCGGGTGTCGCTGGCTTCGTCGACGACGGTGCTCATGTTGGGCTTGCCGGCCGGGCTGCGGCTCGTCGTCGACAATGCGATAACCAATGCGATCAAGCACGGCAGTGCCACCGAGATCCAGCTCGGCGCGGACAGTTCCGGGGAAGGGGTGAGAATCACCATCGACGACAACGGCTCGGGGATACCGGAGGGCGAACGGGCAGCGGTATTCGAACGGTTCTCGCGCGGCTCGACCGCGGCGCGCTCCGGTTCGGGGCTGGGCTTGGCGCTGGTGGCCCAGCAGGCCGAGCTACACGGCGGAACCGCGACGATGGAAACCAGCCCGCTGGGCGGCGCGCGGCTGGTGCTGAGCCTGCCCGCGCCGAGCTGAGCTGGATAGCATCCCAAGATGGCGAAACTCGAGTTGTCGCGCGAATTGGCGTTGAGCCCACAGGACGCGTGGGAACACGTCTCCGACCTCAACTCGCTGGGTGACTGGCTGGTGATGCACGAGGGCTGGCGAAGCGAGTTGCCCGACGAACTGTCGGTAGGCACCACGATCGTCGGGGTGGCCGGCGCGAAGGGCCTGCGCAACAGGGTCACCTGGACCATCAAGAAGTTCGACCCGCCCCAGCTCATCGAGGTGACCGGAAACGGCGTGGGCGGCACCAGGTATGGGCTGACGATGACCGTGGCTCCGACGAAGAAGGGCAGCGCCTTCACTCTCAGCCTCAACCTCGGCGGAGCGCCGCTGTTCGGGCCGATCGGCTCGGCGGCCGCGCGGGCGGTCAAGGGCGATATCGACCGATCCATCCGCAAGTTCGAGGAGCTCTACGCGTGAGAGGGTGAGCCAAGGGCTTGGGCCGCACGGCGGTTGACCGTGTGGGAAGCGGGTAACACCCTTCGGTGTCTGAAACCATGGATTTGACTGTTCTGGACCCGCGTACCGGCGACATGGTGACCCGGATTCCGATCACCGACCCCGCAGCCTGTGCCGAAGCCGTAGCGCGAGCCCGCAAGGCGGCGCCGGCGTGGGCGCGCACCCCCGCGGCAGAACGGGCCGGGGCGCTGACGAAGGCGGCCGCTGTGGTCCGCGAAGCGGCAGCCGAACTGGCCGAGCTCAACGAACGCGAGACCGGCAAGCTGCGAGACGACGCGTTGGGCGGAGTCGACGCCGGCGCGGGCACGTTGGTGCAGTACGCCGAACTCGGTCCGGTGCACCGTGGACGCAGCTTGCACGGGTCGTGGGCCGCGACCGACCTGATGGTTCCCGAGCCACGCGGTGTCGTGGCGGTGCTGACCCCGTGGAACGATCCGGTAGCCGTGGCGGCCGGCCTGCTCGGCGCGGCGCTGGTGACCGGAAACACGGTGGTGCACAAGCCAAGTGATCGGTGCCCGGCAACCGGCCGACGGTTCGCCGAGCTGCTGGCCGAACACCTTCCCGCCGGTGTGCTGGAAATCCTCGACGGCGACGGAGCCGTCGGTGCCCAGCTTTCCTCGGCGCAGGACGTCGACGTGGTGGCACATGTGGGCAGCAGTGCGGTCGGCCGGGCGATCGCGCGGGCGTGCGCGGAGCGCGGCGCAAAGACGGTGCTCGAGAACGGAGGCAACGACGCGTTGATCGTCGACGCCGGAGTGGATCCGCGGTGGGCGGCCGAGCAGACCGCGCTGGGCGCGTACGCGAACGCCGGGCAGATCTGCGTATCGGTCGAACGGGTTTTCGTGGTCGGCTCGATGGCCGACGCCTTCCTCGACGCTTTGGTCGACGAAGCGCGCGGATGGGAGGACCGGATCGGGCCGATGGTCGATCGGCAGCAGCGTGCGGTGGTCCAGGATCACGTCGACGACGCCGTCGCCAACGGCGCGCGCGCTTTGATCGGCGGCGAACCACGACCGGGCCCGGGCGCGTTCTACCCTCCCACGGTGCTGACCGACTGCACACCGGACATGCGGGTGTTTCGGGAGGAGACGTTCGGCCCAGTGGCGCCGGTGCGGGTCGTACCCGACTTCGAGACCGCGCTACGCGAAGCCGCCGACGATCGCTACGGGTTGGCTGCCACCGTGCTGACCCCCGACATGGCCCACGCGCAGGAGGCGTGGCGGGCGTTGCCGGTCGGCACCGTCAAGATCAACGACGTCTTCGGGGGCGCACCCGGCGGGGCGTCGCAACCGCGCCGCGCGAGTGGCAACGGGTTCGGCTTCGGACCCGAACTGCTCGACGAGATGACCGTGATGAAGGTCGTGCACTGGTCACCGCCGGGCAGCTGAGCCGCCACCCACCGGTTGCCCCGGAAACTTTCCGCTCCTGGCTGGGCCCTTCGGGAAAACGCCTTCACTGCGTTCAGCAAAGCCTACTTGTACGCCGGCGACAGATTGGCGCAGGTGCCAGCCCGTATCACCGGGCGAGACTTTCGTTGGAGTTAATTAGGCTGTCGTCTATCTAGCTGCGTAAACGGAACTTTTCTAAGCATTTTCTGAGGAATTTTGTTGATCATGGCTCCGGCTGGGTACGCCACCCCACATCAATGTTGGCCAGATCACTCGTCGCCAGCAACGTCGGGTGGCGCACACGGGAGAGCATCATGAGTAGCCAGGGACTGACGCCAGAAGAACTCGAAGCCGAGGTGGCCACCGTGCTTCCCGACAAAGAGGTCGTCTCGATTCTCGACCTCAACGTCGACGTGGACGTGTTCCTCGACGTAGCTTCGCCGATCGACCTTGCCGTCGCAGCGCAACTCAACGTGGCGGCCCCGATCGACGCCGCGGCGGGCGCGAACGTCATGTCGGAGAACTCCACCGCCGGCGCCCTCGTCGATCAGCAGGTTTCCGTGAACCAGATCATCGACGCCAATGCGACGGCGATCTCGACTCAGGACAGCGGGATCGACCAGGCCGATGTGGCCGACGGCGATCCGGTCCCGCCGCCTCCGGATGACGGTGGCACGGTGGAAGTCGGAGATCTGGCGACGCTGGAGGGCCCGCTGCTCAACGTCAACGTCAACGTCGACCTCGACACCGACCTGGCGGCGCCGATCGCCGGCGCGGTGGCGGCGAACGCGAACGTGGCCGCGCCGATCAGCGCCGCGGTGTCGGCGAATGTGCTGTCGGTCGACTCCGAGGCGGATGCGATTTCGTATCAGGACGCGGTCATCAGCCAGGAGTTGACCGGCGAAACCTATGCGGGAGCGGAGCAGATCTCTGAGATCTCGCAGGGCACGACGCAACCCGATACCGGTGGCACGGCGACTGGTGAGACGAGCACGGCGGCCCCGTCGCCGGGCGGCGACAGCGCCGCGACGGGCGGTGCCAGCAGTGGTTCGAGCGGGTCGACCAGCAGCGGCGGTTCCGCCAGCGCCGGTGGCACCAGCAGCGGCGGAAGCACGGGTGGCGGAGGTACGTCCGGCGCCAGCGGCGGAAGCACGGGTGGCGGAGGTACGTCCGGCGGCAGCGGCGGTTCCGCGGACTGACGGACCTGCCGAAGCCACTGATTTCGGGTTGCCGCGATGACGGTCACAGCCGAGCGGGCGGGTACCGGCGAAGCCGCCATCCTGCATCGCGCGGACGGTGTGGAGTTGATCGGCGCGATGGCGGGATCCGGGTACCGGGTGCCGCCGGCGTTGGTCCGCCGGGGCGACGGCCAGACGATCCAGCTGACACCGCTGCTCTATGGAGTGCTGCGCCAGATCGACGGCGCCCGTACCACTTCCGAGGTGGCGGCCGCCGTGACGAAGTCGAGCGGGCGCACCGTCACCGAGGACAACGTCCGCAACCTGGTCGACCGCAGGCTGCGGCCCCTCGGTCTGTTGCGCCATATCGACGGCACCGAACCCCGACTGAAGAAACGCGATCCATTGCTCGGTCTGCGGCTGAAGCGCGCCGTGACCGAGCCCGACCAGACCCGGCGCTTCACCGACCCGTTCCGCTTCCTGTTCCGCCCGTGGGTGGTCGTGCCCGTTCTGACGGCGTTTCTGGTCGTGTGCTGGTGGGTGTCGTTCCGCAAGGGTCTGGCCGCCGCTGCCTACGACGCCTTCGAACGCCCGGGACTACTCATCCTGGTGTTCGTGGTGACCGTCTTGTCGGCGGGTTTCCACGAGTTCGGGCACGCGGCGGCGGCGCGATATGGCGGCGCGACTCCCGGCGTCATGGGCTTCGGCCTCTATCTGGTATGGCCGGCCTTCTACACCGATGTCACCGACTCCTACCGTCTCGGTCGGGCTGGGCGGTTGCGCACCGACCTCGGTGGGCTCTATTTCAATGCCATTGTCGCCGTTGGCATCACGTCTCTTTGGCTGTGGCTCGGGTATGACGCGCTGCTCCTCGTGGTGGCAACACAGATCATCCAGATGATCCGCCAGCTCACCCCACTTGTCCGATTCGACGGCTATCACGTGCTGGCTGACCTCACCGGCGTGCCCGATCTCTACGGCCGGATGAAGCCGACACTGCTCGGGATGCTGCCGTGGCGCTGGGGCGATCCGCAAGCGCGCGAGTTGAAGTGGTGGGCCCGCATCGTGGTGACCGGATGGGTCATCGTTGTGGTCCCGCTGTTGCTCGGCATGATCACGTTGGCCGTCCTCGCGCTGCCCCGGTTGATCGGTTCGGCGTGGGCCGGACTGAACAAGCAGCAGGACGTGTTGGCCACCGCGTGGACCGATGGTGACCCGGTGCAGGCGGTCGCGCGCGTGCTGGCGATCATCGCGATCGTCATCCCGATGGCGGGGCTGATCTGTCTACTGGCCCGGATGGCTCGGCGAATCGTCGTCACCGCGTGGCAGGGCACAGCGGGTAGACCGCTGCGGCGGCTGCTCGCCGGCCTCGTCGGGGCGGTCGCGTTGGCCGGCATCGCGTATGCGTGGTGGCCGCAGGCCGACAACTACCGGCCGATCGACGCGTCCGAGCGTGGCACGCTGAGCGACATCTTCTACGCCTTGCACGTTGAGCCGTTGGGGGATTCGCCGTCGCGAACCGTCCAGGAAACGCCGCAACCGGTGGCGGCAACACGCGCGTTGACGCCGGGTCAACGTGGAGTCATGCCAGCGCTGTGGGACACCCGCACACCAACGCCAACCGTCAGGTCACCGCAACTCGCGGTGATCTTGGTGCCCCGACAACCGGTATCGGCGGCCAACGGCGGCGGGTACGGCGGGTACTTCGTCGCCGCGCCGGCACCGCAACCCGATCAGGGATGGGTGTTCCCGTTCGACAAGCCCGTCGCACCTGAGCCTGGTGACGCCAACAACCAAGCGCTCGCGGTGAACACCACCGACGGCACCGTGGTGTATGACGCCGCGTTCGCTCTCGTCTGGGCGACCGACGAGGAATACGCGATGAACGTGAACGAGGCGCACGCCTACGCTTCGTGTGAGAACTGCGCGGCGATAGCGGTCGCTTATCAGGTGGTGTTCGTCATCGATCAGGACGAGACCAATGACAACGTGGCCGTTCCACAGAATCTTGCCGGTGCACTCAACTACGAGTGCGTCAACTGCATGACGTACGCCCTCGCGCGCCAGTTGTTCGTCACCCTCGACGAGGATCTGTCGCCGGAGGCCAAGGCCGAGCTCGATGAACTGTGGCAGGACATCGCCGCTTACGGTGACCAGATTGCGGCCGGCAACGTGGATCCGAACAAGATCGATGGCGAGCTCGCCGAGTACACCGAACAGATCATGTGGATCGTCGAGCGGGACCAGCCCGGCACATTCCCGTCGCTGACCCAAACCACCCCTGAACCGACCACCGCCCCCAGCACGACGGCGGCACTGTCGCCGTCACCGTCTGCACCCACTGCGCCCCCGAGCACACCGGCCACGGAATCGAGCGAAATCGCTGAAGCGATAGCGCCGACGGACACCGCAACCGAGGAGCCGACATCGTCGGCATCCGCGACGAGCGGTGCTGCAACACCGACGAGTTCGCCGACGCCCGAGCCTGTTACGGAAACCACAACCGGGACCGATGCGACCACGGCCGGTACCCCCACGGGCGGGATGACGGCCGGAACAGCTACCAGCGGAACGACCGCAGGAACAACAGGCGGAACGACGGACGGAGCGACCGGCGGAAGCGATTCGGACGCGTCTTCCTCGGACGGCACCGGGTCCTCGTGAGCGTCAGTCCTCCTTGCGGATCAACCGGCCCAGTGCCTCCCGGTCGGGGGCCAGCAGTTCCTCGATTCTCGGTTGGTTGACGTCGGCCACGATGATCTCGCCGACCTCCTGGTAGACGTCGCTGAAGATGCCGTGCGATTTCATCTTCTCGGTTTGATAGATGTTGTCCTCGGTCGGCGTGACGTAGTAGACGATCTCGGCCTTGAACCGGTGAATCAGCCATAGGTGCACGACGCTCATCAGCCGCTTCTGGCGCAGCTTCTCGGCGAAGGTGTTCTGGTCACGCACCGTCAGGATGCTGCGGCCGTGCCGGTCCTTGATCGGGTCGACAATCACGTTGGCGAGCTTCTCGTCCTCGCCGTCACGTTCGCCGTAGATCCCGAGTTCGAGCACGTCCGATCCGGGCCGCGTCGGCCGTAGCTGGACGCGCAGCTTCTCATCGAGTTTGTAGTGCTCGCCCCATAGCGCCAGCCACTCCTCGAGCAGCTTCTTCGGCACCTCGGTCTGCACCAGATGCTGATGCTGGGTCGAGCCTTTGCCCATCGCCTTGGTGGTCGCCAGGCGGCCCGACGACGCGGCCAGTGCAGCATCGCTTCGCGGGCCGCCGACGAGCGTTTGCGGTGTGCGGTACGGAGATTCGACCAGTCGCATCTTGCGCTGCAGGCGCGCCAGCGCGAGCATGCCGTCCTGTCGCAGCGCGGTGGCGAACTCCTCGGATGCAACGCCGTCGACCTGGTGTCCGCCGTAGGTGATGAAGTTGAAGACGAAACCCATCTTCCCGAGTTCCACTGGGAACGCTCGCATCTCGTCGTCGGTCATGCCGGTGGTGTCCCAGTTGAAGGAGGGGGACAGGTTGTAGGCCAACATCTGGTCGGGGAACACGGCGTGGACTGCCTCGGCGAACTCGCGTGCGTCGGCGAGGTCGGCGGTCTTGGTTTCCATCCACAGGATGTCGGCGAACGGCGCCGCGGCGAGCGACTTGGCGATCGCGTACGGAATGCCGCCGCGGACCTGGTAGTAGCCCTCCGGGGTCTTGGCGAGTTCGCAATCCCAACCGACCGCCGCGCCGAGCTCCCGGGCCTTCTCGCGCGCGGTGTACAACGGCGCGAGCCGGGCGAAATCGCGCCACTCGGTCACACTCATATCGAGTTGTTCGCCTTCACTCTCGCGGAACTCGAGTAGCTCGGCCACGGCCTCCCCGTAGGTCATCAGCCCGGCATCGACCTGCCAGGCGTCGACGCACTTCGACTCGACCTCGTCGAAGATCTCGTCGATCGCGCCGTCCGGGCGGTCGTGGTACGCCGAGGCCGCCTCGGTAACCGCGTCGCCGATGCCGTGGCGGTCCAGCCACGCGTTGGCGGTCGCGTACTCACCCTCGGGCATCGCATAGAGCAGATGGCCGTTGAGCTCGCTGACCCCCGCCTCGTAGAAGCGACGCATCATCGCCAGATAGCAGGACTTGTACGACGGCACCTTCAGATTCGTCACGCCAAGCAGGAACGGCTGGTCGCGCTCGTCGGCGCGGCTGTCGATGAGGTTGGCCGCCTCGGCATCCGTGCGGGCCACGATGATGCCCGGCACCTTCATGATGTCGAGTTGGAAACGCGCGGTGTTGAGCCGTTTGATCTGCTCGTCGGACGGCACGAGCACCTTGCCACCCTGGTGGCCACACTTCTTCGTGCCCGGGCGCTGGTCCTCGATGTGGTAGCCGGGCACCCCGGCCTCCACAAAGCGGCGAATCAAGTTGCGCACGTGCGGATCCCCGCCGTGGCCGGTGTCGGCGTCGGCGATGATGAACGGGCGGAAGTCGACGGCAGGCGTCGCCTCGCGCTGCTTGTCCGACATCTGCAGCCGCAGGTACTGCTGGTTGCGGTCGGCGGTGAGCAGCGCACGGACCAGACCGGCGGCCTCCTCGGGCACCTGGCTGAGGGGGTAGCTCGCCAGGTCGGGCCCAGGGTCCTCGGTCGTGGACCCTTTGGCCGACGTCGCCCAGCCACCGAGGTAGATACCCTCGATGCCCATGCGTTTCATCGTGACGGCCTGCCCGGGTGAGTAGGGGCCGAACGTGGTGATGCTCTTCTTCTGCGCGAACAGTTCGCGAAGGCGCGCGTAGAACGCGGTGGCGGCTTCACGGGCGACGATGTAGTCGGAGGGGATCGTGCCGCGTTGTTCAGCGACTTGGCGGGCCGAGTACAGGCGGGTGATCCCGTCGAATCTCGGGCTGTCGAAGTACCGCTGCGTGGCAGCGACCTCCTGCTCGAACGGGGTCTGAGGCGCGGCGTCCGTTTCGATGATGGCCATGAATTCACCCTACGGCGACCGCTTGGCTGACGCTGCCGTTATCAGCCGGGCCGACCGCGCCAGATGCGCGGTGAGGTGCCGTGTACCCGGCGGAACTGCCTGGAGAAGTAGCCGGGATCCGCTATCCCGACCCGACGCGCCACCTCCTGGATCGACAGGTCGGTATCGGCCAGCAGCCGGCGGCTCTCGGCCATGCGCCGTTCGATGATCCACTCCTGCACGGTGCGCCCGGTGCGCCGGCGCACCAACGTGGTCAGGTGGCCGGGCGTCATCCCGATCTCGGCGGCCACGTCGCGCAGCGACAGCGGCGTGTTGTGCCGCCGCTCGATCACCGCGAACACCTCGGCGAGTACGGGTTCGCCGCTGTGACGCAAGTCGCCGACGACGTCGACGGCGAGGCGGGCGAGGTCGATCAGCAGCAGCGTCAGGTGGGCAAGTGCGGCCTGCCGGTAGCCGTCCTTCCGCTCCGTCAGCTCGGCTTCGATCGACCCGATCGCGGCGTCCCAGGCGGGTCGGCGGGCGCCAGGCAGCCGTAGTTCGAGCAGGCCGCCGGACTCACTGTGCAGGAACGGAAAGAGCAGCGGATGCGCCCGCCACGCCGGCCACGGCGACTCGCCGTCCTCGCCCAGCGCCACGGGGTCGAAGAAGATTCCGACACCGCCGCCGGCGCGGTCCAGCCTGCTCGGATCGAGCACCGCACCGGCCGCCGCGACATAGACGAGCCCGGCCGAGGCGACGTACCACAAGGCGGGAAAGTCGTGGATGTGGCGGCCCCGTTCGAGCACCTCATCCCGGCCGGCGCGGACCACCGAGACCGGGGGTGCGTCCGGACCCGTCGGATACTGGTACATCGGTACGCCACTTCGATGCCTGACCAACCGGGATGCCAGCGCCATATGACGAAAGATAGTCCTGGTTTCTACAAAAATCACCTAACTTACTTAGGCTGCAGGCGTTCACGATGGAAGCATGACCGAAAATCATCCAAACTTCATCACCGGTGCCATGGGTAACCGACACGACTATCTACCCGCCGCGGGCCACGATGCATTCCTGCCCGGCTACGACCTGCTGACCCGATTACTGGGCATGAACAGGGTCTACGACGCCCTGATCAGCCGGTCCGAACTCGCGGACGCGCGGTCTGTGCTCGAAGTCGGTTGCGGGACCGGAAATGTCAGTGTCCGCGCGAAGCGCCGCTATCCGGCACTGACGGCCGTCGGCTGCGATCCCGACCCGCGAGCGCTTAGCCGTGCTCAACGAAAGGCCCGCGGCTTGACGGGAATTCGGTTCGAGCCCGGCTACGTCCAGAAGCTCCCGTATGCCGAGGGCGAGTTCGACCGGGTGTTGTCGTCGATGATGTGGCACCATCTCGATGAGGATGTGAAAAGTGAAGCCGCACGGGAGATCCTCCGCGTCTTGCGGCCCGGCGGCAGACTGTACCTCGTCGACGTCGGAGGCGACATGACCGCCGACGACGGGCTGGCGGCACGACGCATGCTCCGTAGCGCACATGTCGCGGGCAATCTCGGCGACGCGATTCCGCGGCTGTTGCGCAGTGTCGGCTTCGATTGCGACGAGGTCGACACTCAACGGCATCGCTTCGTCGGCAGGCTTACCTACTACCGGGCTGTTCGCCCGGGGTGAGCGTGGCGACGACGTGCTCGGCGATCGCCAGCGCCGACGTGGCCGCGGGCGATGGTGCATTGCGTAGCACCACGACGCGGTCGCGGACGCTGATCCGGAAATCGTCGACGAGTCCGCCGTCGGAGTCGAGGGCCTGGGCCCGCACACCTGCGGTGCCGGGCACCACGTCGTCGTCACGCAATGCGGGTACATAGGCCCTGGCGGCCGTGATGAACCGCCGCCTGGACAACGAACCGGCCACCTCGCGGATCCCCGTGCGCCAATGCCGCCGGGCGAACCGCCAGAACGCAGGCGTTCGCACGATTTCAGCCGCATCCCGCATCGACACCGTGCCCCACGAGTAGCCCTCACGCGCCAGTGCCAGCACGGCGTTGGGTCCGATCAGCACCTCACCGTCCACCCGCGGGGTGATGTGGACACCGAGGAATGGATAGCGCTGGTCGGGCACGGGATACACCAATCCGTTGACGAGATCGCGCCGGTGTGGTTTCAACGCGTAGTACTCGCCGCGGAACGGCATGATCACCGGATCCGAGCCGTCACCGGCCATCTGGGCCAGCCGGTCACTCTGCAGACCGCCACACACGACGACCCGGTCGAACGCGGCCTCCTCGTGGCCGACGGCTGTCCGTGCGCTGACAATCACTTCGGCACTGCCCGGCCGCATCGCCGTTATCTCTTGTCGCAGGCGTACTTTCGCGCCTGCATCGATCGCATCGGCGGCAAGTGCCCTTGTCATCTCGGCGTAGTCGACGATGGAGGTCGACGGTGAGTGCAGGGCGGCGAGTCCGCGCACATTGGGCTCGAGCTCGTGCAGCTCCTCGGCGCCGATGATCCGCACTCCCGGAACGCCGTTGGCCAGTGCGCGCCGCTCGATGTCGGCAAGCCGCAGCCGTTCTTCGTCGGTGAGCGCCACCAACACCTTGCCGCAAGCGATCCGGCGGATCCCGCGTTCGGCGCAGAACGCCTCGAGTAGCTTCACCCCCCGACGACAGAGCACCGCCTTCTGCGAACCGGGTGGGTAGTACAGACCCGCGTGCACCACCCCGCTGTTGCGTCCGGTTTGGTGTGTCGCGAGGCGGTCCTCCTTCTCGAACAGCGTCACCCCACAGTCCGGGCTGCGCCGCAGGATCTCGCGGGCCACCGCCACGCCGAGGATGCCGCCGCCGACCACCGCGACGCGTTCACTCATCGCCGGTCCAGTGCGGGCATCGGAAGGGAGTAATCACTGTTCGGTTACGGTACTGCATCTCATTGACTTTGAGCCAGGCGCGAATTGGCATCTTCGGTGGTCCAGACGGTACAAGTGATACAGCGCCACCGGTGTGCGCGCAGTCGAGAAAGAGCTAGGAACCATGAGACGCATCTACGCCTTGGTGCTCGGTGTCGCCCTGTTGGCGACCATCCCCGGGGTGGCCGCCGCTGCACCGTCCCCACGGTCCGCGGTCAACCAGCAAGCGGTTGACTCGGTCATCGCCCGCGGCCTGGCTCAGCGCGGGGTTCCGTTCTCCTACGGCGGGGGAGATGCGAACGGACCGACCAAGGGTAGTGGCACGGCCGAAAACGTCGCCGGGCTCGACCGCGAGGGTCACGTCGTCGGCCTCAACCCGGCGGTCAGCACCGTCGGTTTCGACGCATCCGGTCTGATGGTCTATTCGTTTGCCGGTATCGGTGTGAAGCTGCCGCGGTCATCGGGCGCGCAGTACACCGTCGGCCAGAAGGTGTTGCCGTCAGAAGCACTGCCCGGTGATCTGATCTTCTACGGCCCCAACGGGAATCAGAGCGTCGCACTGTACCTCGGCAACGGACAGATGCTGGAGGCCACCGAGCCCGCTGTCACCGTCTCGGCGGTGCGCACCAACAACATGGCGCCGTACCTGGTTCGCATCATCAAGTGACTGGCGCACCGCGGCCTTGGGTCATTACGCAAGTGCCAGGCGTGCCCACCCGGAAGCATGGAAGTCCGCACTACACGGCCGCGTGCCCCGCGCAGTCTCCAAAGATGACGGCATCGGACCGAATCAGCCGAATTCACTTGTCTGCCAGGCATTGACGGTTTCGCCGATTTCGTTGCGGTGTTGCACCGCGCGGAGGAGCATCGATACCAGCAAGACCGGCCACTGCACAGCGGCTGCTGACCGCCGACGTCCGAGGGAATGGCGGAACGATGCCCACATACGAGAAGGTCGTTGTCGGCGTACACGACAGCGCTAGCGGCCGCCGCACCGTTGAGCTCGCGGCGTCACTGAGTACCGAGACGGCGGCTCGGCTCGTCCTCGTCGCTGCTTACGGCGCCGGAGAGCGTCGGCCGCACGAAAGCGGTTCCTACCTGGAAGCCGGTCCCGGTCCGGCCGAATTGGCCCTCAAGCGCGCCCTGGAGATATGCGAGGCGTTCGGAGTTGACAACGCCGAGACGCATGCGGTCGCGGGCGATCCGGTGACAGTGCTGGTCAACGCCGTGCGGGAGCACCAGGCACCCGTGCTCATGGTGGGTAGCCATGGGCTGGCAACGCTGAGTGGCCGATTGCTGGGCTCTGTCCCGGGCGGGGTCGTCCGGGAGGCGGAGTGCGACGTCTTCGTCGTGCAGACCACCACCCAGCGCTGGCGCGTCCGCCTGCGGAGGCGGCCGTCAAGTTACCGCCGCACGGTCCTCGTCGGCGTGCATGACACCCCGTGATCGAGGGTCGCGCTGGTCAGGGCGGCCAAGCTCTCCGTCGACTTTGACGCCGATCTGATCCTCTTCGGAGCCTACGAGCAGCTGTTTCGACCCACGTTGGAGAACGCCATCAATGCCCTCGATGACGAGAGCTACTTGGTGCAGGGCACTTTCCCGATCGAGTCCGTGCTGAACGACGCGGAGCGCCACGCCCGGGCGCTCGGTGCTCGGGTGGCCGAGCGCGTAATCGTGGCGGGCGACCCGATGAAGGGTCTGCTGAAAATCGCCGACAAGACGGGTGCCGACCTCATAGTGATGGGCAACCACCAGCTCACGGGCCGGATGTCGCAACTCATCGGGTCCATCAGCGAGCAGGTGACTCGCAGGACCCCGACTCACGTTCTGCTGGTGCACTGACCGCGCGCGGCGGTAGGGCCGGCCGCTACCGTCGCGATCACTGCGGCGGCCTTCATCTGCATGCGGGGTGTACATCGTGCACCCGCCGATACCGATCCCAATATCGGCACGACGGTCTTCTGATAAAGAGGACGGGTGACGTCGACACTGGGATCCGCCGAGAGCATCGCGGGGCGGGTCCGCACCATGCGCGAGACCGTACAGGGCGAAGCCGGGGAGTCGGAGCGGCTGCGCACGCTGAGCCCGGCGATCGTCGAGGCGATGTGGGATTCCGGTCTGATGACCGCATTCAATCCGACGCCCGCAGGCGGGGTGGAACCGTCATTCGCCGAGATGATCGAGACCTGGATCGAAATGGCATGGCAGGACGGATCGTTCGGGTGGATCGGCATCGCCAACCTGCCGTCGTCGTTCGCCGCGGCCGCCTACCTGCCCGACGCCGGGTTCGCCGAGGTGTTCACCGCGCATGACAATCGCGTGACCATGGGCGGCCAGTTCTTCCCCAATGGTCAGGGCACCGCCGAAGCGGGCGGTTACCGGCTGACCGGGTCGTGGAGCTTCGGGTCGGGGATCGGGCATTCGCAGTATGTCGCCGCGGGCTTCCTGCCGATGGACGGCACCGAGATGCGCTGGGTCAGTGAAGGTGTGCCGGACATGCAGGTCGCGGTGCTCCCGCGCGATCAGGTGAGCTTCAACGACGGCTGGCATGTGCAGGGACTCAAGGGGACGGGCTCCTACGACTACAGCGTCGAGGACGTGTTCGTGCCGGCCGAACGGACTTTCGCGTTGTTCACCCGCGAGCCGCTGCGCGGATCGTCGCCCGCGACGCGGATGGGGATGATGCCGGTCACCGCCGCCGGTCATGCGTCGTGGGCGCTCGGGGTGGCCAAGAGCATGCTCGACGACGTCCAAGAGCTTGCCGCGACGAAGTTCCGGATGAGCGACATGGCGTCGCTGGCCAGTCGGCCGACCTTCCAGAAGGGGCTGGCCCACCACGTCGCGGCCTGGCGGGCGGCACGGCTGCTGGTGCTCGACGCGTTCGAGACGGCCGAAAGCGCTGTGGGGGCGGGCGAAGAGCTGACCCCGGCCCTTCGCGCGGATATGCGGGTGGCCGCCGTGTACGCCACCGATGTGGCCCGCCAGTGCGCGGAGTGGGCGCATCTCGTCGCGGGCACCAGCTCGATTCGCGAAGGCACCCGCCTGGAACGAGCGTTTCGCGACATGTACACCGGCACCCAGCACGCGTTCATCAGCGAGAAGGTGGCCATCGACGCCGCCCAGGTCTGGCTCGGCGTCATCGACGACCAATTCGGCCTGTAGTCAGCCGGTGCGCGCGACAAACTCGGCGATGATGCGACCGAGTTCCTCACCCCGTTGCTCCTGCACGAAATGGCCGGCACCTGTCACTGTTATATGAGGTTGACCCTTCGCACCGGGAACGTGGTCGGTGAACACCTTGTCCCAACCGCGCGTTGCCGGATCCCCGTCGGAATACGCGGTCAGGAACGGCCGCCGCCAATCACCCAGCGCGGCCATGGTGGCGCGTCCGATGGCAGCCCCACGATCGTTGCGCGTCAACGGAATCAACGCGATCATCTGGCGTAGCCCGGCCGTGAACCGACGGTCGGGGAACGGTGCGTCGTAGGCAGCGCGGACATCTGGGCTCAACGGCCCGGCCACCGCGTCGAGGAAGAAACTCGGGACCAGTTCCGGCAAGCGCTGGTAGTACGAAACATAGTCGAGCAGAGTCTCTTGGTGGATGACCTGTCCGTCACCGACCGCGTGGTGCGGCCACTCCAGCTTTCCCGCGAGGTCGGGGTCGCACGTGTGCAGGATGGTGTTCGTCGCGACGACGCGCGCGAACCGGTCGGGATCGCGGGCCAGCACGCTGAGCCCGATGGGACCGCCCCAGTCCTGCACGACCAACGTGACATCCGAGAGATCCAGTCGGGTGATCGCGCTGTGCAACCAGTCGATGTGCCGGTCGAACGTATAGTCCGTCGGGTCGGTCAGTTTGTCGGACCGGCCGTAGCCGATGTGGTCCGGCGCGATCACCCGCAGTCCAGCCGCGAGCAGCACGCCGATGACGTGCCGGTAGAGATACGACCAGGTGGGCTGCCCGTGGAGCAGGACGACAACGGGCGCGTCGGCAGGCCCCTCATCGACGTAATGCATTCGCAGTGGGCTGACTCCGCGCGTTTCGACATCGACGTAGCGGGGTTCGAACGGATAGTCGGGCAGCACCGCGAAGCGCTCGTCCGGAGTTCTGATCACGCTCATCGGATCACCGTGGAGTCGAGGACACCGTCGACGACCATGGCGCGCAGTGTCTTTCGGTCGAACTTTCCGCTGGGCAGCGTCGGAATCTGGTCACTGGTCGCCAAAACCCAGCGCGTCGGCACCTTGTAGGCCGACAGGTGCGCGCGGGTGCGGGTGGCCAGCGAATCGACATCGATACCGGCGCCGACCGGCACGACGACCGCACAAACTTCCTCGCCACGCGTGGGATCGTCGATCCCGAGCACCAGACACTGCGCCACGTCGGGGAATTCGCCGATGACGGCCTCGACCTCCAGTGGCGACACGTTGGCGCCCGCGGCCTTGATCAGCTCGGTTGTCCGTCCCACGTAGAACAGCCGCGGATCCCCGTCGCGGCGGTAGACGCGGTCACCGGTGTGGTACCAACCGTTTTCGTCGAACGTCTCCCACCGCTCTCGCTTGTTGTAGCCCGCCATCACGCCGATGCCGCGGACGAGCAGTTCACCGACCGCCCCGTCGGCGACGTCGCTACCGTCCTCGTCGACGATGCGCATGTCGGTGAACGCGAAGCCGCCCGCCGTCTCGGACATGGTGCGGTGCACGGGGAATCCGTCGGGCACGTCGACCATCGCGATGTCGAGCGGCCCATCGCGCAGCATCGGCGCACTGCTCAGGTCGCGGTCGCCGAAGCTCGGGTGCTCGCGCAACCGCTGGGTGAAGGCTGGCCACCCGACGACCCCGGCGGCCCGCTCCCGCTCGATCATGTCCAGCGCGGTCTCGGCGTCCAGGCGTGGCATCGCCAGCACGGTGAGGGGTTCGTGCAACGCCCCGGTTGCGGCGAGCAGCCCGCCGACCCAGAAGAACGGCATCGCACACAGGATCCGTGTCGGCCCTTCGCTTTTCGTCACGGCGCGGATGGCGTTCGGCCACGTCGACGTCTGGCGCACCAGCGTGCCGTGGGTGTGCATGACGCCTTTCGGGTCCGCGGTGGAGCCCGAGGTGTGGATCACGACGGCGAGATCGGCGGGGGAGACCTCGGCCTCGGCGGCGCACAGCACATCTGCGGTCACCCCGTCGGCACCGTCGACCCAAGGGGTGGCCCAGTCGGGAACCGGATCGTCGACGAACACGATGCGGCGCAGGTACGGCGCGGCGGCCAGGGCCAGCCGGCCGGCCGGCTGGGCTGCCAACTCCGGCCAGGCCGCCTCGAAACGCTCGGCGACGTCGATGGTCAGCACCCGGCTGGGAGCGATGAGCATCGCGATGTCGGCCAGCCGTGCCACTTTGGCGATCTCCGCCGGGGTGTAGAGGGTGCTGAGGGGGACGGCCAGCGCGCCGATACGCGACACCGCCAGCCACCAGATGACCCAGTCGACCCCGTTCGGGAAGAACAGGCCGACGCGGGTGCCCTTGCCGACGCCTTCGCGCAGCAGCCCTTGCGCAAGCCGCGCCGAGCGCTGCTGCGCCTCGCGGTAGGTGAGCCGATCCGCCGAGGTGATCAGGTAGAGGTGCTCGCCGAACTCGTCGCAGGCGCGCTCGAGGAGCGCGGGAACGGTCGGGCGTGGCTGCTGCGTCACGCAGCGATTGTCTCTGACGACGCTGGGCGACCGCACGAGGCGGCCGCCCAGCGACGTCTGCGGACCTCAGGCGCCCAGCGTGGCCTGGATGTCGCCCTTCATCGCGTTCAGCTGCGAACCCCAGTAGCCCCATCCGTGGGTGCCGTTGGCCGGGAAGTTGAACGTGCCGTTGCTTCCGCCCGCGGCCTCGTAGGCCTGCTGGAAATTCTTGTTGCTGTCCAGCGTGATGGTCTCGAGGAACTGGCCGGCGATGTCCCCGCCGCCGCCGAGTTCTGAGGGAACGCCGTTGCCGCAGTACACCCAGATGCGGGTGCCGTTGCTCACCAACCGGCCGACGTTGACTGTCGGGTCGTTGCGCTGCCACGCCGGTCCGCCGGGCGCGCCCCACATCGCGGTGGCGCTGAACCCGCCCGCGTCGCGCATCGCGACGCCGACCAGCAGCGGCCACACGCCGTCGGAGAGGTTCAGAAAGCCCGACAGCGATGCCGCGTAGCGGAACTGGCCCGGATGGTAGGCGGCCAGGATCAGCGCCGCACTACCCGACATCGACAGACCCACCACGGCGTTGCCGGTAGCCGAGATGCCCTTGTTGGCGGCGAGATACGCCGGCAACTCGGAGGTGAGGAACGTCTCCCACTGATAGGTGTAGGTGCCGCCGTTGCCCACCGCCGGGCTCTGCCAGTTGGTGTAGAAACTGGACATGCCGCCGACCGGCATCACCACCGACAGCCCCGACTCGAAATAGTTCTCGAACGCCGCGGTCTCGATGTCCCAGCCGCTGTTGTCGTCACGGGCACGCAACCCGTCGAGCAGATACACCGCGTGGGTGCCGCCGCCCTGGAATTTGACCGGGATGTCGCGGCCCATCGCGGCCGACGGCACCATGAGCGTCTCCACCGGCAGGCCCGGTCGCGAGTACGCCGCGGCAGTGGACGATCCGCCCGCCACCGCGACCAGAGCCGGAATCATCAGGGCCACCATGGCGCCGGCCATCAACCGGCGGGCCCAACTGTGTAGCAATGTCATCGCCTGGACTTTCCTGTTGAGGGATACCGCTGAGCGGTGGCGCGAATGTGGCGGACCGGCGCCGGTGGCCGGACGCTGAACAGATGCCGCTGCTTCACATCTGCGTACGGCGAGAACCGCCGCGCAACCGCTGCTGCCTGTTTGTCGGCGCCTGACACCACCGCGTTACGGGAACCGTCGATCGCAGCGCAGTGAGCGTCACCATTCGGTAATCGCCGACTTTTTGCGGTGCGCCGACGCAGCGAATAGCGTCGGTGCCGAGAAGGACGATGGCGAGGCGAGACGGATGACACAGGGCTACGACCTGGTGATCGTGGGCGGCGGACCGGCCGGGGCGGCGGCGGCCTGGCAGGCGGTCCGCACTGGTGCGCGCGTCGTTGTGCTCGACAAGTCGACGTTTCCGCGCGACAAACCGTGCGGCGACGGGCTGACACCGCGCGCCGTGAGCTTTCTGCAGAAGATGGGGTTGGCCGAAGAAGTCGCGCGGTTCCACCGGGTGAACGGTGCCAAGGTCTTCAGCCCGAGCGAATGGAATCTTGCGTTTCCGCGCCGCCCGGGGATGCCCGACCACGGCTACGTGGCTCGCCGGACCGAACTCGACACGCTGCTGCTCGAACGGGCTCAGACCGCCGGTGCCGAGGTGCGGCAGGGCGCAGAGGTCGTCGCTCCGATCGTCGATGACGCCGGCCGCGTCGCCGGTGTCACGCTTCGAAGCGGCGAACACGTGCGGGCCGACGCGGTGATCGCCGCCGACGGCGCCTATTCACCGGTCAAGCGTGCGCTGAACCTCGACTCGAGGTATCACGGATACTCGGCGATCGCGATTCGCGCCGAGATGCCCGTCGACCGGCCCGACACCGACACGCTCGACATCTACTTGAAGCTGACCTTCGACGGCGACCAACTGCCCGGCTATGGCTGGCTGTTCCCCTTGGGCGGCGGGCGAGCCAACGTCGGCCTGGGCTACTGCACCAGTTACAAGGACTGGCACCGGATCAACGCCACGGCCCTCTTCGACGAGTTCTTGGCCGGACTTCCGCGCGACTGGAAGCTGCCACCGATCGACGACCTGAAGAAGTCCAAGGCGCTTCAGGCGTGGCGACTGCCGATGGGTTTCACCGCCTGGCCGCCATGGCGGCCGGGTGTGCTGTTCGCCGGTGACGCGCTCGGCGCCGCCAGACCCGTTTCGGGTGCTGGCATTTCGAAGGCGCTGCAGTCCGGGATGGCCGCGGGGGAGTGCGCGATTGCGGCGTTGACCAATGGTGGGCCCGACGATTTCACGAATTACGCGCAGCGCGTCGAGGCGGACTGGGGTAGGCAGTACCGCCTGGGCCGGTTCTTCCACCGGGTGGTCGGCGTCCCGGCCATCGCGAATGCCGGGATCAAGGTCCTTGACACAGTGAGTCATCCGGGTGTGCGGTCACACCTGCTGTTCTGGGAGGGATGGGGCGATCCGGACGCCGCGGCTAGCCGTGACGCCTACGCACATACGCCTTGAGTTCGGCCGACAGGGCTTCGGCGGTGAGCAATTGTGGAAGCAGCGACGGGTCGGACATCCGTGCGCGGAAGGCCATCTCGATGGTGACGTCGTGTCCGGGACGGTCCTCGACGACGATCTCGTCGCCCGCGCGCACCGTGCCGGGCGAGATAACCCGAAGATACGCACCGGGTTTCGCGGCTTCAGTGAAGGTCTTGATCCAACGGTCCAGTTGCAGAAAGGCCGAGAACGTGCGACACGGCGTGCGCGGCGCCGACACTTCGAGCAGCAGCCCATCGGTGCCGACGCGCCACCGTTCGCCGATCCGCGCCTGCGTGACGTCGACCCCTGTCGTGGTGAGGTTCTCGCCGAACATGCCGTTGGTGAGGGGGCGATCCAGCCGAGTTTCCCAGTCGTCGAGGTCTTCTCGGGCGTACGCGTATACCGCTTGGTCGTCTCCGCCGTGCAGCTTCGGATTACCGATGGTGTCGCCGACGAGCCCGCTGCCCAAACCGTCCCTCATCGGGCCCGGCGCACGCACCATCACCTCGTTGTCGGCGGCTACCTTGTCGATGCCCGTCGATCTCGACGGCGCGTCCGGATTCACCCGTACTCGAGCGACATTCACCGACAGCACTTTCGTCACCCGCACAGGGTAATGGCCGCCGGCGCGGCGAATCGGACCGCAGAAAGTTACTTCACCATCCCTACTACGTAGCGTAGTATTCATGACGAAGCTGCCGACACCAACGGAGGTGCGCCGTGAAGTGGAGTTTCGCCCAGGTCGGTCTACTGATCATTGCCGCCTTTCACGTCATCCAGGCGGTGATCGGGTTCATCGTCGAACCGAGTTTTGCGACCGGCCCGGATGCGCCCACCGCGCAGATCTTCGGGATGGACTACAACGGCTGGCATGCGGTCGCCGGGTTGGCACTGTTCGGGCCGGGATTGGTTTTCGCGATGCGCAAGTCGTGGTCGGTGCTGTATCTGCTCGTCGCCGCGGTGGCCGGCGCACTGCCCGGGATCTGGGCGTTCTTCTCGAACCAGGTCGCCTACGTGTTCACGTTTCCCAACAACATCACCGACGCGGTCGTGCACCTGGTGACCTCCGCGGTGATGGTCGCGGTGGCCGGTATTCAGATCCGTATGGATGGAGGCTTGCGCAACTCGCTTGCCGATCTGCGTCAAGGCCCGTAATCGGTGTCTGGACTTGACCTTCGCTGAAGACTCAGCCGGAAGCGTCCTGGTCGTCGGCTGAGGGCACGCCTTGCGGCGGAGGCGTGGAATATGCCGGAGCGGTCGGCGGCACCGCCTGTCCGACGTCGTCGCCCTGTGGCGCTTCCTCCGCGGGCTGTTCCGGTGAGCTCATCGCTTCTCTCCTGGTCCTGGGTTTCCTGCACTGCGATACCCAGTGACCGGCTGAGGAAACCGCTCATAGTTGGGATCGGTAGCCGACCACACTTCGTGTAATTGCTCCGACGGCGCCTTGCGCGGACGACAATGAGCACGAGGGATCGACATGACCACGACTTCCAACCCGAAGCGAACCCTCGGCGCTGCGCTGATGTCGGTAGGCGTCGCGATCGCCGGTGTCGGACTGATGGCGGGCACTGCTCAGGCATTTCCAGGCCCGCCTGTGCCGATGCAGGCCTGGCCCGGGTGCCCGGATGAAAGCCCCGCGGGTCCATGTCGCTGGTGTCCGGGGGACCCTCCGGTGCAGACCGGAAATCTGCGGGTGAACCCGGTGGTATGGGACGAAACCGTTTGTCACACTTACTGGTACGTCTACCACGGGCAGGGCAACGTCGCCCAGAACATCTTCGAAGGAGAGGCACCACCGCCTCCGCCTCCGCCGCCTCCCAACCTCACTCCGCCGCTTCCGCCCGGATGGTGCTGGTCGCTTTTCCTTCCCTGGCCCTGCCCTTGAGGGTGCTCGAGAGCCGAATAGCTTTGCGTGGCAACGCAATACGGTTACGCACGGGGTGCCGGTATCGTTGACCGACATGCGGCACCCGACCTTCGGTCACTCGGACTGCGAGCGCATCGCAGATGGAGTGTTGGCACAACCTGTCCTGGCCCTCACCAGCCTGGCGTACGTGGCCGCCGGGCTGGCCGTTCTGTGCTGGGCCGTGCGGGGTAGGGGAGTCCTGGCGGCAGCGGCAGGAGGCGCGCTTGTCGCAGTGGGTTTCGGCAGCATCGTCTACCACGGTCCTCAGCCGTCGTGGGCGGGGCTGGTCCACGACTGGCCCATCGTCGCCGCGGGGGCGTTGTACATGGTCGGCTTGGCCCGCGGCGTTCGCGGAAAGCAGCAGTCGGCATGGATCACAGCGGCAGGTGTCTTCATGCTCGGCGTGGCGGCCTACGTCGCAGGCCGATCCGGCTCGCCGCTGTGTCGACCCGAGAGCCTGTGGCAATACCACGGCGCGTGGCATGTCCTGTCGGCCGCCGCAGGGGGACTGGCCGCCTGGGCGATGGCGCCCGCCCGACAGCCGGCGCAGGTGACAATCGTCGACGACTAGCGGCCCCGCTGGATGCGGCGCTGTCACGCGGCGTCAGTATCCTGCACGTCAATGGCGCTTGATCGAACGCCCGGCACTGGTCGCGTCCGCCGAGGTTTGCGAAATGCACTGCGGGGGCGCCGCGATCCGGCGCCGATCGCCGGGCAGCGGCGGCGGTCTGCGGACGGAATGGGTGACGTGCACACCCGTAAGGTTATCGACCTCACGATCCGGCTCGCGGAGGTGATGCTGTCATCGGGGTCAGGAACCGCCGACGTCGTGGCCACCGCGCAGGACGTGGCTCAGGCGTACCGACTGACCGACTGTGTCGTCGACATCTTCGTCACCACCGTGATCGTGTCGGCGTTGCCGACCGCCGACAGCCCGCCCGTCACCATCGTGCGAGCCGTGCACACCCGGTCGACCGACTACACCCGGCTCGGCGAACTCGACCGACTCATTCAGCGGATCACTTCCGGCGGTGTGACTGTCGACCAGGCCCACGAAGCCATGGACGAGCTCACCGAACGGCCGCACCCGTACCCCCGCTGGCTGGCGACAGCGGGATGGGCCGGCTTCGCCCTCGGCATCGCCATGCTCCTCGGTGGCGGCTGGTTGACCTGCTTGCTGGCGGCCTTGACGTCGGCGGTCATCGACCAGGTGGGTCGGCAACTCAACCGCATCGGTACGCCGTTCTTCTTCCAGCACGTCACTGGTGCGGCGATCGCCACCTCGGTCGCGGTGGCGGCCTACCTCTATGCGGATCTGGGGCCCACCGCGCTGGTGGCCACCGGCATCGTGATGCTGTTGTCGGGGTTGACGTTGGTCGGTGCGATGCAGGACGCGGTAACGGGCTACATGCTGACCTCGCTCGCCCGGCTCGGCGAAGCGGTGTTGCTGACGTCCGGAATCGTCGTGGGCATCATCGCGGGCCTGCAGGTCGCCGAAATCGCAGGGATCTCGATATCGCTGCACGTCGATGCGACCGAATCCTTCATCGCGCCGAGCGGAGCGTTGCCGATCTTTCTTGCGGTATTCGGCGCGGCGCTGGCGGGCGCATGCCTGACCGTGGCGAGCTACGCGCCGCTGCGAGCCATCGCCACCGCCGCACTCGCGGCCGGCTTGGCCGAGGCCGTGCTGATCGCACTAAGCAATGCCGGATTCGGTCAGATTTTCGCCAGCGGAGTCGCCGCGGTCGGTGTGGGTCTGGTCGCCACGCTGATCTCGATTCGGCGGCAAGCACCCGCCTTGGTGACGGCCACCGCGGGCATCATGCCGATGCTGCCGGGCCTCGCGGTTTTCCGCGCGGTGTTCTCGTTCGCCGTCGACGGTGACGTCGACAACGGCCTGCGCCAGATGATGTCGGCGATCGCGATAGCGCTCGCCCTCGGCAGCGGTGTGGTGCTGGGGGAGTTCCTCGGCTCACCACTGCGCTATCGCGCCGGCCGGATCGGCGACTTTGTCCGCAAGGAAGGACCGCCCGGGCTCCGCCGGGCCGTTGGCCGCGTTGTTCGGCTACGGCCCGCCGAAAGACATCCGACGACCGCGGTGGCGAGGACGCGAAGCGTGGCGCTGGAACCGGCGCCGACCGAGGACCCCGAGGACGACAGCGACGACGCGCCCGACACGGACAACGACGAAGCCGACAAGCAGTGAGCTTAAGGTGGCGTTTGGTCACCGCGGAAGAAGGTTATAAATTCTAAGTATCCGATTCGGTTTCAACGCTGGAGGCGTGCTCATGAGCTTTCTCAAGACCGCTCTGCCTGCGGTAGCAGTCGCAGGCGGGTTGGCCGCAGGGGTTCTCGCCCTGGGTGCTCCGGCAAGCGCCCAGCCGCCGCCACCGCCCCCACCCGCGCCGCCAGCGCTGGCGGCAGAGGCGCCCCAGCCGGGGGCTCCGCGCCCGGCGCCGGTGCTCGGCGAACCGGTTCCGCCGTGGGCGCCGAAGAAACCCGCCGAGTTCTGGCTCGGGGAGCCCGTCGTGTGGTTCTCGGGCTGGGGCGGCCGTTGGGGTGTGTGGAAGAACGGTGCTTTCATCCACCTGTCGAAGAACGTCGTCACCGGTGGCGGCTGACAGTCTCGGATCAGCGTGAGGCGTCGAGGATCTTGATCGCGAAGATCAGTGAGTCGCCGGGCTGGATCCCAGCGGCAGGCTGACCTTCTGGGTAGCCATCGGCAGACGTCATCGCGACGGCGACCGTCGACCCGACCTTCTGTCCGGCGATAGCCTTCTGGAATCCCGGTACGACTCCGTCGAGCGGGAAGTCGACCGGCATGCCGCGTTCGTAGCTGTCGTCGAACACGGACCCGTCGCGTCCGTTGACGCCCATGTAGCAGACGAAGACCGTGGCCGTGTCTGCGACGACCGGTCCGTCACCGGCCTGCAGCGTGTGCACCTGGGTCTCACTCACGCTGAACGGTGGCTCGACCTTGATGAGCGGTGCCGCCGTCGCGGTGGAACCGGTGACGGCGACGCTGCCGGTGTCGCCGTTGAACGTCCACTCGGGCGTGCCGCCGTCTTGCGGCGGAGCCGTCGGGCACGTTGCAGCGGCCGGGTCCGCCGTTTCGGTAACCGAGGGGATGAACTCGTCGGCGAGCGAGGAGGTGCTTGTCGATGATGTGGTGGTTGTCGATGAAGCTTCCGTGTCAGAGCCGCAGGCGGCGAGCGTCATGGTCATGGACGCGGCACAGGCCGCGAGCGCCACGGAAGAAGACATACGAGAAAGGTTCACGGCCGTCACGCTACCGACAGCCGCAACCGCGGCGCCGCTAGGTGCGCTTGAGCGCGAGTACCGGAATGGTGCGGATACCCGCGGTCTTCTTTTCGTAGTCGGCGAAACCGGGGTAGCGACGGGCTTGTTCACTGAAGATGCGATCGCGGTCGGCGCCGAGGACCTCGGTGACGCTGACGGTATGGGTGTCGCTACCCAGTTCGACCTGTGCGGTGCCGGCCGCGGTGAGGTTGTAGTACCACGCAGGGTTCGTTGGTGCTCCTGCCTTGGAGGCGAAGACATAGATGGTGTCAGGGTCGTCCTCGTCCGGCAGGTACATCATCGGCGTGACGCTCTGCTTGCCGGTTTTGCGGCCGGTGTGGTGGACGAGCACCATCGGAGCGCCCTCGAAGTTGCCGCCCACGCGACCGCCGTTGGCGCGGAACTCGTTGATTATCTGGGTATTCCAATCGTCAGGTGCGCTCATCGTGGTGTTCTCCCATGCTCGGTGCTCAGATGATCGTGATGGGTGAGGTGGACCTCTGCCGACCCTACGACGACATGTACTGCGGCTGAAGGAATTGGGAGCATCGAGCGACGGGAGAAGGATCAGTTCAGCCGCTCGGTGAGGTGGACCTCGACCTCGTCACCGTCGTCCTTGTGGATTGCCCTGCGGGTGGCAGCAGTCACCGGAAGTTTGTGGGTTCCGTC
This sequence comes from Mycobacterium sp. IS-3022, assembly GCF_001500065.1. GTDB lineage: Bacteria > Actinomycetota > Actinomycetes > Mycobacteriales > Mycobacteriaceae > Mycobacterium. The sequence continues at coordinate 48,053 of NZ_LQIN01000004.1, forward strand.
ACCCAGGGCCATGAACGCTCCGGTGAACGGCTGTCCGTCGACGGTGCCTGCGACTTTGACCAGACCTCGAGTACCGAAGATCTGCGCCGAGTCGGCAAGCTGCACACAGGTCCAGGTATCACCGGGGCGTGCCTTGCCCAGGCGAGCGGTGAATGTGATGTCCAATGGCCGTGCGTCCGCCATGATCGTTGTCCTCCTTGCTGATACGCCGAGCCGGTTGGTCAGCGCGAGTCGAGCTCATCGGTGTCCTCCAGGTAGACCAAGCCGTTGCCATCGGGGTCGGCGAAGGAGAACATCGCCGGTATTCCCTCCATCAGGACCAGCGTTTCGTTGTGCAGGGTGACCCCCGACTTGCGGATCGTGTCGTGGGCTCGTTGCGCATCAGTGGTGCCCAACCGGATCGCGACCGGGATCTCGCTGTCGGGCGGAAGAAGAACCAGCGAAACGCCCGAGCCCGGCGGCGCGACCTCGATCAGTCGCGCCCCCGGCCAGACTTCCACGTCGGTGCGGAGTTCGAGCCCGAGCACCTCCGTGTAGAACTTCAGCGCTGCGTCCTGGTCTGACACCGGAACCGACACGCTCAGCACTCTCGTTGTCATCGTCATACTCAGTAAGACTCCGCCACAGGACGAAAATCATCGCCTTGCCGGCAAGTCGCCCGCAGGCCGGCACGCGATACGCCGTCGTGGTCCAATCGATGAACACTCCATGATCGCAATTGCTCGCGGCCCAGGCGCGTGTTGCGAGAGACAGATGATCTGAGAAGTGTTGCTTCGCAGCCCGGTTGTTAGCGTTGCGCTTATGGGAGGAGAGCAGCTCCAGCGCTGGAATCACAACATTCACTACCACCAGCTCGTACTCGATGCAGTGCCTGTTGACGCTCGTTCCGCGCTCGACGTGGGGACGGGGAACGGTTTGCTCGCCGCCGATCTACGTCAGAGAGTCCCCGAGGTCGTGGCGATCGACGTGGATGATGACGTGTTGGAAGCCGCGCGCGGGGAAGTCGACGGTGTCGACTGGATTCTCGGTGATGTGGTGACTTACCGATTTCAGCGGACTTTCGACGTGGTCGCATCCGTCGCAGCGTTGCATCACCTGCCTGATCTCAGGGCCGCTCTTCGGCGTTTCGCGGAATTGACCTCACCGGGCGGTGTTCTGGTTGTGGTCGGCCTGGCACGGTCGACACGTCCGCGGGAGTTCGCCGTCGACGTGCTCGGCGTGGTCCAGCACCGGTGGCTGTCGTTGCGTCGAGGCCATTGGGAGCACACCGCCCCGACCGTATGGCCGCCGGCACACTCGTATTCGGAGGTTCGTCAGTGCGCGGAAGAGGAGCTTCCCGGTGTGCAATGGCGACGGCTGCCGATGTTCCGCTATGCGTTGACCTGGCGAAAGCTCCCGATCGGCCGGACCGTAGCGCCGGGATAGTCGCGAAGTGGCGCTCCCGAGCACTTCATGCAGCGTCGGGGGATTGGTGTGCTCGAAGAAAAGCGGAAGGAATCATCTCGTTAGACGTGTTTCGCCCCGTAGCGCAGCAGGACGGTGCCACACGGGAAGGTACGGTTTTCCAACAGCCGCAGCGAGATCCATGACGGCAGGGTCGGGAAGAACCGGATGCCGCCGCCCACGGCGGTTGGCGCAACCACGATCCGGTACTCGTCCACCAGCCCGGCCTGCACGATCGGTGCGGCCAGCGTCGCGCCGGCCACCTCCAGCTGGCCACCGGTTTCGGCTTTCAGCTTCGTCACCACCTCGACCGGGTCACCGCGTTCCAGGCGGGAGTTCCAGTCGACGGACTCCAGGGTGCGCGAGAACACGACCTTGGGCATGTCGCGCCAAATGCGGGCGAAGTCGACGATCAGAGGAGTGGCGTCCGGGTCCTGGTCGGCGGTCGGCCAGTACGCGGACATCAGGTCGTAGAGCCGCCGGCCATAGAGCGCCAGGGCGGTCTCGCGTTCGAAGTCGTTCCAGTACTGGTGCAGTTCTTCGCTCGGATCACTCCAGTCGATGTTGCCTTGTGCGTCCGCGATATACCCGTCCACCGACACGTTGAAGCCATAAATGAGTCTGCCCATGCAGATAAGACTGCACCGGGGCGCAGGACTCATCGCGCCGCGGGGTGACACGAGGAATTGACGAATCCCGTGAATGGGCGAGCCTCAGGCGGTGTCCTTCGTAGTTTGCCTTCGCCCCAAATTGGTGCACTGAGGGACTGTGCCTGCGACTTAGCCTTGGGATCATGGGGGAGAGCACAGCCGACGAATCATTGCAGCGGGCTTACGAAGCGATGATTTCCGCCGATGTCGGCCCATTCCTGCGAGCGCGCGGCTTCGACGTATCCGGCTCCAGCTTCGAGCGGGAACGAGGACCGCTGTATGACATGATCAACTTTCAGCCCGACTGGCATAACGGCACCATGACCTGGCATGGATTCTTCATCAATGTGGGCATCGGGTCGGCTGAGGTCGACGCCGCCTGTCCCGGATACGAGCGGGTGCGGCATCCCCTCAAAGGTTCACTACTGCAACGTCGTTGGGAACATCTGGTACCCGATCTGCCGTACGAGGTGCGGTTCGACAATCACACCGACATGCGGCAGTTCGCCGCCGCGCTGTGCGATGGCCTCGATCTGGTGCTCGCTGAGATGGAACGGATAAGCACGACTGAGCAGTTGGTGCGGTATGCAGTGGACAACAACTTGCTGATCGAATACGACAAGACCTGCCGATACCTGGCCGCAATCGACGATATCGACACGCTGATGGAGTACGTCACGACGTTGCACAATTGCTTCGGGCGTCAAGACCGTTGGTCGATCTTCGACCGGAGCATCAGCACGGCTGTTGGGCGCTGGGCGCAGGTGTTACGGGAGCGAGGAGTGCTTGACCCGAACTGAATACTCTTGTTCCACAAGACGAGATGATTCGCTGTTACCGGCCATGTTCGATTTCGCCGCACTCCTGGCCATTCGAGCTGGAACAGAAGCGCGTCGAGGAAGGGCCGTGCCTTGAGCTTCATAGTGGAGACGGGTGACCTATGGCTGGGACGATCCCGATGGACGTGTTTGTTCGCTGCATGACTACTCGGGCTGTCGCTGGTTAGACGCTACCCGCGGGGCGCCGCTGCTCTGGGAGACGCCGCTCATGCCGCTGTAGGAAATGTCTTACAAAACGTCGTACAATGCTTGGTATGGCTGACACGATTACCTTCCGGCCGGACGAAGACACTGCGAAGGCGCTCGAAGTTTTGACCAAAGATGGCGCGGCTGTGTCCGCAGTCGTCCGATCTGCTCTTATCGATGCCGCACGGCGGAAGGCCAGTGCGGCGATCCGCGCTGAGGCGGAAAGGCTGGCCGCCGACGAGTCGGACCGCGCCGAGGCCATGCAGGTGCTGCGCGATATGGAAACGCTGCGTGCGTGGTGAGGTCTTCCAGCTGCATGCCCCGCGGGGGAGCCGCGGTCACGAGCAGTCCGGTTCCCGCTACGCCGTCGTTGTCCAGTCAGACCAACTGCCTCTGTCGACCTGGTTGGTTGCGCCAACGTCTATGTCGGCTCGTGCCGCTAGCTTTCGTCCCGAGGTTGAAATCGGCGGCGTGAAGACTCGAGTGCTTGCCGAGCAGGCCGCGGCGGTCCACCCGGGCCGTCTCGGCAAGAGCGTCGGGTTCCTGAGCTTCGACGAGATGCGCCGCGTTGACGCGGCACTGCGCATCGTTCTGGATCTGTAAGCGCTGCACCGTCACATCATCATCAGGTGAAGACAATTGGGGTGCAGTGCAATACGGCGCACTTTATCGGTAATCCGCCATACTCGATTCCGTCGTATTCCGCCAGGTCGCATGTGGTGCGTCAGGTCCGAACCCCTTCACCAGGCTCATGCCGACGACCATCTTCAGGTAGCTCAGGCGAACCGACGACCCGCAGCCATGGCTTTGGAATGTCTGTTTGCTGACCCGGTCGATCTGTTATCCGGCTGCACAGATTCTTCGTTACATGGAACATGGCGGCATGGCAGTGAGAGAAAGAGTCGCAGAATACCGACGGCGAATGCGGGAGCGGGGCCTGCGACCGCTGCAGGTCTGGGCGCCTGACATGCGCACTGAGAGTTTCGCCGCCGAGGCGCACCGCCAGGCTTCGTTGGTCGCGCGAGCGGACGAAAGCACCGACGACCAGGACTTCATCGAGGCCATCTCGACGCCATGGGATGAGGAGTGAACAGAGGGGAGATCTGGTCCGTAGCCGGAGGCGCCTACGGGACCAAACCGAGTCCCGCGGTGATTGTTCAGGACGATCTCTTCGACGCCACGAGTTCAGTAACTGTTGCTCCCATGTCCAGCACGCTGTTAGATGCGCCGTTGATGCGCATTCGGATAGCCGGCGGAGACGGGCGCTTATCCGGACTTGATCACGACAGTGACGTGATGATCGACAAGCTCACTACCGTCAAAAGGTCGAACGTCCACACCCGAGTCGGTCGGCTGACAGCGGAGCAAGTCATCGAGGTCGAGCGAGCGATGATGGCATTCCTTGGCCTTGCTCGATAGGTGAGAACCGTTGGGCGGCATCGCAATATGCGCTTTCCTACTTGACATAATGTGGCTTATCGGCATAAAAGGGAAGTGAGTTGCGCCTAATGAAAGTAATCACGCGCCGCGACGATTGGCCGATCTAGGCATGTCGCGACCGTAATTCTGCATCCTGACTTCCCGACGAGTTGGTCGTACCGCTGGCGCAAAGGCATTACACGTTTCAGGTGGTAGGTGAAACCATCCGGATGCCCAGGCGACCGGTCCTTGTAATCGGTGGTCGATCGACCACCCACCTTCTCGGCCCTCCCCGTACGTCACCCGTAATACGTCACTGTGACGAATTACCCTGTGCTGCAAGGCTACTGGTGGGTACAACAGATTGGTGCGGCTGAGGTCGCCGTTGGGAGCACACGACCTACTTCAACAGGAGGCTCGTGAGATTGGCGCCCTGGGTCGTCCGGTGTGCACGGCTACGAGATCAGTGCCGCCACAATCGATGTTGCCTCGTCGAGGGCGACTGCTCCGACGGTACCGATCGGTTCGCCGAGCGCCGAACCCGGTAACCAATGAACGAGTTCGGGGAGAAGCGTGCCTTCGGGCTGATCGATGGGGACAACCATGGCTATGGCGTCGGCTGGGATGGGGCCGGGGATGAAGGGGCACGTGATGAGACGGCCGGTACCAGCAGCGAGGTGGATCGAGTTGGAGAGCACCACCACGTATAGATCGCGGCTGCTGTCCTCGCGTGGTGCGATGTCGCCGGGAGCGATCACAAGCCCGCGGCCCGGTTCGCCTCATACACCTGCTCGGCATAGGAGTCGATGTTCAGCGCCGGCGCCGTGCGGGTTGTGTAGGTCTGCAGCGCACGACGAAGGTGTTCGTTTCGCAACGCTCGCTCGATCATCTCCGACCGATTCAGCCCGGCCGCCTTGGCATCGGCGTCAGCGTCGGCGAGCACGGTCGCATCGACAGTCACAGAGATCTTCTCTTTGGCCATATAGACATACTACTAATGATCCTACTGTCCGCGGGCTCGCTCTTCTCGGAAGCCGCTGCACTCCCCTCCGTCCACAAGCAACTCCTCCCTGTCCCCTGCGCCTCCGCCAATACGTCACTGTGACGAATTAGCTTGTTTCGCAAGGGTATTCAACGTCACGTCAGGCTGACGTTCGACCCGATCTCCAATTGGTCCATGACATGGTCGAGAGCTGCCGGGCAGCGGCCAAACGATCGACCGGCATTCGCAGCTGCCAGGCAACGACGACGTGCCGCCCAGCCTCATCGACTACCGGCAGCTGCAGCGACGGACGATGCCGACACCGGCGTGTGAATCAGCCGGCCTGATCGGAAAAATAAGACGAGAGTGACACCAGATGGACCCGCTGACAGCCACAACAATCGAACCTCTGATGTTTGCCGTGAACTAGTCCACGCAGCCGATCTGCAGAACAGTAGCAAAGCACCTGACGGCTGTGTAATCATGAACTAGCTGCGAAACACCCCAACGATGGGACTTACCGGCGAACGGAGGAAACAACAAATGTGGCATTATCGGACCGTCGCCGGCGTCCTTGTAGCGGAAGGCTTGGCCGTCGGCTTCGCCGTGCTCTCCACGGGCGTGGCCGCTGCAGACTCGGTGGGTGCAGCCGGTGCGGCAGCTGAGGCGGAGTACGTCAGGCTGATACAACAAACTGGTTGGCAACCGCCGCCCTCAAATGACCCGATGAGAATGACTGTGCTCGAAGGCTATCTCGTCTGTGAGGTTGCACGAGCCGGGGCGGTTCCTAACCCGCTACTTTTCCCAGCTGCCCAAGCGACCCTGTGCCCTGACGTCGTCGATCCGGTGATTCCGGCAGCTCCCCCGCCGCCGCCCGCCGTTCCGCCGAGACCACTCACACCGCAAGAAGAGGCAATCATGAACAACCCGGAGTGGAACTCTACTTGGGTCAACTGACAGCTCCGGCTATGGATGACGGCTGAGAAGGAGCACCGACCGCTATGGAGCAGTGCGTCGCTTGAGTCCCTGCCTCGGCGGACGGACCCATACCGAGCTCGTTACCTCACAGTGACGAATCCCGCTGTGCCGCAAGGGCGACACGGCTGCGCTCGTCGGTACAGTTGCCCAACCAGCATTCAGCGCAGTGCAATCTGGCGACCAAGCGACCGAATCTGGCGCCGCGACGAAATGTTGGCTGGCATCCTGTCAACCATGGGCGACTTTGGAGTGATCGGCGCTTGGCTACTGCTTGCCGCCGTAATCGTCGGCGGGGTGGCGTTAGCGATCGGCAGCGTGCTGCTCGCCAGCCGCATCGTTGCCCGGAACTCGCGCCCGGAGCACAACTCGATACTGTCGCCGTTCCTCACGGTGGTCGGCCTGATTTACGGTGCTCTCCTTGGGTTCACCGTGGTTGTCGGGTGGCAGCAGTACCTCTCGGCTGAGACGAATGTCGCCCAAGAGGCGTCTCTACTCAAGACGATGTACCGTCAGACCGTCGCAATGCCGCAGCCCGAACAATCGCAGGTGCGCGAGCAGCTCCGCAAGTACGCCGCCGCCATGCAAGGTCCGGAATGGGGCAAGAACGAGTTCGGCAACATCAGCAACGACGGCCGAGCGGCGATCACAGCCATGTACCGGATCGTCGGTGCTGACAAGCCAGGTGCTGCGGCCAGCCCGGTCGACCAGCAGTTCCTCAGCCAATTGACGGAAATGTCGTCCGTCCGCAGCGCACGGATCCTGGACGCCAAACCGCGCATCCCGACGCTGTTGTGGTGCGCATTGATCTTCGGCGGCCTTGTCCTGATCATGCTCACCAGCAACATGCGACTCGCTGATAGCCGTGCTCATATCGTCTTGGTCAGTGCCGTCACCGTGCTGCTTGTCCTGCTGCTGTACCTCATCTTTGTCCTGGACCACCCGTTTGGACCGATGGGCGTTACCCCAGAACCTTTTTCAGAGGCTTTCATGGTGTTCGATCTGGTCGACAGGGGAACGTGAGCGTCACGTTGCGAAACTCGGCCCAACCGGTGCAAGCGGCTTGTGCCAATCAACGGACAACGCGATCACAGTGCGGCATCGTTGTCACATGAGCCCCAAGGTTCCGACTCCCAAGGAGATCAAGGAAGCCGCACAGTCGGCGGCCGATACCGCACAGTCGCTCGCGAGCGAAGCCATGCGCATTCCGCCGGCATCGATACAGCTGGCTAGTCAATTGCCGGATCTCATCGAGAATCTGGCCACTGCTACCGAGCGCCTCAACACGGCGATCGACCGCGCGGAACGCTATCTCGCACTGGCCGATCCGATGATCCGGACCATGGACTCGATCCTGCCCCAACTCGAGGCGCTTGTGGCGACCGGCAACGAGGTGTACAACTCCGTGTCGCGTATCCCAGGCGTTTCCACCGTCGGCCGGTTCGCGAGTCGAGGTTCGAGCCAGCCGCCGAGCAAGAAGTCCTCGGGCGGCCGGACAACGCGGAAGAAGCCCTGACCGCCTGGTGGAGCCGTGATCACTCGTAGTTGATCTCGCCCCTCGGGAATGGTCGATTCCTGAAGTCGATCTGCGCGGCCGGGTTCGCCACCGCCGTCACCATGCCGGACCCGAACGCGCCCTGGCGGTCGAACAACGTCGCGGTCCCCACTGCGATGCCGTCGGCCGCCCAGTGCGAGTCGCCCTGCACGAGGATCCAGTCGTCGACCGGTAGTCGCGACATCGCGACGGTCAGATCCCCGTTGATATAGCCGATTCCGTCGGTGCCGAGGTTGGTCACCAGGCTGGTCGACTCCGCGACCGTGACGGCTCTGGCGAACGGCGAAACCTTCTCGCCCGCAACGATGTTCGCACTCGAAAAGTAGAAGCGCTTGCGTGAGGTGTTCTGGTGCGCGGCGGGTGAACGTGTCCATCCGCCGTCGTCGCTGCCGATGTACGGCGCCAGCGTGTCGTCTCGCTCAGGAAGCTCGGGAGCAGAATCCGGTGTGGCCCATTCCTGCCCGGGTGGCGGCGACGACCGCCGGTACTGCACGAGGGTGGCATGTGCGACCGGGCGGCCGTCCTGCACCACATCGCATTCCGCGTTACGCACTCGGCGTCCGTCCCGTATCAGCCGTACCTCGACGGTGGTGGGGACGTTTCGCGCGGCCCGAAACAGATCCACCGTGAGCCGTGTCGGCATGAACTCGGCTGAGCCGTAGTGGTTCTCCAGCGTCTGCGCAGCCAACCCGACGATGGATGGACCGTTGAGGTGGTCATCGCCCCAATGGCTTTGGGCGAACACGGTCGGCATGAATTTACCGTCCGTGGTCGGGGTGAAATACGCAGGCTCGGTGGTCATTGGCGGATCTTCGCACAAGGTGTCGGCGGGCCGGCGGTCAGGTGTTGCGACCGCCGTTGACGCCGAGGATCTGCCCGGTGATGTAGCCGGCCTCTTCCGAGATCAGGAATGCGCATGCCGCCGCGATGTCTTCGGGCTTTCCCATGCGGCGCACGGGCGTCGCATCGATGGTGGCCTGGATGTTCCCGAGGTTGCCCCGCGCCTCGGCCGCCCGCAGCATCGGGGTGTCGATGAAGCCGGGCGGCACGGCGTTCACCGTGATACCGGCTGGGCCGTACTCCAGTGCCAACGTTTTCGTCAGGCCGTTGACCGCCGACTTCGCCGCAACATAGTGCGCCATGTACGGCGCGCCGGAGTGGGTGCTCGACGAGGAGGTGTTGACGATCCTGCCCCAGCCCGCCTCGACCATGTCGGACAACACGGCCTGGATGCAGTGGAAGACGCCGTTGAGGTTGACGTCGATGACGCGCTGCCATTGCTCGAACGTGATGTCGCTGAACCGCGAGAACCCGTCGAGGCCAGCAGCATTGACCAGGATCGTCACCGGCCCGAGTCGGGCGCGGACGGCCGACACCGCGGCGTCGACCTGTTCGCGGTCGGTCACATCGGCGGTGAACGCCAACTCGTCCTCGTTCGGCGTCAGGTCGACGACGGCGACGTGGTACCCACCGGCGCGAAGCCTGTCCACGACCGCACGACCGATCCCCGAGCCGCCGCCCGTGACCACCGCTGTCTTCATCTGCTCATCCCTTTCGTTGATGCGTTGAGCGCCGTGGCGTTCGCAATCCCAGCGTTCGTCTGCCTGCGTCCATCAGATGTGCGGCCAGTGCAGCGTCGTCGAACTGCACCCACATCGGTCCCACCGCTCCGGCCAGGCCCGCGAAGACCATCGCCGCCTTGATCTCCCCCGCCGGGCCCGGTTCGACATCGGCGAGCAGTCGCAGCTGCCGGGTGATCAGATCGCGCCAGTCGCGACGCTGCTGCAGCGCGGTGGCGACGCTGGGGTCGGCGGCCAGGACCGCGACGAGCCCCCGGTTGCGCACGGCCACATCCGCGTAACCGCTCAGCATCCATTCCGCCCTGGCGTGCGGGGTGCCGCGTTCTTCCGCCGCTTCGACGACCGTGCGCAGCTCCCCCAGTATCGGCTCGAGCACCGCCCCGAGAAGCTCCTCACGGGTCCGAAAGTGGTGGTATATCGCCGCTTTCGTGAATCCGAGTTCGTCGGCGATCATCTGCAGTGACGTCCCGGCGAAGCTGTGTCGGGTAAACAGCGCGACCGCGGCGTCGATGAGGCGCTGCCGGGTGTCCGTGGCGTCGGTTCTGTCCATCGCGGCGCCAACCATCACAAAATCCTGCTTTACGATCGTCAAGTTTTTACTAGCCGACCGTAAAGCTACCAGACGACCGTCAACGCCCCGTCCGACTCCCAGCGCACCCTCGTGGCGAACCGGGCGCTCATCTGCTCAACCGACGCGCGCAGCCATTCGGCATCCGAATCCGCGGCGCGTTCGAGCCGCATCCGGCGCATCCTCATCGGCACCAGTGTCAGCTGGGTGAGTCGGCCGCTGTGGCGGTCAATCGACGCGAAGTACAGCAATCGCAGATCGTGCCGGAACGCCTCGTATGTGGCGATGCCCTCGTAGTCGTCGATCGTGTCGCCGCACCCGTACAGGATCAGCTTGCCGCGATACACCTCGATCGGTCGCGGATGGTGGGACGAATGACCGTGTACGACATCGACGCCCTCATCGACGAGCCGATGCGCGAAGCGGATTTGCGCCTCGTCGACCTCGTAGCCCCAATTCGAGCCCCAGTGCATCGATACGACGGTGATGTCGCCGGGCCGCTTCTCGGCCAGGGTGCGGCCCGCGACCGCCGCTGCGGCGCAGTCGGACAGGTCGGAAACAAGCGCAACACCGGGCCGGCTGTCCGTCGCGGCCCAGCCCGACGGGATGCCGCTCGAGGGGAAACCGATCGCGCTCACCACTGCGCGGGTACCACCGGACATCTCGACGACCGCCGGTCGCGAAGCCTCTTCGATGTCTGAACCCGCTCCGGCACAGCGTGTTTCACCGCCGACGACGCGCAACGTCTCAGCCAGACCGGCATGGCCGAAGTCAAGAGTGTGGTTGTTCGCGAGCACGCAGACGTCGGGCCTGACCGCGCTGAGGCAACCGATGTTGTGCGGGTGCATCCGGTAGTGCACCGCCTTGCGGGGTGCGAACTCGCTGCTGGTCGTGACGCTCGTTTCCAGGTTGATCACGCGGACATCGGGAGTCATCTCGTCGAGGATCGACAGCGCGTCTCCCCACGGCCAACTGACGTCGACCGGCGCGGGAACGGGTCCGTTGATGCGCTCGGCGAGCCGCACATAGGTTCGGGCATCGGAGACCACGGATTCGCGCAGCCTCGGGTCTCCCGGGTGCGGCAGGATCTGATCGATGCCGCGACCCGTCATCACGTCTCCGGTGAGGAAGACGACGGCATCGGACCCCGTCGCGCGCGCCACGGTTTCATTGTCCGCCGGTCACGGTCGGTTGGCCCGCACCACCCACACGTCGCGGCGGCCCACTTTCCGGGTCTCCGCCTCGATGTCGCCGAAGCCCGCGGAGCGGCACTGCGCCACAAAGGAATCGACTTGCTGCCGGGTCCATCCGTGACTGGCGATACCCGTCGCTCCCGGTGGTGATTGACGCTCGACGGCGAGCAGTCGGCCACCCGGGACCAACAGCCGGTGCGCCTCGCTCAGCCCGGCGTCCAGGTCCTTCCAGTGGTGCACCGTCGCCAGCGACCACACCACCGTGGCCGAACCGTCCGGCAGTGGCACCCGCTCGGCGACGCCCTGTCGCCAGTCGATCGCCGCGTCGCGCGTGCAGAGGCGGGCGAGCCGAAGCATCACCGGGGCGGGGTCGACGCCGGTCACCGTCGCGCCGCGGCGTGCTGCCTCACGGGCGGCCGTGCCGGGCCCGCATCCGATGTCGACCACCCTGTCCTGTCGGGACACCCCGACGGCGTCGGCGGCCAGGCGCGCATTGGCGCGGCCCACGATCAGAAAGGCAAGCCCGCACAACGCTCCCACGGGGCCGGAGAAGCCCGGGTGGTCGGCGTGGTGGTTGGCGGGCATTTCCACGGGAGATGTCATGGTTGCGAGCTTGCCGGTTCAAGTCGACTTGAAGTCAAATGTCGGTATGGAAACGATCCCGATCGGCGAGGCGGCGGCCCGGCTCCAGATGACGTCGTCGGCTCTGCGGTACTACGACGAGCGCGGCCTGGTGTGCCCGCAGGCGCGGCGCGCCGGCACCCGCATGTACGGGCCCGAGGAGCTTCGCCGGTTGGCGTTCCTCAAGATCTTTCACCGATTGGGGCTGCCGCTCGACACCGCCGCCGCGGTCCTCGACGCGCCCAGCCCGCAATGGCGCGACCTCGTTCGCGAGCAGATCGCCCACCTCGACGACGTCATCGCCCAGGCCCGCGGCGCGCAGGACTTCCTCACCCACGCCCTGCACTGTCCGACGGATCACCCGGTGCGCGAGTGCCCGACGATGACCGGCGCACTGGATCGACTGGTCGACGGTATGTCGGTCGAGGAACTCGCGTCCGAGCGCGGCGGCGACCCGGGCGATACCACTCGCGGTTTCTGGGTAGGCACTGTGGACGACCGCGAAGGGGCCAGTCACACATGACCGACATCAACTTTCTCGAGTTGCACGGTGACCGTGTGGCCTATCGAGACATCGGTGACGGCGAAGAGGCATTGTTGTTGATCCACGGAATGGCCGGCAGTTCCGAAACGTGGCGGGCCGTCATCCCCCAGTTGTCGCGGAAATACCGCGTGGTCGCACCCGACCTGCTGGGACACGGTCAGTCCGACAAGCCGCGCGGCGACTACTCCCTGGGCGCGTTCGCGGTGTGGCTGCGCGATCTACTCGACGAGCTGAAAATTTCCCGTGCCACCGTGGTCGGGCAATCGCTCGGCGGCGGCGTGGCCATGCAGTTTGTCTATCAACACCCCGACCGGTGTCAACGGCTGGTGCTCATCAGCAGCGGCGGTCTGGGTCCCGATGTGGGCTGGACGCTGCGGCTGCTGTCGGCGCCCGGTTCGGAGTTTTTGCTCCCACTCATCGCGCCGCGGGCGATCCTGGCCGCGGGCAACAGGCTGCGCAACTGGTTCTCCACCGCTGGTATCCAATCGCCCCGAGGCGCAGAGATGTGGAGCGCCTATTCCTCACTTGCAGACGCCCAGACCCGCCACGCGTTCCTTCGCACGCTGCGCTCCGTGGTCGACTATCGCGGGCAGGCGGTCAGCGCGCTGAACCGGCTGCACGTCGCATCGGAGATGCCCGTCATGGCTATCTGGGGTGACCAGGATCGCATCATCCCGGTCGACCACGCGTACATGGCGCAAGAAGCGCGGCCCGAATGCCGGCTCGAAGTGCTCGAAGGCGTCGGCCACTTCCCGCACGTGGAACGCCCGAGTGAGGTGGTGGATCTGCTCGACGACTTCATCGCCACCACACCGGACGGTGCAGACCCGGCACCGGCTCCCGCGGACCACCGGACATAATCGACAGAACCGAAGATGGGCTAACGATCGGAGCGGGCGTGGTCGACACCGACACGACACGCTCGACCGGTCTCCCACCACTCCAGTCGCCGCGCCTGCTGGTCGCCGGGCTGTCCATCGTCGTGCTCACCGTCGCCGTCCTGCAGACCGCCGTCGTTCCGGTGCTCGGCATCATCGCCGACCAGCTGGACGCGTCCATCGTCGGGGTGAGTTGGGCCGTCACCGCGAACCTGCTCGCCGCCGTCGCCGCGACACCGCTGCTCGGGCGGCTCGCCGACCTGCACAGTAAGCACCGGGTGCTGCTCGGCGTGCTCGTCGTCGTGCTCGCCGGATCGCTGCTCGCCGCCACCACGTCGTCGCTCGAGCTGCTCATCGTCGCGCGTGTGCTGCAGGCCGCGTCCTACGCCCTGTATCCGATCAGCATCGCCATCCTGCGCGAGGAACTGTCCTCCGAGCGGCTGATGTCGGCGATGGCGGTGCTGTCCGGCACGTTGGGGTTCGGCGGCGGGACGGGCCTCGTCGTGGTCGGGTTGCTGATGAGCGGTGACGCCGGCTACCACCGGGTGTTCTGGCTGACGACGGCGTTCACGGTGATGGTGATCGCGATCGTGCTTCTGGTGGTGCCGCGGCGTCCGCGCAGCGCCGCCGGAACCATCGATTGGCTCGGCGCCACCGGGTTGGCGGTGGGCTTGTCGGCTCTGCTGCTGGCGATCACCCAGGGCCAGACGTGGGCATGGACGTCACCTGCCACCCTCGGCTGCGCGCTCGGCGGTGCGGCTGTGCTGACCGGGTGGTGGTGCTGGGAGCGGCGAGCGAGACAACCGCTGGTGTCGACGACGATGCTCACGCGGCGGCCGATCATGCTCACCAACCTCGCCACGATCTTCGTCGGTATGGGGCTGTACTTCGCGTTCCTCGGATTGACCCTGTTCGTCCAAATACCCCGTGGCGGTGCGGGGTACGGTTTCGGCGCGTCGGTGTTGGAAGCCAGCGTCGTCTATCTGTTGCCCGGCGCGTTCACTGGATTTCTCGTCGCGTTGGTCAGCGGGCGCTACATCGACCGCTTCGGTGCCCGGCCGGTGCTCATGCTGGCGGCGGTGGCGGGCATCGCCGGGTTCCTGTTCGTCACGTTCGCCCACTCCCACACCTGGCAGGTCATCGTCGCGGGCATCCTCGCCAACGCATACATCAGCCTCGGCTACGGCGCGCTGCCGGCGCTGGTCGTCAGCGAGGTCGGCGCCGGCGAAACCGGTGTGGCGACCAGCATGAACGCGATCGCGCGCACGATCGGCAGCTCGATGGCCGCCGCGCTGGTGGCCATGCTGCTCAGCCGGTCGACGCCCGGCACCGGAGTACCGATGGAGAGCAGTTTCTTCGCGATCTTCCTCGGAGGCGCGGTGACGGCCCTGTTGGCCTTGGTGTTGATCGCGGTATCGCGGCCGACGCCACGGCGCATCGATTCCGTCGAGGCGCGCTACGAGTCGCGCGCGATGAACCACGAATGGGGCTGACGGTCCGGCCAGTGGTTCAGCGAAGCGCGGCGAGGTTGGTGACCGACTTACGCACATCGGACTCGATCACCTTGGCGACCAGGTTGCCGATGCGAGTGTTCAACAGTCCGCCGGAGAGATCGGCGACCACCTGGAACGTCGAACCCGGTTTCTCGTCGCGGACACAGAGCGTCAGGCAGATGCGGATACCCGGCCTGCCGCGGCCGATCATCTCGATGACCTTCGGCTCGTCATAGCGGGTGACGCGCCAATGGATGGTGTTGCGGAAGCCTTTGACCTTGATCAACGAGGACACACAGGTACCTACCTCGATGTCCGACGGCACCTCGCTGCGCCAACCGCCGAAGATCGTCAGCCATTCGTCGAACCGGCTCAGATCCGACGCCAACGCCCACGCCTTGTGCGGCTCGAGATCCGATGACACCGAAACATCCACTGCTGCCATGCCCAATGCCGTACCCGGCGAAGCGGGACTGGTAAACGGTATTTCCCCCGACCAGCGCCTTCTGCTGGAAAACTGACCGAGACACCGGAGGAGGATCCGCACTGACCGGCTCACACACCACCGCGGTTGACCGATCATCGGGACACGACGAGGCGACCCGCCCCAGAGGTGCCCCGGTCATCGAGCTCGACCACGTGACGAAACAGTTCGGCGGCGATGTCGCCGTGGCCGACGCGGACTTCTCCATTGCGTCGGGTGAGTTCTTTTCGATCCTCGGACCGTCGGGCTGCGGCAAGACCACCACGTTGCGCATGATCGCCGGGTTCGAAACCCCGAGCGCCGGCGCGATCCGCCTCGAGGGCGCCGACGTGTCGCGGGTGCCGCCGCACAAACGCAGTGTCAACACGGTGTTTCAGCACTATGCACTGTTCCCGCACATGTCGGTGTGGGACAACGTCGCTTACGGCCCGCGCAGCAGGAAGCTGGACAAGGCCCACGGGAAAGGCACAGTCCGCAAACGGGTCGGCGACCTCTTGGAGATCGTGCGGCTGACCGATTACGCCGACCGCAGGCCCGGCCAGCTCTCCGGTGGCCAACAGCAGCGTGTGGCGCTGGCCCGGGCGTTGGTGAACTACCCGAGCGCGCTGCTGCTCGACGAACCACTCGGCGCGCTGGACCTCAAGCTCCGCCACGCCATGCAGGACGAGCTCAAGCGGATCCAGCGCGAGGTCGGCATCACGTTCGTCTACGTCACCCACGACCAGGAGGAAGCGCTGACCATGAGTGACCGCATCGCGGTCATGAACGCCGGCAATGTCGACCAGATCGGCACCCCCACCGAGATATACGACCGACCCGCAACGGTTTTCGTCGCGAGTTTCATCGGGCAGGCGAACCTGTGGGCGGGCACGCAGACCGGGCCGGTGCACCGCGACTTCGTCGACATCGAGGCGCTCGGGACCCGGTTGAAGGCCCGGGCCGGCGAGACCGCGATCGAACCCGGCGGGCACGCGACGCTGATGGTGCGCCCCGAGCGCGTCCGTGTCACTCCCCTTTCCCAGGATGCGCCAACCGGCGACGCCGCAGCCGTGCGCGCGACCGTCACCGACCTCACCTTCCAGGGGCCCGTGGTCCGGCTGACGCTGGCCGCGCCGGACGATTCGATGATCGTCGCCCACGTCGGTCCTGAACAAAACCTGCCGCTGCTGCGGCCGGGCGACGACGTCCACGTCTGCTGGGCGCCGGAGGCCTCGCTCGTCCTGCCCGCGGCCGACATCCCCACCACTGAGGACCTCGAGGAGATGCTCGACGACTCCTGAGTCGATGGTTGTCGACGCACTCCCCTCCCTCCGACGAAAGGCACAGCCGCCATGTCCGCACGCATAGAAGCCGCAGATTCTCGCCGCGTGTCACGTCGACGCTTCATCGGCGGGGGCACCGCGGCGGCGGCCGCCGCACTCGCCCTCGGCCCGTCCTTCCTGGCGGCATGCGGTTCCGACACCAGCCCCTCGGGCACCACCACCGAAGACGGCGGACCGGCGAGCGGCACACTACGGATTTCGAACTGGCCGCTGTACATGGCCGATGGGTTCATCGCGGCCTTCCAGCAAGCCTCGGGCATCACCGTCGACTACAAGGAGGACTTCAACGACAACGAGGAATGGTTCGCCAAGGTCAAGGAACCGCTGTCACGCAAGCAGGACATCGGCGCCGACCTCGTGGTGCCGACGGCGTTCATGGCGACCCAGGTCCGCAAGCTGAACTGGCTCAACGATTTCAGCGAAGGCGGCATCCCGAACAAGAAGAATCTGCGTCGCGACATGCTCGACGCGCCGATGGACCCCGGTCGCAAGTTCAGCGCGCCGTACCTGACGGGCATGGTCGGTCTCGCGTACAACCGCGCCGCCGCCGGGCGGGAGATCTCCAGGGTCGACGACCTGTGGGATCCGGCGTTCAAAGGCCGCGTCAGCATGCTCTCCGATTTCCAGGACGGCCTTGGCATGATCATGCAGTCGCAGGGGGGCGACCCCGCATCTCCCAACACAGAGTCGGTACAGAAGGCGGTCGACCTCGTCCGCGAGCAGAACGACAGGGGGCAGATCCGTAGGTTCACCGGAAACGACTACGCCGACGACCTGGCCGCGGGCAATGTCGTGCTGGCGCAAGCGTATTCGGGTGATGTCGTGCAGCTGCAGGCCGATAACCCCGACCTGCAATTCGTGGTCCCGGAATCCGGCGGCACCGACTTCGTCGACACCATGGTGATCCCGTACACGACGCAGAACCAGAAGGCGGCCGAGGCGTGGATCGACTACGTCTACGACCGGGCCAACTACGCCAAGCTGATCGCCTTCACGCAGTTCGTGCCGGTGCTCTCGGACATGACCCGCGAGCTCGACAAGATCAACCCGAACCTGGCCAAGAATGAACTGATCAACCCGCCGCAAGCCACGCTCGACCGGATCAAGGCCTGGGCGCCGCTCGAGGACGAGCAGAAGCAGCAGTACGCCACGATGTACGCAGCTGTCACCGGCGGTTGAGGCATGGCAGGCGTCGCCGGCAGCGGTCGACAGCGCAGCAGGATTGCACCGTATCTGATGATCCTGCCCGCGATGGTCTACCTTGCGGTGTTCTTCGTCGTGCCGTTCGTCTCGTTGGCCCGGACATCGCTGTCGACGGCGAGCGGTTCGATATTCCTTCCGACACTGACGTTTTCGTGGGACTTCGCGAACTACACCGAGGCGTTCGGCGAGTATCAAGACCAGATTCTGCGATCATTCGGCTACGCCGTCACGGCGACGGTGCTGTGCGCGCTGCTGTCCTTCCCGCTTGCCTATGTGATCGCATTCAAGGCCGGCAGGTTCAAGAATCTGCTCCTCGGCCTGGTGATCCTGCCGTTCTTCGTGACGTTTCTGATCCGCACCATCGCGTGGAAAACCATTCTGGCCGATGACGGTTGGTTGGTCGGGGCACTGGGCGCGATCGGGCTGCTGCCCGGCGAGGGCCGGCTGTTGTCGACCAGTTGGGCCGTCATCGGTGGACTCACCTACAACTGGATCATCTTCATGATCCTGCCGTTGTACGTCAGCCTGGAGAAGATCGACCCGCGGTTGATCGAAGCCTCCAGGGATCTGTATTCATCGAACACCCGTAGCTTCACGAAAGTCATTCTGCCGCTGTCGATGCCGGGTCTACTGGCCGGCAGCCTGCTGGTCTTCATCCCGGCCGCGGGTGACTTCATCAACGCCGAGTATCTCGGCAGCACGCAGACGACGATGATCGGCAACGTGATTCAGCAGCAGTTCCTGGTGGTCAAGGACTATCCGGCCGCGGCGGCGCTGAGCATGATGCTGATGGGTCTCATCCTGGCGGGGGTCCTGCTGTACACGCGGGCGTTGGGCACGGAGGAACTCGTATGACGCTGCAGGCGATGAACGCCGCGACGAGTCCGGCGCCGGCCAAGCGGGTCAAGGGATCCGCGCGATGGGGCGATGTGCTGCTACGGATCGTCGCGGGCCTGGTGCTGCTGTATCTGTTCCTGCCGATCTTCGTGATCGTGCTGTTCTCCTTCAACGATCCGAAGGGCAAGTTCAACTACAGCTGGCAGGGTTTCACGCTGGACAACTGGGCCGAGCCGTTCAAGTATCCGGCGCTGACGGAGGCGCTGCAGTTGAGCGTCAACGTGGCGGCGGTTTCGACGGCGGTCGCGTTGGTGTTGGGCACGCTGGTGGCGATAGCGCTTGTGCGTCAGCGGTGGCGGGGACGGCGCGCGGTGGACACCTTCCTGGTGCTCCCACTGACCGCCCCCGAAGTCGTGATGGGTGCGGCGTTGCTGGTGCTGTTCCTCGACCTGGGGTGGGCCACCGGCTACCTGACGATCGTATTGGCGCATATCGCATTCGAGGTCAGCTTCATCGCGATGACCGTGCGCGCCCGGGTGCGGGGCTTCGACTGGACGCTCGAGGATGCGTCCATGGACTTGGGCGCCGGCCCTGCGCGCACCTTCTTCAAGGTGACGCTGCCGCTGATCGTCCCGGGTGTCGTCGCGGCGGGCATGCTCTCGTTCGCGTTGTCGCTCGACGACTTCATCATCACCTACTTCGTCAGCGGTTCGACGCTGACTTATCCGCTGTATGTGAATGCGGCGGTCAAGGCCGCGGTGCCGCCGCAAATCAATGTGCTCGCGACGGCGATTCTGGTGGTCAGCCTTGTCCTGCTGGCGGCCGGGACCCTGTACCGCCGCAGACGGATCGCGGCCTAGACCGCGCAAGCGGTCCGATCAGCGGAACAGCGCGACGGCGCAGCGGCCGCGCATGGCAGGCTGACATCGTGACCGACACCGCCGCCTTCACCGCCCGAGTCGAAAACGATCTGCGGGAAGCACCGACACCTGCGGGGGTGTTGCGCTACTACGACGTCGGCGAGGGACCCGTTCTGCTGTTTCTCCACGGCTCCGGTCCCGGCGTCACCGGGTGGCGCAACTTCCGCGGCGTGCTCCCCGCCTTCGCCGAGCGCTTCCGTTGCCTGATCCTCGAGTTCCCGGGGTTCGGCGTCAGCGACGACTTCGGTGGTCATCCGATGGTCACCGCTCAGGGTGCGGTGGTGCCGTTCCTCGACGCGCTTGGAGTCGATCGCGTCGACATCGTGGGCAATTCCATGGGCGGCGGCGTCGGAATCAACTTCGCGATCAACAATCCTGACCGTATCGGCAAGCTGGTGACCATCGGCGGTATCGGCACGAACATCTTCAGCCCCGGCCCCAGCGAAGGCATTCGACTCCTGCAGGAGTTCACCGAGGACCCGACGCGGCAGCGGCTCGTCGACTGGCTCAACTCCATGGTCTACGACCAGTCGCTGGTCACCGAGCAGCTGGTCGAGGAGCGGTGGCAGCTCGCGACCGACCCGGAGACCCTGGCGGCTGCGCGGCGCATGTACGGCAAGGCGGCTTTCGCGCAGATGATGGCTTTCATGCGCAGCAGCGACGCCCCGTTGCCGTGGGCTCAGATGCACAGAGTTGCCGCCCCCACGCTGCTGACGTGGGGACGCGACGATCGCGTCAGTCCCCTTGACATGGCGCTGATCCCGATGCGCACGCTTCCCAACGCGGAGTTGCACGTGTTCCCGAACTGTGGGCACTGGGCGATGATCGAGGCCAAAGAGGCATTCGAAAGCGTCGTGGTGTCGTTTCTGTCCAGGGGCTGACGCGGCTCTCAGTTGGCACCGGGTGGTGCCGCGTCGCCGGCCAGCCCCGCGTCGAGCAGTGCACGCGCGTACGGTTGCCCGTCGAGCACGCGGCTGGTGCGGGTGGTGATCTGCCACCGTCCGTCGACGCGCTCGAGCGTCAAGTGATTGGCGGTGGCTCGCCAGACCCGGTATCCGGCGGCGTCATCGCGCAACACCACCAGCGATTCGCACACCGCGACCGCGGAGTCACCGTCCACCGTCACCACCGCTGGGCCGAGGAAATGGCTGCAGCCGCGGGCCACGAGATCTTGGTGCGAGGACGCGCTCACCATGTCGTGCACGCCGGAGCGGCCGACCATCTCCCAGCCCTCGACGTCGTAGGTGCCGTCGGTGGCCCACAGTCGTGCCGCGTTGTCGGCGTTGCCGGCGTCCACCGAGGGGCCATAGGAGGCAATGAGTTTGGCGATCGCTTGCTCGTCTTCCAGACGTTGCAGCCGCGCCAGGATCTCGGGTTCGGTCACTGTTGCTCCATATCGCGAAGGCGGACAAGCTGATCACAGTAGTGCCGCGGGCTGTCGGCCCGGACCGCGCACGTGACCGCGGTGGCGCCCGAGTCGCGCAGCATCGCCAGGCGTGCCCGGGTGCCGTCGGGGTCGGCCTCGGGGTCCAGGACGGCCGAAAGGAGCACCTCGAAATGCGTAGGTGGATCGACATCGGCAAGCATGGCGCGGACTTCGTTCGGCGCCAAGCCGAACGGCATCCAGCCGTCGGCCAGATCGACAGCCCGGCGCAGGGAGGCCGCGGTGCGGCCGCCGACCCAGATCGGCACCCGCGTCTGCTGGGCGTGCGGAAGCACCGTCATTCCGTCGTAGTCGTAGAACTGGCCGTGATACCGCGGTGTCGCGGTGGACAGCGACGCGCGAAGCGCGCGAATCGCGTCGTCCGCACGCGCCGCTCGGCGCTCCCATGGCGCCCCGAGCAGCGCGAATTCTTCTGTGAGCGAACCTATTCCCACACCGAGAACAAGCCGGCCGCCGCTGACCGTGTCGAGGGTGCCGTACCGCTTGGCGATCGCCAGCGGGTGGTGGTAGCCGAGCACGAGCACCGAGGTGGCCAACCGGATCCGCCGGGTGTGGGCTGCGAGGAACCCGAGGGTGGCGAGTGGGTCCCAGTACACGGCGCCGCGGATGGCGGCGTCGGCGGACGGAACCGCCACGTGTTCGGAGCAGGTGAGGTAGTCGAATCCCAGTTCGTCTGCCGTCACGGCGATCTGAGTCAGTTCGTCGATACCGGCGTCGGCCTCCCACGGCGCCGCGGCGCCGGGGACCTGCACGACCACTGGTGTTGACAACCCCAGTAGCACCGTCAGCGTGCCCTCTCGATGAGCGCCGCGATCCTCCGGTGCGATTCCAGCACGACCCGGGCGCGATCGGGGGCGCTGCTGGCTTCAGCCCGGCGCGCATTGCCGCCTGCCACCCACACTGGACCGTCGGCGAGATGCGCAAGCCCCTCGGCTGCCACCTCGGCCGGCTCGTCGACCACGATGCCAGGCGCGTCGAAGTTCAAACCGGCCCGCTCCATCGCCGGCGTGCGGGTCACGCCCAGCACCAGTTCGAGCACATCGACGTTGTGGTCCCGTAGTTCCAGCCACAGACTTTCGGCGAACATCCGGGAGAACGCCTTCGCGCCGGCGTAAACGGTGTGCCGCCACGCGCCCATGTAGCCCGCCAAGGAGCCGACGATCAG
The DNA here is from genome assembly GCF_001500065.1 of Mycobacterium sp. IS-3022. GTDB lineage: Bacteria > Actinomycetota > Actinomycetes > Mycobacteriales > Mycobacteriaceae > Mycobacterium. Next base: position 70,354 of record NZ_LQIN01000004.1, read on the forward strand.
GATACCGCCCCGGCCCCGCGCCACCATGGATCGCCCGTAGTGCTGCACCAGCGAGAGCATCCGCGTGACATTCAGGTCAGTGACCTTGCCGAACTCTTGGAGGTCGGCATCGAGGAACAGTTCGTTGCAGGTGTTGGCTCCAGCGTTGTAGATCAGCAGGCCGACCTCGAGATCGTCTGTGACGGCTGCGATCTGCGAAACCGCTTGCGGATCCAGAAGATCGACAGGCATCGTGCGGACCTCGGCTCCGAGCGCACGGCGGCGCTGGGCAGTCCCCTCGAGCGGGCCGGGCTTGCGCGCGATGAGCACCAAGTTGATTCCGGACTCGGCCAGTTGTCGCGCGAACTCGGCGCCCACTCCTTCCGAACCACCGGCGATGACGGCCCAGGGCCCGTACTTGCTCGTGTCGATCATGCGTCGTCCTATCGTTGCGTCGCACCCGCGTCGACCGTCAGCGTAGCGGCGGTGATGTAGCGGGCCTCATCGGACGCCAGGAAAAGGCTGGCGTTCGCGACGTCGATGGGATCGACCCACGGGATGTCGAGCATGTTCATCGTCCGGGCCGCGTGCGCGAATTCCTCTCGGGTGGGCGGCCGGTCGAGGTCTGGACAAAACGCACTGGAGACCGCGTCGTTCTGGATCATCGGTGTATCCACGTTGGTCGGATGCACCGAGTTGGCTCGGATGCCGTACGGAGCCAGGTCGTTGGCCAGACTGCGCATCAGCCCGACGACACCATGTTTGGCCGCAGTGTAGTGAGCGACACCGACCAATCCGCGCAGCCCCGCAATGGAACTCACCAAGACAACCGATCCGGACCCTCTGCGGATGAGGTGCGGAACGGCGAGCTTGCAGGTCCGCCACACACCGGTCAGGTTCACGTCGAGCATCGTCTGCCAAGCCGCTTCGGTGAGCTCGGCAGCCATCCCCCGCGACGTGATTCCCGCTGTCGCGCAGACGATATCGAGCCCACCCAGCTCGGCGACGCCGCGGTCGGTGGCCTCCTGCAACTCCTCGGTGTCACGCACATCCACGATGCCGGTGACGACGGTGCGACCGTTGGCGCGGACCAGGCGCGCCGTTTCGTCCAGGTCCGCCGGAGTCGCCGAGGGCACGACAACCGTGTCGATGGGACCGCAGACGTCGAGCGCGATCACGTCGGCGCCCTCGGTCGAGAACCGCACGGCCTGAGCCCGGCCGATACCCCGCGCAGCGCCGGTGATCAGCGCGACCTTGCCCGCCAATCGCCCCGTCATGCCGTCGTCTTCTGCGTCAGTCCGGCGTCGACGACGATCTGGGTGCCGGTGATGTAGCGCGCCTCGTAGGAGGCGAGGAACACCACCGCGTTGGCGACATCGACGGGTTCGACCCAGGGCACCGGCAGCAAATTGCGCGCGGCCAGCACTTCCGCGGCGTCGGCGGCGGTCGGGTTGGCAAGGTCGGGCCGCAGTCGCTTGAACGTCGCGTCGTTGAGCACCATCGGCGTGGCGACCGCGCCCGGATGGACGGTGTTCACCCGGATGCCCCGAGGACCCAGTTCGTTGGCGAGCGTCCGCGCCAACCCCACGATCGCATGCTTGCTTGCCGTGTAATGAGCGGTGTTGGCCGTACCACGTAAACCGTTGGTGGAGCTGATGATCACGATCGATCCGCCGGTCTCGCCGATGTGCGGCAGGGAAGCACGAACGGTGTGCCACACCCCGGTCACGTTGACATCGAGCGTGTGATGCCAGGTGTCCTCGGTCAACTCCCATGCCGGCGCTCCGGCGGTGTGAATGCCGGCGTTGGCGATGACGACATCCAGGCGGCCCAGGCGCGCCACCCCGTCGAGCACCACTGTCTCCAGGCCGGCAAGGTCGCGGACGTCGGCCATCCCGACCGCACATCGGCGTCCGCGCCGCTGCACTTCTGCCGCGGTGACTTCGAGGTCCTCGACGTTGGCTTGCGTGTCGATCGCGATGACGTCGGCTCCCTCATCGGCGAACCGTTCACAATGCACGCGCCCGGTGCCCTTGGCCGCACCGGTGACGATGACGACCTTCTCGGCAAGACCCGACATCTATTGCGCCCTCGGGAGGCTGAACCCCTTGTAGCCGGCGGTCGCCACCTCGGTGCAGATATCGAGGTACGCCGCGAAGCCACCGAGGAACAGCATGAAAACCCGCGGCTTGCCGGGCACATTGGCGCCCATGTACCAGGAGTTGGCCTTGGTGAACAACGTGGCCTCGGCGCGGCGGTTGAGTTCCGCCACCCAGTTGTCTACTGCCTCGGGGGTGGCCTCGAGCGCGTTGTATCCGTACTCGTCGAGGTGGGTGATCGCGTCGGCGATCCAGTTGATGTGAGCCTCGGCGTGCAGAACCATGTTGGCCAGCACAGCGGGTGCGCCCGGTCCCGACACCAGGAAGAGGTTCGGGAACCCGTCGACGCAGAGCCCCAAATAGGTGCGGGGCCCATCGCCCCAGTCGTCGCGCAGCGTCTTCCCATCGCGCCCGACGATGTCGATCTTGGCCAGAGCGCCGGTCATCGCGTCGAAACCCGTGGCGAGCACGATGGCGTCCAGGTCGTAATGGGTGTCGGAGGTGTTGATGCCGCTGGCGTCGATCGACACGATGGGCGTCTTACGGACGCTGACCAGCTTCACGTGCGGCTTGTTGAACGTCTGAAAATAGTTGGTATCGGTGCAGATTCGCTTGGTGCCGATCGGGTGATCGGTGGGGATCAGCAGGTCGGCGACATCGGGATCGGCGATGACCGCGCGAACCTTCTCCTCATAGAACTTGCGGGCCTCCTCGTTGGCCGCCATGTCGATCATCTGATCGCTGAAGGTCTTCGAGAACAGCACGCCACCCAGTTCCCAGCGCTTCTCGAACGCGACCCTGCGCTCGTCGGGCGTGGCCTCCATCGTCAGCTTCGGGTGGGCGATGTGTGGCGAGCCCCCGCCGCTGCGCCACGACAGCCGTCGGCGTTCGGCGTAGGAGGCCTTGATCTGCGCGCGGTCCTCGTCGGTCAGCGGCTTGTTTCCCGCCGGCACACTGTAGTTGGGCGTGCGCTGGAACACGTAGAGCTCTGCGGCCTGCTCGGCGATGATCGGAATCGACTGGATGCCAGACGATCCCGTGCCGATCACGGCGACGCGTTTTCCGGTGAAGTCGACGGATTCGTGAGGCCAGTGCGCGGTGTGGTACAGCTCGCCGGCGAAGTCGTCAAGGCCGGGAAAATCAGGTGTCAGCGCGGCCGACAGCGGACCGGTCGCCATGATGCAGAACCGGGCGGTGACCGCCTCGCCGCCGTCCGTCGTCACCGTCCACCGCAGGGTGTCCTCGTCGAGCACCGCGGAGACGACCCTCGTGTTGAGCGTTATGCCATCGCGCAGACTGAGCCTGTCGGCCACCCAGTTCATGTACCGCAGGATCTCGGCCTGGGTCGCGTACTTCTCCGACCAATCCCACTCCTGCTCGAGTTCGGTCGAAAACGAGTAGCAGTAGTCAACGCTCTCGACGTCGCAACGCGCGCCCGGGTAGCGGTTGTAGTACCAGGTTCCGCCGATCTCGGGAGCCGCTTCGAAGACCCGCACCGACAGGCCCTGCGAGCGCAGCTTGTGCAACGCATACAGCCCCGCGAACCCCGCACCGACCACGACCGCGTCGACAACGGCCTGTTCACCCGAGATGCTCACGCCGTCACGGTAGGTCCCCGTGACGCCGCTGACCGGCTGGCTTCCCGGTCACCGGACGCTCGCGATCGCCATGTTCCGGCCAATGGAAGCGCAGGTCGACTGGCGCGTGGTGGGTCGGCCAGGATCGCCTCATGTCACAAGCCGAAGCATGCGACACGCCAGTCGACACCGGTGTGGACGCGACCGTTGCCGTCGACCTGGACGGCGCTCGCCACCACGTGCGATGGCCGCGCCACAAGACGCTCGTCGACGTGCTGCTCGATGCGGGCATCGACGCGCCCCACTCGTGCCGTGAGGGGCACTGCGGATCGTGCGTCGCGACCGTGGTGTCCGGCAAGGTCGACATGGACACCTGCGACATCCTCGAACCCGGCGATCTCGCCGACGGCCTCATCCTGGGCTGCCAGGCCCGCCCGGTGAGCGACGAGGTTCAGATCGAGTATTGACGCCGATTCTCGTCCACTGACCGGGATTCGGCCCCCTACGAACGCCGTCTGCGGTAACCATGAATCACGCCCACACAGTTAGGACATCAGCATGAGCGAGCGCGTACTCGACCGGGTGATGGAACTGGCCGACCAGTTCAAGGAGCAGGCCGTCGAGGCCGAGAAGATCGGGCGGCTGACCGACGCCACCGTCAAGTCGATGAAGTCCGTCGGCTCCATCCGGCTGCTACAGCCGAAGAAGCACGGCGGCTACGAGGTTCACCCGCGCGAGTTCGCCGAGACGGTGATGGCCACCGCGGCCCTCGACCCCGCGGCGGGCTGGATCAACGGCGTGGTGGGCGTGCATCCGTATCAACTGGCCTATGCCGACCCTCGGGTGGGCGAGGAAGTCTGGGCCGACGACATCGACACCTGGATGGCATCTCCATATGCCCCACAGGGCGTCGCGAAGCCGGTCGACGGCGGTTATCTCTTCAACGGCCGATGGCAGTTCAGTTCCGGTACCGACGCATGCGACTGGATCATCCTGGGCGCCATGCTGGGAGACGCCGACGGGAAGCCGATGATGCCGCCGCAGATGCTGCACATGATCCTGCCGCGCTCGGACTACGAGATCGTCGAGGACTCCTGGGACGTGGTAGGCCTGCGCGGCACGGGGTCCAAGGACGTCATCGTCCGGGACGCCTTCGTTCCGGAGTACCGCACGATGGACGCGACGAAGGTGATGGACGGAACCGCCCAGCGCGAAGCCGGGATGACCGAGCCGCTCTACCTGATGCCATGGTCGACGATGTTCCCGTTGGGCATCTCGGCGGCGACGATCGGCATCGCGGAGGGCGCCCTGGCCGCGCACCTGGATTACCAGCGCGAGCGCGTCAACTCGAGCGGGGTGGCGATCAAGGACGATCCGTACGTCATGTACGCCATCGGCGAGGCGGCCGCCGACATCAACGCCGCGCGTCAGGAGCTGTTGGCCAACGTCGACCGCATCTACGACATGGTCGCCGCCGGTAAGGATGTCAGCTTCGAGGACCGTGCGGCGGGCCGACGCACGCAGGTGCGTGCAGTCTGGCGCGCGGTGTCGGCGGTCGACGAGATCTTCGCCCGCTCCGGCGGTAACGCCGCGCGCATGGACAAGCCGCTACAGCGCTATTGGCGCGACGTGCACGTCGGGCAGGCCCACGCGATCCATGCGCCGGGCACCGTGTATCACGCGTCGGCACTGAGTTCGCTGGGCGTGGATCCGCAGGGCCCGCTGCGGGCGTTGATCTAGGAAGGCGGCGCCGATGAGCGATCTGAAAAGCCTTGGCTACGTTAAGGTCCAGGCCACCGATATCGAGCGTTGGCGGCATTTCGCGTTCAAGGTGCTCGGCTTCGCCGAGGGCTCGGGCCCCGAGGCCGACGCGCTGTACCTGCGAATGGACGAGCGTGCGGCCCGCATCATCGTCGTGCCCGGCGACGTCGACAAGATCGTCACCGTCGGTTGGGAAGTGCGCGACCATGCCGCGCTGATGCGAGTCAAGGCCGCGCTCGACGGTGCGGGTGTGGCGGTCAAGGAACTGTCGCTCGAAGAGGCCGATGCCCGGCGTGCCGAAGAGGTCATCGGGTTCGACGATCCCGCAGGCACGTCGACGGAGGTCTTCCACGGCGCGGTGCTCGACCACAGCCCGGTGGTGACGCCGTTCGGAGCGCGGTTCGTCACCGGCGCCCAGGGTCTCGGTCATGTGGTGCTGCCTGCTCTCGACGTTCCTGGACTGTTCGAGTTCTACACGGAGGTACTCGGTTTCAAGTCGCGCGGCGCGTTCCGGGTGCCGACGCCGCCCGAGTTCGGCCCGTTGCGGGTGCGGTTCCTCGGCATCAACGAGCGTCATCACAGCTTGGCGATCTGCCCCGCGATGACGCTGCGCGATCCCGGCCTGATCCACCTCATGGTCGAGGTCGACAGCCTCGACGCCGTCGGCCAGGCGCTGGATCGGGTGAACAAGGACGGTTTCCAGTTGTCCTCGACGCTGGGCAGGCACACCAACGACAAGATGGTGTCGTTCTACGTGCGCGCACCTGGTGACTGGGACATCGAGTTCGGCACCGACGGCATGCGCGTCGACGAAAGCTACTACACCGCCGAGGAAATCACCGCCGACAGCTACTGGGGCCACGAATGGGTGTCCGACCTGCCGGCGGCCATGCGGCCATGACCAACGACGTCACTCCCCTGCCGGCATCGGAGATCGCCCGCTGGGACGACGAGGCCGACGTCGTCATCGCCGGATTCGGAATCGCCGGAGCGGCCGCGGCCGTCGAGGCCACCCGCCACGGCGCCGATGTCCTAGTCCTCGAACGGACCGGGTCATGGGGTGGTGCGGCGTCGATGGCGGGCGGCTTCATCTACCTCGGCGGTGGCACTCCTATTCAAAAGGCCTGCGGCTTCGATGATTCCGTCGAGAACATGGCGGCTTTCCTCAACGTCGCGATGGGGCCCGGTGCCGACGAGAAACGCATCGCCGACTACTGCGAGGGAAGCCTGGACCACTTCGACTGGCTGGTCGAGAACGGAGTGGTGTTCAAGCCGGAGTTCTTCGGCGAGCCCGGCTGGGAGCCGATGGGCGATCAGGGCCTGATGTTCAGCGGCGGCGAAAACTCCTTCCCGTTCAACACCATCGCCGCGCCGGCGCCGCGCGGGCACGTTCCGCAGATGTCGAACAAGAAGCAGGGTGAGTCCAGCGCCGGATACATGCTGATGAAGCCGCTCGTCGAAACCGCCACGGGCGCAGGGGCGCGGGCGTTGTACGACGTGCGGGTGCAGCGGTTGATCGTCGAATCCGACGGCCGCGTCGTCGGAGTCTTCGCGCGACGCTACGGCGAGGACGTGGCGGTCCGGGCCCGCCGCGGTGTGGTGCTGGCCATGGGCAGCTTCGCCTACAACGAGGCGATGGTCGCGCAGTACGCCCCGCGCATCGCCGGACGTCCCGCCGCGTCGATCGAGCAGCACGACGGTCAGGCGATCCGGATGGCGCAGGCGCTGGGCGCCGATCTCGCCCACATGGACGCCACCGAGGTCGCGATCTTCATCGACCCGCAGCAGTTGGTGCGCGGCATTCTGGTGAATGCCCGCGGACAACGCTATGTCGCCGAGGACACCTATCCGGGGCGCATCGGCCAACTGACCCTCTACCACCAGGACAACACCGCTTACCTGATCATCGACGGCGATGCCCAGGAGGAGGCGATGGCGTCGCTGTCGCCGCAACTGATGATGCGTCCCGCCACCTGGGTGTGCGACACCGTCGCCGACCTCGAAGCCGAGATCGGCCTGGCGCCCGGTTCGTTGCAGGCAACGGTGGCGGCATACAACGCGGGCGCATCCCGGGGCGAAGACCCGCTGCTGCACAAGAAAACGCAATGGCTGCGTCCGATCGGATCACCCATTGGTGCAATCGACCTGCGCGACAGCACCGGCGGGTTCACGCTCGGCGGACTGCAGACCTCACTGGCCGGTGAGGTGCTTCACGTCAGCGGCGAACCCATCGCCGGATTGTTCGCCGCGGGCCGGTGCTCCGCGGGGCTCGCCGCGTGGGGCTATGCGAGCGGTATCTCGCTCGGCGACGGCAGCTTCTACGGCCGACGCGCGGGACGCAGCGCCGCGAAGGCCTGAGATTCGCGGGTCCTCTGCCGGGCGCGTGGGAGAGGATGCAGGGATGAGAGCCGTCAGCTGTGAGCACGGAAACCTTTCGGTCGTCGACCTACCGACACCGCAACCGGCGCGCGGGCAACTGTTGCTCGAGGTGCGGCGATGCGGGATCTGCGGATCCGACCTGCACGCGAAGGACCACGCCGACGAACTGACCGGCGTGATGGACGAGATGGGCTACCCCGACTTCATGCGCCGGGACACGCCTGTCGTGTTGGGCCACGAGTTCTGCGGCGAAGTCCTCGAGCGGGGCCGAGGAGCCGCCAAGGAGTTCAAGGTCGGCACGCCGGTGGTTTCCTTCCCGTTGTTGCGCGCAGCCGGCGGAGTACACCTGACCGGGTTGTCACCGCTGGCGCCCGGCGGCTACGCAGAGCGGGTGCTCGCCGAGGCCGCGATGAGTTTCGTCGTCCCGAACGGGCTGGACGCGGACACCGCGGCGCTGACGGAGCCGATGGCAGTGGCGCTACATGCCGTGCGCCGCAGCGATATTCGCCGCCGCGACACCGCGATCGTGATCGGCTGTGGACCGGTCGGACTCGCGGTGATCTGCCACCTGAAGTCGCTTGGCGTGCAGACGATCGTCGCGAGCGACTTCTCCACCACCCGTCGCGAGATGGCGTCGCGCTGCGGTGCGCACGTCGTGGTGGATCCCGCCGTCGAATCGCCATACGCCGCCACCGAGCAGTCCGGCGCCATCACCCGGGCTCCAGAACTCTATGAACTGGGCGTCGGCTCGATGGAAAAGTTGCGCCGACTGCCCGGGTGGTCGCACCTTTACCGCATGGCCGACGCTTTCGGCGCTGCGGGCCCGAAGCGTCCGGTGGTCTTCGAATGCGTCGGCGTGCCCGGCATCATCGACGGCATCGTAGGCGCGGTACCCGTGCAGACCCGCGTGATCGTGGTCGGGGTGTGCATGGGTACGGACGCGATTCGGCCTGCCATGGCGATCGGCAAGGAGATCGACATGCGGTTCGTGTTCGGCTACACGCCGCTGGAGTTCCGCGACACGCTGCACATGCTCGCCGACGGCAAGCTGGACGCCTCGGCGCTCGTCACCGGCACGGTCGGACTGAAGGGTGTGGCTCGGGCCTTCGAGGTGCTCGGAACCGCCGAGGCCCACGCGAAGATCCTCATCGATCCATCGAGCACGGCCGGCGCACCCTAGGACTTGCGGAAACCCCAGCTCAGCGCTGTGATCACTCACGTGCTTGCGCCGGGTATGTGACAGGCTGCACATTTGTGCTACAAATAGTCATATTCCTATTAGGAATGTACCTATCCTTCCAGCACCAGCCCGGAGGTCTCATGACACCGCCTGTCGAAACCCCCAGCGCAGTGATCGACCGCGTATCGCTCGTCCTCGACGCTTTCGATGGTCCCGGCCGGTTGACGCTGGCCCAGATCGTCCGGCGCACCGGGCTGCCCCGCTCTTCGGCGCATCGCATGCTCGAGCGCTTGGTGCAGCTGCGATGGCTCCGCCGCAGCGGGCGCGACTACGAACTGGGCATGCGCCTGGTGGAACTGGGGTCGCTGGCTGTGCACCAGGATCGGATGCACCGCGCCGCGGTCCCACTCCTGCACGATCTACACCGCGCGACCGGCCTCGTCGTCCACTTGGCGGTCCTCGACGGATCCGACGTCGTGTACCTGGAGAAGATCGGCGACCGGATGAGCGCCGCGCTCCCCAGCCGTGTGGGTGGGCGCCAGCCGGCACACTGTTCGGCCGTCGGCAAGGCGATGCTGGCCTACAACAGCGACGCCTGGGACGGCGTCGACCTCTCGAACCGCCGCACCCGCTACTCCATCAGCACCGCGGCGCAACTGTCGACCGAACTGGCCAAGGTGCGGGCGCACGGGGTCGCGTTCGACCGGGAAGAGTCGCTGGCCGGATTCGGCTGTGTGGCAGCGTCGATCGGCGGACCGAACGATGCGGTCGCGGCGGTGTCGGTATGCGGACCGATGCGCAGGATGGCGTTCGACCAGCGTCTGGTGGCACCGGTGCGGATGACCGCGATGGGCATCTGGCGCAATGTCGAGGACGGGCCGAAGCGGGTGGCGCCGACGCTGCAGCAGGCGCGGCCGCTCCGTGGCGGACCGGCGTTGCGGCCGGTGGCCGACCGGGAACCGGTGCTGCAGTACGCATGAGTCTCGACCCCCAGATCGCCCCGCTGATCGAAGCGCTGGATTCCGGGTTCCCGCCCGTGCACACGATGACCGGCGTCGAGGCCCGCGCGGCAATCCGGTCGCGCTTCGTAGCGCCGGCTGAGCCTGAACCGGTTGCTGCAGTCGAGGACTTGGAGATTCCCGGCAGTGACGGCCCGATCGCTGTGCGGGTCTACCGGCCGTCTTCGGATGAGCCGTTACCGGTCGTGGTATATGCACACGGCGGCGGTTTCGTGTTCTGCGACCTCGACAGTCACGACGGCCTGTGCCGAAATCTTGCGAATCTCGTTCCTGCCGTGGTGGTCTCGGTCGACTACCGGCTGGCCCCCGAGCACCGCTGGCCCGCCGCAGCCGAAGATCTCTACGCCGCGACGCGATGGGTGGCGGACAACCCGACCGAGATCGGCGCTGATGCGAGCCGGATCGTCGTCGGCGGTGACAGCGCGGGCGGTAACCTGGCGGCAGTGACGGCGCTGATCGCGCGCGACCGCGGCGGGCCGGCGCTGGCGGGTCAGTTGTTGCTGTATCCGGTGATCGCCGCCGATTTCGACACCGAGTCATATCGCTTGTACGGCAAGGGCTTCTACAACCCGCAGCCTGCGCTGCAATGGTACTGGGACCAGTACGTCCCGTCGCACGCGGACCGCTCCCACCCCTACGCGTCGCCGCTGCATGCCGACCTCGCCGGGCTTCCGCCCGCGGTGGTGGTCATCGCCGGTCACGACCCGCTACGCGACGAAGGCGTCGCGTATGCCGATGCGCTGAGGGCCGCCGGCGTTCGGACGGTGCGGTGCGACTTCGACGGCGGCGTCCACGGTTTCATGACGATGCCGATGCTCGACATCGCGCATGAAGCTCGTCGCCGGGTTGGCCGGGAACTCGCTCAGGTGCTCACCGATTCGGCTGTCGCTCCGTAACGCTGATTCGGGTCGAGCACGCGCTGGCCCCTTCCCTCGAGACGCAGCAGTAGGCGACTGTGGTCATACCCACGCCGCCCTTCGCGAATGCGACGTGGAAGTCGATCAGGTCGTCGGTGACCAGACCGTCGGGCGAGCGGCCCTCCGACGTCGCCGCCTTGATCACCCGGTTGCGCAGTGTCACCGGTCCGAGCTGGGCAGGGGCGAACGGATCCATGGCACCACGATGCCGTCCGAATCCGGCATCCGAACGGGGCAATCCCGATGGATGGGAGCAGACAGCGTCATGCCCCGTCGCCCGCAATATCGTCGGCCCATGGGTGCCGTCTATGTAATCGATCGCGTCGTCACCCGGCCGGGCTGCGCGCGACAGTTCGTCGACACCTACATCGCCGAATACGCGCCAGGGGCAAGGGAACGCGGAATGACGCTGCGCGAGATCCTGGTCAGCCCGCCGATCTGGTTCGACGACCAGCCGAACATCGTCACGGCCACCTGGACGCTGCCCGGTCCGCGCGCGTGGTGGGAGATGACGTGGAAGGGCAGGCCGGACCCGTCGCTCGGGCAGTGGTGGGACAACGTTGCCGAGTTGATCGTGCAGCGCACCCGCGATGTCGCCGCGGCGGCCGACGACGTCGACGGGATGGGCGATGTTTAACGTCATCCGCCTGATCGACATCGCGGACGCCACCACCCGCGACCGTCTGATAGAGACACTGCGCGACGCGGCGAGCACCAGCGGTGCCGAGCGGGCGTTGGTACAGCCGACGTTGCCCGGCGCGCGCAACGGCGGCGACATTCTCATGCACCTACGGTTCCACGAACGAGATCAATGGACTTCCGTTGCAACCGCTTTCGATACGATCCTCGGCGCTGCTGCAGTCCAGCGGGTGAACGGCGCCATCTATACCGGCAGTCCGATCACCGCCAGGGAGTACCCCGGCACCGTGTACCGGACATTGCTGCTGCGAGTGCAACCGGACACCGACGACGCGACGGTCGCCCGGTTCGAAGACGACCTGCGCCTACTCCCCCGCTACGTCACGTCGATCTGCACCTGGCAGCTCAGCCGCGTCGAGTCGGCCGTCGGAGCGTCGCCGTGGACCCACGTGTTCGAGCAGGAGTTCCGCGATGTCGACGGGTTGATGGGCCCGTATCTGATGCATCCGATCCACTGGGCCTACGTCGACCGCTGGTTCGATCCGGAATGCCCCGAGGTCATCGTCCGCGACCGCGTCTGCCACAGCTTCTGCCGAGCGGACAACGCATGAATCCTGATGCGCTACAGCGCCTCCTCGACGAGCGCTACATCGAGCGGGCGCTCTACAACGCCGCACGCGCGATGGATGAGCACGACTGGACGGCCGTTGGCGAGGTGTTCGCCGAGGACGCCACGGGCGACCTCGGCACGGGCCCGCTCGTCGGCGGCGCCGCGATCGTTGCGCTCATCCGGAGCTACCTCGACGCCTGTGGTCCTACCCAGCATTTGCTGGGCAATATGATCGTCGACGTCGTCGGCGACACGGCGGTGTCGCGGGCCTACGTTCACGACCTGCATCTGTCCGCCGACCGTTCGGAGCGCTTCTACACGATGGGCGACTACCACGACCGCTGGGAGCGACGGGCGGGTCGCTGGCGAATCATCGAGCGGATCAAGGTCAATCGCGCACACGTCGGCTCTCTCGAGCGCGTTTTCGGCGAGATGTGAGACGTGGGCGGAAAAGTGGCCGCACTTCCGCCCAGGTTTCACAAATGACGGCGCCGGGATACACGCCGGCTGTCGTAGGGCCATGTGACTCGCACGATTGCATCCAGGGCTGTGCTGAGCGCGAACGCACGACCCTCTGTGCAAGATTGGCGGCGGTGCGGGGCGACTGCTACATGCCGGCCGGCAAGATGTTCGGGTTCGCCGTCGCCGGCGGCTCCAGCGGCGGTAGCACCGTGGCGCCGTCGAGGCTGTGTACCGCAAGGTGTTGTGACCACGGGTAGTGCAGGCTGAACGCCACAAGACCAGTGCGTTCCGCGGCTGGCCGATGGCACATCGCCAGCACCGTCTCGGCCAGGTACTCCACCGGTTCAGTCGCGAACCCGTCCGGAATCAGCTGGGATGCACCGGGTGTGCGTATCGCGGATGACGGGCCGACGCAGTTGACCGCGATGTTGGCATCGAGCACCTCGGCCGCCACCCCCTGTGTGAAGCGGTGCAGCGCGGCCTTGCACGACGCGTAGATGACGTCGCCGGACGTCTTGTTGTATTCGCGATACGGCCGCACCGGCGCCACGCCGGTCACCGAACCGATGTTGACGATCCAGCCCGCCCCCTGCTTGCGCATGTGCGGCACCGCGGCCTTGGTGAGCACGAACGGTGTCCGCAGGTAGTGTTCGACGGTGCGGTCGAAGGTGTCGAGGCTCATCTGCTCGATTACCGAGTAGTCGGCGAAGCCGGCGTTGTTGACCAGGATGTCGATGCGGCCGAGCCGCTCCACCACTTCGGTCACCAACCGCGCACGCTGCTCGGGGTTTTCGAGGTCGGCCGCGATCCCCACCGCCTTACCGCCACCGCGCTCGATGAGCTCGATGGTCTCGCCGATCGTGCCGGGCAGCGCGGTCGCCGTACCGCCACGCACCGATGTCGACGGTTCGAACGAGCGGGCGGTCACGACTACGGTGGCGCCCTCTGCCGCAAGTCGTTGCGCCACAGCACGTCCGATGCCACGGCTGCTGCCCGTGACAAGCGCCGTCTTCCCTTCCAGCAACCCCGTCATGACAGCTTGAAGTGTTCTTCGATGGGCGCGCGGTGCTGGTGCCACAGATCGACCAGTCTGTACGGCGTGGCAACGACGACGCGGCCTGAACCCGACCGGTAGTAGGTGTGTGCGTTCGGGGTGTGACACCACACCGTCCGTGACATCGCGTCGTCGATCTCGGTGACGTACTCGTCGTACGCCTCCCGCGTCACCTCGATCGTGGCGGCCTCGCGCAGTGCCAGGAGTTGCAGGCATTCGATGACGTAATGCGCCATCACTTCCATCGAGAAGTTGGCGCCGGCGCCATGGCCGGGGCTGTAATTGGGTGCCGAGTTGATGAACAGGTTGGGGAAGCCGGGCACCATGCCGCCGCGGTAGGCCCGGGGGCTGTCGCCCCACTCCTCGCGCAGGGTTCGGCCGTCGCGGCCGCGGATGTCGACGGTCGACAGGAAGTCGAGGTGGTACCCGGTGGCGTAGATGATGACGTCCAGGTCGATCTGCCTGCCGTCCTGCGTGAGAATACCTTTCGCATTGACCTCGGCGGGTTCGCTGGCCTCAACGTCGACGTGGTCGCGTGTCAGCGCCGCGTAATAGCCGCCCGGGTCGCGGATGATCCGCTTCCCGTAGGGCGCGAAGTCGGGCGTCACCTTATTCGCGAGTTCGCTTCCCTCACCGAATGTTTCGTTGATGTAGGTCAGGCACATCTGCAGCAGCACGTCGTTGGCCGGCGAGATCGACAGGTGATCCTTGGCCCACTCGGGATCCCGCAGGATGACGGGATAGTTGTTGTCGGCGGTGGCCCAGTAAGACTTCAGCCGGTGCCAGTTCGCGTAGTACGGCACATGGCGGCCCAGGAACCGGCGGAACTCGGGCACGTCGTCGGAGGGCCGCTTGCGCGGCGCAACCCAGTGCGGCTGGCGCTGGAAGACCGTCAGGTGCTCCACCTCGTCGACGCATGCATCGACGATCTGCACGGCGGTGCAGCCGGCGCCGATGATCGCCACCCGCTTGCCGCTGAGGTCGAGTGACGGATCCCACTGCGCCGAGTGGATGCTGATGCCCGCAAAGGACTCTCGGCTCTTCACGTCCGGCCAGCGCGGACGGTTGAGGTAGCCGGCGGCGGTGACGACGACGGTGGCGAAGCTGATGTCGCGGTTGCCGTCCTGATCGACCACGTGGATCTGCCATTCCTTGCGCTGCTCGTCCCACCACAGCGCTTCCACCTCGGTACCGAACCGGGTGTGCTCACGCAGGCCGAACTTGTCGGCGAGTGCCACCAGGTAGCTCTGGTATTCGGCACCCTGCGGGTAGTAGCTCGACCAGTCGGGGTTCACCTCACGTGACAGCGAGTAATACGCCGACGGCGTATCGACCCCGATCCCGGGGTATTTCGTGGTGAGCCAGGTGCCGCCGACTTCGTCGTTGCGGTCGAAGATCTGATACCGCACCCCGGCGTCGGCTGCGGCGAGCGCGGTGATGATGCCGGCGATCCCGGCGCCGATGATCGCCACTGTCGTGGTCGCCGGAATCGGCACCGTGCGTGGCAGAGTCGGCTGAGACAGTTGAAACCCGCCCTGCTCCAGCAGCAGCGGAACAAACTCGTCCTCGACGTCGGAGCCGAGCGCCACCGGCAGCAACCTCGCGAACAGGTCCGGATCGTCCGAGGCGACGGCATCGGCCGAACGCGGCGCATCAATCGCCTCGACCACGGCCGTGACGAGCGCCTCCATGGTGTCGGCGTCGGTGGTGCCCAGGCGCTCGGGCGGATCGGGCACGTGAGTGATCTGAGGGCCGTACCGGTCGACGACCGATGGATCGCCGGTCAACTGCGCGAGCACCGCGACCAGCACACCGGCATCCGCCTCGCGCAGATGCGCCCTCAGTTGGTCGCGGTCAACCGTCGACTCCGGCCTGGTTTGCGCATCAGCAGTCACGCCTTCGAGTATCGGAGCGCAACAGCCGGACGGGCACCGCCCTGCCTACTGAGCGGGACACGAGCCGATGACCCGCCAGCACCGGCCATACGCTGCGGCCATGCAGCTGGACACGGTGGTAGCCCAGGCACGCAGCCACACGCTCGGCGACATCCCGCGCCGGTCTGCCCGCAAGCAGCCCGACAAGGTGGCGATCATCGACGGTGACGTCACGCTGACCTTCGCCGAGTTCGACGCACTGGTGGACAGAGCGGCGGCAGCCCTGCGGGACAACGGCTTTGCGGCCGGCGACCGCGTGGCGCTGTTGGCGCACAACTGCTGGCAGTACGCGGTGCTGGTGTTCGCGACGGCCCGCGCGGCGGTGGTGCTCGTCCCGGTCAACTTCATGCTGACCGCCGAGGAGATCGCCTACATCCTGGCGCACAGCAAAGCCAGCGGGTTCATCGTCGAGGCCGACCTGATCCCGACGGCCGAAGAGGCGATGCGGCTGGGCGGCGCCGTGCACACGAAGGCCGCGCTGATGCCGACCGGACAACCCCCACCGCAAGGTTGGGACGACTTCGCGCACTGGCTGACCACCACCGCAGCCGCCCCGGCGCCTCACATCGAGGACGATCAGTTGCTGCGGTTGATGTACACCAGCGGTACCGAGTCACGGCCGAAGGGCGTGATGCACTCCAGCCGCACCCTGATGTGGCAGTACATCAGCACGATCGTGGCCGGCTCGATGTCGGGTGACGATGTCGAGATCCACTCGTTGCCGCTCTACCACTGCGCGCAGCTCGACAATTTCCTCGCCACCGACATCTACCTCGGCGCGACCAGCATCATCCTGCCCAAGCCCGATCCTGAGACGGTGCTGCGCACGATCGCGCGCCACGGAGTGACCAACTACTTCGCGCCGCCGACCGTGTGGATCAGCCTGCTGCGCAGCCCCGTCTTCGACCAGGTGGATCTGTCCAGCCTGCGTAAGGGGTACTACGGCGCCTCGGCCATGCCGATCGAGATCCTCAACGAGATCCGGGAGCGGTTGCCCAACCTGCGGTTGTGGAACTTCTACGGGCAGACAGAGATGGCGCCGCTGGCGTCCGCGCTGGGGCCCGACGAACAGGAGGCCCACGGCGGCGCGGCCGGGCGGCCGGTGGTCAACGTGGAGACAACCATCCTGGACGAGCACGACCAGCCCGTCGCGACGGGCATCGTCGGTGAGATCGCCCACCGCAGCCCACATCTGATGCTTGGCTATCTCGACGACCCCGCCAAGACGGACGAGGCATTCCGCGGCGGCTGGTTCCACTCCGGTGACCTGGGCTATTACGACGAGCACGGCTTGCTACACGTGGTGGACCGCAAGAAGGACATGATCAAGACGGGCGGGGAGAACGTCGCCAGCCGCGAGGTCGAAGAGGTCCTGTACCGGCACAGCGGAGTGCAGGAAGCCGCCGTGTTCGGTGTGCCGCACCCGACCTGGGTGGAATCCGTCGTGGCCGCAGTGGTGGCACGCGACGGTGTCACGCTGGCCGAA
Organism: Mycobacterium sp. IS-3022; assembly: GCF_001500065.1. Lineage (GTDB taxonomy): Bacteria > Actinomycetota > Actinomycetes > Mycobacteriales > Mycobacteriaceae > Mycobacterium. Next base: position 87,450 of record NZ_LQIN01000004.1, read on the forward strand.
GACGATGTGATCGCGCACTGCCGCGAGCATATGGCCGCGTTCAAAACGCCGAAACAAGTCTTCTTCGTCGACTCGCTGCCCAAGAACCCGAGCGGCAAGCTGCTGAAACGACAACTGCGGGAACGCTTCAGCGCCGAATCGCTCACCCACTGAAGGGACGACCCTGCCGTGTTCGAAGGACGTATCGCGCGGTTCGACGCGCCCGGAAAGCCGTTCGAGATCGAGACCGTCGGCCTGCCCGAGGTCGGGCCCGGAGAGATCCTGATCAGGGTCACCCGCACCAACATCTGCGGATCCGATCTCCATGCCTGGCACGGCACGTTCGCGACGCGCGGACTCGGCGGTCAACTTCCCACCGTGCTGGGACACGAGATGGTGGGCGTGGTCGAGGCCCTCGGCGACGGCGTCATCGCGGACTCCAACGGTGCGCCACTGGGAGCCGGCACCCGAGTCGTGTTCCCCTATTTCTTCTCGTGTCACCGCTGCCGAAACTGCCTGATGGGCCGGCGTAACGCGTGCCTGAACCTCACGATGGCGATGCTGGGCCGCGCCGACGAACCACCATACTTCGTGGGCGGCTACGGCGACTATTTCCTGCTACCCGGCGGCGCGGTGGTCTACACCGTTCCCGGCACCGTGTCCGACGACCTCGCATCCAGCGCCAATTGTGCTCTCTCCCAGGTGATGTACGGCCTCGAGCGGGTCGACCAGCAACTCGGCGAGGTCGTCGTGGTGCAGGGCGCCGGCGCGCTCGGCCTGTACGCCGTCGCCGTGGCGAAGGCGCGCGGGGCAAGCCGGGTCATCGCGATCGACGGGGTGGCCGAGCGCCTGGAACTAGCGACGGCGCTCGGCGCCGACGCGGTGATCGACATGAACGAGGCCGCCACCGTCAAGGACCGGGTGAAGACCGTCCGAAGGCTGACGGACGGCCACGGCGCCGACGTGGTCGTCGAGGTGGTCGGCCAGCCGTCGGCCATCGACGAGGGGCTCAAGATGCTCGGCCAGTTCGGCCGCTACCTGGAGATCGGCAACATAAACGTCGGCAAGACGTTCGAATTCGATCCGTCCCGGTTCGTGTTCGCCAACAAGACGATGATCGGTGTCTCACTCTACGACCCGCCGGTGCTGTCGCGAGCGCTCACCTTCCTGGAGCACCACCAGGACAGGCTGCCGTTGGAACACCTTGCGGCAGCGCACTACCCGCTCGAGGACATCAACGCGGCATTCGCCGCTGCCGAGGGCAAGCGCGACATCCGCGCCAGTATCGTCCCCTGAACGAGAAAGAGAAGCTCCTGCTGCGAGAATCACCGGTGGGCTCGCTGGATTCGACGCTGACCATGGCCGCGGCCACGCAACCATTGGCTCACTGCGACCCAAGCACGGACAGAGGATCAGGCGGTGGCGGAGCCACCAGTGAAGCAGGGATAAAGGGGGGCCGGTGACGTCACAGGTGTCGCTGCCTCGGCTGGTGCCGCCGGCGACCGTCGATCCGACGACCACGGAGTCCTTACGCGCCGAGGTCCGCGCCTTCCTGGCCGAACAGCGCGCTTCGGGGACGTTCACGCCCGCGGTCGATGCCTGGCTGACCGGGTGGGACGAGAAGTTCACGGCTGCGCTCGCCGCCAAGGGCTGGCTGGGTATGACGGTGCCGGTCGAGTACGGCGGCCACGGGCGGTCGTTCATCGAACGCTTCGTGGTGACCGAGGAACTGCTCGCGGCCGGCGCGCCGGTGGCCGCGCATTGGATCGCCGACCGGCAGATCGTGCCGTCGCTGTTGAAGTACGGCACCGAACACCAGAAGTCGGAGTTTCTGCCGAAGATCGTGCGCGGCGAATGTTACTTCGGCATCGGGATGAGCGAACCCGATTCCGGCTCTGACCTGGCGAGCGTGCGGACGAAAGCCCTTCGCGTCGAAGGCGGTTGGGAACTGACCGGCACAAAGGTCTGGACGTCCGGCGCCCACCACGCACACGCGTTCATCGCGCTGGCGCGGACCGCACCGGTGGATCCCGGCAATCGGCATGCCGGGCTGAGCCAGTTCATCGTCGATCTGCGCGGCCCCGGTGTGGAGATCCGGCCCATCGTCTCGATGAACGGCGCGCATCACTTCAACGAGGTGGTCCTCGACGCCGCGTTCGTGCCCGACGCGATGGTATTCGGTGCAATCGGCGGCGGCTGGCAACAGGTGACCTCGGAGTTGGCCTTCGAGCGCAGCGGGCCCGAGCGGTTTCTGTCGACGTTCGTTCTGCTCGCATCGTGCGCTGAGCACATGGCGTCTCAGCGGATCTCGCCTGACGCCGACCTCGGGCGACTGGTGGCGCGCATCACCGGCCTGCACCAGATGTCGACCGCGGTGGCGGGTGCGCTGGAGCGACACGCCCCGGCCGATGTGCCCGCGGCCGTCGTCAAGGTCCTCGGCACCACCACCGAGGGCGATATCGCGGAATTCGCCGGCCAACTCGACGACGGCGACATCGATCCGACGTTCACGGAACTGGTTTCGGCTGCGGCGGATCAGCGTCCGGGTTTCACGTTGCGCGGCGGAACCAACGAGGTGCTGCGCGGGGTGATCGCGCGAGGATTGGGCCTACGTTGACCGAGATCCCGTTTACCGGCGTCGACCCGGCTTTGGTCGAGATGATGGATGCTGTCTTCGCCGAACATCGCGGCGATCCGGCGCTGTGGCAGCAACTCGACAAGCTCGGCCTGGTGCGGCTCACGGGTCGCGAGGATGTCGGCGGAAGTGGCGCCGGCTGGTACGAAGCCGCTGAACTGCTGAGCGCCGCAGTTCGTCGCGGCGTGCGAATTCCGTTGGCCGAACACGACTTGCTGGCCTGCTGGCTGTTGGATGCGATCGGGCTGCCCAGCAGCGGGGCGGTGCGCACGGTGTGCCTGCTGGACTCGCGCGGGACCGCGCGCGGTGTTCCGTGGGCAACGGGCGCCGAGCGGGTCGTGGTGGTGTGGAAGGACGGTGGCGAGCACCGCGCCTCAGATGTCGACGCCGAAAGCCTCATCGTCACACCGGGTCTCAATACGATCGGTGAGCCGCGGGACACGGTGTCCACCGACGTCTCGGCCCTCGACGGGATATCGGTTCCCACGGCACTCGTCACTCAATTGCGACTGAAGTCCGCACTCGTGCGCTCAATTCAGGTGTGCGCGGCGCTCGATCGGATCGTCCAGCTGGCAATCGAGCATGCGACGTCACGTGTTCAGTTTGGTCGCCCGTTGTCCCGCTTCCAAGCCGTGCAGCATCTGATCGCCGACCTTGCCGCCGAGGCCGCACTTGCCCGCGCGGCGACCGAGGCCGCACTGACGACGGCCGTGAACACGGACTGGTCCGGCGAGAGCCTCGAATTCCGCGTCGCGGCGGCCCGGTCGTGCGCCGGACATGCCGCGGAAGTGGTGGTGCGCAACGCGCACCAGGTGCACGGCGCCATCGGCACCACACAGGAGCACCGACTGCACGAATTCACCCGGGCGGCGCTGGCGTGGCGCTCGGAGTTCGGCTCCGTCCGGTACTGGGACCAGCGGGTGACCGACGCAGCTCTGGCGGCGGGCGCAGCCGGACTGTGGAGCTTGGTCACCGGTTAGCGCTACGGCGGATCAACGTCGGCCGGGACGCGCGCTCGTCACAGCCAGTACATGAGCCCCAAGCAGGTGTCTAGACCGGTCGCTGCGTTGTCACGCGGCGTCGGGTTTCGGTCCCGCTCGACTTTCGTTGTCCCCGTTCGGGGCCGGTCCGTCGACGACTTCCTCGGTTTCGCCGTCGGGCAGTCGGTGGAGACGCTCGGGGCGATGGTATTCGTTGACGCGGGCTTGCCCTGTGTCGAGCTGTGGGGGCGGGATCCACTCGACATCGTTGTCTTCGTTGATCCGTGTTTGCCAGCCGCCTGGGCCGACCATGCGGTTATCGGGCCCACACGCCAAACCGAGTTCATCGACGTTTGTTTGTCCGTCGTCGGCCCAGTCGCGATCCGCGTGATGTGCTTGGCAACCGTAGGCGGGCACGGTGCAGCCCGGCTTCGTGCAGCCGCCGTCGCGGGCGATGAGCACGATCCGCTGAGCCGGCGAGGCCACACGGCGGGCACGAAACAAGTCCAGGGCCGATCCGGTGGCCTTGTCGAACACCGCCAAGTAGTGGTTCGCGTGGGCGGCCATGCGGATGACGTCGGCGATTGGGATGACGGTGCCTCCACCGGTGACGCCAACTCCTGCCCGGCTCTCCAATTCCTGCAGTGTGGTGCGGACGATGATCGAGGCTGGTAACCCGTTGTGCTGACCCAACTCACCGCTTTCCAGCACGCTGCGGCCGACCGCCACCAGCGCGTCGTGCTGGCGCTGCGCCAGGCTGCGGTGGTCGTTGTCGATCTGGGCCTGCGACGGCGTACCCGAAACGCAGGGGTGCTCGTCCTCGGGGTTGCACATGCCCGGCGCCGCCCACTTCGCGAAGATCGCCTCGTATATCGCCCAGGCTTCCGGAGTCAGATTGCCTCTGAACGGGATCATCTTGTCGGACCCCTGGGGTCCTTTCCACACGCCACGACGCCGCGCGCGTTCGCGCTCGTCGGGTTCGGGACCGTCCTGGTCGAGCAGGAACAGGATGCGCTCGGCATTGTCCTTCAGTTCCTTTGGCCCCACGCCGATCGCGGTGCGCACCAGATCGACTTCGATTTGCGCGCGGGTGCGGGCGTCGACGCCGGCCGGGATGCGCTCCATAGCCTCGCGCACGACCTTGACATGCTCGCGATTGATCGACCCGTGAGCCTGGGCCAGCGCGGTGCAGGGCAACTCGGGTTCGAGCGGTTCACCGGTCAGCGTGCGACGCGGACCCAACGTGGCGGCCTCGTCGAGTCGGCGGCCGGCCTCACTGGTCGAGATGCGCCACCGCGTCGCCAGCACGTCGCGCCAGGACTTGGCGCCCATTTCCCTGGCGGTGGTCTCGGCTTGCAAGCGCGCCAACATGCGATGGCTCTGAGCCGGCAGCTGACACGCGAGGGTTTCAAGGTCGTCAAGCGCGCCGATCAGGTCGGACTCGGTGAGCGCCTCGATGGGCAACGCCGCCAGTTCGTCGTAGGCGGCCCGAAGCGAGGCAACCGTGGCCTGCACCGCTTCCGCACTCATGACTCGAACATATGTGCGAACTTTAAGAAGTTCGCGACGTATTTCTGAAAAGTTCCATGAGAGGCTGCTCGGGAGCTTGCCGACAGCGCTGCGAGTGGGCGGCGACGTTCCGCTGACCGGACACCACAGGTGTCGGCCCGACGACATCGGGGTTGACTTCCCGCCATGAGCAACGACATCACGCTGTCCGAACTGCAGGAGTTCATCGCGGCCTACTGGTACGCCTACGACGAGGCGAACTACGACGAGATGGCCGCGGCGAAGGCCGAGGACATACGGTTCATCACCCGCAGCGATTCCGGCGCGAGCCCCTTCGAGGACCTGATGTCACCGGAGCTGCACGGCCGCGACGCCGTGATGGACTGGCTCACCGAACACCGCAAGCAGAGCCCCTACCCGCTGCGCCACCACGCCACCAACCTGCACCGCACGGGCGTTAAAGGGGACGCCGCTCTCGTCCGTTTTTATATCTTCGTCAACCAGATCGCCAACTTCGTACCGTTCGCCGTGTCCAGCGGGATCGCCAATGTCGCAGTGCGCCGCGGTGCCGACGGACTCGAGTTCACTGAAATGGAGATGGTTCTCGACACCACCGACTCTGTGCCACTGGCCGAACTCGCCGCCGAAGCCACAGCCTCCGGCGGCTAGTTCAGTGACCGCTCGCGAGACGTTCTCCGGCGGCGTCGCGGTCATCACCGGCGCCGGCAACGGAATCGGCGCCGGTCTGGCGCGCCATGCCGCCGCGCTGGGGATGACGGTGGTGCTGGTCGACGTCGATGGGCAGGCCGCCGCCACCCTCCGCGATGAACTCCCGGGCTCCGTCGACATGGTGTGCGACGTGCGCGACGCCGACGCTCTGGAAAGACTTGCGGCCCAGGTGTACTCCGAAATCGGGCCGGTGCGGCTGTTGGTCAACAACGCCGGGGTTGAGCAGTTCGGCTACCTGTGGGACACGTCCGTCGCCAACTGGGATCGGCTGGTGGCGATCAACATCAGCGGTGTGTTCTACGGCGTACGGGCGTTCCTGCCGCACATGCTCGCCGCCGACACACCGTCGTGGGTGTGGAACCTGTCATCGATCGGTGGTGTCGCGGCCGTGCCGTTGCAGGCGCCGTACATCATGAGCAAGCACGCGGTGCTCGCACTCACCGAATGCCTACGCCTGGAAGTCGAATCGGCCGGCCACGCCAACCGGATCCATGTCCAGGCGGTGCTGCCCGGGGCGGTGAAGTCGAACATCTTCGAAGCGGCCGGCGGGGTCGACGGCGGTGATGTTGGGGCGGCGGAGGCGCAGCGATCGGCGATGCTGGACATCAAGGCTGGCGCGATGGACCCGATCGAGGCGGCGCGGGTGGTGTTCGAACAGGCGGCCGCAGGCGACTTCTATCTGCTGACCCAGCCCGAGTACGTCGGCAATGCGATGGCCGAGCGCGCCGACATCCTGGCCAACCGCCGTCCGCCCGTGCTGCGCACCAAGCGTCGCTTCGATCCCGCACACCAATGACGACATCGGAAGTGGGTGCGCCACTGCTGGATCCGGACGCCGCCACGCGTATCGCGGAGCTCGGTGTCGTGCCACCGATGCGTGAACGCGGACTCGCCGCGGTCCGCGACGCGCTGGAATCAGCGGCGCTGCCGGAGATGCCGTCGATGGCGGACGTGGAGGACCGCGTCATCGACGGGCCAGCCGGGGACATTCCGCTGCGGATCTATCGGCCGTCCCTGGATCTGGCGGCGCCGGCAATGGTCTACTTCCACGGGGGCGGCATGGTGCTCGGCTCGAACCAATCATTCGAACCGTTGGCGCGCAACCTCGCCGACAAGTCCGGCGCCACCGTGATTTCCGTCGGGTACCACCTCGCGCCGGAGTGCCCTCCCCCGGCCCAGTTCGACGACGCCTATCTCGGGACGTCATGGGTTGCGGCCCACGCCGCCGACCTCGGTGTCGACACAAGCCGATTGGCGGTGGCCGGCGACAGCGCGGGCGGCGGCCTGGCCGCGGCCGTCGCCTTGGCCGCGCGAGACCGCGGCGGCCCTGACCTGTTCGCCCAGGTGCTGATGTACCCGGGCCTCGACAAGGATCTGACGGTGCCGTCGGTCAAGGCCTTGCCGGACGCCCCGCTGCTCAGCCTCGTCGACATCGAGTACATGCACGAATTGGCCGACGGTCCGGAGCATCCGTATGCCGTACCCGCACGTGCGGCCAACCTGTCCGGGCTGCCGCAGGCCATCGTGGTGACCGCGGCGGCCGACCCCATTCGCGACTGGGGCGAGCGCTACGCCCAGCGACTGCAGGACGCTGGGGTGCAGACCACCGTGACCCGTTATCCCGGTATGTATCACGGCTTCCTGATGCGGTCTGACGCCACCGCACGGGGCCGCTTGGCGGTGGCCGAGATCGGCGCGCTGATGCGTGCGAAGTTCGCGAACCCGCTGCCGTTCTGACGCCAGTAACCGGTGTCCCGATCACTGGACACGTGGCGACCCGAAGGCCCGTCGCCGCACCACAATCGAGCCATGCTTACCGAACAGCAGCGCATGGAGCTTTCCGACGTTCTGCGGCCGGCCTCACCGCCGCGTGAGATCGACAATGTCTACACCGACGATCAGCGCGAACGCCTCCTGGACGTGGTTCGCACCGAGGGGCCGTGGCGGCTGATCATCGCTCAGCACTTCGCGTCGGCCGAGGAACTGATGGCCACGATGAGCGGCATGTTCCCCGAGGGCTTCGAACCGTCACTCGACCTGTTCCTCACGCCGACGTTCCGTGGCTATCTGGCCAATTACGGCACCGTGCTGTACCCCGAACTGCACGACTGCTTCTACAACCAGCGGTTCGTGGCCTACGCGAAGAGTTACTGGAACGCCGAGTACGCCAAGCCGGAGATGATGTTGTTCAACATCAACGGGCCATGCGCCAACCGCGATCCCGGCCACCTCGACTCCCCCAGCTTCAGGGGTGTGCGTCACGAGAACGCACCGACCTGGCTGACCAGCGTCATGGGCAAGTCCGGTCTGTTTCGCGACTACCTGATCAAGATGGCTCAGGTCATCACGTGGTTCTCCCACGACGAAAGCAGCGGTTTCACCTACTGGCCTGACGGTCCACTCAAGCCGCCGCAACGTCTAGTGCCGCCGGTGTACAACCGCGGTGTGCTGGTGCAGAACGAGATGATGGTGCACCGCGGCGAAGCCAACGGACCGCTCGACCAGCAGACCCCCGCCGGCCTCGCGTTCGACACGGTGTTTTCCGGCGACCCGGCCGACAAGAACGCTTGGCTGCTGAAGAACGGCAACGATGTGATCGCCCGCCACCACACCGACGAGCTGCGGTTCCTCGTGCACTGGTCGGCCGAGGTGTTCGCGGACTACGACGAGCTGAAGAAGAACATGGACGGCAGCGACGACCTGACCATCGACAAGGCCATCGACATGCTCGTCGACGACGCAGGCAAGAAGGGCATCAAACTCGACGTGCCCAACGAGCCGCTGCACGATCCGGAGTTCATCGGGGCGCTCAATGCGGTCTACGACCTCGGCGGGCCGGCCGAGTACCCCGCGGAAGCCCCGATCAGCGCTTTCCAAGTTGCCTGAGTAGGAATGACTTTCAGCATGGACCGCTTCAACGGCAGGCAGATCATTGTCACCGGCGCCGGGTCGGGTATCGGCGCGGCCACCGTCGCCCGGTTACTCGACGAGGGCGGAACGGTCGTCGCCTGTGACGTGTCACCGGACGGCCTGGCCGCGACCGCCACCGCCGCGGACGACGCCGGCACCCGCAAGCGGTTGACGACGACGGTGCTCGACGTCTCGGACGAGGGGACGGTGGCCGAGGCCGTCGACGCGGCGGTCGCCGAGATGGGTGGGCTCGACGTGTTGGTCAACGCCGCGGCCATCCAGCGGTGCGCGCACACCCACGAGCACACTCTCGACGACTGGAACACGACGCTCGCAGTCAACCTGACCGGGACCTTCCTGATGACGCGGCGCGCCTTGCCTGCGCTGCTCGACTCGGGCCGCGGCGTCGTGGTGAACTTCACCTCGACAGCGGCGTCGTTCGCCCACCCCTACATGGCCGCGTACGCGGCGAGCAAGGGCGGGGTACTCGCCTTCACCCACTCGCTGGCACTCGAGTACTCCAAGCAGGGTCTACGCGCAGTCAACATCCAACCGGGCGGTGTGGCAACGGCTTTGGCGAACGCGACGCTGGACAAGATGCCCGACGGCTACGACCTGGGACTGTGGGCCAAGCAGACACCGCTGCTGCACGGCCGCGAGAACGAGATCTTGGGCGACCCGAGTTCCGTGGCGTCGGTGATCGCCATGGTCGCGTCCGACGACGGCGCCTTCATCACCGGCACCGAGATCCGCGTCGACGGCGGCGCGCACGCCTGACGCTCAGCGCACCACCACGTCGCTCGGCACCCGTGGCGCGCCCAGCATCTCCCGGTGCGACGGCGGTTTCCGGCCATCCTCGTCGGTGATGCCGAAACGCTGCGCGACTTCAGCAGCGATCACCGTGTGTCCGGTCAACTCGTCCAACCCCGGATCGCGGTACAGCGCGTCGATCACTCGACCGGTGAACTCGGGCGTTTCTGCGTGTTCTGCCATGGCGGCCAACGCCTCCGGCTGTCCGTCGAACGCCGCCCGCATCTTCTCCGTCAGCAGGATGCCCATCCAGATCGACACGGTGCGGACCGGCGTACCGCGGAAGTCGACCGCCATATCGGCCACCATCTTGTCGATGCCGGCCTTCTGCGCACCGTACGCTGGGCCGTGCATGTAGCAGACCGAACCCGGCGAGGACGTGAACGCGATCAGGCCGCGCGCACGGCCCACCATCAGCGGAGCGGCGTAGTACGACGCGACATACGCCGAACGCAGCCCGACATCGAGGATGTCGACGAGCTCGAGGTCCTTCTCCCAGAACGGCTTTGGGTCGGTCAGCCCATCGTGAACTGCCGCGGCGTTGTTGACGAGCAGGTCCAGGCCACCGCACTCGTCGGCCACCCGGGCGAACAGTGCGGCGGTCGCGGCGTCGTCGCGATGGTCGACCTGTACCGCGACCGAACCGTCGCCGGCATCGGTCACGGTCCGTCCCGTCGCGTACACCCGCCAGCCACACGCAAGCAATGCCCGGGCGATGCCACGGCCGGCGCCGCGACTGGCGCCCGTCACGACGGCAACCGGCGCGTCGAGGTTTTCGGTCACCAGAAGAGATTACGGTGCGTCTCTAGAAGGTGACCACGACCTTGTCGGTCACCCCGGGCGTCGAGGCAGCTTGTAGCGCCGCTTCGATGTCCTCGAACGAGAATGTGTGGCTGACGATCGTCTTGTACTTCTCCCAGTTCGCCACGATGTCGCTTGTCACGTCGAAGATCTCGGTCGGATAGCCCATGGAACCGACGATGGTCAGCTCGTTGCTCATGACGTTCATGAGATCGACGCCGACGGGTTCCTTGTGCACGGCGACCACGCCCAGTTTCGCGCCGGTCTTGGCCGCCGCCAGCGCGGTGCCGATGACCGCGGGAACGCCGGCCGCATCGAGGTAGATGTCGGTGCCCGCCTTGTCCGGCCAGATCGATTCACCGGTGCCGTGCAACGCGAGCAGCCGCTGAGAGACGTCCTCGTCGGCGGAGTTGATCACTGCGTCGGCGCCGACGGCGAGCGCCTTGTCCAGCCGTGCCGACAGGATATCGACGACGACCACGTGGCTGACCCCCTGCGACTTCAATCCGATTGTGGCGCCGAGTCCGATGGGCCCCGCCCCGAACACGACGACCTTGTCGGCGGGCACCGGCGACACCTGATTGAGGGCATGGCGGGCCACCGCCATCGGCTCGTTGAGGGCGGCCACTTCGAAGGGAATGTGATCGGGAACGACCTCGAGGCTCTTACCGCGCACGGCGTTCTCGACGAGCAGGTATTCCGCGAGCGCGCCCGCCGGACCACCGTTGCCGATGACGCCGCCGGGCGCAGCCATCGGATTGACCACGACGTGGTCGCCGACGGAGATCCCTGCGACGCGGCCTCCGACGTCGACGACCACGCCGGCAGGTTCGTGACCGAGCGGCATGCTGCCCTGACGCGGCGGCAACCCGCCCGCGGTGATGTAGAACAGGTCGGAACCGCAGATGCCGCAGGCGCGCATCTCGACAAGCACGTCGTCGGGCCCGGCAACCGGAGTGGGCACCTCGACGACACGTGTTTCGCCGGGTCCTGTGACGATTGAAGCCTTCATGGTGCAGCCGCCTCCTATACCACGCTGTAGCCGCCGTCGATCACTATCGCCGAACCGGTGCAGTACGAAGCGCTTTCGCTGCACAGGAACAGGATCGGGCCGGCGATCTCGGCCGGCTCTGCGAACCTGCCGAACGGAATATGGTCGAGTTGTTGTTGTTTGACTTCGGGGACGTAATCCATTGCTGCCGTCATCCGGGTGGCGACGACGCCGGGCACGACCGCGTTGACGCGGATGCCGTCGCCCGCCCATCGCACCGCCAGGTTGCGCGTCAGGGAGAGCACGCCAGCCTTCGCCGAACCGTATCCGGGCACGACGGGCACCGCCCGGATGGCGGCCATCGATGCGAGCATCACGACACTCGCCCCGCCGACGGCCCCGGACTTCTTCAGTGCATCGTGCAACGCGGTGGTCAGCCGGAACGGAGCCAGCAGGTTCAGTTCGACCGACGCCGCGTACCCGTCAACGGTCGCTTCGTCCAGACCGCCGGGGAAGTTGCCGCCCGCGTTGTTGATCAGGATGTCCAACTCGGCGATCGATGCGGCGAATGCTCCGATGCCCTCGGTATCGGTCAGCGAAAGCTGCCGATATGACATGCCGGAGAGGTCGACGTCGTAGTCCCGGGGCCCCTGCCTCGTACCTGTGACCGTCACCTTCGCGCCACTGTCTCGCAGCAACGTCGCGGTGGCATGACCGATTCCGCTTGTGCCGCCGGTGACCAGTGCGACGCTTCCGGTGAAGTCGAAACGCAGCCCGTTCATGCGGACAGCTCGGCGATCTGCTTGCGCAGCCAGGCGGCCTCCCAGAAGTTGGTACTCGCTTTCAGCAGCCGTTCGTGGGCGATGACCAACACCTGTTTTGCCTCCGCGTTGTCTGGCTGGGCCTGGGTGACGATCTCGGCGAGACGGATAGCCCGTAGCGGGTCATCGGCCGTGAGCAACGCCTGGGCCCGCCGCACCATCGCCTCCGCGCCTGCCAGCTCGACAAGGTCCGACGAGATCGTCTCCGGCCCACAGGGATACAACTCGGTGGTGGAGCGGTGATGGAACCAACCGGCGTAGTTCTCCCACACGGCGCGCACATTCCAGCGCACCATTCCGTAGCCCTCGCCCACGTCCAAGTCCGGCGGCAAGGTGATCTCCCGCATCAGCGTGTGGACATCCTTGCCGGCGTTCATTCCCGCGACGGTCTGGTCGTGGATGTAGGCCACCGCGTCCCGCAGTCTGGTCAGTTCAGCGCGGATCCGCTCGCGGCCGTTGATGGGTCCGAAGTGGCCGGTGAGGAGTACCTCGGCGTCGAAGTCGCGAACCTTCTCGATCGACTCGATGACGGTCGACGCGTCGCGATAGCGGTCACCGCGCATCGTCACGAGATTCGGAATATGGCCGAACAGCGCGCCGAAGACGTTACCGCACAGGCACACTCCCTCCTCGGGTAACCAGATCACGAGGCTGTCGGTCGTCTCCCCGCCCGGCGTGGCGTACAGCTCGAGGTCGCGCTCGCCGAGGGAGAGTTGGAGCTCGTCATCGACGACGATCGTGGGAGCGGGAACGCTCTGCGGGGCCGGTGCGGCTCCGGTGCGTGCCGTGGCGTTGGCGACCGCGGACGCGACGGTGTCGGCGAACGCGAAAGCGGAGTTCGCCACCCGGAAGGGCGCCAACAGCTCGTTGTCACGGCGCCACGTCTCCCAGTTCGCCTGGGCGACAACATCGGCGCCACCCTCGGCGAAGACATCCGTACCGCCGACATGGTCGTAGTGCCCCTGGGTGAGGATGACGTACCGAATCGGCGAATCGTCGACCGCGTCGTAGTTCGCACGGTGGACCGGACCCTCGAATCCCATCCCGGTGTTGACGACGATGCGGCCGTCGGTTGTCGTCAGCAGGTAGGAGTTGGACAGGCCGGGCGACATCCACACGCCCGCAGAGACCTGCTCCGCGGCAGGGGCGTTGGCCCCCGCGATCGCATCGGCGCCGGGACGGGTGCGGTAGATCGGTTCGTAGCCGGTCACGCCTCCTCCTTCACATCGAACCGCTCGAAGTAGAAGTCGAAGCGGGAACGGATTTCGTCAGGCGAGCGGTCGAAGTCTCGTCTCAGGTCATAGCGCATGCGGCCATGCTTGCCGCGCGGATTGTCGTCGAGATAGTTCTGCAGCGATGCCTTGGTCTCGGCGGGCAGGCCCTCGCCGTTGAGGTCGTACAGGCGCTCCAGGATGCTCATTTCGTTGCCGTTGAGTTCGTGGAACCGGATGTCGACGCTGCGGTCGGGCCCGATGACTTCGCGGTCGCGCACGCACGCACGGAGTAGCCGCTCGATACGGTCGACCCAGTAGTCGACCAGGCCGCCCGGATCGATAGCCGTGCGGCGCAGGCGGTCGCCGTAGGCCAGCATCGTCACCGCCGACTGGATGACGGCCACCGGATCGCGGTGGGTGAACGCGACCGTCGCATCGGGGAAGGTGCGGATCAGCGGCCCGAGCTGTTCGGCGTGCTGCGGCGATTTGAGAACCCACCGGCGCGGGCCACGCAGGAACGTCAGCGCCTTGAGCACCGTACGCAGAAACGAATAATGCTCGTCCTGGTCCAGCCCGTAGTAGTAGTAGTCGCGCCAGCGCGGCACCCGAGCGTGCCATTCCAGCACATAGCTCGCGAAATCGAGATCCAGGAGTTCGATCTCCTCCTCGATGGCTTCGGGAAAGCGGTCGTGCATCGCTTCCATCAGCGGTGTCATGGCTTTCGACGTCTCGTACTCGGCCGCGCAACGGGCGTACCGGGGATCGATCCCGTTGACGTCGGGCCCCTCGCCGCGCAGGGGAAAGGGCTCCTGGCTTTCCCAGTACGGCAACGCGCGACGCCGCGAGTCAGCGGCGATCAGGTTGACCAGGTGGGTGGTGCCCGACCGCGGTAGCCCGACGACGATGATCGGCCGCTCTAGTTGGATTTCGCGGATCTCTGGGTAGCGGCTCAGCAGGTCGACCAGTAGCAGGCGGGCGCTCAACAACCGCACGATCCGGTTTCGCAGGATCAGCCGGTTGAGGTTGGTGTTGCCTGCGTCGGAATCGATGGCCGCTGCGTACATGTCGAGCCGCGACCGGAATCCAGCCGGCCCGAAATCACTCAAGCCGGTGCGCTCGACCGCTTCACCGATGAGGGCGCCGGGATCGAGGTCGACGCGTAAGCCGGCGACATGGTCGAGAACCTGCCGCTGGGTGGCGTTGAGACGAGGTGAGACGAGGTCATCGATGACCACATCGGTACCCGGCATGTGTGTCTCCCGACCTGAATTCGTAGGTGACGAATATTCGTTGTATCGTCCGAGAATATGACGCCAAAGCTAGGCGGGTCCGGATCGCACGGTCAAGACCCTTCGCCGCCGACCAGCCGGGTGATCGGCGTGGTGGAGTTGCTGGCCGAGCGCGGCGGCTCCGGCTTGTCGCTCGCCGATATCTGCCGTGACCTGCGGATCAGCCGGTCGACCTGTCACGCGATCTTGCTCACGCTATGTGCCAGGAGATGGGCGTTACGTGACCCGCTGAGCGGGACGTACTCGGTGGGACCCGCCGTCGCGGCGCTGTCCCGGCTGCCCGCATCACTGCCGCAGACGCTGCGCGAACCGCTGCACCGCCTGTGTGTGTCGATCGACATGCCGGTCTGCATATCCGAGGTCGACGCCGAATCGATCGTCGTCGTCGATTCGGTCGCTTCCGGCGGTGCGCGCCCCTTCGTGGCATCCGGGCTACGACTGCCTTTCGTCGCTCCGTTCGGGCGAGAGTTCGTGGCGTGGGCGCCCGACGACGAACGCACAGCGTGGGTGGACCGCGCGGGTCCCGTCAACGATATGTTCCGCGCC
This sequence comes from Mycobacterium sp. IS-3022, assembly GCF_001500065.1. GTDB lineage: Bacteria > Actinomycetota > Actinomycetes > Mycobacteriales > Mycobacteriaceae > Mycobacterium. The sequence continues at coordinate 102,664 of NZ_LQIN01000004.1, forward strand.
CGAATTTCGAAGGTACTCAAAGAGATCCGTCGACGAGGCTACGGCATCGAGCGACTCAGCGATCCCCTGCTGCGGGTGTACACCGCGATGCAGGCGCTGGACACGGGAAGCGCGTCACCCGACCCTGTTTCGACGCGGCTGGCGGGTGCGGTCGCCGATCTGACGGTCGTCGACTTCCTCTCCGACGAACTCGACGACGCGGCTCAATGCCCGCTGGCGACGATCTCGGCCCCCATTTTCGACGCGAGCGGCACCATCGTCATGTCCGTGTCAGCCCAGCCGTACCAACCCCTATGCCCTGAAGCGGTCCGCGACATCGGCGCGCAGGTCCTTGCCTTCGCGGAGGCTGTCCGACCGCTGGTTTCGCAGCACGTCGCCGGCGCACCTCAGTCGACGACCTCATCGACGATCGGGACTGAGCCGCGCCGCGCCGCATCCTCGATCGATTCGCGTAGCGCCGCGCAGACGAGGACCAGGCCACGGCCGTGATACTTGAGCGCCTCGGCCGCGCGCAACTCTTGGCAGCTGGCCATCGCCTCGGCGTCCCATTGCACGCTGGTCTGCGCCCAGCTGCTCTTGCGGACCAGAACGCGGGCACCGCAGTTGCCGCAGTCGACAGGAACCAGCGGTGAGTCCTGCAGACGGTTGTCGGTGCGAATACCCATGGTGCTCTTACCCGTTGGCCGCCCGTGCGATATTCGACTCAACTTCCTGCTGCCAAGCTTCGCGAGGCCGCGTGACGTCGATCTCGTATTCGAAGCGGTCGACCATGTCCGGCGCCACGTCGGCGACGTCGACGTAGAACTGCTCGTACCACCGGCGCAGCTGATACACCGGCCCGTCCTCCTCGCACAGCAGCGGATTGTCGATGCGGGCCTTGTTCTTCCAGATCTGCACGTCCTGCTCGAAGCCGACCTTGACCCAGTCGCCGAGCGCGATCGCAGCCTGCATCGCCGCATCCTCGGGAAGGTTTGCCGACTTCTTGACGATGATGCCGTACTGCAGCACAAAGGAATTGGCATCGATGGGATAGTGGCAGTTGATCAGAATCGTGTTCTGATCGTCGTTTTCGAAGTGGTACGTCAGGTCGTCGATCATGAACGAAGGGCCGTAGTAGGAGGCCACCGAGGTCGTGCCGAGCAATCGCGGCTGACCCTCCGGATCCGGAATGTCGCCACGGGAGCCGCTGTTCATGTACTGCGTCGCGAGATGCCCTTCGAAGATGTTCTTGAAGTGCGTCGGCATCGAGCCGTGGATATAGAAAAAATGGGCCATGTCGACGACGTTGTCGATGATCTCTCGACAGTTCGTGTTGACCACGGTCGTGTACCAGTGCCACTCGGTCCACTCGTTGCTCGTGGCAGCCTCGATCCGCGGAACGGTCACGTCATCGGGCGGCGGGTTGCCCTCGGGATCGTTCCACACGAACAACATCCCGTCCTGCTCGAGCGTCGTCCACGTCGCGGTGCGTGCCAGGCGCGGTGTGCGCTTGCTGTAGGGAACCCGCTTGCACCGGCCGTCACCGCCCCACCGCCAGTCATGGAAGGGACACGCGATCTCGTCGCCCTTCACCGTGCCCTGGCTGAGGTCGCCGCCCATGTGCCGGCAGTAGGCGTCGAGGACGTTGATCTTCCCGTCGCCGCTGCGAAACACCACCAACTTCTGGCCAAACGCGCTCACCGAATGCGGTTGACCGTCACCGAAATCACGGATCAGCCCAAGACAATGCCAGCCCCGGGCGAACCGGGTCGGCGCCGAGCCGGCTTCGATCTGTCGGACCTCGACATCGGACTCTAACGTCATTGGACCTTTGTACTCCCGCACGCAGCGGCGCAACACAGATCGTTCCGCTCATCAGGACATCTGATGCCATCGGGCGCCGAGACGGCCTAGCGTCAGGCCGTGACCACTGCGCCGCACCCCACCATCCCCTCGAGCGTGACCGTCGAGGACTGCACCGTGGACCTTCTGGTCGTGGGATCCGGCACCGGGATGGCGGCCGCGCTGGCGGCCCGCGAACAGGGCCTGAGCGTCTTGATCGTCGAGAAATCCGATTACGTCGGCGGTTCGACGGCGCGTTCCGGCGGAGCGCTGTGGTTTCCCGCCAGCCGGGTGCTCGCAGAGAGCGGTGGCGGCGACACCGCGCAGCGGGCACAGACCTATCTGGACGCCGTCGTCGACGGCACCGCACCCACGCAACGATCCGCCGCATTTCTCGCACACGTCGACGCGACCATCGACCTGCTGCGCCGCACCACACCGATGCGGCTGTTCTGGGCAAAGGACTACTCGGACTATCACCCTGAGGCGCCGGGCGGTTCGGCGGCGGGCCGGACATGCGAGTGCCGTCCGCTGGACACCGCCGTGCTCGGCGAGTACCGCTCCCGACTGCGTCCCGGTGTCATGGAAGTGAAGATCCCGATGCCGACGACGGGTGCCGACTACCGCTGGCTCAACCTGATGGCGCGGGTCCCCCGAAAAGGTTTGCCGCTGGTGGTGAAACGGCTCGGCCAAGGCGTCGGCGGTCTGCTGTTGGGCCGCCGGTACGCGGCGGGTGGTCAGGCGCTGGCCGCCGGACTGTTCGCCGGTGTGCGCCAGGCCGGCATCCCGGTCTGGACCGCAACGTCGTTGCAGCGCCTCACCACCGATGACGACGGCCGCGTGACCGGAGCGGTCCTCGACCACCGAGGCCGTTCGATCACCGCCGTCGCCCGCCGCGGCGTCGTGCTCGCGGCCGGTGGCTTCGACCACAGCATGGACATGCGCTGGAAGTTCCAATCGGAATCGCTCGGCGAACATGCAAGCCTCGGCGCGGAGACCAACACCGGGGACGCGATCCGCGTCGCCCAGGAGGTCGGCGCCGCAATCGATCTCATGGACCAGTCGTGGTGGTTTCCGGCTGTCGCCGCGCTGCCCGGCGGTGCTCCCAAGGTGATGCTGGCCGAACGCTCACTGCCTGGATCGCTGATCGTCGATCAGACGGGCAACCGGTTCGTCAACGAAGCGACGGACTACATGTCGTTCGGCCAGCAGGTGCTGGAACGTGAACGCGCGGGCAACCCGGTCGAATCCATGTGGATCGTGTTCGACCAGAAGTACCGGAACAGTTACGTCTTCGCCGCAGATCTGTACCCACGGATGGCCATTCCGGCGGCGTGGTATGACGCCGGCATCGCGCACCGCGCCGACGACGTCGCCGACCTCGGCCGCAAGATCGGCGTACCGGAATCGCAGTTCGCTGCGACCGTGCAGCGGTTCAACGAGATGGCCCGTGCCGGACAGGATTCAGACTTCGGACGCGGCCGCAGCGCCTATGACCGCTACTACGGAGACCTGACCATCACGCCGAACCCGAATCTGCGTGCGCTCGAGCGCGGCCCGTTCTACGCGGTGAAGATGGTGCTCAGCGATCTGGGAACCTGTGGCGGCCTACGCGCCGACGATCGGGCACGGGTGCTACGCGAGGACGGCTCCGCCATCGGCGGGCTGTATGCGATCGGAAACACCGCCGCCAACGCATTCGGAGCCACCTACCCCGGCGCCGGCGCGACGATCGCGCAGGGACTGGTGTACGGCTACATCGCGGCTCACGACGCGGCCACCGGATAGTCAGTCGTCGGCTTCGGCCTTCTTCTCGATCTCGTACCAGTACTCGGGTGCCGGCCACGGAACCTTCGTCCGGCCACCTTCTCCGGCCTTGGGGAACGAAGCCTGAGCCTCGTCAAGCTCTTTGATCATCTTCAACGCCAGCTCGCGCTCGTTGGCGTAGTACCGCTCGGCCCACTGCAGCGCCACCCGGGCGTACGCCCAGGACGGATCCGCGCCCGCCCACCGGGCGTCCTTGGCGGCGTTGCGATGCATCTCGTCGGCATACGCCACGTGTTCCTGCAGTACCTCTTTGAGCCGTTCGGGTGTCGTCAGATGTGCCAACGTCACCCGCAGCAGCGGCCCATGCTTGAGATTGGGTGGATCGACCGGGGCTTCGTTCGCCCACCGCGTGACCGCATCGAGGCCCGCCTCGGTGATCTTGTACAACCGGCGATTGCGCGCGCCCGTGTCGTCCGAGCGCGACGTGACCAGGCCGAGTTTCTCCAACTTCTTGAGCTCGGTGTAGATCTGGCTGTACGCCGGGCTTCCGTAGTAGAAGCGCATGCTCCATTCGATCCACTTGCGGATGTCGTAGCCCGAGAGTTCGTACTCGTACGACAGCATGCCCAGCAGCGCAAAACTGGTCGCCGCCAAGTTCGGCTTGGCGCCAGATGCGTCGTCGGCCATCCGCCCAGACTAACAATGGCAGGTCAGATAGGTCGTCGTCTCACCACTGGCCGGGACATGGTGTTGCGGCCCGCCACCGATCCCCCGAGGCTGAGGCGGTGACGACTTCTGAACTAGAGCAGCTGCGGTCGGTTTACGAACCGCTTACGGAGTCGGTCCGTCGACTCATCGACGTCAGCATCCGCACGCACGCGGACGAGGCGACGGTCAAGGCCGCGATCGACAACATCGACTGCGCCGCAGAGCAACTCGAGAGCGCCACGCTGCGAGTCGGCTCGTTCGGCCTTGAGCACACCGAAGACGGAGCGCTCATGGCGTGGGGCAACGTCGTGATGGGGGTGCGCAACCCCGTCGCTCCCCCGCTGATCGTGCACCACCAGGCCGATGGATCAGTGTGGGCGGATTTCGTGCTCGGCGCGGCTTTCGAAGGTGCGGCCGGACATGTGCACGGCGGGGTGTGCGCGATGCTGCTGGATCATGTTCTCGGCGCCACCGCGCATAAACCCGGAATGCCTGCGGTCACCGGCACTTTGACGCTGCGCTATCGTCGCGGCACCCGACTGGGACGACCGCTGCGCGCCGCGGCCCACGTCGACCGCGTCGACGGTGTCAAGACTTTCGCGGTCGGGAATATCGCCGACGACGAAGGCGTCACCGTCGAGGCCGAGGGCATCTTCATTCACCCTGGCAGAGGCACTCGCGACGACGTGGGATGAGCAGGCAAAGCTCACCGCGAAACCGGAAAACCACTATTCGGAGGGCCGGTCGCCGGACAGGCTGCCAAAATCAGCTGTGGACATCGAGCACCCCGAGGCGCACAAGCGTGGGGACGACGGCCGCTACGAGACGGAAACTCAACGGTTGGACCGCAATTGGTCGAGCCTTCTGCAGGAGCTGCGGGTCGCGCAGACCGGAGTCCAGCTGCTCACCGGCTTTCTGCTGATCTTGCCGTTCACCGACCACTTCTACGAGCTGGACCTCGTCATGCGGACGGTGTATCTGGTCACCGTGGGCTGCTCGATCGGGGCGACGATACTGCTGATCGCCCCCGTCAGCATGCACCGACTGCTGTTCCGCCGTCGCCGCATGAAAGCGCTGGTGTCCTCGGCGCACATCTACGCACTCATCGGCATGCAGCTGCTGGGCATGGCCCTCGCCGGCGTGGCGACGATCATCTTCGACACCGTCGTCGGGCGGACTCCGGCCTGGATCGCCGGTGGGGTCTCGCTGGTCGCACTCGCCGTGTTCTGGTACGCCCTGCCGCTTCGCCGACGTGGCTCCGACGCCGCACGATATTGACGTTTGCGCCCTGATCCGCCTGGGAACTCCTGCGCCATGTTGATTCGACGTATCGCGCGCCCGATGCTGTCAGCAGCCTTCATCGCCAGGGGTGTCGAGGCCTTACGCAGCCCGAAACCGGCGGCCGACGCCGCACGTCCCACCCTGGAGGGGTTGAGCAAGCTGCCCGATCCGGTCGGCACCAACGTGCCCGCCAACGCCGAGACCGTCGCCCGGGCCACTGCGGCCGTCCAGATCGGCGGCGGGCTGCTTCTTGCCACCGGCAAACTGCCACGGGTGGCCTCGGCGGCGCTCGCGCTCAGCGTCGTGCCTGGCAGCCTTGGCGGGCATACGTTCTGGAGCGAGACCGACCCGCAGCGCAAAGCCGACGAACGCCGCGCATTCATCACCGATGTGAGCTTGATCGGCGGGTTGATCATCGCCGCGGTCGACACCGAAGGCAAACCCTCGCTGGGCTGGCGGGGTCGACGGGCGGCACACAAGGTGTCCGAAGCGGTCACTGCGGCGCTGCCCGTCGGCGCGGCCGCCGGTGGCGCGCTCTCTGACAGTGCGCTCGCGGACAAAGTCGGCCACGGCCTGCACGTCGGCGCGGAACGGGGTCGTGAGCTCGCCGTCGTCGCCCGCGAACGCGGCGCCGAGCTCGCCGAGGTTGCGCGCGAGCGCGGCCCGGAGATCGCCGAGTTGGCCCGCAAGCGCGGTGCCGAACTGGCCGACGTCGCACGCGAACGGGGACCGGAGATCGCCGAAGTCGCGCGCAAACGAGGAGCGGTACTCGCCGACGTCGCGCGCGAGCGGGGTTCGGAGTTCGCCGACGTGGCTCGCGACCGCGCACCCGAACTGGCCGAGACCGCGCGCGGTCGGGCCGCGGAGCTCGCCGAGACCGCGGGCAAGCAAGCCAAGACGGCGCGGAAGCAGGCCGAGCAGGCGCGCAAAGAAGCCAAACGCCAACAGCGCAAGCTTCGCTGAGGCTCCCGACGGCGCGCGCCAAAGGGACCCTGACCGGTGCCGCTCACCGGTACATTGACCCGAATGACGAGCGGAAACTTCGGACCCGACCCCGGTCAGTACGGCGGCTATTCGACAAGCGGGCAGCCCGGTGGCCTGCTCCTGCGCTGGCTCGCCCGGCTCATCGACGGAATCATCGTGGCAATCGTGAGCTGGCTGCTCGCGTTCGCGACCGACAGCGCCTCCAACATCATGGTGACCGGCCTGTTCACCGGGGTCCTGATGTTCCTCTACTTCTTCGCCTTCGAGACCACTCAAGGCTGGACACCCGGCAAGAAGGTGCTGGGGCTCAGGGTTCTCGGCCCCGGCGGGGCGCCCAAGCCCACGGCCGCGCAGTCGGCCATCCGCAATTCCTGGACGGTGCTTCCGGTCATACCGTTCGTCGGCGGGCTACTCGGGGTCATCGCGATCATCGTCATCGCAGTCACGATCAGCGGAAGCCCGACCAAGCAGGGCAAGCACGACGAGCTCGCAGGCGGCACCCAGGTCGTCAAGGGCTGACGCTCCACGCGCGAGTTACGGTAAGCCCGAACGGGTTTGGCGTCAGATGACAATCCACACGACAAGGCTGAACGCGAACGCGGTCAGCCCGAGCGTCGTCTCCATCACCGTCCAAGTCTTGAGTGTGGTCTTCACGTCCATTCCGAAGAATCGACTCACCAGCCAGAAACCCGAGTCGTTGACGTGTGAGAGTACGGTCGCCCCGGCGGCCATCGCAATGACCAGCAGCGCGAGCTGAAGATTGCTCAGGGCTCCCTCGGCAGCCGCGGCGCTGAGCAGACCGGCCGTGGTCGTCAGCGCAACGGTGGCCGAGCCTTGGGCCACCCGCAGCAGCGTCGCGATGATGAAGGCCTGAACGATGAGGGACATCCCGAGTCCCGACAGCGAGTCGCTCAGCGCATTCCCGATACCGGTCAGCCTCAACACGCCGCCGAACATGCCGCCTGCGCCAGTAATCAGGATGACCGAGCAGATCGGTCCCAGCGCCTTGTCGAAGATGGTGCTGACCTCGTCCATCGAGCGTCCGCGGCGCAGGCCCAACACCACACTGGCCACGATCACCGTGATGAGCAGCGCCACGCTGGTGTTGCCGAGCAACATCAGGTAGCGCGCCCAGGCCGCATCCTCGGCCAGCAGGCCGGCGGACATCAGGGTGTCGAGCACGGTATTGAAGGAGATCAACACGAACGGAAGAAGTAGTACGCCAAGGACGGTCGCAAAGGACGGCGCCGTACGTGCCGCGGTGGCCACTCCCCCGGCACTCGCGCCGTCGCGGTCGGTGACCGCGTCGCCGTCGACGTCAGCGTCCGACCCACCGTTCATATCGCCGAACAATGCTGTCGGAACATCGATGTGGACCCGGCGTCCGATCACCCGCGACACGAGCAAAACGCCGATGTACCACGACAGCAGGGCGATAGGGAAACCGACGAGCAGGCTCACTCCGATGCTCGCGCCGAGCGCTTCGGCGGCCGCGACCGGTCCAGGATGCGGCGGCACAAGTGTGTGCATGGCCGCGAACGCCCCCGCGGCCGGCAGTCCGTACAGCAGCAGCGAACCTCCGAAACGCCGCGCGACGGTCATGATTATCGGCAGGAATACGACCAGGCCGGCGTCGAAGAAGATCGGAAAGCCGAAGAGCAACGCCGCGACACCGAGCGCGAAGGGTGCCCGCTTCTGGCCGAACCGGCCGATGAGTGTGTCGGCGAGTATTTGTGCGCCGCCGGTGAGCTCGAGAAGGCGGCCCAGCATGACGCCGAAGCCGACCAGCAGCGCTACCGAACCGAGGGTGTTGGAGAAGCCGAAGCTCAGCGCGTCGGGGACATCGCCCACGGGGATGCCGGCAACCAGCGCCGTCAGCACGCTGACCAGGACGAGCGCGACGAACGCATGCATCTTGACCTTCATGATCAAGAACAGCAGGACCGCAACCGCTCCCGCGGCGATCAGCAGGAGCGTGCCGGCTCCGTAAGCGGGACTGATTGCTTCCATGAGGCCTCCGAATTCTTCATTGCCCGGTGCGTTCCGGACGTCTCACGCCTTTACGTTGGGGTAGCGACTATGGGACTCCGTGGCGCCGGGCGCGGGCCCGACCCCCGGGTTGCAGTGTTCATCAGTTCTCCTCGGTTGAGCGCACATCGGTTGAGACCACGTAACTTTCGACGATGGCATCGATGCTCTGGTCGACATCGATAGCGACGCCGCGCTCATCGGGTTCCAGTGGTTCGAGTGTGTCGAATTGCGAGGCCAGCAGCGAGGCGGGCATGAAGTGACCGGGTCGGCTGGCCTGTCGCCTGGCGATGACCTCCGGTGTCCCGGTCAGATGCAGCATTTCGATGCCGGAGCAGTGCCGCCGCAACTGGTCGCGGTATTTGCGCTTGAGCGCCGAGCAGCTCATCACCCCGCCGGCGGTGCACCGCTCGGCCAACCATTGACCGATCGCTTCCAGCCACGGATAGCGGTCGTCGTCGTTCAGCGGTTCACCGGCGGTCATCTTCGCGACGTTCGCCGGCGGATGGAAGTCGTCCGCGTCGGCGAACGGAACCCGCAAGCGCTGCGCCAGCGCGGCGCCGACGGTCGACTTTCCGGAGCCCGAGACGCCCATGACGACGATTGGTGAGGCCATTCCTCCACCTACTCAGTTTGTGTTTGGCGTCACACAGCATGCCTTAAAAGGCATACTATTGCAATAGGGTTACACAAAGATATGTCTTTAACCTGGTAGGCAAACCTATGAAAAGATGTATGCGTGGCGTCTGAACCAATCGTCGGCGCGTTGCACGGCGGTCTGCTCACTGCGCTGGGGACGGCGATCGTTTCCGGAGAGTATCCAGCCGGGGCGGTGCTCACCCTCGACGGAGTGAGCGCGCGGCACGGGCTGTCACGCAGCGTCGCGCGCGAGGCGATCCGCGTGCTCGAGTCGATGGGCATGGTGGAATCGCGGCGCAGGGTCGGGATCACCATTCAGCCCGCCCAGAAGTGGAACGTCTTCGACCCCCGATTGATTCGCTGGCGGTTGGATGCCGGCGATCGTGCCGCTCAACTGGTTTCGCTCTCCGAGCTGCGCCGCGGCTTCGAACCCGCCGCGGCGGCGTTGGCCGCGCGGCGGGCCGATCCAGATCAGTGCCGCATCATGGCGGCCGCCGTTTCGGACATGGTGATGCACGGGCGGGCCGGTGACCTCGACGCCTACCTGGAGGCCGACAAGCTGTTTCATCGGACCTTGCTCGAGGCCAGCGGGAACGAGATGTTCCGTGCGCTGGACGCCGTGGTCGCCGAGGTACTCACCGGGCGGACGCATCACGGCATGATGCCCGCGACACCGAACCCGGCCGCCATCGACCTGCATGACGAGGTCGCAAGAGCGATCAGAATGCGCGACGAAGCAGCCGCCGAGAAGGCGATGCGCGCCATCATCGACGAGGCGAGTTCAGCTGTATCCGAAGAGTTTTCAGAGCCAGGCTAGACCGCATGCCGCATGTCGGCGCCGTCTTCAGGAACCGGCGGCGGGGATCGTGGTTAACTACCGAGGTGGACAGGCAACCAACCCTGGCGCGCCGATTCTTCGAGCGACTCGAACCCGTGCACGCCGTCACCTACTTCGCTCCCGAGGCTCGCGCCGCGCTCGACGGCCTGGGCTACAAGGGATTCTGGATGGGCTACTTTGCGGCCCAGTCGGCACCGTTCGGGGTGGTACCCGCTGACGTGGTGACGGCCGCGTTCTACAACTTCGCCCCTCACCGCGTCGCCAAAGCCTTGCCCGCGGCATGGGACGTCGCAGCGCCGGCCGAGGCGCTGCGCGCTCGACTGGACTCCGCGGTGGCGGCGCTGAAGCGGTACGGCGTGGGCGACGGCGACGACGTGGCTATCGCGGCGGATCTTGCGGCCAAGGCGGCGCGTAACGCCTCGCTGGAGGGCCGCGTCCTGTTCGCCGCCAATGCGGCGCTGCCGTGGCCGGACGAGCCGTTGGCCAAGCTCTGGCATGCGACCACGCTGCTGCGGGAACAGCGCGGCGACGGCCACGTCGCGATGCTCGTCGCCCATGGGGTATCGGGTCGCGAGAGCAATGTCGTGCACGCTGCGGCTGGCCGGGTGCCCAAGGAGATGATCATGCGCAGCCGCGACTACGACGACGAACAGTGGCGGATCTACGAGGACCGCCTCGCGCGCCGCGGACTCCTCCGCGGCGGTGGCCTCACCGATGCAGGGCGGGACCTCAAGCAGCGGATCGAGGACAGCACGGACAGAATTGCGCTGCCTGCACTCGACGCCCTGGACGATGGTGAGGTCGAGGCGCTGTTTCGCGCCTTGACCCCGATCACCCGCAAGGTGATCGCCGGCGGTGACGTGCCCGCCGCGACGCCGATGGGACTCAGCCGCGATGACCTCGACGACGACAGCGCCCGCCTGAGCTGATCTCTTGTCCGCGAGCGTGCACGTCTGCGCACGACACGCCGCGGCTGACAGCATTTCGTGCACGCTCACGGCACGCTGAGTGAGGCACGCTGAGTGTCGTGATGGTGCTCAAATCGGTGGTGCTGTTCGCCCTCGCGGCGGTTCTCGAGATCGGCGGCGCATGGCTGGTGTGGCAGGGTGTGCGCGAGCACCGCGGTTGGTGGTGGATCGGCGCGGGTGTGATGGCTCTGGGCGCTTACGGTTTCGTCGCCGCGTTTCAACCCGACGCCCACTTCGGCCGCGTGTTGGCCGCCTACGGCGGGGTCTTCATCGCCGGTTCGCTCGCCTGGGGCATGGTCGCCGACGGCTTCCGGCCCGACCGATGGGACGTTGCGGGCGCCCTGATCTGCCTCGTCGGCGTGGGCATGATCATGTACGCGCCGCGGTAACGCCCGCTCGCGGCACGAAGAGCTACGGTTGGTTGCGGTTCCACTCCAGCCAGCCGACGCCCGTGCGGCCGTCGGCCGTCGTCACCGTGGCCCAGGCGCGCGGAAAGTGGCTGATGCGGCCGTCGGGTGAGGTCAACAGAACGGGCGCGTGGCCGCGAACCTCGACCGTCGCCGTGACGTCTCCGGGAGTGAGCGTGAGCGCTGTCTGCATCGGTAAACCGTTGTCAGCGAACGTCTCTCGCGCCGTTACCGTCTGCAGCTCGATCAACGGCTCGTCGGGCGCTTGCACATAGCCGATTCCGAGCGGCGGCGCACCGGGAATGCGGATGTCGACGCCGTGCAGGCGGGTGCCGTCGTCCAGGTGCATCGCGCTCCACACCCAGTCCATCGCCCACCAGTCGCGCACGCCCCAGGAGTGGTCGCGCTGCCCGGGCACGTCGGTGAACGTGAAATCTCGCCCGTCCACCCGAACCGCGCCCGACACCGTGCACGGAATCTCATATCTCGGGGTCATCCGGTACAGATACGGCGTTCCCGCGGTCGTCCACTCCAGTTCCATCGACACATCGACCGGCCTGCCCGGCTCGTCACGCAGCAGTGCTGCCGGATCGTCGTACGCCTGACCGCGTCCGCGCATCGTGACGCGGTACGTCTTCAGCGGTTCGGCGGCCGTGAGCACCAGTTCGATGGCGCCGGTGTCCTCGAAGTCGAGCAGGGCGTACGTCGGGATACCCGGACCGCACACCAATCCGTTGACCCACGAGGTCTTCAGGTTCGGGTACAGCCCGAGCCGGACCCATCCCCCGATCTCCTGCTGTGGGTCGATGAAGTCGAAGTACCAGCTTTCGTTCCACAGCGGCTCGTCGCCGGCGGGATGTTCGCCTTCGTCTTCCACCGACGGGCAAAGCGGCTCGGGGGCAACCGGTTCGGGCAACACACTCAGCGCGTTGACATCGAGAACGTGCTCGCAGTGACGCTTCAGCATGGTCATGAACATCTCGTCGCCGCGGTCGGTCCGCTCGACCAGCATCGAGGAGATGATCGCCATCATCACCCCGAAGAAACTCTGCCTGCGCACGCCGTCGCGGACATCCTCGAAACTGATCGGCGCGCCCGACCCGAGCGCGCGGTGGTAGGCGCCCAGCAGCGCGTCGTAGTGCTCGCGACGCACCTCGACGGGCAGCGCGCAACCCAAGAAGTACGCCACATCAGTCATCGCCGGCCCCCACGTGACGGTCTGCCAGTCCACCACGGTGAGCGGCCGATCGGCGCCGGGTTGCCCGAACAGCATGTTGTCGAGGCGGTAGTCGCCGTGCACGAGTCCTTTGACCCGGTCGGCCTCGGCCTCGGCCTCCAGATATGCGTCGAAGCTGCCGACCAACCGTTCGCACACCAGGCGGTGCTCGGGCGCGATCTTGTCGGCGTAGCGCTCCGCGAATCCGGCGTACAGCCCAGAGATCAGCGCCTGGTCGACCGGTGCGTCCCGGTTGAGCCAGTCGGCGCTGGCCGCCGCCGCGTCGTCCAGTAGCGGGCCGTGCAGCCGGCCGAGTTCGGCCAACGCCAGAATCGCCTGTTCGGCTGAAGCGCCGCGGATTTCGTCGCCGACGATCGCGGGTCCCGCGTCGCCGAGCAAGAGATGGAACGCGCCGGTGTCGGCGTTGAAGGCGGACGAGAAGCACGGCGCGACCGGTCCGCCGATGCGCGGCGCGATGTCGGTGTAGAACCGCACCTCGCGTTCGTAGAGGCCGAGCGCCAACCCGGTCTGCCTGCTGACCGGGTCGCTGGCGGCGACCTTGAGCACCACCGACGCCGGCCCGTCGTCGCCGCCCGAATACGTCAGTGCGACGCGGTAGCACTCGCTCATCTGGCCGGTGCCGATGCGTTCGTAGGAGAAATCCGCGACCGGTGCGCCAAGCGACGACGTCAGCCAGTCGACGGTCAGGTCAGCGGGACGCTCGACGACGTCGGTCGTGGACACTGGTCACCTCCGTGTGACATGGGCCCGGCGGGCCACCACTATCGCGCGGCCAGCGAGAAGCCTTCCCACGCTTCCCTGCGGGCGGCATGGGGGTCGTACTCGATGCGCGGACGCTGATCAAACACTCGCACAGCACGGTCGGCGGTGGTGTAGGCGGGCCAGTCGGCGCCAGGTACACCGGTACGGGCGAACTCGCGCCAACGATGCTGCACGTCATCGCTGACGCGCAGCGCGGTGCGGCGATCGCCGACCGCGGTGAGCAGTCGTCCGAACTTCGTGCGGTACACGTCGAAAACGGCCAGCAGTTCGGTGGCATGCGTGGCGCCCAGGCCCGACCAACGCAGGGGGCGCGGCGCGTAGTCGTAGCGGTACAGGTAGGTCGGGGCATGGCGGCTGTGCGCCTCGGCGATCTGCCACGCGGCCGAGCCGAACGCGAAGTCGCCGCCGAACTGGATGCAGGCGCGCTGATCCGGATAACCCGGATACGCCGCCGTGATCCGTTCGCGCTCTTCGGGTTCGGTTTCGGCGAGCAGCCGCTCGATCATCGGCTCCGACATCGGCAGCAGCTTGAGGAAGCGGCCGAACAACCGCGCCTCCTCGGCATTGGTCCCGACGATCAGCGGCACCCGGTGCGCAGTGCCGCTACGCATCGCCTCGATCGGGTCCAGCGGCAGATAGTCGGTGCCGCTGGTGGGCCCCGCAGCGAAAGCTCCCAGCATCTCGCGTTGCCCCTGTTTGACGAGCCGTTCGAACGCGGTCACCAGGTCGGCGGGGCGGGCCGCCATCACCGCGTCGGCGCCGTCGTGCTCCCCCGCCCCGAGCAGCGCCGCGAACCTCGTCGCGTATTGCGCCGCCACCTCTGGAGTGCGGACCATTCCCGCGGCCGGACTCTCGGAAATCGCTTGGGCGAACAGCCCTTTGGCCGCGGGTACGGCGAGCAACGTGGCCACGGCGTGCGCACCGGCGCTCTCGCCGAAGATCGTCACCTTGTCGGGGTCGCCGCCGAACACCGCGATGTTGTCGCGGACCCAGCGCAGCGCCATCACCAGGTCGCGCAGGTACAGGTTGTCGTCGAACGTGACGTCCGTGTTGGACAACGACGACAGGTCCAGGCAGCCGAGCGCACCCAACCGGTAGTTGACCGAGACGTAGACACAACCGTTGCGTGCCAGCGCCGCACCGTCGTAGATCGGCGTGGCCGAACTGCCCATGAAGTAACCGCCACCGTGAATGAAGACCATCACCGGCAGCAGAGCCGTCTTCGACCGCTTCTTCGGGCTCACCACGTTGAGCGTCAGGCAGTCCTCGCTCATCGGCTGGTACTTGCCGGGCGCCACCATCGTGTACATGCGTTGCTGCGGCGCACAGTTGCCGTATCCGTGGCAGTACCGCACGCCGCGCCATGGCTGCACGGGCTGGGGGGCGCGCAGTCGCAGCGGACCCACCGGCGGGCGGGCATAGGGAATGGCGCGCCACCGGTTCACCCCATCGCGGGTGAAACCCTCGACCGTGCCGGAGGAGATCTTTGCGCGGACGGTGTGTTCGTGCATCATCCGACGGTAGCAATGGTCTTCCGCCGCGCCTGGTCAGGGATTCCGTGTCGGACCGCTAGCCTGGCCGTATGCGAATGGCTGTGCTGATCGCGTCTGTGCTGGTAGCGGGATGTTCCTCGACGACCGGCGGGCAGGCCGAACGAATCGAGCCGATTCCGCCGGCCCCCTCGGCGAGTTCGCCCTCGGTCACCACGACCACGCCGAGCACCACCAAGCCCGTCGCTCCGCCCGCAGCCGGCGCGCCGGTCGGCGCCGTCATCGCCTGGATCGAGGCCGGCGAGCCTGCCGATGACGCGCAGTATCACGCGGCCACCCGCGACGGTCAGACCACACAGCTCGGCGACGATGTCGCGTTCACGACGCCATCGGGCAAGACCAGCTGCATGACCGATGCCGACTACAGCGAAGGCGCGCTGGCGTGCCTGGTGGATTTGCTCGACCCGCCGCCGCGGCCGGCGGACGCCTACGGTGAGTGGAAGGGCGGCTGGGTCGACTACGACGGCAGCAGCCTGACGGTCGGATCCGTGCACGGCGATCCGGGTCGGTTCACCGCCGGCGACGGACCCGAGCTGCCGTACGGCCAGACGTTGGCGTTCGGCGACTACCGCTGCCGCGCGGATCCCGTCGGGCTGTTCTGCGTCAATTACGCGAACCGGTCCGCAGTCAAGTTCAGCGACGCCGGCATCGAACCGTTCGGCTGCCTGCAACCGGTCACCGCGCCCCCGCAGACCGGCGAGAAGTTCAGCTGCTGACCCGCCGGGCCTCACGTCGCACTGATCAGGCGACGCCCTTCCGCTTCAGCAAGGGCAGCACACCCTCGGCGAACCAGTACGCCTCCTCCAGGTGCGGATAGCCCGACAGGATGAACTCGTCGAAGCCAAGCGAGTAGTACTCGTAAATGAGGTTGGCGACCTCCTCATGACTGCCGACCAGTGCCGTGCCGGCACCGCCGCGCACCAGCCCGACGCCGGCCCACAAATTCGGGTAGATCTCCAGTTGGTCGATCCGGCCACCATGCAGGGCGGTCAACCGACGCTGCCCCTCGGACTCCGATTTCGCATGCAATTCAGTGGCTTTGGCGATCTGCTCAGGGCTCAGCCCGGCGAGCAGCTCGTCGGCGGCCGCCCACGCAGCCTCCGCCGTGTCGCGACTGATGGTGTGCAACCGGATTCCGAATCGCACGGTGCGGCCGCGATCCTCGGCGAGCTTGCGGACGCGGGCGATCTTCGCCGCCGCGGCCTGTGGCGGCTCTCCCCAGGTGAGATACACGTCGACGTACCGTGCGGCGATCGGCATCGCCGCCGGTGAGGACCCGCCGAAGTAGATCTGCGGCAATGGGTCCGGCGGCGTCCATACCCGCGCGTCGGCGACGGTGTAGTACTCGCCCTCGAAATCGACCGACGGCTGACGCCAGACGGAGTCGACGATGTGGAGGAACTCCCCCGTCCGCGCGTAGCGCTCGTCGTGGTCGAGCCAGTCGCCGAAGCGGCGCTGCTCGAGGTTGTCGCCGCCGGTGACGATGTTGAGCAGCACACGACCCTCTGAGAACCGCTGCAACGTGGCGGCCTGCTGCGCGGCGAGTGTGGGCGGTGTCAGCCCCGGCCGGAATGCGACCAGAAACTTCAGCCGCTCTGTCTCGGCGAGCAGGGCCGAGGCGGTCAACCAGGCGTCCTCGCACCAGGTTCCGGTCGGGGTGAGCACTCCTTCGTAGCCGAGGCGGTCGGCGGCGCGGGCCACCTCGGCCAGGTAGCGCCGCGTCGGCGGCCGATAGTTGGCGGGCACTGTCTGCTGCGACGACGCGTGCGAGGAGCCGACGATGGAGCGGCTGTCGCCGCTGGTGGGCAGGAACCAGAAGAACTTGGCGGAGGTTGGCAACGACACTCCTAATTGCGATCCAGGTACAGGGGCTTGAGCACATCGGTGTAGCGGCGGTCGACCCATTGCGCGAAATCCGGTGCCGCCGCGATCTGTTCGGACTCCGCGAACAGGTCGGCCATCTCCTGCTCCGATGCGATCAACTCGTCCGACAAATCGGTGGGCAACCGCAGGCTGCGGCCCTGCGCCAGCGCAGCGACCGCGGGATCGAGACCGACCTCCTCGCCGTAGCGCTTCGCCCACTGTTCGCGGTGGTCGTTGGCCCACCGCACCGCCTTGGCGTAGCGCTGCAGCAGATCGCTCAATGCGGTGTTGCGCTTGGGGTCGGCCAATGCGGCCTCGGACGCGATGCCGAATCCCGCGCCGTTGGTGACGCCCGTGGCGCGGGCGATGCTGCGCACCGGTAGATCCGTCTGCGCCTGAGCGGTGTAGGGATCCCATACCGCCCATACGTCGACGCGGCGCTGGGTGAACGCCGACAACGCGTCGGCGGGTTGTAGGAACACCAGCTTCACGTCGGACACGCTGAGCCCTGCGCGATTGAGCTGAACCAAAGTATGGCCGTGCGCCGAACTGCCTTTGGCGACGGCGATGCTCCTACCGCGCAGGTCCGACACGCGTTGGATGGGCGCGTCGACGTGGACCAGGATCTGGTCACCGTATCCACCGCCGTCGTAGGCCGACACCACCTTGACCTCGGCGTTGGAGGCGGCGCCGAAGATCGGCGGAGTGTTACCGGTGATCGCGAAATCGATCTTGCCGGCGGTGGCGGCCTCGATCTGCGGCGGCCCGGAGGTGAACGTCGAGAAGTTGATCGCGTACGGCAGGCCGTCGAGCGCGCCGGACGCGCGTAGCAGCGCCTCGGTGCCGCCCTTCTGGTCGCCGACGTTGAGTGTGACTCCGGCGAGTTCGGACAGCGGCACGGTGGCCGGCGCCTCCTGGGCAACCGAGCTCTGCTCCCGCGACACGCACCCGGTGAGCAGGACGCCGAGCATTACGAGTACAGCGATGATTCTGGGCATGGCAATTCCCCTCGGTGGCGGATGATTTCAGCTCTGCACGCCGAGCTGGTCGAGCAGTTCTAAGCGGTGGTTATCTGCACCGATGGAGGTGCGCGGGTCGGCGATCTGCAGGGTGTGCACGACTCGGCCCTCATCGAGGACGAGGACGCGGTCGGCGAGCGCGACAGCTTCGTCGACGTCGTGAGTGACAAGCAGGATCCCGAAGCCGTGCTCACGCCACAGATCGAGCAACAGCTGCCGCATGCTCAACCGGGTCAACGCGTCCAATGCGCCGAACGGCTCGTCGAGCAGCAACAACGCCGGCTCGGCGACCAACGCGCGGGCGAGTGAAACTCGTTGCGCCTGACCGCCGGACAGTGTCAGCGGCCATGCATCGGCCCGGTCGGTGAGGCCCAAGTCGGTCAGCGCCCGCTCGGCCCGCGCATGGGCTTCGGCGTTGCGCAGTCCGCTGCGGGTGAGCCCGTAGACCACGTTTGTGCGCACGCTGCGCCAGGGGAAGAGCCGCGGCTCTTGAAACGCCAACGCCGGTGCGTCCGGCACGGCTCGCTCCCCGGTGTGCTCGGTCGACAGACCGGCCAGCACCCGCAGCACGGTCGACTTACCGGACCCGCTGCGGCCGATCAGCGCGACGACCTCGCCGCGGCCGATGCGTAGCGACACGTCGACGAGCACGTGATGGTCGCCGTACCACTTGTTCACGTTCCGCAGTTCGCCCGCGGTGTCCAGTTCTGGTGCGGCGGTCAATGTCATGAGCGGTACCTCAATGCGCGTCGTTCGAGTGTGCGGACGATCCCGTCGGTGCCGATGCCGAGCAGCGCGTACACGATCAGGCCGAAGATGATGATGTCGATCCGGAGGAAGTCGCGAGCGTTGTTGACCAAGAACCCGATTCCGCTGTCCGCGTTGATCTGTTCGGCGACGATCAGCGTCAGCCAGGCGATCGCCAGCGACTGCCGGAAGCCGACGAGCACCTGCGGTGCCGCGCTCGGCACGATGATGCGGCGGAACCGCTGCCAGAACGAAAAGCCCAGAACCTGAGCGGTTTCGAACAGTTTCGGGTCGACCTGGCGGATGGCTGAGAAGGTGTTCAGGTAGAGCGGGAAGCTGACCCCCAGGGCGATCAGCAGCACCTTGGGCAGTTCGCCGATGCCGAACCACAAGATGAACAGCGGGATCAGCCCGAGATGCGGCAGCGCCCTGATCATCTGCATCGATGGATCGATGCTCGCTTCGATCCAGCGGGACAACCCGACGGCCGTACCCAGCGCGACGCCGAGGACACCGCCGAGGAGCAGACCCTCGAGCACCCGGATACCCGAGACGTGCAGTGCATCGGCCAGTTGGCCGTTGCAGAGCAACTCGACACCCGCCTCGAAGATGAGTGACGGTGCCGGCAACACGTCCCGCGGGATCAACCCAACGGCGCTACCCAGTTGCCAGAGCGCAAGCAGTACCACCGGTGAGGCGAGCCTGATCGCACCCCATTTTCGTTGCCGCCAACCGGGTTTCGGCGATCGGACGGGCGCAATGGGCGCGTTGGGTGCAGCGAGATCTACTGGACTGGTCACGGTGGCTCGACGCTACGTGCGGCAGCGTCGGGCCTGAAGGTTTTCATTCGGGCTGAGGGAAAGACACGGCCCTGCCGAAAACTACGCGGTCGGTGTGTGCCCCCTCTGGTAGCGGGTCATTCTGGCGCCGCTGCTTCGTCGCCGCCGTCGTCGGTGCCCGAGTCGTCGGTGTTGCCAGCCCAACTCTGCGGCCCCAGCTTGCTTGGGATTTCCGCCCAGCCCTGAACGAGCTTGCCGGGCGCCTCGGCCCAACCCTGAACAAGTTTGCCAGGCGCCTCAGCCCAACCCTGAACAAGTTTGCCAGGCGCCTCAGCCCAACCCTCGACCATCTTGCCCGGGGCTTCGGTCCAGCCTTCGATGAGTTCCCCGGCATAGCTGTTGCCGCCGGTTGTGTGAGCGCA
This sequence comes from Mycobacterium sp. IS-3022, assembly GCF_001500065.1. GTDB lineage: Bacteria > Actinomycetota > Actinomycetes > Mycobacteriales > Mycobacteriaceae > Mycobacterium. The sequence goes on from NZ_LQIN01000004.1 coordinate 122,484, forward strand.
CGGCGAGCAACTGACTTCGCCGGTATCAGCCGGTGCCGGCGCTGCGGTGAGGAGGGCTGCCACTGCGAGTCCGCCGGCGACGGTGATGTGTTTCATTTCTGCTTTCCCCTGTTGATCCTGACGGTCGATTCAGCTCGATATTTTTGCGGCGCTCATCGGCTGATCGTTGCTGCTCATCGTAACGGCAAGTCAGGTGCCCGGCAGTTCGAAGGCGCAATGAACTACCAGGAAGGCCGACGGGTCATCGCCAACCGTCGGCGGCCCTGGCAGCCTGCATCAGCGCGTCGCACAACTCCCGCAGTTCGCCGGGGTCGGCGCCTTCGTCGACCGCCGTCGCGACGTCTTCAGCGGCGCACCTGACCTGGTAGACCCGGTCGGACAGTTCGGCGGCCTCCTCAGGGCTGAGGACGACCGCATCGGGGGCCAGCGAGGCGTCCTTGATCAGGCTGCGCTGCTCGTATGCGCGTTGCCGGCAGGACTGCCTGCAGTACTGTCGGCGCCTGCCCAGCCCCACGTCGTCGACCACACGGCCGCACCAGCGACATGATTGGGGGCGTAGACGCTTCTTGATCCCGGGTGCCACAGGCCAGACTGTAAACCGAGGCTCCGGCGATTCCCGGTAACATGGACGGTCGAGTCGGGAACTTCACAGCGTGTTGCTGCGTTGTTTGTCCGGATCTTTACGCGCTGATCGAGGAGTGTTTGACGATGGCTGATCGTGTCTTGAGGGGAAGTCGCCTCGGAGCCGTGAGCTACGAGACCGACCGCAACCACGACTTGGCGCCGCGTCAGGTCGCGCGCTACCGCACCGACAACGGCGAGGAGTTCGACGTCCCGTTCGCCGACGACGCCGAGATTCCCCACACCTGGCTGTGCCGCAACGGTATGGAGGGCACCCTCATCGAGGGTGACGCCCCCGAGCCGAAGAAGACCAAGCCGCCGCGGACGCACTGGGACATGCTGTTGGAACGCCGGTCGGTCGAGGAGCTCGAGGAGCTTCTCAAGGAGCGGCTCGACATCATCAAGGCCCGCCGCCGGGGCTAGGCCTTCGACGACGCTCAGCGCGTGACGCCGACCCCGCGGGCGCGGTTGAAGCGGCCGCGGATGCCCCAGTCAGCGACCTTGAACAGGGCTTCGCGGATGTTGGACCCGCTCATCTTGGACTGACCGAATTCACGCTCGGTGAAGGTGATCGGCACCTCGACGACGACGAACCCATTGTTGATCGTGCGCCAGGTCAGATCGATCTGGAAGCAATATCCCTTCGAATCGACGGCGGTCAGGTCGATTTTCTCCAGCACCTCGCGCCGGTAGGCGCGGTAGCCGGCGGTGATGTCGTGGATGTCCACGCCGAGCAAAATGCGGGAATACCCGTTGGCGGTCCGCGACAGCACCAGGCGCCGACGCGGCCAGTTGCGCACTTCTCCCCCGGGCACGTAGCGCGAGCCGATCGCGAGGTCGGCCCCCGCGTCGACGGCGTCGAGCAACCGGGACAGCTGCTCGGGCGGATGACTGCCGTCCGCGTCCATCTCGACGAGCACGGCGTACTCGCGGCTCAACCCCCACGCGAACCCGGCCAGATAGGCCGCGCCGAGGCCGCCCTTGGCGGTGCGGTGCATGACGTGGATGCGGTCCGGGTCGGCGAGAGCCAGCTCGTCGGCCAGCGCGCCGGTGCCGTCGGGACTGCCATCGTCGACGATCAGAATGTGGACTTCGGGCCGCGCCTGCTGGACGCGGCCGACGATCAACGGCAGGTTCTCCCGCTCGTTGTAGGTGGGGATGATGACCAGCGTGCGCTGGCTTGGGCTTTCCCCGGGGGCCCGGCCCGTCGTCATGTAGCTCCTCTACCTTTGTTGTCGCCGCTCACTCGACGACGCACAAAGCCCCCATTGTGCAGCATCGCGGCGAGCAGGCTCCCGACGCCGACGGCGATGAGCAGCCCCTCCACCAGCGGACCCCACCGGGTTGCCGCCGTGAGCTGCGTTTTCAGCCGCACCGCGGCGTCGAGGTACGCGGGCTCGTAGAACGCGGTACGGGCCAGCTCCCGTCCATCTGGGGCGACGATCGCGCTGATGCCGGTCGTCCCCGCCACCACGACGTAGCGGTCGTGTTCGATCGCGCGCAGGCGGGCGAACGCGAGCTGCTGCTCGCTCATCGATTCAGTGAAGGTCGCGTTGTTGGAGGGCACGACGAGCAGTTGCGCGCCGTTGCGCACCGCCTCGCGGGGCGCCCGGTCGAAGATCACCTCCCAGCAGGTGGTCACCCCGACCGGAACACCGGCGGGGTGCACCACCCCGGTGCCGTCGCCCGCAACGAAGTACCCGGCGCGATCCGCATGCTTCGAGAAATGACGGAAGAAACCTCGCCACGGCAGATACTCGCCGAAGGGCTGCACGATCTGTTTGTCGTGACGCTCGCCGGGCCCGGTGTCCGGATTCCACACGATCACCGAGTTCGTCGAGGTGGGTTTTTCGGGGGTGGCGCCGGGAGCCTCGACCACTCCACCGACCAGGATCGGCGCGTTGATGGCCGCCGCGGCGCCGGAGATCAGCTCGCGCGCATCGGGGTTGGCCAGCGGGTCGATGTCCGAGGAATTCTCCGGCCAGACGACGAACACCGGCTGCGGCGCCCGCCCGGCACGCACCTCCTCGGCCAGCCGCATGGTCTCGCGGACGTGGTTGTCGAGCACGGCGCGCCGCTGGGCGTTGAAGTCCAGCCCGAGCCGGGGCACGTTGCCCTGCACGACCGCGACGGTGATCGATCTGTCGTCGCCCGCGCCGACCCCGGACTGGCGAACGTGCGGCCACGTCAGCGCCGTGACGAGCAGCACCACGCTGATGCACACACCCGGCACCACCACGGCGGGCGGTGCGGCGTTGCGCCCGCTATCACGACTCCACCACTGCACCACCTCCAAAACCATTGCCGCCAACGCGAACCCGATGAGCACGACGGCGAAGGACAGCAGCGGCGCCCCGCCCAGTTGTGCGATCGACCGAATTGGGCTCTCGGTCTGGCCATAGGCGACGACGCCCCAGGGGAACCCGCCGAACGGCACCGTCGACTTGAGCCACTCCTGTGCCGCCCACAGCCCGGCGAACCACAGCGGCCAGCCCGGCAATTTGTGTACCGCCACCGCGGCGGCGCCGAACAGTGCGGGAAACAGCGCCTGCACCAGCGACAATCCGATCCAGGGTACCGGGCCGACGAACGCGCCGACCCACGGCAGCAGCGGCAGGTAGAACGCCGCACCGAACAAGAAGCCGTACCCGAATCCGCCACGCACCGTTGTGGTTTCGCGGGTCAGCACCCAGGCCAGCAGCGCGAACGCGGCGAAACCCAGATACCACCAGCCGAACGGCGGGAAGCTCAGGCACAACAGTAGCCCCGCGACTATGGCCACCCCGAGCTGCGGCAGCCGGTCCACCACGGCCCGACCGAATCGGGTTGCCCTTGAATCGTTTTCAACCATGGAGGACGACACCCCGATGGACCGTCTGCCGGCACCGCGGCGACGGGCCGTCGAGCCGGGGCAGCGGTGGTACCCGCGACCGCTGGTCGGTCGACCAGCGTTGCACCGCGTCGGCCGGCGCGCTCACCTCGAGGTCGTCAGCTTCCCAGATCGCATACGACGCCGGCGCACCGGGAACGAGGGTGCCCGTCACCCCGTCCCGCACCCCGGCGGCCCGCCAGGCGCCGCGAGTGAGCGCCGCGAACGCCGCCCGCGGCGACAACGCACTTCCCGGTGTCCGGTGGCGCGTCGCTGCGCGCACCGTCGCCCACGGGTCCATGCCCGTGACCGGGCTGTCCGAGCCGAACGCGAGTGGCACGCCTTGGGATGCTAACAGCGCGAAGGGGTTCAACGACCTGGCGCGGTCGGCGCCGAGCCGCTGAGCGTACATCCCGGTTTCACCGCCCCAGACCGCATCGAAATTCGGCTGCATGCTGGCGAGCACGCCCCACGCGCCGAGTCGGCGTGCCTGCTCTTCGGTGACCATCTCCAGGTGTTCGAGCCGATGCCCGCACCGGGCGACAGCGGGCGCGCCGAGCGTCGCGACGACGGACTCGAACGCCTGGACCACAGCGGCGACGGCCGCGTCGCCGATCACGTGGAAGCCGGCCGTTATGCCCGCCTCCGTACAGGCGTGCAGGTGAGCCGCGATGGCCTCGCGGTCCAGGTAGGCCGTGCCAGTCAGTCCAGGAGAGCAGTCGGGCGCGTCGGTGTACGGCTGCTGCAGCCAGGCCGTGCGCGACCCGAGCGCCCCGTCGACGAAGAGATCGCCGGCCAGCCCGCGGGCACCGGTGCGCTCGATCAGCTCGTGCGCCTGACCGGCGGTGGTGACCGCCTCACCCCAGTACCCGACGATCTCGACGCCGTGCTCGAGGGCGCGGATCTCGTCCCAGTCGTCGAGGCCGCCGATGTCCGGTCCTGCACATTCGTGCACCGCGACGATGCCCGACGCCGCCGCCGCGTTCAGCGCCTCCGATCGTGCGCGGGCGCGCTGCTCAGGGTTCAGCCGTGCCCGTGCGGCGGCGCGGATCACATGGTGCGCATCGCCGGTCAGCGGTCCTTGCGGGGCGAAGCCCGACGCCTCGGGCAGGTGCGGCACCAGCCGGCGCAGCGCGGTGGACGCCGCGGCGGAGTGGACGTCGACCCGCGCCAGATAGACGGGGCGGTCACCGACGACCGAATCCACGTCTTCGGTGCTGGGCGGGATGCGTTCAGGCCAGTTCGACTCGTCCCAACCGTGCGCCCAGATCGGATCGTGAGGATGTGCGCGGGCGTAGTCGCTGAGCAGTTGCATACAGTGCCGCAGCGAGGTCGCCGGCCGCAGGTCGAGCCCGGACAGCGAGAGCCCGGTGGCGGTGAGGTGGATGTGGCTGTCGACGAAAGCCGGCGCGACGAATGCGCCGCCGAGGTCGACGACCTGCGCGTCGGGGAATTGGCCGCGGCCCACGTCGTCACTGCCCAGCCATGCGATCACACCGTCGCGGACGGCGAGTGCCGTGGCGTCGGGCATGGCGGGGCTGTACACCCGCCCGTTGAGCAGAAGGGTTGTCACCTACGGGAGGTTCTCACGCCCCTCGTCGGTGCGGGGCGGGGCGGTGCGGGGTGCGGGCTCCACCGCGGGCGGTTCGACGTCGACGACGTCGACAACCTCACCGTCGATGTAGTCCCGCCGTGTGCTGGCCGCCCCGTAGCCCGCCACGCCCGCGGTGATCAGCGGCATCCGGCGCGCGGCGAGCGCGGTCACCAGTGGACGGGCCGCCGCCCGGGTGGCGGGAATCAGCAGCACCGCCCCGGCCACCGAACTGGCCAGGCCCGGGATCACGACGAGCACCGTGCCGAGCGCGACCAGCACGCTGTCGGCGGCGGCTCCGTGCAGGTTAGCCGGGGTGAGCCCCCGGCGAAGCCGGCCGAGATGACGCCTCACCTGCGATCCGGCCAGGACGAAGCCGAGCACGAACGTCGCGAGCAACAGCAGCAGCGTCCAGCCGACGCCGATCGTCGACACCAGGGCCGCCACGACCGCGATCTCGATGACCACATAGATCAGGAACAGCCGCATTGCCATACGCGGTAAACGTCCGGACCACCCGATCGGTTCCGTAGATTGACGACGTGACGACGATCAAGATCGATACCCCGGACGGCCAGATCGACGCGTTGCTCGGCGTTCCGGACGGCCCGGGGCCGTGGCCTGCGGTGGTGGTGGTGCACGACGCGATCGGCTACGGCCCGGACAACGAGGCGATCTCGGCGCGGGTGGCCGGGGCGGGTTTTCTCGCGATCTCCCCGAACCTGTACTCGCGCGGCGGGCGGGCGCGCTGCATCACCCGGGTCTTCCGCGAGTTGCTCACCAAACGCGGCCGCGCGCTCGACGACGTGCTGGCCGCGCGCGATCACGTGCTCGCGATGCCGCAGTGCACGGGTGCGGTGGGAATCGCGGGGTTCTGCATGGGCGGACAGTTCGCGTTGGTGATGTCGCCGAAGGGGTTCGGCGCGTCGGCACCGTTCTACGGCACGCCGCTGCCCCGCCCGTTGGACGAGACGCTGACCGGAGCGTGCCCGATCGTCGCCAGTTTCGGCCGGCGAGACCCGGTGGGGATCGGGGCCGCAGACAAGCTCCGGAAAGTCGTGCAGGACAAGGGCATCCCCGCTGACATCGAGGTCTATCAGGATGCCGGGCACAGCTTCGCCAACAAGCTGCCGGCGCAACCGCTGCTGCGGATCACCGGCTTCGGCTACAACGAGGCCGCCACGAACGACGCCTGGGATCGCGTGTTCTCGTTCTTCGGCAAGCACCTGACGGCTACCCCGCGGGCGTGACCGCCGGCTCGATTTCGATGCCGATGTGCACCTTGTCGATGCCGCCACGAAACAGCGCCTGCGGGATCCACCACCACGCGTGGTACCAGTAACGCTTGGTCACCCTTTCGAAGACCCGGCGCGTTTCGGATTTCGGCAGCACTCGGGCGACGGCCTCGACAGGTTCGCCTTTCGGCTTGCCCAGCACGCCGGACTTCTGGATGGTCACCCGCGGTGTGTTGGCGATGCGCTTGGTCTTCCACGAGCCGTCGTCGGTGATGACCAGCAGCTTCGCGCCGTCGGGAGCGCCCCAGATCGGTGTCGGTTTGGGCCTGCCGTCCTTGGTGAACGTCGTCAGCAGGATGTACTTCGAGTTCGCGATGTCATCGAAGGTGGCCATGGTCAGCGAGGCTTGATCTCGATGGTCACGTTGTTCTTCATTCCGCCGCGCAGCTTGGAGAAGAGGTTGAAGGTCCTGCCCAGCAGCCCGTAGCGCTTCCCGATCGCCTCGTAGGTCGCGCCGTTGGCCGACTTGTCCAGGACCGTCGCGACGGCCTCTACCGGCTCGCCTTTCGGATTGCCGCGCACGTCGCACGGCGCGATGGTCACCCGCGACGTGTTGCGAATCCGCTTGACCTTCCACGATTTTTCCTGCGTGATGGCCACGAGCCCGTCGCCGTCGGACGCCGCCCAGATCGCCGTCGGCTTGGGCCTGCCGTCCTTGGTGAACGTCGTGAGCAGGATGTATTCGGACTTCGCGACATCGGCAAAGGTGGCAGCCACGCCACCGAAGATACTGTGCCGACGTCGACTCCGCTCGGCTCAGCCCTCGAGATCGCCTTCGGCCTCCAGCAGCACTTGGCGCAATCCGTCGAGGGTGGCCTTCTCCGGAGCGGCCCACATGCCGCGATCGGCGGCCTCCAACAGTCGTTCGGCCATGCCGTGCAGGGCCCACGGGTTGGATTCCGCCATGAACTTGCGGTTTTCGTCGTCGAGAACGTATTCCGCCGACAGCCGCTCGTACATCCAGTCGGCCATCACGCCGGCGGTGGCGTCGTAGCCGAACAGGTAGTCGACGGTGGCGGCCATCTCGAATGCGCCCTTGTAGCCGTGCCTTCGCATGGCGTTGATCCAGCGCGGGTTCACCACGCGGGCGCGGAACACCCGGGTGGTCTCCTCCGAAAGAGTGCGGGTCCGCACGACGTCCGGACGGGTGTTGTCACCGATGTAGGCCGCGGGCGACTTCCCGGTCAGCGCCCGCACGGTGGCGACCATGCCGCCGTGGTACTGGAAGTAGTCGTCGGAGTCGGCGATGTCGTGCTCACGGGTGTCGGTGTTCTTCGCGGCGACCGCGATGCGGCGGTACTGCCTGTTCATGTCGTCCGTGGCAGCGGCGCCGTCGAGGCCGCGGCCGTAGGCGAAGCCACCCCACGCGGTGTACACCTCGGCGAGGTCTTGGTCGTCGCGCCAGTTGCGGCTGTCGATCAGTTGCAGCAGGCCTGCGCCGTAGGTGCCCGGCTTCGAACCGAAGATCCTTGTGGTGGAGCGGCGTTGGTCACCATGCTCGGCGAGGTCGGCCTGGGCGTGCGCGCGGACGAAGTTGTCCGCGTCGGGTTCGTCGAGGTTCGCGACGAGCGATACGGCGTCGTCGAGCATCGTGACGACGTGCGGGAACGCGTCGCGGAAGAACCCCGAAATGCGCACCGTGACGTCGATGCGCGGCCGACCGAGGTCGGCGAGCGCAATCGGTTCGAGATCGACCACCCGCCGCGAGGCCTCGTCCCAGATCGGTCGCACACCCAGCAACGCAAGAACTTCGGCGATGTCGTCACCGGCGGTTCGCATCGCCGACGTGCCCCACACCGACAGGCCGACCGACCGTGGCCAGTCACCGTAGTCGTTGCGGTAGCGCTCCAGCAGCGAATCAGCCATCGCCACACCGGTTTCCCACGCCAGCCGGGACGGCACCGCTTTGGGGTCGACCGAGTAGAAGTTGCGACCGGTGGGCAGCACGTTGACCAAACCGCGCAGCGGTGAACCCGACGGACCCGACGCGATGAATCGCCCGTCGAGCGCCCGCAGGATGTGCACGATCTCCTCGGCCGTGCCCGCCAGCCTGGGCACCACCTCGGTCGCCGCGAACCGCAGCACGGCACCGACGTCGGCGTCGTCGGTCAACGTGTCGATCACGTCAGTGTTCCATCCCGAATCCTGCAGCGCTGCAACGAGTTCACGGGCATGGGCCTCGGCGGCGTCGACGGCGGTGCGCTCGTCGTTGCCGTCCTCTGCCAGGCCGAGCGCCTGCCGCAGTCCGGGCACCGTCTGCTCGCCGCCGAACAACTGCCGGGCCCGCAGGATGGCCAGCACGAGATCGAGTTCGTCCTCGCCGCCGGGCGTCTGGCCGAGGATGTGCAGACCGTCGCGGATCTGGACGTCCTTGATCTCGCACAGCCAGCCGTCGACGTGCAGCAGCATGTCGTCGAACGAATCCTCTTCCGGCCGCTCCTGCAATCCGAGGTCGTGGTCCATCTTCGCTGCGCGCATCAGCGTCCAGATCTGCTGGCGGATCGCGGGCAGCTTGCCGGGATCGAGCGCCGACACATTGGCATGCTCGTCGAGCAGTTGTTCCAAACGCGCGATGTCGCCGTAGGTTTCGGCGCGAGCCATCGGCGGGATCAGATGGTCCACGAGGGTGGCGTGCGCGCGGCGCTTGGCCTGCGTGCCCTCCCCCGGATCGTTGACCAGGAACGGGTAGATCAACGGCAGGTTGCCCAGCGCGGCGTCGGAACCGCACGCGGCCGACATGCCAAGCGTCTTGCCCGGCAACCACTCCAGGTTGCCGTGCTTGCCCAGGTGGATGACCGCATCAGCGCCGAACTCGGTGTCGATCCAGTGGTACGCCGCCAGGTAGTGGTGGCTGGGCGGCAGGTCCGGGTCGTGGTAGATGGCGACCGGGTTCTCGCCGAACCCGCGCGGCGGCTGGACCATCAGCACGACGTTGCCCGCCTGCAGCGCGGCGATCACGATCTCGCCGGCCGGGTCGGCGCTGCGGTCGACGAACAACTCCCCCGGCGGCGGGCCCCAGTGCTCGACGATCGCGTCGGCCAGCTGGGCGGGCAGTGTGGCGAACCAATCGCGATAGTCCTTGGCGGACATCCGGATCGGGTTGCCCGCGAGCTGACCTTCGGAGAGCCAGTCGGGGTCCTGGCCGCCGCGTTCGATCAGCGCGTGGATGAGCGCATCCCCGTCGCCGGAGGCGATGATCGTACCGAGGTCGCCGGCCCCGTCGGCGTCGTCGATGCGGTAACCGTGCTCGCGCATCGCGCGCAGCAGGCTCACCGCACTGGCCGGTGTGTCGAGTCCGACGGCGTTGCCGATTCGGGCGTGCTTGGTCGGGTAGGCCGAGAACACCACCGCGATCCGCTTGTCGGCGGCCGGGATCGCCCGCAGCCGCGCATGCCGCACGGCGAGCCCGGCGACGCGGGCGCAGCGCTCTGGATCGGGCACGTAGGAGATCAGGCCCTCGTCGTCGATCACCTTGAACGAGAACGGCACGGTGATGATTCGGCCGTCGAATTCCGGCACCGCCACCTGGGACGCGACATCGAGCGGCGAGAGCCCGTCGTCGTTGTCCGCCCACTGCGCCCGCGAGCTCGTCAGGCACAAGCCCTGCAGGATCGGGACGTCGAGGGCCGCCAGATGGGCGACGTCCCAGCTGTCGTCGCTGCCCCCGGCCGATACGGATGCCGGGGTCGCGCCGCCCGCGGCGAGCACGGTTGTGATCAGCGCGTCGGCGGTGCCCAGCAGTTCGAGCAGTTCCGCGTCGGCGGTGCGTAGCGATGCGCAGAAAACGGGCAGGGCGCGCCCCCCGGCCTCTTCGATCGCCTGGCACAGCGCATCGACGTAAGCGGTGTTGCCCGCGAGGTGCTGGGCGCGGTAGTACAGCACCGCCACCGTGGGACCGTCGTCGGAGCCGCCGTCGCGGTGCGTCACGCCCCAGTTCGGGATGCTCTCCGGCGGGTGGAAGCCGAAGCCGGTCATCAGCAGCGTGTCGGCCAGGAACGCGTGCAGATGGCGCAGGTTGGACACACCGCCCTGGGCCAGGTAGACGTGCGACTGCAGCGCAACGCCCGCGGGCGTCGTCGAGTGGCCCATCAGTTCGGCGTCGGGCGCCTGTTCACCGCTGACCACGACGGTCGGCACCCCGCTGGCCACCACCGTGTCGATGCCGTCCTGCCATGCGCGGTATCCGCCGAGGATTCGAACCACCGCGACGTCGGCGTCGCGAAGCAGGTCCTCGAGGTCGCCGTCGACGAGCCGGGACGGGTTGGCCCATCGATACCGCGCACCGCTGGAACGCGCGGTGATCAGGTCGGTGTCAGAGGTGGACAGGAGGAGGACGGTGGGGTTACGAAAGGGCTGAGCCACCCACCATTACTACCCCACGCCCGTCACCGATGGGTCAGCGCCGATTCCAGCGGCCGTAGGTGCTCTGCGGATAAGGCAACCCGAGCGCGGCGACGAGCACAACCAGAAGCGCGCCGAAAACGATGAGTTCGAACATCGTCGTTCCTTCCAGACATCGTTACTGCACACACGTGCAGTAATTCGGAACTTACGACGTCAACGCGTATTTGTGATCGTTGTGTGTGGCACGGATCACTCCATCCACGGATGTGACGGCCGTCACTTCTCAGCCGGTGCGGACCTCGAAGTCCGCGACGTCGGGCGCCCGCAGCAGTTCGCGGTGGCGCTCGGGCCGCCAGGGAAACAGCTCGGGCAGGCCGTCCTTGCCGAGATACCAGCTGTTGCATCCGGTTACCCAAACCGTCTGTGGCATAGCGGCTTTCATGTCTTCGTTGTACTCCTTGGTGGCCACCTCGGTGGGTGCGACGGCCGAAACTTCACCGGCTCGGATCTGGTCGATCCACCGCACGACGTAGTCGGCCTGGTGCTCAGCGATGATCACCAGCGACTGGTTGCCGATCGGCGAATGCGGGCCGATCAGCATGAACATGTTGGGAAATCCGGGGACGGCCACCGATCGGTAAGCGTGCGGGCCGTCGACCCAGGCTTCGTCGAGCGTGAGCGACTGAGCCCCGACGATGGTCATCGGCCGGACGTAGGCGCGCGCGTCGAAGCCCGTCGCCATCACGAGTACGTCGAGTTCGTGTAGCTTGCCGTCGGCGGTGACCACCCCTCGTGGCTCGACACGCTGAATTGCCTCGGTGACGAGCCGGACGCCGGGCTTCTGAAACGCCTGGTAGTAGTGGCCCGCGAACACCTGTCGCTTGCACATTGGGTGATAGGCCGGAGTGAGCCTGGCCCGCAGTTCTGGATCGCGCACAGAAAGGCGCAGGTTCAGCCGGCACAACGCCACCATCACCCGCCGCTGCCAGCCCGGTTCGACGACTGCGCGTGCAGGGAAGCGCTCGAAAGCGTTCTGCCAGAACCGGTATCCGACCATGCACAGTTTCGGCCACCGGCGCAGTACCTTTCTGGTCAGCTCCGAGTAGCGCAAGTTGGGTACGGGGAACACCCATTGCGGCGTGCGCTGGAAGACGCTGAGTTCTCGGACCTTCCCACCGAGTTCGGCGGTGATCTGAACACCGGTCGAGCCAGTGCCGATCAGACCTATTCGCTTGTCCTCCAAGCGCACCGAGTGGTCCCACCGCGCAGAGTGAAAGTAGGCGCCGCCGAACGTCTCCAGGCCGGGTATGTCGGGGGTCTTGGGCACGCGCAGCACACCGGTCGCGGTGACGAGAACGTCGAACTCCTCGTCGCCGTCGGCAGCGCTGACCACCCACCGCCCGCGCTCGTAACGTGCCGACTCGACGGTCGTGCCGAATCTGATGTGTGGGCGGATGCCCCGTTCGACGGCGACCTGGCTGAAGTACGAATGTATCTCGGCACCTGGAGAATACAGATGCGACCAGTTCGGGTTGGGCCTGAAGGAATACGAATAGAAGCGCGATGGCACATCGCACGTGAGCCCCGGATAGGTGTTGTCACGCCATGTTCCGCCGACGTCGTCAGCCGCCTCGTAGATGACATAGTCGTCGATGCCCGCCTCTTGCAGCTTGACCGCCATGCAAATGCCCGACATGCCGGCACCGACGATCGCGACCTTCACCGTGCGCTTCTCTGCCATGAGGCCTCCTTCGGCGAGAGAAAGCGTACGCCGGAATCGCGCAGTTATTGACGCGATCGCCGCTATTGCGCGGTCACGAAGCCCTGCGCCACCATCCAGTCGCGCGCCACCACGCTCGGGTCGCGGCCCTCGACGTCGACCTGCTTGTTCATCTCGATGATCGCGTCGTTGGTCAACGCCGCCGTGACCGGCGCCGTCACCTCGGCGATCTGCGGATGTGCTTCGTAGAAGGCACGTTTCATCGTCACCGACGGGTTGTAGTGGGCGAAGAACTGCTTGTCGTCGGTCAGCACGACGAGATCGAGCGCCGCGATGCGGCCGTCGGTGGTGAACACCTCACCGAAGTCGCACTGCGTCGCGTCCGCTGTGGCCTGATAGATGATGCCGACCTGCAGCACCGGCGTCTGCGCACGCGCGGGATCGAACCCGTACGCCGCCGCCATCCCCGGGTAACCATCCTGGCGGGCGCGGAATTCGGTGTCGACGCAGGTGCGGGCCGCGGACGGGTTTCGCCTGACGAGGTCGGCGTACTGCGACAGCGTTCGCACCCCGGTGCGCTCGACCACGGCCCGGCTGGCCGCCAGCGCGTACGTGTCGTCCATCGGCCCAGGCTTCAGCCACACCATGTCGTTGCGGGTCAGGTCCTCCTCGCGGACCGCTTCGAACTGCTTGCGGCTGTCGGGAATCGGCTTCTCATGGCCGAGATAGTTGATCCACGCGTTTCCGGTGAATTCGTAGGCGACGTCGACCTGACCGGACAACTGTGCTTCGCGGGTGCTGCGTGAGCCGACGATGCCGGTGAGGTCGCGCACGTCGGCGCCGGCCGCCACCAGCGTGTACTCGAGGATGTATCCGAGGATCACCTGCTCGGTGTATTCCTTGGAACCCACGGTGATTGGCACGCCTTCCAGCGCCGGGTGGGGTTGAATCGAACCGGGCCCGACCTTCAGCGGCACGGCGCCACCCGCACCGAGACCGCAACCGGCCAGCAGCAACGCAAAGGCCAGCGCGGCGCCGATCCTGGGGACAATCATCGAAGACCCTTGGGGTTGAGGTAGAACTCGGCCAGCCCGCCGAGCCAGTCGACCAGCAGCGCCAGGCACACTGCCAGCACACTGCCCAGGATCAGGGTCACGTTGTCCTGCAGCTTGTATCCCGTGTCGATGAGTATGCCCAGCCCGCCGGCATTGACAAGGAACGACAACGTCGCGGTTCCCACCGCAAGTACCAGCGAGGTGCGAAGGCCGGCCAGGATGTAGGGAATCGCCAGCGGCAGCTCGACCCGCGTCAACACCGAGCGGCGGGACATGCCCTGCCCCAGTCCGGCGTCGACCAGCGACCGGTCCACCTGACTGATGCCGAGAATGGTGCTGGCCAGCACCGGCAGCAGCGAGTACAGCGCGATCGGCAGGACACCGATCCAGAAACCGGTCCTGCCGGTCCACAGGAACAGCAGCACCAGCAGACCGATCGCCGGCGCGGCCTGCCCGACATTGGCCACGCCCATGAACACCGGCCGCAACAGTCTGGCTCCCGGACGGGTGACGAGCACACCGAGCGGGACGCCGACGACGAGCACGATCGCGGTGACCGCAATCGTGATCAGGAGGTGCTGCCAGATCAGCGTCGCGATGTTGCCTGGGTTGATGTTCTCCTGCTGCGTGGCGGTCAGGTCGCGGTTGAACGCCCAGAACACCACCGCCGCAGCGACAATGAGCACCAGGATGGGTTGGATGAGCAGCCGTCTGCGCTCGCCCGGGCCGGCGCGCGCCGACTGCGCAGTGTCCGCGACGGCGGTCACGGCTGACCGTCCGTGCTCGCCTCCGCCGAGGCCCGCAGCCAGGTGATCGTGTCGATGAGCGTGTCGAGCGTGACGACACCCTGGTACCGGCTGCCCGCGCCGGTCACCACGGCCGAGGCGTGCTGTTCGGCCAGGATCGCCTCCAGCGCGTCCTCCAACGTCGACTGCGTGCTCACCACGTCGAGTGATTCGACGGCATCGGCCAGCGAGGCGGCGTGGGCGAGGCTGCTCTCCCGCACCCAGCTGACCGGGCGGTCACGCTCGTCGAGCACCACGACCCAGTCGAACTCACTGTCGGCCAGGGTGTTTCGCACCGCGTCGATCGAATCCGTCTGGCGCACCCAAGGATGCGGTCGCAACTCGACGTCCTTGATCCGCATCAGGCCGAGTTGGCGAAGCGATGCGCCAGAACCGACGAATCCGGCGACGGTGTCGTCGGCGGGACTGGCGAGGATGTTCTGCGGCGTGTCGTACTGCAGCACCTTGGATTGGTTGCCCAGCACAGTGATCCGGTCACCGAGCTTGACCGCCTCGCCGAAGTCGTGGGTGACGAAGACGATGGTCTTGCCCAGTTCGCCCTGCAGCCGCAGCAGTTCGTCCTGCAACGTGCTGCGCGTGATCGGGTCGACCGCGCCGAACGGTTCGTCCATCAGCAGCACCGGAGGATCGGCGGCCAGCGCACGCGCGACACCCACGCGCTGCTGCTGTCCGCCGGACAGTTGACGCGGATATCTTCCGGCGTACTGCGCGGGTTCCAGACCCACCATGTCGAGCAGTTCGTCGACACGATCGGCGATGCGCTTGCGGTCCCAGCGCAGAAGCCCGGGCACCAGTCCCACATTCTGTCGGATTGTCATGTGCGGGAACAGGCCCGCCTGCTGGATGGAGTAGCCGATCGAGCGGCGAAGGTCCGTCGGCCGGATCGACAACGCATCGTTGTCGCCGATCATGATCTTGCCCGATGTCGGTTCAGACAGCCGGTTGATCATCCGCATCATCGTGGTCTTGCCACAGCCGGACGGCCCGACGAACACCACGATCTCACCGGCGGGGATCTCGAGCGACACGTCGTCCACCGCGGGACGCTCTGCACCGGGATAGACCTTGGTTACGTGGTCGAGCACGATGCGCACACCGGTGCTGCCGTGCGATTCGGCGTTCTCGCGTGCGAGTTGCGTTGTCATCGGATGCCTTTCGAGGTGGTGAGGCGACCGACGAGCACGAGAATCGCGTCCAGCGCCAGCGCCAGCACGACGATGAGCAGCGTGCCGGTCAACGCCATCGGAACCGCGGTCGGGCTGCCGACCCGGGCCAAGCCCGTGAAGATCAGGTTGCCCAGGCCGGGCCCCTTGACGTAGGCGGCGATGGCCAGCACGCCCATCGACATCTGCGTGCTGATCCGCATCGCGGACAGGATCGACGGCCACACCAGCCGCAGTTCGACCCGGGCCAGGGTGTCGAGCCGGCTCATCCCGATCCCCCGCGCCGCGTCGGTGAGCGCGGGATCGACCGCGTTGAGGCCGACGATCGTATTGCGCACGATCGGCAGCAGTGAGTACAGCACCAGGGCGGCGATGCTCGGCACCACCCCGAGCCCGAACATCGGGATCAGCAGGCCGAGCAGGGCGAAGGCCGGCACGGTCAGAATCACGCTGGACGTCGCGGTCGCGAGGTTGGCTGCCAGCGGGTTGCGATAGGTCAGCACACCGACCGCCACCCCGAGGACAGTCGCAATGAGAACGCTCTGGACGACCGCGCTGAGGTGTTGGTACGAGTCGAACACCAACTGCGCGTAGTGGGCGGTGACGTAGTCCCACAGTGCCTTCACGGCGCTGCACTACCCGATCTTGATCGAACCGAAACGGCGCCCGGTTCGATTCGCGCTGAGCCGAAAGCTTGTCGTCGCAGGTTCAGACGGCGAACGTAGCGACTTGATTCATGCATCATCTGGAGGTTACCCACGTGCCGTCATCTCTGCGGGTGAACAAGCTCGGCGCCCACATCGGCGCCCACATCGACGGTGTCGATCTCAGCGCAGGGATCGATCCGGAAACCGCGAACGCGATCAATACCGCGATGCTCGAACACAAGGTGGTCTTCTTCCGCGGCCAGCACAAGGTGGACGACGACGCTCAGCTCGCCTTCGCGCGGGCGCTGGGCACCCCCACAACCGCCCACCCGACGGTGACTTCGCGCGGGGACCGGTTGCTGCCCATCGATTCCCGCTACGACAAGGCGAACAGCTGGCACACCGACGTCACGTTCGTCGACCGGATACCGAAAGCGTCGATCCTGCGGGCCGTCACCCTGCCGCAATACGGCGGCACGACCACGTGGGCGTCCACCGAGGCCGCGTACGACCGCCTTCCGACACCGTTGCGCGCGTTGGCCGAAAACCTCTGGGCGGTGCACACCAATAGATACGATTACGCGTCACTGCACGACGATCCGAACACCGCTCCGACCGCCGAACAGCGTTCCTACCGTGAGGAATTCGTCTCAGACCGCTACGAAACCGAGCATCCGGTGGTCCGCGTGCACCCGGAGACCGGCAAGCGAGTGCTGCTGCTCGGCCACTTCATCGAGAAGTTCGTCGGGCTCGGCTCGACGGAATCGGCGGCGTTGTTCGAGCTGCTGCAGAAGCGAATCACCAAGCTCGAGCACACCATTCGCTGGAACTGGCGGCCCGGTGACATCGCGCTCTGGGACAACCGCGCGACGCAGCACTACGCCGTCGCCGACTACGACGACCAGTATCGGCGGCTCAACCGCATCACTCTGGCCGGCGACGTCCCGGTCGACGTCCACGGCCGGCACAGCCGTTCCGTCGTCGGCGACGCCTCGACATACTCCGAAGTCGTCAGCCCTGTCGCGCTGGCCAGCTGACGACGACTTCGGTCTGCAGCGCTGCGGGCGTACCGTGAACCGGTGGCCAGAACCCGCGAGCAGGACGCCTGCCCCGGTGCGTTGCAGGTGCATCGCGCCGCGGACGGTGCGTTGGCGCGGATACGGTTACCGGGCGGCATCATCACCGCCGCGCAGTTGGAGACCCTCGCGCGGGCGGCCATCGAGCAGGCTGCGGGAACGCTGGAGCTGACCTCGAGGGGCAACCTTCAGATTCGTGGCGTCACCGACACGGCCGCGGTCGCCGAGGCCGCGGCGTCCGCCGGCCTGCTGCCGTCGCCGACCCACGAACGCGTGCGCAACATCGTCGCCTCACCGCTGTCCGGGCGGGTCGGCGCGGCCACCGACATCCGTGCGCTGATCACCGAACTCGACGGGGCGATCTGCGCCGACCCGGAACTGGCCGCGCTGCCGGGCCGGTTCCTGTTCGGCATCGACGACGGCCGCGCCGACATCTCGGGCCTCGGCGCGGACGTCGGAGTCCATCTCGACGGTGATACCGGCGCGCTGCTGTTGGCGGGCCGCGACACCGGTGTCCGACTGGCGCTGAACGCCGCGGTGCCGACAATGGTCGCGGTGGCGCGACGATTCGCCGTCAGTCGCGGAACCGCCTGGCGTGTCAAGGAACTCGTCGATGCCGACGCGCTGCTCGGCGATCTGCCCCGATCGGTAGCACCGGGAGCGGCGTGGCCTGCGGTCACCCGCCCGCCCGTCGGCTGGCTCGAGCAGCACGACGGCCGCGTCACGCTGGGCGCCGCGGTTCCGCTCGGCGTGCTGCCCGCCCGGACCGCCGAGTACCTCGCCGCGATCGGCGCGCCGATGGTGGTCACGCCGTGGCGCTCGATCCTCGTCTTCGACCTCGACGAGGAAGTCGCCGACGTCGCCCTGCGCGTACTCGCCCCCCTCGGGCTGGTGTTCGACGAGGACTCTCCCTGGCTCTCGGTCAGCGCGTGCACCGGAAGGCCGGGCTGTGAGCACTCGATGGCCGATGTGCGCGCAGACGCCGCCGCTGCGGTCGCCGAACCGGCTTCAGCGCACGCGAGGAGCAATTCGACGCCTGGCCACCGCCATTTCGTGGGCTGCGACAGGGCCTGCGGCAGCCCGCCCACGGGCGAGGTGCTGGTGGCGACCGGAGACGGATACCGGGCGCGCGGCCCGCACCCGTAGGGTGATCGCGTGCTCGACTACATCCGCGACGCCGGGGAGATCTACCGGCAATCGTTCGCGACGATTCGCGACGAGGCGGACTTGGCTCGGTTTCCCGACGACGTAGCCCGCGTGGTCGTCCGGCTGATCCACACCTGCGGACAGACCGACCTCACCGATCACGTCGCGTTCAGCGCGGACGTGGTCGCCAGGACCCACGCCGCACTGACTGCGGGCGCGGCGGTGCTCTGTGATTCGTCGATGGTGGCCGCCGGGATCACCAGGTCTCGGTTGCCCGCCGGCAACGAGGTGGTGTCGCTGGTGACCGACGAGCGAGCCGCCGACCTGGCTGCCCGGCTCGGCACCACCCGGTCGGCGGCGGCCGTGGACCTGTGGGCCGACCGACTCGGCGGTGCCGTGCTGGCGATCGGCAATGCGCCGACCGCGCTGTTCCGGCTGCTCGAACTCCTCGACGACGGCGCCCCGTCGCCCGCCGCGGTACTGGGCGGACCGGTCGGTTTCGTCGGCTCGGCGCAGTCCAAGCAGGAACTCATCGACCGGCCGCGCGGAATGTCGTATCTCGTGGTGACGGGCCGTCGCGGCGGCAGTGCGATGGCGGCCGCGGCCGTGAATGCGATTGCGACGGAACGCGAATGAGCGACCGCGGGGTCTTGTGGGGGGTGGGGCTGGGACCCGGCGACCCTGAACTGGTCACCGTCAAGGCGGCACGGGTGATCGGCGAGGCCGACGTCGTGGCGTACCACAGTGCGCGGCACGGCAACAGCATCGCGCGCGGCATCGCCGAGCCGTATCTGCGGCCGGGCCAGATCGAGGAGCACCTGGTCTATCCGGTCACCACCGAAACCACCGATCACCCCGGCGGCTACGCCGGAGCGATGGAGGACTTCTACCGCGAGTCCGCCGACCGCATCGCCGCCCACCTCGAGGCCGGCCGCAGCGTGGCCTTGCTCGCCGAGGGCGACCCGCTGTTCTACAGCTCCTACATGCACATGCACACCCGGCTGACCGAGCGGTTCGACGCGGTCATCGTGCCGGGCGTGACGTCGGTGAGCGCGGCTTCGGCGGCGGTCGCCACTCCCCTCGTCCAGGGCGACGAGGTGTTGACGATCCTGCCGGGAACACTGCCCCCCGACGAGCTCGAGCGCAGGCTCGCCGACACCGACGCAGCGGTGATGCTGAAGTTGGGCCGCTCGTATCCCACTGTACGCCAAGCGCTTTCCGCGTCCGGCCGGTTGGACGACGCGTTCTACGTCGAGCGTGCGAGCACTCCGCGGCAACGGGTTCTGGGCGCAGGCGACGTCGACGACGAAACGGTCCCGTATTTCTCGCTGGCGATGTTGCCGGGGCGCGGTCGCCAGGACCTGAGGACCACCGGCAGCGTCGCCGTCGTGGGACTGGGTCCCGGCGACCCGAACTGGATGACCCCGCAGTCGCGGCGCGAGCTGGCCGCGGCCACCGACCTCATCGGCTACGGCCCTTACCTCGACCGCGTCGCCGCCCGCGGCGATCAGCGCAGACATCCGAGCGACAACACTGACGAACCGGCCCGCGCCCGGTTGGCCTGCACGCTGGCCGAACAGGGCCGCGCGGTCGCGGTGGTGTCCTCCGGAGACCCGGGTGTCTTTGCGATGGCGACCGCGGTGCTGGAAGAGGCCAAGCAGTGGCCCGGGGTTTCGGTACGGGTGATCCCGGCGATGACCGCCGCGCAGGCCGTCGCGAGCCGGGTCGGCGCCCCGCTGGGCCATGACTATGCGGTGATCTCGCTGTCAGACCGGCTCAAGCCGTGGGACGTGATCGCTGCGCGGTTGACGGCTGCGGCCAAGGCCGACCTGGTGCTGGCGATCTACAACCCGGCGTCGAAGACCCGGACGTGGCAGGTCGGGGCGATGCGGGATCTTCTGCTCGAGCACCGCGATCCCGGCACTCCGGTGGTGATCGGCCGCGACGTGTCCGGGCCCCGCGAGCAGGTCACGGTGGTGCGCCTGGCCGACCTGGATCCCGCCGACGTCGACATGCGCTGCCTGCTGATCGTCGGCTCCTCGCAGACGCAGTGGTATTCCGGGGACGGCGACCGGGTCTTCACGCCGCGCCGCTACCCCGCCTAGCGCTACCCGCGACCTCATGAGAGCCGGCAGTGTTAATCTCCGGCGCGTGACTTCCGTCCTCAACATTCCACGCGGGCCCGAAGATGTAACGCCGGCGTGGCTCGGGTCAGTGCTGGGAACCGATGTCGAGGCGGTCACCGTGACACCGATCGGAACCGGCCAGACGGGCGCCACCTACCGGGTGTCGGCGACCTACGGTGGGGAATCCGACCTGCCCGCCTCGTTCGCGATAAAGCTGTCGGCGCAAGACGACACGGTGCGCGAGCGGGTGGCGCTGGGTTACCGGTCCGAGGTGGAGTTCTACTCGCTGGTCGCCGACCGGATGCGCATCCCTGTTCCGCGCAGCTTCCATCAGGACATCTCCGACGACGGCGCCGACGTGGTGCTGCTGCTGGCCGACATGGCGCCCGCGGTCCAGGGCGACCAGATCGCCGGGTGCAACGCGGTCGAGGCGCGCCTCGCCGTAGAAGCGCTCGCTGGTCTGCACGGCCCGAGTTGGTGTGCGCCCGAGTGGATGGACCTGTCCGCCGTCGTGATGCCCAAACCAGGTGACGCCGATGCGGCCAAGGGCTTGGGCGACGTCTCGCGAATGGCTGCCGACATCGTCATCGACCGCCTCGGCCCGTCGATCAGCGCCGAGGACCAGGAAACGCTCACCGCGGCAATGGCTTCGGTGACGCCGTGGCTGATGGCCGAGCGCAGCCGATACGCGCTGATGCACGGCGACTACCGGCTCGACAACATGCTGTTCGACCCCGACCGCACGCGGATCACGGTGGTGGACTGGCAGACCGTCGGCGTCGGGTTGCCGGCCCGCGACCTTGCGTACTTCACCGCGACCAGCCTGGAACCCACAGTCCGGGCAGAGATCGAGCGAGATCTCGTCGAGCACTATCACCGTGCGTTGCTCGGATACGGCGTGCGCGATTACGACCTGAACACCTGCTGGACCGACTACCGCCTCGGGGCGGTGCAGGCGCCGCTGCTCGTCGCGTTGGGCACCGCGTTCGCGACGTCGACCGAGCGGGGCGACGAGATGATGCTCGCGATGTTGTGCCGCGGCTGCCGGGCCATCCGGGAACTCGAGACGCTCGAACTGATCACGTCGTATTCATCGACTCGACCCATGTGACCGCGTCGTCGACGGTGGCGACCGTCGTCACCCCCGACGGCAGCGGTGGCCGGTCCACCATCACCACCGCAACACCAAGGGCCGCAGCCGCATCCAGTTTCGGCCGGGTCATCTGCCCGCCACTGTTCTTGGTGACCAACGCGTCGATGCGGTGCTCGCGCAGCAAGGTCAGTTCGTCGTCGTAGCGGTATGGCCCGCGCGACAGCACAACCTGGTGACGACGCGGCAGATCCGACACGTCGGGCGGCGTGACGGCACGAATCAGAAACCATGCATCGACGTCCTTGAACGCCGCGGCGCCAGAGCGTCCGGTGGTCAGGAATACGTGGGTGAACCGCTCGGCAGCAACGGTTTTCGCAGCCTCGACATCAGAGCTGACGACGATCGCATCGCCGGTCGGCCAAGCGGGCCGGGCCACCACCAGGTGCGGCAGCCGCAACTCGGCGCACACAGCCGCCGCGTGCGCGGTCATCGTCGCCGCGTACGGGTGCGTGGCGTCGACGACAGCGTCGACTCGGTTGTCGGACACCCAACGCCGCAGCCCCTCGACGCCGCCGAAGCCGCCGATGCGTACCTCGCCCACCGGTAGCGCGGGGTCGGGCACCCGACCCGCGAGCGAACTGATCACCTCGACGTCCGGATGCAGACGGGCAGCCAGCGCGCGAGCCTCAGAAGTACCGCCCAGCAGGAGTATTCGCATCAATGTCGTCCCCACCGCACCCGATCCGAGGAGTACAGATAGCTGTCGGCGAACCCCTCGGCCGCCAGCACGTCGCCCACGACGATCACCGCGGTGCGGGTGATTCCCGCGGCTTTCATCCGCCCCGCCAACTCCGCGAGCGTGCAGCGCACCACCTGCTGCTGCGGCCAGCTCGCGAACGCCACCACGGCGCAGGGCGTTTCGGGCCCGTACCCGCCGGCCAGCAGCTGCGGGACGATCGCGTCGATCTGCGCGGCCGCGAGGTGCAGCACCAGCGTCGCACCGGGTGCCGACAGCGTCGGCAGGTCTTCGCCGTCCGGCATCGCGGTCGACAGCGTCGCCACCCGGGTCAGCGTGACCGTCTGCGCGACACCGGGAACGGTGAGCTCGCGACCCAGCACGGCAGCTGCCGCGGCGAAAGCCGGCACCCCGGGCACAATTTCGTAGTCGACACCCAGATCGTCGAGACGGCGGCACTGCTCGGCGAGCGCGCTGTAGATCGACGGGTCGCCGGAATGCAACCGCGCCACGTCGAGGCCCGCGGCGTGGGCATCGGCGAGTTCGGTGACGATCTGTTCGAGGGTCAACGGGCCGGTGTCGATGACACGGGCGTCCGGCGGACACAGCGCCAGCAAGTCCTCGGGCATGATCGAACCCGCGTAGAGGCAGACCGGGCAGCGGCTCAGCAGTCGGTGTCCGCGCACGGTGATCAGGTCGGCCGCGCCGGGCCCTGCGCCGATGAAGTAGACGGTCATCGCTTGGTCACCGTCCACTGCGTGATCGGCATCGCAGGACGCCAGCCGGTGAACCCGCCGAGCGGCTCGCCGCGGTGGTGCTCGAAGCGCCTGAGCGCACCGCCGTGTCGCGAATACCACTGGGCGACAAGCGCTTCAGTCTCCACAGTGACGGCGTTGGCGACCAGCCGGCCGCCGGCGGGCAGCCGGTCGAAGCAGGCCTCCAGGAGTCCCGGCTGCGTCAGGCCGCCGCCCACGAAGACCGCGTCGGGCGCAGGGACGGACTCGAACGACTCGGGTGCGGCGTGCTGCACCTGCACCCGCGCGCCGAACGCCACCACGTTGTCGGTGATGCGGTTACGGCGTTCTTCGTCGCGTTCGAAGGCGATTGCGCGACAACCGGCGCCGCTGCGACACCATTCGATCGCCACGCTGCCCGATCCGGCACCGACATCCCAGAGCAGTTGACCGGGCCGCGGCGCCAGCGCCGCCAGCGTCACCGCGCGCACCGGTTGTTTGGTGAGCTGGCCGTCGTGGGCGAACATCTCGTCGGGCAGCACCCCGAACTGCCGCTCGTCGGGCAGGTAGCGCACCGCGACCACGTTGAGGTCGTCGACGTCGTCCGGGGGTCGCGCCGCCCATTCGCGGGCGGTGGCGGCCCGGCGGCGCTCTGTGGGACCGCCGAGTTGCTCTAACACGGTGATCTCGGAGTCGCCGCGACCGGTGTCGGTGAGCAGCCGCGTCAGCGCCGCAGGGGTCGCGCCGTCGCGGGACATCACGACGGCCTGCCCGCCGCGGCGCACCGCGGTGTGCGGGTCGCTCCACACCAGGCTGATGACCTCGGTGTCCTGCACCGCCCAACCCAGCCGCGAGCAAGCCAATGTCACCGAGGACACGTGCGGGAGAACCGCGACTCGGTCCGGCCCGTACAACCGGATCAGCGAGCTACCCACACCGTGCAGCAGCGGGTCGCCGCTGGCCACCACATGCACGTCTCCGTCGACGCCCTCCAACAGAGTGTGCAGTGCGGGCAGCATCGGCGACGGCCACTCACGCCGCGCCGCGGTCACGGTGTCGTCCAGCAGCGCGAGTTGCCGTGGCGAACCGTAGACCACTGTCGCCCTGCGTAATTCGTACTGCGAGGCGGGCGACAGCCCGGCCATCCCGTCAGCGCCGATGCCGACGACGACGATCATCGCGGCATCCTTCGCCACACGAACCGGGGCGTGATGTGGAACGCGAATGCCAGCAGCGAAAGTGGTGCGGGTACCCACACCACGCCTCGCCTTCTGCGGAGTGCGCGGACGGTCGCGTCGGCGACCTGCGCCGGCGTGCTCGAGAGCGGCGCGGGCGACATGCCCGCCGTCATGCGCCCGATCACAAACCCCGGCCGTACCAACAGCAGGTGCACCCCCGAACCGTGCAGGGCGTCGGCCAACCCGCGGCAGAAGCCGTCCAGCCCGGCCTTCGCGGACCCGTACACGTAGTTGGCGCGGCGCACGCGCACGCCCGCGATCGACGAGAACGTCACGATCGACCCGGATCCTGCTTCGCGCATCGCCGCGGCGAGCACCGTCAGCAGGCTGGCCTGGGCGACGAAGTCGGTGTGCAGAATCGCCGCGGCGTGCGCGGCGTCCTTCTCCGCGAGCGCCTGATCGCCGAGGATGCCGAACGCGAGCACCGCGGTGTCGATCGGTCCGTGCTCGGCGACGATCGCGTCGACCACCGGACCGTGCGACGGAAGGTCGTCGGCGTCGAACTCACACACGTGCACCGCCGCCGCCCCCGCGGCGCGAACGGCCGCCGCCTGCGCCTCGAGGTCATGAGCGCGGCGGGCCGCCAGCAACACCGTCGATCGGGGCGCGAGCCGGGTGGCCACCTCGATGCCGATCTCGCTGCGGCCGCCGAAAACCACGACCAATGCCGGGCGGGTGTCAGCCGTGTCTGTCATGGCAGCGATTATCTCCTGCGCTACCGTGAAGCCCGATGTCCCAGTCAAGCCGCAAGGCAACCACCCGGCTGACCGACGACGCGCTGGCATTTCTGTCCGAGCGTCATCTGGCCATGCTGACGACGCTGCGATCGGACAATTCACCGCACGTCGTCGCCGTCGGCTTCACGTTCGACCCGAAAACCCACATCGCGCGCGTCATCACCAGCGGCGGGTCGCAGAAGGCGGTGAACGCCGACCGCCAGGGTGTCGCGGTGCTGAGCCAGGTCGACGGCGCGCGCTGGTTGTCGCTGGAGGGCAAGGCCAAGGTCAATGCGGATGCCGACGCCGTACGTGACGCCGAACTGCGGTACGCGCAGCGCTACCGGACCCCCCGGGTCAACCCCAAACGCGTCGTCATCGAGGTCCGGGTCGAGCGGGTGCTCGGGTCGTCGGACCTACTCGACCGGCTCGAGGAATAACTTTCCCCGCGCGAGCAGAAGCAAACTGTGCCCGAGATGCGCTTTTTCGGGACATTTTGCATCTGCTCGACAGGGTAATCGCCACGGAAATCAGCCCGTCGCGGCCGGGCCGGTGGGCACCACCACCAGCTCGTGTGGCCGGTTGTTGACCGCCATGGCGCCATCGGCAGTGACGACGACGATGTCCTCGATGCGTGCGCCCCACTCGCCGGCGAAATAGATGCCGGGCTCGACCGAGAAGGCCATGCCCTCTTCGAGCGTGAGCGTGTTGCCCGCCACGATGTAGGGCTCCTCGTGTACCGACAGCCCGATACCGTGGCCGGTGCGGTGCACGAACGCGTCGGCCAGGCCCTCGGCGGCCAGCACGTCGCGCGCCGCGGCGTCCACCTGCTCTGCGGTGACGCCGGGCCGGACCGCCGCGACCGCGGCCCGCTGGGCGCGCTGCAGCACCGCGTAGCGCCGCGCCACGTCGGGGTCCGGCTCGCCGATGCTGTACGTGCGGGTGGAGTCGGAGTTGTAGCCGGGCTCGTAGGGTCCGCCGATGTCCACGACGACGATGTCGCCGGCCCGCAGCTTCCGGTCCGAACACTCGTGATGCGGGTCGGCGCCATGCGGCCCGGACCCGACGATGATGAACGCCACCTCCGAATGACCTTCGGCGACAATGGCTTCGGCGATGTCAGCCGCGACGTCGGCTTCGGTGCGGCCCGGCGCCAGGAATTCCGGCACCCGCGCGTGTACGCGGTCGATGGCCGCGCCGGCCTTACGCAGCGCGTCGATCTCGGCGGCGTCCTTGATCATCCGCAGTCGTCGCAGGACGCCGGTGGCCAGCACCGGCACCGCCCCCAACACGTCGGCGAGCGGCAGCAGATGCAGCGCGGGCATCGAGTCGGTCACCGCGACGGCGAGCCGTCCAGACGGCCCGGTCTTGCGCATACCACCACCGAGCGCCTGTCCGACGAGCGCGTACGGGTCGTCGCCGTCGACCCAGTCCTGCACCGCCAGGCCGAGTTCGGGCACCGCGGAGTCCTTGAGCGCCGCCAACTCCAGGCGCGGCACCACGATGGTCGGGTCGCCGTCGGCGGGCAGCACCAGCGCGGTGAGCCGCTCGAACGTCTGCGCCCGCGACCCGACCAGATAGCGCAGGTCATAGCCCGGCGTGATGACCAGGCCCGCGACGCCGGCGTCGGCCGCCGCGGCCGCCGCCGCAGCTAGTCGGTGCGCGTAGACATCGGAGCTGAATCGACTGGCGCTCATGCCACGAGGCTAATGCGCGGCGCACTGGCAGGATGGCTCGCATGTCATCCCTCGTGCTGCTCGACGGCGCCAGCATGTGGTTCCGTTCGTATTTCGGAGTCCCGGACAAGATCAAGGCGCCCGACGGCCGCCCGGTCAACGCGCTGCGCGGCTTCCTCGACGCCGTGGCGACCGTGATCACCCGCGAGCGTCCGTCGCGGTTGGTGGTGTGCCGCGACGACGACTGGCGACCGCAGTGGCGCGTCGACCTCATCCCGTCCTACAAGTCGCATCGGGTGCTCGAGGAACACCCCGACGGCGAACCCGACGTCGAGGTGGTGCCCGACGACCTCACGCCGCAGGTCGACATGATCTTCGAGATTCTCGACGCGTTCGGCATCGCCACCGCCGGCGCGCCCGAATGCGAGGCCGACGACGTGCTCGGCACCCTGGTCGCCCGCGAAGAACGCGACCCCGTGGTGGTGGTCAGCGGCGACCGGGATCTGCTGCAGCTGGTGCGCGACGAGCCGGTCCCGGTTCGGGTGCTCTACCTCGGCAGCGGGTTGGCCAAGGCCACCAAGTGGGGCCCGACGGAGGTCGCCGAGAAATACGGCGTGCCGGTCGACCGCGCCGGACCCGCATACGCCGAACTCGCCCTGCTGCGAGGCGATCCCAGCGACGGCCTGCCCGGCGTGCCGGGCATCGGCGAGAAGACGGCGGCGACGCTGCTGGCGCAGCACGGCTCACTGGAGAGCATCCTGGCCGCGGCCAACGATCCGAAGTCGAAGATGAGCAAGGCGTATCGGGCGAAGCTGCGCAACGCCGCCGACTACATCGAGGCCGCCGACCCGGTGGTCAAAGTCGCCACCGACGCCGAGCTGAACTGGTCCACACCGTCGGACGCGCTGCCGCTGGCCGCCGAGCATCCGCGCAAGGTCGCCAAGCTCGCCGAAACCTACGGCGTCACGTCGTCGATTGGCCGGCTGCAGAAGGCCCTGGACGGGCTACCGGACAGCTAACCGCTACTTCGGCCTGCCCACCTCGTAGGTGCCGTCGTCGTCCTGGAACGTGACGGTCACCTGACGCTTGGTGCCGTCGATGCTGACCTCGCAGTCGAACGTCGCGCCCTTCTCGACGGTCGGGTTCTGGCCGTCATTGCACTTGACGTCCTTGACGTTCTTGGCGCCGTACCCGTTCGCCTCGTCGGTGAGGATCTGCTGCACCCCGGACTGCGCGGCGTCGATGTCGAGCTTGGTGGTCACGAAGAAGCCGGGTTTCCAGAAGCCCAGCACCAGCACCACCACGACGATCACCGCGGCCAGCAGGCCGATCACACCGCCGATCACCGCGAGCGACCGCTTCGAGCCCTCCTCGGCGCCCGGCTGCTGGTACTGCGGATACTGGCCGAACTGGCCCGGCTGCCCGAACTGCCCCGTGGGCGGCTGGCCGTACTGCGGCTGGCCGGGCGGCTGCCCGTACTGGCCGTACTGCGGCTGCCCGTACTGACCGGGCTGCTGGTAGGCCTGCGGGTTGTACTCGCCGGGCTGCTGACCGTACTGCTGCTCGGTCGCCGGATACTGCTGCGGCGGCTGGTACGCGGGCTGCTGGTATCCCGGGTACTGCTGCGCCTGTGACGGGTCGTAGGCGGGTGGCTGCCACTGCGGCGCGGCCTGCGTCGGTTCGCTGCTCTGCGGCTGCTGCTGCCACGGCTGGTTGGCCGACGACTCGCTGGACGGCTGGTCCGTCGGCTGTTCCGGCTGCTGGCCGGGCCATGACTGCGTCGGATCAGATCCCTGCGGTCCGCTCATCTCACTCCTTGATCGACCGCGGCCGAGCCGCGAGTACATCGGTTTCGTGCACCCGACACCCTACCCCGCATCAACAGCGACGACGCCTCGTCGAACATCGTTGATCGCGCGTTTCGCGGTGGCCCGCAGTGCCGGGGTCGGTGCGGCGTTGCGCACCTGGTCGAGCAGGTCGAGCACCTGACGGCACCACCGTACGAAATCCCCCGCCGACAACGGCGATCCGCTGCCAGCCGCGTCAGAGGCGGCCAGTGCGCTGGTCAGGTCGCCGGTGGTGGCCCACCGGAAGATCGCCGCGACGAAGCCGTCGTCGGGCTCGCGACTCTGGCTGATGCGGTGACGTTGCTCGTCGGCACGCAGTTCCGCCCACAGCCGCCGGGTCTGGTTCACCGCCCGCCGCAGCTTGCCGGTCGGGATGTCGGCCCCGTCGCGACCCCCCGGCGTGTCGCCGCGGGACTCGTAGAGCACCGCCGAGAGCACCCCCGCCAGTTCTGCCGCGTCCAGGCCCTCCCAGATGCCTGTGCGCAACGCCTCTGCCACCAGCAGGTCGCTCTCGCTGTAAATCCGGGCCAGCAGCCGACCGTCGTCGGTCACTTTCGGGTCCTCTGGAGGGCCGGTGATGAAACCGCGTTCGGTCAGCAGCACCACGATCCGGTCGAACGTGCGCGCCAACGAGTTCGTCGCCGCCGCGACCTTCTGCCGGATCTGTTCGTTGTCGCGCTCGATGCGCAGGTACCGCTCGGCCAGCCGCGCCTTCTCCTCCCGGTCGGGCAACTGGTGAGCGGGGTGGGAGCGCAATTGTTCTCGCAGCGCGGCCAATTCGGGGTCGATGTCGCGCTCCTGGCCGGCGTTGCCGCTGCGCTTGGGTTTGCCCGCCGGCACATCGAGGCGGGCCGCGGCCGAGTTCAGCGCCGACGCAAGGTCGCGGCGCGCGCGCGGGTTTCGGTGCTCGACCCGCTTGGGCAGCGGCATCGAGCCCAGTGGCGCCGAGGTCCCCGAGTAGTCGGCGGACGAAATCCGCCCGGCCCACCGGTGTTCGGTCAACACCAGCGGCCGCGGATCGTCCTCGTCGCGGGCCGGTTCCAGCACGACGGCCAGTCCACCGCGCCGACCGTGGGTGATCGTGATGATGTCGCCGCGGCGCAGCGCCGCCAGCGCTTCGTTGGCGGCCCGGCGCCGCTGCAGCCGCGACGCCCGTGACTGGGCGCGTTCCCGTTCGGAGATCTGCAGCCGCAGCCGGACGTAGCCGAGAACATCGGCATCGTGGCCGCCGGCCAGTTCGGCGGCGATCTCGTCGAGCATCCGCTCACCGCGCTCGACGCCTCGCCGTAACCCGACCACCGACCGGTCGGCCTGGTACTGCGCGAACGAGCTTTCCAACAGTTTGTGCGCCTGCGCCGGCCCCATCTGCTGCACGAGGTTGATGGTCATGTTGTACGACGGCGCGAACGAACTGCGCAGCGGGAACGTCCGGGTCGACGCCAATCCGGCCACCTCGGCCGGTTCGACGTCCGGCGTCCACAGCACCACCGCGTGGCCCTCGACGTCGATGCCGCGGCGGCCCGCGCGCCCGGTCAACTGGGTGTACTCCCCCGGCGTCAACGGCACATGCTGCTCGCCGTTGAACTTGACCAGCCGCTCCAGCACCACCGTGCGCGCGGGCATGTTGATACCCAAAGCCAGTGTCTCCGTGGCGAATACCGCCTTCACCAGTCCCGCGGAGAACAGCTCCTCGACGGTGTGGCGGAACACCGGCAGCATCCCGGCGTGATGGGCCGCCAGTCCGCGCAGCAGACCCTCGCGCCACTCGTGGTAGTCGAGAATGATCAGGTCGGCTTCGGGCAGGTCACCACAGCGCCGGTCGACCACCTCGGCGATGCGAACCCGTTCCTCGTCGGTGGTCAGCCGAAGCGAGGACCGCAGGCATTGCTTGACCGCGGAGTCGCACCCGGCGCGCGAGAAGATGAACGTGATCGCCGGCAGCAGCCCTTCGCGGTCCAGCGTGCCGATCACATCGGGGCGCGACGGCGGGCGGTACATGCTCGGCCGATCCCGGTTGCGGCCGCGGCCGCGCGGTTGCCAGTCGACCAGCCGGTCGGCTTCGCGCCGATGCGCGATGTGTCGCAACAACTCCGGGTCGACGAGCAACTCGCGGCCCTCTGCCCTCGATGCGCGCGACGCTCGCGTGGCGCGGTAGTCGAACAGGTCGAACAGCCGCCTGCCGACCAGCACGTGCTGCCACAGCGGGACCGGTCGGTGCTCGTCGACGACCACCGTGGTGTCGCCGCGCACCGTCTGGATCCAGCCACCGAACTCCTCGGCGTTGCTGACCGTTGCCGACAAGCTCACCAGGCGCACCTCGTCGGGCAGGTGCAGGATGACCTCTTCCCACACCGCACCGCGCATCCGGTCGGCCAGAAAGTGCACCTCGTCCATGACGACGTACGAAAGCCCCTGCAGCGTTGAGGAATTGGCGTAAAGCATGTTGCGGAGCACTTCGGTGGTCATGACCACCACGTCGGCGTCGCCGTTGATCGACTGGTCGCCGGTGAGCAACCCGATCTTGTCCGGCCCGTAGCGGTCCACGAGGTCGTTGTGCTTCTGGTTGCTCAGCGCCTTGATCGGCGTGGTGTAGAAGCACTTGCCGCCCGCGGCCAGCGCGAGGTGCACCGCGAACTCGCCCACCACGGTCTTGCCCGCGCCTGTCGGTGCGCACACCAGCACGCCGTGCCCGTTCTCCAGCGCCTCACACGAACGACGCTGGAAGTCGTCGAGCGCAAACGACAGCTGCTCGGTGAAACGGGCTAGTTCGCAGCCCAATTCACTAGGTGGCATCGTCATCGACCACATGCCGCGCCGGCGTCGGCACGGTGCTAGGCGCCTCGACGGGCTCGGCGGGTCCGATCGGCGCCGCGACGTCGTCGGGCACATCCTCGAGCGCGGCGCGGCGCGCCTTGCGCCGGTCGTGCAGCCGCGCGACCTGGATCGCGAACTCGAGCAGCACCGTCAACGCGAACGCCAGCGCGAGCATCGAGAACGGATCCGAACCCGGGGTGAAGACCGCGGCGAACACGAACAGCGCGAAGATCAGACCGCGCCGCCACGCCTTGAGCCGCTCGTAGGTCAACACACCGACCGCGTTGAGCATCACGATCAGCAGCGGGAACTCGAAGCTGAAGCCGAACACCAGCAGCAGGTTGATCAGGAAGCCGAAATACTGGTCGCCGGACAGCGCGGTGACTTGGACGTCGCTGCCGACGGTCAGCAGGAAGCCCAGCGCCGTGGACAGCACGATGTAGGCGAGCACCGCGCCGGCGACGAACAGGGCGGCGCCGACGGTGACGAACGCGATCGCGAATCGGCGCTCCTTCTTGTACAGCCCGGGGGTGATGAACGCCCACAACTGGTAGAGCCAAACCGGGCAGGCCAGCACGATGCCTGCGGTGAGACCGACTTTCAGGCGCAGAAGGAACTGATCGAACGGCGAGGTTGCCAACAACCGGCACGCCCCGTCGGCGGTGATGTCCGCGCGGGCCGAGGCGGGCAGCTCGCAGTAGGGCCCGCGCAGCCAGTCGCCGAGGCTGGGCAGGCCGAAGACTCCGTGGGTGTACCAGAGGAAGCCGAGGATCGTCGTGACGACGACCGCGGCAGCCGCGATCAGCAGCCGGGTGCGCAGCTCGTGCAGGTGCTCCACCAGCGACATCGTGCCGTCGGGATTGACACGGGAACGGCGCCGACGAGGATCGAGCTTCTTGAGGAGTCCTGGAGTCTGCACGGCATGCCTACTGACGCGGCAGCACAGCCGCGGTTAGGTGATCGGTGACGATCAGGCCGGACGTTTGTCCGACGGCTGCTCGGTCTCCGGCGCCGTCGGGTCGGCGCTGTCGACGCGCTCCGAGGCGATCGGCGTCGGCGGAGCCGTTCGGCCGGCGGCATCGGACTCACGTGTGTCCGATTTCGAATCGGCCTGCATCTCCTTGATCTCCGTTTTGAAGATCCGCATCGACTTACCGAGCGAGCGCGCCGCGTCCGGGAGCTTCTTGGCACCGAAGAGCAGCACGAACACAGCGATCACGATCACCCAGTGCCAGGGTTGTAGAGAACCCAATTTGGTCACCTCCAGACGTCGCGGCCAGTCTACTCGTTGACCCCGTACTCGCTCAGCGCAGCGGTGGCCGAGTCGCGTACCCGGGCCGCCAGCCCGGCCGGCTCGAGCACGCGGACGGCCGACCCGAAGCCGAGCACGAACCGGGCCATCCAGTCGTCGGAGGCGTACGTCATCGCGGCCTGACAGGCGCCGTCGGGCAGTTCCCGGATCACCCGCAACGGGTAGTAGTCGAACATCCACGCCGCCGAGCGGTCGATCAACAGCGTCGCCGACGGCAGCGCGGGGTCCGCGTCGAACAGCGAGGTGTCCGGTTCTGCCTGCACGGCCGGGGGCGGCGGCGCCGACGGTTCGTCGAGGACGTGCGCGTCGACGATGCGGTCGAACCGGAACAGCCGCACCCCCTCGGCCGATCGGCACCAGGCCTCCAGGTAGCTGTGGTCGCCCACCAGCACAACCCGGATCGGGTCGACCGCCCGGCTGGTCAGCATGTCGTGCGACGCGGAGTAGTACTCGATCGACAGCGCGCGTCCGTCGCGCACCGCCTGGCGCACCGCCGCGGCGGCCTCACTCTCCACGGGCGCGGGCTCGTCGACGGCCGCGCCGCCGTGGCCCACCGTGCCCGCGGCCGACTCGATCTTCGCGATCGCGCTGCGCGCGGCCTCCGGGTCGACCATGCCCGGTATGTCGGCCAACGCCCGCAGGGCGACCAGCACGCCGGTCGCCTCCGGCGAGGTCAGCCGCAGCGGGTGGTCGATACCCGCGGTGAACGTCACTTCGATTGTGTCGCCGGAGAATTCGAAGTCGATCAGGTCGCCGGGTCCGTAGCCCGGCAGGCCGCACATCCACAGCTGGTTCAGATCGTCGCGCAGCTGCTTGACGGTGACGCCGAGGTCCGATGCGGCCTCGGCGTACGTGATCCTCGGGTTGGCCTGGAAGTACGGCACCATGTTGAGCAGCCGTACCAGCCGGGTCGACACGGTCGTCATGCGTGATCCGCCTGGGCTCGCAATCGGGCCAGCACGTCCTCGCGCAAGGACTCGGGCTCCAGCGCCACCGCGTCGGGCCCGTAGCTGGCGACCTCGCGGGCCAACCGGTCGAACATGCCGATGTCGATGGTGATCAGCTCGCCGGCGCGGCCGTTGTGTGTGTGCGGGGCGACCGAGGCGGCCCGTCGCCGCAGCGCGGTGGCCCTGCCCTCGGCGATCCATACCCGGGCCTGCCCACCCGACGGCCAGTCCCCGACCGCGCGCCCCACTATCTCGCGCAGATCGACGTCGGGTGGTCGCTGCACCGCGCCCGGCGGTCCGATGGGCTTCACCTCGGCGCCGATCCGGGAGAGCCGGAACGTGCGCGTGGCGTCGCGGTCCCGGTCATGTCCCACCAGATACCAGCGACCCTTGTCGGTGACGACGCCCCAGGGCTCCACCGTGCGCGTGGTGTACGGCTCGCTGCGCGAGGGCCGGTGCGAGAACTGCACCGCTTGTCCGGAATCGATGGCCGACAACAAGATTCCCAGTACCTCCTCCGAGCCGCGCAACCCCGGCAGCGTCGCGGTCGACGTGATCGCCGGGGCAGCGTCGACGGCGTCGATGTCGATGCCGGCCGCGCGCAGTTTCAGCAGCGCCCCCTGGGTTGCGGTGATCAGTTCGGGCGACTCCCACAGCTGGGTGGCGACGGCAACGGCCGCGGCTTCGTCGGGCGTCAGTTCGACCGCAGGCAGTGCGTAGGCCTCGCGGTTGATCCGGTAACCCTCGGTCGGATCGAACTGGGAAACACGGCCGGTCTCGAGCGGGATGCCGAGGTCGCGCAACTCGTTCTTGTCGCGCTCGAACATCCGCGAGAACGCCTCGTCGCTGGGGCTGTCGGAATAGCCGGAGACCGTTTCGCGGATCCGCTCGGCGGTGATGAAGTTCCGCGTCGACAGCAGCGCGATCACGAGGTTCATCAGCCGCTCGACTTTGGAGATCGCCACTCGGCTCAGCCTAGTGTGGATGGCCCACGGCGAGCGCTCACATCGAGGCGATGAGCCGCTTCACCCGCTCGTCGACCGAGCGGAACGGGTCCTTGCACAACACCGTGCGCTGAGCCTGGTCGTTGAGCTTGAGGTGGACCCAGTCGACGGTGAAGTCGCGACCGGCTTCCTGCGCGGCGCTGATGAACTCGCCACGCAGCTTGGCGCGGGTGGTCTGCGGCGGAGTGTTGACCGCAGCCTCGATGTCCTCGTCGGTGGTGATCCGCGTGGCCAGTCCCTTGCGCTGTAACAGGTCGAACACGCCGCGACCGCGCTTGATGTCGTGATACGCCAGATCCAGCTGGCTGATCTTCGGGTCGGACAGCTCCATGTTGTAGCGGTCCTGGTAGCGCTGGAACAGCTTGCGCTTGATCACCCAGTCGATCTCGGTGTCGACCTTGGCGAAGTCCTGGCTCTCCACCGCGTCGAGTTGACGTCCCCAGAGGTCGACGACCTGCTGGATCTGGGTGTTCGGCTCACGCGTCTGCACGTACTCCACCGCGCGGGAGTAGTACTCGCGCTGGATGTCGAGCGCGCTGGCCTGCCTGCCGCCGGCGAGGCGCACCGGCCGCCGGCCGGTCAGGTCGTGGCTGACCTCTCGAATCGCGCGGATCGGGTTGTCCAGCGAGAAGTCGCGGAACGCGATCCCGGCCTCGATCATCTCCAGCACCAGCGACGCCGTGCCGACCTTGAGCATCGTGGTGGATTCGCACATGTTCGAGTCGCCGACGATGACGTGCAGCCTGCGGTACTTCTCGGCGTCGGCATGCGGTTCGTCGCGGGTGTTGATGATCGGACGCGATCGGGTCGTCGCAGACGACACGCCTTCCCAGATGTGTTCGGCGCGCTGGCTCAGGCAGAACGTCGCCGCCTTCGGCGTCTGCAGGACCTTGCCCGCACCGCACAGCAGCTGGCGGGTGACCAGGAACGGCAGCAGCACATCGGAGATGCGCGAGAACTCCCCGGCGCGCACGATCAGGTAGTTCTCGTGGCAGCCGTAGGAGTTGCCCGCCGAGTCGGTGTTGTTCTTGAACAGGTAGATGTCCCCGCCGATGCCCTCGTCTGCCAACCGTTGCTCGGCGTCGATGAGCAGGTCTTCGAGCACCCGCTCACCCGCCCGGTCGTGGGTGACCAACTGGCTCAGGCTGTCGCACTCGGCGGTGGCGTACTCCGGGTGGCTGCCCACGTCCAGGTAGAGCCGGGCGCCGTTGCGGAGGAAGACGTTCGAACTGCGGCCCCACGACACCACCCGCCGGAAGAGGTAGCGGGCCACCTCGTCGGGGCTCAGCCGCCGGTGGCCGTGGAACGTGCAGGTGACACCGAATTCGGTCTCGATGCCCATGATCCGTCGCTGCACCTCATCGAGACTACTGGTTGCCCGGCGGCCACGTCGGGCAAGCCGCGCCGAAGATCGCGGTGGACATCGGAGTTGACACTGTCGGCGCAGCCCGTCACGGCCGCCCTGTGGATAACTTCGGCACGCTCGGCCCCGGTTCTGTCAGCATGAGCCATGGGGGAAATCGTTGAGGTCGACGTGTCGCAGCTGCGCACCGTCGCCGACAGGGTCATGACCGCCGCCGAACGGATCACCGAGACACCGTGGCCCGAATTGGATGCAGACGCCCTGCCCGGCTCAGCCGTCGGGAACGTCACCGCGCCGACGCTCGTCGCGGCCCGCCTCGCAGGGGTGGTCGCCGACATGCGCCGATGGGCCCTGGCCGCCGAGAAGTCGGCTGATGCGTTCGAGCGCGCAGAAGAACGCAACGTCGACCGCCTCGGGCGGTGACGCGGCCGACCATCGGCCAGGCCGAAGCCTGGCGACCCGACGCGCTGCACGTGTTGGCAGCGCAATGGGACCGCCACGCCCGGCTCGTGTCGGCGCACGCCGACACCCTGGCCGCCGAGTTCAGCTTCTGGTCCGGCGCGGCCGCCGACGAGGCGCGCATGCAGGCGAAAACCATTGTGGCAACGGCCGATACGGTTGCTCGCGCCCTTGTGCTGGGGGCCGCCGCGGCGCGCGACGGAGCGGCTCAGATCGCCTCGGCGCGCACCGAGGTCCTGGTGTTAACGTCCGCGGCCACCGCTGACGGGTTCGCCGTCGACGACGCCGGATCGGTGTCCGTGCAGGCGGACCCCTCGGAGCTGCTGGTCGCGTTGTCCGGCGGCGTCCCGGCCGTCGCGGTGGAGATGCTCACTGTGCGGGCGGCCGAACTGACCGGCCAGCTCGGTCAGGCGCTCGATCGCCTGGACGCCGCGGACGCCGACGCCGCGAACGACATCGTGGAGGCGTTCGCGTTGCGGGCCGCCGGCGACGCGGGAGCCAGGGCGGACGTCGTCGCGGCGTGGCCGACCTCGAGCCAGGACCGGATCGCCGAGCAGATCGCGGCGATGACGCCCGAGCAGCGGCAGCGGTTGGTCGACGGGTTCCCTTCGCAGGTCGGCAATACCGACGGCGTGCCGTGGGAGATGCGGATCGCGGCCAACCGGACCAACGTCGCACAGGCCGTGCTGCGTGAACCCGATCCCGACCGCCTTGCGCTGTACCGGAGCCTGTTGTCCGAAATCGACGATCCGACAGGCGAACCCGGCCGCATCGACCGCCAGCTGCTCGCGTTCGACCCCGCCCGGGCGTCGCTGGTCGAACTGCACGGCGACGTCGCGTCGGCGTCGAGCGTGGCGGTCCTGGTGCCGGGTATGAACACGACGATCGACGGTTCGGCGGCGAATGCGAGGACCGCGCGCCGGTTCGTCTCGGCGACCCGCGGCGACACCGCGACGATCACCTATCTCGGTGGCCCGTTTCCGCGCGGCGACAATCCGGCGAGCGCTTTGGCGGCTGCGGCCGATCCGCGGTACGCGCTCGCCATGGCGCCGCGACTTGTCGCGTTCAGTGAGGACGTCGACCGCACGGTGGATGCGACCGGCCGCCGGGTACCGGTCACGGTCATCGGCCATTCCTATGGCGGGTCGATCGTGGGCACCGCGGAATCGTTGGGACTGACCTCCGATCGCACGTTGTACGTGGCGGCCGCCGGGGCGGGTGTCGGAGTCGACGACCCCGGTGACTGGCACAACCGCAACCCGGATGTGCGGCGCTTCTCGATGACGCCGCCGGGCGACCTCATCGCGCTGGTGCAGGGCATTCCCGGCGGCCCGCACGGCGCCGACCCCGACGAGATGCCCGGTGTGATCCGGTTACCGACCGGACGTTACGACGACGGACGGCCGATGGCCGGTCCCGGCGCCCACTCCGACGTGCTCAACGCGCCGTCGGACTCATGGCGGGCGATCCTCGGCGTGATCACCGGCGATCTCGGAAGGGATGGCGCAACCTCGCAACAAGCGGGTTGACATCCGGCCAGAATGAGCCGATGTGGTCCCGCAGCTCTCCTGTCGACGGGTTCCGGCTCGCCTACGACCGGTTCGGCACCAGGGGC
The DNA here is from genome assembly GCF_001500065.1 of Mycobacterium sp. IS-3022. GTDB lineage: Bacteria > Actinomycetota > Actinomycetes > Mycobacteriales > Mycobacteriaceae > Mycobacterium. The sequence goes on from NZ_LQIN01000004.1 coordinate 160,497, forward strand.
GCGCCGCCGGTGGTTCTGCTGCACGGTTGGCCCGGGAATCGCCAGGACTACCGCCGGGTGGTACCGCTGCTCGGCGATGCTGCCGATGTCGTGGTGCCGGACCTGCGCGGGTTCGGCGGCTCGGACAAACACGCGGTCGCGATCCGGCACTTCTACAGCGCCACCGCGCAGGCGGGCAGCGTCATCGGCCTGATCAAGGAGCTGGAGCTGTCGGAGGTGGTGCTCGCCGGCTACGACGTCGGCAGTCGAGTGGCGCAGAGCGTCGCCCGCATGCAGCCGGATCTGGTTCACTCGCTGGTGCTCTCCCCGCCGCTGCCCGGCGCCGGGGACCGGGTTCTGACGGCGAAGGCGCAGAGCGAGTTCTGGTATCAGGCGTTCCATCAGCTGCCGCTGGCGGCGCAGCTGATCGACGGCAACCCCGACCTAGTCCACGACTACCTGCGGCACTTCTGGACGCACTGGTCGGGTCCGAACTTCACTGTCTCCGACGATGATCTGGAGCGGCTGGTGTCCGACTACGGACTGCCCGGCGCGTTCACCGCCTCCATCGCGTGGTACCGCGCGGGCGCAGGCATGATCGCCCAGTCGTTGACCGAACTGCCGCCGGAGCGAGCCATCAAGATTCATGTGCCCACCGATGTGGTGTGGCCGCGACATGATCCCCTGTTCCCGGTCGAGTGGTCGGACCGGCTGGGGCACTACTTCACCGATGTGGAGCTGTACTTCGCTTACGACGCAGGGCATTTCACACCGCTCGAGTGTCCCGAGCAGTTCGCCGAACTGATCCTCATACGGGCTCGACCCGCGCCGGCCGCGGGTTGACCGCGTCGGTACGAGTGAGGAGCTAGTTGTACTCGGCAGGGACGTTGTTGACGGTTTGGCTGTGAGAAGGGAGGACCTCCGGTGGCTGAGTGGCGTCGTTGATTGTTGTAGTGCTCGAGCCATGGGGCAAGGGCTGCGCAGCGGGCGTTGTTGGTGGTG